>CAMDNE010000054.1 GCA_945902745.1 Chitinophaga pinensis | reverse complement strand
CGAGTTTGAAAAATTAAAATTATAATCATATTGCACACAGGTTTATTAAAAGTGAGGGTATTGATTGTCAACGTTAAGCATATTATCAAAAAATGAAATACAGAGGATCGAAAATTGTCCAATCTATACAATAGAGGAGAAAAATAAATATTTTAGTTGTACAGATGTAGCTAATAAATTTATTGGAACAATGAGATCAAAAGTCAATATGGTTGGGTATGTTATTCAGTACGGATATTTTCAAAGAGATAGAAAATTTTATTTGCCAAAAAACTTTCGAGAAACCGATATCGAATTCATTTCAAAGAAAATGGGGTTTGGAGAAAAAATATCCTTAGATAGTTATGATGATAGTACTCGACTAAGGCATAAGAAACATATCTTGGAAATTCATGCTTGTCATCTATTCGGGGCATTGGAAAAGAAGTTAGTTTCAGAATATTGCTCCTATTTATCGAAAAGTAGTCTTAACCCAGTCGTAATTTATCGGGAACTTAATAGATATATTGCTGAGAAAAGATTCGAGACACCTTCGTACTGGATGATAACTGACATTATCGCCAACGCAATTAATGATCGGGAGCAAGGGCTCCTAAAGATAATAGGTGAAAAATTTCCTAAAGCTGGTGAAAGTATTGTAGCAGAGTTGCTGAACGATGACAGTATTGATAATATTGATATGGAAAAACGAAAAAGTTATAGGCTATCGTTCTTTAAAAATATTAATAAGGACCTGAAACCAAAATTGGTTTCAGAGACGGTCGAAAAGATTCGAATATTAAATTTATATAATGGTGTTTTCGTTGATTTAATTAAGCTTCTCGACATCAATTTTGATGGATTAAAATATTTTTCTGATTTTGTTTTAATAAGTAAAGTATCTCAACTAAATCAGATGTCGAACGAAAAGAAAAAATTATACATCATATCATTTATTTATGTGACGTACTATTATTTAAACGATATTGCATCAGAAAGGCTACTAAGGGAAGTGCAAACTAATGAAAATTCTATAAACATTAAATTTGATATGCTTCGGGCAACAGAAAGAGATAATGATGCAAAACGAACAAAATCAGTATTATGCGGCGTTAAGGATGTATTATTGCCGCTGCAATTGCGCGTACTTAGCATTTTGGCAAGAGATGACATTAATGCAGATACTAAAGTTGAGCTTGCTCTTGATGTATATAATGAACAATCAGATGTAGTAAAAAAAACAGAGGCTGAGGTAGATGAATATTATGCAAAAACAAATGAAATATTGGATAAAGTTGAATGGTATATAATTATGGAGAAGGAATCTGTCAAGCTTCAGAAAAGAGTCGCGCCGATTATTTTAATTTTGGACTTTGAGTATAAGTGTAATTGTAGTCTATTAACATCAGCTATTAGGTATTTCAAAAATAACAATGGTATGATAGACAAAAATGCCCCACAAGGATTCCTAAAACCAAAAGTAAGAAATTTGCTATATCGCAATAACGGTACATTTCGACAGTCTCTCTACAAATCTCTCCTTATTCATAGCATTGGATTAGCGCTTAAAGGTGGAAATTTAAATGTACTACATTCGAGAAAATTCCAAGAATTTGAACAATTCATGATTTCTGAGAAAGAGTTAAACGAGAATTCTAAAGAGTTGTTACGGATTGCAGGTCTAAATATATTTGAAAAAAAGGAACAGCATTTAGAGAGTTTAAAGCATGATCTGACATCACAAATTCGAGTTACCAACGATAATATTTTAAATGGTAGTAACGAACATATTACATTCAAAGATAATTGTGAATTTGTGATAAAAACTGATGCTCTTGAAAATATTGATCATGAAAAACTGTCAAGTCTATTGCCAAATAAATTAAATATTAATATTACTGAATTACTTAATTCTGTAAATCAACATGCTAATTTTACAGATTCATTTATCCACTTTTCAAATAGGTATGTGACATCAAAGCCTAGTCCAGACTCCATTATTGCAACGATACTTGCATTAGGCTTGGGCATTGGATTAGGAAAGATGCAAACAATTTGTCTAAATATGCATGAAGATCTTGTACATATTGCAACCCTTTATTGCTCCCCTGAAAACTTTAGGCATGGTAACAATGAAGTTTTAAAAACAATCGATAGACTGCCATTATCTAAAATATACGGCAAAAATACTGGAACTCATACCAGCTCTGATGGGGCTAAATTTAATATTCTTACTAATTCCCTTGATTGTAGCCCTACATATAAAAGTCAAGGTACTGGTAGCGGAGTTTCTGTATATATTTTTGCAGATGATTCCCACAAAATGTTTTACTCTGTTGTTTTTAATTCCAGTGAAAAAGAGGCTCATTATGTGATTGATGGTCTTATGGAGAATGATGTAGTCAGATCAGAGATTCATTCCACCGATACTGCTGGGTATTCTGAAGTTATTTTTGGGACGACACATTTATTGGGTTTTAAATTTGCTCCAAGAATAAAAAATTTAAAAAATCAAGTACTTTATTTGTTCCCAGGACCAAAAGAATTTGCGGAGACTGGTTATAAATTGATTCCCGAAGGTAAAATTAATGTTGATTTGATATATAAATATTGGGACATGATACTCCGTTTTGTTGCAACAATAAAGCTAAAAAAAACTTCTGCTTCAGATCTTTTTCGGAGGCTAAACAGTTATTCTAAGGATAGTCCGTTTTATCAGGCTTTGAAAGAATATGGTAGAATAATTAAAACAAAGTATATTTTAGAGTATTTGAATGATCACGCACTACGCCAGAGAATCGAAAAGCAGCTTAACATAATTGAAAGTATTCAGAAATTCAGCCGTGCTGTCTCGACAACAGGAAAATATGATTTTTCAAGTAATATTAGGGAAGAACAACTAATGATGGAGGGGGCGAAACTCTTAATTCAAAATGCTATTCTCTGTTGGAATTACATGTACTTTTCCAAATTAATTTACCAAGCAAAGTCATATCGAGAAAAAGCTAGAATTTTAAAAGCTGTAAAAAATGGGTCGCCTATCTTCTGGAAACACATAAATTTCTTCGGGATCTTTGATTTTTCGGTAGAAAGCTTAAAAAGTAAAATTCTCTTTAACTTTCGGGACCTGGAAAAGGTCAAAATTTAATAACTGTCTCAAAAATTGTGAAATCTAGAAATCGTCTTTTTTAGCAATAATTCCATTCCTGATATGTTCGATTATCCT
>CAMDNE010000053.1 GCA_945902745.1 Chitinophaga pinensis | reverse complement strand
TATCCAAATCAGCATGGACTTTTAACCACTCGTATGGTGTAGAAATAGAAAATGGAGAAGATGATATTTCAATTCTTTGCACAGCTATTGTTATCGATCAGGTGCTATACGACGAGAATAAAAAATGATGCGCATATTTCTATTTAATGGGTGCAAAAGCATAAAAGTCGGTAATGTCCCATAGGAAGAGGTGACGAAGTATTTTTGATACACAATAGCTATTTAACCCTTGATTCATTTTAAAGGCGATTTTATTTTGGCTCAATGGAAAATTTTATAAATAAGCGAAATCAGCAGTTATTAATTGCCATACATGACGTGAGCATTCGAAGTAAACGATGACTTTCGGTCCCTGGAAAATATTAAAATATGAATAGTGTCTCAAAAATTTTTAGATGCCAAAATCGTGTATTTTCATCGGTATTCACTTTAGTGAAAGTTCTAATATCGGGTGAATAAGCATAAACGGCAGTAAACACTCATTCGTTGTGGTGAAAAATTGAAATTTGACACATGTTCATAACTGGTTTCCTTGCAGGTTAGAATGAGCCTATTTTGTTTCAAACGTTAATGGTTACACATGATTTTAAACTTTGTGGAACCATTTTCTATTGTGCACAGCCCTGTCCACTTTAATTAAAAATGCATGCTGCATATGAACGTGACGCAGAAACTTACGGTCCAAATCAGTATCTTCACAAATTCAACGACAAGCAAGACATGGTATCCATAAAACGTCAACTTTCGGGACCTGGAAAAGGTGAAAATTTAATAACTGTCTCAAATATTGTGAAATCAGAAAATCGTCTTTTTGGAGGTAAAATTCAATCATTGGATTATTCGATTATCCTATTGTAATTCAATAATCTAAAATTTTGAATGAGTGTTTACTGCCGTTTATGCTTTATCACCCAATAGGGAGAGTATTCTTCTAAAAAAAATTCAGAGCGATTTTCCAATAGATGCAAATAGAATAGTGTCCGAGCTTATGAGGGATGAACGTATTGATAATATTGATACAAAACTTAAAAATACGTATAGGTTGTCTTATTTTAAAAATATTAATAAGGACTTGAAACCCATGATTATCAAAGAAAATGTGGATAAATTGATCACACTAAAAAACTATAATTACATCATCAAGAACCTTATCAAATCGCTTGATATTACTTTTGATGGTTTGAAATATCTTTCCGATTTTGTTTTAAAGTGTCAAATTTCCCAACTAAATCAGATGTCAGAAGAAAAACGGAAATTACATGTTGTGGCTTTTTTGCATGTAAGTTATTACTACCTTAACGATATTCTTGCAGACACGTTGTTGCGTGAGGTTCAAGCAGACAGAAATTCAGAGAAAATCAAATATGAGGAGCATCGAGCATCTGTGAGAAATATAGAAGCTAACAAAACAAATTCAGTTCTTATGGATGTCAAGGAAGTGTTGCTGCCATTTCGTCTCAAAATTTTTAGCATTCTCGCAAATGAAGATCTAGAAGATAAGGAAAAGGTTGCTACCGCATTAGAGGAGTGTCAACTTCGGTCAGATCGTATTCAAAAGACAGAATCTGATATTAATAGTGTTTATGATGATACTGTTCAAATTATGAATCAAATCGATCGTAATGGAATTATTGAGAAGTGTTCTTTAAAATTGATAAAGCGAGTTAATTCAATTATTCTTAATTTGGAGTTTGAATACCAATATAACAATAGTCTATTAACATCAGCTATTAGATACTATAAAAATAACAATGGCTTAATCGATAGTGGTTGCCCCCAAGGATTTCTTAAGCAAAACGTTAAAGATATATTGTATCGCGAAAATGGAACATTTCGGCAGTCATTGTATAAATCACTATTATTTAGAGAGATTGCGCTAGCGATTAAGTCAGGTGAACTTAATATTTTGCATTCGTTGAAATACAAAGAATTTGATCAATTTATTTTTTCAGAGAATGAGACTAAAGAAAATAAAATATTTGAACTTTCAGGTATGGATAAATTTTCGGATCCAATTAACATCCATAAAAAGCTCGTCCAGGAATTAGAATCGCAATACGAAAATACAAATTCACGTATTAATGATGGCTCAAATAAACATATTCGCTTTCGTGATGATGGTAAGTTTATCCTAAAAACAGATAAGATCGACTTTGAAGATCAGTTTAAGGTATCCTCATTAGTCCCTAATAATTACAGCATAAATATCACTGAGCTACTTAATTCTGTGAATTCATACGCTAAATTCACTAATGCGTTTGTTCATTTTTCAAGTAAGTATATTGCTCGGAAACCAAGTATAGAAGCAATGATCGCTACAACAATTTCATTAGGCTGTGGAATTGGGTTAGGGAAAATGGAAAAAATAAGCAGAAATATTAAGGTTGACTTTGAGAATATTGCCACCGTATATTTTTCAGTAGAAAACCTTAAGCAGGCTAATATAGCAATATTAAAAGCGATAGATAAAATGCCGTTATCTACTATTTATAACACCGATATTGGCTGTCACACAAGCTCTGATGGTGCGAAATATGATGTAACTAAAAATTCGTTGGATTGTAGCCCAACCTATAAGAACCAAGGGAGTGGAAGCGGTGTCTCTGTTTATGTATTTACCGACCATTCTCACAAAATGTTTTACTCTATCGTCATGAACTCAAATGAAAGGGAGGCCGTATATGTCATCGATGGTTTGATGGAAAATGATTTCGTTCATAGTGATATACACTCAACAGACACACATGGTTACTCAGAAATTATATTTGCAACGACAAACCTTTTGGGTTATCGCTTTGCCCCAAGAATTAAAAATTTAAAAAAACAGAGGATCTATTCATTTTCTAAAAGGAGCGATCACGTTGCAAAAGGGCATAAAATTCTTCCTAGTGGAACCATAAATTTTGACTTAATTAGTAAATATTGGGATATGATTTTACGTTTCGTTGCTACAATAAAATTAAAAAAATGTTCAGCGTCAGACTTATTTCGAAGGTTGAATAGTTATTCGAGCAATAGCCCATTTTATCATGCTTTAAAAGAATATGGCAGAATAATAAAATCTTTATTTATCCTTGACTATATTGATAACCATGAACTTCGCCAGAAAATAGAGAAGCAATTAAATAAGGTCGAGAGTATTCAAAAATTTAGTCGTGCAATATTAGTAACAGGTAAATACGATTTTTCAAGCAATATTCGTGAAGAACAATCAATTCTGGAAGGGTGTAAAAGGTTAATTCAGAATTCAGTGTTATGCTGGAATTATATGTATTTGTCAAAATTGATATCACAATGTCGGGATTATGGAAAAAAAACAAAATTATTGAATCTAATTCGAAACGGGTCTCCAGTATTTTGGAAACATGTAAATTTCTTAGGCATATACGATTTTAGTGCTGAGAGCATAAAATGCAAATCAAGGTACATTTATCGGGACCTGGAAAGCATAAAGATTTAAGAACTGTCTCAATTA
>CAMDNE010000052.1 GCA_945902745.1 Chitinophaga pinensis | reverse complement strand
TCAACATCAATAATTAATAATTTGCCTTTATCGTATGTTGAAATCCATGCTTCGTAACGTTCATTTAAACGCTTTAAATAATCTAAACGAATACTTTCTTCGTAATCACGACCACGTGTTTGAATTTGATTCACCAATGTTGGAACACTTGCTCTCAAATAAATCAATAAATCTGGAGACGAAACAAAAGAATCCATCAAGTTGAACAAAGAGAAATAGTTTTCGAAATCACGTGTTGTCATCAAACCCATTGAATGCAGGTTCGGTGCAAAGATGAAAGCATCTTCATAAATCGTACGATCTTGAATGACGTTTTTATCTGTTTCCTGAATTTCTTGAATTTGAGTGAATCGACTGTTCAAATAATAAATTTGAAGGTTGAATGACCAGCGTTGCATATCTTCATAAAAATCATTTAAGTATGGATTGTGTTCTACATCTTCAAAATGCGTTTCCCATCCGTAATGCTTAGCCAACATCTTTGTTAGCGTAGTTTTACCTGACCCAATATTTCCAGCGACTGCGATATGCATATTCATTCAAATTTAGACTGACTAAATTACTACAATTGATTTAATTCACAAGGATTAATTGCGTAAAGTAAGTGAGTATTTTAATATTTTATTCTCTGTGCGAAAATAGAAAAATTTACCCGACAATTTTACCTCTTGGATGCCGATTGTTGGTAACTCGATAAAATCAGTTGTTGATTCATTAATTTGACGAATATTTAATTTATCATTCAACAACAAAACAAACGATTTATCCTTTATACTCAAGCTTTTGAAAAAATCAAATTTATAGGTTCTAATTAAAGACCCATACAAATCAAATTCAAAAATTATCCTAGAGGAATCTATTAAAAATAAATGATTTTCCACTTCTTGAATTGATTCAATTTGATTCATATTCAAAATACCTTTTAAATTTTTTATTTCTTGAAATTGATTGGTTCCATTTAAGCTTAAGAGCAACAACTTTGAATTGAGTTGATCCACCACCCACAATTTATCTGATTGACCAGAAATAGCTATATGCGATGCGTTTCCAATATCGAAATTTGACAAATCCAAACATTCTTCACTTAATGTCAAAGTATTATCGAGAAGACAAACAGTCTGTTGTTCTTCTGAAAAAGTTACCAATTTCATCGTATTGATGGATTGAATTTCCTTGATCCTTCCAAACGATTTTATACTTTGTGAAAATTTTAAAACACCTGTAGAATCGAATTTTTGAAGAACTTTATTTTTAGCGATATACACATTTCCCAAAACATCAACGGACCAAATATCATCTTGATTGATTAAATATTCTCCATTTTTTTTCCAATGCAAAGAATCAAAAACCTGTCCTTGTACTTTCGATACAGAAACAGCAAAAAATAAGAGAATCAGGACTGCTTTCACTTTATTCTATGTTATTTTGATGTGTGCCATTTGAACCAATATTTGTTCCAAAATAACTCTATTATTTGAAAGTCTCGGAATTTTATTTTGCCCTCCTAATTTCCCTTCGGATTTCAACCAATGATCAAAAGTACCATTTTCTGCAATTTTAATTTTTGGAGGATTCAAAACCATATTATTATACCTTTTTGCATCGTAATCAGAATTGATTTCTCTTAATTTTTCATCTAACAGTATTCCAAAACGATTTAAGTCTTCAGGTTTTTTAATAAATTCAATAAGCCATTCATGACCACCATGTTCGATACTTGTCATGTAAACAGGGCATGCTGTATAATCTCTAATTTGAGAATTTGTTTTATTACAGGCATATGCTATTGCCAATTCTGCATTGTCGACTATTAATTCTTCGCCAAAAGTATTTATATAACTTTTAGTTCTTCCTGTAATTTTAAAGCGAAATGGATCTACTGATGTGAATTGAATAGTGTCCCCAATAATATAGCGCCACAATCCCCCATTCGTTGAGATAACCAGCGCGTAATTAACACCTAATTTAACTTCTTCAAGATTAACGATTTCAGTAGATTTAGTTCCTTCAAAAGAAGTCATGGGAATAAATTCGTAATAAATTCCATAATCCAACATTAACAACAATTCGTTAGAATCCAATTGATCCTGAATTCCAAAAAAACCTTCTGAAGCATTGTACGTTTCGACATAATTCATGTCAGGATCGGGAATTAATTTCTTGAATTGCTCTTTATACGGTTCGAAATTTACGCCACCATGCATGAACAATTCCAAATTTGGCCAAACCTCTTTTAAATTATTTTTACCCGTAATTTCAAGTATTCTATTTGCTAGAACCATTGTCCAACTTGGTACGCCCACAATGATATGAACATCTTCATTCATGGTACTCAACGCCATTTTTTCAATTTTGGATTCCCATTCATTCATGAGAATAATCTCTTTTGAAGGAGTTCTTCTAATTCCAGCCCACCACGGTAAATTCTTGACGATAATTGCGGAAATATCTCCAAAATAGGAATCCGTACTGTTTGGGTTATCCTCTGTTGAGCCTCCAACAATGAGGTGTTTACCATTGTATAATTTTCCGTTTGGATGATTATTATAATAAATTGCAAGTAGGTCTTTTCCTCCTTTATAATGGCAATCTTCTAAAGATTCTTTTGTTACTGGTATTAATTTACTTCTTGTACTTGTTGTGCCGGATGACTTTGCAAACCATTTTGTTTCTGAAGGCCATATTAAATTTTGTTCGCCATTCATTAATCGTTCAATGATTGGTTGAACATCAGTGTATTCTTGCAAAGGCACTTGATTCTTGAATTCTTTATAAGATTTGATTGAAAAGAATTTTTTTTCAATTCCCCATTTGGTATTTAATCCAGATGCAATTAATTTTTCAAATGTTTCTTGCTGAACTTCAAACGGATACTTCTTGAATAAATCAATTTGATGAATTCTTTTTTTTATTATCCAAGCAAAAATTGAATTGAAAGGCATCCTAAAATGATTGAAAAGTTATTACGGAAAGTTACATCTTTAAAATGTACCATTTACAATAAAAAACTCAAAAAAAAAGCCATCCGCCTATGGCTGACAGCTTAACTTATTTTCTGGAGATTGGGATTAACCCCAAATCATGATCCACGTAATAACCGCAAGAACGAAAATCGTATAAATTGTACCTATTGCTGCAGTTGAACCTTCGAAGAAATTATCTGACATAATCGTTGTTTTTTATCAAAAGTAAAAAATTATTCGAACGGAAATCACAGAACAAACAACTTTTTTTAATTTCTTTCATAAAAAAAGTCATGCATCAGTCGATACATGGCTTCAAAATCTTATTGAAAAATCTTTAATCTCTTGAGCCTAAAATTCTTAAAAGAGAAAGAAAAAGGTTTATGAATAATATATACAATTGCAAACCACCAATCAATGATAACTTACTTCTATCTAAACCAGACAAAGAAGTGTCTTGAGCTGTACCTTTTAATTGTTGCATATAATAAGCCGTTAATCCAGTAAATACAAAAACACCAATTACTGAAATAACAAAGCCCATCATGTCACTTTGCATGAAAATATTCACAATCCCAGCAATAAAAATACCGATGAAAAGCATGTACATTAAACTGCCGAACTTCGTTAAATCTGTTTTAGTTGTATATCCTAAAATCGCCATTCCAGCAAATGCACCCGCAGACACAAAGAATGTAGAAATAATTGAAGGCATTGAGTAAACAATAAAAACTGTACTCAAACTTAAACCCATTAGTGAGGAATAAGCTATAAATAAAATCATTAAGACAACCAATGATAGTCGTCTATAAGCCATTTGAATCAATAAACCTAAACCTAAAGGCGCAAACATAACAACATAAAACAGAGGAGAAATACCACCAGTTGAAGTATGGAATTATTTGATAAAGAAAACTGGCATTGACCTTCAATCTTCAAAAACTACTTGCTCACCTGTACCAACCATATA
>CAMDNE010000051.1 GCA_945902745.1 Chitinophaga pinensis | reverse complement strand
CGTTTTTTATGCTAAAATGTTGGCTTGTTTAAATCTTTTTCAATGGAAAAACTGAAATAAATTGAAATGCGTTATTTCATTGCTCTTTCTTCTTTAAGAATTGCTTTATTTTTATTAGCTAATTGTCCGCAAGCTGCATCAATATCTTTCCCGCGGCTTCTGCGAACATTAACAACCAAATTCTTAGATTCTAGATAGTCAGCGAAATCATCAACTTTGTTTTTATCCGCTTGTTGAAACTCGCTGTCATCAATTGGATTGTATTCAATAATGTTGATTTTACATGGAACACATTTGGCAAATTCTGCTAATTCTTGTGCGTCTTCTTTCGTGTCATTGAAATCTTTGAAAATAATGTATTCAAACGTAACTCGAGAGCCGGTTTTTTCATGGAAATATCTCAACGAATCTGCTAATTCCTCTAGGTTATTAGAGTCATTGATTTCCATAATGTGACTTCGTTTTTTATCATTAGCAGCGTGTAATGAAATTGCTAAGTTGAATTTCACTTCATCATCGCCCAATTTTCGAATCATTTTTGCAATTCCTGCTGTTGAGACAGTAATACGTTTTGGAGACATACCTAACCCTTCCTCAGATGTCAATAATTCAACTGAGCGAAGAACATTTTTATAATTTAAAAGAGGTTCGCCCATTCCCATATATACGATATTGGATAGGGGAGTATTGTACCTGTTTTCAGCTTGTTCTTTCAAGTAAACAACTTGATCTACGATTTCACCAGCTGTTAAATTGCGCATTAATTTCAACCTTCCTGTAGCGCAAAAGGTGCATGACAAACTACAACCAACTTGTGATGATATGCACGCTGTTGTTCTTGAAGATGTTGGAATTAAAACTCCTTCCACAACTTTACCTTCACCAATAGAAAAAGCGCATTTGATAGTTTTATCTGAACTTATTTGTTGGTCATCAAGCGTGATGTGATCGATAAAAAAATGTTCATCTAATTTAAGACGAAGGTCTTTGCTCAGGTTAGACATTTCTTCAAACGTAGCAGCGTTTTTTTGCCATAACCATTCATAAACCTGTTTTGAACGAAAGGTTTTTTCGTCCAATTTTTCTAAAGCTTTTTTTAGCTCTTCGAAGGATAGATTTCTGATATTTTCTTTGCCGTCTGCCATTATAAGGTTACAAAGGTAGGGAATTGAATCGTGAATCGTGTAAAAGTTTAACGTCGAGAACTGATCCTTTAAAAAAACAGATTGTCAATTGATACATTTAATTTTATAATTTGGTCAAAAATTATTCAAGTTTGAAATGAAGAATTGTGTTAAATGTCAAAAAGAAATTGGTGGTCAGGATGCATATTGTCAGTATTGTGGGTCGCACCAATTGCGTGACGAATTAATGGATCGCTTGGATCGAGTTGAAAATAGTATTAACAATACTGTTAAAAAAGAAAACACGGGGTTACTTGTAACGCTTAGTGTAATCAGTATAATTGGATCTGTTTTCGGTATTGGTAGAGGGCTATTGTATGAAGCAGTTTCAAGCTTAGATCCCGATTCTGAATACGTTAGGGGTTACATTTATGTTTATGCTAATTTAGGTTCTCTTATTGGAGTCATAATGTTACTGTCTAAAAAAATATGGGGTTTGTATATATATACCATTTCACAAGTGGTTTATATTGTAACAGTACTTTGGGCGGCAATGAGTTATGAAGTGGGAAGTTCATTTGCAGTTGCTTTTTCCTCTTTTTTCCTTATTCCATCGGTTGTTTTCGTTTTCCTATTTTGGACAAAAGACATTAAAAATAAATTATCTTAACTGACTTTAAACATTTGATTCACCATTTTCATAAACTTCTTTGTAGTTTAATTTTCCAAGTGATCGTGTATGTTAATTTTCAATTCTGATGCTTCATTTTTTTTATATCTAATATCCGTCTGACTGTGGGTTAATGCTCCTGCGACTTTCTGGTTGAATTAAAATACTAGATTAAAGAAAGTTTAATTTATCTCATCCTTTTGGTTAATGCGATTTTAATTGTGGCCATTCTGATTTTTTATTTTCTGAGATTCTACCTTCTTTCAGAAATTTTCTTGAGGTTTTAACTCTTTTAAAAAATCATTTCACTAATAAAAGCTCTTCAATCGGAAAACTTAACAGTAATACAAAGCCTTTCTCTGGTTTTGATTCAATCTTGAAGGTTCCCTTGTAGGCATTAGCTCTTTCTTCAATGCTGTGTAAACCAACTCCTTTATTCAGTGTTTTCAGGTCAACTCCTTTTCCATTATCTGAAAAAGCGAATTCAAGTCTTCCATCATTCACCATCATATTCGTTTCAATTCTGGTCGCCTCGGCGTATTTTAGTGAATTATTGGTGAGTTCCTGCACAATACGATATATGTTAACGCTGAAACCTTTCTCGAGCTTAAAGTTCTCTGATGTAAAATCGAATTGCACTGAAGGGTGAAGTGCTGAAAGTTTTTCATAATAAAAACCAATCGAGCTGATCGCTCCTGAGATCAGAATTTCAGATGGAAACAAATCCCTGCAAACCCTTCGAAGATCATGGATTGAATTTTGAACAAGTTGATACAATTCTTCAAATTTTTGAGCCTGATCCGGATTGCTTTCTTTGGCTTGATAAACAAGCAATCCAACGACCGTTAGCGATCCTCCCAAAGAATCGTGCAAGTCTCTGGAAAACCTCAATTTCTCATTTTCTGTGGCCTCGAGAGCAGCTTTCTTAATTTCATTTTTGGCCTTAATCTTCTCTGCAAGCGCTTTTTTACGTTGGATATTCAGATAAAGGAATATAAGAATCGTCAAAATCACTACCGAAAGTAACATGACCATTTGTAAAAAATAATTATCTAGTTTTGCCTGCTGATTTCTGTTCTTTAATTCTAGAATCTGCGTCCGGCGTGCCTTGGCATTAAACCGTTCCTGAATTTCAATAATCTTATTGGCATTTTCTTTCGCCAGGTATTTTTCGTTTAAAGTGACGTAGGTTTTCAAATAATCACGGCTTTTTGTGATGTTGCCTTTCATGTATTCCAATTCACTTAAATTGTAGTAGATACTTATATCTGAAGAGGTAATAGATGGAAGTTCATTTAGCAATTCGAACGCCTTTTGGTAGAAGTATCCGGCCTTTTCCAGATCTTCTTTAATTAAATACGTACTGCCCATACTCATCGTAACATCAAAATACTGCTCGGTATTCAGATGACTGGCATAGTTATTAAAAGCTTGACGCAATACCGAAAGAGATTTATCATTGAGTTTCAGCGTAGAATATACATTTCCCAGATTAATCAAATAGGTCACTTTTAAACTGCTATCCCGATTAGGACAAAGGGAGATCGCCTTTTTGCAGTAATACAATGCTTTCCATTGGTCCTGTACTTTAGTCGACCCTAAATTAAAATAGACTCCTAAACTGTTGTTGAAATGAGAATTAATGACTGAATCATTTGTCTTTCGTGCGAAATACAAGCCACTTCTCAAGGAGTTATATTGATACTGTCTATTCCCCAGCTTACTGTGGCAATTCGCATTGTATTGATATGCCTTTGCCAGCTGTACGGATGAACAGTTTTTAAAATGAATTACTTCATTAGAAATTTTTAAACAACTGTCTAATTGGCCTTTAAGAATGAATGAAGCAGACTTCAAAAGTTTCAAATCAATTAAGGTCCTTGGATCTTTTTGAATTTTTATTGATGCATTGATCAATTGATCAGCTTTTTCAATTTCACCATTTTTTAATAATGCTCGAGCTTTATGATATGCTGACCTACTATGAAACCTTTCGATTCGATTGCTTTCTTCGCATTTAACAAATTCTTCAAATAAAACCTCATATTTACTCAAATCTGTTTCAAAAACAAGCTCCATTTTTTTCTCAATAGAAAGACATTCTTTTTGAGCAACTAATCTAAAAGATAAAAGAAATACCACAAAAAGTGGCACGAATAAATTTACTCTACAATTGAACATTACAATTTAATAGGTTCTCTCAATACATGTTTGGGAGTTGGTGATTTCGATGTCCCTGTAATTTCACATTCTATGAAAGAATACGTTCCAGTGGGTAACGAAAGAGTCTTTAAATCAATCGCAATTGAAGACGCAGATCCACTAAGACTGCTGTAATCAACCTTAATATAAATTCCCTTTGCCGTTCCAATTGTTGTGGTAGAAGCAGAACTCAAGGTAAAAGATCCGCTCAA
>CAMDNE010000050.1 GCA_945902745.1 Chitinophaga pinensis | reverse complement strand
GATCATCGTCGATACAAATAATTACATATTTTAAAGAATCTTCTAGCATAATTTTTTTAAGAATTCAGCTACAAAGTTACATAATTTAAGTATATAATTCAAATAATTCAAATAATTCAAATCATTCAAATCATTCAAATCATTCAAATCATTCAAATCATTTCTTAATTCTAAAGCCAACCTAAAGTTGTTTTGTTTATTTTGGAAAATCAATCGTAAACCGGGTCAGATTATCCTTTGATGACATGCTTATAGTTGCAGCATGTTCGTCAACTACATTTTTTACAATTGTTAAACCGAGTCCAGTACCATGTGCTTTTCCTTTGGTTGTAAAAAATTTCGTAAACATCTTATCCATGATTTCTGCTGGAATCGTTTCTCCTGTATTTTCGACATTGATTTGTATATGTGTTGGTGTTTCAACACTATAAATGGATAATCGACCTCCTTTTGGACAAGCGTCAATTGCATTTTTAATCAAATTTGACCAGAGTTGATATAGTTTGATATCATAACCAAGAATCGTTAATTTATGATCAATATTAATTAATAATTCCAAGTTGTGCTTAATTTGGAAATTGAATACACTCAATACGGTTGCGATATTGTCATTAAGATTGATTAGTTCTTTCTCCAATCCATTATCGTATTTCATGAAATTTCTTAAATTTTTCACAACATCAGAAGCCTTGTTTCCAGAAATTTTAATCGTATCAAGAAAGTTCCTGATGGTATTGAGATGATAAATAAGGTTTGCAAATTCTTCTGGTTGTCCTGACTGCATTACAAAATCAATTTTTTCGACGTCTTGTGACAGAATTCCAGACTTCATCAATTGATTAGCGATGATTTTGAGATCAACGTTATTGTTCGTGTATTTGTTATTTAGCATTTCACGAAGCTTCATGCTTTCTGTGTGACCTTGAAGTCCTTGAAGTTGAGCTCTTTTCTCTTTCGCAGTTGCATGATAACACGCGAAATCTATTTGTTCTTTCGAAGTTTTCCAAATGACATCTTTTAACAATTCACCGATTAAAAATTCAAGACTTTCTGAACCAACTATTACTGCACCTAATGGCGTGTTTAAATCATGTGCGATACCTGCTGCAATTTCCCCAATAGTGGTAAGATTCTCTTGTTTCATTAAATTAGTCGAAAGCTCAGTATTTTTCTTTGTTTCTGAAGAGATTCTTTCTTCAAGCGATTTATTTAATTCAATTATTTCTTCATACGTGTGCGTTAACTCTTCATTTTTTTCGATACGCATGTTAACGTTGACAATCAATTCAGAAAATAATTGTAAAACAATTTTTTCTTCTTCTTTAAAGAAATGTGTTTGTGATACTGAATCAAATCCTACGAAACCGATACATTTACCTTGCTGCATTAATGGAATAGTGATAATGCTCTTGATTTGTTGTACTTCTAACAATGATTTTACAATGCCATCTTCTAATAAGGAAACATTTGGGATATTTATTTTTTCTCCATTAAAATGTTTATCAATCCAATAGGTCATTTGGTCAAAAGGAACATTTTTTAATTTTGAAATTTGAGGTTCAATACCCTGTGCACACCATTCAAATGTATTGGTTGCAATTTTTAAGTCATGATTATAAGCAAAAATATATGCACGATCAGTACCTGCATATTCACCAATCTTGCACAAAGCCGTTTCTATTCCATTTTCCAATTCATTTAGCGGTAAATTGATAAAAGAGGTAGAAATCTTCAGTAGTAAATTTTGTAATTCAAGTTGTTTTTCAATATTAATTTCTGCTTCTTTGACGTCAGTAATATCATGGCGAATAGAGGCATAATTTGTAATGTTATTTTCGTCATCTTTTACAGGATAAATGATGGTATCAACCCAATAAAATTCGCCTTTCTTATTCTTGTTTTTTATTTCCCCTCTCCAAATGAGCTGCTCTTTGATTTGAATCCAAAAGTTTTTCCAAAAATCTGCAGAATGGTACCCAGAATTAATGAGTTGATGGGTATTTCCTATAACTTCTTCTTCCGTATAACCTGAAATATCATAAAAGTTTTGGTTGGCTTGAGTAATGATTCCAAATTCATCTGTAAACGTTACAATTGAACTTAAGTCAATGATCTCTTTTAAAGAACCGATGTTTTTCTGCTTTTCTAAAAGCAACAATTCTGTTTTTTTCTTTTCTGAAATGTCACGAGCTGATGCTATAATGAAAGTCTTTCCTTTATTTTCAACAAATGAAATTCGTATATCGATTGGTGTATATTCTCCGGTTACGAGATTTCTATTTACACCTTGGGCAAATAGAATTCCTTGTTTTTTAATATTTGTCACATGGTCATCCCACATTTGAGTGGATGTAAATAAAGATTCAATATCGTAAATTGTATAATTTATGACATCTTCTTTCTTTATGCCTAATATTTTCGCTCCTGCCTCATTAATTAAGACAAACTTACCTTGATCATCTAAAACTTGCAATGCATCGGTGCTGTTATTTAAGAAAAGTTCCGACAGTTTTAATTTTTCATTTGAAATCCGTAAATTTTTCTCAGATTGTTTTAATTCTGTGACATCGATGATAGAGCCTGAAATAATTTCAACACCATTGACCAATTCATATTTAGCATTTACTTGAATATAAATTGTTTTGTCAAATATATCTCTTGTTTTTACAAGCTCATTGTGTATACTGCCTCTTTCTTTTGTATAGTGTAAAAATTTATTTTTTTGATCAATTGAATTGAAAAATTCTTTTGAATAAAGTTGGATCAGTTCTTCTGCATTGTTAAACCCAAATATTTCAGCAAAGGCTTTATTTGCTTCAAGTAAATTAGCTTCCATGTCAATCACAAAAGCACCAATTTGAACTGAATTGAACAGTTTTAGATACTTTTGTTCAGTTGAATTAATCATCTCTTCAACACGCTCTAAAAGTGCCGTTTCGAAACCATATCCTATTACAAATTGAAATTCATTTGAATTATTATAAATTGGAAAGAAACGTCTGTAAACAGTTTTACTTGTTCCATCTGGTTGTTTTAACTTGTCTTCCCATTCAAGTGGTTTTTTATTCGAAAGGACTTTATTAAATAAGGCTCTTCTATTGTCAGCAAGCGTTGAATCAATATTTTTTAATTCGCAATAATCGTAATCAGTTTTCCCGATTAAAAACTGACGGATTTCTTTGTTTTTTACGCCATGAGGGTTGACATATAAATAGCGGTGTTCTGAATCGAAAACGGCGATGTCTGCAGGAATATTCTCTAAAATAGATTTATAGAATTCTGATAGATTGCTTGTATCATTCGTTTTTTCGGTATTGTGAAAATAAATCAAGCCGTCTTGGGTATACGTTTTAATTGTTGAAGAAAAATGGCGATTTTTTAGTTCGTTTTGAGTTGATATAGTTACGTTATTGTTTTTAATTAGTTCTTGAAAATCAGTTGAATTTTGCGTTTCATCGCTTAAGAAAAAGTCGGAAAAATGAGTTGATTTGTTACTTTGTGAGGACGTCAAAAAACTTTTCCCAAAAAAAAGAATTTCTCCTTTTAAGTTCGTGATAATATTATCTGGGTATACAGAAGTACAAAGATCAATGAGTAAAACTAACGTACTATTTTTTTTATCAACCATTTAGAAAATTCCATTTTATAGGAGTGAAGTTACAATCTTTAATTTTAATAAGTCACGTTAATCAATTAACAAGTTTAAACGTGTTCCTATCCCAATTTTACTGGTTATTGAACCCGTTAATTTACTCAAAGCCATTCGTGTTTCAATATTCTGAATTCCTAAACCTTTTATAACATTTTGATCGTCGAAACCGATTCCATCGTCTGTTGCAATAATATGAATTCCCTCTTCATTTTTGGAAATGTTCACTTTTATTTCATTTGATTGCGCATGTTTAATGGAGTTTGCCACAAATTCTTGAACGATGCGGTAAATGTTAGCAATATCGGTATTTTGAAAATCAGTTTCAGAGATGTCTTTTTGAATTTCTAAAACTACATTTACTCCATCGAGCAAATTAGCTCTAGCATGCATATTTTCTATTGCGCTCAACAATCCTTTTTCAATAGATGGCGGTTGTAAAGAATACGTAATGGATCTTAATTCTTTTATTAATAAATTAATCATTTCTGAGAATTGCTTTTTTAACACATCATCTTCAGGGGCAAATTTAAACATTGAAAACCAAAGGTTTAAAATGACCATGTTTTGTGATATACCATCGTGTAATTCTCTTGAAATTTTCTTCTTTTCATTTTCTTGCGCTTCAGATATTATTTTGTTTTTTTTCAATTCAAATAAAATCTCATCTGTTTTATCGACAACTAAGCAAACATACAATTCTGAATTTTGGGAAAGCTTATTACCGTAAAGTACAATATTTATCTCTTTTCCTGATTTTGTTTTTTGAACTAATGTTTTTTCGAAACTTGTGAGATTTATGTCAATTATAATTTCTTCATTGTGCTTGTTTAGTTCATGAAATGCTCTATTTAAAGAAGATTCATCATCAAAACCATATAATTTTTCAGCAGCAAAATTGCATTTTGTGATAATTAAATTTGGCCCCTCTAAAATAAACATGGGTAATGGAGAATTTGCAAAGCCCTGTCTATAATTATTATTTGCTTTTTCTAGTTCATCATTAAGGTGTTTTCTTTCACG
>CAMDNE010000049.1 GCA_945902745.1 Chitinophaga pinensis | reverse complement strand
GCTGCGGGGACTTGAATTTTGTTTGTAGTGCATCATCAATTTTCATGGTGCAAATTTACTTACCATGGTAATATTTTCAAAGGAAAATGTGTTTTATTATCTATAATGGATTTACCTTTCTGTAAGTAATTGATAAATAACTATATTGTACAGGAATTACTAAGCCTCACAAAAATGGCGGTTATATATAAGTTGTACCCAATGCTAGGACGACACAACAGACACAAAACTGACAACTTAAAAACGGTAAGACAATGAAGAAAAGACTTTTAATTTTAACTTTTATGACCTTGGTAGCCGCTTTAGGGACAACAGCTTCTAACTTTGGGACTAAAAACATACAAACCCATAAAAAAAATCAAACGGCTGACACATTGAAGACCAGACAAGTTCATCCGATTATCGAAAATATTTTTTACAACCTTCCACTCGAAAAATCCCGTTTAGACCTACGTGAAGTAATTATAAATGATAAGAGATTTATTTTAACAGACACTACTTTCAATGACTACCCACCCACTACTTTTTTTAAAGGTATTACAGCAGACAAAGGTCTTGTTAAATCTAACCCTGACTCTATAGAAGTTTTATTGGCTTATGGAAATGCTCCTCTGGTTACTGAAAAAGGGGGGCAAAAAAATTTTAAACACGTTATGCTTTTAGAGTGTAAATATTTCTTTTCTAATAAAAACAATGTTAAGATGGAGTATAGAAGATTATTAAATTTGGTTCATCCAATTTACACTGACAAAAGTTCAATAATAGATGATAAATGGGAAGCGAAATTCTCAAAAAGCACAGACAAATGCATTGGAAAAATCTTCGACCACTTTGATCCATACTATAGGGTAGCTATATCATACATATCCGTTATACCTGTCGATGGATCTAAACCTGTTTTTGTGCTTGACATAGTATTTAGTAAAGAGGATAAATAAGGATGAAAGCACTTGGCATAACAGCAGCTACCCAAAAGGCGGGGTTTCGTGTTCCAAAAACAGTTTTTTGGTTAATCAAACATTAGTTTTTCTAATCAAGTTTTGTAGTAAAAGTCCCGCCCTTCGGGTAGCTGCAAAACTTTATCGGCAAGAAAAGCAAGCTCGTTTCAGCTGCCAAGAAGATTAATCGTACCTATTTTTAGCTTTGATTTAAGTTTACTGCTCTTCTAAAAAGAGAAATTGTACATTTAGTCTATGAAAAACTTAAATTCTTCAGAAATCAATGATCGTGTTGACAATATACCATCCGATAGATTGTTAACTGTTGATACTACGCTTGAACATTTTTCAATTATTACGTATACTGTTGATTTAGAAAAATTAAGACGGATAATTCCAAATCAATTTGACATTTACACAATCAATTTAGAAGGCGTCCAATATGGACTTGTTAGTGCTGTAACCTTTATTGACAAAGACTTTCGGTTTAAAAAATTACTACCATTTTTAAAATTAAGTTTTCCTCAAACCAATTACAGAGCCTATATTACAGATAAGAAAACAGGTGAAAAATGCGCATGGTTTTTTGGCACTGCACTAGGTTCAAAACTTGTATTTATACCAAAATTATTATGGAAAATGCCTTGGTTTTTAGCTCGGTATAATTCAAAATTTGAAATTAAAAACAACAGCTATAAAAAGTATGAAATCGAAATTTCCGCAAAAAACGCAAATGCTACCATTGACATTTCAAACGAAAACTTATCTGAATTTAATTCAAAAGGATTTGATTCTATAGAGGAAGCTGAGTTAATATTGACCCATCCTGTATCTGGATATTTTTTACGGTCCGATAATAAACTGGGGAAATATAAAATTTGGCATCCTAAAATGAAGAGTAGTAATGGAGAATCTATTACTACTTATTTTCAAAAGTTCGAATCTCTTGGATTACTAAATGTAGAACAAATGAGTCAACCTTATTCAATTTTATTGACTGATAAAATTGAATTTATAATCGATTTGCCTCCTAAAAAAATAACAACTAAAAATTAGTTGAAGAGAAAAAAATCGACGTTTCAACTATTCCAAATGGAACGTGTTTTGTTTTTCTTTTTAAGAGCAATCCAAAAGTCACAACAAAATTTATCAAGCATTAACTTTTTATTTATTGGAATCAATTTAACTTGATACCAAATAATATTCCTTTCAGCTTAGTTAACTTAAAAAAATAAAATAAACTACAATTGCGTTGGATAACAAAAGGTATAGAAAAAGCTAAGCGAAAATAGAGTAAAAACCTTACTTTTGTAGCGATGAAAGCAAGTGTCAACACAATTTATGGTGAGCCAGAAGTACTTCAAATCAAGCAAGTTCCCAAACCTGTTCCAACAGCAAACCAAGTTCTGATTAAGATTCATGCGACAACTGTAAACAGAACTGATTGCGGATTCAGAAAGCCAGAATATTTGCTTGTTCGACTTATTAGTGGGCTTTTCAAACCAAAACACACCATTTTAGGAAGTGAATTAGCAGGAGAAATTGAAGAAGTTGGTGCGAATGTTCAATCGTTCAAGGTCGGAGATAAAGTTTTTGGATTAAGCACCTTCGTTTTCGGAACACATGCCGAATATATTTGCATGGACGAGAAGAAAGCGATTGCATTGATGCCCAACAATATTAGCTACAATCAAGCTGCAGCAATATGTGATGGTGCTTTTTTAGCGTATGCCAACATACAAAAAATAGATTTCAATAAGTCGCCACAAATTTTGGTAAACGGCGCTTCAGGTTCAATTGGTACCGCTACAGTGCAATTAGTAAAACATTTCGGGGCAGAAGTTACAGCTGTTTGCAATACTAAAACAGTTGAATTAATCAAATCACTTGGTGCAGATCATGTATATGATTATTTGAAAGAAGATTTCACTCAAAACGGCAAAAAGTATGATTTCGTTTTAGATGTTGTTGGAAAAAGCTCCTTTTTCAAATGCAAAAAAATACTGAAACCAAAAGGGATTTACATTTCTTCAGAATTGGGTTATTTATCACAAAACATCTATTTAGCTTTGTTTACTCCCCTATTTATGGGTAAAAAAGTATTGTTTCCTATTCCAAAAGACAAAAAGAAGGACATTGAATTGTTCAAAGAATTGATTGAAACTGGCAAATACAAAGCCGTTATTGATAAAATTTATCCTTTGGATCAAATCGTTGAAGCTACGAAATACGTCGAAACAGGTGAAAAAACGGGGAATGTAGTGATTCAAATTATTCAATAAAATAGTATATCAACCAATTAAGAACTAAATCAAAAAGGTGAAATTATGGAACCATTCAACCGCAAAAAGCATTGGGAAAATATATACCAAACAAAAGAATTAAAGGATGTGAGTTGGTTTGAACCTACTCCCGAAACTTCTTTAACTTTTTTCAAACAATTCAATGTACCCAAAGATGCAAAAATCATAGATGTTGGTGGAGGTGATAGTTTTTTAGTCGACAACCTATTAAATCAAGGTTACACGGATATTACAGTATTGGATATTTCCGAAGCAGCATTGAATAGAGCAAAAGAAAGACTGGGTGAAAGTGCTACAAATGTTAAGTGGATTGTAGCAGATGCAGCATCATTTGAACCAACAGAGAAATATGACTTTTGGCACGATAGAGCTGCTTTTCATTTCCTGACTGAAGAAAAAGAAATAGCAGCTTATTTGGATACCGTTCAAAAAAGCTTAACACCTAAGGGCATTTTAATTATCGGAACCTTTTCCGAAAATGGCCCAAAAAAGTGCAGTGGTATTGACATCAAACAATATTCAGAAGAAACGATGATTGCACAATTGACAAAATACTTTGACAAAATCAAATGTATAACTGTTGATCATAAAACGCCCTTTGATACGATTCAAAATTTTGTTTTTTGCAGTTTTAGAAAACTAGATCCCAAATAATCTTTTGTAATTTTTTCAAATTTCCTCTCAAATTATGCTTTAAATTCATTAATATATCGTAATATTGCAATATACAATAATAAAGGATTATGGGAGCATCTAAATCAGCAGCATTTACATTAGAGCAAAATGAACTTTCAATTTTGTTTAAAGCACTTGGTCACCCTGCAAGAATCGCTATTATACAGTATATTCTTTCGGCCAAGTCTTGCATTTGTGGTGATTTAGTAGATGTACTCCCACTCTCACAAGCAACAGTTTCACAACATTTAAAAGAACTTAAAACAGCAAATATTATTCAAGGTTCAATTGAAGGCAATTCAATCTGTTATTGTTTGAACCCAACTACTTTGGAAAAATTTAAAGCCATCATCGGTGATTTTATAGAAGTGAATAATTGCGGTAAAAACGAATGTTGTTAAACATATAAATTCGTAATTCGAAACGCATAACTTTTTTCTTAAACACATAGAAACATAGAACACATAGTTACAATGGTAATTCATAATTTATAATTCAATACTCATAACTCTGCAATCAAAACACATAACTCCATAAATATGAAACTCTCAGAAATCAAAGAAATTTTAACGCATCAAGAATCCGTTACTTTTCAATTACCAAACAATACTTTTGTCCCAAATCACTTTCACGTTACAGAAGTAGGATTAATTACAAAAAACTTCATCGATTGTGGCGGAACAGTTCGCGAAGAAAAGGTCGTAAACTTTCAATTATGGGAAGCGAATGATTTTGACCACCGTTTAGCTCCTCAAAA
>CAMDNE010000048.1 GCA_945902745.1 Chitinophaga pinensis | reverse complement strand
ACGTTAATGTTGCTGATCTTTCTGCTGGAGTTTATGTAGTTGTTCTTGAAACATCTGCTAATCAACACATCACAAAACGATTAATGGTAAACTAATACATATAAAATTTCCGAAAGGGCAATAAAGACATTCTTTATTGCCCTTTTTTTTGCGTAAAACTTTCCCTTCAAATTATCTCTTCTGCAATTGGAATAACCAAGATTAATTTACAACCCCTTTAGGGGTTAACTATTTTTTTCACTGGATGTAATCCAGCGAAAAAAACATGAAATGAATTCCTTAATCGAGTAATTGCTAACCTACGAAAAGCCTAATTTACAACCCCTTTAGGGGTTATATGTTTTTAGTGCTGGATGCAATCCAGCGAAAAAAACGTGCAATAAATCCCTTTTTGGCATGTATTTTTATTTAAAATCATGACAAAAAGATCGTGTGGTAACAAATCGAAGATTCAAATTCATAAACGCTAACATTCTACAATACTCATATGCAACCCCTTTAGGGGTTAACTATTTTTAGCGCTGGATGTAATCCAGCGAGAAAACATGCAATGAATTCATTAATCAAGTAATTGCAACCTGCGAAAAGCCTAATTTGCAACCCCTTTAGGGGTTATATGTTTTTAGCGCTGGATGCAATCCAGCGAAAAAAACATGCAATAAATCCCTTTTTGGCATGTATTTTTATTTAAAATCATGACAAAAAGATCGTGTGATAACAAATCGAGAATTCAAATTCATAAACACCAAATTTCCGAAAGGGCAATAAGGATATTCTTTAACGCCCTTTTTTTTGCGTAAAACTATCCCAAAAGGAACTAACAAAGGAATTAATGTTCCTATTTTGGGAAAAATATCCACAATTGAGAATATTCAATCTTTTTTAAAAACAATAAAGCTTTGTAAATCAATGTTTTAACTATTTGGCTTCATATTTTATAGTTAGTTTTTAACTAATGAATATGAAATTATTACTACTAAATATATTTGTTTTTGGACTTATTGGTTTTATGCCATTCAGTTTTCATGCAGAATTACTTTTTTCAAGTGATTTTGAGAAAGGTCCTTCAACAGATTTTATTTTAAATAATTCCACCATTTCCAATTCTGGGAGATCTTTTTCAGGAAATAACCATTTACAGATAACTACACAAAACGCTTCATTTATTGTTTTTTCAACGGCTCAAACTTTCGTTTTGAATAAGGAAAAAAAATATTTAGTATCATGTTATGCCGATACACGAGGATTGGGGGCTCAATTTAATTTTTCTTGTGCTGGAATTAAATGTGAAGTTCAAGTTAATCCTAATCAAATTGGATATCAACTTGTATATGCTGTTTTGAATGTTGATCAAAATCTTTTTGGAAATTTAGATCTTGAAATTAATTGCCCAGGGAATAAAAAAATATTTCTTGATGACATCTCAATTTTGGAATGCTCATCAGAAGTTCCTATTCGTCCTTTTGCGACACAACCAATGGCGAATGGTCGTGGACTTTCGTTTGATGTACTTGAAAAAATTGAATTGGATGGCGTTTCTATAGAAAGTAAAAATAGAACAACGGTAGACGGGTATCGCATCTGGAACGATATAAATACAGAATTGATACCTGGAATTTCCTATGAATTGGACGTGAAAACTTCCTTCTCGGAATTTCCTTGTCATCTTTTAGCGTGGATGGATTTGAATGGTAACGGTATTTTTGATGCCAATGAAGCATTGACTGTGACGAGAACTTCAGCTGAAAATGCTAAAATTCAATTGACACTTCCGATTGATTTCAATGCGAATTCATGTTTTGTTCGTTTGCGCTATTTACAAGAGAATGAGAATCAATTGGTAACACCTACTTCTGGCAATCACTGGGGAGAAACTGTAGATCTATTACTCGGGGTAAAAAATCAGTCGCACGTTGCTGATTGCACATGTAACGATCCTTATTATATTGATATTAATGGCAGAAGAGTTGCTTCATTGAATGGAGCTCCTTCTGGCACGTATATTTATGTGTGCGGTGAATGTTCATCAAAAATCGTCTTGATAAGGGAGTAATTTTTCCCAAATAGGGATAAATAAATACTGCCAAATATTTGTTTACCCTGTTTTTCAGCGAGTTATATAAAAGGCATGTTTTTTATAAAGGTATTATTAGGAATTATGAGCATTAAACTACTTACTATACTTACGTCATTTGTTTTGTTGTCATGCGCGCTGCATGCTCAAAAAAAGATTAGTTACAAAACGACTGATGATGGTCTAATGTATGCTATCGTAGTAAAGAATAAATCTGGTAGACCTGTTCAAAAAGGGGATATGGTTCAAGTGAACTATATTTCAACGTTGAGTGACACGGTTGAGATCGCTCGTTCTCAGAGCAAAGAAACTCCTTATGAATTTGTTGCAGGTAACGGCGATGTTTTGAAAGGCATGGATTTGGCTGTTTTGCAAATGAAAATTGGTGAAAAAGCAAAGTTCATTCTTCCTTCGCATTTGGCGTATGGCAACAAAAAATTCGGTAAGGTTCCTGAAAATGCGCGCATCAGTATGGAAATAGAAGTGCTTGGCACGTATCCAGCTTTTTACAAAGTAGATTACAATAACCTTCAACGCACCAAATCAGGGTTGGAATACGTACACGTGTTCAACAACAAAGAGGGCGCACGTGTTAAAAAAGGGAATTATGTAGCCATTCATTACACTGGTTTTATCATTGAGCCAAACGGCAAAAAGAAAATCTTTGATTCATCGAATAAAAACGGAGCAGCTGCTCTTGTTCAAGCAGGAGTAAACAAGTTTATTACTGGTTTGGATGAAGGAATATCTTTAATGAATGTTGGCGACAGCATGTCATTTGTAATTCCTGCAAAACTGGGTTATGGTGCCAAAGCCAACCAACTGGTTCCGGCGAATAGCGTTCTTGGTTTTGATGTTTTTATACAGTACCAGGTAGACCCATTTTTTGATGAAAGCAAAATAAGCTATACAGCAGATAAAGACTTAGGTTTTCAGTATTGCTTTGTTAAAGATTCTGCAGGGCCTTTGGCACAGCTAAATGACAATGTATATGTAAACGTAGTAGGTTATTACCTCTTAGAAAATGGTGCTAAATACATTTTTGAATCATCTTACGAAGAAAAAAAGCCACAACATTTCCGCTTGAACAGATCTGTAGAAAATCCAGCATGGCTGAAGCTCTTGCAAATGAGCAGTGTTGGCGACAAAGTGGTAATGGCCATAGAGCCAGAAAGAGCGCGCATGGAATTAAAGAAATTGATTCCAGAGAATGTGACGGTATTCTTTGAATATACCTTAGAATCGATACAAGCACCTTCTTTCTTAGCAGGCACACCTCTAGATACAATTCGTACGGCTTCAAATGTATTGGTATTGCCAATGGTGAAAGGAAGCGAAGTGAAAATTGATACAAACGTGGTGGTGTTTATGCACTACACGGGTTATACCATTGATTCGTTGGGCATCAAGCATGTGTTCGATAGTTCGTTTGACCGCGGTGAGCCTTTCTTAATGGAGCCAGGTGCGAAAAAAGTAATTACAGGTTGGGAAGAAGCGGTATTGGAAATGCATGAAATGGATCAAGTAAGAATCGTGATTCCTTCAGAAGCGGGTTACGGTGAAAAAGGTGTTCCGCCTTTGATCATGCCAAATGAAACCTTGTATTTCGATTTGTATGCAGTGAAAGTGTTGCCGAAAAAAACAGGTGCTGAAAGTGAACAAGTTAATGTAATAAAAGAGTGATATGAGAGGAGTGATACATATTTTCGGTTTAGGGATAATTTTTTCCTTTTTGTTGGCAAGTAACTCTTTTGGTCAAGATCCTAATTTTGAACCATTCAAGGATACTGTTCCCAAAGGAGTGAGTGTTTCACCACCTACAGTGCGCTTCAATTTAAAGCCGGGAACGTCGCAATCAAAAAACATTAAGATTACGAATGATACTGACTTTCCAAAAACATTCCAGATTAAGGCACAGGATTATTTGGCTGAAGATATCAACCGCGAAGCACAAACGTCAATCGTTCCTGAAGATTATAAATACGGTCTGAAAAAGTGGTTGTATGTTACGCCTTCTCTCGTAACGATTCAACCAGGACAAAAAGCCAATATCAATGTCCTGCTAGATGTACCTGCTGGTGATGAATTTGCGCATGCTGCTTGGTCCCTAATTATTATAGATGAAGTGAAAGACCGACAAGAATTGAATATTCCCACTGCTGCAAGTGGCGCTGTTGGCTTAGGTATTTTACCGAGTATGGGCTTTGGAATTTTTGTGTACCAAAATCCACCCAATGTTAAAAACAATGCTGTAGAATTGACCGGTTATGCCATTGATGCTGCAAAGAAAAAGATTACCATGAAAGCTTCTAACAAAGGAGATGGTATTGGGTTCTGCACGTATTACGTAGAATTATTGAACATGGCAACGGGTGAAACATTTAAAATACCTGTTAAAACAGCAACCCTTTTGCCAGGTTCCACTCGAGAGTTATTAATAGAATTACCTGCCTTGTCATCCGGAAGTTACAATGCCTTGGGTGTGCTTGATTTTGGTAGCAAGGAGTATGTAGAAACAGCGGAATTGGATTTTGCAATTCCATAACAATATTCAAGTTCGTAAGAACTGAGAATGGTAGACTGTGCGACATGATAGACGCAGTGCGGAGGGAGGATCGCAAACAAATCCAACAAGCTAATAATTATTTAATAAAACTTTGCTATGAAAAAGTTTATGAAAAGCGCTCTATTATTTGGAGCAGTAAT
>CAMDNE010000047.1 GCA_945902745.1 Chitinophaga pinensis | reverse complement strand
CACATTGAAATGGGGAAAGGCTGTTAAATTTGATGTTTATGAAGATACTAAAACTGTATCTCATGGTTTAGATGTTCAATTTGAATCAGGTATCAAGGAAGCTAAAGCTCCCAAAATTGAAAGCTAAAAATTACATCTAACATAAACAGTTATGGCAATTGGTACTTTTGATTGAATTAGATTAAAAAATTGGACGACAGTATAAGAGCACGACCGCTAACACGGGTTTGGCAAAAGTGGCGGTTCAGTGCTCCGCATCTACATTTTTGGTGAAAATCCCCCACCTTCCCCAAGCCCCAAAACCGTTAGCGGTCAGTTTTCACCGTAATCAAGAAAATATGTATTTAACTAAACCGAAAATATTATGAATAGATTTTTCTTTCAAAGTAACATTTTTATCAATTTCTGCTGGACTATTTGCCGGAGCATTAGTGTTTGGATTATTTGATGTAGATTTTTCAAATAGTGAAGCATTAACAAAACTATTGCTAAAATCCTTTATGGTAGCAGTTATAATAGGTCTTATAATGGGACTTTTGAATATGTATTTCAAAATTGGAAATTTTCAGAAAAAAGAAAACTAAATGTAAGTCTGATATAGAAAACGGTAAATGTTACTTATGCGATAAATAGAAAAACCGAACCGATAACAGCCGTTTGGCAAAAAAGCGGTTTCAGTGGTTAATCAAACATTCTACCTAGCATCAACTTTTGTACTATGTTGTCAGTTTAGTTTTCCGCAATCCAATTCTTCGCAAAGCGTCAAACCGTTTGCAACTAGCAAATATTGAAATCAATTTATATGTACCAGAAGTTAAAATATACCTTGCACTTACTAATTATTGTTTCCCTAATGGTTATTACTATGCGTGCTCAAAGTAATCTACATTTTCAAGCAGAATTGGATAGTCAGATTAACGAGAACATACCGGGTGTTTTGTTAACTGTTATTTCCAAAGAAAAACAAATCGATTGGAGTGGAGCATCAGGTTTTACCGATAAAGTACATAACATTAAGCTCTTACCTCATCAAACTTTTAGAATGGCAAGTGTTACAAAAACCTTTATTGCATCTACGATATTAAGACTTTGGGAAGATCAAAAACTGAAACTTGAAGACCCCATCATACAATATATCAGTAAAGAACATTCTGAAATGTTGATCAAAGGTGGGTATGCTCCTGAAAAAATCACCATTCTCCACTTATTGACCCACTCGAGTGGAATGGCAGACCATACGCATACGGAGAGATTCCACATTGAATATATAAAAACAAATCACAATTGGACTCGTACCGAACAATTGTTGGAATTAATACATCATATAAAACCGGTAGGAGAAATAGGCAAGCAGTTTTCATATTCCGACACAGGGTACATATTATTAGGCGAGATCATTGAAAATATCACCCAAAAATCATTGGGGGAAGCTATCGAAACACTACTAGATTTTAACAAGTTGGGCTTACATTCTATACATATTGAAGATAAAAAAGGGGAGTTTACTGCCGATAGAATTCATCAATATCATATGGATGGCGAAGACACTTACTTTATAAATCCAACTTTTGATTTGTATGGAGGAGGAGGTTTACTATCTTCTACCCACGATCTCGCTTTGTTCTATAAATATTTGTTTGAACATAAAGTGTTTCGCAATAAATCCACATTGCAAAGGATGCTTACACCTATCAGTTATAGTGAAAAACCAGCACTAGATTATAGAATGGGAATTTGGGAAACTGAAATTGAAGGATTAAAAGCCTATACACATTCAGGATTTTGGGGAACACAAGTTATCTATATTCCGAACATACAAACAACCATAGCAGTAAATTATAGTCAATGGTGGGGAAAGAAAGGAATTGCCCCAATTATTCCAATCATTGTAAAACGACTTTTGAAAAAATAATATGTCGCTAATTCGGCTTTTCTACACTAGGGGTGACAAATCCGCAAGCTTATTGCTACCAGTGCAAACTTGTATATTTTTACTTCGAAACTAAAACGAACGCCAAGCGCAAGAACGTTATGGTCAATGGCAGGGCAATTGCAAAAGAAAAAAACTAAACATATTCTCGACAGACAAAATTGAATAGATCATGGAAATAATTTATAGAAAAGACATTAAGCCAGACACTGATCAAATTGTTGAGGTTTACAACAGTTCGGGCATTAACCGACCGACAACTGACAAAGAACGGATAGGGAAAATGTATGCCAACTCAAACCTTGTTTGGACAGCTTGGGACAAAAATAAACTTGTTGGTATTTCAAGGATAAAAATATATAATGAAATCAATAACATTATCAGAACTCAAAGATAAAACTCTTGGAAAGGTTGGTACACCCAAAAGAGATACATACGAACAAGAATTAAGAGTAGAAATCTTAGCTGAACAGATTAAGCAATTGAGAATTGAAAGAAAACTGACCCAAGAACAACTTGGAGAATTAGTAGGAGTCCAATGTGCCCAAATTTCTAAAATGGAGAATAATACTGGCAATGTAACAATCTCAACCTTAATGAAAATTTTTGGAGCTCTAAAAGCCAAAGTAACATTTGAAATTGAAAAGGAAGAGTTTGAAATAGTCTAAAATCACACAGCATGTAATATTGGCAATGATGGCATATGCCTTATCAGGCAGCCGTCACATATCCTTGGAAGTTAGCGGTCAGTTTTCACAGTAATCAAGAAAATATGTATTTAACTAAACCGAAAATATTATGAATAGATTTTTTTATTTCAAAGTAACATTTTTATCAATTTCTGCTGGACTTTTTGCCGGAGCATTAGTGTTTGGATTATTTGATGTAGATTTTTCAAATAGTGAAGCATTAACAAAACTATTGCTAAAATCCCTTGTGGTTGCAGTTATAACAGGTCTTATAATGGGACTTTTGAATATGTATTTCATAATTGGAAATTTTCAGAATGAATCATTGGGTAGAAACAGCCATACAATTGCTAAAGAAAAGTCTGCATCCAGTTCCGCAAGAACTGAATGAGATAGATTGGAAAAGCGGATTATCGGATAAAAGCGACCGCTTGGCACAGCATATTTCTGCCTTTGCTAATCACGCAAATGGTGGTTATTTGGCTTTTGGAATTGACAATGATGGCAAACCAAAACCATTAGACAAAACTGAAATGGATACAATTGTTCAGAAATTGGGAAACATTGCAAGAAATAATTTGGCTCAACCAGTAGGAATTGAACATACCGTTGCCGATTATAAAGGCAATACCGTTTTGTTTATTCACATTCCCGAACATATCGATAAGCCAGTTCATTTAAGAGGTAGCGATATTCTTGAAAGCTATAAAAGAAGTGCAGGACAAACCGTAAAATTATCTCGCCACGAAGTAAAACAACTCATTGCTATTTCATCAGGTTTCGATTTTGAATCGCAAATAGCAATGCACAATGTAAGTGATGACGATGTTATGAAATTGCTTGATTACGACAGCTATTTTACACTACAAGAAAAGCGTTTGCCCGATACCAAGTTGAGCATTTTACAAACGTTAGCAACTGATGATTTAATAAAGAAAACGCAAAACGGCTGGGACATTTTAAATCTTGGAGCAATTCTGTTTTCAAAAGATGTAAAGAATTTTAAAGAACTAAAACGTAAAGCCATTCGGGTAATCGTTTATAAAGAAACGAGTAGAATAAACGCCTTGAAAGAACAAGAAGAAGGCAGAGGTTATGCTTCGGGTTTTGAAGGATTTGTAAATTACATTATGGACCAATTGCCATCCAATGAAGTAATTGAAAATGCTTTGCGTAAAAAAGTAAAAGTATATCCCGAAAAAGCGATTCGTGAATTTGTTGCCAATGCTTTAATACATCAAGATTTTTCAGTTACAGGTTCTGGAGTAATGATTGAAATTTTTACGGATAGAATTGAAATCACAAATCCTGGAGTTCCATTAGTTGACACCAATCGTTTTATAGACACCGCACCAAAATCAAGGAATGAAAACTTGGCTTCCTTAATGCGTAGATTGAATATTTGCGAAGAAAGAGGAAGCGGAATTGACAGAGCAATCGAATCTATCGAAGTTTATCAATTGCCAGCACCAAAATTCATCAGAGGCGATGATTATACAAGGGTAATTATGTATGCACCAACTCCATTGACCCGAATGAATAATGACGATAGGATTCGGGCTTGCTATCAGCATACTTGTTTGCAATATGTAAACAATCAGCAAGTAAATAATCAATCGGTTCGTAAACGTTTTAACATTGCTAAAAACAATGTTTCGTTTGCTTCAAAAATAATTGCTGACACTTTAGAAGCAGGTTTGATAAAAGCATCTGACCCTGAAAATGCTTCTAAAAAGTTTGCTTCGTATGTGCCGTTTTGGACTTAAACCTTAATTGTTTACAAAATCAAATGACTGCTAAAATGACACATAACTACTTGAATATCAAGGATTTGTTTATTTCATTAGAAAATCCCGAAGTGAAAAGTGAGCCCACTGGTGTAAGCACATTTGCAATTCGCACAAGCCAATGCACAGACCAAAAATTGCAAAAGAACTTCCACCTCACCGACCCAAAAAAGAATTTCAAAATATTTTTCCAATGCTTCAAAAAAAATAAAATACCCGACACACAAGCCAGATATAAAAGCCCTCGACAAATGACACAAACGGACAACATAAAAATGGTTGTAACCAACGACAGACAAGAACGCCAGCCGTATGCACCTACAAGAAATTGGCGGTTCAGTCTCAGCATCAACATTTGTGGTGAAAATCGCCAACTTCTTGTAGCTACAAAACGTTAGCAGCAACTTTAAGACCACCTCTTTACAATAGAAAATGTCAATAAACAACATGAAAATAATTTTACTGATTTTTGTATTAAGTAGCATACTTTCTTGCAATGGACAAGTGAAATCTGAACAAAAACAGGCTGAAACGAAAATACTCGAAATCGGTAGGACAGTATTTGAAATTGATAACCGAATTTGGAAAATCTTTCAAGACACAAAAGGCAATTACTGGTTTGGTAGTAATGGAAAT
>CAMDNE010000046.1 GCA_945902745.1 Chitinophaga pinensis | reverse complement strand
TACAATGAGTTCCAAATGCGTATTACCAATGCACCAACAGAGCACCAACGAAAGTTGTACCAGAAAAAATTGGAAGAACTCGCGGCAGCATTTGAAGTTTTAGGTGGAGAAAACCCGGAAAGCAACACCCAAGAACTTCCTGGAATTAGCGAATCTGAGATAATTGACACGGAAAAACGCAATAACTCATCTGCACCCATAAAGAACAATTTTGATTCTGAAGAACAAATCAAAATTAATAAGTCAAGCTCAGATACAAAAAATATTCTCCTGCCAGAAGCATTAGCGTTGTTAAATGTGAAGGAAACTTCATCTCCTGCGCAGATTAAAAAGGCTTATCTTATTCAGAAAGCAGAGCTTGAAAAAGAATTACATAAAGCTAAAATTGAAGCTGCTAAACAGGTTTACCGGCAGGAACTCATAAAGCTTGGTGCCGTCTGGTTGGCTGTTGAACCATGGATTCAAAATAAAATATCCGAAGAAAAGAAACAGGAAGCTGAAGATAAAAAAGTAGTAGCTAAACCAAAGCTAGTTGAATCTTATCAGAAAAAAACCTTTGGCAAAATTGCTCTTGTAAGTGTTGGAAGTCTCCTTGTTGGTATAATCTTTTTGTTTATTTTTTTTAGTAAAGATGCACCTACAATACAAAAAAGTAAGACCCAAAATTCTAAACAATTGGCTCCGGATACAAATGTGTTTAAAATCCAGGATACAAATGTGGTCAAAATCCAGGATATAAATAAAGAAAAATTTATGGAGGATTCTAAATCAAATATTGATGAGCAAAAAAGGATTGATATTAGTTGGAAAAAAGAATATGATGAAATATACGAACTGTCTGAAGGGCTTTATCGCGTTTCGAAGGATTGGAAAATGGGTTACGTTGATAAAATTGGAAAAATTGTTATACCATTAAATTTTGATTATGTTGGAATATTTCATAGTGGTTTGGCCTATTCAAAGGACTTAAATGGTAAAAGTAGTTTTATAAATAAAAAGGGTGAAGATGTAATTGCAATGAAATGTGACTTTGCAGATGAATCTTTTAAATATGGTTTATGTAGAGTAGCACTAAATGGTAAATATGGTTTTATAAATAAAAAGGGTGAAGAGGTAATTCCCTTAAAATATGATAGTGCTATTTGGTTTACTGAAGGATTAGCTTTTGTGGAATTAAATGGTAAATGGGGTTGTATAAATCGTATTGGTGAAGTAGTACTTCCGTTTAAATATGATGGTATAGGTGGTTATGGATTTGAAGGAGGGAAAGCCCATGTACGTGTAGATGATAAGAGAATGGTTATTGATAAAGCAGGCAAATATTTAGAAGATAGCCCTTTAACAATGTAAATCAGATGATTAACTTAAAGATAGTTAACAATTTAATGATGATCTTATCCGAAGCTTATTACCTTTTAGACCTACATGAAGGAACCGATGAATAGAAAGTACATCAACGTTTCAGCGAGCAGTAAAGCGAGTATCGCATGCAGATTGAAAATATCCTCATTCCGAATTTGTGTCAACGGCACGAACAAAATCAATCACCAAGAGAAGAAGTATTTAACCTCCTTACTAGTGATGTTTCTTTAGGCTGGCTTAGCTTAGTGTTAGAATTTCTATGATGGAAACCATTCCAGCTCCTTTGAAGGCGTCGACCTCATCGTTGTTCGTTCTGTTAATTCTTTTTAAATCTAAACTAGTCAAATGTTTAACCATTTAACTTGTTTAGTAACCGTGTGAAATTAACCACAACATACACTATATACTTGTCGAAGTAAGCGGTCGATTTCTCCAAAGTTACAGTACCAAACCAAATCGTTATACGTTCGTTAAAATTAAATACCTTTATCCAATTAACACCAACTCAATGACCAACGACGAAGCATTATCCAAACTTGAGCTCGAACAAGGAGCAACATCTTCAGAGATTAATACACAATACCAAGAATTCTACAATGAGTTCCAAATGCGTATTACCAATGCACCTACAGAGCACCAACGGAAGTTGTACCAGAAAAAGTTAGAAGAACTCGCGGCAGCATTTGAAGTTTTAGGTGGAGAAAACCCGGAAAGTAATACGCAAGAACTTCCTGGAATTAGCGAATCTGAGATAATTGACACGGAAAAACGCAATAACTCATCTGCACCCATAAAGAACAATTTTGATTCTGAAGAACAAATCAAAATTAATAAGGCAAGCGCAGGTGCAGAAAACATGCTCCTACGAGATGCTTTAGATTTGTTAGGTGTGCAAGAAAATTTTTCTCCTGTTCAAATAAAAAAGGCATATCTAACTCAGAAGGCAGAACTGGAAACAGAAATGCAAAAAATAAAAGTTGAAGCCGCAAAACAGGTTTACAGGCAGGAACTCGAAAAGCTTTCTAAAGCCTGGTTGGTAGTTGAGCTATGGATTCAAAATAGAATGTATCAAGAAGATAATTTTCACACAAAACCACTCAAAGAAAAGAAGGAATTCATCAAGGATTTAAAAAAGAATAAGTATTTAATTCTTGGTTTAACTTCTATTGTCGTTTTTGGAATTTCTTATATAGCAGTTTGGGGATCACAACCAGACTCTACAAATGAAAAGCAACTTTCCAAATCATATACAGAAAAAGAAGGCACCTTTAAGACATCACAAAAATATGAAAGAATAGGGTACTTCAAAGATGGGATGGCATGTGTCGTATTGAATGAGAAATTTGGTTTTATAGATGAAAAAGGAAAAGAAGTTATACCCTTGATTTATGAATTCAATCAACGGTTAGAACAGTTAGGTCATCAGTATATATTTTGTAGTGGTTTGGCTCCTGTAAGTTTAAAAGGAAAGTTTGGATATATAAACAAGGCTGGTAAGTTAATAATTCCAAATATTTATGATTGGGCTTTTCCTTTTAATGAGGAAGGAAAAACTGTGGTAGGAATCGGGGACAAAAAATGGGTAATTGACAAAAAAGGAAATAAACTAAATTTAGATCCTGATGAAATTAAATATGCATATGATGTTAATTATGATGATTATCCTGAAAAGCAATATTTTGACAACGATAAATATGGATATTGTGATAAAAAGGGAAATATAATTATCTACCCAATTTATGAAATGGTTTTTCCTTTTTATAAGGGAATAGCAGCAGTTGAGTTGAATGGAAAAGTGGGTTTTATAAATGCGAAAGGAAAACAAGTTGTTCCCTTTAAATATATGCCTGTGGATTTTGATGGATTTTATGAAGGGTTATGGCGAGTAGCTGAGGACGGAAAAGGATACGGTTTTGTTAATGATAAAGGGAAAGAAGTAATAACATGTAAATATGATGAGTCACATGTATTCCTCGACGGGCTATGTCCTGTTGCTAAGGACGGAAAATGGGGATACATTGATAAAACTGAAAAGGTGGTCATTCCATTAAAATTTGGATCTGCAAACCCCTTCGCTAATAATGCAAAATTAACATTAGTAGAATACAAGGGAAGAAGATATTTTATTGATAAGAAAGGAAAGCTGATTATTGATTGTCAATAAATGGGAAAAAAATGAATTTCAAAGTACGATGGATATAAAACCCAGCTAATGACCTTATTGGAAAAAGAGCTTTATTGGAATGCTTGAATCTGAGGTTGATGAGATAGAAAACCCTGCTTATACCACATACTGATCGGAAATGTAAGCAAATCAAAGGGAGATTTTTAATCTGAAAATACCATTCAAAACAAATTAACATGTAATACAAAACTCTCAGGCTAAATGGAACAGACCAATCTTTGAAAAGCGAACTATTAGAAATGATTTAAATAACTATTTTAGTAAAAGGATTAAATAAGAACCTGACACATTTTATGGAACAAACCCAGTACAAACTTGGAGAGTCTGATAGTTTCATGCTTTTCAAATGATATGAGTCCAATTATTGACTCAATAACACATTCAATAAAATCAAGTTTGTTAAAATAAAACTCCAGATTAAAGTAAATAAATTTTATTAAATTGTCTCTTAAATAAGTTAATATGACATCTAAAGAATTAAAAGATATAATTGATTTTATTAAAAAAGATCCAGAAGCAGTAAAAAGAATAGACAGTATATGGGCCACTTTGCCAGATGAGTTTGGATTGGCTGGTACATTTCGAAATACGGCTTTTCAAATAGCAGATTTTGGCGCTCAATCACTTGCTGAAAAAATTCAAGAATATGGATCGTCCGGTTATCCCCAATGGTCCATAGATTTTTCAGCTTGGATTGAAAAAAATGTTTGTACAGGGATAGCTAGTATAACTTCAGAAATAATCCAAAAGGAAATTAATAAAGGAAATCCATTATTTAAAAACTTTGTAAAGGTTACGGATCCTCAACGGCTAACTGGGGATACTCATCACGCGACTGTATTTACTGATAAAAATGGGGATACTTTTGTTCTAGATTATCATAGTACGTTGAACACAGATAATCCTATGGTTTTCAAGAGCAAAGAGGATTGGGATAATATGGTTAACGGTCAAACTGCTGAGGATTATTTTAAACAAAACCCGATTTCTGATAATTCAATCAGTGACGAAAATAGTGTTGAACAAACCCCGATCTCTGATAATTTGATCAATTACGAAAATAGTTTTGAACAAATTCTTTCAGAAATGCGTGGAAATTTACGAAGACTTCAAGAAAATATAAAATGAATAAATAAGATTCATTTGAAAAGCATACAATACTTAATAAAGCTAATGTCAATTTTAAATATAATAATACAAAAGACAGAAAACTCTCAATCAATATTTGGAGTATAAGTCTCTATTTTAACTTTATAGATACTACACCAAAACGTTCTAAATTTGTAAGAAATAAATACCTTTAGACTATTAACGATAACTCTAATGACCCACGACGAAGCATTATCAAAACTAGAACTCGAAGAAGGAGCAACATCTTCAGAGATTCATGCGCAATACCAAGAATTCTACAATGAGTTCCAAATGCGTATTACCAATGCACCAACAGAGCACCAACGAAAGTTGTACCAGAAAAAATTGGAAGAACTCGCGGCAGCATTTGAAGTTTTAGGTGGAGAAAACCCGGAAAGCAACACCCAAGAACTTCCTGGAATTAG
>CAMDNE010000045.1 GCA_945902745.1 Chitinophaga pinensis | reverse complement strand
AATTTAACAGATGAATATTGGATTCATGGTTGTAGTATTCAGGAAATCACAAAAAGTATCACCACTGGATTTCCTGAAAAGGGGATGTTGCCATTTGGAAGCAATAATAAGTTAACAGATGAGCAATTATTACAAGTAGCAAGCTATGTTTTATCAAAAAAAGGCTCTAATCCACCAGATGCAAAACCAATAGAGCCAGATCGCGAGATTGTATGTCCACCTTCTCAAAAAACCACAGCATCAAAGTAAAAAACATAATTAACCCCGTACAAACGGGGTTTTTTATTTGAGTGCTGAAGAATATTATAATCCAAACTAATCTCGAATCTTGAGATATAGCCTTGATGCGATTTGACTTGTTATTTCTATAGTTTCACTTCTTTTAGTTGTCTAAGAACTTCTCTTTCAACTTGTTCGAAGTCCGGTAAGTCCTTTATCTGTTGACTTAATGATCTTTCCCATCTTGCTTTGTATTGTGGTAATCTCCTATTCAATACATGTGGAAAATCGGAGTGAATCAAGAACTTGCTTTTGCATTTTGCTTCAAATTCCCTCATGTAGAAATCTACTTTCATTTCTTGTTGAGTAAGCAAATACCAGATATCATAAAAATCCCTTGCTTGCATTCTTTGCATAACCGTACGCATTTTTTCAATCAACACTTCTTCCAATGAATAGCATAATAGTTTGTATTCCTGTAAGTCGCTATAGTCAATAATTACATGCTTTATTCTCTGCTCGAACACCAATTGCTCCCCGCAAGATATATCTACTTTGACTTTTTTATTAAAACCTTTCCCACCAAGCGGGCCAACATAACCGATGAAGAAATGGATATCTCTATCTTCATATGTGGCATTGTCTAGTATGGAAAGAGGAATATTGGCTTCCTCTTGTATAAATGCAAAACTATCAATGAACCATGACAGAATGTGTTCATTTGGTTTCGATGCTGAATATGATGAAGCATTTAGCAAAGTAAAGTCAAGATCTTCAGAAAAGCGATAATCTTCAAAATAGACCTTCTTTAAAAGTGTGCCACCCTTGAATACAATTGTCTTTGAAAGATTCTCATGTTTGGCTATTCCGTATAAAATCCATGAGAGTATATAGTCTTTTTCAATTTGCTGATCACGCACCCCAAACATATTTGCTTTTCGCTGAATCTCCCCCGGTTTAATCATGTTTTCATAACTGATAGAATGGTTTCAGAATCCACATTTTGTTGAATGCTCCAACGGCTTATATACTTACCCCACTTTGGTAATTCCGTATCGAGCATTACATAAGAAGCGGTTTTCATTTGCTGTAATTCATCTATAATATCTGTGTTGATTTGTAATAGTTCCAATAAAAAGCCCAGCCTTTTTATGACTGCTTGCGAATCAAATCGTATGACATAATGTAGCAGTGTATTATAGTTGATTTGTTCTTTTGAATCATAGATTGCCTTTGCCACCTCTACAATTCCCCCTGCATAATTAGGTTTGAATACACAATCAATGATCGTCTTTTCTAAATCGGAACACAGCACTTTATTGAAATCATCAATCCACTTTTTTTTTGCGCCAAAGAAATGTTTCTCATTATGATAGATGAATTGAAATGGAATATCTTTGATTATCAATTCTGATGGTCGTATTTGTTTTGAAACAATGATTTGTTCTTTTAAAGATGGCTGAGTATTCAGATTATGTATGTGCAATGCTGAATGATAGCCGATATAATGTTTTGCATCATTGACAATATGCTCTGCTATCAAATGCCAGTCGGGCATAAAGTTATCGGCATTTTGTTCATAAGGAATGATATAATACACACCTTCTTTCAATCGCATCAATAAACCCCTCTTTGTCATATCACTAAGTAGTTCCCTCACAGCACTCGGTTTAGAGTTCGGCAATGCTTGGAAAGCCTTGGTAATTTCAAAACAATTTCTGTTCTGTTCATGGAAATATGACAGAAGTGCATTGGATTGTTTTGAGATAAATTTATCTTTCATAGTAACTATATCAGGTTAAACCTGACAGCAAAAATACGAAAGATAATTTAATAACTGAACTAATACTGAATGTACTTATGTATTCAACCATTCAATTGGATAAAAAGCAATCCTACAAGTATGATTTACCTGAATAATACATAAGTAATCACCCTCTACTATTCCCACTATATCGAGTCGCTTCTTTATCTATTCCCAAGTTTTCTTATGCTATGCAAAACTTCACTTAGAATATATTCCGTGCTTTCATTTCAAATGACTCCGCTTTTCATTGGCCAATCTACTGAATACATATATCGATTGCAAGATTATATGCGTGATTGAGTGGAAACCGGGATTGAATTAAGTGTGTTGTCCGCTCCCCAAAAATAGTAGCAGTCATAATGCGAGATTATGCTCTAACTTGCTTCTACAATCTTAATTTCATCTTCGGTTAACTCATACAAGGCATACACCATTTGGTCTATTTCTTTATCGGTTTTTTCTATCTGTGCTTTTAACTCCAATGCTTTTTTGGCTTCTGAAGTAAAGTACATTTCCCATTCAGCTTCTTCGCTTAGCGATAATTTTATTTTCTTTTTGCCTAACTCTTTTATGAAATCAGCATACGAAAGCAAATACCAATCTTGTAGTATTTTGGGTAATTCTGTTAATGCAAATTTACGTTCTAGGCTTCGTTGGAATTTTTGGGTTTGGTCTTGCAGTTCTTTGTTGAGGAAAAGCATCAATTCAGCCTTCACCTTAAACTCATTTTGTTTTATTAATGAAATATCTTTAATTGGAAGCTGATAATAATGAAATATTCTTGCTTTTGTAAACGCGCCTTCTGTTTTATCGAAAGCTATTAATTTCAGCTGAAACTGAAATAACTTAGAGTTTATCAAACATAATAAAAATTTAAGGGTGAAGTTTTTGTTTATTAACAAACATGAATAAATCGAAGACATTATGTAATAATTATCTTCATCTAAAGTTGCAGTAATTTGATTGCCAGCCTCTCTTATTAAAATTTTAGGCTGTTCAAATATTTTTGGATCCCTAGGGCAAGCCAGGTGTTTCCCATAATTAACAAACAAACTAGGATTTATTGAGACCCATTTTTGAATATCTCTACCCGCTAAAATTGGCTTATATGATTCATTCATACAATCTTTTGAAATGTACTTAGAATCGTCTCCGGTTTTAATAGTTTGTCTTATATCTAGTAAATCCTTTAATGGAATACTATCTAAATTAATTTTGTCTAGAAGGTCCTTGTTTCTGTAATTCCGAATTGAAAACGTATATTTCTCTTGTTGTTTAAAATAGCTTGCTGGAATATATTCCCCTGCATTATAAATTGTTTTGGATGCGCCAATTTTTATGAGGTAATCATTTTCAGTTGATTTCTTTATTCCAAATACCATTGAATGGACAACTGCATCATCAAATATTTTATCATCTAGATCAATTATCTCAACAACAATAGCTTCGTCTAAAACTTTTCTTCGGACATTCTCTTCAAAATAATTATCCAATAAAGTATTTGGAATAATATAGTAACCTAGCCCTTTTGATTTCAACAATCGAAATAAAAGAAGTGTAAAACATGAATATGTATCAATTTTAAATTGTACTTCAGGATATGTTAATCTTAATGAATTCTTTGTAGTTTCATCAAGTTTAGCACCATACGGCGGATTCCCAATCACCACATCAAAGCCTCCATTCGCAAATACTTCTGGAAATTCATTATGCCAATTAAATGCTTTGTCACCAGCTACTTCTGGATCATCAATTAAGGAGTTTCCGCATTTTATATTATTACTTAAATTAGATAGTTTTCGCCCTTTTCTTGCTGTCCTTAACCACAAAGATAATTTCGCAATTTCAATGCTTTCTTCATTAATGTCAACCCCATAAATATTGTTTTCCAAAATGGCAATATCGGTATCATATAAACGCAAAGGCGAATTGGTTAACTCAGCAATAATATCATCTATAAATGCATGTTCCTGTACTAAAAAGTTAACTGCTTGGTTTAAAAAAGCACCGCTGCCACAGGCAGGATCCAGTATTTTCAAAGTAAGAAGCCAGTCTTTGTATTGGTTTAATGTGGTGTATAGTTCAATGCCTTTTGCATTCAGTTTTCCATCGGCCTTTTGATATTCAAAAATGGCAATATCACGATCTAATTCCAGCTCCGTTTTTTTCTCCGCACACAATGTACCAACAGTGTTTTCTACAATGTATTTGGTAATATATTTAGGAGTATAAAATACGCCATCCTTTTTGCGCTTGCCCTTTGTTTTATCAGCTACTTCGCCTTTTAATGAGGCTTCAACTTCTTCAATTTCACTTAAAGAATGCTCAAAGATATGTCCGAGGATATTGACATCAATATCGGTGTTGAAGTCATATTTCGAGAGTTTTAATAAATCATCTTGAAGCACTTCATCATCCACCATTAAGGTATCTAATACTTCATCCGGCGCAAATATTTCGCCCCCAAATTCAGGAATGAGCACACCACCTTTTTGGTCTTTTTTCCCAATAAATAAGTTACTAAAAAACAATACTATCAAATGGTATAATGGTTTTGGCGTATCGAAAGCATCATTCTTTAAGCTATTCCATTTCTCTACTATCTGCACAATAGAGTTGGTAGAAACCAATCCTTTATCTTCGGCAAAAAGTACAAACAATACTTTATCTAAAAACTTCTGCGATTTTTTAAAGAGCAATAGTTTATCATATTGTGGATTGTTTTTTACAACATTTTGGAAGAAACTATTTTTAAATGAAGAGTAGTCTTTATAGAGACTTTTGGTAATATTCTCTTCATGAAATTTGGTTTCATTTCTTAATAGCTTAGGTATATTTTTATCGAGCAGCCCATCTTTGTGGAGATAGAGGTAAAATCGTTTAAAGGTATCCTTATCTAGATTATACAAATCAAATTCTTCATAATCGGTAGCATCATCTACATAAAACCGGAGTTTATGAAAATTAGAAGAGATTACATAGCTGCATTCTTTGTGATTATTCTTGTATCCGAATGCTTGATCTTTAACTGCATCTAGGTTTTTAGTTTTATTATCTTTTAGTTCAATCACCCCAACTACATTCTCGCCCTGAAAGATAGCGCCATCTGCTTTTTTTGAATTAGCTTCGTTTTTCTTTTCTGTTTGTATATTAAATGGTTGATCTGGAAAGACCGAATACCCCAACACCTCTCCGAAAATATCTTTTATAAATCCTTCTTGATATTGTTCTTCATTAGCAATTTTGATATTGCTTATTTTATTGGCGCTATATACCTTTTTAAAACGCAAATAAGCCTGATCAACTAAATCTTGGTCAAGGTAAGCTAAATGCTTTCGAATGATTGATTCTTGAAATAATGACATTAATTTTTATCTTTTTTAGTTTACACTACACTGAATTCCGAGCTTGGAGAATGTGGCGATTATTACCACAAATGTTGATTTGAAATACACACCAATTTACGGACAACTGTCATTACAAACCACTGAGCCGTCACTTTTGTCAAATCCGTGTGAAGTGTGTTTTGGCTTTTTGGTATTCATTTGAATTTGCTATTAGTTGTGAGCTATACTAGCCAGTGATATTATGCAGCTACAAGAAGTAGGAGATTTAGGATTAAAAAGCTCCATGTTTCCACTTTTGCACGCCTGACATAATATCATTGTTACGTTTTTTCTTTATATCTCAGAATTTCTTTTTAAATGTCTTTCCATTAAATAAATAAACATTTCCATCTGCCATTCCAAAAAGC
>CAMDNE010000044.1 GCA_945902745.1 Chitinophaga pinensis | reverse complement strand
CTTATTTTAATTTTAATGAATGATTTCTCATGCAAATGTAATTATTATTTCGATAAATAATTGATAAAATCGTATGACATATCAGTCGATAGTACCATAAAACAAGTTTAATGAGTGATATGTCATACATTAAATCGAAATTATATTCTTTCTTTTGCTTCATTAGGGTGTGGTGTACGCCACTTGCCAACAGCTTCTTGAATAAAACTTTCATTAAGTATATCTTGTAATTCCGGTAATGTATCTCCCTTGCGAAGCGATTGCGTAGCAATGCGGAAGTCAGGCATGATGTCTTGGTATTTTTGTGCTTGTTTACGCAACCTTTCTTTTATCCATTCAATGGCATCACTTTCATTGGTTACAATTAAAGAAAACTGCACAAAATTTGGAGATTTGGTTTTTTTCTCATCATATTCAGCCGCTTGTTCAGCTGTGAAATACATATCATCTATTTCAACAAAACGCTGCTTTAAGCCTTCATGAAAATCTCTTGCATCTATTGGAACCGGCAGGCCTTTCATTAAATAAAATGTAATAAGCCTATCAAATAGTATTTTTGGACTACTTTCTATGATTGCAGTTGTGTTATTTTATTTTTGAATTCATTAGTTTTTCTAAACTTATTGCAATAGGTCTTTTGTTTTCACCAAGCCCATCAAGCTTAGACAAATCAATGTTTATATTGCTAAATTCCTTTTCGTATTCTTTTTCTAACTGATAAACCAAATACATTTCTTGACTTGGGTTAGTCTTGTATTTTAAGTCTTTTTTTAATTCGGATTTTGTGTAAACTTTTGCCCCAGTACTTTTAAGCTTAAAAAACAAAGTTGATTCGGTTTGGTCTTTAGAATATAAAAGTAAATATTGAGCACCAATCTCATTGGTACTTAATTCATACTTGTCACTATAACGAACATTATAAAAGCCCTCGTCTTTAATCCAACTTAAATGAATACGGTCTTTGTAATAACCTACTAGAACAAAAGTTTCACTCGGAATTAATTTTTTATTGCTGATATATTCTGGTAATGGTTCGTTTAAAGTATCACTATCAAGTTTGCTTTTTTGATGAATATCATAAACTTTAATTGCTGTATGTTCTCTTTGGGATGCTCTGTCAATAAAGTTTGCAATTACTTTTTGAATGAAGATTTTTAAATGCTCTTTGTCTTTATCGTCTTTATTGGGTTTAATAACAAAAGCACCCAAGCCAGGAATTAATTCATGAAAGCCTCTAAAAGGCTCATCCTTGCCTTCTCCTGGATATAAAACATAAGCACCACCTGTTCTTCTAATTGCATCTTTATAGGCATGCATTTTTAGTAAATCCTGATTCTTAAATGTTCCTTTCTGTACTTCTTCAGCTTCTTCCTTTATTAGTTCAATATTTTCTTCCTCTGTCAACTCATCGTCTTTAGATTTAGAAATAAGTTCATAGAAATTTTTGACTTTGTACTTGGCATCAAAGTGAATGTGTGTAATCAATTCTGTTCTTTCTGCATCTATAGCTTTTATTATTTCTTCGGGCCAAATTGATAAAGTGTAATCAGGACGGAGTGTGGTTGTGTAACTTCCGGAATTTGGAAATGGTTGGCCGCCACCAAAAGAACGATTATATGAGAATTGAATATTCAAATTTCTGGATGGTGATTTAAAAACACCTTTCATTGCTATTGCCGTTCCTTGTTTTAAGTTTAGTGATAAGTGACCTTTATCGTATTGAATCAATTCTGCAATACTTTTTGGTTCTATTTCGAATACTTCTTTTAACAAATCTAACAAGGCGAAAAACAACCAATACTCGTACAGAGTAGCAATATCTTTTTTTCCAGCATCATATACATTGTCTCCACCATGCCAAATCAATTTAGCCGCTAAGTCAAATTTTAGCCAAGCATTTAAAACTTCTCTATAACCGCTTTTCTTTTGAAGTATAGGGCTATTTAGTTTTAGAGAGGTAGGTCGTGAAATTTGCTTGAAAAATGATTGATTTAATAAAGTAGATATTTTTGTTGCTAGCAATCCTGATTCAAATTTTGCTGTCGAATATTTTTCAAATTTCAATTCGCAATTTTCGCAGAAAAAAAGAAATTCTTCTAATGCATGTTTAATAAAGCGATTTTCAGCTGTGTTTATTGATTCTGTTTTCCTTGTACTGTCAATTTTTGTTGGAATGGAAGTTAATCCATAAGACATATTTAAAAAATGATCATTACTTATTTCCATTCGATTGCTATTGGAAACTAGCTGTCTTATGTTCTTTTGATTAAATCTTCGTATTCTTCGAATATCTTTTACCTCACTTTCCTCTTCCCATTTAGTTGTAGGATTGGACACTATTTTTTGAATAGCTTCTTCAAATTCTAGCGAATCGATTATTGATTTTACAAAAGAAAAGCGTTGATATAAAGTTTCAGGGTTTTTATTGAAATCGGTTTCAAAATATTGGTTAATAGGAGAATCTATTTGCATGATTAAATCAGTACATTTTTCGGTGATACTCTCAAGCATAAATCGATATTCGGTTCGATATTCACTTTTCAAAGAACGTACTTCAACTGGTAATAAACTTGATGACCCATCGATTTCTAAAGAATGTGTACCGACGTTTATATTGGGATTAATACTTCCTTTATGTTTACCAAATTTAGAATGATTTATAATGATATTATGTTTACTCTTCTCTTTGAATTTTATTACTTCATCTGAAAACTGATATTCATAGGAACAACCTTCTAATAGTTGGTATTTTGCTTCTCCATATTGTAAAGCGTCTTCATCTGTAATTTCAAAAAGCGTATCAACTTCGCCTTCAATTTCTAATATCAATCCTTGTTTAATATGTGAAAGCTCAATTTTCATTTTTATGCTTCAGCGTAACTAGCAAATCCGTTTTCAACTGCATTTTTATACATTCTGCAAATTTTTTCGAATGATATTTTGTATTTGATATTCATATCAGATTTAAGTTCATCTTCTGTTAAGTAATTACTCATGAATTTATCCAAGTAATCTTCTTTTATTCTTGAACTGTCTGATAAACAAAATCCACCTAATATGGGAAGTACCTTAGTTAACTTATTTCTTGAACCGTGCAATTTTGGAAGTAATTTCTGCATTATGGCAATATCTAGTAAGGTGTCTCCTGTTTCGCCAAGCTCTTTAAGCATATACATTAATCTTCCTATTTCACCTGCAGTTCTAAAGCCAAATTCAGCTCCTGATTTTTTCAATTCAGAAAAGAAAAGTTTTAAATCTGCTGCTACAGGTTTTAAATTTTTATCAGATTCTTGTAAGGCTATAGACATAAAGCTTTCTGACATATTTGCTCCTTGAGACTTTAATAAATCCATGTCAAGTTTTATGTCACTAGTAATAAAATCTTCCAAATCACTTTCAGTTAATCTAAATTCAATAGTGTTTGCTCTGTCTAAGACCTTAGGACTAAACATATAAGTTGTTTCATCAATATTTACAGTACCTATTATGAATAAATTCTTTGGAAGTTTTATTGAAGGAGGGACAATTAATGAGTCGTTTTTAATTTTATGTAATGGTATTTTATCGCCAGATTCCATTGTGCTTAAAAAATCAGCAAAATATCTTTCAACATGGCTTAAATTCATCTCATCTAATATCAAGAAGTATGGTATTGTTGGCTCGTCTGAATTCTCAATATTTTGCTTTGCTCTTATCATTAAATCTAAAACGCCATTTTCAGGACTAATATATTCTTCTTTATTTAAAGCATTAGGATAGCCTAAAAGAGGTTCACGATTTGTCCAATCGGCACCAACAGGCACGATAGCATATTGAGATTCATCGGCTGAAATCCATTGTGCAAAAGCTTGTGCCAATTTTGTTTTACCAGAACCAGAAAGTCCACTGCAAATTAAAAATGGCTTGGTACACAAAGAGGCTATAAAGCGTTTAATGAGTAGAGGAGAGAAGATAAGACCTGCATCTTTTGAAATATTATTAAACACATCGTAATCAAACTGCATATTTATTGAATTTATTGATTGATTATCTGAAAAATCTAGATCATTATAATATGTTAATAAGTCATCAAGATCTTTGTTCATAATTGATGCATCTGGAAGTTTATTAACATTATAAACTTTATATACATATGAATTCCCATAGTTGGAGGGTCCGCCAAGATGATTTTCGGAATAATAATCAGAAATACTTAATAGACCAGGTAGATTCCAAATATTTTCAGGAGAATTAGTAACGCTCACTCCATAAGCTAGAACTAAGAGATTTTCGGATTTGAAGTAAAGATATACTGGATAAATACCATTACTTGTAGTTTGTCCACTTCTTAGAAATGAAATCCAAGGTATCTTAGAAGCAGTTCCTTGTCCGAAACTTATTTTTACATCCAAGCCTCTATAACTTTGTAAATAATTATTACTGGAAGTCTTAAGATCATTAGTTTGAGCTTGAGTAATAAATTTTTCAATCTGTTCATAGAAATCTATTAAAGTCCCGGTATTTTTTCCGTCAATTAGGTGTAGTAATTTTTCAGCATATCCTGCATACTTTGTTATCTCAGTCAATGTTTTTAATGCTAGGCTATGATCGGTTTTCCAAACACCCTTTTTTTTCCATTCTATCTTTCTGCATGATTTATAAATAGATCTGCTTTCATCATAAAAATAATCTGATGTTACAATTCCATAGCCAAGTAGTTCAGATCTTCCTTTTTTGACAATAATTATGTCGCCAATAGAAATAAGGTCTTTAAATTCATAATTGGCATTTGCATCATTCTTATAAGTACTACTCGTATTATTGATTTCTTGTAATTTTTTAACTAATGATACTTTGTCTGGGTATTGTTCCAGATTTCCTAATTCACCCCAACCAAGGCCCATTATTCCTAGCGAGTAGAATTCTTCCCACATATCTGCATTTGCACCGGGTGCATATAGCCAATATTTTGGTCCAGAATTATTAGACAGTGCAAGTAAAGTCTTATATTCTTCAGCAGTTGCAGTAAAATTTGTACCTTGATTTCCTACTTTTAATTTAGATAATTCTTTGATGGATGAAATATCATTTTTCATTATTGGCTGTTCGACAAGATTATGTATGATTTTTATACCTACTTTTAATTCACTCTTTTTTTCTTCTTCATTCCATAAATGATCATCAAGAGATTTAGTTCTTTTGTGAGGTTCGGAACTTACTTCTGCCAATGCATAGCATCCAGATTTATTACCTGATATCCATATTATTACCTTATCACCAATTTGTATTTTGTCTTTATAAGCACTAACTGACCAATCATTTAGGATCTCATTACGTAAAGCTGATTCAAAATCGTATATTTTGGGATTGCCCTGAAATATCCAATAGTTAACATCCTTTCGATTTTTATTCCATTGCCATGCCTCATAGGATAGTTCATAGAATGGTAAAGTACTTTTGATCTTGATATTTTCAAGTAGTGCTATATATTCACTGTATGTATTGAAATCAGGACTAAAATCTAAAACTTCATTGATATATGGTTTTAGCGGTCCATTAATGGGGAGATATTTTTCTGGGTTTATGTAAAATAGTGATTCAGTTAATTTTGTTTTACCAATACTTTGAATTTGAAGTATGTCTTCAAAATCACTTTCTGTTATGTTGTCAGAAATACATTTGTAAAAAAAAGACCATAATCTATTTATCTCATCTTTCTTTCTCTCAAATTTATAAGGAAACAACCAAACTTTTTGTGGCTGTGCACTTGGTATTCCACTATCTCCTTTTGGAATTGAAAGATGTAAAGTTTCTGCTATTTTACTTAAAAATTCTAATCTTCTTTTTGTTCCATATTTATATATATAACAAAAAAAGGTAAAAGGATCTATCTCTTCTAATTCAATATCATGATCACCAATATCAGATTTATCATTGAAAGGTCCAATACCTATAGACTTAAGTATTTGAATTAACTCTTTTTGCGAGTTTTGTTTTGTACTAAGATATTGAACTAATTGTTTATGTGTTTCTACCCATGAAAATTTATCTTCTTTCATCTCATTCTCTGATTAAAAAAATGCCTACAGAAAAATTAATTTCTCTAACAAAAACAAAATGTGATTATTTGCGGTTTGGCACGTGTTTGATTTAGTAGCAATAATTTACCCCCCATCCCACTTATCTTCTATCAATAAGAATTCAATTCTTCGATTTCCATTCTTGAAAAAAAATACTCAAAAGACCAATACATCCAATATGGAAATGCTATGCCACATGTAATGATGGATAATAAGAGTAATCCTAAAGACATAATGAAATATTCACCAAAGGTTCCTGTAAAAAGAATCTTATTGCCATTTAATTCTAAATTGTTAAAAAAATACTCGGTAGACCAATAAATCCAATATGGCGTAGCCAGACCAAATGTTAT
>CAMDNE010000043.1 GCA_945902745.1 Chitinophaga pinensis | reverse complement strand
ACAATATAGTTATTTATCAATTACTTACAGAAAGGTAAATCCATTATAGATAATAAAACACATTTTCCTTTGAAAATATTACCATGGTAAGTAAATTTGCACCATGAAAATTGATGATGCACTACAAACAAAATTCAAGTCCCCGCAGCAAAAGGCGATTATTAACATTCGTTTCACTTCGAATTTTCTGGGAAATATCCAACAAAACTCGATGAATCAATACGATTTGACAATGCCACAATTCAATATTTTGAGAATATTGAGAGGAGCAGGTGAAGAAATTAACGTGAACACGGTGAAAGATCGAATGATTGAAAAATCACCCAATACAACGCGTTTAATGGATAAATTAATCGATAAAGGATTGATTAAACGAATTCGTTGTGAGAAAGATCGCCGCGTGGTTTTCGTTAAAATATCAGAAAATGGTTTAGCCATTTTATCCGAAATTGACAAGAACATTGACATGAATACGCTTATAAATGCTGGATTGACAGACGAAGAAGCCAATACGCTCAGTGATCTGTTAGACAAAACACGCACGTTATATGAATGAACCGGTAACGCTTTCAGCAAGTTTAAAGCAAGATTTTACTGTTGAAAATCGAACAGCATCACACAGCTGGTTTGCTGATGAACCTATTGAATTAGGAGGTAAGGATGAAGGTCCTAAACCTACCGAATTGTTTCTGTCTTCCTTGGCGAGTTGTATATTAATTACCGTTCGAATGGTTGCACAACGCAAAGAATGGAATACCGGAGAAATTTCAATTCTTTTAACAATGAATAAGTTGGAAAAAGGGGTTGAAATCATCAAGAAAATTAGCTTCGAAAATCAATTGGAAGAAGAACAGGTGAAACGCTTATTGGATGTTTCTAACCGTTGTCCTGTTGCAAAAATAATCAGTAATCCAATTGAATTTAAATTCGCTTAAATGACCAAAAAACAAATAGGATGGATGTCCATTCTAGCGCTTGTCGTTTTTACAAACATCATTGAATCCATGATTTTAATGCCTTTGTCTTCAACGATAAAAGCAGCACTTTCAATGAATGACAATCAATGGGGTGTAATCATCTCAAGCTATTTATTCAGTGCGTTTATTGCCGGAATCCTGAGCATTTTTGTTATTGACAAATTTGATCGTAAACGCTTTCTCTTCGTTTTATATGCACTTTTCATATTTGGAACCTTGCTCTGTGGATTAGCTGAAACATACGAATTCCTTGTTTTTGCACGAATTTTTGCTGGATTTTTTGGTGGCGTTATTTCCGCTGTCGTCCTTGCAATTGTTGGAGATGTTATTCCACCAGAACACCGAGGAAAAGCAACAGGTATCGTTATGGCTGGATTTTCAACTGCCGCAGCTTTGGGAATTCCACTCGGAATCTTTATTGGTTTAAAATGGAATTGGCAAATGCCTTTTTTCTTTATAGTTGGTTTGTCCATGCTCACGTTAATCATGGTAGTAACTGTTTTACCTAACATGAAAGAACATTTGGCAAAAGCAAAAGCTGTCAAATCGTGGGAGATTTTAAGACGAATTCCTAAAAATGGGAATCAAATTAAGGCATTGATTTTTTCATGTACTATTCTTTTTGGGCAATTTGCAATCATTCCTTATTTGGCAGATTACGTTGAACACAATATTGGTTTCGAGAAGAAAGAATTGGTTTGGATGTATTTCTTTGGTGGTGCATTGACGTTCATTACCAATCCATTTATAGGGTTTCTATCGGATCGTTTCGGACAAATGCGCATCTTTTTAATCATGATGTTGATTTCTTGTATCCCAATTGGATTCATTACAGCAATGGGGGAGAACCCAATGCCATTGGTACTTTTAGCTACGTCTGGATTTTTTATTTTCGCTGGCGGACGCAATATTCCAGGAACGGCTTTAGTATTAAGTACTGCCGCACCATATGAGCGTGGTGGATTTATGAGCATTCGTTCTGCAGTCCAGCAATTAGCTAGCGGAATTGCAGTTTTATTGGGAAGTTGGATTTTAACTCAAGATGAATCAGGAAAATATTTTAACTTTGAAATAATTGGCTACATAGCAATTGGCACAAGTATTCTCTCCTATTTTATATTAAAGACTATTAAATCAGAATATTAATGAAACTCCTTATTTTAATTCTTTCCGTTTTTTGTTTACAATTTATCGCTTTTTCTCAGCCTAGCAAAGGCACGGGAGATGGAATTGTATCTGGAAAAATTTTAGACAAAGCGAAAGATACGCCTTTGGAATATGTTTCATTCAGATTGTTTTCTGTCAAAGATTCTTCAATTGTAGCAGGAATTTTCACAGATATTGATGGTAAATTTACCTTAGAAAATCTTCCTATTGGTACTTTTTATGCGAAGATTACCTTCACAGGCTATGCACCTCTAATCATGAATGATATCAAGATTTCATCTGTTATGAAAGTTGTAAATCTTGGAACCATTAAAATGGAATTGGGAGATTCAAAAATGCTGCAAGAAGTAAAGATTGTTGGTGAAATAGATTTGCTTAAAATCGGTATCGACAAAAAAGTATACAATGTTGGGGAAGATTTATCTGTAAAAGGAGGGACGGCCAACGATGTATTGAATAATATTCCTTCCGTTCAAGTAGATCAAGAAGGAAAAATCAGTTTGAGAGGAGACGGAGGAGTAACAATTCTTATTGACGGACGACCTAGTTCGCTTTCAGGAACAAGTGGAAAATCCCTTTTAGACGCGCTACCAGCCGGCTCCATTGAACGCATCGAAATTGTTACAAATCCTTCAGCTAAATACGATCCAGATGGGACTTCAGGAATTATCAATATTGTTTTAAAGAAAAATAAACTACGAGGGTTCAATGGTTTGGTCAATGGTACATTTGGTTCTGGAGATTTAACAGGTGGAAACAGTTTTGAAGGTGGTGTTTCGTTGAGTTATAGAAATTCAAAATTGAATACGTTTGGAACTTATGCCGGACGATACACTGAAGGTTTTCGGAATAATTATTCTGATTTAACACAGACATTCAGTGATGGAAGTGCATCAAGAATTGAACAAGAACGAATTGGTACAGATTTAAACGCTGGTCATACTATTCGACTTGGATCGGATTTTTATTTAAAAGCAAGACATTTGTTAGGAATTTCCTCAACAGCAAGTATTGGCCGACGAGATAGAACTGGTTCACAATGGAATTCAAGTTATGACGGAACTGGAACACAACTCGCATTGTGGAACAGAAATTCTTCTGACCCTTCTCAGCAGCAGAACTTAGATGTAAATGTCAATTATAAATACGATTTGAAGGAAGATAGAGGTAATCTAATTGTCGACATCAATAAGTCGTTAGGAAAAGATGATATTCAAGGTTATTATGATCAGAATTATTACACAATCGATACTGTTTTATTAGGTGCACAACCTATACAACAGCAATTATTCAATAAAGAACGAAACAATGTGACAACAGGTCAAGTTGATTTCGTCTATACTTTTCCAAAAATTAAAGCAAGAATTGAAACGGGAACAAAAGCGATCTTGCGTCACCAAAGTGTTAACACGTATTCAGAATCATATGATACTTTGCAAAATTTATATCTTCAAGATACAGTTTCCAATTTCCAATACGACTATGATGAAAAGATTTTTAGTTTATATGGAATTGTCGGACAGCAACTAGGTAAATTCAAATACCAAGCTGGAATAAGGTTAGAAAAAGCATATCAAATACCAAATTTAATATCAGATTCCATTCGCATTGTAAATGATTACTTCAATTTCTTTCCTTCAGCACATGTCCGATATGCTTTAACTGAAAAGTCAGAAATTAGCTTGAGTTATTCAAAACGTATAACACGGCCGGCTGCAGCGGATTTAAATCCTTTTACAAGTTATGCAGATCCATATAATTTGAGAAGAGGAAATCCCTATTTACAGCCTGAATTCATTGATTCGTATGATTTAGGATATACAAATGAAATAAAAAAAGTGACGTTTACGATAAGTCTTTATTACCGTCACAACACACACATCATATCGCGTGTGAAAGAATTTTATGATAACAATACATCTGCCATGACGTTCATTAATCTTGATGCAAGTCACAACTTCGGTTCTGAAGCAGTTGTGATTGTCAAGCCTTTCAAATGGTGGAGAAATACGCTTTCTGCTAACGCCAACTATTTTCAATTTGTAGATGATAATACGACCGCAAATTGGAATGTAAACGGTATTAACTGGAGTGCTAAATATTCAGGCGCTGTGGATTTCTGGAAAAAAACTGCAACCGTTCAATTGAATGTTAATTACAATTCCCCAAGGAATTCAATACAAGGTCGTGTTCAGCGAAAAGGTCCTGTTGATTTGTCGTTTGAAAAAACGTTCAAAGATGGCAAATGGTCGTTGGGGTGCAGAGTGACAGATATTTTCAATAAAATGGGCTTTTATATGGATTTGAATCAACCAACTGTTCAGCAAACGTCGTCATTCAAATGGTTAACCAGAAAGTATTTTGTGACCTTCTCGTATAAGTTTGGAAAGTTAGAAATCTCGAACAAAAAACAGGGCGGAGGAGAAGGTGGATTTGATATGTAACATCAATCCCAAATCCTGAATCCTGAATTGAGAAATCGATTTACTTCAAACTTTCTTTCGTCGTAATTTTTATTCCAAGGCCCATCAATCCTTGATCAAAAGATTTAAATTTCTTAACTGATTTTGTTGGTACTTGCAGTATTCTTCGGACATCTATTTTTGTCTTCATAAAAGTTGTGTTTTGTTCAATCGAAGATAGACAAGAATAATACTAATTTCTTGGTGACTTACTAATCGGTATATTTCAAACTGTAAAAGGGGATTTGTTGGGATTTAAGTCTCACTCCCATCTCGACTATCGCTCGATGTCCACTCGACTATCGCTTATTTCGATGTCCTTATTGAAGTCCTAGCTCAATACTGAGCGATGATAGTTGAGAATTGCAAATTATGAATTACATCTATGTGTTCTATGTGCCTATGTGTTTCCAAATAGTATTCACATTCTATGTCTAACCTCCAACTCTAACTTCTATCTCCCTTATTACACGTATAAACAAATGCTGGAGGGAAATTCAAAGGTGTAAAATCGATTGAAATGTCATCAAAAACTTTCTTGATGTGTTTTTTAGATTGCAATGAATATTGGAATTGAATGTATTTTCCAATTGGTTTTAATGAATTGTGTGATGCTTTTAGCACTGAATCTCGAATATCTTGGGGGAAATTGGCCAGAGGAAGTGATGAAACAACAACATCTGCTTTATCTAAGTTGTATTCAGCTAAATAATACTCAATTTTTTCAGCAGAATCATAGATGATATGCACTCTTTCGTCCGTGATACGTTTTTGAAGCTGATTGCAAAAGTTTTCGTTCAATTCAAAAACCAATAAAACCGCATCAGGCAGCATTTTATCCAGAATTTTATCTGTAAAAACGCCTGTTCCTGGGCCAAGCTCAATGATTACTTTAGCAACGTTAAAATCAATATTTGCCAGCATTTTTTGAGCAAGAAAACGTGAACTCGGAGCCATTGCACCAACCATTTTCTTCTCTTTCCAAAATTGTTTTATAAAAGATCTTTTTTCTGACATATTCTTAATCTCGACAAGCTAATTTACCGTTATTTATTATCCCAACAATAGAACCTTTTAATTCTTTACCAACAAAAGGAGTATTGTAAGTGTAAGACGTTATCATATCCTTTTCTAAAACCCATTGATTGTCTGGTGAAAAGAGTGTTAAATCCGCCTTGTTCCCTTTTTCTATAGGATGTTGATGAATGTTTGCAATTTCACGAGAATTTATGGCTAATGCTTTGATTACAGTGCTTAATTCAAATTCGTTGCAACCCGAAAGCGCTGAAAATACAGTTTGTAAATTGATACAACCAAAAGAAGCATTGTCAAATTCAACATCTTTCTCTTCTTTATCATGCGGTCTGTGATCTGAAACGATCGTGTCAATTGTTCCATCTTTTAATCCATTCCACAATGCCAATCTATCTGATTCTCTTCTTAATGGAGGCATTACCTTAAAGTTTGAATCGAAGTCTAAAACAGCTGTTTCGTTGTAAACCAAATTCATAACATGGACATCAGCAGAGATTTTCATTCCCCTTGCTTTTGCTTTACGAATTAAGTCGACGCTTTCAGCACACGAAATACCGGTGAAATGAATGTTTCCTTCAGTATATTCAGTCAAACGTAAATTCCGTTCTACTTGAATTATTTCGGCGATTGTTGGATCTGCTTTGATTCCAGTTTTAGTAGATGCTTCTCCTTCATTGACCATTCCTTTTCCAGCAAGCGAATAATCACGTGAGAAAGCAATTATTTTTCCATTAAAATTCTTTGTGTATAAAAGTGCTCTGAACATGATTCCAGAATTTACAGGAACCAAATCATCTGAAAACAACGTAACACCAGACTGACTCATGTCGTACATTTCTGCCAAATTCTCGCCAGCCATTTTTTCTGTAATTGCACCAATCGGATGAATGCTCGTTGCATGGCTTTCTCCTTTACGCAAGATATATTCAACTTGTGTTTTCCCATCGACAACGGGATGTGTGCTTGGCAAAACCGCTACATGTGTATATCCTCCAAAGGCTGCAGCGTCAAGACCTGAATCGATTGTTTCTTTGTGTTCTTCTCCTGGATCACAAAAATGCGCTTTCAAATCTACCCAACCTTGTGAAACGATTAAATTTGAACCACTCAATTCCTTTGCGTCGTCAACTGAAATATCATTTGCAATTTCCTCAATGATACCATCTTGAATCAAAATATCCATTACATTTCCATTGTAGCTAGACACTGGATCAAGTATTGTTGCTTTTTTAATGAGAATTTTCATTGCACTTTCATTTAATTATTTCCAAAACTTTAAAACCAACATTTCCGATAAAAAGAAAAGTAATGTTAGTAAGACAAACAATTTCCAATATTCAAAAGGTTTTTCAATATCAATTTTTGTGATGCTTTGCCCTTGACTTATTTCATTGAACGAAACATGTTTCAACGATTCATTTTCTAGAGAATTGATAATCTCACTTTTTTCAAAACATGCCGTTGAAGATTCAACTCTGTCAAAATTCAACGACAATACTGCTTCTTTTTTCTCATCAATAATGTCATACGTGCCAGCAGTCAGCAGTTCTAAAGCTTCTTGTCCGCTCAATGAAATGTAATTAATCAATCCTTGTTTTTGAACTTGAGGTATAAAATCTATTTTTTTGTTTTTCAAGTGAATTGGCGTTTCTCCACTTTGTTTTTTATACAATGGATAAAATGATTCTTGTCCAATAATTAATGAAATAGGAGATTTTCGTTGACTCATTTCACCAATCCTTAAAACAATACTTGGAAACAAGGCATCTGATGTAAATGTTCCAAAAGATGGATCTAAAGACGATGCGAATAAAAAGGTGTTAATTGCTCCTTCAGATCTTAAAAATAACGGCATCCCATTTTGAAAACG
>CAMDNE010000042.1 GCA_945902745.1 Chitinophaga pinensis | reverse complement strand
AATCATTCAAACTGTTTATAATCAAAAATTCTCAAAGGGCATTTTTTCGACGATGCTCATCTCATTATATCGAGCGAAAAAGCTAAAGAAGTATTGTAATAAACTTTGTAATGAAGAAGGAGCTACTTCTAAATTGGTTTTTTATAGTTCTTAGTATGCTTTGATTTTGATAGGATTTTATTTTTCCAAAATGAGCTTGACGATAGAGCAATTTGTTGAGAAGAGGAAATAATAAACCACTTATAAAAGAGTATTGGGAATATACTAAAAGCCGTAAAGAAACCTCCAGCCTTGCTAACTAAGTTGGTAGAAAAAATAACAAGATTGAATCTTCTTAAAATATAAGTAATCGTTTCTTTGATTGCGTTCCCCTTTCCTGAAATGATGTGATGTGTTTTTTCTTCGGTTTTTACACGTTTATAAAATAATGATTCTTGAGAATAATGCAAATATTGCCCCTTCGCTAAATAAAAGCACAAGGTTGGAAAAATATTATTATATGCACTTTTTCTATTAGGCCACCACCAAACTGGGAATTTAACATCCTTAATTTTATCAGTCCGAAATATACCGTAACCAAATCCATCATCTGATTTCTTTAAATATTTTTTTAATCGAATTAATGATGTATGACCTGAATAATCAAGATTGAATGACTCTAATTTGTTTTCAGATTCATCAATCCAATCATATTGACAAAAGGCAGAAACTGCGGTTTTATCTTTTTCTAATGCTTGAATTAACAATTTACAAAAATCTGAATGCCATAAATCATCATCTGCTGCCCACATGAAGTATGGGGTTTCAGCTTTAGATAAAAGGAATTCCATGTTTTTAGATATTCCTAGATTTTTTGGCTGGCGGATGAATTCAACTCTATAATCAAGCGCAGCATATTTTCTACAGATACTTTCACTGCCATCCGAAGAACCATCATCAGAAAGAATTAAAATAAAGTTTTTTTCTGTTTGATTGAGTATAGAAATTAATGATTTTTCAATGAAATCTAAATCATTATAGACAGGCATTCCAATGGTTAATATCGGCTTCATGGGATTAATAAAACTTAATTATTTTTTGGTGATTGGTTTAAAATATATGTAAAAAAGTTCATATTAGAAATTCTGTCTTATCATTATTATTTAATTTTCTTTAAAAATTCAAGAGTTCCATGTTTTACATCACCTAAGTTATGTGGAAATCTAGAAAATGAAAAAAAGCAAAATAGAAAATAATGTTTAAATAAAGGTAAAATGGGCATTTCTTGTTTGCCGTATGTAAACATACATAAATGCAAAAAGGATCGAAATTGGGAAGTTGGAAATTTCTTGTTAATTTTTTTTAACCAAGGAAGCATATTCATATCAGTTTCAAGTTCTTTATAATTTATTCGAGAACTTAATCCAAAACCTGAAAAGCGATAAACGCACATTGATTCTTTATAGTATCTTATTTTTCCGAAAATTGCAATCATAGGATAAAGTGCTCTTTCATTGGAAGAAATTGTTTTTGGGATTCCTCCAGTTTTATCCCAGTATTTTTTCCTGAATACAAAAGATGAGGTGTGGAATTTACGATGTGAAAGGGTATCGACTAAACCAAAATCACAATCTAATTCTTCACCGAAAAGACTTTCTGGTGCCGATTTGTCATCATATATTTTCATGGATTGGTGACCACTGCCACTATATTCAGGGTTTTCTTCTAAAAAAGAGATTTGAGTTTGTAATTTATCTGTTGTAGTCCAATAATCATCACTGTCTAAAAGGGCTACATATTTTCCCTCACAAGCATTAATAGTAGCGATGCAATTAGGAGTTAAGCCTTGATTTTTTTCAGGCAAAAGCACCTTAATGATTTGAGGATATCTTTTTTGATAAGCAAGCGCTATTTCTCTTGTATTGTCAAGACTACAATCCTCTCCAATTACTAGTTGAACTCTGTAATTTGTTTTTTGGTTTAAGACACTTTCAATTGCCTCTTCAATATATTTTCCGACATTATAAGCAATCATAGCAACGCTAACAGTAATTTGTTCTTTTTCAGAAAAACTATTTTTTTTAACTTCTTCGTAAGAATCTTTTTCCATTGCCTGGTTTTTTTGAGTAAAGAAAAGGAATTTGCATGTAATAAAAGTAATTACTGTAATAATCTCCCTGTACTTGCCAATATCCCTTACGGTAATTTTTATCCAATTTCCACATTAAAACGAAGTTGGTAATTGTATTAACATGAAAAAGAAGATGATAAAATAAATATCCGAAAACACCATTAATTTTAAGATAAAGTAAAGCATTAGAAACCAAATTTTGTCTTTGAGACCAACGTTTACTCGAAGAGCTCCCTCCATGTTTATGTATAGCAGTAGTTCCCTCGGTATACTCAATTTTATAACCAGCTTTTGAAATTCTTGTGCACAACTCTAATTCTTCAGCATACATGAAAAAATCAGGATCGAAACCATTAACTTGATCGAAAATATTTTTGGGAATAAGCATAAATGCACCCATTATTCCCTTGATTTTAGTGGGCTGCTTATAAAATAAATAATTGTAAAATAAATTGTCTTTTAAAACACCATTATAATCACCAATATGGTAATAAACCGACTTTTGATCTGTACCGTCTTCGTTAATTAAATGACAGCCAAGTGCACCAATAGTTGAATCATTATTTAAAATTGACAAACTTTTTTCTAATGTCTCTTTTTCAAGTAGCATATCTGAATTGAGCAATAAGAAGTTTTTTCCCATTGCATTCTGTGCTCCCAGATTATTTGCTCTTCCAAATCCAAGATTGTCACCACTATTAATCCACTTAACGTTAGGAAATTTTTTAGTTATTTTTTCTTCAGAGTTATCTTGGGAATCATTATCGACAACAATGATTTCAAAGCCAAAATTGACTGTAGAATTACAAACACTTTCTATACATCGAGTTGTTAGTTCAGGGGTTTTATAATTAACAATAATGATAGAAAGATCCATTGAAGATGGTTAAGAAAAATGAAGTTTAAATTCGTCAATACTCATTAAATTTAAAAGTTCTTTACGATTTTGATCTAAAATAAAAAATTCGAAATATGGATTTAGATTGTGTTTTAAATTGTTAAAAACAGGCTGTTTGGTTATTACTCCTATTCCCCAATCTGTATCAATACAGGCTGATGTAACTTCTTGATTTAAACGAGTTTTTGTAAATGCTTTCCATGTTGTACCGTTCCAATATTGTCTTGCGGGTGACAAATCATAGGTATAGGATTCTCTAGCATGCCATTCCGTTGGAGGGTTACAGTCATGCATTACAATAAATCCATCTTCTTTAATAAATTTAAGCGCATTGGTGATATCGCGTTCTACTTGATCAGCTAAATGTAAACCATCAATAAATATTATATCAAACCGAATTTCTTGATTGAGAATTTCTCCATTAATTAATTTTTCAAAAAAAACATCACTTGTCATTACGAAATCGACTGGATTTTCCTTGAATTCTATACCTGGATCCACGCTATATTTTGAAATCGCATTTATTTTATTAAAGTTGTCAGAAGGATTTCGAACTCCAATTTCCAAATAATTTGTTTCTCTCTTAAGAGTATTCAATAAAAAATTAATAATGTCGTATCTAAACGGTTCTTTTAATACTTCAATTTCATTTATACGATTTGTCTCCGTGTGAAATGGATTGGTTAAAAAACGTCCACCCCAATTATAGTATTTTTTTATTTTCTTTATTGAAATCATGATAATTGCTCTAAGTTTGAAATTTGATTACATAATATTGGGATTTCATTTTTAATTTTAACAATATCCCAATTCCACCATTGCAGTTCCTCTAATTTTTTGATTTGATTTTCATTAAATCTAATTTTTAAAAGTTGAGCAGGATTTCCTCCCCAAACTTCATAGGGTTTAACACTTTTTGTGAGCACAGATCCTGCAGCAATTACAGCCCCGTCTGCAATTGTAATACCTGACAAAATAGTTACATTATATCCAATCCAAACATCATTACCTATGATTACATCTCCTTTAGTTGCTGGATGTCCAATAAGATTATTTGATTCAGGGAAATAATTTGGCAAATCATTAAAAGGGTATGTAGAAATCCAATCAGTTCGATGATTTCCTCCTAAAAATATTGTTACACCATTAGCAATTGAACAAAATTTACCAATATAAAGATTAGCTTCGTCATTTTCAAAAAGAATATTTGGGTGACCATATGTATATTCTCCAATAATATATTTTTTATCTGCAAAAATGTCTTTAGTAAAAAAACGGCCCGATTTAAGTGCCGAGTTTTTAAACCTAGTATTTCCAATTATTTTGTGGTATAATCGCTTTATATTTTTTTTTATATCCATTTGTTAGGTATATATACTTTGCCAATATCGAATGTTTCTAAATGTGCAAAAAGAGGATTATTATCTAATATTTCAAAATGACAACATTCATCTACATTATCAAACTGGATAACTCCTGGTTGATAAATGATGCAGTTAAGCTTGTATTTCCCCTTCACTAAAACATTTCCATCAAGTTGATAAGTGTAAATATCGTCAGCTCTATTAATAATTATTTCACTACTCCCCACTACTTGTTCATTTTCATCAACAATTCTAATTAATAAAAATTTGTTTTTCCCTAAAACTTCATTGCTTTTGATCGTTATTTGAAACTGTATAACTTCATTATAATAGAATTCATTAAGGTTTCCAATCACCATGGCTTCATGAACAAAGATTTGTTTGTGTATACCTGGTGATGAATATATTTTAACATTTGAATCCCTTGTCTGATAAGTGCTTATTACCTCATTTATAAATCCTGTGCATACAATCTTACCTTTTTCCAAAAGAATCCCTTTATTGCATAATTGTTTTACTGATCCTAAATGGTGACTTACAAATAGAACGGTTCTTCCATCATTCGCGACATCTCGCATTTTACCTAAACACTTTTTTTGAAATTCGGCATCTCCAACCGCTAGGACTTCATCAATGATCAATATTTCTGGTTCAAGATGTGCCGCAACAGCAAAAGCTAAACGCACATACATTCCTGAAGAATAATGCTTTACTGCGGTGTCAATAAATTTTTCAATTTCAGAAAAAGCAACAATTTCATTAAATTTGGCTTTAACTTCTGCTCGGGTCATTCCGAGAATGGTTCCATTCAAATATATGTTTTCACGGCCTGTCAATTCTGGGTGAAACCCTGTGCCAACCTCTAATAAGGACGCAATGCGTCCATTTATTTCAATACGGCCTTCAGTTGGTTTTGTAATTTGTGATAGAACTTTTAACAGTGTGCTTTTTCCAGCGCCATTTTTTCCAATGATTCCAATGACATCGCCTTTATGTACATCGAAAGATACATCTTTTAATGCCCAAAACTCATCTCTATTTGATTTAGAGGATTTAAAAATACCCGATATTGCGCTTCTAAAGGAAGTTTCTCTTTGTTTTCCTAGGGTGTATTTTTTGGATAAGTTGGTGATTTTAATCACATAATCTTGGTGCATATTACTTAATGTACGTCGCTTTTGGTTATTATTTTTCTATACGCAAGTTAGCAAAAAAATATAAATGTGTTTTAAAAGTTTTTTTTTTCTTTATTTAAACATTTTCAACTAAATTTAACTTAAAAAATATAAAGTGAGAATTTTAAGAAATATATCTTTAGCATTTGCTTTTCTTCAATTATTAGCTATTAATTCAAGTGTTGCCCAGATTATCCCAACTGATTTACCTAATTTAAAGTTATGGTTAAAATCAGATAGTTTGATTTTAAATGGTTCAAATGTTTCGCAATGGACGGATTTAAGTGGAAATAACAATCATATTATTCAAACGGATAACACAAAGCAACCATTATTATTGAGTAATCAATTGAATAATTTTCCAGTAGTGCGATTTGATGGAATAAATGATAATTTGAAATCATTATTTTCTCAAACATATAATAATGAATTGACAATTTTTATTGTAATGAGAAATAATGCGTCTAACCCAGTATTTATATATGACGGAGGCACAAATTATCTTTCAATGGTTTATGTAAGTAATAAATTATATATCCAAAGTGGTATTCCTAACATGTTTTACCCAAAGGCAGCGCCTTTCCCTTTTTCTATTTTCCAAAATGAATATACAAATACAGTCTCCAAGATTTATGAAAATGGTTTATTGAAGCTTTCTGGAACATTACCAACGCCTGTATTGAATGGTTTTACTTTAGGTACTCGATATCTTCAAGATACTTATTTCTTTAATGGAGATATTGCTGAAATATTTATTTACAATTCTACATTAAGTTCTTTTGAAAAGAACCAAGTTGAATTATATCTTAGAAACAAATACGTACCATTATTTTCTTTAGGTAATGATATCATTCAAAATGATTTTTGTCCAATAAATTTATCTGCACCTGTTGGTTTTAGTAATTTACTTTGGTCCACTGGTGAAACAACGAACACAATAACCGCTTCTGATTTAGGTACTTATTGGGTTGAAGGTACTGATAATTTTGGCTTTGTAAATCGTGATACAATTCAAGTTTCAGGTCCAACCATATCGATACCTTCTAATACAAATATTTGCTTCTCAGATTCAGTACTTTGGAACCCAGGTCTTGGAGCGGGTTATAACTACCTCTGGAGCACGGGTGAAACCGATTCGGCTATTTATATTTCTGGGGCAGGTACCTATTCCGTTCAAGTTACAGATGCATTGATGTGCACAAGAACCAGTGCGAATGTGACATTTACAATTGACACCTATGCGCAAACTGCATTTCTAGGAGCAGACACTTCATTGTGTGCAGATAACCTAATTGCATTGCAGGTAGGTGCTCCGGAAACTGTTAACTATGAATGGAACGGGACTTCGGCTGTCGCTCAGCCACCGTTCTGGGTAGTTGATACAACAGGAAATTATTTTGTGGAAACGACAAATATAAACGGCTGTATTGCACGAGACACAATCCATGTTATCGTAACTGGTCAAGCGCCAATTGCAGATTTTTCATTTCAAAATCAATGTTTTGGACTGCCGAATTCATTTGCTGATTTAAGCGTTGGCTTACCAACAGATGCCGTTGTACTTTGGAATTGGGATTTTGGAGATGGAAATCTTAATAACAGTCAAAATCCAAATCATACCTATGGCACAGATAGCTCCTTTACAGTGCAACTGTATGTTGAATCCGCCGGAGGTTGTGGTGCATTTCATACAGAAACAGTAACCGTACATGCAGTGCCAACTGCAGCATTCACAAAAGTAGGACATTGCTCCGGTCAATCGATTCAGTTCACTAATTCAAGTGTACTTGGAGATGCCCCAATTTCTGCTTTTTTATGGAATTTTGATCAACCGTGGACTGGTACAGCGAATACGTCAACAGTCCCTACTCCTTTTAGAAGCTTTGATATAGCTGGGTCCTACAACATCTCATTGCAAGTTACGGACACAAATGGGTGTATTGATAGTGTGATAATTCCACTTGTAATTAATCAAGCTCCAACTGTTGCTTTTACTGCAGCTGATGCCTGTGCGAGTGCACCGATTTCTTTCACGAATACAAGTGTAGTTGAAGCGCCTGCCACCTATTTATGGGA
>CAMDNE010000041.1 GCA_945902745.1 Chitinophaga pinensis | reverse complement strand
GATAAATACAGTAAAATAATTGAAAGTTTAAAACTTGGCTTACTAGAAGTTGATTTAAATGAGAATATCACAAAAGTTTATCCCGCATTTTGCAATTTAACAGGATACACCGAACAAGAAATAATGGGCAAAAATGCCTTTAAATTATTTGGTGTTGCTGAAGAAAAACAAAACTTTAACGAACAAAATGAATTACGAATAAATGGCAAAACAGGAATGTATGAAACACAAATTCGTGTTAAAAACAATGAAATAAAATGGATAATTATCAGTGGTGCGCCAATTTATAATAACGAAAATGAAGTGATAGGTTCTATTGGCATCCATGTCGATATTACAGAAAGAAAAAAATTAGAGCAAGATTTAATCTTAGCGAACGAACAAGCAAATGAAAGTATCAAATCAAAAGAATTATTTATAGCCAATACAAGTCACGAAATAAGAACCCCGATGAATGTAATAATCGGAATGATTGATATAATAAAAGAAACACCACTTTCAGAGAACCAATGGAAATATCTGAATGCCATTTCAACTTCTGCAAATAATTTATTATTACTTATAAATGACGTTCTCGATTTTTCTAAAATTGAATCTGGAAATTTAATTTTAGAAGAAGGAGAAATTAATTTTTATGATCTCATCGCCAATATTGAAATAACTTTTAATCAAGAAATAAAAGAAAAAGGACTTGTTTTAAAGTGTCAAATTGATCCAAAAATTCAAAGTAATTTATTAGGAGATTCGTCCAAGTTGAATCAAATACTGATAAATCTTACAAGTAATGCTATTAAATTCACAGACAAAGGGTCCGTCTCTATACTGTGCAATCTCGTAGAAGAAAATGAAAAATCTCAATTAATTTCGTTCGAAGTAGTAGATAGTGGAATAGGGATAAGTCCTGAAAACTTTGATTTAATTTTTGAAATATTCAAACAAGAAGATGCATCAATATCAAGGAATTACGGTGGAACAGGATTAGGTTTGCCAATTTCAAAAAGTATTGTTTCAAAAATGGGCGGGGACCTTTTAGTTAAAAGTGAAAAAGGTGTTGGTTCAAATTTCTCTTTTACAATTCCTTTTATAAAAAATTATCAATCAAATATTGAAAAAGTCGAACCTAAAACTGTAACGAATGAAACGCTAATAAATACGCGGATTTTAGTTGCTGAAGACAATGTTTTGAATCAAATGTTGATCAAGGCAATTTTAGATAAAGAACAAGTCAAATTTGATTTTGCAGGCAATGGACAAGAAGTATTATATTTATTAGAAGTGAACACTTACGACATCATTTTAATGGATATACAAATGCCAATAATGGATGGTTTAACCGCAACAAAAATCATACGAAATCAATTAAAATCTACTATTCCAATTTTAGCTTTAACTGCAAATACCTCAGCAAATGATGAAATAGAATACCGAAAAAGTGGAATGAACGACCAATTATCAAAACCTTTTAAACGGGAAGAATTGCTGCAAAAAATTTCACTATTAATTTCGAAAAAATAATTCAACACTCAAATCGATTTTTATGCAAAGATTTTCATTAAAAAATATCGAAAAAATTTCTGGGGGAGATCACGATTTTGTTTTATCTATTATTGAAACATTTAAAACAACTACTCCAGATTATATAATTCAACTTTCAATTGGAATTGAAGAGTTGAATACAAATAAAATAAAATATGCAGCTCATCAATTAAAGCCAGCATTCGATATTTTTGAAATGAATGTATTATCAGAAAAAATCCGACAAATCGAAATAGAATGTGAAGTCAAAGAGCCGAATATGGAATCAATCATTTTATATTTTAAAATTGTAGAAAAAGAAATAAGTGAAATTTTACACCTACTTTAATTCCCAATTTTAGACTATATTCTCACATCGAGACTTCCTCAAGATGAAGTCATTTCTATAACATATTGAATACCATATTTTTAAATACTATTTTGTTTGTTTGTTTGTTTTTGGATTGATTTGTGACATTCAACTCGTATGAGTTTGCTAAATCCCAAAATATACGTTATTGATGATGATCAACTTTACATGCAAATGTTGACAAGATCTTTGATTCATAACTCATATAAAAAAGTCACTGCTTTTAATTCAGTGATAGAAAGTTTCAATCAAATTGATTCACCAGATATTATTTTTATTGATTATCACTTATCAGATATAAATGGTTTAAGTGCATCAAAAATATTAAAACAAAGATGGAAGAATACAAAAATTGTTTTGATTAGCAGTGAGTTTTCTCTAAAGAAAATAGCTAACCCTAAGAAATATGGGATAGACCTTTTGTGTCCTAAATCGGCAGATTTTAATCAATTTATGAATCAAATAAAGCAGTTACAATTTAGAAAAATTTCATCTATTCTTTTAAAAGCGACTTTCGTATCTTTAATTCTTGTTGCTGTTTATTTTTTGGCTCTAAAGAAATATTACTAAATAATGATTAAAAAAATATGTTTTTAACTTTTACAATTTTACTCTCAATTGCTCAATTGTCTTACACATTTTTAAAAGGAGAAAAAAAAAGAAGGAAAAACGCACAAGCGAATCTTGATTTTAAAAAATAACACAATCAATTTAAATCGATTTCTTCTTTTTTGGATTTATCGGCTTCTTCTTTCCAACCTTTGAGTGTGTTTTTAATTTTAGAATCCTTTTTAGGTTTTTTGGTATCGATTGGATCTTCTGTTTTCGCAGGTCCAAAATCTAATTGCAACGTCTCTTTAGGCCCTTCTTTCTGAATAAACGTTTTTACTGTTGTGTCATTTTTAAACAAACCGAATTCAGATTTTAACATCGATTTTACATTTTCTTTTTCCGCCTCACGATTTTCTTTTGCTTGCTCTTTTTTGGCAGTTTTATCCCAAACAATCGTAGGATTATCAATATCGCCAAACATGCGCATGAACACCTTTACACCTGTTCCGTCATCTTCTTCCACTCCAAATTCACTAACGGCATCTTTCTCTTTTAAATCTCGGAAACGGAAAGCAAAACGATAATCAATTATATTATCGAAGCTATGAGTCCCCGATGTTTCGATGTCCAAAGCATTTGTATGAATAAACATAGCAGGTATTACCAATTTACCATTTTCTATTATGAACGTGTTTTCCAATGTTTCAAATTTCAGATCTAACAATTTCTTTTCAAGAAAAGCAATATTATTTTTACCAATGACCAATTTCGCGCTGGAAGTTTTTAAACTTTCAGTAATTGATTTAAATGCGTCAACATTTTTTAATTGACCATCTGTGATTTTAAGATAAACTTGCGATTTTATAGATTTAGAAATCACCCCACCTCTTAAGTCAAATGGTGCTTCAAAATAAACTTTTGCTTGTGCTTTACCGAAAATATTGTTTTCTCCGATTACTTCTTGTCGAAAATTATTCCATTCTCTAAACAGGGATTTGAATTTTATATTATCTGAACTGACAGTTGTTGTAATATGAAAGACTTCTTCGGATCGTTCTTCAATGGTCAAACTTCCAACCATATCTGCATCTGCATTTCGCAATGTTAAATTGGGGAAATGAAGTTTTCGTTTGCCCAAAAGCATATTTCCTGATAATTTTTTAAATGTGTGCTTGTCGTATTCAATTTGAGCAACATCCATAAACAAGGAACCATCAATATTACTCGGTAAGACAAAACTTCTCGCTTCTTGAATTTTTTCTTCTTTGGAGGTAGTTCCTAAATCCTGCACATCAATAAATTTGCTTTTGACTTCAACATTTGCAGTTAAATTGCCATCTTTTTTGAAGTAATTGATAATGTTTTTGAAAACACCATTGAACGCCAAGTCAGTCGCGCCAATCTTCAATGAAACATTTTCAATACCTGCCTCATCGTTTCTTAAATACATTGCACCATTCATTTGACGAAAGGTTCGCTTATCATCAATTAATTTCAAGGCAACATTTTTCATTTGAACATCTCCTTCACATTTTAAAACGGAATACGTTAAAGATGCATCAGGGTGCACAACACTTTGGATATTAAAATCGGTTTGTAAGCCCAAGTTTCCATTGATGTTTTCAACATGTGGAATACGAAACAAAGAATGTAACATGTTCAAATTCAAGTTCCCATTGGCATTTCCCTTAAAGTTTGGTTCTTGGAATTGTGTTAACAATAGATTTCCGGAAAATGGCCCTCCAGGAGTTTTAAATTTAATTGATGACAATTTCAAAAATTCTTTTTCTGCACCTCCAATATTACTATATTTTCCTCTTAAATTTATTCCTTGAATTTTCAACTTTTTTATTGGTTCGGTTAATGAACCATTATTTACACCAAAATCACAATTGATTTCAGTTGGAGAAGTTGTTTCATTTTTACCGTCGATAAAAAGATCAAAATAGACATTCCCAGTACCATCAAACTTCTTAACATCGTCCACTTGAGAAAATGAAAATCTATTCGCCAAATCAGCTAATTGAATATTCTTAGAATGTATTTCAAAACTTAAATCCTCGGGTGATACAGTGCCTTTAACTTGAAAAGGCAATTCCGCTACAAGCACTTCAGCATTTGGAATTTCAAAGACACCAGATATTTTATCCACTTTAATATCAATTTCAAATTTTGCTGGTTGGTTTGAAATTAAGGTTACTTTGCCACTTTTGAGTTTGTCCACCTTCAAATCACTTTTTGCGTGAAGCGTATATTTTTTATCCGTAAAATTCCCGGTCAATTCCAACTCAGCCAATTTTGCCTTATAATATTGGTTTGTAGCTTTGTTTTTATAAGCAAATCGAATTTGATTTAAAACAACACTTTTGAGGTTCAACTCAAATTTTGTTTCACCAGCGTCTTTACTTTCTTGAAGAATGTCATAATTCACTTCTCCATTTTTTCTGACTTTCAATTGAACCGTTCCGGGTTTTACTTCAATAGATTTTACTTTGTAATCTTCGTTCCAAATATCTATAGGATTGAATTTTAAGCGAATTTGTTCACTGAATAAAAGCGTATCTCGTTTTGTAGAATTAGCATACGAATCTTGAATGAAAACATCATTAAAATCGACTGAAACATTCGGAAAAGTTGCCCAGAAAGTCAAATCAACTTCGGAAACAGAAACTTTTGCTTTTAGGTGTTTGTTTACCTCACCTACAACATAACCACAAATGTCATCTTTAAAGAAATACAACGCTCCTGTGATGAGTAAACAAATACCCAACACAATTCCAAAAAACCATTTCGTTATTTTAAGAATCTTTTTGTTCATTTTAGACAACAAATTTAGAGCTGAAAAGCTTGATTAATCAAGCTGAAACGTAAACTTATTAACGCAGTTATGTGTGATTTTGTTACATTAAGAATGTTAAATAGAACATAGACCGCTTTACTATAGAACATAGACCGCTTCGCTGATAGAACATAGAACATAGATTGATTCACACGAACCAATTTATTATTTAGGTTTTTTAAAATGTATCTGTTTAGAATTGAGATTGTTTTAGTTTGGCGGAACAAGTCTCAGTTCTAGGCTCTCGCTTCTCAGTTCTTAAGAGAACATAGACTTATTCTTGAGAACCAATTAATTATTTGGGTTATTTAAATTGAATATTTTTAGAATTGTTATGATTTATCGAATTAAATCTATGTTCTAGGCTCTATACTCTCACTTCTAAATACTATCTTTGTTTCTATAAAAAAAATCAAAAAATGAGTTTACTTACAGTGGGCAGTGTTGCCTTTGACGCGATTGAAACACCATTCGGAAAAACAGACAAAATAATCGGAGGCGCGGGTACATATATCGCTCTTTCATCCTCTTTTTATACACAAGATCAAAAAATAGTTGCGGTTGTTGGAGATGATTTTCCACAGGAAATGTTGGATACTTTAACGTCAAAAGGTGTTGACTTAGAAGGTTTACAAATCAAACAAGGTGAAAAAACTTTCTTTTGGTCAGGACGATATCACAATGACATGAATTCGCGTGATACGCTTGTAACTGAATTAAATGTGCTTGAACATTTTGATCCAATTATTCCTGAAAGTTATCAGGGAGTTGACTATTTAATGCTTGGGAATTTAAGTCCACAAGTGCAAAGAAGCGTGATAGAGCGTTTAACTGTTCGACCAAAATTGGTTGCAATGGACACCATGAATTTCTGGATGGATATCGCATTAGACGAATTGAAAAAAACAATGGCACTAGTCGATATTCTAATTATAAACGATGAAGAGGCAAGACAGTTGTCTCATGAATATTCATTGATAAAAGCATCGAAAGTGATCCGTGCTATGGGTCCAAAATATTTAATTATCAAAAAAGGAGAACATGGAGCTTTATTGTTTCATGGTGATAACGTGTTTTTTGCACCAGCTTTACCTTTAGAAGAAGTTTTTGATCCAACTGGAGCAGGCGATACTTTTGCTGGAGGATTTATGGGATATTTAGCCTCAACTGATGACATTTCGTTTGAAAATATGAAACGTGCTATTATCACTGGTTCTGCTTTAGCTTCTTTTTGTGTTGAAAAATTTGGAACACAACGCTTACTTGAAATAACAAAAAATGATGTTGCCCAACGCATTGAACAATTCGTTGCATTGGCGAACTTTGAAATGGTACAAACTGTATAGGATTCAATCCTAAATCTCTGCAATATGAAAAATAATGCTTTAATTGAAGAATTAATAATCTTAGTTCAAAACGAAGATGCTTTGGCTGTTAGCCGTGAAATAAATGAGTTAAAAACTCGCTTTGATGATTTTATTTTAGAGGAAGAACGAAAAGACCAAGTTGCTTTTTTAGAGGCTCAAGAAAAAGAGGAAGTATACGAAATTACTGACTTCAAACCTTTGAAAGATGAGTTCTATGGTGTTTACAATGAGTATAAAGATCGAAGAAAGGCAGTAATTGAAGCTAAAAATGCCATTGAAACAGAAAATTTAAAACTTAAAAAGACGTTAATTTCTCGTTTGAAAGAAGTCATCGAGAAGGAAGAAAATATTGGTCTTGCTTACAACGCTTACAAAGAAATTCATGAAGCTTGGAAAAATGTAGGTGATATCGCTCGAGAAAAAAGAGATGAAATTCAACATGAATACTCGCGTTTGTTAGAAGATTTCTTCTATAACATGAAGATTTATAGAGAATTAAAAGACCATGATTTAAAACGCAATTCTCAATTAAAACTTGAAGTAATTGCACAATTAAATGCAATTAAAAACAACGAATCTATTCGTGAAATAGAGGCTGCTTTAAAGACCCTGCAAAATGAATGGGAAGGAATTGGACCTGTTGCAAATGACGATTGGGAAGATCTAAAGGCTAAGTATTGGGAAAACGTACGCGTTATTTATGATCGTATAAATACCTTTTATGATGAACGTCGTGTGTCATTGAACGAGAATTTAAAGAGGAAAAAAGAATTATTAGCCGAAGCAGGAGCTATACTCGCTGATTACGCAACATACGAATCAACAAAAATGTGGGAAGAAGCAACGGTCAAATTATTGGCGCTTCAAGAAACATGGAAAACAATTGGCTTTGGACCAAGAAAAGAAAATGAAGAAATTTGGCAAAAATTTAGAGCGCTTTGCGATGAGTTTTTCTCTAATAAAAAAGCCTTTTTTGGTACAATACAAGATAAATTTGTCAAAATAGCAGAAGAAAAACAAAAAGTAATCGATCAAGCTAAAGCTTTGAAGGATTCTACTGATTGGAAAGAAACAGCAGATAAATTGGTTCAATTACAAAAAGCTTGGAAAAATACTGGTCACGCAGGACAAAAATTAGAACAAAAATTGTGGACTGAATTCCGTGGCGCATGTGATGCTTTTTTCAATGCTCGAACAAAACATTTTGAAGCGCAAGATAAATTGTTAGAAACAAATTTATTGGCAAAACAAACGATTATTCAGAACATTGAATCGTACAAGCCGTCAGCTGACAAAAAACAAACATTAACTGATTTAAGAGAATTTACAAATGCGTTCAACGAGGCAGGAAAGGTCCCAATGAAACAAAAAGATGCAATTTATAATTCTTATAAAACGGCCATCGACAAACTTTATACGGATTTGAAACTCGAAGGTGCAGAGAAAGAAAAAGTTATGTTCGAAGCCAGAATGAATACACTTTCGTCAAGTCCAGATGCTGGAAGATTATTTTCAAAAGAAAAGGCTGATATGCGTCTGCAAATTGACAAATTAAAGGCAGAGGTTTTACAATTTGAAAATAACTTAGGCTTCTTCTCAAAATCAAAAGGTGCAGACACGTTAAGAGCAGAAGTAGAAGGTAAAATCAATGCATCCAAAAACAAAATTGAAGCTTTAATTCGTAAAATGAAGATGATTCCAAATGAATAAAGCCATCAATGTATTACTTGTCTTTTTGTTATTTCCAACGATGTTGTTTACAATATTTGTTGGTTTTGATTTACCTATTGAATCCTTAAGAACTTCTGGACAACAAGTGCCATATCGTTTTCAGATTTTCTTAGGAATTGGACTATTGTTGCTAATAATCAACTTAAGAAGAAGTATTACTCGATGGATGGGCTTGCGACTTGTGAATCAAGTTTCAAAATTCAAATGGAACCAACCGATGAGCAAAGACCGCATTTACAGGGTTCAAGTGTACACAATTCTTGAAGCGATTGTAATGCTTTTCGTTGGTACTGTTTTATACAATGTATGCAATGAAGCATTGTTGCCAGCAATTGCATTTTGGTTCTGTTTTGTTGACAATTTAATTTTTCTGTTCTTCGGTTCGCGTAAAAAACGCTTTAGAATGGGAATTACGGCAAAAGCTGTTGTTGCTGCAGATCGTGATGTTTCTGTTCTCTATTTCTCTGGATTACGTAAAGTTTCAATTCACCAACAAAGTATTTACTTTGATTATATAAAAGGACTGCAACTTTCCTTTCCAATTGATTGCATGGAAAAAGACCAACATGACGTGTTTTTTAATGTATTAGAAGAACAACTTGATACTGACAAAGTATTTATCACCAAACTAAGAAATTAAGTTAACGTCCGTAAATTAATTCTAAATTTTACTGCAAAATTTATCCTGTTTTGGGAAAATAATAGCGTTTTAAAACCAGTTCCGTAATCCTTACCAACATCTAAGTATTTTTTTACCAATGTTTTATAAAAATTTCGTTATCGTTTTATATATTTGGTATGTATATTGGACTTTTAATCATACTTTAAATGGGAATAAAGCGAAACAGTTTTGTATATTCTTTTTTGGGGGACCTAAATCATAATTCATGAAACCACGTATTCTTATTGTTGAGGATGACTCAAATTTCAAAGACATAATATATTTTCAATTAGAAAAAAATGGTTTTCCAATTGAATTGCTAATGGATACACAATCCGTTGCAGATTTTAACGAAATTCATTCAGTTTTTGATCCTGAAGTGATTCTTTTAGATTTGAATATTGTTGATTCTCTTGGACTTTCTACGTTAAAAATAGCAAATGAAAATTTTCCTGATTCAACCATTATTGTGCTTTCGGGAACAGATAGCGACAAAATAGCCATCGACAGTTTAAAAGGAGGAGCTCAAGATTTTGTTTTAAAAACAGATATCAGCAGCAAAGTCCTAATCAAAACAATTGAATTTAGCCGTGAAAGAAAACACCTTAATGATGAACTAGAAAAAGCAAATAATAATTATAGACAGGGCTTTGCAAATTCTCCATTACCCATGTTTATTTTAGAGGGGCCAAATTTAATTATCACAAAATGCAATTTTGCTGCTGAAAAATTATATGG
>CAMDNE010000040.1 GCA_945902745.1 Chitinophaga pinensis | reverse complement strand
TTTCCCTTCAAATGTTACCGTTAAATAATAGGTTTTGCCAACTTGTCCCCACATACTTGCATCGAAAGTTGTGTATGCGCATAAATGGTAATTTGCTAATTCTGCAACTGGAATTCCAAATAATTCTGCCGCAATAGCTTCTAAACCTTGAGGTAAATTGTCAGTACAAATTTCTTCTAGTACAACTTCAGTAGCTCCGTCCCCAACTTTCACTGTAGCTCCAGAAACAAAAGAAGCAAGAAAAGCATCGATATTAGTAGGTGAATAAATGTCTTTCGATCGAGAGAGCAAAACAACAGGCGGAAAATTAGTTTCAATACTTCCGTCAATCATTAGTTGTTCTTCAAAACCAGGAATATCAATCTTAACTTCCTTCGTGCATGAAGTTATTGCGAGAAGAATAATCAATAAGTAGAATGTTTTTTGCATTTTATATGTCTAATTTTCTATGTTTCCTATGTGTCACTTCGATAAACTCAGTGCATCGCTATGTGTTTTATATTTTTCTCAAAACTCAAAATTCACAAAAGTGCATTAAAACTATGTTTCCTATGTGCCTATGTGTTTAATATTTTTTTACAAAACTCAAAACTCAAAATTCCATGTAACACTCGGTATAATTGGAAACAATGAAACTTGCTTTACACTAATTTTAAAATCCCCATTTAAAAAATCTCCGTTATTATCCACATACATAAAGAAGGGATTAGCTCGGTTGTAAACATTGTAAACTGAAAAAGACCAATTACTTCTGAAACGTTTTTTAACCTTGATTGGTTCTCCGGTCAGTTCATCTTGCTTCACTTTATAGGACTTATCATACAATGTTGCAGATAAGTCTAAACGGTGATAAGGTGCCATTCTTGTCGAATTTCTTGCACCATAATTGAAGAGTAAACTCTGTTCTTGAACGTACCAAGAAGTTGGCAATGTCAATGTGTTTCCAGTTGCATAAATAAATGCTGCTCCAAATGTCCAACGTTCATTTAATTTATAACCTGCAACAATTGACAAATCATGTCGACGGTCATATTTTGCAGGAAAAACATTACCAGTGTTCAAATCAGGGAATTTGCGTTCTGTTTTCGCTAAGGTATAACCAATCCAACCAGTTAATTTACCATACGCTTTCTTTACAAAAAATTCAATTCCATATGCTTGTCCAGTTCCAAAAACCAAGATGTTATCTGTATTGTCATTGACGTTATCTCCAGGTAATGCTCCTTCTTTGTACTCAATCAAGTTTTTCATTCCTTTGTAATACACTTCAACTGAAGTTTCATATTTATCATCCTTGAAATTATGAAAATAGCCCAATGACCCTTGCCATCCTTTTTGTGGCTTTGCCTTATCAGTGCTTGGATACCAAATATCTGTTGGCAATGAAACAGCACTTAAAGATGTCAAGTGAACATATTGGTAATTGTATGAATATCCTGCTTTTATAGAGCTTGTTTCAGATAGCAACCAACGACCCGAAACTCTTGGTTCTAGTCCGCTGTAAAACTTAATTAAATCTCCTTTTGAATAATTAACAACAGAATCTGGATTGCTTATATCTCCTTTGATGTAGCGTTTAAAAGGTCCAACATGTTGATACATACTGTAGCGTAATCCAGCATTTAGTTTAATTTTTTCGTTTAGATCAAATTCATCTAAAACATAAACTGCTGATTCATGACTGTACAATTTTTGTGCTTCACCTGTATCGAAAACAATGTCTTGAGAAGCGGCCGAAACACTCGTTGGATTGAATGTGTGATAGATATATTCTGCTCCCCATTTAAGTTTATGCCGTGTACTTGGAAAATAAGTGAAGTCAACTTTAGCACCAATATCTGTAATTTGAGATTTTAAAGCAAAACGAAATTCATCTTGTTCTGATCCAAATTTAAACTGATAATCAGAAAAAGTAGAAGTGACATTCATAAATAATTTATTGGAAAATAAATGGTTCCATCTCAGTGCTGCAATTCCATTTCCCCATGGCATATCGACAGAAAAAGCATCCGTTTTGTTCCCGTAAGTAAAAACATCTTTACCATAATATCCGCTTAAATAAATTCTATCTTTTTCTGTCAATTTGTAATTTAATTTCAAGTTCAAATCGTAGAAATAATAACTTGAACCTGAGAAAGGAGAAGTTTCTGGAATCGCGGCTTTCATGATTACATCAATATACGTTCGTCTTGCGGAAACAATGAAAGAACCTTTGTCTTTTTTTAGTGGGCCTTCGATTGTTAAACGCGATGAAATAACGCCTAGTCCTCCTTTGATTTTAAACTTTTTATTATTTCCTTCATTCATGTGAACTTCTAAAACGGATGACATGCGACCACCATAATTTGCTGGCATTCCTCCTTTTATCAACGTCACACTTTTTATGGCATCAACATTGAAAACGGAGAAAAAACCAAAAAGATGTGCAGCATTGTAAACAACTCCTTCATCCAATAAAACCAAATTTTGATCTGGGCCACCACCACGAACGTAAAATCCTTGTCCACCTTCAGAAACGGAAGAAACTCCCGGTAATAATTGAATCGCTTTGATGATATCCACTTCTCCCATGAAAGCGGGTAACGTTTTTATTTTTTCTACATCCAAATCTATTTGACCTATTCGAGCAGAATTTACGTTTTCTCCTTTTTTTGCACTGATGGTGACTTCTCCAATATTTTTTATTTCGCTAGACATTTCAATATTGAAAACAATATCAGCTGTTAAATCAAATTCCTTTACAACGGTTTCCATTCCGCCAGAACGAAATTCAATAATCTGTGTTCCACTTTCAACTGTTAAAGAATAAAAACCGTAGGTATTTGTTACTGCTCCTTGACGAATTGCTGGAATGTATATTTTTGCATTGATTATTGCCTCGCCACTTTCTGCATCGGTTATCGTGCCGCTCAATGTACTTTTCTTTTGAGCAAATGAAAATGTTAGGAAAAAAAGACTAAAAAGGGTAAAAAGAGTATAACGCATTTGGGTAAAATCAAATTTATTTGGTGTAAAAATACGCACAACTGAAAATACTTCATACTAACTTGGTGTTAATTCTTTTTATTCGAAATGTTAATCTCTGATTAGTGCATGTTTTGAAGCTAAAAATTCATTGAATTTCCTTAAATTTGCGATTCAACTTTTTGTCAAATACTCACACAGAATGAAAATATCATACAATTGGCTTAAACAATACGTCAAAACGGAACTTTCTCCACAACAAATGGATGGAATTTTAACGGATACAGGTTTAGAAGTTGAAAGCGTTGAAAAGTTAGAAGCTGTGAAAGGTGGACTCGAAGGTGTTGTCGTTGGTGAGGTACTTACCTGTGAAAAACATCCTGATGCAGATAAATTAAAAGTGACTACTGTGACAATTGGTGGAGAGCCACTTCAAATTGTGTGCGGTGCGCCAAATGTTGCTGTTGGACAAAAAGTTATTGTCGCTACTGTTGGTTGTACGCTTTATCCTACACCAGATGAGCCATTGAAAATGAAAGTTTCCAAAATTCGTGGTGTTGAATCACATGGAATGTTATGTGCTGAGGATGAATTGGGAATGGGACAATCACACGCTGGAATTTTGGTGTTAGATGCTGAAACTAAAGTTGGTACAACTGCCGCTTCTTTGTTTGATTTGGAAGATGATTATCAAATTGAGATTGGTTTAACGCCTAACCGTGCAGATGCAATGGGACATATTGGCGTTGCACGTGATTTAATAGCGTATTTGAATTTCCACAAAAAGGAAAATTTGACACTTCAAATGCCTTCAATTGCTGATTTTAACGTTCAAAATACAAGTTTACCAATAACTATTGCAGTTGAGAATTCAGAATTGTGCCCACGTTATGTTGGAACAACGATAAAAAATGTAAAAATCAAACCTTCTCCAGCGTGGTTGCAAAAAAGTTTGCGTGCTGTTGGACTTTCGCCAATAAACAATGTGGTGGATGTTACGAATTACATAATGCGTGAATTGGGAACTCCTTTGCATGCTTTTGATGTTCGTTCATTGAATGGAAAAATTGTTGTTAAAACGGCAACTGAAGGAGAGAAATTTGTGACGTTAGATGGAGTTGAAAGAACGCTTTCTTCAGAAAATTTAATGATAACGAATGGCACTGAAAACTTATGTATTGCAGGCGTTTTTGGTGGAGCTGATTCTGGAATCAAAGACGATACCACCGAGGTGTTTTTAGAATCTGCGTATTTCAATCCTGTTTCAGTGCGTAAAACGGCTAAGTTTCATGGAATAAATACCGATGCAAGTTTCCGTTTTGAAAGAGGCGTTGATCCAAATTTGACTGCATTTGCGCTGAAGCGTGCTGCGCTTTTGATTCAAGAAGTTGCTGGTGGTGAAATTGCAATGGATGTAGTAGATGTTTATCCTAACAAGATCGAAAATAAAGTAGTTGAATTCAGTTACGACAGTTGTAACAAATTAATTGGTTCTTCTATTTCAGTTCAAGATATCGACCTTATTTTAACCTCTTTGGATATCAAAATTCTTTCTGTTTCGAATGGAATTGCACAAGTTGAAGTTCCAGCTTATCGTGTGGATGTTACACGTGAGGCCGATTTAACGGAAGAAGTTTTACGGATTTATGGTTTCAACAATGTTCCTTTACCTGAAAAGTTAAACACCTCAATTGGTGTATTTCCTAAGCCGGATTTAGAAAAAGTGCAAAATGTACTTTCTGAAATGTTGGTTGGAAAAGGCTTGGTTGAAATGTTGAACAATTCTTTGACAACATCAGTTTATACCGAGAAATTAGGAGGAGATGTTCTTCAATCCCAACGCAATGTTCAAATGTTGAATCCTTTGAGTCAAGAATTAGATGTGATGCGTCAAAGTTTGATTTTTAATGCCTTGGAAGTTGTTCAGCACAACCAAAACCGTCAACATGCAGATTTGAAATTGTTTGAATTTGGAAAGGTTTACCATAAATACGAAAGTGGGTATGCTGAGAACAAACGCTTGATACTTGTTTTAACAGGAAAGAAAGAACAAGAATCCTGGAACGCATCTAAAGATCAATTTTCCTATTATTCAATGAAAGGATTGGTGAATGCTTTGTTCAGCCGACTTGGATTGAATGGCATGTTGCAGGAAAGTGCATTGAAAAATTCGCTTTTACACGATGGTGTTCAATTGACGATCTTGAAAAAGAAAGTTGGAGAGATTGGTTGGGCAAATACTGCTTCAAAGAAGCATTTTGGAATTAAAAATGAAGTATTTATTGCTGATCTGGATTGGGATGCAATTACAGAAAGTTTACAATACGTGAAAGTGAAATACAGTGAATTGCCAAAAACATTTGCTGTTCGTCGTGATTTCTCTTTGCTTTTAAATACGGCAACCAATTTCTCGGAAATTGAAACAATCGCTAAAAATTGTGACAAGAAAATTTTGAAAGAAGTTGGCTTGTTTGATGTGTATGAAGGCAAAAACTTAGAGGAAGGAAAGAAATCGTATGCGGTATCATTCACGTTCCAAGACCAAGAACAAACCTTAAAAGACAATCAAATTGATGCGATTATGGAAAAGATTCGTGTTGAGTTGGAAGGGAAGTTGGGAGCGCAATTGAGAAGTTAATTATATTTATTAATTGGTAATTAAAATAGATTTTCTGAATACGGTGCCGTCAGAAGTGTAAAGATTTAGGATGTAATAACCAGTTTCAACATCAAGTTGAGTTTCAAAGCCATTAGCTGTTTTGCTTAAAATTTTATTATAACATTTTTTACCAGTGAAATCAATCACCTCAACCTTTTCTATATTTAAATCAGTTTGTATTTGAAAAGTACCATTTGATGGATTTGGAAACAATTTAATATTATTTATTTCATTTTCATGAAGACCTTCGAAGCAATCATCACCATAGGAAAAATAAGAGCAAGGCGTGAGTCTTGGATCAAGTTCGGTTTGAAAATAATCAATATAACATAATACTTTTTCCTCTGGATATCTACGTCTTTTTTCATCGTGGTACATATCCGTTGTAAATGCAACATTAATTGTACCTCCGTACTCAATAGTTACCCCAACAGTGTCATAATGTTGCATATTGGGGTCGCCTCCAAAATTGTGATTAGATATTGATAAAGAAGTATTTGGAAGGTCCCAGTACATCATTGGCCCATGTATTATTCCACCAGAATAAAAATTATATCCATCGTAATTACCAAAATCAGATATAGAAAATAAAACATCATCGAAAAAATTCGAAACATATCCGTAGGAACCTATGAGAATACAATGTAAGTTATCTAAAATCCCTTTATACCCTATTGCGTAATAATTCGGAGTATTTGTCATTAATATGTAATCAAAATCCGACTCGGTTGATTGATTATTGTAAAAAGAGGGTGACAATAAAGGGTAGGGTGGGTATGGACCAGAAGTACTCATGTCATAAAATAACAACGAATTCACAATTTCATTGTCAAGTGTATCTTCATCAATATCTGATGTTAATATTGAATATCCATAATTCAATCCATTCGGTTCAATACTAAAATCAACTATGTTTTGAAAAGAAATAGGCACATAAATACTATCACCAACAGGAATTGTGACAGGTAAGGAAATTGTTTCTAAATCAATGGAAGAAGTTTTTCCTTTAAGATAAAAGCGTAATTGCACATTGTTCGCATCCGCCGTTCCATGATTGTAAATCCAAGCACCTAATAAAGTGTCGGTAAAATAGGACAAGGTATTTAAATGAAAATACCCATAGCTCGACCAAATTGAGGTTTCCATATAAATCCCAAGATCCACTATATTTGTTCCTGTTTTATCACCAAAAGAAACAACACTCGTTTCACCAAGATTTATCGCTGCTATCAATGAATCACCTTCATCCAATGAAATTATAACAAAAGGAATAGTAATACTTGCACTTTGAACTTCACTCGGAAAAGGTAGAGGTCTACCCACCACACTGTCAATAATAATTGCCCCTGTCGCTCCAGCAGCTTGAGCATTCAATAATTGATCATCCAAATTACACCCATATCTGTAAAATAGTGCATATTGATTATTCACATTATTTATGATTGGAGAACAAGCCGAAGCGTCGATTCCATCATTTGAAACAACAACTGTGTCGCTAAACCAAGTACCATTTATGTAAAGATTTGGAGAGTTCCAAGCCGCACTTGGCGGAATTGATGGATAAATTCCTTTTAAATGTGAAGGTTGATTTATTTCAAATACTAATTGACCCGTACTCCAAAAAGAAAATAAAATAACAATTGTAATAAAAAGATATTTTCCCATACTAATTAAGTAAATCCTATTAATTCAAAGGAGCATTCACGAATTAACACCATTTGCCAATAACATCCTAATTTATTCAGCTTAAATTAATTCAAAGGAATATCTTTGTTTTATAATATTAAAATCAAATTTATTGAATTCTCAAGTATCACATAAACAATTCATCATTACAGGCATCGGAACCGACATCGGTAAAACGGTGGTCAGTGCAATTATTACTCAAACACTTGATGCCGTATATTGGAAACCAATCCAAGCTGGGGAATTAGAAAATTCTGATAGTTTGAAGGTCCAAAATTGGACAACTGATTCTGTAATTATTTTACCAGAAAAATTTAGACTTTCTCAACCAATGTCGCCGCATGCTGCTGCAGAAATCGATGGAGTTGAAATCACGAAAGAAGCATTTCAATTGCCTTTGGTTGAAAGGAATTTAGTCGTTGAAGGAGCTGGAGGATTGATGGTTCCTTTGAATAATAAAGGATTGCTACTAATTGATTTGTTCGTAGGATGGAATTTGCCTGTTATTGTTGTTTCAAGACATTATGTAGGAAGTATAAATCACACTTTGTTGACTGTTGAAGCATTGAAAAATCGAAAAATAAATATCGAAGGAATTGTATTTGTGGGCGATGAAAATAAAGCCACAGAATCGTTTATTCTGAATTATACAAATCTCAAAATGATTGCAAGAATTCCATTGACAGATGAAGTGAACACCGAATTCATTCAAAATCAAGCTGAAATTTTAAAAGCATCAAACGTTTTGTAATATGTCGGAAATCATTCAAAAAGATAAACAATACGTTTGGCATCCATTTACTCAAATGCAAACTGCTTCGGATGCAATTGAAATTATCAAAGCAAAGGATGCGGTTTTGTTTGCTGCTGATAGAAAGGAATATATTGATTGTAATTCTTCTTGGTGGGTCAATGTGCACGGTCATGGGAACGAACACATTGCCAATGCAATTTCAGAACAATTCAAAAAAATAGATCATGTAATTTTTGCTGGATTCACGCATGCTAAAGCCGTTGAATTAGCAGAACGAGTTGTTCACATTCTACCAGAACCTTTGCAAAAAGTATTTTTCTCAGATAATGGATCAACAGCAGTTGAGGTAGCGTTGAAAATGGTTGTGCAATATTGGCATAATCTCGGTGAACCGAAAAGACGAATTTTAGCATTGGACGGCGCTTATCACGGTGATACATTTGGCGCAATGGCCATTGGACAGCGAGGATATTTCAATGCGCCTTTTGAACCGTTTTTCTTTGATGTGGATTTTTTGGATTTTCCAACGGAAGAAAATGAGCAAGAGCAATTGGCGTATGCCGAAAAATTGTTTCAAACGAATGAATTTGCAGCTGTAATTGTTGAACCATTAATTCAAGGTTCATCTGGAATGCGTACTTATTCGAGTTCCTTTTTAGATTCCTTGGTCAACCTAGCTAAAAAACACAAAGTACTCGTCATTTTTGATGAGGTTATGACAGCGTGGGGAAGAACTGGTAAATTATTTGCGATGAACCATTGCGCTGTAACGCCTGATATTGTTTGTCTTTCCAAAGGATTAACTGGAGGGGTTTTACCTTTAGGATTGACCGTTGCAACCAATAAAATTTACAACGCCTTCTTATCAGTAGACAAATCGAAAGCATTACTTCATGGTCATTCATTCACTGGGAACGCATTATCTTGTGCTGCGGCATGTGCAAGTCTTGATCTATTCGAAAAAGAATCCACTTGGAAAAATATTAAGAGAATTGAAGACGCAAATTTGGCATATCAAGCTTCTATTGTAAATCATAATGCAGTTTACGAAACAAGAGTTTTAGGAACTATTTTGGCAATTGAATTGGAAACGGGAGAAGGAAATACGTATTTCTCCAACATTCGAGACAAAGCATATAACTTCTTTTTAGAACAAGGATTGTTGATTCGTCCATTGGGAAATGTGATTTTCATCAATCCACCTTATTGTATTTCTGACGAGCAATTAGCGTTGATCTATAAAGCAATTGATTCTTTTTTGTTAAATATTCAGAAAGAAAAACCAATTTAAAAAACACAAAACACGTTTTCATTCGTTATTGTATAAAATTGATATTTATGAAACTTAAAATCTTTTATTTATTCGCACTAGTCTTGACTTCTTGTCAAGGTCAAAATACACTTTCAACTAATTCAACAAAAGCTATGGATTCAACAACAAAATACAATGACTTAACACCTCAACAAGAACAAGTTTTGGTCAACAAAGCAACAGATCGTCCATATACCGGTGATTATTATGAAAAAAAAGACAATGGATTGTATATCTGCCGTCGTTGCAATAATCCACTTTACACATCAGAAGATAAATTTGATTCGCATTGTGGATGGCCAAGTTTTGATGATGAAATAAAAGGATCAGTTACACGTATTCTAGATGCTGACGGAAGAAGAACGGAAATCGTTTGCAACAATTGTCAAGGGCATTTAGGACACGTTTTCCTTGGCGAACAAATGACCGATAAAAATACACGTCATTGTGTAAATACAAGTTCCATTTTATTTGTTCCAAAAGACAAAACAAAGGAACTTCCAGAAGTGATAAAATAGATTATTATCCTTATTTTCACGTTCGGTTAAATAAAGGACACAATGAGTTTCGAAAATCTTTTCAGGCAATTAGTGGATATTCAATATCAAGCAGATAAAATTCTCAAGTCTAAGATTATTGAAGAAGCTGCCATTGAGGATTTTGCGACTTATTCAAAAGATTTAAAATTAA
>CAMDNE010000039.1 GCA_945902745.1 Chitinophaga pinensis | reverse complement strand
GTCATTTTTGAATTTATAGCATCCCACAATTCGGTGTATCCATCGTCATATCCAAGTGCCCAAATTCCAATCCCTCCTATTCCGCTGTTTAAAACATGTTGCAACCGTTGACTAAAAGCAATTTCTTTGGTTATATAACATTGTTTCGGCGTTCCTCCATTCATGAATAAATATTCGTCTGATTGACTATCATTATCATAGAAATGGTTTGTATTGCTATAGAATCCAGTTGAATTATTTCGAATATAGGAATAGGTTCTTGATACTCCAGTGGCTGTTGTTGAAGACGGAATTGCCAAAGAAGCAGTTGACCATTCTCTTCCATAATTTGGCAAACCAAGAATTAATTTATCTTTTGGGCAACCAGCTTTCACGTAATCGGTAATTGACCGTGATAAAGTGTAATTATAACTTGTCCCAAATTGATATAATGGGTCATTTGGTCCAGCGGTACTGCTTCCTGAGTAATAATAATCATACCCCATGATGATGTAATTATCAACTTCAGGTTCCATGATTTGAAAATTGAAAATAGAACTCCAATCGACAGAATAAAGCACCGTACTCACTTCTGATCCAGGAATAGCCGCATGAAATTGATTTGCTAAATCGACCATGAAATTGGCAAAATTGGTTGATTGTGATGCTGGAAGCCCTTCAAAGTCGATATTGACACCATGTGCACCTCGAGCAGAAATTAGCGCTATTAAATTGGTGATGAGAGCTTGTTTTGCAGTTGCATTTGTCAAAAAGGAAGCGTGATTTGCAAAAAGCGTGACACAAAGCGTAACTTTTGTTGATCCTGTCGCCAAAGCAGCATTTACAGCCGCACTTGTTGACCAACCGTGCGTCGAAACGGCATTTCCATTTAAATAATTTACTTCGAAACTAAAGAAAGATAAATGACTCAATAAATCCCATTGGTAATTTTGGTAGGCACTTCCAATCCAGTATGGATGCCAACCATAAACCTTTTTATTAAGGTTACAGATTACTTTTTCTGTTAACGGCTTTTTTGAGGCTGTAAGTGTGTCGTAAAATTCGGCTGATGCATTGCCTTTCGAATTGTACAATTCCAATTCAGATTGATGGATACTTTGCGAAAAGGATCGATTAATTGGTATAATTAGTAAAATCGAAAAAAATAGTTTTAAGAGTGGTTTCATATAGTCAAAAAGTTGACTGCAAAAGTATGTCAATCAAAGAATTAAACCAAATAAAAGATTAAGATCTATCTGCTTCAAATAAAACCTTCGTGTTGTGTTTCAATGTTCTTAAAACAAGAGAAATCAGTAAACCAGAAGCTAATACGATTCCGTAAACAAGTTTAAAATGCGGTTGACCCGTTGTAAACCAATCTCTAAGAAAAGATACAAATACAAATCCAATAATTGTTGCCGTCATTCCAGAATATTCTCTTCTTAAGATTGTTTTCATTGAAAAAGGAATCTCCGTTTTGATATGGTTTTTTCTACTTGGCCAAAAAGGTGGAACTTTCATTGACCAATCAACATAATCTTGACCGAATTTTCGTTCCAAAAAACGTTCTTCTGCAAACATGATTCTTTCATAAAACAACCAAAAAAGCAAAGAAACTACTAAAACAAACCAAATATTATAGGTAAACATTACTATTCCAATCCACATGAAATAATTACCCAAGTACAATGGATGACGAACGGTCGAATATATTCCTTTTGTATTTAATGCATCTGCAACCTGTTCTTTTGTATTTCGACCTGAAGTATGTTTGCTGCTTGTTCCAATAGCTATTGCTCTGATTACTTGACCAGAAAAAGAAAAAAGAATACAAGTTATGAACAAGTTTAAATCAAGTGTTTGATTTGAGTCAAACAGCTTGTAATCAGTGAAATAAACTGTTGGTATTGACATTAAAAACAAAATTACCGGTATTTGACCACGGTATTTGAACAGGATATTCCCGTTTTTTTCAAATGAGTGTACTAAAGCCATTGAAAAGATTTATGTAAATTGCGTGTTTTTGATGCGAAGTTAACACAAATTGACAATTACCATGACTGAGAAAGTAAAATTCGAATTAGAATACCTTTTAAAAACATCACCAAAAGTTCTTGAAAACATGCTATGCACGCCAAGTGGATTAAGCGAATGGTTTGCGGATGATGTTAATATTAAGGATGATATTTTTACTTTTTTCTGGGACGGAAGTGAAGAAAAGGCACGTTTATTATCAAAAAAACCAAATTCTAAAGCAAAATTCAAATGGATTGAAGACGAAGAAGATGGTAACGATTGTTTTTTCGAAATGAGTTTTGATGTTGATCCAATGACAAAAGTTGTTGTGATGACAATTACTGATTTCGCTGAAGAAGATGAATTAGAAGAGTCTCAAATGTTATGGGAACAACAAATAGGTGATCTTAAAAGGATTCTTGGAGCATAATAACCGAATAAATCTCAAAATTGTTCGTTATTTATCTAATTTTGTAAGCATAAAAAAGACAAACACCATTGAAACGTCTGTACGTTTTTAGTATTCGCTCCTTTGTAGGACCATTTTTTGTGACCTTGGTTATATCCATGTTCATACTTATCATGCAATTTCTTTGGAAATACATTGATGATTTAATGGGTAAAGGAATTGACACCCTAGTTGTTTTAGAATTACTTTTTTATGTATCCGCAAGTTTAATCCCGCTTGCTCTTCCACTTGCTATATTACTTTCGTCAATTATGACAATTGGGAATTTAGCTGAAAACAACGAATTAACAGCCTTAAAATCAAGTGGATTATCTCTTTACAAGATACTAAAACCACTAACCTTCGTTGTAATCGGAATTGCGTTTTTCACGTTCTATTTTGCAAATTATGTGATTCCTGTAGCAAATTTAAAATGGCATTCCCTCATTTATGATATTCAGAACACGAAAATATCAGCTATTTTAACACCAGGTGTTTACAGCAAAGAATTAGATGGTTATGCCATAAAAGTAGATTCTGGAACGGATGACCATTTCAAAGGAATTCTTATTCACGATCATACAGATCCAAAGGAAATTAAGACTATTAGAGCAGAACAGGGCAAAATTTACAAATCAGAAAATGGGAAGTATTTATTTTTTGAATTAGAAAATGGCTACGTTACAGAAGAGCTTTCACCTGAAGCACCAAATTATACACCAGACGGTAAATTACACTCGAATAATAGCAATAACAGACCTTCTCGACGATCAACTTTTGAAAAAGCAACATACAAAATTGATTTAGCCGGATTTTCACTAAAACGTTCACAAGATGAGTTATTCGCTGACAAACATGAAATGTTAAATGTATTTCAAATTTATTCAGCCATTGATTCAATTAAAATAAATGGACAACAGATTTCGAATAATTTCTTGCAGAGTCTAAAAAATGATCACCCCTATTTTCAAGCCTATTACTTCAAACCAGACTCATTGAATGCTAACAATGAGAATAAAAAAGATACGATTATTTCAGAACTAATTGAGTTTGATAAATTGAGTTCTACCGATCAAGTTCAAGCAATCACTATGACGCAAGCGAAATTGAGAAGAAAAAATCAAAACCTTAACGGCCAAAAGGAATACATGATGAGTATCAATCATGACATTAATGGATATTTAATAGAGTTTCACCGTAAATTCGCTTTGACATTTACCATAATTGTACTCTTTTTTATTGGCGCTCCTCTTGGAGCCATTGTGCGAAAAGGTGGATTTGGAGCACCAGTGGTTATTGCAGCACTTCTTTTCATGATTTACTTTGTTTTGATAAGTGTTGGAGATAGTTTAGCAGTTTCGGAAGTTGTAACTCCTTTTATAGGAATGTGGTTTGCATCAATGGTTTTAATGCCAATTGCATATGTATTGATGAGAGCTGCAGCAAATGATTCACCTGTTTTCAGTAAAGATGGCTGGGTCAAGTTTTTTAAACGTTTTAAAAGAAAAAATGCGCGTCCTTTACCTCACCAATAAACCAATCTTTCCGATTGTCGATGGTGGTTGTAAGGCCATGCATCAATTTCTCAAATGTTTAATCCAATGCGATTATACTGTTGATCACATTTGTCTTTCAACGCATAAACATACGTTCGATTTAGAAAATTATCCAAAGTCTATTCTCGATAAAATTTCTACTTCCTCTTTTGAAATTGATACAAGAATTAAATTGCTACCTGCATTAAAATCATTTTTTAATAGAAAATCTTTTGTGGTTTCCAGGTTTGATAACACTGCATTTCATTCAAAGTTAGAAGAAGTATTCTCTAATGGAGAATTCACACATGTAATCTTAGAAAGTTTATTCACAACGCCATATATTGATACAATTCGTAAGTATACTGGTGCTAAAATTATCGTGCGAACACACAATGTGGAACACAAAATCTGGAGACAACTCGCTTTGAATACAAATAACCCATTCAAAAAATTCTATTTCAACAGACTTTCAGAGGATTTAAAAAAATATGAAATAGAGGAATTGAAAAAGGTAGATCTCATAGCGACAATTACTGAAGAAGATTTCACAGCATTTGAGGAATTAGGAATAACAGCACCAAAAACAGTAATTCCTATTGCCATTGATCTTTCTGAAAACAAAGTAGATTATTCAGTAACGAATTTGTTTTTTATTGGTTCAATGAATTGGAAACCAAATATTGAAGCAGTAGATTGGTTAGTAAATGAAATTTTACCAGGAGTGAAAATAGTCTATCCTAAGATTGAACTCCATCTTGCTGGATCTTATATGGAAAATCAATTTCCCACGAATGGAATCAGTGGAATTGTAAATCATGGTTTTGTCAACGATAGTCACAAATTCATGCAAAATAATGGGCTATTAATTTCCCCTATCCGGAGTGGTTCTGGTGTACGTGTAAAATTACTTGAAGCAATGGCACTAGGCGTTCCTATAGTAACAACAAAAATTGGCGCAGTTGGAATTCAACATAACAACGCTGTTTATTTAGCAGAAACAACAGCAGAGTTCGTTTCTCAAATCATTGAATTGATTAAGTTTCAAGAAAAAAGAATGGCACTTGGAGGAAAAGCACGAAAATTCATTGAAGACAACAACTCCGTTAATAGTATATCGAACTATTTAAATGACAGAATCAGCGAATTATAAGCCTAAATTGGTTGTGATCCTTTCACGTTTCCCTTTTCCACTGGAGAAAGGCGACAAGCTGCGTGCATTCTATCAAATAAAAGAATTATCGAAAGATTTTAGCATCTCTCTAATTGCTATTTCTAAGCAAAAAGTTCCAACTGATTCTATTGAAAAATTGAACACGTATTGTGACTCAATTAATGTGATTCGAATAAATAATTGGAGCATTTTATGGAATTTATGCTTGTGTATATTCAATAACAAACCTTTTCAAGTGGGTTATTTTTATTCTCTAAAAGGTCATTTAAAAGCTAAACAATTACTTAAACAAATTAAACCTAATTATATTTATTGTCAGCTAATTAGAGCTTCAGAATATGTAAAAAATTACCACGATTGCCCTAAGACAATTGATTACATGGATGCTTTGTCTAAAGGGATTGACAGACGAATTGCTAAAGCGCCTTGGTATTCAAAATGGCTTTTCCGATCTGAAGCAAAAAGACTTACGATTTATGAAAGGTCCATTTTTGACTATTTCGAAAATAAAACAATTATTAGCGAGCAGGACAAAGAATATATAAGTCATCCAGATAAATCAACTATCCTTTGCGTTTCAAACGGCATAGACAGTTCTTTTTTTGAAGAACAAGTTCACACATCAGAATATGATTTAGTTTTTGTAGGCAACTTGAGTTACGCCCCTAATATTGAGGCCGTAGAATACATTGCAAATCAATTATTACCTAAAAATAAGCGATTAACCTGCTTAATTTCAGGTGCCTCTCCCCGTTCGTCTGTTCAAAAAATAGGTAATTCAAATCCACAAATCACTTTACAAGGTTGGGTGGCAGACATTCGAACCACCTATTGTAAAGGCAGAATTTTCATCGCACCAATGATGATTGGAACAGGTATGCAAAATAAACTTTTGGAAGCAATGGCGCTGGGAATCCCCTGCATTACGACAAGTTTGGCGAATAACGCCATCAACGCAATTCATCTCGAAACAATATATGTTGCAAATACTGTTGATGAATTTCTGGAAGCAATTGAAATCTTGACATCAAATACGGAACTTTATCAGCGCATTTCTCAACAAGGAAGAGATTTTGTTCTTAAAAACTATAAATGGGAAAATGCAACTTCTGCGTTAAAAGAAACGATTTTATCGAAGTAAATACAATTACAAATTGCTAGTTGCGAATTACACGTTATTAGTTGCTAATCCCAAATTAATTTGGTCACTGAGTTTATCGAAGTGCCAAATTTTAAATCCTAAATCCCTTGAGGTATGGTAATTTTACTGTAATTTTGGACCTCGAAAAATAGCCAATGGAATTTACATTAAATACTATCGAAGAAGCGATAGCAGAAATCAAAGAAGGAAGAGTGATTATCGTTGTTGACGATGAAGACAGAGAGAATGAAGGTGATTTTCTAACAGCCGCAAGAAATGTAACTCCAGAAGTTATCAATTTCATGGCAACTCACGGTCGAGGCTTGATTTGTGCACCATTAGTAGAAGATAGATGCGATGAACTTGGATTAGACTTAATGGTTCATTCGAATTCAGCTACTTATGAAACACCATTTACAGTCTCTGTGGATTTAAATGGACACGGATGTACAACTGGAATCTCAGCAAGTGATCGTTCAAAAACAATTTTAGCATTAATTGATCCAACAACAAAATCTGACGATTTAGGAAAGCCTGGACACATTTTCCCATTACGTGCTAAAAAAGGTGGCGTTTTACGTCGTGCTGGTCATACAGAAGCAGCTACCGACCTTTCACGGTTAGCAGGATTTGAATCGGCTGGTGTAATCGTTGAAATATTAAACGAAGACGGAACAATGGCACGTTTGCCTGAACTGTTTGTAATTGCACAAAAATTTAATTTAAAAATTGTTTCAATTGCGGATTTAATCGAATATCGAATTAAAAACGAATCCCTTATAGAGCGCATTGTTGATGTCAAAATGCCAACAACGCATGGAGATTTCCAACTGATTGCTTATAAAGAAATCAACAGCGATCAAGAACATTTAGCATTAGTAAAAGGAACTTGGGAGAAAGATGAAACCGTTTTAGTTCGCGTTCATTCTTCGTGTATTACAGGTGATATTTTCGGTTCTTGTCGTTGTGACTGTGGACCTCAATTGCACAAAGCAATGGAAATGATTGAAGCTGAAGGAAAAGGCGTGATTGTATACATGAATCAAGAAGGCCGAGGAATTGGTCTTATGAATAAATTGAAAGCATATAAATTACAAGAAGAAGGCTACGACACGCTTGAAGCAAATATCAAACTTGGCTTTAAAGGAGATGAGCGTGATTATGGAATTGGCGCACAAATTATTCGTTCTTTAGGTGTTTCCAAAATGAAATTAATGTCAAATAACCCAACGAAAAGAACAGGATTAGTTGGTTATGGCCTAGAAATCACAGAGAATATTTCACTTGAAATTGAAAGTAATATTCACAATGAATTGTACTTACAAACGAAGCGCGATAAGATGGGGCATGTTCTGAAAATGAAAAAATAATGTTAATAGCAAAAGGAATATTTAAATCATATGATTCACTTCAAATACTGAAAGGCATTGACCTTGAAGTTAAAGAAGGTGAAGTGATTTCTATTGTTGGTTCTTCTGGAGCTGGAAAAACTACCCTTTTACAAATACTTGGAACATTAGATAAACCAGACCAAGGAACCTTAGAAATTGACGGAATAAATCCATTTACGCTCAGTTCAAAAAAACTATCCGCATTTAGAAATCAATCTGTAGGATTTATTTTTCAATCACACCAATTATTACCAGAATTCACAGCGCTTGAGAATGTAATTCTTCCTGCATTGATTAAAGGTGAATCTTTGGAAAAAGCCAAAATAGAAGGTTTACGCTTGTTAGAAATCATTGGATTAAAAGAACGATCAGAACATAAGCCAAATGAACTTTCAGGCGGTGAACAGCAACGAATAGCGGTATGTCGTGCATTGATTAACCGTCCCAAAGTAATATTTGCTGACGAGCCATCTGGAAATCTTGATTCTCATAATTCAGATGAACTGCACAAACTGTTTTTTCAATTGCGAGACGAATTCAAACAAACTTTTGTCATTGTAACGCATAATGAGTCTTTAGCCAATATGACAGATCGAAAATTGGTCATGAAAGATGGTTTTATTATTTCGGGGAATTAGCCCATGAATTTTCAAGAATTAACTGATTTCCTCAATTTCAAGGCGGAACAATACGAAAATCCAATATTCTTAGAAAGTGATCCAATACAACTTCCGCATCGTTTTTCTCAGAAGGAAGATATTGAAATAGTTGGATTTCTAATTTCAACCATTGCTTGGGGAAATAGAAAAAGCATTATCAAAAGTGGTGAGCGCTTGTTGGAAATCATGGAGCAAAATCCTTTTGAATTCATTAAGACTTATAATTCTGGCAATTTGGAACATTCGAGCTTTGTTCACCGCACATTTAATGTGACTGATTTAGATTTCTATTTCAGAAGCATTCAAAACATTTATAAAACGGGCTCTTTAGAAAGTGCATTTGAAAACACTAGTTCTATTGATGGCGTTAAAGGAAGAATTATTTCTTTTCGCACTAAATTCATGGAAATTGAGCATTTAGACCGTTCCCACAAACATTTGTCAAATCCTTCGAAAAATTCCGCAGCAAAAAGGCTCAACATGTATTTACGTTGGATGACAAGAGATGCAAAAAAAGGAGTAGATTTTGGAATTTGGAAATCGATTTCGACGAACGAATTGTACCTTCCTCTTGATGTTCACACAAGCAATAACGCACGCAGACTTGGACTTTTAACACGCAAACAAGACGATTGGAAAGCTCTGGAAGAATTAATGGCTCAACTTCAGCTAATGGACCCGATAGATCCTGTTAAGTACGATTTTGCGCTTTTTGGGTTAGGGGCTTTTGAGAAGTTTTAAATGATTGTTAATCTGCTGGAACTATTTTTATTTTTTTCTCCCGCTGAACCCGCTGAAATACGCGGATGGATACTCAAAAATAATAGTGTCAATTATTTCAGTAAATCACTATTCTCAAAATTAAAATCTTGAATTAGCACTTGAATTGCACCATTTAGTTGTCCATTCATTCCGTTCCAACCATTTGTTCCGCTAGCACCATTTGAGACTGGTTTTTGTCCAGCCATCGCAGTTCCAGCCTTACCTCCTTTTCCACCAACTCCATTAGACCCACCTTTCCCTGAAACGCTTGAAAGATCCAAATTCTTTTCAATTGTAATTGCATTGTTGTGAATAAAAACTTCAATACTCCCTCCATTTCCACCATTTGCACCATTTCCACCATTTCCACCTGTTCCACCATAGCCAGGATTTTTAGGTTTAGAAGTATTTATAATACCGTCATTCCCTTTGCTTCCGTCTCCACCTGTTCCGCCATTTCCGCCATTTCCGCCATTAGAAAGAATCGTTAAAAGTTGTGCTTGGTCGATTTCCTTGAGATTGTAATATGTTTTAGTAAAAGTTAGTTGGTCGACAACTAAAATTTGATAGCGTGTTTTCTCCTTCCATATGTAAACATGAATATTCATTCCATGTTGACCATTCTCACCATTTAATCCTGATTCACCATTTTTGCCATCTTGAAAAATTGACGGTGTATTAGCATTTTTTCCATTTGCACCATTTCTTCCATTAGAACCTGAATAATTAACAGTTAATGGCCCATAAAAATTCAAGTAAACACTATCTTTTTGAGTATAAACCATGTCTTTTTTACAATTCAATTCATATACAATATTAACAACTGAATCATTGAATTTAATAGGGCGTTCAACAATTACAAGTTCGTCTTTACGCGATCCAACTTGAATTACATCCCTATTCAGTTTCAATTTATGGTTTTGCGTAATATCTAATTCCGTTCGATCTTTCATTTTCAATATAATTTTCCCAT
>CAMDNE010000038.1 GCA_945902745.1 Chitinophaga pinensis | reverse complement strand
CTGTTGATTTTTAGTGATTTTCAGATTTACCATTATATTTTTTTTCAATTCATTGGTTACCTTTTCTTCATTTCAATATAAATGGATAAATAACCTTAAAAAATAAAAGTCATGTTTAAAAATCCATTTTCATTTGAAGGACGTATCAGAAGAACGGAATTCGGTTTATCATTTATTATTTTAGTAGTAGGAAGGGTTGCTCTAGCAATGTTAGCTGCCGGCGTATCGAGAGGACAAGATATAAGTCCAATCTTTTTCTTACTTCAAATTCCATTGTTATGGTTCTTTTGGGCTCAGGGGGCAAAAAGATGTCACGATGTCGGCTGGAATGGTTGGTATCAATTAATCCCTTTCGTTCCTCTTTATTTAATTTTTGGGGGAGGTACAAATGGAATTAATAAATATGGAATTGACCCAAAAATGAAATCTGAAAATTTTTAATCATATGTGGAACAGATTAACAGTTATCGTCGATTGGTTCAATGATTTCTCAGAGAGAAGGAGATTGATTCGGAATTTTAATTTATCTGCAAGGGATGCGTTTGTTTGTGGAATGGCACCTACCTTATTAGAAGGTTCTATTTCTTTAGGAGAGTCTTCATATCGCCATGTTTTTTCAAAATTCTTGGCAGGAGGCTTTAGAATCAAAGCACTTTCAGGTAAACCATTGTCACGACAGGAAATGACGTCTATAGGCTCAGTAGTATTAGGAAATCAAGAGTTGGTCAGAAAATTAATTTCGCTTGGATGGGACACACTTGAAGTACATGATAACGCAGGTTATAATGGGCTGAAGTGGAAATTATATGACCATTCAGGTATTGGAGGAGTTTTAGAATCAAATTATTAAACAATAGAAAATATGGAAACAATCTTAAACGCAAAATGGCAAATTTTATCTTTTGGTGAATTTGTAATAATTCTGTTTCTTTTTTGGAAACTAAAAATTAAAAAAGAAGAGACAACAGAATCTATTGAATTGAAGAAATACAAAAGGTCTAATTTGGATATGAAAGATCTAATGAAGGACATACATCTTTCTAAAAATTTATACAAAGAATTATCAAGGAAATACCATCCAGATAAATTTATCGGATCACCTTTTATGGAACGTGCACAAGAAATATTTCAAGCAATTCAGCAAAACAAAACCAATTACAACAAGCTGATGGATATAAAAGAATCAGCTGAATTAGAACTTAAATTTAGTTAGCATGGAAGGAATGGTATTATTTAGCTTTTTATGGCTAGCACTGCGCGTTGCAGGACCTATTTATTGCGCTTTAAGAGCTGACAAACTAAACAGAAACATGGGGATTTGGGCAGTATTGGGTTTTTTATTTCCAATAATCTGCATGATTTTAATTTCTACACTAAAACCTGTTACCCTTTGGAATAAAGAAAAATGATTTTTCCTTAAAGTCAATAATAATAGTAGTGTCGAAAACGACCTATAGGAACTTCTTTTTTTGAATAAAAATCAACTTTTATTTATTAGAGCTATTTCCAAACACCAACACAACCTACTAATAAACAGGTTATTGAAAAAATAATTATTTTTTTTGGTTACCTTTTTGAAAAATGGATATAAATAGTCAAACAACTAAAATTTAATAGTATGAAAACAATTTTTACGTATGTAGTTCCTATGATTATTTCACTTTTCGTTTCAAATCTTGTTAACGGCCAATCTTCAAAAAGTTGCGGATCTTGTCATAAAGCAGTATCAAGTTATGCTGAAGTTGGAGATTATTGCCCTCATTGTCATGTAAGATGGGGATATGAAAACACCACTACAAGTTATGCCGATAATAATTCTTATGACAGTTACCAAAGTTACTCTGGAATTGGTTTTGTTACATCCAATGCTAATTTGCGTTCTTATGCTTCAAAATCAGCTTATGTATTGACAACTATCCCAAAATATGCATCGGTTACAATCCTAGGTAAATATGGAAGTTGGTATCATGTGAGATATTATAATGGCAATTCATACAATTCAAGCACTGGTTATATTCATTCATCGTTGATTGATATGCTATAAATAGGAATTAACAAATTCAAAACCAATACTTTTCTAACGAAACTAAAAGCCTAATAATTTATGGCTTTTAGTTTTTCAATCTGATCAAATAATTACACTAAGAAAAAATGAAACAGAATAATACACCTTTTGACGAAAGCCTCGAAGAGGAGAATGATCTTGAATTTGCTTTTGTAAAACTTGATAATTTGAGTGCTTATTTTTGTGTAATCCAAATGGAGATTCTTTCTGTCTTCGATGACCTTGAAATAGAGCACATTTTTAGTTGTGAAATTCTTGAAGTTAAGAAAATGAAAAATTCGAATCTAATGGATGATAAAAATTTTAATTCTCACATAAATTCAGAAGTTACTGATTCAAAAAAAGTTGGATTACCGTTAAATCTTAACAAGCCTTCAATTTCATCTTTAATTGAATATCTCACTGCAAATAATCCAAATCAAGAATTAATGTTTTTTGAATTATCCTTTACTAATGGATTAATTCTTAATTATTATGGAGAGTTGTCCCTCCAATTTAATGATTTACATTCCTTAGAAAAGTATTGCAAGTTGATACTTGAAAAAACTGGTTTCGATAGCAAGGAAACATTCGATAAGTTAGCTGAAATAGGTGACTACTCTAATTTATACACACCATGTGAGGTGACGAAAATAAATTATTTTGATGAAAAAATTGAAGATGTTGAAAACGACATTCCTTTTTGACGCTCAAATTATCTTAAAAAAAATATCAAAAGGAAGTAAATTCCAAAATTTTGGATCTCAATTTCAGTTTGAAATTTGATTCTTCATTCGAAATTTAATATTCATTAATTAAAAAAAAATGAACTCAAAATATATTTTAAAAAGGAATGTTCTTAAAAAAGGATTGTTATCAAACTTTCACTATTACCTAGTTGAATTAAATAATCTAGATTACAACTAATTTCAACATACCTAACCAACATTCGTTCATATGAATGCAGGTTACCTTAAAAGGATTAAATTTGTTTTTCTTACTTTTAAAAAACTACTGTGCACTTTAGTTGCAAAAAACTCTATAAAAAATATTACTTTACTTCAATTTTATAAAACTCAAATCAAATGAACGATATTATTTGTCCAAAATGTAAAACGGTTTTTAAAGTCGATGAAGCTGGTTTTGCTGATATTCTTAAACAAGTTCGTGATCATCAATTTGAAGAAGAATTGGTGAATCGCTTAAATCTTGCAGAAAAAGAAAAAGAAAATGCGGTTCAACTTGCCGAAGCGCATCTAAAAAATACATTTCAGTTAGATCTTGCAAAAAAAGATATCGAACTGGCCAATTTGAAAGCCAAAAATGAATTAGAACTCGCTGAAAAGTTATCTAAGAAGGAAACTGATATTGCTGAATTGAAATCAAAAATTGATAAAGCACAAATTGATAAAACACTCTCTGTTACGGAAGCTGTTAACAAAGTAGAAAAAGAACGTGATTTTCTTGCCAACGATTTAAAAAATAAGGAAACCGAAAAACAATTACTTGAAAAATCATTAAACGAAAAATTCTCAGCTGAATTAAAAACAAAAGATGATATCATCAAGATGAAAGACGATGAAATTGCTTTGCGGAAAGATATGAAATTGAAACTTTCTACCAAAATGATTGGTGAAACACTCGAACAACATTGTGAAAACGAATTCAATAAGCTTCGTGCAACTGCTTTTCAAAAAGCCTATTTTGAAAAAGACAACAATTCAAAGTCTGGAAGTAAGGGTGATTATATCTACAGGGAAACAGACGATACTGGCAATGAAATCATTTCAATTATGTTCGAAATGAAGAATGAGAGTGACGAAACTGCTACAAAAAAAAGAAATGAAGACTTTTTTAAAGAATTAGACAAAGATCGCACAGAAAAAAAATGTGAATATGCAGTTCTTGTTTCACTCCTTGAAGCTGAAAATGACCTTTATAATGGCGGAATAGTCGACGTTTCTCATAAATACCCAAAAATGTATGTTGTTCGTCCGCAATTTTTCATTCCTATTATCACGCTGCTTCGCAATGCTGCAATGAGTTCTATGAAATATAAAGCAGAATTAACATTGATAAAAAGTCAAAATATTGATATTACCAATTTTGAAGATGAAATAACTAGTTTTAAAGAGGGTTTTGCGAAAAATTATGACCTGGCTAGCCGCAAATTTAAAACTGCCATTGAAGAAATTGATAAGACCATTGATCACCTTCAAAAAACGAAAGATGCTTTATTGTCTTCAGAAAATAACCTGCGTTTAGCGAATAATAAAGCGGAGGATTTAACGATCAAAAAATTAACACGAGGAAACCCTACAATGACTGCGAAATTTGACGAAATCTCAAAAAATAACACGTTAATTGATACTCAAAAAGAAGATTGAGAAAACTAAATTATTGTTATCAATGGTCCAATTACTTTTATTGAAGAAAGAAGCCATTACTATTTCAACCTTCTCTATAAAAACCGATTAAAACTTGGTAAGTCTTCTTTTTTATTTTCTATTTCCAATTGCTTAAAATCGTGCAATTGTTGTTTATAAAAGAATTGATCTAAACAGCGTTGGGCCATACCATAATTCTTATTTGTCATATTTACGTTGAGTTCTTTAAAAAATTCTTCTTCGAAAAATTCCGGATTAATTGTTTCTAATAAAGATTTAGACTCTAAAAATTTATTTTGCTCAAGTAATAAAATTACCTTTCTTAATTGGGTTTCAATTTTCATCTTCTTCTGTATCTATATAACCCATAAATTCTACATTTTCATCATTCCCTCGCTGCGTGATAATGCATGAGGTTCCTTTTTCAGGGTGTTTATCTAAAAAATTAAACTGCACAGCTGTGCATTGGCCAGCTCTAGATCGAAGCTCTAATTCTAATTCATCTTTAACGAGGTAAACATATTTGGAGCAATCAGTGCAAAAACGAATTTTCACATCATTTGACGGCACTAATTCACGCCATTTTTTATCACACCGAAATTTAAATAATTTAAGACTTAATTCCTGTTGAATTGCAGTTAAACATGTTTTTAAACCTTGGTAATTTTTAGTGTAAACTTCTTTATAACAATCATCCAATAGATTTTTATTAATCTGTTTTTTTTTCAAAACAACGAAGTCCAAATCATCTAATTGATTCTTTACAATTGAAAAATTTTCTAATGAAATTTCAATTTTTATTAATTCAATTGCTTTATATATCTCATAAATAGACTTATCCATAAATTTATTTTAGAATTTTTAATAATAGCTCAATTCTCATTATAGCCTGTTAAATGGATATATTTTGGCGGATCAAAATTCTCCAATAAATTGATCCTAGCATCCTCGTCTAAAAACATCAACTCATCAATCACTCTTTCGTCACTCACCCAATTCATGTAGAAATGAAGTAATGATTCTTCATCTAGCTCTTCCAGTGCGGATCGGATTTCTGGATAAAGTACAATATAGTCATCAGGTTCTTCATCTTTATTTGTTAGGTTTATCAGGTAATCATAATAATCCCAATCTTGCTCCAACAGAACTTCAATCATCACATCAGGATGGATATCATATCTGGATGTCCAATATAGTTCATGCCACGTCAAGGTTTCAAGGAAAGCACGAAAGCCTTTATCTGTAATATCTCTTTTCATTTTTTAGCGATTATCTATTCATCTTAGTTCTATTAACTGCGCGTTGACTATATTCCCATGCTATGCGATTGAAACGTTCTCCAAGACCATTGGTGATTCCAAAACCACTTCTTCCTTTTAAAATATTTGAAGAATAGAAGGTAATGCCGTTATAAAACCCCCAAACTGTGTGACCTAAATCATTCATTTCTCGATGCACAGAATCAAGAATTTCTCGTTTACGTTTTGAAGGTCTTGAAATGAACTCTGTTCGCGTATTTATTGGCTCTGCTTCTTCGACGAGGCGATCAACATAACGCAAGACTTCTTCCCAATTCAACCTCGTGTTCATCATTTCTTGAACTTGCTGATCTAAACGCGTTCTATTTTGATGATACTTATTTAAGATAACTTGAGGATTAATCGCTTCAACGTCCAAACCAGCAACATGTTTTACTCTTAAAGAATAGAGATCTCCTGAAAATTGATTTTCACAACGGAACATATAATTGGACATTCCTGCAAATACTTTACTTGAAGAATTGTGCGAATTTCCAATGATTAGAAAATCTTCGACTTTTTCTCCGCCCAAGATTCCAGGTTCGTCATTCTTTAAAAAAGCAAGCAGTCTCCTACCCTTTCTAAATTCTTCGAAACCTTGCAATTTAAAAGTAGATATCTTTTCGATTTTATCAACTAATCGGAGTAAATCACTGTTGTAAAATGGTCGGTACCGGTCAGAACAAATATTCAAGATTTCACCTGTATCAGTTCTGCGTATAGCATATTTCCCTTTAATAGTTCCATTGCCTATTTGCAACTCTTGCTGCTCTACTTCCCAGTTAAGCGTTTGTTTTAGTTCATTCTTCATCGTATAAATTTTAAAATCTACTGCAAAGAAATACTATCATTCCGTATTTTAAATACGTAGTATTATTTTGTTTGTACAAAATTGATTCTTTTATTTATTAATGTTAAATTTTTCCACTTTAAATTGAAGTGAGTATTCGGCATCAATTTTAAGAATTTCATTCAATTCTATTATTAAAAAGGTATAAAACTTCTTGTCAGGATTCCATCCTATACTGAGAGTTTCATTGGTTATTCTTCGATTTATATTAATTATTGGCTGAATTTGGTGAAGCTCTGGCATAAGTGGGATTGAAAACTCTTTAGTTCTGTCATCAATAAATCGACCTTCCAAGTCAACATAAACTATGTATTTCAATACAACGTTAATTTCAATTGACGAAACGATATTTTTCCAGTAATCATTCTCGTTCTTTTGAGTGATTAAGTGAATATTTTCAATCAATAAAAAGCTATCTTTAGAATTCAACGTGAATTCTTTTTTCGGTTTTTCTCTATCAAGAGTAAAAGTATCTATTACTGTCATATGCTGTATAAATTTTAAAATCTACAGCAAAGAAATAGTATCATTCCGTATTTATTATACGTAATGATAATTTATTTAAATAATTAATTGATTTTTTTTAATTTTTCAGTAATTCTATTGTTTTCACGCAACGTTCATTTTTGAAATACTTGACTAAAATTTCGGTAAATACATTATTTTCATCTGAATAAATACTAAACAATGTCATAGAGGATTTCAATTTTAAATAATCTGGACTTCCAAAGATGGTATGTGCTGATCGGTTATTTATGTTGAGTAATCTATTGGTAATCTCTAATAGTCTTGGACCTAAGATTTCATGCTTTAAATATGCCTTAGCTTCTTCTGAACTTTTAATAGCGTATTTATTGGACATAAAACTTACCCCTAACCCATCAAATTGAGGAAAAATGAACCACATCCAATGAGTTGTTTTTTTTCCATTTTCAACTTCTTCAAGCGCATTTTTATAATCCAATTCTTGAGCAGCTACAAATCTTTTTAAGTTATATTGATCTTTCATCTTATATTTTTTAATCTAAATTTGAAGCTCATTTTTCATCAATTTGAAGCTCATAAGCAAGCGTTTTTGAGCTTCAAATCAAACTGAAATGAGCCTTAATACTCCTCCAGCGCATCCGCCAACTTCAATTTTATCCCGTAAAAATCAAAATTATTACCATTGTCAGAAGCAACTGAATGGTCAGGTTCAATAAAATCGATTATTAAATCTTTTTGCGGCAAGGGTTCAAAGAATAACGAAAAATATTGCCAGTCTGTTTTGGTTTGAAACTCAAGTTTTTCAGGAGCAATGGGAATCCCCTCTGCTTTCGTCAATTTATAGTGATTGCCCGCTTTTCTATCGTGCAAATAGGTGTCCTCGTGAATACGAATCCAACCACCATTAATATAAATATTGTAGGCGGAATAACCCAAATCGATTTGTGTTTCATTTTCTCGCGCGGTGATTCTCAAGATTGAAGGATTTTGTCTTCCACCCTCCATTTCTGGCTTTTGCCAAATCAATCTTTTTATTGCTGTCTTCTTCTTTGCCATTGTCTTTTTTCTTGAAAAATTTCTGTGTTGATCCACTCTGGTTGTATTACTTCAATTTCATTTCCATATGAACGGAAAAGTCTTATCAATTCATGCGAAGGAATTAGATCGAATGTAATCTCTCCGTGTCCATACTCTCCCCTATTTTTTACTTTCTGACTGGAATGGATTGGATATGCCATAAAATAATTGATTACTAAAGAACTTGCTCTAATGAGAATCGTTTGCTTTTTTTCATCACTAAATGGATAAACACCATAAACGTCTTTCAGGTACAATTCCTCTTCTTCCTGATTTATCTTGATGAATTTTTGCTTCAATAAAACTGGATCATATAATCGGTCCAGACCAAATGTTCTAATGCAGTTATGATCTTCTGAAAATCCAACCACATACCAACGATTCTCAAATTCTTTTAATACTCTCGGATGAATAACAGTTGCATTAAAACTCATTTTATCATAAGAATAATGAATCACTGAAACTGGAATCTCTTCACTACACGCTCGATACAAAATATCAAAATGTTCCATCCCCCTGTACAATGGAATTTGATCCGTTTGAATAATTTTACGTGCATTTTCGGAACCATCAAACTCCTCATTGTAAGCAGTCAAAACCTTTCCCATTGAATGAGCAAACTGCTGACTCACTCTAGAAGTCCCAATACTATTGATTACTTCCAGTGCTTTTTTTATTCCTTCAATGTCTGCATCATTTAAACCAATTTTATCTATTGAAAAATCAGGATCAGTATATTCATAAACAAGTTTCCTGCGGCAAAATTTAATTGGTGCTGCAAATCCTTTTGGAGGATCCTCTCGCATCATTTTTATATCCTTTTGAATCGTTTCAATTGAAGGACGATAATCTATTGCTTTTGCACACGCATCAATCAGACTATCCATATCAGGTAGAGGACGATAACGATTTCTCAAACGCAAGTCAATCGCCTTATAACGTATGTATGCATTTCTATTTATACCCATAACTCATTTTTTTTTGTAAAAATACACATTATTTTCATTCCGTACAACTATTCCGTTTAGGTATGTTTAATTTGTAAAATAATTTAAAAAAAATCGTAATCATGAAAATTGAAAAAGTAGAAATTATTGAAATTGAAGACATTAAAGTCGAAGCACCAAGTAAAGTATTTTTTAATCCATCAATTGGAATAAAGGTTGAAAGGGACACCCTATTAGACATTTACAAGATTGAGCTGAATACAGACTTCACGCGAATTGACTTTATTTATCAGGCGCCAGACAAATATATAAATGGTGGCTGGATCGAAATGGACCCGAATTCGTTTATACGTCCTGCAAGTTCATCAACAATATATAAAATGGTCAAGGCTATAAATATTTCTATAGCACCAATAAAAACATATTTTAAAAAATCTGGTCAGATTCATGTTTTCACGCTAATTTTTCCTCCTTTACCTTCTGATGTCACAGTTATAGATATTATTGAAAAGGAAGGACTTGGAACTTATTTCAATTTCTATAATGTTCAATTGGAAAAAAATGCAACAACTATTATTCACGTTAATTAAAATTGATTTAAGATGTCCACAGAGCAATTTCAACCGCAATCAAAAGAAACGATTGCATCACTATTCAAAGAAGATTCCAATGAGTTAAATCGTTTGATTGAAAAATTTATTCTCACAAATTTCCTGGATGTTTCTATTTTAAAAGTCGGATGTGCGCGCAAAGCGTTAGGGTTTCGTTTACTTTCTGCAATTGCTACAGAATTGATGCAAAAAGGAGAAAAAGTTGTTTTTATTAATGGCAAAAAGTTCATAAATGAACTCATTTCAACGAGTGAAATTCTACTGCAACAAATAGCAATTTCCAACTATTTATTTATTGAACAACTTGAATTAAGTGATAAAAACAAGGAACATGAACAAAAGATTCATGCGTTTTTCAAACAATATATTAAAGATGAAAAAAAGCTAATTTACACATGTTCAGTAAATAAAAAACCGTTGCATACACTTCTTTCTATAGAGCTGCCTGACCAACTTTACGCACT
>CAMDNE010000037.1 GCA_945902745.1 Chitinophaga pinensis | reverse complement strand
ATGAGAAATACTTAATCCCGTTAAGACTTTTGAAACATATTTCATTGTCTCAACTTCTTGATAAGAAAGTTCTGGAAATTGATGTATATATTCTCTATATCCTTTTACTTTGGAGTAAATAGCTGCAGATTTATCTCGAATAAGATCAGTAATTTCTGACATAGAATTTAAGAATTTAGAATAAAAGTAAGGAATTATTCATGATTATTCCACCATTAAATTGCATCCACGAATATCAGAATTATCAAATCGACCCATAATTCTAAAAGAATCTCCTTCAATTTTTCCCAAATCTTGTGATGAGATGAAGCTACAACTATATAGATTAGCCAAATCAATAATGTTAATTCCACCGGTTTTGCCGTTTTCCAAATAGCTGAATGGGTCGTTTAAATCTCGGATTAAAATTTTCATCCAAGCTGGAGTATTAAAAAGCCCATCTTTATTGCTATATGCTTGAGATAACAATTCTGTCATACCATATTCTGAACTAATGAATGGAACGTTTAAACCATCAATTAAAAGAGAATGGAGTTCTTCCTTAGATAATTCTTTACGTCGACCTTTCATTCCGCCCGTCTCAATAATGAACGCTTCTGAAAGATTCATGTTTTTCTCTGCAAGATCGAGTAAGGCGTATGAAACACCAAAAATCACAACCTTTTTTCCCGTTGAAAGAGCTTGAGTATATTTTTCTTCGATAATGTCTAAATTATTCAATAGAAATCCTGAAAGTGCAGATTGAGTATGTTTGATCAAAGAATCCACCATATAAACTAAACTTGAATTCCCTTGTTCTAGATAATTTGGCAATAAAGCAAGTATTACTTGTTCTTCTGGACTTCCAATATATTTTCGATACGTATTTAGGAAGGATTCTTCATAAATATGTGTGTTCAAGACTAAATGTTTACTCCGATTTTCTCCTGTCGTACCGCTGCTATAAAATATGTGTTCTACTGCTTTATTGGAATTAGTTCTAATTTCGTGTGTTTTGAAAAACGAGATAGGAAGAAAAGGAATTTCTTCAATATTCGAAGGTGTTCGTTTTAAAATACTTTTGCAAAACTGGTTGTAAACAGCGCAATTTTCAACTTGAAATTGAAATGTCTCAAGTGCAATTCTATTAAAATCTGCCTCTGAATTTATTGAAAAAAATTGATTTTCAAGAATCATTATTTAATCAATGATTAAAATTTTGAAACGCTGTTGAATCGTGCTTATGTTTGAATAAAAACGCAAAAAGTATTGCCACGACAAGTGCATAAGCAGCAAAGGCAAGCCAAATATTCTGCCAATCTTTTGCGCCATTTGATAGTAAAAAGAATTTTTCGATAATAATTCCACTGGTATAGCTGCCAAAAACAGCACCGATTCCATTTGTCATCATCATAAATAATCCTTGTGCACTTGATCGAATACGCGAGTCCGTTGTTGATTCAACAAAAAGAGATCCTGAAATATTAAAAAAGTCAAATGCCATTCCATATACAATGCATGAAACTATTATCATCCAAAGTCCTTCGGCAGGATTACCGTATGCTAACAAGCCAAATCGTAAAACCCACGCAAACATGCTGATTAACATGACACGTTTTATTCCAAAACGTTTTAAGAAAAACGGAATTGCTAGTATAAACAAGGTTTCAGAAATTTGAGAAATTGACATTATCATTGTTGAATATTTCACAACCAACGAATCTGCAAATTCTGGAACATTTTTAAATTCTGAAATATATACATCTCCATACATATTTGTTAATTGCAATGCAGCTCCTAACATCAATGAGAACAAGAAAAATAAAGCCATTTTGTATTTCCCGAATAATTTGAACGCATCAAGTCCTAATGTTTCTATGAGCGATGATTTTTTCGTAATAAGTTTTCTAGGTATACATTTAGGCAAAGTAAATGCATAAACTGCCAAAAATAGTGCAGCTGCTCCAGCTATGTAAAATTGACCTGCCAGCGCTTTGTTGCCTGTAAGATTGGTAGTCCACATAGCAGCAATAAATCCTATTGTCCCCCAAACTCTTATTGGAGGGAAGACCTTGACAACATCAAGATTTTTTGATTTAAGAACATTAAATGAAATAGAGTTTGCCAAAGAAATTGTTGGCATATAAAATATCATTGCAACGAAAATTAACCAAAAGAATGTATTTGGATTTTCTACTAAAGGAATGCAAAACAAAGTGATTCCACCAAAAAAGTGCAATACGCCATAAAGTTTTTCAGCATTAATCCATCTATCCGCAATAATACCTGTTAATGTTGGCATAAATAAAGATGACAGACCTAATGTTGAAAAGATTGCTCCGAATTCAGCACCTCCCCATTGTTTCGTTTCAAACCAATAATTTGCTATTGTAATCAACCATGAACCCCAAACAAAAAACTGCAGAAAGTTCATTATAATCAGACGATTCTTTATTGACAACTGCATAAGGAAACTAAATTAGCTGGTTCTTTTGTTGATTTCGTCTCTTATTTTTGAAGCTAGTTCATAATCTTCATCATTGATTGCATCGTTGAGTTGATTTTCTAATTCTTCTAAATTGAGACTAGTTAGAGATCCTTCTGGTTGAATAGATTCATCATCATCATCCATCGAAAAATCATCATCTTTAGTTTGATTCTCATCCATTAAAATTCCAGCACTCGAAAGTATGTTTTCAAAGGTGAAAATCGGACAATTGAATCGAACACCAATGGCAATTGCGTCAGATGTTCTTGCATCTATTTCAGTGACCTGACCTTCACGTTCACAAATAATTTTGGAATAAAATATGCCTTCAATTAAATTGTAAATAACAATTTCTTTGACTCCAATTGAAAAGGCTTGAGCAAAATGTTTGAATAAATCATGCGTTAATGGTCGAGTTGGGGTCATTTTTTCCAACTCAATTGCAATAGCTTGCGCTTCAAAACCACCAATAATAATTGGCAATTGTCTTTTTCCTCCAGATTCGGCTAGTACCAATGCATATGCACCAGACTGTGTTTGACTGTAAGATAAACCAGCAATATCAAGTTTTATTTTATCCATTCTTCCTTCAATACCTCAAAATCCACTAAAAAATTAGGGAAGTTTTTGCTTCCCTAAAATAATTTATTAATTGTAAAAATACTATTTCTATTGATAATTTTAATGTCCTGAAGCTTTGAATTTTTTCACAGCCTCAGTTAATCTTGGTAATACTTCAAAGGCATCACCTAAAACACCGTAATCAGCTGCTTTAAAGAAAGGTGCCTCTGCATCAGTATTTATGGCAACAATCACTTTTGAACCATTAACTCCAGCTAAATGCTGAATTGCTCCAGAGATACCAATTGCAATGTATAAGTTTGGTCGAATAGCAACGCCAGTCTGTCCAACATGCTCATGATGAGGTCTCCAGCCAATGTCTGCTACAGGTCGAGAACAAGCAGTCGCAGCACCTAATGCAGATGCAAGATCTTCTACCATTCCCCAGTTTTCAGGACCTTTCATTCCTCTACCAGCTGAAACAACTAGTTCTGCTTCAGGCAATGGAATTTCACCTTCAGGTTTTTTAGTGCTTAATACTTTAATTAAACTTGCTGGCGCATTCGCTGAAAAACTTTCAACTGCGCAATCAGATCCATTTTCTTGAGGTTGAAAACTATTTGGTAACAATGAAATGATTTGAACTGATGAATTTACTTTAACAGATCCAAAAGCTTTCCCTGAAAAGACATTCACTTTAACCGTACCATCTGCAGCAGGTAAGTCAATCGCTCCTGAAATCAAACCCGCTTTTAAACGAACTGATAAACGAGGTGCAACAGCTTTTGCTGTTAAGTCGTGGGAAAACATAATTGTTGTTGCTCCAACAGAATCGGCAGCAGCAGCAATCAATTGAGTCAATTGTTGATCATCATCTCCTTGGATTGAGCGGTCAACAAGGACTTTGTTTGCACCATATTTACCCAAAGTTGCTAATTTGGAATCATCAGCAGAACCTGAGGTAATAACGGTTAAATTTCCACCTAATTTTTTACCATAGCTTACAGTCTCTAATGCAGATTTGTGTAAACCACTGTTACTATTTATATATACTAAAACTGACATAATCTTTTTTTTTGTCGGTAAGACTAATTTCTAATTAAATAACTTTCGCTTCGTTGTGAAGTAATGCTACAAGTTCATCCATGTTCGTTGGATCAATCATCTTACAAGTGGACTTAGCATTTGGCATTGTATAATTAACATATGTCGTCAAAAGATCAACTGATACAGGTGCAACGACTTGAAGTGATTTTGTTCTTGCTGCCATAATTCCGCGCATATTTGGAATTCGTTGTTCAGCCATTCCTTTTGCACATGAAACAACAGCAGGCAATGATACTTCTACAACTTGAAGTCCGCCAACTATTTCTCTTTCTAAAGTCAAGGTAGAACCATTAACATCCAATTTTGTTGCCAATGAAACAAAAGGGAAGTTTAATGATTCAGCAATCATTCCAGCTACTTGAGAACCATTATAATTAATAGTTTCTTTTCCGGTTAAAACTAAATCGAAATTATTTGTTTTTGCATATTCTGCAATTTGAACGGCTGTATAATATGCATCTGTTGGATCAGCATCTATTCTTACAGCATCATCTGCACCTATTGCCAATGCTTTTCTTATAATAGCATCATCTGCAACTGGCCCAACAGTAATAACTGTAACATCACCACCAAGAGTTTCTTTTATTTCAAGAGCTCTAACCAGTGCATACCACTCATCATAAGGGTTTATAATATATTGAACACCATTCTCATCGAACTTTGTGTTTTGATCTACAAATGCAATTTTTGAAGTTGTATCTGGGGATTTACTGATACATACAAGTATTTTCATTTTTCTTTGTTTTCTATACGTGCGCAAATTTAAACAAATATTTACGATGTGTTTTCTGAAACTCAAAAGTTTTTATGTTTAGAATTAATAACTGTTATTTCTTTCTATTTTATTATTTTTGGCAACCCTTACGGGAAATAATTCAAGATTTTATGAAAACAGTACAATTTAGAGAAGCCTTACGTGAAGCAATGTCAGAAGAAATGAGACGAGATGAGTCTGTGTTTTTAATGGGTGAAGAGGTTGCTGAATATAATGGAGCATATAAAGTTTCTCAAGGAATGCTTGATGAATTTGGACCAAAAAGAGTTATTGATACTCCAATTGCTGAATTAGGTTTTACTGGAATTGCTGTTGGAGCTTCGATGAATGGATTGCGACCTATCGTAGAATTTATGACTTGGAACTTCGCTATTTTAGCTGCAGATCAGATAATTAATAGTGCTGCAAAAATGTTGCAGATGTCTGGAGGGCAATATTCCTGTCCAATCGTCTTTAGAGGTGGAAATGGAACTGCTGGTCAATTAGCAGCAACACATTCTCAAAGTTTTGAAGCTTTTTATGCGCATGTGCCAGGATTAAAAGTTATTACACCTTCAAATCCATATGACGCAAAAGGTTTATTAAAAGCTGCAATCAGAGACAATGACCCTGTGGTATTTTTGGAATCAGAAAAAATGTATGGTGACAAAGGTGAAATTCCAGAAGGAGAATATATTATTCCAATTGGAGTTGCAGATGTTAAAAGAAAAGGAACAGATGTTACTATAGTAACTTTTGGAAAAATAATTAAAGTGGCTTTTGAAGCTGCGGCAGTTTTAGAAAAAGAAGGTATTTCAGTTGAAATAATTGATTTGAGAACTGTTCGGCCAATTGATTATGCATGTGTTGTTGAATCAGTTAAGAAAACCCATCGATGTGTAGTTGTTGAAGAGTCTTGGCCTTTAGCTTCAATCTCTTCGGAAATTGCGTACCATTTGCAACGATATGCATTCGATTATTTAGATGCACCAGTTATGAGAGTAACTCAAACAGATACACCTTTTGCTTTTTCACCAACATTAATTGATGAAGCTTTGCCAAATGTGGATAGAATTATCAAGGCAACAAAAAGTACGTTGTATAGAAATTAAGAAAATTCATATTTTCAAATATGATTGAAACTCTTGTCGCGGTTAGCAACAAGAGTTTTTTGTTTTAAAAACAACTGGAATTTGTGTTTATAGGGTTAATCTACTGTAAATCAATTTTTTATATTTAATAGTTTATGTAATAAAAAGATGTAAACACCATTATGTGAAAAAACTTAACTTTTTTTCGCTAACCAGTTGGATTTTAAAATTAAATGGATATCTTTGCACCCCTCAAAGTGCGTTTGGGGTATTTTATATATTAATAAAAATTAAGAGTATTTTATGCCAACTATACAACAATTAGTTCGCAAAGGAAGAACAGCGGTAGTCAAGAAGAGTAAGTCTGCCGCACTTGATTCATGTCCACAGCGTAAAGGTGTGTGTGTAAGAGTTTACACAACCACTCCTAAAAAACCGAACTCGGCTATGAGAAAAGTAGCAAGGGTGCGTTTGACTAACGGAAAGGAAGTCAATGCTTATATCGGTGGTGAAGGTCACAATTTGCAAGAGCACTCATTAGTACTAGTACGTGGAGGAAGAGTAAAAGATCTTCCAGGTGTTAGATACCACATTGTACGTGGAGCTGAAGATACTGCTGGTGTTGAAGGAAGAACACAACGTCGTTCTAAGTATGGAACGAAAAGACCTAAACAAAAATAATTATAGCTCTTAAGACATGAGAAGAAGAAAAGCCAAAAAGATTGCGATTCTACCAGATCCAAAGTTTAAGGATGTTGTGGTAACAAAGTTCGTTAACAACTTAATGTATGACGGAAAAAAGAATTTAGCATTTAAGATATTCTACGAAGCAATTGAAATCGTAGACAAGAAAATCGAAGATCAAGATGGATTAGAAGTTTGGAGAAAAGCATTGGAAAATGTAACTCCAAGTGTAGAGGTTCGTAGTCGCCGTGTAGGTGGAGCTACTTTCCAAATCCCTACTGCTGTTCGTGAAGATAGAAAATCATCTTTAGCTATGAAATGGTTAATTAGTTACTCACGTAGACGTAACGAAAAAACGATGGCTGGAAAATTAGCTTCTGAAATCATCGCTGCTTCGAAAGAAGAAGGTGCTGCTTACAAGAAGAAAGAAGATACCTTAAGAATGGCTGAGGCAAACAAAGCATTCTCACATTTTAGATTTTAATAGAAATGGCAAGAGATCTTAAATATACACGTAACATAGGAATCGCTGCACATATTGACGCAGGGAAAACTACAACGACTGAACGTATTCTTTATTATGGTGGTGTAAGTCATAAAATTGGTGAAGTACATGATGGTGCTGCAACAATGGACTGGATGGAACAAGAGCAAGAAAGAGGTATTACAATTACTTCTGCTGCTACTACGCTAGATTGGAATTACAGAGGTGATAAATACCACGTTAATATTATTGATACTCCAGGACACGTTGATTTTACTGTTGAAGTAAATCGTTCATTGCGTGTACTAGATGGTTTAGTATTCTTGTTTTCAGCTGTTGATGGTGTTGAGCCTCAATCTGAAACAAACTGGCGTTTAGCTAATAACTATAACGTTCCACGTATTGGTTTTGTTAATAAAATGGACCGTCAAGGTTCTGATTTCTTGAACGTTTGTCGTCAAGTAAAAGAAATGTTAGGAAGTCACGCTTTACCTCTACAAATTCCAATTGGAAATGAAGAGACTTTTAAAGGTGTGGTTGATTTAATTAATTTCAAAGGAATCGTTTGGAATGAGCATGATCAAGGTATGACTTTTCAAGAAGTTGAAATTCCTGCTGATGTTCTAGAAGAGGCTACTGAATACAGAGAGAAATTATTGGAAGCAGTTGCTGAATTTGATGATAATTTGATGGAGAAATATTTTGTTGATCCACAATCATTAACTGAAAGAGAAATTTTAGATGCTTTAAGACAAGCTACTATTACTGGAAAAGTTGTTCCAATGATGTGTGGAACTGCATTTAAGAATAAAGGTGTTCAATCGATGTTAGATATGGTAATGGAAATTCTTCCTTCACCACTTGATGTAGATGGAATTACTGGTATCAATCCTAAAACTGATCTTCCTGTTACGCGTCAACCATCTTTTGATGAGCCGTTTGCAGGATTAGCATTTAAAATTGCAACAGATCCTTTCGTTGGTCGTTTGTGTTTCGTTCGTGCTTATTCTGGAGTTTTACCTGCAGGATCATATGTGTATAATACACGTTCAGAAAACAAAGAAAGAATTTCTCGTATTTTCCAAATGCATGCGAACAAACAAAATCAAATTGATGAGTTAGGAGCTGGAGATATTGGTGCTGTTGTAGGATTTAAAGATATCCGCACAGGAGATACTTTATGTGCTGAAGGACACCCAATCATTTTGGAATCTATGGATTTCCCAGATCCAGTTATCGGAATTGCTATTGAGCCAAAAACTCAAGCAGATATGGATAGACTTTCAACTGGTTTGTACAAATTAGCTGAAGAAGATCCAACTTTCCGTGTGAATACTGACGAAGAGTCTGGACAAACAATTATCTCAGGAATGGGTGAGCTTCACCTTGAAATTATTATTGACCGTTTGAAACGTGAGTTTAAAGTGGAAGTTAATCAAGGAGCTCCTCAAGTTACATATAGAGAAGATATAACTAAAGCTGTTGAACACAGAGAAGTTTACAAAAAACAATCTGGTGGTCGTGGTAAATTTGCTGATATTGTAATCAAAATTTCACCTCAAGAAAATGAGGAAAAGACAGGATTAGAATTCATCAATTCTATTAAAGGTGGTAATATTCCACGTGAATTTATTCCTTCAGTTGAAAAAGGATTCAAAGAATCAATGAAAAATGGTGTTCTAGCTGGTTATCCAGTTGAAGCTATGAAAGTTGAATTACTTGACGGTTCTTTCCATGCTGTCGATTCAGATTCATTATCATTTGAATTAGCGGCTAAGATGGCATATCGTGCTGCTTTGAAAAATTGTGGACCAGTCTTGTTGGAACCAATAATGAAATTAGAAGTTATTACTCCAGAAGAGAACATGGGTGATATCGTAGGAGATTTAAATCGTCGTCGTGGATATATGAAAGGAATGGATGATAAGAATGGTTCGAAAGTGTTAAAAGCTGACGTTCCTTTATCAGAAATGTTCGGTTATGTAACTCAACTTAGAACAATCTCTTCAGGTAGAGCTACTTCTACAATGGAATTTTCGCACTATTCTGAAGCACCTAAAAATGTTGCAGAAGCTATAGTTGCAAAAAAATAATTTTAAAGTATCAGCTTAATAATTAACTAGATGAGCCAAAGAATAAGAATAAAATTAAAGTCGTACGATCACAATTTGGTTGACAAATCGGCAGAGAAAATTGTTAAAACAGTTAAAGCAACAGGTGCAGTAGTAAGTGGACCAATTCCATTACCAACACACAAACGTATTTATACTGTATTGAAATCTCCACACGTTATGAAAAAAGCGCGTGAGCAATTTGAATTATGTTCATACAAAAGATTGTTAGATATCTATAGTTCTTCTGCGAAGACTGTTGATGCACTAATGAGATTGGAGCTACCAAGTGGAGTAGACGTAGAAATTAAAGTTTAATAATTAATAATAAACAGTATATGCCAGGAATAATTGGTAGAAAAGTCGGAATGACTAGCATCTACAGTGCCGAGGGTAAATCATTGCCATGCACAGTTATAGAAGCAGGTCCTTGTGTCGTAACTCAGGTTAAGTCACAAGACAGAGATGGTTACGAAGCTGTTCAATTGGGTTTTGGAGACCGTAAGGAAAAAAACACTCCAAACGCTTTGAAGGGTCACTTTAAAAAAGCAAACACAACTCCAAAATCGAAGTTGGTTGAATTTAAAGGTTTCGAAAACTTAAGTCTGGGTGACCTGGTTAACGTTGATATCTTCGAGGAAGGTGAATTCGTTAGCGTTGTAGGAACTTCAAAAGGAAAGGGTTTCCAAGGTGTTGTAAAACGTCATGGTTTCGCTGGAGTTGGACAAGCTACTCACGGACAACACAATCGTCTTCGTGCACCAGGATCAATTGGAGCATGTTCATATCCTGCTCGTGTATTCAAAGGAATGCGCATGGGTGGTCATATGGGTGACGAAAGAGTTGTAATGGAGAATCTTGTAATTTTGAAGATTCTTGCAGATAAAAATTTAATCGTAGTGAAAGGTTCTATACCTGGATCTAAAGGTTCAACCGTAACAATTTTGAAGTAATGGAAGCAAAAGTATTTGACGCTAAAGGTAAAGCTACTTCTAAAAAAGTAACGCTTTCAGATTCAGTTTTTGGAATTGAACCAAACGATCACGCAATTTACTTAGATGTAAAGCAACACTTGGCAAATCGTCGTCAAGGAACGCACAAAGCTAAAGAAAGAGCAGAAATATCTGGATCTACAAGAAAAATTAAAAAGCAAAAAGGAACTGGTGGAGCTCGTGCTGGTAGTATCAAATCTGGTACTCGTGTAGGTGGTGGTCGTATTTTCGGACCAAGACCAAGAAATTACCATTTCAAGTTAAATGTTAAATTAAAGAGATTGGCTAGAAAATCAGCTTTTTCTTACAAAGCAAAAGGTGATGCAATCATGGTGCTTGAAGATTTAAACTTTGACGCTGCAAAAACAAAAGATTTTAAGTCTTTGTTATCCGCATTAAAACTTGAGAACGAAAAAGTTTTATTGATTTTAGGTGAACAAAATGACAATGTATATTTGTCTTCTCGTAACCTTGGAAGAGTGAAAGTCGTAACTGCTGATTCTGTTAATACATATGATGTATTAAATGCAAGAAAAGTTGTTTTGGCTGTGAGTTCAATTGAAGTTATTGAAAAGATTTTAAACTAATTGATGATGAAAGCAATTATCAAAAAACCAATTATTTCTGAGAAGGCTACAGGAGCGAGTGAAAAATTTAATCGTTTCACTTTCGAAGTAGACAGAAAAGCAAATAAGTTGGAAATTAAAAAAGCCGTCGAGAAAATGTATGGTGTCAGTATTACTGATGTTCGTACAATGAATTATGGCGGTGGTAAATCCTCTGTTAAATATACTAACAAAGGTATCGTTGAGCAACCAAGTAGACAATGGAAAAAAGCTGTTGTTACTGTTGCAGATGGAGAAGCGATTGATTTATTTAATAATTTTTAAGAATTGACGAATGAGTCTTAAAAAATTCAAGCCTATTACTCCAGGGCAAAGACACAAGATTAACAGTGATTATTCAGAAATCACAACAAACGTTCCTGAAAAGAGCCTTGTTGCGCCAATGAAGAAATCTGGTGGTCGAAACAATGACGGTAGAATGACCATGAGATACATGGGTGGAGGTCACAAACAAAGATACCGTATCATTGATTTTAAAAGAGACAAGCATGATGTGCCTGCAACGGTTAAAGAGATCGAATATGATCCAAATCGTACAGCTCACATTGCATTGTTATTTTATGCAGACGGTGAAAAACGTTACATTATTGCACCAAACGGATTAAAGGTTGGTGACTCTGTTGTAGCTGGAAAAGCTGCTGCACCAAATGTAGGAAATGCACTTTTCTTAAGTGATATTCCACTTGGTACTGTAATTCATAATATTGAATTAAAACCTGGAAAGGGTGGTGCTATTGCTCGTGGAGCAGGTACTTACGCTCAATTGAACGCTCGTGATGGTCGTTATGCAATCGTTAAAATGCCTTCTGGTGAAACTAGAATGATTTTAACAACGTGTATCGCAACTATTGGTTCTGTTTCAAATTCTGAACACAACTTGGTAGTTTCTGGTAAAGCAGGACGTTCTCGTTGGTTAGGTCGTCGCCCACGTGTACGTGGTGTAGTAATGAATCCTGTCGATCACCCAATGGGTGGTGGTGAAGGTAAGAACTCTGGTGGACACCCTAGATCTCGTAATAGTATTCCTGCTAAAGGATTCAAAACACGTGATAAGAAGAAGTATTCAGATAAGTTTATCATCGAAAGAAGAAAAAATAAGTAAGATATGAGTCGTTCGTTGAAAAAACCACCTTTCGTACATTACAAGTTAATGAAGCGAGTGGAAGATGCGCAAGCAGCGAGTAGTAAAGCAGTGATCAAAACATGGTCTAGAGCTTCAACTATAACTCCAGATTTTGTTGGGTTAACGTTTGCTGTACACAATGGTAACAAGTTTATTCCAGTTTTCGTAAGTGAAAACATGGTGGGACACAAGTTAGGTGAATTTTCACCAACTCGTAATTTCCGTGGCCATGGAGGGAATAGAAAAGATAAGAAAAGATAGAATTTAAACAGCCAAAGTCATGGGTGCTAGAAAAAGGTTAAGAGCCGAAAATTTAAAAGAGATTAAAACGACAATGGCAATTGCTCGTTTAAATGACTCTCCTATTGCTCCAAGAAAGATGCGATTAGTTGCTGATCTTGTTAGAGGAATTGAGGTTAATAAAGCTCTGAATATATTGCAACATAATGCAAAAGATGCTTCTACAAGTCTTGGTAAGTTATTGCGTTCAGCAATTTCAAACTGGGAACAAAAAAATGAGGGGAAAAGCATTGAAGAAGAAACATTAGTAGTGAAATCAATTGAAGTTGGTGGTGGTGCTATGTTGAAAAGAATTCAAGCTGCACCTCAAGGTAGAGCACATAGAATTAGAAAAAGATCAAACCATGTTACCATCGTTGTTGATGGTGCTAAAGCTAAGTTAGTATAAGATGGGACAAAAAACGAATCCAATAGGAAATAGACTTGGTTTCATCCACGGATGGGAGTCTAACTGGTATGGTGGAAAAAACTACAAGGATAAGATCATTGAAGATGATCAAATTCGTAAGTATCTTAATGCAAGATTATCAAAAGCAAGTATTGCTAAGATTATCATTGAGAGAACATTGAAACTTGTTACTGTAACGATTAATACAGCTCGTCCTGGGGTGATTATCGGTAAAGGTGGACAAGAGGTTGATAAGCTAAAAGAAGAGTTAAAAAAATTAACGAAAAAAGAGATTCAAATCAATATTTTCGAGGTTAAACGTCCAGAATTGGACGCTCGTTTAGTTGCTGATGGAATTGCTCGTCAAATCGAAGCGCGTATCTCTTTCCGTCGTGCAATCAAGATGGCTATTGGTTCAACGATGAGAATGGGTGCTGAAGGTATCAAAGTTAAAATATCTGGTCGTCTTAATGGTGCTGAAATGGCACGTAACGAGATGTACAAAGATGGACGTACTCCGTTACATACGTTCAGAGCTGATATTGATTACTCTGTTAGTGAAGCGCATACGACTTATGGACGTATTGGAATTAAAGTTTGGATCTGCAAAGGTGAAGTTTACGGTAAAAGAGATTTATCTCCTAACGTAGGAATGTCTGCTGCAGGTTCTAAAGGTGGTGCTACATCACAAGCTCCGAACAACCGTAAGGCTGCTCCAAAAAGAAAGAAAAAATAATTGATTTAATACATTATTAAAGATGTTACAACCAAAAAGAACCAAATTTAGGAGAGTACAAAAAGGAAGAAATCGTGGTGAAGCTCAAAGAGGTAGCACTATTGCTTTTGGATCTTTTGGACTTAAAACATTGGAACCAGCATGGATAACTTCTAGACAAATTGAAGCTTCTCGTATCGCTGTAACTCGTTACATGAAAAGAGAGGGTCAGGTTTGGATTAGAATATTCCCTGATAAACCTGTAACTTCTAAGCCTGCAGAGGTAAGGATGGGTAAAGGTAAAGGAGCACCAAGTCACTGGGTAGCAGTTGTTAAACCAGGACGTATCTTATTTGAAGCAGACGGTGTACCTTACGAAACTGCTAAAGAAGCATTGCGCTTAGCAGCACAAAAACTTCCAGTTAAATGTAAGTTTATAGTTCGTAACGATTATGTTGTACCTGGTAAATAATTAAGATATGAAACAACAAGAAATCACCA
>CAMDNE010000036.1 GCA_945902745.1 Chitinophaga pinensis | reverse complement strand
GTAATGTTAAGCCTAGGAATTGTTTCTTTATCAATTTTGACTTTAGGTTCATGTAAAAAAAATAAATGTACTGAATGTCACTATGAAAAAGGTGGTGTTGAAGTCGAATTAGGAGAAAAATGTGGAGATGATATTGAAGCACTTGAAGGTAGTGGATTCTATGATAATGGTATACTTTATGAAGTACATTGTCACGAGCATTAATTAGACTCATGTCATTAATCATTATAAAGCGGGGGAAACTTCCGCTTTATAAATGAATTTGAAATTGACATGATCTTAAGGAAATTGTAAAAAAAAAGTCCCGATTGAATTTCAACCGGGACTTTTTTACTAGTATAAAATCGATTAGTAATAAATTACACGTCTAACATTCGTAACGTGTTTTGCCAAACGAATTACTTGTTTTGTATATCCAAACTCGTTATCGTACCAAGCGTATAGAACAACATTTTTTCCGTCCATTGAAACGATTGAAGCATGAGAATCAAAAACTGAACAGCAAGTATTTCCAATAATATCACTTGAAACTAGTTCTGGATCGTATGAGTAGTAAATTTGATTATTTTTTCAAACAAGAGCAGTATTTCAGAGCATATGCTACGGAAACAGCAACACCTTCATATACATTATTAAGTGCTGGAATTGGAACTACGGTTCGAGTATTTCAAAAACCGAATTTCATGAAAATTTATTTGAGTGCTGAGAACTTAACAAATGTTGCTTATCAAAGTCATTTGAGCAGATTGAAATACGCGCCTCAAAACCCGTTAACTGGCAGAAATGGTGTTTACAATATGGGTAGAAATATCAGTTTGAAAGTAATATTTAACTTCTGAGATGTTCTTAATGTGAAAAATATATTAAAATAGAATTTTTTTATGCTGTCTTATGTAATTTAAATATGAATTTGTTCATATTTAAATTACATAAGAATTATCCAAAGATAAAATCAACCTAATATTCAACTTATAACTTGTCGTGACCTTTGTCGCAAAAGTTATATATTATGAAAAGAAATTTTATTACTCTAATTATCTGTGGATTAACTCTTTCAGGTTTTAGTCAATCTAACATTACAAAGTGGGATTTTAACTCATTAATCAATGATGCGTTAACCTCCACTGGCGTTACTACTCCAAGTTTTGGAACCGGTTCACTGAGCACGGTAGGAGGAACAACATCTACATTTGCAACTGGTAACATAAATGACTTAAATCTTTCGGATAATTCTGGTTTTAATACATCAGGATTTCCAGCACAGAGTACAAATGCGAAAACAGCAGGAATCCAAATCAATGCATCAACTGTAGGTTTCAACGAAGTTGTTTTAGAATTTTATCAACGTTTAAGTAATACAGCTGCAAATACATGGGTATTGCAATACACACTTGATAATACAGGTGTATCGACAGGTGGGAGCGTTGTTTGGACAGACGCAACGACCTACACATTTACACCTGCAGCAACTGGAACTGGAGATACTTGGTATTTGCGAACATTTGATTTTTCAGCAGTGACCGGACTAGATAATAATGTAAATGCCGGATTTAGAGTAGTTTCAAATTTCGACCCAATTACAGGTTTATACCAATCAGCTCGTTCTACAAGTGTTTATGGAACGACAGGAACTTCTCGTTTTGATTTGATTACCTTAAAGGAAGCTGGAGGTACTGCTTCAATAGCAACTGCGAGTAATTATCAAATTGTTACGGAATCTGCAGGAACAATAAATATACCTGTAACATTTGCCAATGCAAATAATGCTGTAGCTAAAGTTGTTTTCGAAGTATCTGGATATTCAAGTGGTGCGTTAAGCTCAGATTTTAATTGGACAATCAATGATACGTTAACAATTGCAGCAGGTTTTAATGGTATAGTAAACTTTCCAATAACAATTACTGATGATGTACTTGCTGAAAAGGCAGAAACTATTATTTTGAAAATAAAATCAGGTGCTAACTCATTGGTTTCAACTACAAGTTATTTTCAAATTATATATATAAAAGATAATGATTATCAAGCTCCCGTAGGGACAAATGAGTTAAACATGTCTTTATTAACAAGCTTTTCAAATGGTCCTACAGGAACAAATTCTGCTGAAATTGTTGTTTATGATTCAAGCAATTATAGACTTTATATAGCAAACAGTATCGGAGCGAAATTAGACATTATTAATTTTTCAAACCCGTCAAACCCGACATTGATTAATAGCATTAGTGTTTTACCGTACGGTAATATTAATTCAGTTACGGCTCATAATGGAGTAGTAGCAATGGCGATAGAAAATTCAAATCCACAGCTTAATGGTTCTATCGTTTTTGTTGATCAAAATGGTGTTTTCTTAAGTCAAGTTGCTGCAGGTGCAATGCCTGACATGATTACTTTTAACAAAGATTTTACTAAAATATTGACTGCTAATGAGGGAGAGGGAAGCACAACTTTAGATCCAGAAGGTTCGGTTACGATTGTTGATTTAACACCTGGATATGCAGCATTGACAAATGCGAATGCGACAACAATCCCATTAACACAATTTAATGGACAAGAAGTTGCTCTAAGAGCGCAAGGAATTCGAATTTTTTCTACAAGTGCATCAGTTGCTCAAGATTTAGAACCAGAATATATTGCAATTTCAGATGATAATACAAAGGCTTTTGTAAGTCTTCAGGAAAACAATGCGATGTTGGTTATTAATCTATTGACTTCTCAAATAATAGAAATAAGAGCGTTAGGATATTCAAACTATTCTTCAGGTAATGCTATGGATGCATCAGATCAAACTGGTCAAATTTTAATTACATCTTTACCTGTTAAAGGAGCATACATGCCTGATGCGATTGCATATTCAACAATCAATGGCCAAGGTTATTTGTTTTCAGCTAATGAAGGGGATTCAAGAGAAGTCGGTGCTGTAATAGATGCAAATAGAATTTCGACGATGAATTTGGACTTAACAGCTTTTCCTGATCAATTGATTTTGAAAAATAGCCGTTTTGCAGGTAGATTAAACGGTTTGAAATATTCAGGTGATACTGATAATGATGGCGATATAGATGAAATTCATGTAATGGGTGGACGATCATTTAGTATTTGGAACGCTGCTACAGGTTCGTTGGTCTTCGATTCAAAAGATTTAATTGAGCAAATTATTGCTACACATCCTATTTATAGTGCGATTTTCAATGCTTCAAATTCAATCGGAGCGCCATCTTTAAAAAATAGAAGTGATGACAAAGGTCCAGAACCCGAAGGAATTACAGTTGCAGAAGTTAATGGAAATAATTATTTGTTTGTTGCACTTGAAAGAGTTGGTGGAGCAATGATTTTTAATATTAATGATCCTAATAATCCAGTATATGTTGGTTATAAAAACAATCGTTCAACTACTATTAGTGGTCCAGATTTAGGTTCAGAAGGTATGATTTATATTTCTGCTGATGCTTCTCCTAACGGAAATGCTTTGCTTATTTTAGCGAACGAAGTTAGTAGTACGCTTTCAATTTATCAATTGAATACATGTTCGGAAGTTGCAGGTGCAGAGATTACTCCTAGCGCAACGGCTATATGTCAAGGTCAAAATACAACTTTGACAATACCAGGAGCTGCAGGAAGCACAGTTCAATGGTATTTAAATAACCAAATAATTCCAGGTGCAATTGGTAACAGTTTCTCAGCTTCTCAAAATGGAGAATATGAAGTATTTGTTCAAAGTAGCCTTTATCAATGTAACGATACATCAACAGCAGTTCAACTAGTTGTTAATGCTTTACCTGTCGTTACAGCAACTATTTCTAATAATACTATCTGTACTGGTGAATCTGTCACTGCTGTTGGTGGAGGTGCATTATCATATATATGGAACAATGGTGTTTCGAATAATGTAGCTTTTAGTCCTTCTTCTTCTGCACTATATACCGTAACAGGAACGGATGCAAATGGTTGTCAAAATACAGGATCAGTTAATTTAACGGTTAATGCTTTGCCAGTCGTATTAGCGAATGTCACAAATAATGTGATTTGTGCTGGTGAAAGTGTTGTTTTCACTGGTTCAGGAGCGCAATCTTATACATGGGATAACAGTGTTGTTGATAATACTGCGATCAATCCATCAAGTTCTGCAAATTTCACTGTAGTTGGAACAGACGCAAATGGCTGTGAAAATACAAGTTCAGTTAACTTAACGGTTAATGCTTTGCCAATCGTTTTAGCGAATGTCACAAATAATGTGATTTGTGCTGGGGAAAGTGTTGTTTTCACTGGTTCAGGAGCACAATCGTATACATGGGATAACAGTGTTGTTGATAATACTGCTATCAATCCATCAAGTTCTGCAAATTTCACTGTAGTTGGAACAGACGCAAATGGTTGTGAAAATACAAGTTCAGTTAATTTAACGGTAAATGCTTTGCCTATCGTATTAGCGAATGTTACAGATAATGAGATCTGTATTGGAGAAAGTGTTGTTTTCACTGGTTCAGGAGCGCAATCGTATACATGGGATAATGGCGTTGTTGATAATACTGCTATCAATCCATCAAGTTCTGCAAATTTCACTGTTGTTGGAATAGATGCAAATGGTTGTGAAAATACAAGTTCAGTTAACTTAACTGTTAATGCTTTGCCAATCGTATTAGCGAATGTCACAGATAATGTGATTTGTGCTGGAGAAAGTGTTGTTTTCAGTGGTTCAGGAGCACAATCTTATACATGGGATAATAGTGTTGTTGATAATACTGCTATCAATCCATCAAGTTCCGCAAATTTCACTGTAGTTGGAACAGATGCAAATGGTTGTGAAAATACAAGTTCAGTTAATTTAACTGTAAATCAAATACCTGCATTTGCATTAGGTGATGATACGACGGTTTGCGAAAACAATTTTCCAATAGATTTAATTGCTCAAGCAGGATTTGTAAGTTATAATTGGAATACTGGAGCAATAACAGCTACTATATCTGTAAATCAAGCAGGAACATATTCTGTTACAATTACAGATGTAAATGGATGTTCGAATATGGATGAAATTGCTGTTGTGACTGACCCTTGTCTTGGTTTAAATGAATTAACATTCAACCTTAATATTTATCCTAATCCAACAACAGGATTTATCAATATTGATTTTGGAAGAAATATTTCAAATGGTTTAATTCAATTGTTCGATTCAAAAGGAAGTTTGGTTCTTTCATCAATAGCAGATGGGGCTTCACATCAATTAAATTTAACTACTTTTTCAAATGGGGTTTATTATATCCGTTTGAATGATCAACATCAAGTTCAACAAATCAAAGTAATTAAAGAATAAGAATCCTAGAAAATTATTTTAAAGCACAACAAAAAAGGCTTCCATCATTGATGGAAGCCTTTTTTGTTTATTAAGAATGATTAATAGTAAATTGCTCTTTGAACTTTCGTAACGTGTTTTGCCAAACGAATAACTTGTTTTGTGTATCCGAATTCATTGTCGTACCATGCATATAAAACAACATTTTTACCATCTATTGAAACGATAGTGGCATGTGAATCAAATACTGAACAACAGGTGTTTCCAATAATGTCACTTGATACTAATTCTGGATCATACGAATAGAAGATTTGGTTTACCAACTCGCCATTCAAAGCAGCATCTTTGATCAAAGCATTAACTTCTTCAATAGAAGTATGTGCATTCAATTCAAGACTTAAAATTGCTAATGAACCATTTGGTGTTGGGACACGAACAGCGTTAGCAGTTAATTTATCTTTTAATTCGGGAATAACTTTCGTAACTGCATTTCCAGCTCCCGTAGAAGTTATAACCATATTTACTGCAGCTGCACGACCTCTTCTTGGTTTTTTGTGCATGTTATCCAATAAATTTTGGTCATTTGTATAGGCATGAACTGTTTCAATGTGACCTTTTACAACGCCATATGTGTCATTTATGACCTTTAAAATTGGTGAGATAGCATTTGTTGTACAAGAGGCAGCTGAGAATATATTTTCTGATTCCACATCCAAGTCGTTTTGATTGATACCATAAACAACATTAGGGATTTCTTTACCAGGAGCAGTTAATAATACTTTAGAAACGCCTTTTGCTTGTAAATGTCTTGATAAAGCTGTTCGATCAGTAAAAACTCCGGTGTTATCAATTACCAATGCGTTTTTTAATCCATATTGTGTGTAATCAATGTCTTCTGGATTGTTTCCGTCTATCATACGAACAATTTGTCCGTTGATAATCAGTGATTTATTCTCTAAATCTTCAATTACAGATCCTTTGAAAGCACCATGAACAGAATCATTTCTTAGCAAAGACGCTCGTTTAATAATATCTGCATCTGAAGAACCACGTGTTACAATTGCTCTTAATCTTAATTGTTGACCTTTACCTGCTTGTTTGATCAACTCGCGCGCAGCTAAACGGCCAATTCTACCAAATCCAAATAAAACAACATCTCTAGGTTCAAAAGAATTACTTGCCGTTTTACCGAAATTTGCAAGTTTTTCATCTAAAAATTCTGCTTTTGAACTATAATTATTTTGTTCAGCTAACCACTCACTCGATAATTTTCCAATATCTAATTTAGAAGGAGCAAGGTCCATGTGCAATATCTGTTCAGCCAATTCTGAAGAAGTAAAAACATCAATCGGTTTATTAACTACTTTTCTTGCATATTCATGAAGGTTTAAAATTTCTGAGATTGTTACATCTGTCAAGTTATTACGAAAAAGTACTAATTCAATACCTTTATCATAAAGTAGTTCACCAACTTTACTTGATAGTTTAACAGCAGCACGTTCTCTTTCAACATGCGATTTCAATTCTTTTTCGTAACCTAATGCAGCCTCCATTTGTTTGATTTAAAGAGTGTTAATTAATAGTATTATAAACGGTATTTAGCAAAAAAGGCTCCCACGTTAGTAGAAAGCCTTTTTATTTTTTTAGCCCAAATATGCTTTGAGCAACTTATTTCTCGATGTATGTCGCAATCTGCGAATCGCTTTTTCTTTTATTTGTCGAACGCGCTCACGTGTTAAATTGAATTTAGATCCAATCTCCTCAAGCGTCAATCCATGATTCATTCCAATTCCGAAGAACAAACGAATGATTTCACGTTCTTTATCTGTTAACGTACTTAATGAACGTTCGATTTCTTTTTGCAAAGACTCAGCCATTAAAGCATGATCGGCTTTTGGTGAATCAGCATTTGCCATAACATCCATTAATGTTCCTCCATCTTCAGAAGTTGAAAGGGGAGCATCCATTGATACGTGACGACCAGAAACATTTAAACTTTCCTTTATTTTATCTTCAGGAACTTCTAATGCCTCAGCCAACTCTTCAGCTGATGGTGGACGTTCGAATTCTTGTTCTAATCTTGAAAATGCTTTGTTGATTTTATTTAAAGAACCAACTTGATTCAATGGAAGACGCACAATACGTGCTTGTTCAGCTAACGCTTGCAAAATAGATTGACGAATCCACCAAACAGCGTATGAAATGAATTTAAATCCACGTGTTTCATCAAATTTTTGTGCTGCTTTAATCAAACCTAAATTACCTTCATTAATTAAATCTGGTAATGTTAATCCTTGATTTTGGTATTGTTTTGCAACGGATACAACGAAACGTAAATTTGCTCTTGTTAATTTCTCTAAGGCTTGTTGATCGCCTTGTTTGATTTTCCTAGCTAATTCTACCTCTTGCTCTGCTGTTATTAACTCTTCTTTACCAATGTCTTGTAAGTACTTGTCAAGTGATTGACTCTCGCGATTGGTAATCGACTTCGTAATTTTTAGCTGTCTCATTCTGTTCTTACTCCTCTTTTTTGAATTAGTAATGGGGAAAACGGATGCAAAGGTACAACCAAAATATATAGATTTCCAAAAAAATCTTTACAATTTATTAACACACTTGCTTCTCAATAATCGTGCCTTTATGCTGATTTACAAACCAAAGCCGTAATAATTCTTCTTACCACTAGCACTTAGCACTTCTAACAAAATCCCCTTATTTGCACCATTTAATTTTGACGTTAATTTTTCTACTGTATCAATTTGTTCATTATTTACTTTTGTTATGATCATTCCCGGCTGAATTCCTATGGATTTTAGTTTACCTGCATTTAATGTCTCAATCTTTACTCCATAAGTTACATTGAGTTCTTTCTTCTCTTTACTGCTTAATTCTATAAAAGTTGCACCTAACGCATAATTTTTGGCAATTTCTTCCTTGGAAATTAACGATGTCTCACCATCTTGGTTACGCAAAACGAGCTCTTTTATTTCTTCGCTTCCACCTTTGGTTCTAATAGTTAATGAAACTTTGTCTCCAGGTCGACGTTTTCCAATTTCTTCTTGCAGTTCAGCAACAGAATTCACTTCTCTCATTCCAATTTTCAAAATGACATCACCCGTTTTTAATCCAGCTTTTTCCGCACTTCCACCATCTGTAACTTCTGAAATGAAAACACCTTTAATACTAGATAGTGAGTTCTTTTCCTTGATTTCTTGATTGATATCAGCAATTTGAACGCCTAAAAATCCTCTTTGTACGATTCCATAATCAATTAAATCGCGCATTACTTTTTGTACAAGATTTACTGGTATTGCAAATGAGTAACCTGAGTAACTGCCAGTTTGTGATGCAATTGCAGTATTAATTCCAACCAATTCACCTTTAGTATTTACCAATGCTCCACCGCTATTTCCAGGATTAACCGCTGCATCTGTTTGAATAAATGATTCTATTGGAACAATGTTTTGCTGTGTACGATCAGACAATAAATTAATATTTCGAGCTTTTGCTGATACGATTCCAGCTGTAACGGTAGAAGTAAGATTGAATGGATTTCCAACAGCTAAGACCCATTCGCCAATTCTTAAATCATCACTATTTCCGATTGGAATGGGCTGAAATCCTGTTCCTTCAATTTTTAAAACCGCAATATCCGTTGAAGGATCTGCTCCAATCAATTTGGCTGTATATTTTGTGTTGTCGTTTAAGATGACTTCGATTTCACTTGCATCTTCAATTACGTGATTGTTGGTTACAATATAACCTTCTGATGAAATTATTACACCGGAACCGGAACCAGCACCATATTGTTTGTATTCTTGTCCACCAGCACCTGGGCCATAAAAGAATTCCTGAAAAGGATCTCGTTGAAAGGCTGTTTTTACAACTTTCGTTGTTACGTGAACGACTGAGTTTATTGAGCTTTCCGATGCGGCAATAAAATCAGGTCCAATTGGATTTGTTCCATCAAAATTAACAGCCCGTGCATTATACAATCTATTTCCATCAATTACCTCGTCCGACAAACTAGAATAAGATGTAGCGTTAAACATTAAAAACGCGCCGAGTGGGAGCATCCCTCCTAATAGACCCAATCCAAAAAGTTTAAAGTTATTTTTCATGATTTTATAAATTTTAATGCAATAATAACGACTAGAACCATTGTTTTGTTACTCTACGGCTGTTAAAGAATGTTAAGCAAAACCCAAATTATTTGAACGAATAAACTAACTTTGTCAAAAATGATTTGATGCTCATTCACTTTCAAAAATATCAAGGAACTGGGAACGATTTTGTTATGTTGAACAATTTAAATGGTCAATATAATGATTTGTCGATTGCTCAAATTGTTCAAATTTGTGATCGTCGATTTGGTGTTGGTGCGGATGGATTGATTAAAATAAACACGCACAATTCACTTGATTTTGAAATCGATTATTACAATTCAGATGGTTCCAAAAGTTTTTGTGGAAATGGAGCAAGATGTTCTGTTGCTTTTGCTAAAACATTAGGAATCGATGTGAATAATACTCGTTTTTCAGCAATTGATGGCGAACATGCAGCTCAAATGATTGGTGAAACTGTTACTTTAGACATGTTGTCGGTAAATACTGTTAATCAGAAAGATAAGTCATTTGAATTGAATACTGGCTCACCGCATTATGTTCGGTTCGTTGAGGATTTAGGAAATGAAAATATTGTTTCTGAAGGAAGGCGAATTCGTTATTCAGAACCTTATAAAAAGGAAGGGATTAACGTTAATTTAGTTGAAGCTATAGATGCTAATTCCATCAAAATTGCAACGTATGAGCGTGGCGTGGAGGACGAAACGCTTTCATGTGGAACGGGAGCAACAGCCTGTGCATTGATTGTGGGATTTTCTGAAAATAGAATTGGTAAAAATGAAATTGCAGTTCACGTTAAAGGTGGAAATTTAAAAGTTGATTTTGAATATCATGGGAATGGCGCATTCACGAATATAAAATTGATTGGTCCAGCAGTATTTGTCTTTAAAGGAGAAATAAATGTCTGATTTCAACTTTGGAATTATTTCAATCTTAAAGGAATCTTCAGTTTTCGATAAAGGCTTCTATCTTTGGATTTGGTATGCTGATAAAATCCCACCTCATATTGGTTGTTCAATACATGGAAATTATTATAGCCTCAAAGTAAATGGCAAAGATGAAGGACTTTTGACTTCAAAAGTTGTTTCAGTGATTGAAAATAAAAAAATACCGAGTGTATTTGTTCAACTAAAAAAGGACTTTAATCCAAGTGAAATTAAGACTGTTTTCTCAAAGTATCAACTAGCTGAATCAACAAAAAACACCTGTTTAACACCAATAACTGAGTTGTTTCAGTGTTCTGACTCAATTTTTCAGCTCAGTGAATTGTTGAAAAATCTAAAAGAGAGAGGTGAAATTGAAACTGTTTTTGGATTAAATTTGACCGAAGATTATAGAAATCTACCTAATTATACCCAAGATGACATTACAAGTCGTTTGCTTAAATTAGAAAATGTTAAAAGCGAAAAACATACACCTTCGATCGGTTGAACCATCGGATGCAACAAAATTATTGTTGTGGGAAAATAATCCAGCTCATTGGAAGGTGACGGATACAGAAGTTCCGTTTTCAATGCACGGGATTCTGCAATTAATTGAGCAGCAACAGCACATAAGATCTTCAGGACAATTGCGCTTAATGATTTGTTTGAATGATTCAGATGAAGCTGTTGGTGCAATAGATTTATATGATGTTGATTTTCGAAATGGTAATGCAGCTGTTGGAATTTTAATAGGTGATGGTCAACACAAGCAAAAAGGCTATGCCCACGAAAGTTTAGAATTGATGATTACATATGCATCAGAGTTTCTGGCGATGCACAATTTATATTGCTCTATTCAAGCAACAAATCCAGAAAGTGTTCGCTTATTTGAATCATGTGGATTTAAGAAAATAGGAGTTAGAAAAGAATGGTTTTTAATAAAAGGTCAACGCGTTGACGAAATTATGTTTCAATTATGTCTAGAAAAGTAGTTATTATCATTGCCGCAATAGCGCTTATAGGTGGTGTTTTAGTGTACCCGAAAATATCCTTGTATTTGAGTAGTAGAATGGAAACTACCAATTCCTCAAAAGTTGATTTTTTTATCAAAACAGAAATGGATGCAACTGATTTGGCCCAAGAATTACAAAGACAAGGTATTATTGATGACGTGGAAGCATTTGTAAAAGTTGCTGAATATAAAGCGCTGCACAAAGGGAATATTGCGTATGGTAAATATATTATAGAAGCTAATTCTCAATATAGAACAATTTTAAACGGATTTAAACTAAACGAAGCTGGAAATGGAAATGGTGAAGTAGAAGTAAATGTAACGTTTAACAATTGTCGTGATATTTATCAACTTGCCAGTAAAGTTTGTGCGAATGTCATGATAGATAGTGCAAAACTTGTATCATTTTTGAACGACGAAAAAACATTAAAAAAATATGGATTTTCTCAAGAACAATTGCCAGCGCTATTTTTACCAAATACGTATAAGATGTATTACGATACGGATGAAAAAGTATTCGTTGAGCGCATGGCAAAGGAATTCAAGAATTTTTGGACGCCAGAACGTATTATCAAATTGAAAAAAGTTGGTCTTAAAACACCGTCAGAAGCGGTGACTTTAGCAAGTATTGTTTATTCTGAACAAAACGGTCATTCAGAAGAATGGCCCGTTATTGCTGGTTTATATTTGAATAGAATTAAGCAAGGTATCAAATTACAATCTGATCCAACGTTCAAGTTTTGTTGGGGAGATAAACTGGATGGTGTTCAACGATTATTGAACGTTCACAAAGAAATTGATTGTTCATACAATACTTATAAAATTAGTGGTTTACCTCCAGGTCCAATTTGTATTCCTCCTTCAGAAGTGGTTGATGCTGTTTTGAACCGAGATAATAACAATTATATTTTTATGATGGCAAAACCTGATTATTCAGGATTACATGATTTTGCTGTTGAATATTCAATGCACCAACGATATGCTTCGATTTATCAAGCTTGGTTGGCAAAAGAACTCTTAAACCAATAAATATGTCCGATCAAAAAAGAAGAAATTTCCTAAAATTGGGACTAATTGGTGCTGCAATTGGACTAGTAAAACCATTTAAAGCAAGTGAATTAGTTGCTCAATCTTTCGAAGCAAAGATAGATGGCCCAATCGTTATTTCAACGTGGAATCATGGATTAGCTGCCAACGCAGCTGCTTGGGAAGTACTAAGAGTTGGGGGAAACGCAATTGACGCTGTTGAAAAAGGTGTTCGCGTAACCGAATCAGATTTGACAAATAGAAGTGTTGGAATTGGAGGGATGCCTGATAGAGATGGACACGTGACATTGGATGCGTGTATCATGGATCATGAATCGCGGTGTGGTTCTGTGGCGTTTTTGGAAGGAATAGCTCATCCAATATCTGTTGCTCGCGCAATTATGGACAAAACACAGCATGTTATGTTAGTTGGAGCTGGAGCCAAGAAATTTGCCTTAGAACAAGGGTTTGATACAATCAAAACACCGATTCCTGAAGTGAAAGTGGAATACAAAAAGTGGAAAAAAGAAAACGAAGACCTATTCAAAAAGCCTGAAATAAACCATGAAAACCATGATACGATTGGTTTAATAGCAATGGATAAGAACGGTAATTTGAGTGGCGCTTGTACAACAAGTGGATGGGCATATAAAATGCATGGTAGAGTAGGTGATTCACCAATTATTGGGGCAGGACTTTTCGTTGATAATGAAATCGGTGCAGCTTGCGCTACTGGTTTAGGAGAAGCGATAATTCGAATTGCAGGAAGTCATACAGTTGTAGAATTAATGCGGCACGGTTATTCTCCAATGGATGCTTGTCGATTAGCTGTAGAACGAATCATTGCAAAGCACAAGGATTTGACAAACTTACAAGCCGGTTTTATTGCAATCGATAAAAATGGTGTAGTAGGTTCTTATTCTGTCTACAACGGTTTTAATTATGCATTAAAAACGGACACAGAAGAAAAGATGGTAGATGCACCATTTAACCGCAATTGGTAGAATAAATCAATGACAAAAATCCTTTTCATACTCTTTTTGTTTTCTACACCTGTTTTTGCACAAAAACAGGTGGTGTTAGAATGGGGTTCTATAAGTCCTAAAACGTTGAAGGGAATTGATTATGGAACACATGGTTCAATTCAAGAGAAGCTGATTGAAAACGGAGAATTGCCTGATCCTTTTTATGGAATGAATGAAAATGAATTCGGGTGGATAGAAAACAATACTTGGTGTCTAAATTCAAGTTTTGATTTATTGTCTTATGATCTTGAACATGATTTTATTGAGCTAGAATTTCCAGGAATTGATACCTACGCAGAAATCTTTTTAAATGATTCATTGATAGGATTTGCAGAAAATGCATTTCGTCCATACCGCTATAACATCAAAAACAAGGTTAAATTAGGAACCAACAAACTACAAGTGATTTTTTATCCACCTGTTTTATATCACAAAGAAAAATATCAGAATGCTGCCTATCATCTACCAGCTCCAAATGATGTGAATGAAATTAAAATTGCGCCATATACGCGTAAACCACAATATCAATTTGGTTGGGATTGGTCGCTGCGTATGAATACAATAGGATTTTTGAAGCCAGTTGTGCTTCATGTTTATAATTCGGCGAGAACAATCGGAAAAAACATCGTTACACAAGCTATTACTGACGAATCAGCAACACTATTTTTTGAATTGCTATTTTCCAATCCTACAAAAGGTAATTTAACATGGAAAAGTAAGATTTTTGGTGATGTTAGAATTGGAGAAGGCACAACTAAAGTTATCCGAGAAGAAGAAGTTTTTAATCCACTACTTTGGTGGCCGAGAGGTCAAGGAGATCAAAATTTGTATGAAGATAGTTGGCAAATTTTTGATGAACAAAACAAATTAATTGAAGAACAAACAGTCAATTTTGGAATTCGACAAACAGAATTGGTGATGGAAGCCGATAAGTGGGGAACAAGTTATGTGATTAAAATCAACGGTCGACCAATATTTTGTAAAGGTGGAGATTACATTCCGCAAGATATTTTTCCAGCTCGCGTTCATGATGAAGATTTGGAAACAATGGTGAAATCTTTTGCTGCAAGTAATTTCAACATGGTTCGTGTTTGGGGTGGAGGTTATTATCCAGATGATGCTTTTTACGATGCGTGTGACAAATATGGGATTATGGTTTGGCAAGATTTCATGTTTGCATGTGCGATGTATCCCGGTGATCCTGAGTTTTTGACAAATGTGCAAGAAGAAGTAGAATTTCAAATCCCTAGAATCGCCTCACATCCCAGTTTAACGATCTTTAATGGGAATAATGAAGTTGATGTCGCTTGGAAGAATTGGGGTTTTAAAACTACCTTCAAATTGGATGATAAAGCATCGAAGGAAATTGAAGAATCATATGTGAAATTGTTTCAAAAATTACTTCCAACGAGTGTTATCCGATTAACCAATTCTCCTTACATTCATACTTCACCATTGAGTAATTGGGGGAAAGATGAATTTTTCAATCATGGAACGCAGCATTACTGGGGTGTTTGGCATGGAAAAGATCCTATGAGTGATTTCGCAAAAAAGATTGGACGGTTCAATGCTGAATACGGATTTCAAAGTTTCCCTGAATTTTCAACACTTTCCACTTTCTCTGAAAAGGTAGATTGGGATTTGAAATCGGATGTTATGAAGCACCACCAGAAAAGTTATGTTGGAAATGGAATGATTTTGAAACATGCTGAAATCTTGTATGGCACTCCTGAAAATTTTGAAGAATTCGTTTATTTCTCACAATTGACACAAGCAACAGCTGTGAGCATGGCAGTAACAGGACACCGATTGGATGCACCTCGTTGTATGGGAACTTTGTATTGGCAAGTGAATGATTGTTGGCCTGCGCCGTCTTGGTCGAGTATCGATTATTACGGCAATTGGAAAGCATTGCAATACCGCGTAAAAGATGATTATGAAGGAATTGCAGTTCTAGGAAAGGCACTAGACAAAGGACAAATGGATTATTACTTGGTTTCTGATCAAGTTGATACGTTTCAATGTGAACTGAAATACACCGTTTTTGACTTAGAAGGAAATTCCCTTTTCCAAAATGTGGATACGTTGTTGGTCGAAGGAAATCAATCGATTAAAATCTGTGATGCGTGTTTGAAGGCCGATTTAGCCAATGAAAATTATGTTGTCAAATTTGAATGGAAGAATGCTCGAGAAGATTACAAAACAAGAACTTTTTCTCAAATCAACACGAAATATGCAAAAGCCGATTCTTGTGGGATTTCAATTAAAGTAATAGAAATAAGGAAAGGAGACCAGCAAGCCGTTATTGTTGTTAAAACCGAAAAATATCTGAGAAATTTCTGGCTGTATTCAAATGTTCTAGGAGTTAAATTCAATAAAAATTTCGTTGACTTATTGCCTGGTACGCATGAATTTGAAATTGAATTTGAAACGATTCCGAAGGTGAAAGATTTTGGGTTTAAGTGGATGTAAAATTTTGGTTAGAAATAAAAAAACATCTTGCTTTCAAATGTAAAATCAGGGTTCAACAATCACCTTTCTTGTTACGCTTTCCTTTAAAGTCGTCACTGTGATAAAATAAATTCCACCATTAACCAAACCTTTTATCCGTTGGTTCAATTTGTTCTCCCCAATTTCAGGATTTTTAAGTGTGGTTTCTTCCATTACATTTCCAATTTCATCCGTAATTTTTATTGTAACAGGAGTTGTTTGAGCTAAATTAAATTGAAGTGTGAATTTCCCTTTATTTGGATTGGGATAGATGACCAGATTCAATTTACTTGTACTTTGCGCATTTAATTCATCTGTTTCATTTACATTGTTTTGAATAATATACACTTTAAAAATCGTACTACTTGCCGTACTTTCCGTTCCCGTATTGGTAAAAAAGATATTTGCTGCAGTACTGCTGATTCCGCCATAAATATATCCAACAAGTGTCGTGTCATTCACGAAATCATCTAAATTAAACACTTCATTCGTGTAATGCGGAATATTTTCTAAAGGAATAAATTCTGATCCAGCACCAAGTAATGCAGGCATTTCAATCGGTAATTTGTATTCAGTCATTGTGCCATCTGAAGTTCTCGTAACGCGTGAAATTGTTTTTACAAATGGAACATTATTGTCTTGAACAAGAATTCCTGAACTATCATAAAATTGAGCAATTCCGCCAAAGAAAAGTGTATGCATCTCATTTTCTGATTGGCTATATAATGGAATATGCGCACAATGATAATGATTGTAGTATTGAGAAAAAGTATTGTTGACGGCATGACCAATACTATCAATCGTGACACTATTTAAATAAGGAAGATCAACGTTCGTTTGAAAAACTCCTGAAAATGCCGTAATTCCTTCTTCACCATTTGGTAAAATTTGAGGGACGACATTATAATCTCTTCTGTGCAAGTTAACGGCATCAAAATCTTCAGGGAGATGCGTAACTATGAGTGCTGTGCCATCATCAATGAGTGTGAATTTACGGTCAGCATTCGTGTATTCTTGAATAAACCCAGGTCCAAAGTCAGGTCCCATCGGGTTGTAACGACCAATGAATTTTTGTCCACCAGTAAGATGGTAGGTTGAATTTATTTGGTTGAGATAACCTCCTGTGACAGCAAATGACGAATCCATAATTTGTCTGAAATGTGAAGTGAATGGTGTTCCATTTATTACCGCATTAATGACTTCTGGCACATTTACAGCACTAAGATTGGGATAAGTGATGTGGTCACCAGCCGTATTACTATAGCCGTAACCGCCGAGCAGGTATAAATAGTCACCATCTTGATGAAATTCCATGTTTGTAGAACTCAATTGTTCCTGCATTCCGATTGGCAAACTGGATAAAGAAGTTGTCCAGTTTTGTTGATTTACAGGGTCAATTACGATAATTTGATTGTTATTGCCTGCTGCGTCGAAAGAAGCGAAGGGTTGTCTTCGATGTAATCCATCTAATCTACCACCAATGATTAACCATTTCCCATCATTTTGCCCCCATGCATAAGATTGAATTCCGCCTAAATTTGGGATAGACATAGGTTCAATTTTAACTTGAAATGGAGCAGTTTGCGCATTTGTTGTTAAGGAAAGAAGAACAAGAGCAAAAGAGGAGATAAAATTTTTCATTTTGAACACGTATTATTTCTCACAAAGGTAAAGGGAGTTATTGAAATGGGGGGTGACTTATGTTACTTTGAATGACTCATTGAGAGCAAATACCAAAGAATATTGTGAGTAAAAGAAGTGACTTTTTCATTTGGGACTATTTTGCGCGTTATTTTGAAAGTATTAAAAGCTGTTCCTCCAATACATTTATAAATTCAAATGGGTCAATTGAATGGGTTACTGGGTGAATATCAATTTTTCCTTTGCCATTTTTTATTGAAAATGAAGTCACATTATTATTAAGTAGGAGGTTAACAAAGAATTCTAAAAATTGTTCATTTATTTCTGAGTTAATCGAACAATAAAATGGAGATGGAAATAAAGTTCTGATTTTTTTTGATGAAAAGAAACGTTTCAATTTATTTTGTCCTGCATTTAAGTTAATCCATGTTTCTAATCCTGTTATTTTAATTTCAATACTTTGATTGTTTGAAGCATCTAAAGGAATAATCGAACCGCCTCTTGTTGTTTGTGCTTTTAAAATTTTTAAATTAATAGCCAACATTTTAATAGAATATTGAACGTCAATTTCAAAGCCATAACTATTGCAATATCCATTAATTTCAGATTTTAAAATGCTTGCTTTTCGTTCAATCGATTCACAATATGCTTTGTTTTCGAGATAAAAAGGAGATGAATTTGTTTCATAATTGATCATGTAATCTCTTTTAAATTTTCCGTTCCGCCCATTCGGTCCAAGAACCATCATAAACTGCTTTTTTGTTTTGTGAAACTAAATCTGCAGCCAACATTATAATACAGGCAGTTATTCCGGAACCACAACTAAAGACTAGAGGACGATTTTCGTTTTGCAACACCTCAAATATGACATTCAATGCTGCAATTGGTTTAAATTTACCATTTTCAAGCACTGATTCAAACGGAATATTAATGGAATTTTCAATATGTCCGCTTTTCAATCCTTTTCTTGGGTCGGGTTCAGTTCCATTAAAACGACCTGCTGAACGCGCATCAATAAGTAAACTATTCTCTGTATTGATATTAGAAAGCACAAAGGAA
>CAMDNE010000035.1 GCA_945902745.1 Chitinophaga pinensis | reverse complement strand
AACTATAAAAAACCAATTTAGAAGTAGCTCCTTCTTCATTACAAAGTTTATTACAATACTTCTTTAGCTTTTTCGCTCGATATAATGAGATGAGCATCGTCGAAAAAATGCCCTTTGAGAATTTTTGATTATAAACAGTTTGAATGATTCTCTTTTCTTTCCAAAAGATTGGATTAAAAACATTCATTAAAGCGCTTAATTTTTGACTGCGAGAAATTGAAAGATTTATTCTTTTCACTTCACAATTTGCTGGAACGGTGCGAGAATGATTTGCTCGGTCACTTTGAGAAACAATGATCACCTTATCAAAAGCTTCTGAAAGGAACTTTATTTCAGTTTCCAGAAAAGTTTCCCCTGATCCAAAAGGATATTCTGCTGTAAAAAGAATAAGAGACTGCTTCATAAACCTTTCTATTTCGGTTTAAAGTTACTCGATATTTTTTTGATTTAACAGATTCATACCTCATCTTTTTAACTTGTTTCATATAAAAAACAGCTTTGTAATTCTGTCTATTCTAAAGGAATCCCTATCTTAGCATCGCATGAAAAAAGTTCTCATTCTCGCATACGATTTTCCGCCTTACGTTTCTGTTGGCGGGATGAGACCTTATAACTGGCACCGTTATTTAAAAGAGTTTGATGTTGAGCCTGTTGTTATAACACGTCAATGGAGTAATACAAATGGCAATCATTTGGATTATATTTCTGAAGGAGAATCGGAAGAAACGATAGTAGAAGAAACAGAATTTGGTACTATCATTCGAACCCCTTACTATCCAAATTTTGCCAATCGAATTATGCTGAAATATGGGAACACAAAATATAAGTTCTTAAGAAAACTGATCTCGGCTTATTATGAATTTGCACAATATCTTTTTCCAATTGGACCAAAAATTGAACTTTACAAAGCAGCACAAGATTATTTAAAGACCGAAAAGATTGATGCCATTATTGCAACTGGAGATCCCTTTATCTTATTCAAGTACGCATCCAAATTAAGCAATGAATTTAATATTCCATGGATTGCAGACTATAGAGATACCTGGGTTCAAGACAAAACACGTTCTAGCAATTTGATCAGTCGAAAGTGGAACAGCTACTTTGAATCCAGCTATCTTAAAAATGTAAATACAATTGTGACTGTATCTACGTTTATTCAAAAACAATTAGAAGGTCATTTAAAAAGTAAATCATACGAAATAATACTAAATGGCTTCAATCCTGATGTAATGGAAAAAGCCAAGAATATCATTCAGGAAACAGAACTATTTACGATTGCATTTGCTGGAACCATTTATGAATGGCACCCAATTGAGTCATTTCTTAAAACGTGTAATCATTTCTGTCAACAAGGGAAAGAAATACAAGTATTGTTTTACGGCGTGAATGCTCCTGAAAAACTAGAAAAGTTAATAGATAGTAACTTCCCCGATTTAAAACAGAGTGTCAAAATCTATCCGAAAACAGAAAATGAAAGACTCGTTGAATTATTAGCAAAAGCGAATCTGTTTTTACTATTTAATGATTATTCCATTTTAGGGACTAAAATATTTACATATCTTGGTCTAAAACGAAAAATGATTTTGTGCTATTCAGATGATCGTGAAGCGAAAATCTTAAAAGAAAATCATTATAATTTGACGGAATTCGTGTCCGAAAGCAAACAACTTCAAGCAGACCTCATCCATGAAACCAACTCTGGAATCATCGTTCGCGATTCGGCGCACCTTTTAGAAGTTCTGAAAGATTTATACGACGAGTTCCGAGCAACCGGTCAAATTGCCTGCGATTCTATTGGCGTTGAAAAGTATTCTCGAAAGATACAGGTGGAGAAATTGGCGGAGTTGGTTAAAGAGGTTGGAATAGTTGCAAGTTGCTAGTTGCTAATTACCAGTAAATAGTTACCGCAGGCTTGTGTGTCCTTTATAGGAGTTAATAGAGAGATAATTCCTTTGATTTTTTTTACAAAATAAGAATTAATTCATCGTCAAGTAAATCTTTGTAGGTATAATTAAGTATCTTAGTACTATGTTAAAAGTAAAGGACAAAAATTCATTGATTGATCGTTTAATGAAGAATAAGGAAAAGATTCTTTGTTATGGAATTGAACGTATCGGTATATTTGGTTCTTTTGTTCGCAATGAAATGAATGAGGACAGCGATGTAGATTTTTTCGTGGAATTTAAAGATGGCTTTAAAAATTTCGATAATTTCATGGAACTTGCTTTTTTTCTAAAAGAATTAACAGGTCGTGAAATTGAATTGGTAACTCCAAACTCTTTGAGTCCTTTCATAGGACCAGAAATAATGAAAGAAGTAAGCTATGTTATCGCTGCATAATTATTTGATGCACATTCGAGAAGAAATCGATTTTGTTTTACGTCACACTAATACCATTGATAAAAACACTTTTCTTTCAGATGAAACGTTAACAAGAGCAATTGTAAGAAGTCTTGAAATTATCGGTGAAGCAACGAAAAAATTGCCTCCTGATTTTAAGCTTTTACACCCACAAATAGAATAGAAAAAAATAGCTGGAACCCGAGATGTTTTGATTCATGATTATTTTGGTGTTGATTGGGATATTGTTTGGGACATTGTGGTTAATAAACTCCCTGATCTTTTGTTTCAAATTGATTTAATAATACAAGAGGGTTAAATAATAATGCACCTATAAACCTGAGATTCTGTGTTGATTTCCAATCAAAATCTGGTTTTATCGTCAAAGATTCCAACTATCTAAACAAGTGCTCAAGGAATTGTATACAGAATTTGAAGAAAAAGGATTTATTGCCTGCGATTCTATTGGCGTGGAAAAGTATTCACGAAAAATACAAGTAGAGAAATTGGCGGAGTTGGTTAAATCAATTTAAAATTTTCTGCGGATATAATCATTTTGTTTCGAAGAAAGGTAATATTGCTGTCATAAACCAATTTGGTGGATTATTGACAAGAATTTCCATATCCGATCCAATTTTTTCAGCAACTACGATTTGTTTTTTTGAGTTATCAATAAAATAAAGATTATCAACAAGCGGAATGGCATCTTGAATTGTAGACAAGGTTTCAAAATAGCGTTTGCGTATTTTTTCTTCTGGCACTGGGTGTCCTCCTTTTTCTGTTCGAATTGCCACTCTTTCAACATTAATATCTGGATCATCAATACAAACAAAATATAAATAGATTTTAAAACCCATTTTTTTATAAACCCTGATTTCATCTAATTTAGAAGGATGACTCATTACCGTTTCAAAGGTAAAAGAAATACTATTGTTAGAACACAACCATCGGAGAAACATACTACAAAAAGCAGCTTCATAACTATTAGACACGTTATTTGGATTTACAAGACAATTTTCTTTAACAAAAATATCAATTGATGCTTTTTCCTTCTCTGCCTTTTTAAGTAATGAAGCTGTTGTTGGCAACAACTTGAACTGATTTAAATCATCACTCGAAGCATTTAGTGAGTAGTCACTCAAATCAATAAATCGTTTATTTCGAAGTTCTTTTTCAATATTATCTGAATTGATATATACTCCGGTAGGATATTTTTTGGAAAGTTCTTCAAATACTGAACTTTTTCCGGAACCATTAGGTCCAGCAAATATTCTAATTCGTTTTCTTTTTAACATGCAAGATTGTGCCTTTTTTAATTGTAGTACTTCCTTGTACCTTTTCTTTTACACGTAGAACTTCTTTAGTACCATTTGCATATTCTTTAATTATCTTTCCGTCTTCTAAATAGGTAATTGGCAAACCGAGTGCCTTATTCTCACGAATTGCGCGTTCAGATGCTTTTTTTACAATCTTCTTTAATTGCTCCCTCTCTGTAAGAATCAACTTCTTGGTCATAAAAGTCATTTTTTAGTACTCTAGTAAAGATACTATTAAATATTAATATTGTGTGTCATTTGGTCTAAGTGAATATTCTAAAACAGAATTATTATTCTATCGATGAATCGGGGAATGAAAGCAAACAGCTTCAAGCAGACCTCATCCATGAAACCAATTCTGGAATCATTGTGAAGGACGCTGCGCATTTAAAAGAAGTGCTCAAGGAATTGTATGCAGAATTTCTGGCAACTGGAAAAATAGCGTGTGAATCAGTTGGTTCGGCCCTTCGACCCTTCGGCCCATTCGGCAGGCTCAGGGACCTCGGGCTCAGGAATCTCGGGTTCAGGGGAGTCCAGCTCGGTGACAGGAATTACCTGCGCTGCTGCCCCGATAAAAAATCGGAATAAACTCTTCGGCGGTAGGAATTCTGGATTGCCTGCGGCGGATGCTGCGCAACTTGGGATTACCTGCGGTGCTGCCTTCGGCGGTTGGAATTAGCGCGGTCTCTCGGTCCTCGAGTTTATCGAGAGGTCGAGAGGTTAGTCGATGTGTTGAAATGGAGCGCACTGAGTTTATCGAAGTGTCGGAATAGGGGGAGCTTGAAAACTGCGGGTATAAAACTTCCAACAAGAAAGAAAAATAGTATATCTTTATAACATGATTTCTCAGCAACAAGAAAATATTATCAAAGCTGTTACCCAAAGGATTAAACCAACTCTTGTTGGTGTTTTTGGATCATATGCTCGTGGAGAGGAAAATGAAAAAAGCGATCTTGACATTCTGATAGATTTTAAGATTGAAGTTGATTTGCTGGAACTAATCGGATTGGAACAAGAACTTTCTGAATTACTTGGAATTAAGGTAGACCTCATCACTTTGCGCTCCGTTAATGCATCTTTAAAACCCTATATAGAATCGGATTTAATCAGATTAATATGACAAAAGACCCAATCATTTATGTTGAGCACATTGGATCTTGTATCGCCAGAATAAAAGAATATACTCTTGGTTTGGATGAAGCAGGTTTTCTCCAAAATAATTTAATTCAAGATGCTGTAATTCGAAATTTTGAGATCATAGGCGAAGCTACAAAAAAATTAAAGGAAGATTTTCGAGCGAAGTATCCTGAAATTGAATGGAAAAAGATTGCAGGAATGAGAGATAAACTAATCCATGATTATATTGGGGTTGATTTATGGGCCGTATGGGGAGTAGTTGAGAAAATCATACCATTGCTGGACATACAAATTCAAACGATTTTAAAAAAGGAGGGAAAGCGCAACTTTGATTAGATCAAGTTTTAGCGAAGATTATCAAAAAAAACTAGAAACTAGAAACTAGAACCCATGACTTTAAACTCCCTGGCTAAAAAGTTATTCTTGTAAATTCAAGTAGAAGGAAAATTTCACTTTTTTATAGAAAATTAATTGCTTCGTGACTTCCCCCTTTGAAGAGCTTGTCCCGAAACGTCGGGAGGGAAAGAGGGGGATGGTATTGAAGTGAGAATACCTTTAAGAATCACCAAAGAAACTACCAAAGAAACTACTAAAGAAACTACCAGTAAAAAAACACGCTATAACGCAGGTGGCTGAGGAGAAAACACAATAAAAACTATCAGCAAAAAAACATCTTTGAAGAGGGCGAATTAATAGAGTCGGCAACTTGTAAGGATTTCTTAATAGTTCGAATAGAAGGTAGCAGGGAAGTAAATCGTACTATTGTGTATTATAATCTCGACGCAATCATTTCCGTTGGTTACAGAATAAAATCAAACGTTGCAACCCGTTTTCGTCAATGGGCAACACAACATATTAAAGAATATATTGTAAAGGGATTCGGCGTACCTTTTAGAAGTTCTCAAAGATTTATACGACGAGTTCCAAGCTACCAGTCAAATTGCCTACGATTCTATTGGCGTGGAAAAATACTCCCGCAAAATCCAAGTAGAAAAATTGGCGGAGTTGATTAAAAAAATCAACTAATTCGTTTAAAAGCAAAATTGAATTCCACCTCATCAAAAGCGAAGAAGAAATAGAGATGCACGTTTCACCTTTGAAAGCGAAGGTTTGTGCTTTCAAAAGGAAGTGATCAATACACCAACTTGCATCGTTTGCTTCCACATTTCCACTATGCTGCGTTTTAAGCTCAGACTTCTATCTTCTTAGTGCACCGAACACCGTCATTCACTGCGTGTGCAACCTACAAACCACAATCATTTCCCTCCAGGCCTGCGAGTCGCACGAACGAACCTGCGGGTATGCCCAGCACTAGCGACTGGAACGCCGTTCTTCTCTGCGCGCACCATGATCGCTTTCGTGAAGACAACGATTTTTTTAAAAACTCCCCTGTTTACGCGTATTCTGAAAAACACTTAACGTATATTAACACACAAGCAGCTAATAAACACCGATTTGGCACAAGATTTTATAGGACTGTATTTAATATAAACCCACCGACTCAATCTTACCTTGTTGCAATGAGGAGACGCAGAAAATAAGAAGCAAACGAAGCAACACTAAAAAGCAAGAGAAGGAAACTTAATTTAATAATCATGAAAAAGTCTACAAAAAATAAAATGTTGATGTACCAAATGGTTTCCGACATTATCAGTGATTATCCAAGTGCATGGTCTGGCATTCCGAAATTCGCAACCACGTTCACCACCTTTTCTGCAAAATTTGAAAGCCTCAAGGTTTTAGCAGAAAAAGAACGCGCTTACATCGTTGGTGTGAAAGATAGCCGCGATTCATTGCGCGAAGAAACTGCTGAAAACGCAATTCAAATCAGCTCAGCATTAGTGGCTTTGGCTGCAGAAACAAAAGACATTGAATTGCTATCATTGATGCGCATTACCAAAGTACAGTTGTTGAACCGCTCCCATGCTGATACGGTAATTTTATTGGATCGCATCTTGATTCATGCGCAACAATACAGCATAGAATTAGTCGAATATGGTGTTACGCAAGAATTGCTCAACAAAATGATTTTACTGCGGGATGAGCTTGTGGTAAAGATTCTTTCACCGAGAAAAGCTATTTTGAAGCGCAAAGATACAATCGTTCAAATTGCTACCCTGAGCAGTGAAATAGACCTGTTATTGAAAAACAGTCTTGATAAAATGGTCAACGTTCTGCGCACAGATAATATTCAGTTTTACAATGAATATTTCAACTCTCGGATGGTTTTAAGCTATGGTAACAATTCAGGTTCAATTAATAATACGAATGGCTAATGCAAGTTCAAGTTTACAATCAGAGTTAAAGTCCCTTGTCGCACGATGAGGGATTTTTTTTGTTTAAAATAGTGCGTCCTCCCTGACGAATCTTTTGCATCCTCCCCCTTTATCCCCACTTCGACATGCTCAGTGCAGCGCTCCAAAGGGGGAGATTTAAAAAAAAGTAACTACTTCAAAAATGTTAGTCCTCTATTGACAAGGTTTATGGAGTAAATTGAATTTGGAAAACAAATCATAATTTACTATCTTGGCAACATGAATTATGCACTATATATTTCAATTGATCCAAACATTAGATTTGGAAAGCCATGTATTAAAAATACACGAATAACTGTTTATGATGTTTTAGGATGGTTAGCTTCCGGTATGAGTATAGAAGAGATTCTTGAAGATTATCCGGAACTTACAATTGAAGGAATACGAGCTTGCCTTGGTTTTGCTGCGGACAAAGAACATAAGTTAAAAATTGCATCGTGAAATTATTGTTTGATCAAAACATCTCCTTTCGCATACTGCCTAAAATATCAGCTTATTTTACTGAAGCAAAACAAATAAGATCTCTTGGACTAGAAAACTCAACTGATAGTGAAATATGGGAATATGCAAAAACACATGATTTTACAATTGTTACATTTGATGCTGACTTTATAGATCTTACAAATTTAAAAGGATTTCCTACTAAAATAGTTTGGTTACGAATCGGTAATACGACTACCGAAAATATCGCTAAAGTAATCATCGAGAATCACGTTAAATTGGAAGAATTTATTGAAAATACCGAAATAGCATTTCTAGAAATTACAAGGTTTGAATAATTGGCAAGCCGAGTACCTTATTCTCACGAATTGCGCGTTCAGATGCTTTTTTTACAATCTTCTTTAATTGCTCCCTCTCTGTAAGAATCAACTTCTTGGTCATAAAAATCAACCTTTTTTAGGACTAGTCAGCTTAAAATAGTGCATCCTCATCGTTACGAAACGTAACATCCTCCCCCTTTATCCCCCTTTTTGATTGTTAAAGAATCTTTTGCATCCTCCCCCTTTATCCCCCTTTTTGATGATTAACGAATCATTGCATCCTCCCCCTTTATCCCCCTCCAAAGGGGGAGATTTAAAAAAAAGTAACTACTTTTAATCCATGCTAGTCATCGTAGATTATAAAATGGGAAATCATCATTCAGTCAAGAAAAAACTGGATGGTTTAAAAGTGGAATCACTTATTTCATCCGATCCTGAAACTATTCTGAATGCAACAAAATTGATTTTACCTGGTGTTGGTCATTTTGGGAAAGCGATGGAGAACTTACGATCCATGAATTTGATTGCTGCTTTAAACGAAGCTGTTTTGATAAAAAAAACTCCGATTCTTGGAATTTGTTTGGGAATGCAATTGATGGCGAAATCGAGTGAGGAAGGCATCTCGACTGACGCTCGATGCACTTCTGAAAATAAACCAAGGACATCGAGCGATGTCGAGATGGGCTTAGGTTGGTTTGATGCTGAAGTAGTGAAGTTTAAAGTAAATGATACCTTGCGTTTTAAAGTTCCACACACTGGTTGGAATACCATTTCTATTGAAAAAGAATCGCCCTTAATGAAAAATATTTCCCCAGATTCTGAGTTTTACTTTGTGCACTCATATTACATGAAAGCAAATGATGCGAGCGATGTTTTGAATTATACGGATTATGAATCCAAATTTGCTTCTGCTGTTTCCAAAGAAAATATTTTTGGATTTCAATATCATCCTGAGAAAAGCCATGATGTTGGTTTGCAACTCTTGAAAAACTTTTTAAACATTTAACTTTATTATTTTAAACACATAGGAACATAGGGCACATAGGTAAAAGATAACTCATAACTCATATTGGAAACACATAGGAACATAGGGCACATAGGGCACATAGGTAAAATGATAACTCATAACTCATAACTCATAACTCATAACTCATAACTCATAACTCATATGCTTCGTCCACGTATCATACCCGTTCTATTGTTGCAAAAACTATCCTTAGTTAAAACGCAACAATTCAAAAATCCAAAATACATTGGAGATCCTATTAATGCAGTTAAAATTTTCAATGATTTACGAGCGGATGAATTGGTATTTTTGGACATTGAAGCCTCGAAAGAAAAGCGATTGATATCACTTGATTTTGTTAAAAATGTTGGAGAAGAAGCCAATATGCCTTTTGCTGTCGGTGGTGGAATTCGCTCAATAGAAGATATTCGTTCAATTATCACAACTGGTGCTGAGAAGGTGATTATCAATTCTTACGCAGTCGAAAATCCAGATTTCATACGAGAAGCAAGTGAAACATTTGGTTCTTCAACTATTGCGGTTTGTATCGATGTAAAAAAGAAACTCTTCGGCGGAATTCAAACGTGGTCACACGGAGGATCTAAAGCAAGTGGCTACTCACCCATTGATTTCGCAAAATTAATGCAAGAAAAAGGAGCTGGAGAAATCATCATTCAATCAATTGAAAAAGATGGTACAATGGCTGGATATGATATCGAATTAATCAAACAAATTTCTGAAGCAGTTACAATCCCAGTTATTGCACTTGGCGGCGCAGGCAACATGGACCATTTAAAAGAAGGATACGAAAAGGGATTTGCAAACGGTTTGGCTGCAGGTAGCTTTTTTGTTTACCAAGGAACAAAACGGGGTGTTTTAATTTCCTACCCTGAAAAAGAAGAGCTAAAATTCGATGCTTACCGTTAAAGGCTCAATCAAACCATCAATTTGTTCGAATTACCTAACTTTTAGATTATTTCCTTCAAAATCATACTGCCAATTTATAATCCTTGAGTACATTTGCACCCTATGAATTCAAACAATTATCAGCAATGTACCCGTTGCTTAATGGACACTACTGATCCGGACATTAGATTTAATGGCCAGGGAGAATGTAACCATTGTACTGAATTCATTCAAACTAGAGCACTTTACAATTATCAAGGAGCCAAAAGTGATGCAGAATTAGCCGCTTGTGTGGAACGTATGAAAAAAGACGGTGAAGGCAAAGAATATGATTGTGTTGTCGGTTTAAGTGGTGGGATTGATAGTAGTTATGCCGCACATCTTTGCCGAAAAATGGGTTTACGTGTTTTGGGCGTTCACATGGACAACGGGTGGAACTCAGAAGAAGCGGTAATGAACATTAAGAACATTGCGAAAAAGTTGAATGTGGACTATGAAAGTTACGTACTTGATTGGGAAGAATTTAAAGATTTGCAATTGGCATTTTTGAAAGCATCCGTTCCAGAAGCAGATACACCAACAGACATCGCTATTTTAGCGGCATTGCACAAAGTTGCAGCAAAATATAAAATCAAATACATCATCAGTGGTGGAAACTTTGCAACGGAAGGAATTTTGCCTAAAACGTGGCATTACAATGCGAAAGATTTAACGTATTTCAATCACATTCAGAAGAAATTCGGAACGGTTAAATTGCGTAAATTCCCAACGTTTGGCTTTCAAAAAGAAATGTACTACAAGTTCATTCGCCGTATAAAAATGGTCTACATCTTAAATTATGTGCCCTTTGTAAAGGATGAAGCAATGGAGTTATTGAGCAACGAATTGGATTGGAAATATTACGGAGGAAAACACTACGAATCGAAATATACAGGCTTTATTCAGTCCTATTACCTTTTTGAGAAATTCGGAATTGATTACCGCAGAGCGACGTTGTCATCGCAAATCTGTACAGGTGAAATAACGCGTGAGGAGGCACTAAAGCAGCTTGAGACAAAACCTTATACTGACGAAAAAGCACAAGAGGAAAAAATTTATATCGCCAAAAAACTCGGTGTTAGTATAGTTGAATTTGAAAAAATCTTAAAACTTCCAGGTCATTATTATCGTCACTATCCAAACGACGAAAAGAAATTAAGCTTCATCTACGACACGTATCGCAAGATCTTTAAGAAGGAGAAATTGGCATCTTTTTAAGAGACCGCTGTCGCTGATAGAATATAGAGCATAGAGCATAGACTTGATTACAAGAACCAACTTACTTTTTAGGATTCGAAAATTCGTTATTCGTTATTCGTTATTAAAAAACCCAAAGAATTAGACTATTTCACAAGAACAAATCTAGGCTCTAACAGCGTCAGCGGTCTATGTTCTATGCTCTTTTTTAATAATTAGCAACTTTAAAACCTAGAAATTAGACTATTTCACAAGAACCAATCTATGCTCTAACAGCGAAGCGGTCTATGTTCTATGTTCTCATTACGATCCACAACCAACGCAGTCAAAATGACTATCCATTGGCTTCACACCGTTTACTTGCATTTCAAGGTTATGAATTTGATCTTTGATATCCATATCAGAAAAAAGATCGCCTGTTAATTGCACTTTTAACGCTTCAATTTGGTCTTGTACTGTTAATTCTACTTGCATACTTAAAACAATTTGGAATTCGGAATTTAGAATTCAAGGTTAGTTCTTCAAATTTGTCGAATTTTTAAATTGGTTTTCAGAATTGTTTTCAAGAGTTATTAACGGGTGAATGTAAATTATGGATGCGGTTTTAATCTCCCCCTTTGGAGGGGGATAAAGGGGGAGGATTTAAATGATCCAATTTTAGAATTAACATAATAAAGAAGAAGTTAGCAAATTTTTAAAATCAATTTCAATGTATCTGGCAAGGAATTCCTTACGCGCTGGTTTTATTGCACCCTGCAATTAGTTTTATTGCATCCTCCCCCTTAGTCCCCCTCCAAAGGGGGAAACTTGATACGCAAAAAAACTTACAACTAATAACTTGTAATTCGCAACTAATAATCAGCATGTTTCCATTGAATCCAATACTCCTGCAAACCTTCTGGGGTAGTTTTCAATGCACTGACATACAATTTATTGTTCTTGATGATTTTCCTTTTCGTATGCAATAATTGGTATTTTCTTTTATCTATTTCTGGTGGATGCCCCCAGCCTCCTGAGTGATCAAAACCTGTCATTGCTTGAGATGCATTATCAACTCGTTTGAATGGAATGGAAACGGTATATTCAACGTAATCATCGCCATCATCCATTCCTTTGGTCGTCATTTTAATAGTTCGAAAATCAACTTTTGAATATTTACCCTCTCGATACAATTGTTTCAGCTTTCTTCCAACGTATTTACACATCAAATTGGAATAATTATGTGCAATATCAGTACCTGTTAAACCCAATTTAAATTGATGTTCTTCATTTACAAATTCAACGCCTGCATATTTCCCTGTACATCCATTTTCTGTACAAATTGGCGTATCAATTTGGTAATTGAAGACAGGGGCTTTCGAAAGTTTTCCTTGTCGAATTTCAGATGAATGACTTTGAAACGAACTTTTCTTGGACTTCGACTTATTTCCATTACAAGAGAAGAGAAATGAAATCAAAAAGATTAAAGCTACAAAATAGGTCCTACTAACCATTGTTACTGTATTTATTATTGAACATTCATTCTTATTCGCCACTCCTTCGGATACAAATTATTGAACCTGTTTCCTAAATGTTTGATCCATCCCAACGATTCATTTTGAAATGTCATTAATTGAAAGCCTTGATTTCCTGCTAATGAAAAAGTATCTCCATGTAAATACTGTAATGCTTGTTGATGCTCTAATTCAATTTTAGATTCATAACAATTCAAAAATGGATTCAGCGCCAATTCTTCATTTGGAATGATTCCTTTTTTCGCTATTTCACCCAATGTTGTGCCCATTTTCTGCAAACGTAATTGAGATTGAACGTGCAACATTTTATCCTCTAAACCTTTCGGTAATCCGAGAAGTTTATCATTCCAATTAAATATTGAAATGTCATCAATATTAGCAAAATTGCTCAAATCCATCAGGTCTTTTTGAACAGTGAAATCTCCTTTGCGCATATATTTCTGGCGCTTTTTATCACCTGCTGGTTTTTGAAGAACAGCAATATAAAATCCCTCTGTTTCTGTTTTACCTGGAATACAGTAATTCCCAATGCCATTTCTTCCTTCGATAATTGTTGCTGGAACCTGAATCTTGATTAATTCCGCTCCTACCTCATCTATCAACCATGAAACATTTTCTTCGTTTTCATTGGAATTGAATGTACATGTTGAATAAATCAGAAATCCTCCCGGACTTAAAGCATCCCATACATCCATTACAATTCTTTTTTGTCGACCAGTGCATAATTGAACATTATCTTCTGACCATTCTGTTCGGGCATTCGGATCTTTTCGAAACATTCCTTCTCCAGAACAGGGTGCATCTACCACAATTACATCGAAGAAATCTGGTAAACGATCAAAATCTTTGGGGTCATTGTTCGTGACAATGGTATTCGTATATCCCCATTTAGTCAAATTTTCTTTTAGAATTCTAGCACGTTGTTGAATCACTTCATTCGATACTAAAAGTCCCTTATTCGCTAAAAAAGAAGCAATTAATGTGCTTTTTCCTCCCGGAGCAGCGCATAAGTCGAGAACCGATGGGTCAGTTGGGAGGTCTAATTGTCGCAACACAGTATCCAACACCATCGAACCTGCTTCTTGCGGATAATAAGAACCTGCGTGAAAAAGTGGATCCAAGGTGAATGATGGTCGCTCCTTCAAATAAAAAGCATTTTCGCACCAACTCACTTCTGAAAGGATATCCAATTTTGAATGAACCTTTTCTGGATGAAAGCGCACTGAAACTGGCGGAATAGTATCCAATGCAATGAGCAAATCAACTCCTAAAAAAGGGTCTTTTTCTACACGTTGAATAAATGCTGGATCAAAAGGGATACTCATGCTGTAAAATTAATTTATTATTTGTGAATAAATTAGAATGAGACTTTAAATTGACTTGTTAGAATTGAATAAGTAAACAAAAAATTATATTGATAATGTGAAATTTCTTCCCTCCTTGAGGAGGGATTGCCTCTGGCGCAGCTTCGCAGTGAGGGAGGTGGGATTTAAATGGCAAATCGAAAACCAGGAGACTGCGAATTATTCCGCCACTCCCCTTTTATCCCCTCTCAAGACGATGTGTTGAGCTTGTCGAAATAGGGGAAACTAATTCTAAAACTTCTGTTCTTTTAAACAATAAACTATATGTGTTAATTGAACATAGACAGCACCTAAATTTTGAATTACTTCTCCTTCAGTAAATCGTATAATTTCAAATCCTAATGCTTTCAATTTTTCTTGGCGATAAAAATCATATTCTGGTTTATGGAAATGAGAATTCCCGTCTATTTCAATAATCAATGCCAATTCAGGACAGAAAAAATCAACTATAAAATTATCTATTGGCCGTTGCCTCAGAAACCGACATCCATCTAATTGTTTTTTAGAAAGAATTGCCTTCCATATTCGTTTTTCAGCTTTCGAAACAGATTCTGTTCTCAATTCTCTAGCAAACTCTTTTAGGTTTTTATTGTAATAATTATGTGAAAACATTTATGAAGAATTTACATTAAGATACAAAAAAAGTTGATTTCTAATTACTGGAATTTCATTTAATTTGACTTAATAATAATCTTTATACCACTCCCCTTTTATCCCCTCTCAAGAGGGGAAACTTAGAAACACTTCCCTCCTTGAGGAGGGATTGAGGGAGGTGGGATTTAAATGGTAAATCGAAAACCAGGACTGCGAATCATTGCGCTACTCCCCTTTTATCCCCTCTCAAGAGGGGAAGCCTGAGAACTCTTCCCTCCTTGAGGAGGGATTGAGGGAGGTGGGATTTAAATGGCAAATCGAAAACCCGGACAGCGAATCATTGCTCCACTCCCCTTTGTCCCTTCTCAAGACAATGTGTTGAGCTTGTCGAAATAGGGGAAACTTTCAATAAATCAGCACCATTTTGACCAACCGCTTCCCTCCCAACACACAATCCAACGCACCAAACAATTTTCTCATCATCATGCACAACAAATTGGTTCGGACGTAAATGATTGGGGATTTTTGCATCTTTCAAAATATCGGAAATCAATTTGGATCCTTTAATACCAATGGGCTTCATTCGATCTCCAATTTCCCAATGACGAATTTTTAATTCACCTTTAATTTTTGCGCTATCTACATATAAACTATCTTTCGAAAACTCAAGGGGCAAGAAATCCACCTTTTCAAGATGAAGAATTGGGTTGGTAGTTTTTTCAACTTCATTTTTGAAATAGAAAAATGTTCCTTCATGAATAATCTCGTGAATAGGATTGTTTGTCAGAACAAGTTTCTTCCCTTTAATCGTCTTACGAAGCTTAATCAATTCGTCACTTAATCCGGATGGAATATCCAGTTGACGCAATAACTCGAATAATTCAAATTCATCGAAAGCATCAAATTCATCGAAAGCTAAAATTTTATTCGCGTTAATCTTTTCAATCAACGGTTTGATTCGATTGCTTAACTCCAGCTGTTTTACTTGAAAAATCTGCGTCAACAACAATACACTTTCATTCAAGCTTGTAATTTGATTTTTCAAATCTGGTAAAATAACATTTCGCAACTTGTTTCTGCTGTATTTATTACTTTGATTCGAAACATCCTCCCTCCAAACAATCTTGTTTGATAAGGCATATTCAACAATTTGATTTTTTGAAACAGCCAATAATGGCCTAATATATCCATTGTGTTCAGACAACATTCCAGCTAAACCCATAACACCTGAATTACGAGCAAGGTTCAGGAAAAAAGTTTCTATTTGATCATCGGCATGATGCCCTAAAACGATTGTACAATCATCATGCGATTTGAAAGATTCAAAGAAGGAATAACGTACTTTTCGAGCTTCATCTTGTAAATTTCCGCCAAGTTCATCCAACTTTTTTTGCAAATCAATCTGTTTAATATAACACGGGATATTTTGTTGTTTACAAAATTCTTCAATTAATGCTTGATCCTTTTCAGAATCAATTCCTCGCAACTTATAATTGACATGAAGCGCTGAAACAGTTAAATTGAGTTGATGAAAAACATTCAAAAGCAACATAGAATCAACACCACCACTGCATGCAATGAAATATTTCTGGGCAGTTTTCTTTCCAATGAAATTCGAAATATGTTGCTCGATATCACTCATTAATACCGTCCATAATTCGCTTAACTTTAATCAAACATTCTTGATATTCTTTTTCAGGATCCGATTGAATTGTGATTGCACCACCAACCGAACAGGATAAATAACGTTCGTTTTTATTGTACAATAACGTCCGAATGACAACATTGAAATCAAAATCTCCATTTGGTGTGATATAGCCAATTGATCCTGAATATAAACCACGTTTAAACGATTCTAATTCTTCAATGAGTTCCATCGCCCTTAATTTTGGTGCGCCTGTCATTGAACCCATAGGAAAAGTTGCTTTTAATATTTCTGTGAAGCTGACACCTTCTTTCAAATCACATGAAATACTTGAAATCATTTGATGAACAGTTTCAAACGAATAAATTTCACATAATTCATCTACACGAACGGAATTTACTGCAGCCACTCGTGATAAATCATTTCTTACTAAATCAACAATCATGATGTTTTCTGCTCGCTCTTTTGGGTCTTCCGATAATGTTTTTTTAATTCGAGCATCTTCTTCAATAGTTCCCCCTCTTGGAGCAGTGCCTTTGATTGGTTGAGAAATCAATCTGTTTCCTTCCTTTTTCAAAAAACGCTCAGGACTCCCACAAAAGATGTCAAATTCTCCAAACTTGAAATAACTTGAATAAGGAGCTTGCGTAATCGTGTTTAATTTAAAATACGTATCAATTTCATAAGGTATATCCACATTTTCAGCAAAATACTCTTGGCAAAAGTTAAGCTCATAAATGTTACCTAACTGTATTTGTTCTTTAATTTTAAGAATTTTATTGATGTACTCTTCTTTGGATATTCTTGCTTTAAAATCAAAGTTGTGTGGATGAAAATTCTGATCTGTTTCTTCTTCTAAAAATTGAGAAATAAAATTTAAACTCTCACTGTTCTTTTCTCCTTGTAAAAATTCAACGCTCTCTTTGTGAAGATTAACAACATATTTGGGTTTCCAGAAATAGGTTTCAGGAAACAATAAACCGTCATTATTTTCAGACTTTAGGCCATGAAGTTCTTCTTTTAGGTCATAAGAAAGATAACCAAACAAATAATTACCTTTTTGTTGATCGATGAATTCTTGAAGGTTTTGAAGCGTATCATTTTTTTTCAAAATAATAGTTTCTCCTTCTCCAAAAGCCAAAAGGCCTGTTCCATCATTGCTATTCAAGTATATTATTGGAAATTGAATCATTCAACGAAAATAACCAAATACAATGAATTTGGAAAATTTTAAGCGTAACAAGAGTACCGAAAATTATGTATTTTAGTCCTTTAATAAACAACCACATGCTATACGCAATTCTTAAAATAATTATTGGACTTGGAACGCGCTTGTTTTATAGAGAAATAAAAGTAAAAAACAAGGAGTTTTTAGAACACGATGGACCAATGATTATAATTGCAAACCACCCAAATTCAATGATGGATGGATGGATTATTGCTCAAGCATGTCGGCAACCAATCAACTTTTTAGCGAAAGGAACTTTTTTTAATTCACCATTAAAAAGAAGATTTCTAGCCAGCCTAAACATGATTCCAATCAATAGAAAAGTGGATCTAGTAACTGATGGAGTAAATAATGAAGATTCATTTGAAGCATGTTATAAAGTTTTAGAGGCTGGTAAAACGTTGGTTATTTTCCCTGAAGGGAATAGTATTTTAGAAAGACAACTGCGTGAATTAAGAACTGGCACTGCAAGAATTGCACTTGAAGCAGAAAATAGAAATGGCGGTAACCTAAATTTAAAAATTGTTCCGTTAGGGTTATTTTATTCGAAAGCTGAGAAATTCAGAAGTTCCGTAATGGTAACTATTGAACAAGGGTTATTTGCAAGAGATTACCTTGAAGAATATCAACAAAATCATTCTCTCGCTGCAAAAAAATTGACTGAAAAGTTTAGAGTTCACCTTGAACGTGTTCTGATTACCACCGAATCATCTGAGCAAGAAAAACTCATTGAGGATATTTTTGAAATCATTCGTGATGTGAAACAAAATAAAAATGTTGAAGAAAATACACACTTGTTAAAAAGCATAAAAGACAAACTGGAAGAGATGCAATTAATTCAACCTTATTTAGTTGAAGAAATTCAAAATCTTGTAAAAGTGATTCATTGGCAATCTGAAAAACTTGAAATAAAAAAGGAGTTTTTGAGTAAGCGATTTAGATCTAAACGATTTTTGACACAATTCGTTATTTCATTCTTCCTTTTAATTCTTGGTCTTCCAATTTTCATTTTCGGATTGATTCAAAGTGTCATTCCTTACCAACTGACTTCTTTCTTAATGCCCAAACTTGTCAAGGATGTAGAATATTATGCGCCAATTGCCATTCTCTTAGGGTTGGTTTTTTATCCATTGAATTACCTTCTAATTCTTCACTTTGTCGGAGATTACTTTGAATTCGATTCAATCAGTAAAATAGCTTATTTTATTGCAATGCCATTGGCTGGAATGTTGGCTTTTCAATTTGTGCAATACCTCAAGAACATTTCTTTTAAATGGAAATATGTTTTTCAAATTATTAACCAAAATGAGGCATTAAAAGAATTAAGAAAGCTTCAAAGTGAATTAAAAAAAATGATCATTCCATAATTACAAACGAACTCCAAGAATACAAATATCATCTATTTGGTCATTTGTTCCTTGCCATGTTTTTAATTCTTTTTCCAATTTAACTTTTTGACTATCAAAACTATCTTCATTTACTTCTTTGAAGAATGTATGCAAACGTTTACTCGAGTATTTTTTATTTTTTGGTCCACCAATTTGATCTTGAAAACCATCGGATCCCATATAAAGAATATCTCCTTTTTGAAAATTAAAAGAACGTGATTCAAATTTTCTGTTTTTTTCCACTTGCCATCCACCAATTGGATAATGACTACCTTCTAAAATATGGGTGGACTTATCTTGAGATATGATGCATATTTTACGATTTGCCGAAGAAAAATACAATTTGTTTTCAAGCCAGTCGATACAAACTAAAGCAATATCAACCCAATCGTTATTAAAAAAATCATCCTTTACGCTTGAAAAACTCTCAATGAACTTTTTGTCTACTTCTTGTAAGATTTTATTTGTTTTGTTGACTCCTTTATTCATCACTGAATATTCCAATATACTCGATGCTAAAACAGATAAAAGCGCGCCAGGTACTCCGTGACCAGTGCAATCTCCAACTGCAACAAATGTTAGGTGTTCTTTTTTTCCAACCCAGTAAAAATCTCCAGAAAGAATATTCAATGGTATGTATATGACAAAGTAATCTTCGAAAATTCGATTGAAATGTCGTTTTTTAGGTAACATTCCACGCTGAATTATTTCAGCATATTTTAAACTTTCAATATAAGTAGCTAGGTCAGCGTCTTGTTTGTTTCTCAATTCGCCTAACATATGTTTGTGTTTGGAGCAAAGGTAGGACAAGTGCATAAAGGAATATGACGCGAACTTTTAAGTTTGAATTAAATGATTGTAAACTAAATTAGTATACTTTTCCTAATGACTTGATTCAAGGAAACCTATGAACATTGAATGTTAAGCATTTGAAAACTGTTTTATTTTATCAAAACGACTTCTCCATCTTTTAGTCCACTGACAAAAACTTTTTCATCTAACTCGTGCAATATTTTTACTTTTGATTTTGTTTTCCGACCATTCAATAAAACAACTACTTCATCACCTTTAACAGCATTTATGGGTAAATAGCAGCCCTTGTTTAATCCAAGAGGCGATGCAATATGAATAAGTTGATTTTTATCTAATTCTATTCCCTTGTTTTTTTGAAAAGAACAAATAAGCTTAAAGTCTGAATTTAATTTAATTGCTTTCTTTATCTTTCCTGAACCAATTTTGTTGTTATCCTTGTCAAGGAAATCAATAGCTCCAAGCTTTTTCAATGCTTCATAGTCCGTTTTAGAAACTACGAATTCCGCATTAAAAACATCATTTTTTGCAATTTTAATTACTGTTTGATTTCTTTGAATATTTTCATTCTTTTTCTTATAAACTGCTGTAATTATTCCATCAAAAGGAGCTAAATAAAAATACTGTTCAATCTCACTTTCTTGATTTTTTATTTTAGAAAACAAGATATAAATATCATATTCAATAATCAATGCTTTTTCTAACTCGGTATAAATAGTTGGAAATTCCGGCAATCGTTTTGATGGCGTTAAGTCCGCTTCAAATTTTCTCCATTTTATCAATTCAGATGGCACCTTTTTTTCAATTTGCTCTTCGAAGGATTGAATATTTTTTGAAAAAGATAATTTACTTTGAGCCAATTCTTTAAAAGCTTCTTCAATATTTAAATTGATCAAATTTTCATTGAATTTAAATCTCGATCCAGTGACCAAAGGAATATCCCCTATCTCGAGTTTTCCAGATTTAGAAAATGATACGTCTTTCACTACTGAATAAACCACTTTCCCATTGATCAACTCTGAATTGTCTAACGATACATTCTTTACAATTACACTCGGAATAATAATCTCCGATTTTTTTTGTGGTTGAGATTCATCTTGCTTATTTCGAGAATCGCACGATACCACTAGCAACGAAATAAAACAGGAGCCAATAAATATAGCGCTTGATAAAATTCTAATTTCAGTTAATTTCATAAGGTCTCAATACAACTTAAGTCGAGAAAAGCTCAATATTGTGTTGAAATTACATTATTATTAAAAGATTGTAACATAATTTAACCAGAAAAGCTCATTTTTCCTTTATTTAGTATATTCGCACCATGTGTGGTATAACAGGATTTTTCGATTTCACTAAATCTTCTTCAGAATTGATTCTTGAAAGAATGTCTAACACACTGGTTCATAGAGGCCCAGATGGCGGTAGTACGTTATTAATCAATGAAGACAACCTTCAAATTGGATTCGGACATCGTAGACTTTCGATTATTGATTTATCAGATGCCGGAACACAACCCATGCAATTTGAAAATCTTACTATTTGTTTCAATGGAGAGATTTACAATTACCAAGAAATAAAAGCGGAACTATCTCTGCTGGGACATCAATTCACTGGTGGATCAGA
>CAMDNE010000034.1 GCA_945902745.1 Chitinophaga pinensis | reverse complement strand
CTGATACGTCCTTCAAATGAAAATGGATTTTTAAACATGACTTTTATTTTTTAAGGTTATTTATCCATTTATATTGAAATGAAGAAAAGGTAACCAATGAATTGAAAAAAAATATAATGGTAAATCTGAAAATCACTAAAAATCAACAGTATAGAGCCTATTTGTGTATCACGTTAAAGAATATCGGCTCAACATTTCCAATGATTTTAAAACGAATTTTCAGAAAAAACAAAAGCCCCTTTCGGAGCTTTGATAATCTTAAAAAGAATTCATAGATTATTTTTTTTGTCTGATAAAATAAATTATCCATAAAATAATAGGTATTGTAAACCAGAAAAAGAAATTGAATACATGAATTCCCTCTTTTGTTGACCGACCTATTGAATCTCCTGTTAATGCGGCTGTTGATACGAAGTAAAGAATAGTGGCGATAGCAGTTACTATCAATGCAAAAGTTTTCATTTTTAAAAGTTTTAAATTAATAATTAGGGTAGTTGTTTTTAAGATATTCTGTTTGTTTTTAATATTGATAAAAGAAAATTCAAAAGGTAACCACATGTGATTAATTTAATTTAACTTTGATTACCGATAAACTTTTCCAACTACATGAAAAACAAATTGTTGGTGCTCTTTTGCACAAATTTTGTATTTGCATTCTGTCAAACTCAAGAAGTTCCTACTTTTGCAAAAAAGGTATATACGGATATTTGTGAAACAATGGCAAATGGAAATGTATTGATGCCTTCCCTCGTTTTAAGTGCAAACCCTAAAGAAGTTGCTTCTTTTTTTCCAAATGGGATGAATGGAAATGGTAAAGCTGAAGTCGCAATTGGGATTAAATTCGTTGAATTAGTTCGTGGTTTCGGAGCAGATTCTTCTAATGCCTTGGCACATGTATTGGGTCATGAATTGGCGCATATAATTTTACAACAAAATCGTCTTCTTGATCAAATAGGATCTGGTTATGCTTCAACGGATTTTAATAAACAACTTAAAAAGTTTAAACATTCTTTGAGAGATTCAATTTTTGAAAGGCAGGCTGATGAATATTCTGCATTTTATGCACACATGTCTGGATATAATACCGTTGATGTTTCTTCAAGACTTCTTGATTCTATTTATGTGAAATTTGAATTGAAAGAAAGTCAAATGACTAAATATCCACCTTTAAAAGAAAGAAAATTAATTGCTACTACAAGCGGTAAGCAAATGAGTGTTCTCAAAAAAATGTTTGATGCTGCAAATATTGCCACGGTTGCCGGTAATTATGAAATGGCAATTGCATTTTATGAAGCGATAATAAATGAAAGGTTTCCAAGTAAAGAGATTCATAATAATCTTGGATTATGTTATTTACTGCTGGCTTATAAGGAGATTGATACCCTCGATTTTCCTTATAAATTTCCATTTGAAATAGATTTAGAATCTCGGTTATATTCAAATACTAGAAGCCTTTCAAATGAATCCGAGGCATTTCTTATCGAAGCGATCAAGCAATTTAAATTTGCAACTGAAATCGATGAGAATTATAGTACTGCTTGGCTTAACAGGGCTATCTGCGAATTTTTATTGAATAATCAAGATTTTGATATTTCAATTTTAAGAGCATCACGATCTGCTGAGACTAAAATAAAAACACATGCAGATCTTCTGAAAATTTTATACGAACACAAATATGGAGATGCTAAAAAAGCCTTGACATCTTTAGAATCAATTCAATCAAAAGATGAATTAGCAAAAGTTAATTACGAAATTTTGAATCCAACAACCACAACTACAATAAAAAAAGAAAAACAAATTCTCAATCTTGATTTTTCTACAGAAATAAAAAAAATAGTTTTTTTAAGTGACCCAAAATTTGATTTTATTTCAGCTGAGGCGAAAAAATCTGACACGCTATACAAAACTATGCCATCTCAAAGAGCTTTTAGATATAGAGTTTTAGAAAATGAATCTTTTTATGGAGAACAATGGGTCAACCAAAAAGGAACGGTTTACCCAACAATTAATATTTATAAAATTAAAAACACCCCGATTTTATCAAAAGAGGATGTGTTAAAGTTAAAAAATGAAAAAGATGTAATTTACTTTCTTAAGAACAAAACATATATTTTGAAAGGAAGAATTCTCTTTATTTTGGATAGTAATAATAAATTAGAACAGTGTTTATATATTAAATAAGTAAGTATGAAATCAATTATTTTTGGAGCTAGTTTCCTTTTTATCGGAATAACTTTTAGTCAAGGATTAAAATTAGATGCAGATGCATATAATTCAGCTAAACAATTTGAGCCTGCAGAGGAACAAGGTTTTGCCCAAACTGTCTTACCTTCTAAAATATCTTATCGCGATTATACACCTATGGTAATGCACCAAGGTAAAATGTCAACTTGCGTAGGTTGGGCAGTTTCCTATGCGCAACTTTCAACACAACAGAATATTCAAATGGGAGTCACTGATCTTTATCAAAGAATTTTCAGAGCAATGGATCCTAATTATGTGTATAGTCATATACGAGGATACAATGATCAATGGTGTCAAGAAGGAGCAAGCATGCAGGATGCTATGGAAGTTTTAACACATATTGGAACAAAAACATGGTTGTCTGATCCTTGGTTACAATGTAATTCAGTATCTACTGAATACGCGAATAATCAAGCATCTTATTATACTATATCAAGTTATGAGGCTGTACCAAATGAAGAATTGGTTAAGAAGGTCAAAATAGCTTTGAGCTATAAATACATTGTTTCAGTGGGAGTTGAATTAACAGAATCTTTTGAAAATGGTACAGCTATGAGTTTCGGAATGTGGGCTCCTAAAAATGGTGAAAAACTTATAGGTGGTCATGCAATGTGTGTTATTGGATATGATGATGCTAAATATGGAGGTTCATTTGAAGTTATGAATAGTTGGGGAGCAGAATATGGCGATAAGGGATTTGTTTGGATTAAATACGGTGATTTTGCTAAATATGTAAAAGAAGCTTATGTTATTTACACTCAAGGTTTCAAGACTGGAAGTTGCATGTACGGTGATTGTTCAAATTCATATTCTCGATATAAATTCAATACAGGAGAAATTTATGAAGGAATAATAAAAAATAACTATCCTGATATTTTTGGATCATATGTCTACACGAATGGAAATTATTATATTGGAGGTTTTTCTAAGGGAAGAAAACATGGGCAAGGCGTTTTATTTGATATGAAAAGTGGTGAATACTACAATGCAGTATTTAACAATGATGTATGGGTTAGAGGTGAAGTGAAGCAAGGTTACGTTAGTGAAGAATCGGATGCAAAACTTTCTGAGATATTAAATTTGCTTCAAGATATTAACCCAGGAAAAGTTATTGAAGAGGATAGTCCAGAATTTGATAAAATGATTGAAGAATTAGAGGTGCCAGAAACGCCACTAATTACCATTATTGAAGATAAATAATTAATTGATTAAGTAATTGCTAAAGCAACTCTTTCGATAATATATTTGCTTTAGCAGTTACCTCAATATATATGATCATCAATTTTTACGCTCTTACTAACAAATCAGATTTGGTAAAACACATTAAAATATACGTTAAATATTAAGAACCCAATATCAGTTTGAGTGAATGTGACCAAATCTTTTGCAACAGGTTCAGGAATGCTATACGGAAAATGGTGTCTTTTTGCTAATGAGCAAATTGAAGGTGGGAATTCTATAAGTGAGATTGGTTTTGATGATGCAAAATACGGTTAGAGTTTTGATTTGATTAATAGTTATGGTACTGATTTTGGAGATAATGGTTTTGTTTCATATACTGATGTAAAAAAAATATGTAAGAAGCATTCATCATTGAACTTAATTCAGAGTCCAATGGATATCGTAATGGAAATTGCTCCTTTGAAGATTGTTTCAATACTTTCTCGCGTTATAAATACACTAGTGGAGAGGGTTTGAAGGTTATTTCATTAAAGCGCATAGAAATGGTTGGGGCACCTTATTAAATGCAGACAATTAACCTAAAAACAATTTTTAAAGATATTTAACCTAAAAAAGTAAATTATGAAAAAAAATATTCTATTTATATTTCTTTTTTTTCCATTGTTCTTATTTTCTCAAACCATAGAAGAAACATCGGATAAATTCTGGCGGGCAGTTGAAGAAAAAAATTACAACGAACAAGTCATCTACGGTCCAAAAATAGTTGACTATTTTAAAAAAAATAAATTTACTATTGATAGCACATATTTAGACTTTCTTTTTAGTCTTGGTTCTGCATATGTTTCATTAAAAGAACATGAAAATGCTAAGAACATATTTTCAGAATCACAAAAGTTATGTGAATCATATTATGGAGAAAATAACTACAATACAACTTTTCACAAATATGCTCTTGTAAATTCTTATCGGGAATTACAGAATAATGAAATGACTTTGATTTTGGCAAAAGAATGTTTGAGGGAATTTGATTCATTTAAAGGAACTAATAACAATTATAGCATTCTTATGCTATCATACCTCTCCTCAGTATATGAACTTTCAAATATATTAGATAGTGCCGCTTTTTATGCAAATGAACAAGTAAAAAGGTCAAAATTATTAAATGGTAAAAATAGTCAGTCTTATTTGTTTTCAATATTCAGTTTAGCTAGAATAAATAAAAATCAGAATAAGTTTAAAGAAGCTAAAATTCTATTTTCAGAATGTGTTGAGTTATCTAAAAGTATTTTTGATGAAAAACATTACACACATGAATCAAGCTTGTTTTATCTCGGTGAAATAAACATGGAATTAGGTTTTTTTAATGAATCTATTCAGAACAATGAATTATGTTTAAATATTAGAAAAAACATCTACGGGGAAAATCATTTTCTTTATGCAAATGCATTGAACAATTTAGCTAATTGTTATCAAGATTTAGGAGACTACAATAAGAGTCTTGATTTAAATCAGCGTTGTTATGCAATAAGAAAAAGTTTACTTGGAGAAAGTCATGAACATACATTGATTTCACTTAATAATATTGCTTCGAACTATTCTTCGAAAGGAGAATGGAAGGCTTCATTAAAAATACATCAAGAACTTGTTAATATAAAGCAACAGTTATTATCAGAAAATAGTTTGTCTTATATACTAAGCTTATCAAATTTGGCTGTTGATTATGGGAATATATCAAATACTGATTCCTCCTTCATTTTATCAATTGAAGCATTTAATCTATTAGAAAAGAATGACTTAAAACAAACAAGTTTGTTTGCTACTGTAACTCAAAATATAGCATTTTGTTACCAACTAAAGGGTTCATTGGATTTAGCTGAGCTATTTATAAATAAATCACTTGAAAATATAGAGGCATTATATGGCCTAAATTCGTTAAAGTATATGGAGTCTCTTGAAATTCTAGCAACAATTTTGAAAGTAAAAGGAAAATATGAAGAATCCTTAATTAATTTAAAAAAGATTCATGATTTTAAATTAGCTAATTATGGATTTGAATCATTTTTATACGCACAATCACTTTCTGATTTATCAAGTTTTTATAATGATGCTGGATATTTTCAGTTGGCAGTTGATTCAATTGAGAAGGCATTACCAATTTACAAAAATACTCAAGGTGAAAACCACATTTTAACTCTTCAAGCTATGTCAAGCCTTGCCTTGTATTTGAATAGTTTGGGAAGATACAAAGAAGGGTTAAAAATCAATTTAGATGTACTTGAAAAAAGAGGTCAAACTATTGGTTTTAATCACAATGATTACGTAACTAGTTTAATAAATACTGCAGAAAATTACACATCATTAGCCGATTTTGAAAAAGCAAAAAACTTAAATTTGAGAGCAATTTCTTTGCAAGAAAAAAAATCAGCAAGTTTGAATCCTTACCTTTTTGCAACTTCATTAAGTAATTATGGGAGTTTGTTACTAAAAATGGATGAAAGGGACTCATCTTTATACTACTCGAATAAAGCCCTTGAGTATACAAGGAAAATGATTGGTATGAATAGTGAAGATTATGTAATTAAATTAAATAATCTAGCAGACTATTACATGCATGTAGGTAGTTTTGCATTTGCAAAAGTATACTTTGATTCAGCTGTTTCAATTTCTGAGCAGATTTATGGGTTGAATCATCCAACAACTATCCAATGTCTTGAAAATTTAGCTTCTACGTATGGTCACATAGGTGATTATTCAAAAGCAATTGAAATTGAAATTTCGTGCTTAAACAGAATTGCAGAAAGACGAGGTAAATTAAACTTGGAATATGCGTCAGGATTGCATCAACTTGCCTACTATGACTCTAAAATAGGATTAGATTCACAAGCACTAAAATGGAACAAAGAAGCTTATGAAATTCGAAAAGAAATTTTAGGATTGAAACATCCTGAAACATTGTTGTCAGCGTATAATTTATCGGTTGACTATAACAATCTGGGTAATTACAATGCATCCATGAAATTATTAGAAGAAATCTTAAAAATTAATATTGAAATAAATGGCCTTTATAGTAATGAAACCAAATTAGTATACAATAATATTGGTCTTTTATACTATGATCTAAAAGATTATAATAAATCATTGGAGTTCTTAACAAAAGCATTTGATGAAAATGATAATAATATTGATAAAGACGCAATACTTTTGAATTTATCTTCTGTTTATGAGAAAATGGGTAATTTCATAAAAGCAATTGAATTTCAAGAAAAAGCTGTTTTGTATTATTTAGATGACTATCTCAAAAATCAACTATTCCTCTCTGATAATGAAAAGTCTAACTACAAGCATAAATTAGATTATTATGTATCCTATCTTATTCATTTAAATGAAAAAAACGGATTTAAAGATTCTGATTTGCGATGGTATGAATTTTATATCTCCGCCAAAAATCTAATCAATATCCAAAATAAAATTGAAACTATGTCATTGAGTCAAGAAGATTTAATTGAGTTGAAAAATATATCAAATCAATTAAAAATTTTAAAAACTCAAAAAAACATGTCTGTAGAATTGAATGAAAATTCAAATACTTACCAAAATGAAATTGAAAAATTAGAGATACAATATTCATCATTAGTTGGCAACTTTTCGCAAAAGTCACTTGAACTAGAAATGATTCAAAATAAATTACCAACAAGTGAATCTGTTTTCGTTGACATCATATCTTTCAGAGTGCTTCCAGATAATAAAAATAAATATGTTTCGGTGCTTACTTCAAAAAACGGAGTCGATTTTATTCCTTTAAATTCTGAAATAGAATTAGAAGAATTATTCGACCAATATGAACAAGAAGCGACAAACTCACAAAATAAAACTGATCTCAAATCAGAGAATTTATATAACTTCTTCTGGAAACCAATCGCCGATAAGATCAGGGACGCGAAAATAGTTTATGTTTCTTTGGGCGGCCTATACAACAACATCAACCTCAATACCCTATATAATCCCGAAACATACAAATACCTCATCGAAGAAAAGGACATTCACATCGTGAACAGTGCCCGCGATTTTGTATTGGCTAAAGAGCGAAAGAAAAAGCAATATACATCGACTAATTCTGCACTCTACGGTTTTCCAGATTTCAATGGAAATACGACTAAATCAGTTGATTCAACTGATTTCTTGGCTTCAACTCGAGATCTTGATCAGATGTGGATAGACTCTCTAACTAGAGGAGGAATGAAAGCAGCACCTCTCCCTGCAACAAAATTGGAAGTGGAACAGATCGCAGGGACTTTCCAGAAAAATGGTTGGAGTGTAAAAACGTATATTGGAGAAGCAGCTTCTGAAACGAATATTAAACAAGAAGAAAGTCCACGCGTGCTCCATGTTGCGACCCATGGATATTTCTTTGAAGATGTTCCAATGGACTCCGTAGATAACAGATTCTTAGGCATGGACAGAAATCGGGTCGTTCAGGATCCGATGCTTCGCTCCGGCTTGCTTTTGACTGGTGCAAATAAAACATTTAAAGGAGAAACCACTACGGGAGAGAATGGATTATTAAGTGCCGCAGAAGCATCACTGATAGATCTTAGAGAAACCGAATTGGTTGTTCTCAGTGCTTGCGAGACTGGAAAAGGTGAAGTTAAAAATAGTGAAGGTGTTTATGGTCTTCGAAAAGCATTCGCAGATGCTGGCGCGAAAAACATAATAATGAGCCTTTGGAAGGTGGATGATAATGTTACACAAGAGTTCATGACCACTTTTTATTCTAATTGGCTAAATGATAAATCTACAATTAGAGCAGCTTTTAATAAAACACAATTAGAAATCAAGGCGAAGTATCCTCAGCCATATTATTGGGGTGCGTTTATTTTGGTGGGGGAGTAAGTCTAATTTTTCGGTTACCTTTTTCTGAAATGACTATCAATAGCTAAACGCTAAAAATATATAATCATGAAAACAATCATTATCTGCATGCTCGCTGTGCTAATTGCAGGGGAATCCTTTGCACAGATCGGGGTTGTAACTCTGAAGATAAAAGAAAAATACCATTTCGGCCAATGGTTTACAGTCAAGGGAAGTGAGAATCAATTGTATCTAGTTGATCACGAAGATTATGCTGATCTAGCGCTTAGTCGTTTACTTTCACCATATGAATTATCCTTGGATGACGGACAAGAGGATAAAGAAGGCGATCTATTTTTTGGGTAGTGTCGACAGATAATGACTTTATCTCAACGGTATATAAAATTTCCCTAGAAGAAGGAAATATTTTGCTCATGGTCATTACCAAAGAAGCGCTAGAAGAAGATGATTTTGTCTCTTGGTATGAGAAAGTTTTTCATTAACGAGTTACCTTTTTCACTTTTCGATATCAATATTTAGAAACTTCAAATTAAACATTATGAAAACGATTTTTAAAAGCCTTGCAGTTGGAATTACGTTGGCTGCCATCTCAATAGGTTCCTATTCGTTTATCGAGCCAATTGGCTCAACAGTTGAATATGAAACAATCGTGGAATGTATGGATTGCCGATATGATCAGTGCCATGCAATTGCCAAAAGCACCAGTCAACGTTGTAAACATTGTGTTTCAAATTCCGGAGACATTTATTGTTACCAACATCAATAATTCATTATTCTTTAAAATCACTTATCATGAAAACAGCAGCTATTATTGTAACCATTATCGCTACGATTATTTTTCTTTTTACTTCTTATCTATTATCATATGATTCGATTGGCAGATCAACTAAGGAAGGGACTCATTTATTCAATTTCTTGGTCTGGTATTCTATACCGGTATTATTGTGGGTATTCTATTTTGTTCGAAGAAAGTGATACAAGAGAATACAAAATGCAAAAAGCCACTTAACAAGGGGCTTTTTGCATTGAATCATTTAGCTTCACAAAGCTTCACTTTGTTGGTCATTTCTATTTTAAGTTCCTGGAAGTTATATCTGTATTCATTTTTTAGAAGTTCAGCTGCTTCCTGGTATTCTTCGCACATCAATTCTTTTTCACTAATTTTTTCATAGAATTTTCCGATGTGTGCGTGTATTTCACTCATCTCGAGCATAACACCATTGTCATCGGTCATGTAGTATTCTCCGACTAATTTAGTTTTAGCCTTAGAATAATTGTTCGATGCAATAATATTTTTTCCTTGTGATTCAAATATTTTTGCTTTTATAAAATAAGCCTCAGGATCTTTGGGTGTCTTCATTATTACTTTATCTAATTCTTTAATAGCTCCCTCATTATCACCATTTTTAACCAGTATTTTTGATTTGTATAAAAGAACATCAGTGTTGGTGGTATCAACTAAGTAAGCCTCATCTATCTCTTTGATTGCTTTATCAAACTCACCATATATTCCGAGGAAAAGCGCTCTTTCACATTTGTACTCTTGAGTTTCAGGATCTAGTTTGATTGCCTGATCTAAATCTTTCATTTGCGATTTTGAATCTGTAGAATAATAGTGAATATTGGCTCTAATTGAATAATAAGAAGCCTCTTCCGGGTTAAGTTCAATAGCCTTCGAATAATCTTTAAGTGCAAGAGTTAACTCATTCGTATAAAGTTCATAGAACTGTCCTCTGTTATAATATCCAGTAGCATTAAGCGGATTAATATTGATAGACTCGTTAAATTCATTTAATGCGAGATCGAATTTGCCTTGTTCAGCGTACACGTCTCCCTTGTAACTTTTAAATTCAGCCAAGTATTCATTGTCATTAGTACTAAGTTTTAACCCTCTTTCATAATAATGAAGTGCCTTATCCAGATTTTTTTCAAGTTCATAAGTTAAACCCAATGCGATAAAAACATCTTTGTTGGTTGAGTCCAAGGTCAGTGCCTTGTGAAAATCATCTAAAGCCTTTTTGTTGTCTTCTAATTCAGTATATAACCATCCTCTTGTGATTAGTTTATCAGGGGCTTCAGGTACCAATTCGATTGTTTTTGAAAAGTCAATTAAAGCACTATTAAAATCCTGTTTATAATCCTGATAAAAATAGCCACGATTAGTATATCGTTCTGGATTATTTGGGTCTAATTCGATTGCTTTTGAATAATCAGCAAGCGCCTCATCTATCTTACCTTGTTCGGCATATATAGCTGCTCGGTTACCATAGCAGAATGCAGCAGATTCCGGGTTGCTTTTTTCAAGATTAATACCTTTTTCATATTGCGCAATAGCTAGGTCTAGTTGGTCCTGTCCTGCATAAATAACACCAATTGCGTTAATTGCATCTATATCACTCGGGTCAATTTGAAGAATTTGTTGAAAATCAGCTAATGCTTTTTTGTTATTTTTTATATTGTTATAATAGAGGTCGCCTCTATTATACCAATGATCAATATTGTTTGGGTCTAATTCGATTGCTTTAGAATAGTCAATTAGGGCACTATTAAAGTCTTGTTCATAATCCAGATAGAAATAACCTCGATTAGTATGCCGTTCTGGATTGTTTGGGTCTAATTCGATTGCTTTTGAATAATCAGCAAGTGCCTCATCTAACTTACCTTGTTCGATATATATGATTGCTCGGTTACCATAGCAGAATGCAGCAGATTCCGGGTTGCTTTTTTCAAGATTAATACCTTTTTCATATTGCGCAATAGCTAGGTCTAGTTGGTCCTGTCCTTCATAAATAACACCAATTGCGTTAATTGCATCTATATCACTCGGGTCAATTTGAAGAACTTGTTGAAAATCATCTAATGCTTTTTTGTTGTTTTTTATATTGTTTTGATAAAGGTTACCTCTATTATACCAATAATCGATATTATTTTGGTCTAATTCGATTGCTTTTGAAAAGTCAATTAGGGCACTATTAAAGTCTTGTTCATAATCCCGATAGAAATGACCTCGATTAGTATGTCGTTCTGGATTGTTTGGGTCTAATTCGATTGCTTTTGAATAATCAGCAAGTGCCTCATCTAACTTACCTTGTTCGGTATATATAACTGCTCGGTTATTATAGCAGTATGATGCAGATTCTGGGTTACTTTTCTCAAGGGTAATTCCGTTTTCATATTGCACTAATGCTAGGTCTAATTGACCTTGTCCTTTATAGATGATACCAATCAAATTAATTGCATCTATATCACTCGGGTCAATTTGAAGAACTTGTTGAAAATCATCTAATGCCTTTTTGCTATTTTTTATTGCGTTATTATAGAGAATACCTCTATTATACCAATGATTGATATTGTTTGGATCTAATTCGATTGCTTTTGAATAGTCAATCAGAGCAAGATTAAAGTCCAATTTATAATCTTGATAAAAATTTCCCCGATTAGTATATCTCTCTGGATTATTTGGGTCTAATTCGATTGCTTTTGAATAATCAGCAAGCGCCCGATCTAGCTTGCCTTGTTCGGAATATATAACAGCTCGATTACTGTAGCAGAATGCAGCAGATTCCGGATTACTCTTTTCAAGGGAAATACCTTTTTCATATTGCGCAATGGCTAGGTCTAGTTGATCCTGTTCTTTATAAATAAGACCAATTGAGTTAATTGCATCGATATCACTAGCATCGATTTGAAGGATATGTTGATAATCATCTAAAGCTTTTTTGCTGTTTTTTATTTGATCGTGGTATAATTCCCCTCTATTATACAAAAGACTAATATTATTAGGCTCTAATTCAATTGCTTTTGAAAAGTCAATTAGAGCACTATTAAAATCCTGTTTATAATTGATAAAGAAAAAACCCCGATTAACATATCTCTCTGGATTTTTCGGGTCTAAATCGATTGCTTTTGCATAATCAGCAAGAGCTTGATCAAACTTACTTAGTTCAGTATATATATCTGCTCTGTTACTGTAGCAGTATGCAGCAGATTCCGGGTTGCTTTTTTCAAGATTAATACCTTTTTCATATTGTACAAGAGCTAGGTTTAATTCATTTTGCTCTTGGTAAATGACACCAATCCAATTGATTGCATCAATATAATTCGAATCAATTTGAAGAATACGTTGATAATCATCTAATGCCTTTCTGTAATTTTTAAAGCATTGTAGATAAAGATCGCCTCTATTATACCAATAATCGATATTATTTGGTTCTAATACGATCGCTTTATTTAAATCCTTAAGAGCATTTTCATAATCTTTCTCTTGCATCCTTAAGAAAATTGCCCTATTTTGATAGTGCGAACCATTCTCAGGGTCAAGAAAAACTGCCTTATTATAACAATCTAAGACATGAGACATTTGGTCTGCATCTTCCAGAATTTGAGCTTTCCCAACAAAGAGCTGTGCGTTGGATGAATCAAGTGAAATTGCTATGTTAATTTCATCAATGGCTTTGTCATTTTCTCCAACTGTGGAGTAGAATCTGGCAAGATATTCATGAACCTCGGGGTCATTTGGGTATAGAGTAGCAGCTTTTAAAATTTCATTGCCCTTATATGCACTTCCAATGGTGTTGTATTCTATTCTTCCTTTCCTTAATAGGGCTTTTTTATTGTTAGGGTCAAGCGTAAGAATTGCACTTGTTTTTTCTCGTGCAAGGTCGTATATACTTCTGTCAATTAACGAGTCTATTTCATCAATTTGCGCCAAATAAGTACTCTTCTTTAAATAAAAAGCATCACCAGTTAACTGTGATGCTTCAACTGGTCTTTGGCGACCGCTACTTGTTTCTAACACTTCGGATCTCACATTCCTAAATACTTGATCCAAGCTTACATTTTCGATCATTATGTTCTTAGTAAGACTTAGGCAGTAAATACTGTTTTTTCCGTCCCCGTCGGCAGCAGTATTCCCAGCATCTGTTGAGTAGGCAATTAGAGAACCGGTAGGAGCAGCAATTTTAGCTAAACCCCTTCCTCCTTCGGTACTTCTGGCCTTTGGATTCCAGTTTTGTTCGAATGGGTTATCTCTGCATGCATCTAAGATAAGTACATTGACTTCGTCTGTTCTTGAAGTAAGGTAACGCATTATTTTTTGGACACTAAGGGCCTTGTCTTCGACGTCAAATTCTGAAAGGTATGCTTCTTTGGTTGCCAGGAGGTAGTTAACGTCATTGATTTGAACTCCATGGCCGGCATAGTAAATGAAGCCTACGTTGTATTGGTCTCGTTTCTCTCCAAATTTCCTTACTACCTCATTGAATTCAACAATAGTGGTAATGTTGGTATCAAGTATAACATCAAAATTTAATTTTTCAAGTGTTGTCCTCATCAGTAGGGCATCATTAACCGGATTTTCCAGTCGTCCTTTATCATAATTAGCATTCCCAATGACCAAAGCCAATCTTTTCTCTTGAGATAAAGTCTTAAAGGATATGATGAGAAATAATAGAATAATGATGCGCATGGCCTTAAAAGTTTGAATGTGAATTTAAGTAAAAAAAGTTAATAGTGATGTTCAAATATAAAACTCCATCTTCCTCTAGTTATGCAAAAATATATTGACATCCATTACTTCCATTTTACTTCTGGATGATTATCCTTTCACTAAAATCGCCTCACTGCAATAATGTTTCTCTTATTTGTTTTAAGACTATAGGAAGACGCTCCATCAGGGAAACTCATCCAGAAGGCAGAGTCATTATCATTTTCTGTAGATGACCATATAGATGATTGCTCATTCACATTATTTTTCATCAAGCGCAACAGTTTCTGTAACTCATTCAGTTTTGGCAAATACCAGTCAGAATATCCATTTTTCACCAAAGAATTACTCACACTAAAAGCGTCAGCCCAATTATATTCCTGATCACTTAACCGTGTAAAAATTAAACCATGTCTATTGTTGGGTTCTAAATAAAAAACAGTTCCTCCTTGAAAGTTATCACCTAACTCTAAATCGAACTCTATGGGAGCTGTCATAGAATTATGCAAAACGGTTTTTTCTTTGAACTTTCCTATTTGATTTATTTGCTTTTTTAAATCTTGACTATTGAATTTATTTTGATTTATGCCATTATACGACTTGATGACGCTTCCATTAAAAAGATAGAATATAGCTGGTGTATCTTTTTCAGTTCCAATACTTTGCCAGAAGGCAGCAATATCAGCAATTTTATAATTGTAATTGGCTCCAGCATAGGTGAAGAAGCTAGGAATTAATTCAGGTTCCTCACCCATAAATACAATTTGTACCTCAGGAAATTCAGGAAATTGTTTTTTTAATTCGGTCAATTCCTTTAATGTCACTTTACAATTGTCACACCCTGGAGCAAAAAAACAAATTATTTTTTCACCGTTGTTAATATCTGGAAACCAAATTTGCACATTTTGTAAAAGGCTTGAAGGTTTACTATTTGATTGTTGAATAGAAATTTTCTGCTTCCAAAATGAATAGTTACTTTTTGTGTCTTCATTAATTATTAATAATTCGTTTAAATTTTTAGCTAGATCAATTTCCCCCATAGCTTCTATTGGTTTACCTTGATAGAAGAATACTTCTCCCAAATAAAGATGAGCTAAAGCAATTTCTGGATTTGTTCGAATGACATTTTTTAATCCTAATTCAGCACCTGCTAAATCTCCTTCTTGAACTTTAATTAAACTATTGGTTATTTGCGGTTTTAACCATGATGGTGCATTTTTTAATGAATTATCAATCATTAATCGAGCATTAATAATATTATTTGTCTTTAAAAATAAATCAGCTGCAAGATTAAAGCTGTAAGAATTATTTGAATCTAATTCTTGCACTCGTTTAATTTTTTGAATAGCATCTAGATAGCCAGTTTCTTTTTTTTGTTGTAGTATTTCAAAAATATCTAATAATAATACATTGATTTCGAGACTATTTTCATCTAAGACATAATTTTTACCGATTTCATAAGATTTTGAAGCATAGCGTTTAGCTTTAGAAATCAAATCATGTTCAACACTTACATAGTCATTGATCAATGAACTTAAAATAGTAGTGACAAATGAGTTAAGTCCAATTGCTAAAGCACCTTCTATAGCAAATTTTTGATTTTTGTATTCTTTACTGTTCAATAAATAATCTCTTGTATCTAATGCACAATTATATGCGGAATTTACACGGGTTTCAATTTCATTACAAGTATTATTTTTTAAAATCAGAAACATTTTTTTTGAGTCAAAGTCATAATTAATTTCCTTAACACCTATTTTGGTTGAAATTGTCGTGCTTAAAAGTTTAAAAGAGAATAAATCAATAATTAAAACATCCTTTTGATTTGTTCCAACAAAGCAATACATATTAAATGGGTCTTTTTCAAGACAATTAATTGTTGATTTTAATTGAATTTCTTTTAAAACTTTTAAATTGTTAAGATCCAATAGTTTAATTTTTTTATCTGAATCAGAAGTGATTAATCGATTGTCTTCAGGGATTATCTCTAAGGATAAAATTGCTTCTGAATCAGTTTTAATTTTGTTAATCTTGATGTTTTTTAATAAATCGAAAACAATAATTCTCCCATCTAATCCACTAGAATAAATCTTGTTATTTAGAATTTCAAAATCTGAAATTGATTTTTTATGAAGTTTAAATCGGGAAATTTTATTTGTTTTCCAATCCCAAATTATTAAAAAACCTTTTTCAGTTCCAATCGCAACACATTCATTACTAATTGCTTTTATTACTGTAATGTTTTGACCTACATTTATACCTGGAGTCAAATTTGTCCCATCAGATGTTTTCCAAACATTTATAAAGCCATTAGATGTGCATGCTGTCAAAATTTTATCATTAGAAAAAAAATCGACCAAACTTATTTTTTCGTTTTGTATTTTAATGGCAATTGAATCTGCAATTTCAAATTTATCTTTAATATAAATTATTCCATTTGCGTTAAATGCAAATTTGTTTTTCGACGTTGAAATCGATGTTGGAGAATGAGATGAGATGTTTATTACATTTGTCTTTCCAATTTTTATTTTCTCATCATTAATTTCAACTATTTCATCTTTAAAAAAGATTCCCTCTTTAATTTGAGTTTGAAATAACGTAAATAATGATTGAGCTTTGCTATTATTTGAAATTTCATCATCTAATAAACCTCTCGAAATGTTGGATGCAAATTCATCATTTTTAACATTTTCATTTTCAACTAAATTTTCTTTATTTGATTCAATTACAGTTGATATTTCAAAAAAATCCCGACCCCTAAAAATAGGGGACTGTTTATGTTCGCTTAATTCGAGAACATTTTTAGACACGTAATCTCTTATTTCATTAAATGTTATTGTTTTATTTTCGTCACTGTCAGCTAATCCTTGTAAGCCTTTGACTAGAAAATATGTAAAATACCCATGTTTAAAAATCGGGGATTCTTTACTTTCTTGGCTTGCTTTAGAAGATAACATCAACACGCTGTTATGATCAAGAGGGTCATTATTATTTGTTAATGTTGTATTAGATGACATTGCTCTTTCAGCATACCCAGAATGGCAAGCATCAATAATCAAAAGAACTTCAACACCCTTTTCATCTGCTATGATTATCCTTTTTAAAATTGATTCAATTCTTAGCGCATCTGAAGAAGCATAATCTCCATTTTTCGGAGAACAAACTTTGTTAAGTAATAGAAATCCTTGATTTTCAATATCATCAATAACACCATGTCCTGCAAAATAAATAATCACCCTATCTCCTTGCTTTGCTTTATGAAGTAAAATTTCAGTAATTAATTTCCCAATAGAATCTTTATTTGTAGCATTTTTATCTGTATAAAAATAGATATCAGAAAATCCTTGGTCATCAAGATAATTTGAAATCATAGTTGCGTCATCATCAGCATATTCCAAATTTTTTATAGGTTCTAAATTTGAATATTCAGATACTCCTATAATAATGGCATAGGATTTTGGATCATTATCTGAAATAGGAGAATTAGTCTGTCCAAAAATTGGATAAATAATTAAAAGTATAAATAGTAAAAGCGTTATATTTTTCATAGGCTAATTCAAATATAAGTTTAATTGATTGAATATCTTAAAATTATAATGATTTCCCACAGCATATTACAAGAGTTTATTTAGCATTTTCAATCCTGAACCTCACAGTGCTTTTAAGCAACTTCTGAAAATAAAAATCTTTATTGGTTACCTTTTTGAAAAACCACTATCAATGTATGTAAACCGATAAAAACGTACATTATGAAAAAATTAATTTTTACTCTCGCACTAACTTTCATTGCTCATTTTTCTTTTTCTCAAACGGACCAATTTCGTGTCGATTTCAATCTGGTAGCATTTTATGATCGTGACACAGAAAATTGGGGAGAATGGCAGGAAGGAGATAACACCTTTGTTTTGAATTTTAACGATAACAATGATATCGCACATTATAAACCTGATGGTACTGTGGCATACTACCGCAATTTAGGAGGTTTGGAAGTAGGGTACACAAAAAATGGTGATCGTTATCAAATTTTAAACGCTCTTGATGAAGATGGTTATAAAATTAGTTTTCAGTTGTTTGACGACATTACAATTGGTGCCAAATTAATATGGGGGAACTTTATGATTCAGTTTTCATATTATAAATAAATCAAATAATCAAATATCAAAATCAATAATTCAATATTCACTTTAAAAATTTTAAACATGAAAAAATTAAGTTTAATTGTAATCGTGATGATTACAGCAGTTCAAGCAAAAGCTCAAGGTGTCATAACTGTAGAAAACAACAAAGTAGATGTTCCCATAGAACAATATTATGTTATCCGTGACAAGGAATTTAAAAATCATTCTTTTTACTATGCGGAACACTATGAAGCCAAAGAAGAATTGAAAAGAATACTAAGCATTGACAATCAAAGTGTGGAATTCCCTAAAGATATAGATGCTGATGGAGATCCTTACTGGGTAATTTTGTATGAAAATGAGTATGTATCACATATTTATTTTTCTAAAGATGGTAATTCAAAGTATTCTTTAATTACAATAGTAACAGAATGATTACTTCTTCTTGTAGACAGTTTGTTGCTCTAGTTGAAGAAAAATTAAGGTTGTACTGGTTACCTTTTAAAAAAGCAGTTATTAGTGATAAAAATCAATTAAATTTTAAAATTATGAGATTATTTAAGAAAACAGCGGATCCTGAGCCAGTTAAGGAGAAGATAATGCGAATATTATCACATGAAAAATTGCGGTATAATCTAATTCTTGAAAATGAACAACAAACTGTTTTTAAATTGGGAATGGGACTGGAAATTGGAAATACAGATTGTTTTATAGCATTTTTGTCATCAAAAGAATTGGTTGAAATATATACTGTTGCTCCATTTCGAGTCCCTGAAAATAAGAGAGCAGAAGTAGCCAAATACCTTCATGGTGCAACAAAAAACTTAGCTTTTGGATATTTTGAATTTGATGATGAATCTGGCGAAATACGCGTAAAAACATATATTCTTACGAAAGGGATTAGTAATGATTCTGATGATGTTTTAAAGGAAAATCTGTATACTAATTTCAATATTATGGAATATTATATGCCTGGTGTGATGCAAATTATTTATGGGAAAATTGATGCAAAAAGTGCCCTAAATAATATTCTTAATAATATTAATCCTCAATGGAATTAATTTAACAAACAGACAAGTATGAAAAAGATATTATTTATTGGATTTTGTTTACTTAACCTAACTTTATCAGCCCAGAAATTTTTTAAAGACAAAACAGCGTCATTAAATGCAGTTGTTCAGGCAGGTTATAAGTACGCACAAGACAAGGAGAATTCATCTGTATATTGGTACATGAAGTATGATCAATATGGTGAATGTTTAGTTCAAATGACGTTTAGCGGTAATATCCTTAAAAAAGCTGTTATTGGACATAAGACGTCAATCTCTAATTTGGATCGGTTTAAAGATTTGTTTAAAGCTGTGAGTAGGGACGAGACATTGTCATTTGATTGGACGAGTTCAGGTGATGGATACGGATTTGCTTCAAATACAATTTATTATTCAGGAAGGGCGAAATATGAATGCGATACTGGGATGTATTTTTTAATAATTTATCCTCAAGATTAAGAAGGCGCTGCAAAGCGCTTTTTTTTTAAATTTCTTCAAGCTGCATAATAATCTCAGCATTTGTTTCTTTTTTGAGTTTACCAGTCCTCTCATTTAATGAAAAATAATCATCTTTCAGTTTGAGGAAGTAGGAAGGTTTATTTCCATTTGAATAGTCGTTTATTGAATAAACCCCCAAATATTTTGTGTCTAATTTTTTGTTAGTGTAAATAATTAGTTTTGATTTATTAAAATTATAACTCCATTCCATTACTGAAATAGTTGATTTTTTCTCTTGACAGACTCCTATTAAGTTATTTAATAAAGCGATTGTAGCGATATCCTTCTCAATTTTATTTTTTAGTTCTCTCGAACTTGCTCCACTTCCTCTTTTTCCTTTTGAGGATTTCTCCAATTCTTTTTGTGCAAGTTCAATTTTATTTTTCAACTCATTTGAAGTCAACTTGAGTGATTTAATTTTTTCAGTTAAATAGTCCAATTGATTTTGAAAAGATTTTATTTCAATACTAACTTTCTCTTCTTGGGAGGCATATGATTGACTATATTCATCTTTCATCAGTTCAATTGACAATGAATTTTGAATATTTTCATCTGGCACTTCAATCTTTTGCAAGTCACTCAAATCTCCCGTTTCTGCATATTTTATTTCATTCGGAGTTCCGTTACTTGATTTGAATGAATTAATTTCAGGATTCTTAAAAAAGAATATAGAAATACTAACCGGAATTAAAATAAGAAAAATCATCGCAGCGATTTTCATTACAAACCGCCAATTTGTATTACTTGATTTGTTATTAAATGATGAAATTTTCATGTTAGCTACAGCAAAATTTGCGTGAGCCATGCTTGGGTCAATATTACCTTCAAGTTCTCTTAGAATATTTTTTCGATCAGTCCTTTCTAAATTGGTAATTGCCTCTTCAATTTCTTTTTCCTCAATATTTTCCTCAATATTCTGAACTAGTTCTTTGAGATGAATGCGTTCAATTTTTGTGCTTGCCTTTGCTAATTGAGTTAAAAAAAGCAAGTGTTCATTGAAAATTTCGTTTTTCGTCTTGATCAAAAATTGAATAACATCATCTTGATTAGATACTTTTTCAAATGCTAAATCAGCGAAAGATTCAATTAATTCATTTGTAAATTCAGTAATGTCATGGCCATTTTTATTCAATTCATTACTAAAAGCTAAATATGCTTTATTTTCATATTCAAGATTCAATATTTCCCAAAGCAAGGATTGAATATCTGCATCAGTTTGACTTGAAAAAGAAGGCGCACAAACAACGATTTTTTCTTTAAATAAACCTATTGAGTTATTATTTTTCATATCCCAATTGATTTATAGAACGAGTTCTTTAATTTTTTTCTGGCAACGTGATTTCTGGTTTTTCACATTGTCTCCATTGCTATAATTCATTTCTACAGCAATTTCATCCATTGATTGTTTCTGATAAAAATACCTTGTTAGTATTTCATAGCAATTCCCACCAGCCTCTTTCAATTTTTTCAATGCAATTTCGAGTGCATTTATCTTCTCTTCCTTTATGTCGTTATATTCTTGATCGTACCAATCGTTAATCGTTGAATCAAAATCTTCGTTAGTGGTCAAAAATCTGGATTGTTCTTTGTACTTATTCAACAATTGATTGCGGCAAATTGAATTTATATACGTTTGTATACTGCAGGTTAATTGAAAATTTGGATTTCTAGAATTCTCATAAAGAACAATAACAGCATCTTGATAAATATCTTTAATCAAATCAAAATCATTATTCATTTTTCGCATGAAATTGAGCGAATACTCACGATGTTCCTCATACACTTTTGTGAAATAGGATTTGTCGTTTTTAAGTTTAAATAATTTTTCTAAATCTGTCATATGCAAAATGATGCTTCTAAATTAACCTTATTTATTTAAAACTTGCATATACAATTGAATCATAGGATAATATATTGAAATAAGAAATGAATA
>CAMDNE010000033.1 GCA_945902745.1 Chitinophaga pinensis | reverse complement strand
TTATATGTTACACCACCAGTTGCCGTTAAAGTCGTTGAAGCACCGATACAAATTGCTACATCAAGACCCGCATTAATAGGTGCATTTGCTAGTATGGTAACTGTAACAGCATCAGATGCTGTACATCCTAAAGATGTTCCAGTAACAGTGTAGGTTGAGGTTGCAACAGGAGAAACAGTAATCGCAGCTGTTAATTGACCACCAGGTAACCAAGAATAAGTAGTTGCTCCAGTTGCTGTCAATGTTGTTGAACCTCCAGTACAAATAGATGCATCAGGACCAGCACTTACAACCGGAATTGGATTAACCGTTACAATTACTTGATCTGTATTAATACAACCAGCAGCAGAAGTTCCAGTGACAGTGTATGTAGCAGTAGCAGCAGGTGTGAATGCTACGCCATTTGTTACTCCATTGTTCCACGTATAAGTTGAAGCACCAGAACCAGACAAGGTAACTGTAACACCGGCACAAACCGTTTGATCTAATCCAGCTCCAACAGTTGGAAGTGGGTTGACGGTAACAATCATAATATCCGTAACTGCAGGACATGGTCCAACTGGATCGTTGGTAGTTAATGTTAGCGTTACAGTTCCGGTAGTTATTGAAGGAGTATAAGTCGAACTTAAATTTGTTGCAAGAGAAAATATTCCAGATGGAGCAGACCAAGTACCTGTAGCACCTCCGCCACTAATAACGCCTGCAAGTGTAACAAATCCACCAACACAAACTGCCTGATCAACATTTGCATTAGCAATTGCAACTGGATTAATAACAACAGTCGTAGTAGCAGTATTCGTGCAAGTTCCAACAGTTATTGTAAGTGTATAAACACCCGCTGCAGCCGCTGTTGCAGCAACAGTTGGATTTTGAAGCGTTGAAGTAAAACCATTTGGTCCAGACCAACTATATGTACCACCACCTGTTCCATTTAATTGAACAGTTCCACCAACACAATAAGGTCCAGTATTCGTTGCAGTTACAGGACAAGAAACAATACATAATGGGTTATTAGCTGCTAATACGGTTACGGTTGAAATAGCTGTTCCTGTTCCACAAGGACCAACGCCCGTTACAGTATAATTGGTCGTTACAGCAGGAGAAACAGTAATTGAAGTACCGGTCATTCCGCCCGGACTCCAGGTATATGTTGTTGCTCCAGAAGCAGTTATTGTAGCCGGTACACCAGGACAAATAGTTGCAGATGTAACCGTAACTGGCGTAAAGGTTGAACAACTGATTGAAGCAGTACCTGAAAAATTCAATGGTAATGGTGTACTTGCCGAACTATAATTTGATAAACATATTAGAAATCTTTGTCCACATGTTACATTCAATTCTGGTTCAAAATTACCCACTTCTCCTCCAACAGGCAAAGGAGTTGCTATTCCAGTAAAACTTTCACAGGGAAAATTATAATTGCACCTAACAGGAGCAAGTGTATTATTGATAATATTATTACACGCAGTTGGACCTGCATATGGCCACATAATCCAATCCAAACAATTAATTCCGCCATCAGCTCCAAATGAAAATTCAAGGGTGCCAGACGAGGCGACATTTACAATCATCCAGGTACTATTTAATTCTCCTGAAAGCATACAACCATCATTTAAAGAACCTGGATTTGTTTGAGGATTAGAAATTGATGATCCTAAACCAGTTGTAAATTCAACCACAGATCCTGATCCACTAGGGTCAATTTGAAAAGATGCATTTGTACAAATATTCACTGCTCCAGAACAATCACTTGCTACAACTGGACCTGGAGGTGGAGGTGGCGGAGTTCCACATGGTGCACAAATAACATTCGCATTCCAACCTGTTGACGTAACACTTCCATCTGAAGTAAATGCTAATGTTAAACAACCAGTAGTAGATGTAACATTACCTGTAAATGTTGTTCCAGTAATTGTAGCTAATAAAGTCCCACCGATAGTTAATCCATCATAAATTCTTAAATAATCGAAATTATTTTCAAGATTAACTGCCGTAAATTGCAGAGTCACACATTGTCCTGCAGTTCCAGCACAAATTGTCTCAGTACAATTTGAACTATTCGCATAATTTCCAGCACCTCCAGGATCTACAAATGTTCCTCCACATTGAGTAAGTGTTGTTGGAACTCCACCACAACCTACCATGGCGGTTTGAGAAAATAAGAAATAGGAAGAAAATAAAGGGAGTACAATAAGTACAAATCTTAGTATAAATTTTAGCATAGTGGCTTGTTTCGTTTCTTTTAGCAACAACTTGACGAAAATTCTTCTAAAAGGTTGCCTCCTTAAAATATTAAGTATCAATAGACAAGGTAAAAAGAAAAAATGAGTTCCATTTAAAAAAAACAAACTTATAAAAGAATAAAACTACATTCGAAAATTGTGTTATAAATTAAACATATGAATGCCACTCCATGCTTCTTTAGTCACAAGTCTTAATCGCCACTTGCTTCCATGCAATTACAAGGTGGGTCAAATTTGATTACAACCCAAGAAAGAGATTGTTGAAATTCTTTTTGAAAAGTAGGCCCATACTTAATTCCTTGCAAATCCAGTTTTTGCAATTTCTTAAGGTTAAAAAAAGATTGTGGAAATGAACCCACTGGCGTATCCCAAAGATCAATAAATTCCAAATTGGTGCAGTATCCAATGCATTCAGGAATTTTATCAAAGAAATTACGATTAGCAATTAATGTTTTTAAATTAGATAACTTACATATTTCAATTGGAAAATTTTGTAATTCATTTTTTGAAATATCCAGTTTTTCTAGGAAAGTAAAATCACTAATATAATCTGGTAAATTCGAAAGTTTGTTTTTTCCTAAATTCAAGTGTTTCAAATTATGAAAATCAGCCAATTTGATAGGAAGTTCTGTTAATTTCATTTTTTCAAATGAAATAGAATAAATAGTATCAGGATTAACAGAGATTAATTCATTCCACTTATATTCTATAATTGAATCAGTTTGAGACAAACAATTGAATTCAGATAAAATTAGCAACAATATGACGAATAATTTCCTCATCCTTTTTCAATTGGTTTTTTAATTCTTCAACACCATTAAATTTCATTTCATCTCGCCATTTTGACAAAAATTGTACCGTAACATTTTCACCATATATGTTATCAGCAAAATCAAATATATGTACTTCGATTGTTTGGTTACTTTCTTCACTTATTGTTGGCCTAAAACCAATATTCAGCATTCCACCATACCATTTACCTTTAACAAATACTTTAATGGCATAAACACCTTTAGCTGGTGTCAATTTCAAATCACTGTTCATTTCAATATTTGCAGTAGGATAACCTATTGTTCTTCCTAACGCTTTTCCTTTTACTACTTTACCACTTAATTGAAAAGGCACACCTAAAAACTCATTTGCCAATTCGATCTCTCCTTTTAAAATTGCATCTCTAATTTTAGTTGAACTTACATTTACCTCATCAATTTCTTGGGCTGGAATTTCAATTACATCAAAATTAAATTCTTTCGAAACAGTCTTCAAATAAGAAATAGATCCTTCTCTATTTTTACCAAATTGATGATCATAGCCAATAACAAGTTTTTTAACATTTAATTGTTTTACCAAGAAATCTCTAACAAATTCAAAAGCTGTCAATTGAGAAAATTCAACAGTAAACGGATAAACAATACAATTTTGCAAGCCCATTTGCGACAATTTTTCTAATTTTTCTTCTTGAGATTGTATCAATTTTAAACCATGATTTTCTGGAGACAAAACCATTCGTGGATGAGGGAAAAAGGTGAATAAAACTGATTCACCTCCAATTTTTTCTGCCTCTTCATTCAGTTGTTTAATGATCTTCTGATGACCAATATGAACGCCGTCAAAAGTTCCAATTGTCAATACAGGATTCGGAATGTTTGCAATTAAACTAAAATCATTAAAAATTTTCACTGTTCATCTATTATTGAACAAAAGTAAGCATTCTATCAAGGATGTTTACAAAAGAAAAGCTAGGAAATAAAATTCCCTCGCATTCAACTATATAGAAATCAGTAATGACCCAATCAACATAATATACAGATGCTGCTAACTTTCTTAATAGTTTATATACTGTTAAAAATTTCAACGGAATAAACGTTGATGTTGCCAAATTCATCAAGAACTAATTTTCAAAATATATTGATTAAGCCTTCGATCAAATTACTAACGCCTTTTTTTATCTTCAAAAAAGCACTTTTAATCATTTTTGTGTCATAATATATTTGGATTATATTTGCTACTAAATACACTTTACATGAAATCTCTTGTCTTAATCTTACTATTCTCTTTTTTTCAATTGTATACATTTGCTCAATGCCTGGGAGGACAAGTGACTGTAGACGTAGATGTTACAACAGACTCATGGGGCTATGAAAATTTTTGGGATTTAACGCCAGCAGGTGCAGGTTGCGGAAATGGAACTCTTTTTTCTTTTGGTAATATCGCACAAATTGGATGTGCAGGTGCTGGCAATCAAACAGCAAATGCGGGCGGGTATGGTAATAATATGACAACTACTGAAACTCTAGGATGTTTAACAATTGGTAATTGTTATGATATTAATTTTGTGGATGATTGGGGTGATGGTGGATCAACTTTTACTGTAACCATAATGGGAATTGTACAAGGTCCTTTTGTAGGTTCTGGTGCTGGAAATGTTTTTAATTTTTGCGTGACAGTGCCTTTTATTAATAATGTTGACATTGCAACTCATGAATACGAATACACAAAAATTCCATTATCCCAAGTTGGTAATATAGTACAAGATGGTATTATTTCATCAATTGGTGCAGGCAATGTAACTGGGGCAACTATGAACGTTGAAGTTTTAAAAGGTTCAACCTCCGTTTACAATGTAACATCTTCTCCCCAAAACATAAATGCCGGTACATCTGCAACTTTTTCAAACTCGGGGTATACGCCCATTGCATCAGGAATATATACTATAATTTATACTGCTGACATTATTGAATCAGATGAAGATTTGGCTGATAACTCAATAACATTTATTCTAGACGTTACAGATTCAGTTTTTGCTAGAGACAATGGCATAAATGATATTGGTGGTGTTGGAATTGGTGGTGGACTTGCAGGCCATATGGGAAATCTATTTGAAATTACAAATAGCCAATTTTTAACATCTATTTCCGCATTAATAGATAATTCTACAACAAATATCTCAGGAAAAAACTTCGAAGTTGAGGTGTATTCTACAGATGCTTTGGGAATGCCAATAATGTTATTAGCTACTTCAGAATCGAAAACAATCAATGGAATTAATCAATGGTATGATTTAAAACTAGTCCCATCCTTATCTTTAGCTTCTGGGAAATATTTAATTTCGATCAAACAAGACACAAGCTATCAGCAACAAATAGGAGCATCAAGTTCTATTTCAACTTCAGGAACCTGTTGGGTTAGTTGGACAAATCAGTCATGGACTTTAGCTGAAACTTTTGGTTTTGATGTAGCATTGATGATAAGAGCAAATCTAAATTCTGTTGCAGAAATTGATGCCATTTCGGATAAATCATTAAAAATTTACCCAAATCCAGCTCAAAACAAATTGAACATTTCAGATTTAAAAATTGGATCACAAATTGAAATAATAAATAGTTTAGGTCAAATTGTAATGAGAGTGGACGTTTTTGACAGTGAACAAGCTATCGATATTACATCTTTGAAATGTGGGTTTTATACATTAAAAAGCAATTCAGATTTACGAATACAAACTTCAAAGTTTGTGAAGAATTAATTATTTTTTCAACTTTTTAAAAAGCTACTTTATTGAGTAGCTTTTTTTTGTGCCATAATTAAGAATAAATAATCGAAAGATGTTGTTTCAATACCACAAAAGTGGTATTTTTGCATATGATTTGGCTTTTATTTATAATTAGTCTAAATAAACAAGAAAATGGTTACAGTTACAGATGCCGCAAAAAAGCAAGCACTTCGTTTGATGGAAGACGAAGGTAAAGACGGTTATTTTATTAGAGTTGGAGTTGAAGGTGGAGGTTGTTCTGGATTAATGTATCAATTGACATTTGACAACACCGAGAGCGAGGGAGATAAAGAATTTATGGACAACGGAATTAAAGTTGTCGTAGATAAAAAAAGTTATCTCTATCTGATAGGTACAATTTTAGATTTTTCAGGAGGATTAAGCGGCAAAGGTTTTGTCTTTAACAACCCAAATGCAGGAAGAACCTGTGGATGTGGTGAATCATTCTCTTTATAAACAAACCAACTTTCTCGCTTCTTTAAAATGGGATATACAGAAAACGAATTAGCAAAAGATTTAGAAAATCAAGAATATAAATTTGGTTTCGTAACGGATATTGAATCAGATAAAGCACCAAATGGATTAAATGAAGACATTATTCGTTTCATTTCTGCAAAGAAAAATGAACCAGAATGGCTATTAGATCATCGGTTAAAAGCTTTTGCAACATGGAAAACAATGACAGAACCATCATGGGCTCACGTGCATTACACAAAACCAAACATGCAAGAAATCTGTTTTTATTCGGCACCTAAACAAACGAAAAAATACGAATCTTGGGATGATGTAGATCCAGAGATGAAAGAAACCATGAAAAAATTGGGGATTTCAATGGAAGAACAAAAGAGATTAACAGGCGTAGCGGTTGATTTCGTAATGGATTCCGTTTCTGTTGCTACTTCATTTAAGTCCAAATTGAATGAATTAGGAATAATTTTTTGTTCCTTTTCCGAAGCCGTTCAAGAACATCCTGAATTGGTTAGAAAACATATGGGAACTGTCGTTCCAACAAGTGATAATTATTATGCAGCCTTAAATTCTGCAGTTTTTACAGATGGTTCTTTTTGCTACATTCCAAAAGGGGTGCGTTGTCCAATGGAATTATCAACTTATTTCAGAATTAACGAAGGTGGAACTGGTCAATTCGAGCGCACATTAGTGGTTGCTGACGAAGGTTCTTATGTTTCTTATTTGGAAGGTTGCACTGCACCTCAACGTGATGAAAATCAATTGCACGCTGCTGTAGTTGAGCTGATTGCACTAGAAAATGCAGAAATTAAATATTCGACAGTACAAAATTGGTATCCGGGAAATAAAGAAGGAATTGGTGGTATATTCAATTTCGTAACTAAGCGTGGAATTTGTGAACGAAATGCCAAAATATCTTGGACTCAAGTAGAAACTGGATCAGCAGTAACATGGAAATATCCATCTTGTATTTTAAAAGGTGATAATTCTGTAGGTGAATTCTATTCTGTTGCTGTAACTAATAATTATCAGCAAGCGGATACTGGTACGAAGATGATTCATTTAGGGAAAAACACAAAAAGTACCATTATTTCTAAGGGCATCTCTGCTGGGAAATCGCAAAACTCGTATCGTGGATTAGTTCAAATTCACAAGAATGCGACGAATGCACGAAATTTTTCACAATGTGATTCCTTATTGATGTCTGATGAATGTGGCGCTCATACATTTCCTTATATCGAATGTAAAAACAGTTCCGCAAAAATAGAACACGAAGCAACAACCTCCAAAATTGGTGAAGATCAAATTTTTTATTGCCAACAAAGAGGAATTCATATTGAAAAGGCCATTTCATTGATCGTTAATGGTTATTGTAAAGAAGTTTTAAATCAATTGCCAATGGAATTTGCAGTTGAGGCACAAAAACTCTTGGAGATAAGTTTAGAAGGATCAGTAGGATAAAAAATAATTCGGAATTCGGAATTCGGCACTTCGATAGACTCAGTGACCAAATTTATTCGGAATTCAGAAAAAAAAAATAATAGTATGATTAAAATTTCAAATTTACACGCCTCAATTAATGGCAAAGAAATACTCAAAGGATTAAACCTTGAAGTAAAAGCAGGAGAAATTCATGCAATTATGGGACCTAATGGTGCAGGAAAAAGCACTTTAGCTTCTGTTTTAGCTGGACGCGAAGAGTATGAGATCACGGAAGGTTCTGTTGATTTTGATGGTCAAGACTTATTAGAATTATCTACCGAAGATCGTGCTAGAGAAGGATTATTCTTAGCTTTTCAATATCCAATAGAGATTCCAGGTGTTTCAAACATAAATTTTCTAAGAACTTCATTGAATGAGATTCGCGACTATAAGGGCGAAGAACAAATTTCAGCAAAAGATTTCTTAGCGAAAGTAAAAGAAAAATCAGCTTTAGTTGAATTGGATTCAAAACTTGCTTCCCGTTCGGTTAATGAAGGTTTTTCTGGAGGCGAAAAAAAGCGCAACGAAATTTTTCAAATGGCCATGCTCGAACCGAAGTTGGCAATTTTAGATGAAACTGACTCAGGTTTAGATATTGACGCTTTGAGAATCGTAGCAAATGGGGTTAATAAACTAAAATCTGACAAAAATGCGACAATCGTAATCACGCACTATCAAAGACTTTTAGATTATATTATTCCTGATTTTGTTCATGTATTATATGATGGTAGAATTGTAAAATCTGGCACAAAAGAATTGGCTTTAGAATTAGAAGAAAAAGGCTATGATTGGATCAAAGCTGAAGTGGAAGCACATTAATTGAGAATTATAATAAGTGCATTATGAACGATACCATTCAAGTAAATAAACTGAACGCTTTTATAGATCAATTAACAAAAACTGATCTTCCTTTTTCAAAAGACATTATTGCAATTTCTGATGCAACAATTGCTTCGAACGATTTTCCTACAACAAGAACTGAAGCATGGAAATACACCAGAGTTGGAAAAATTTCTTCCATTCACGGAAATGATTCTGAACTTATAATCGATAAAATTTCTGATTCACACATAATAGATGCTAATGCATTAACATTTGTCTTTGAAAATGGCGAATTAATTCAACAATTTTCAAATAAAGAGATCCCAAAAGGGTTAGATATTAAATCAATTTCTCAAGCATCAGAAACGGAATTAGCACTTATTGGAAAAAATGTAAAATTAGAAAAGGAAGTTTTTAATTCTTTGAATACCTCCTATGCAACAGATGGCATTTTTGTTAAAATTGATGACAAAATTCAATTGGAGCAAACCATACAAATAATACATATTGTTACTGGTGAAAATACCATTTCTAATATGAGGAATCTTATTCAAATTGGTCGTTTTTCTGAAGCCAAAATCATTTTTGGTTATTTTTCTTCAGAAGCAACATCATCTTTCACGAATGTTGTAACGGAGATCTTTGTATCGGAAAACGCAAAGTTGACAGCTGATAAAATCCAATATGAAAGCGCTGGAAATTTTCATGTTTCGACAGAACAAGTGGCACAAGAAAAGAATTCTAATTTCTCAATTAACACCATTACATTGAATGGAACATTAGTGAGAAATAATTTGAACATAGAAATTGATGGCTCGAATTGTGAAACTCATTTAAACGGGGTATATCTTTTAAAAGAAAATCAACATGTCGATAACCACACTATTGTAGATCATAAAGCGCCTCATTGCGAATCACACGAATTGTATAAAGGTGTTATTGACGACAAAGCAACTGCGGTTTTTAACGGGAAAGTATTTGTAAGAAAAGATTCACAAAAAATCAACGCATTTCAATCCAATGCTAATGTTTTATTGAGTGATGACGCTTCTGTCAACTCGAAACCAGAATTAGAAATTTATGCAGATGATGTGAAATGTTCTCATGGCTCTACAACTGGTCAATTAAATGAGGAAGCTGTATTTTATCTTAGAGCGCGAGGAATTTCAAAAAAATCAGCGCGTCACTTAATGGTATCAGCCTTTATTGAAGATGTCATTTCGAAAATAAAAAATGAGGAAGTCACAAACTTCACGCATTCAATTATAAAAGAACAATTTGGTTGGGAATTCTAGCTATAAAAGAAGTGAAAATTAAGGAAGAAGGTAAAAGTAATTTGATTCTAAGAAATCACACTTTTTACTTTTTACTTTTTACTTTTTACTTAATAATCTGCGCTAACGCTTGATCTAATCAAAGCTTCGCTTTTCTTACTTTTTACTTAATTCAAATTCAATCATTGTAAAAATCAATATCGTCAGCATCCATGTTGTCAAAATCTTTGATTAATAAAGCAATTTCACTCATTATTTGAGCCTTTTGAGGATCTTTTGGGTCTGTATCTTTCACATAATCACTCAAATGTAATTGACTCTCCAAAATGTGTCTTTCTTCGAAGGTTCCTTCTAGATTTTCAATAATCGTCAAGCATTCTAATGCTTCCATGAAGCTTCCATCAACTGCGATTTCAACAAATTCAGGCAGGAAATAACTGTAATCCAATTTACTATTCCAAAGAGTAGATAAGAGAACTTGACGTAAGCTCAAGTAGTTTGTATCGGCAATTATTCGCATCATTTCGTCAACCGCTCTACTATCTTTCAAACTACAAAGAAATTCAACAATTTCCGTACGATTTTTTGAAGATAGGTCAGTTAGTAAAAGCCTAATTAAAGGCTCAAGAATTGATGGGTCACCATTTGTTTGAAGTGTGCTAATTGCACTACTAATTTTTAATTCATTTCCAGAATTTAGTGTGTCAATAATTTGCTTGACTTTTATTGTCATTTTTTTTCCAGAATCCATTGCTATCTCCACGTTTTTTTATTGCAAAGATAATTATTTCAAACCATTGAAACTATGAACTGAGAATGTTGAATATCTTTGTACCATGAATAAATTAGTGCATTTTCTATTTAGCACCATGATGCTTGTATGTTTAATAGCCTGCAACCTTGAAAAAGCACGACCAAATAAAAATCAATATTTAATAATTGCATCGGATTGCCTTAAATCAAAAGACGTAAAACTTTTTAAAAATTTCAAAAAATCAGATGGAATAAATATACGTATCATTCATTTATCGGCTGATAGTATCAAATATAAATTGCGAACTGAAGGTCTAAACAGTGATATTGATGCAGTTATTCTTGCGTCTATTTATGATATGAATAATCTTGATAAAGCTCAATTATTACAAACTTTACCAGTAGAAAGTTTCCCAAAGCAACTTCCAACCAAGCACATTTCACAATCCAAAAGATGGGCGGGAATTGGCATTGACCCATATGTTTTCTATTCTATTGATGATACATTGCAAAAAATTAAAACCTATAGAAATTTATTGAAAGGAAGTCGTTGGTCTTCAGATTTGACTAACGAAACAAATTGGTTTCCTTTTTATTCATTTATTGCGAGAAAAATTGCTCCGAAATCAAATTTCAATGCCCAAACCTGGATTACTCAATTCGAAAGCAATAAGCAAAATCGTCAATCATTTTCAGATAGTTCAGGCACTTGCAAAATTCATCTAACGACCTATTCAAATTATAGGAAAAATCAAGCTGATAAGAACTCAATCTACAAAAAAGGAAGGCTTATTTTTCCAAATCAACATATTGGTGGAAGTTATTATAACATGGTTTGTTTTGGAATAGTAAAACAAGCGCCAAACTTCACAAACAGCCTTAAGTTTTTTCAATTAATTCTAACGAAAGCTGTCAACGATCGTTTAAACAATGCATTTTATAAATTTCCGATTAATTCAGATGAGGCGAGTATTTATAGTTATCAGCAGAACTTAAGGTTCAAGAAGTACCATGTTTCTCCTGTGCAACTAGTTAGTAATTACGATAGATTAAGAATCATTCTTTCAACTTTAAATTGAATCGAGAATAAAAAATAAAAGGCAAATCTATAAGCCGGGTTCTGTTTTCTGACACGAGGTCAAAAAGTCTATCATTTCTCTACCCTTGCCATCACTGACAAGATCTATCGATCTACCCTCTGGGATCAGGCGAGCAACCCTCAAGCCCCAGTATACATGATCTTTCAGTCCGTAAGGTTTACCTCGCTTCCGACATCACTGCCTGAACGGTGAGCTCTTACCCCACCTTTTCACCTTTTCCTCAATGAGATACATCCCATCGAGGTAGTTTTCCTTTCTGTGGCACTTTCTGTCCCCAACATAGTTGAAGCCTTCCCGTTAAGAAGTACGGCGCTCTGTACTGCCCGGACTTTCCTCTCTCCCGCAAAAGCGAGACAGCGATAGACCGATTTGCCTTTGAGCAAAGATACGAATAGAAAATGGGTTATCGTTTAACGAAAGTTTTTACTGAACTATTCGTTCCAGAAATAAGTTGAATTTGATATACTCCAACTGCATAATTAGCAACATCAATTTGAGCTTCCATTTGCATGTCAAGAACTTTCGATTCAATAAGAATCCCTTTAGAATCAAACACTTTAAATCCTGTTATTCCTTGCTTAGCTGAAATATTAACTTCGTTTGTTGCTGGATTTGGAAAAACTTTGAAATCAGTTGTTAAATCGGTAATTCCAGCATCTAAATATCGATTCATATCGCGATATTCGATAGCAGTGACTACCTCATTTCCTAGAACTTCGTTAGTAGTAATTCTTAAAATTGGTTCTTTTTCTCCATTTGCCCACCATTCATATTCATGACTAGTTGGAATCGGGAGTGGGATCCATAGTGCTCCTACAAATGGGAAGGTATAATAAATAGAATCCACCTCTACAATATCATGTTTAATTCTTAAAACATCAAAGGTTCCATAAGGTGTAGTTATTGCACCAAAACCGTCAACAGTTGTTGCACGTCCCCTATGTTGATTCCATTTGGCATCTACAACAGGATTGAAATCTATCAATGTATAGCCGCGAGAATAATGCGAATTCCCGAAATCAAGGGGTAAATCGTAATGTGTTTCAATTGTATCTGATTGAAAAGGAATTTCAGTTCCGCTAATATTCATAGAAAGTCCCACTGTTGTTAAAGAATCAGCTGTTCTTTTTGTGAATTGATATATATTTTCAATCGTTATTGGTAAAAAAGAGGTGATTTGAGCAACAGGCAGCGCCGTAGATTCAAGATAATAAGTTGAGTTATACCTAGTAGGAGCAAATGAACCCAACATGAATTGAATGAATAATGGAGCACTAGAGGTAGCTTTAAAATCTTTTACAATTTGTGAATTGGGTGTCAATGTTGAAAAATCCCACACAGAAGCAGGTCCAGTAGACAAATAATCATACCCATTATCTGAAGCCTGACTCATTCTTACTGTGTCTGCTGCCGTAGCAAAATCAGCTTGTGTAAGTTGAATTTGAGCGTTTAATGATAAACTAATTGTTGCGGTAGTAATGAGTAGAACTATTTTCATTCGAGTGATTTTTTTTTACAAAAGTAGAATAAAGTTTGAGATTTTTTATATTAATCAATTTCAATTCCGAAAACCGTTGAGCATTGAAATGGGAAAACAATATTGCTACCTGCTTCTCTCAAGTTACAAGTGACATCGGCAGAAATTTTGAAAACTGATTTACCAGCAGTATTTTTTCCGAAATAATTTATTTCATTAATGTGGACTGTTGAAAGTTGATTTGGTGCATTTTTAGAATCGTATTGTTTCCCATTTATCTTAAGTGAAATTGCAGTTTTAAAATCCCAATAAAAACTGCTTAAATAGCTTTCAAAAAAAGAAAAATCATCAATAAAAAATCCGTTATTAGTGCCGTCAATCAACACTGATTTCTTCCTTTTAACACCATTTGCGAAAATTATTTCGGCCGTTATTAAATGATTCTCTTCGCTGATATATTGATCCAATTTGACAGCGTTTGTAGCATAAACACCATCAACAAACCATTTTATAGATTGCACAGGAACAAGGTCCTCTTCTATCCAAGTTTGAAGTTCTCCATTTGAGGTTAATAAATGTCTTATTTGTCCAGTAGCATGTTTTGCAAATCCAACAATCATCTCATTACAAAGAGAACTAACAGATCCATCATTGAACGTAACAACGGCGCACACATTAAATTTACCTGGTTCATTTAATGTAATTGAATTAACACCAACAAAGACATCATCGACAAACCATTTTACTTCTTGCATCAACATACTATTCGGAAAACAATCCTTTGTTAAATATGCTAAAGGCTGCATTGGATTCATCGCTACTGAGGTGAAGTCCGGTATGCTTTGAGAAAAAATATTAGCAGGCATATCGATGTTCCCTTGATAAATACCCATTTCTAATTCAGAAACACCATCGCTTAATCGTCCAGAGTAAAAATCTATTCCATAAAAAGTTTCACTCATCGTATTCATAAAGAAATTATCTTTTCCTGCAACAAATGAAAAATCATCATCTCCAATTGTTCCATCAACACGAAAAACTGGTTCAGTTTCAGATAATGGCTCTTCAACAACTTCTTTTTTACAAGAAGAAACTAGCGTTATAAACGTGAGAAGTAATAGTGTTAAAAATCGTTTTTTCATTTTAAAAATCTAATGTTCGCTTTAAATAAATTTGTCCGTCAATTGGAAAATTCAAAGGAGATCCAATAAAACGTTTTGATTGAATTTGTTGCAATAATTGAATATTCATTCGAATACCGATTTGCGTTTGTTCATTGATGTGAAAGGAATACCCTAATGATGGAAGTAATCCAAATCGATTGAAGAAACTAACATCTGAAAAACCTACATTATACGATTTGAAATCACCATCTAATGTTTGACGGTGCTTTAATTGGGTCATAAAATTGATATTACTGGTAATACCTAAATTCAGTGAATGGCGTCCAATAGTATAAGTTGCTGAAAGAGGAATTGTCAATGAGTAAATTGAACTAAATTCATATGAATTCTCTAAAATTTCTGACCCTAAACCATAAATTTTTGTTCTTTCTAAAATATTTAATTGATCAAATTTAGTCCCTTGCAAGCCAAGACCAGCAGAAATACTGAATCGTTTTACAGGAAAAGAAACACCTACAACACCACCAATTGTAGCATTAACTACATTCTCATTCGTTTCATTCTTACTATAAGACTGACCTACTCCACCAGATACTTCAACATACATTTTTCTCAACTTGTCTTTCTTATAAGGAAACATTACTGGTTCTAGATTCGAAAAATTTTCTGGAATAAGCACTTCTTTTGTATTCAATTCCAGCTTATCATTTTCAATTACTTCTTCTTGAATCTCAGCTTTCAATTCAATAGTTTCAATTGAATTTTTACTATTTTCTTGTCCTACCAAAATTGAAGCTTCCGATTCTAAATCAACAATCTGATTTTCAGAAATACTCTCAATTTCAACTTTTCTTTTTTGATCTAAATAAACCTTATCTATTTTCCCTTTTTCTGGTAAAACACGTTCGAAATTTTCATGTTCAATGAAATCAGTATTGCCGCCATTCTTTATATTCGCCGTTTTTCCGATAACCTGATTTTCATCTAATTCAAATTTCGTTTTTTGAATTGTATTGGTTATTATTGAGTTTTCTACTGACGCACTTGTAATAGGATTCGTTGCTGTCACAATATCATTTTTATTAGCAACATTCGTTTCTTTACTAGCGTCAAATGCCAGAAATCCTAAAAATCCTAAGAAAAATATATTTGCGGTCCACCACCAATATGCTCGTTTACTTTGCTTTTGAATAGGCAATTGTTTTTCAATATCATTCCAATATTCAGAACGATATTCAAAAACCTGCTTATCAGCAGCCTCCCCAAATATTTTATCTATTTCCTCGTCCGTCCAACTCATATCACCATCCTTTGGTTATGATTTTCAATTTTATCTAATTTCTCTCTCAATATTTTTCTTGCTGTTGACAAATGCCATTTAGATGTTCCTTCTGAAATACCTAATAAATCGCCAATTTCTTTGTGGTTAAAGCCATCAATAATATATAAATTGAAAACTTTTCCACTAATTTCTGGAAGTTGTTTTATTAGTTTTAGTAGTGTTTCATATCCCAAATCACTTTCTGCCTCATTTGCTGTCGATTCTGCGTGAAAATCCAATTCTCGTTCAGTTTCTTTGGCAGAAATATGACTTAAATAATTTTTCTTCTTTCGGTATTCATCAATTAACGTATTCACCATTATTCGTTTAGACCAAGCTGCAAAATTCACATCTTCTCCAACAGTTTCTAAACCATTTAATATTTTCATAAAGCCAATGTTGAGTGAAGCATGCGCATCCTCTTCATTTTTATGATAACGAAAACATATGGGCATAAGTTTTTTAAAGCAATGTTCATACAAGAACTGTATAGCTCTACGGTCATCACGTTTGCATGCATTTAATATATCAGACGTGACATCCATAATTTGTACTAAGCGCTTTATTTTGAAGTTACTATGCAATATACCTCTTATTTCTCAAAATCAAACACAACTTATCCCCTTTTTAAAACTCAATCACTATATGATTCGTTTTTCATTACTTTTGAACGAACATTCTACTCAATTGGTTGGGTTAAAAAAATGAAAAAATGAAAATTCACCTTATTCGACATGCGAAAACGAGTCCTTCAACACTTTATGTAAACGATTTCGATCGAAAATTACTTCCAAAAGGAGTTGTTCAATCGAATGTTTTGGGCTCTTATTTAAAGACAAAAGAAATAAAACCTTTAATAACTTGGTGTTCAACTGCAATTAGAACAAAAGAAACATTTTCAATACTTCATCATTTAAATTCCATGGGTGAAATTTCTCTTTTAAACGATTTATATTTGTGCGATCGAGAGGTTTATTTAAAGAAAATATGGGAATTAAATCATGGTAAAGAATTACTTATAATAGGCCACAATGATGGGATTTCTGAGTTTGCTTCTTATTTAACGGATGAATCAATCTCAATGAGAACCAGTGACTATTATTGCATTGAATTTGAATCAAAAACTTGGAATGAAGTTTCAATCGGCACTGGCAGAATTATAGATTATTTTCACCCTTCGGTTTATCTTCTGGATTAGTTGGGACGTAATGGTAAACAATATTATGACCTTGTTCATGTCTTAATCTTTCCTCTTCTTCTGCTAATTCTGCTAAGCGAACTTTTTCTAACCAAATAGCTTCAAAATCTATAGGTTCTATTCCCATTTCCTTTTCTATTTCATATTGAAATTTTGGTCGTTGAGGACCATTTTCACGAAATAAAAACGCTAGTACAACACCAACACTCAAACCCATTAGATGCCCTTCCCAAGAAACACGTTCTTTCATTGGAAAAACACCCCAAATCATGCTGCCATAAAGAAAAACTATGAAAAGTGAAATCGCTTGTAATGGTAGGAATTTTCTCAAAACTCCAGAAACAAATAAAAACCCAACAAGCATATATATCAACCCACTCATTCCGATGTGGTACGAACCTTTATTCTGAGCGTAAATCCAAAGCAATAAGCCGGTGAATAACCAGCCATAAAGAAAGACCTTTAATGCGATTTCTCTGTAGAAATAGATCAATGCAGCTAAAAGGAAAAAGGTTGGAATAGAATTATTTACAATGTGTTGAATTTCTTCTTTCGAATGAATTAAAGGCATAAAGAAAACACCTATTAAACCTTCAATGGACCTTGGCAAGACTCCCAACTTATGAAATTCAAATCTGAATAAGTGCTCTGCCCAATATATCAACCACATGGCAATCAGCACCAAGGTTGGATAAAAGAAAGCTTCAAAAGAAGAGCCAAATGGATGATTACGTTGTTTCACGATGCCAAATTGTCAAAAGCCATGCCTATTGCTTTTCGCTGACAAGTTGTCTTGTTTGGTTTTTTAAATAGAGATTAGAGATGGAGGTTAGAGATGGAAGATAGAGATGGAGGTTAGAGATGTTCTATAAATCGATTTTTGAGAAGCTTAAAATTCTTTTTGGAGATTCGTTGGTAGTTAATACCAATTTGTTTGTTGTCATTGTTTTTATTTTATAATGCTCTTCACCATCTAAATCAAAAATAACTGAATCTTTGGCATTATTAAATTTCCATTTCCCATCAAAAGGGACAATTATATTTTCAAAATTAGGCGATTCCAAACGCATTGAATTATCTTCCTTAAATTCAAAAAAAGTTCTACCCATCATTCTTTTTGTTTGAGCTTCCATTTTTTCTTGAAACATCGTTTTAACTTCTTCTGAAACTTCAGCGAAATAAGGAGAATAGTCGATTGATTCTAATTTCCACTTACCAATAAGGTTATTAGTTGGACTAGAACATGCTACGAAAAGAAAAAACAACGAAATAAAGGTGAAAATTTTCATGTTACTATATTTTCATCAAAGATAATGCTTGAAGTGTTAGTATCAATATAAACTGATTTGAGGATTTGATTGATTTGATTTGATTGATTTGAATTCAGAATGTTTAAATTTACAGTATGGAAGAAATTGTAAATCGCGTTCAGGATAGTGGCTTGATTCCAATGGATTTGGCCGATTTCAAACCGAAAAGTGAATTAATAGGAATTGACATTACCGATCAATTGTGGCAAGGCTTAATATTAAAAGAAAAAGATTTCAGACTTTGGATAAAGGAAACTGATTGGACTGTTTATCAAAATAAAGCTGTATTTATTCATTGTTCGGCAGATGCAATTGTTCCAACCTGGGCTTTCATGCTTGTTGCTTCAAATATAAATGACTTTGCTTCAGAATATTTAGTTGGATCAAAACTCGATCTCGAAAAACATTTAATAAAGACGGCAATTCAGGCATTAAATTTAGAAGAATTTATGGATGGTAAAATCATAATCAAAGGTTGTTCAGATGTATCTTGCCCAGATTTCGCCATGGTTGAATTAATCCATTTCCTACAACCAGTTGCCAAAAGTATTATGTACGGTGAACCATGCTCAACTGTTCCAATTTACAAACGCAAAAAGTAACGATTTGGTTTAAATCTATTTTACTTTCAATATTTCTGCATTCTTTTTATGCCTTCCAATATATGTTATTTTATAAGCATAGTCAGGATTAGCATCATTTAAATTCGGAACATGTGGTTTTAAATCACCATCAACTTCTGTGTGAATTATTTGTGTAAACTCATTAACCACATTCAGATTTGATCCATGCGTGTAGAAAAATTCTATTTTGTACCAATTCTTCTTTGAACCGGAACTTTTCTTGAGGGAACTAACTGTAAATGTTGGGTTATTTAAAAATCCGCCTTGTTCCTCAATTGGTCTTGCCCCTCCCTTATCTGTATAACTATCTTTATAGCGACTATTGTTAAAGCCGGAATGGTTCTCCTTGCTAATATCATGGTATTCAGCTATAGGGGCACCATTTATTTCATTCTTATTTTTAGGATTATAATAGTTGTTTTTAGCGACAATACAGGGTTCAATTAATTTATCTGAATTAACCAACTCTTTTAAACACGGTAAATCATTGGCCATATTTCTCCAATAATAACTCGCATTGTGAACCCATCCTAAAACACGTTCGTCATTATAACTTTTAAGTGCAAAATTTTCAATTAATCTATTTCTAACCGCAATATCTTGGATAGCGAATGAAGAAACATCATCCCATTTTTGTGGCTCGAAACTTCCTTTTTTCAAATCTTCTACGCTGAAAAAATTTTGGATATTCAACAGATCTACTTGATAACCAAAATCATGAATTCCTCTGTCCCACCACCATTCCATGCCAGTTCCAAAATCCCCCATAAATGCTGTAGACCAAATACTATTGTGATATTCGATTCCTGTACAACACAAAACTGGGATCTTATTCATTCCCATTTCTTCCATAATAACCGGTTTATGATATACTTCCCACCATTGATTTAGTTGATCATATCTCCTTTTGAAATTCACATTTTTAACTTCCTCATAGTTATGAACACCAACAACATCGCTTAGAGCATATAGACCTTTAAATTTAATTGAATTCTCTTTTTTAGAAGTCCTTGCATACGTGTGACAAAATAGAATCGAATTATTTAAATTTTCAACAATATAATTCTGTTGGTTTTCGACCCAATTGGCGAACATTCCAATCGCTTCAGCTTCGCCTAATGTGCCTCCATCACCAACATTATTCCCAACAACTTTAGCTTGCTCATTGTCTTCAAAAATCTTCGAATACCAACGATCTACTTCCGAATAACTGTAAAAAGCCATATTTGGACTGTAACCCCATCGTGAAAAGACATATCTTAATGAATTATTTTGCCAATTTATTATTCCTTCTTTCGAAAAATAATCTTCCATTTTATCTATATTGAATGCTTGGCGATAAGGGTTTTCATACCAACTTACCCCATCCCAGTTTGGTTGACCTGGATGTCCACCATCTAAGACTTCAACATGGTGTCGAAACAACGTAAAATAGACATCATTGTCTTCACAAACATTTACCAATTGATCGAAGGCGTACATCTCATCAAACTTATTTTGGTAATTATTGTAAATCGGCCAATCTGGCAATGGACCTTGTGCGCTTAATTCAAAGCGTGTGAAATTTCCTTTGGCATCAATTAACTCTTTTACACCATTAATTTGCCGGCGATTTTGAGATGGTAAATACCCATAAAATCCTCCACTTGAAATATTGTTGGTAACAGCGAAAAAGGGGTCATTTGTCTCACTGAATTTCAACCATCGATCTGAGTTTTCACCCGTATTGGTAACTTGTAATGTCCCTTTTTGACTTGAATCCTCTGTTTCAAAAGTAAGACCTTCTTGATTAATTTTAGAACCAGCAAGAATTAACTCCACATCCAATTTCCATTGACCAACGGTTGGAGGAGCAAACCTAAATCTCCAATTAAAATCAGTTGTGTCTTCAATGAACACATCTTTCTCAAGATCTTCAATAAAAGGAACATAATAAAAAGCAAAACGCGTTATTTTCTTGCCATAAGGATCCGTCAAAATTATTCTAAAATCAATTTGACTAGGATCAAATGGATTGATTCCTGTTCCATTTTTCAGGAAACTTTTTATATTTAAATTTATGCTTTCAGGAAGTTTAAACCCGACTTCCATTCTATTATATTTTCCAACTGTATTTTTGATATTTGGAATATTTCTAGATTGATATATCGGTTCAAACCAAGCAATACTAATTTGTTTTTCATTTTCGATCATTTCTAATGATTCATTCCTTTGCGAAAACAAGTGAATGTTTGAACAAAAAAGAGTAATAATCAGAAATAAGAATTGCTTTTTCATGAGGTATATTTTAAGACAATTTTAATCAATTAATTTCTTTTAGACAATGATTTTCTTAAACTCCATTCCTTTCTCCGTTAAGCTATTAATAAGCTGAGGTAATAAGATTTTTAATCGATCAAACGTCTTAGGATTGTCATGTAAAACAAGAATGTCGCCAGTTTTGATTTGCTTGTTTGCTTTTTTTAAAATAGTTTCGATTGGAACCCTTTTATCAAAATCATATGAAAGCCAAGACCACATAATTATTTTATATTCTTTTCGAAGTGCTTTAGTCTGATAAAAAGTCATTCTGCCATATGGTGGTCGGAATAATTTAGAATCAATAATTCGAGCTGCCTCTTCCACGGATTGTAAATAAAGTGGCGTTTCTGTTTTAGTTCCGCGCTCATGATTCATGGCATGATTCCCAACAGCGTGTCCTTCTCGCACAATTCTTTCATAGATTTCTGGGTGCTTTTGCACATTCGTTCCAACACAAAAGAAGGTTGCTGAAACACCTTTTTCTTTTAATAAATCCAATACCCAAGGCGTAACTTCTTCATCTGGTCCATCATCAAAAGTGAGGTAAACGGAATTTTCATAGCGTGAAAAACCCCACGTTTTATTCGGAAATAACAATCTGAAAAAACGTGGGGTTTTAAAAAGTCTCATTTCTATTGTTTATTCTTTCACAGAATCCGCAATTGGCATTTGTTCCATCATTTGTTCGAGGCTCATTTCACCATTTCCAGTTGGCGCTGGCGGTGCTTGTTGACCTTGAAGATAACCGTAATGTACTCCAATTGCTTCCAAATAATCTTGCAAGTTGAATAACATGTTTGCATATCTACCAGCTTTAGATCCACGACGAATACTTTCTCCGTTATCATTTGCTTTTTCAGATAAACCGCTGTAAATATCCGGGAACACGTTTTTGTACAGATTATCAATTTTAGCTTGCGTACGCGCTGCAAAAGCACCTTTTGGATTCCCATAATCAGGATCGATTGCGGCCAAATGCAGTTTAAAGTAAGCATCTAAAGCAGCGAATAAATCACTTGAATTCTCAGGATTTCCCGCGAAATAGGCATCACTTTTTTCGAAATAGGTGAAAATAGATTCTAATTGTGTTGCTACAATTGCACCTAATTCTTCTGCTGCTTTTTTGTCACCAGATTTGTATAACATGCGCACATAATCATGCAAGACTCCATCAGAATGAGAATTTAAAGAAACTCCACCATTGGTGTATTTTTCACGACCATTTGCTGTTGGCTCTCCATAATCAATTACGATACTTGCAGGCATAACTTCCAAAGAACGGTTCAATAAATTAGCAGCTTTCTTCTTGTATCCAGCAATTTTTGCATCAACACCTTTTAAACTCGCTTCTAAACCATCCGCTTTAGCATTTTCTCCATTTTGACGAAGCATTTTAATGTTCATCTTTTT
>CAMDNE010000032.1 GCA_945902745.1 Chitinophaga pinensis | reverse complement strand
ATTCATTTGAATAATACTACTGCTGAAGAACTTAAGCAACATCCATATTTCAATTGGAATATTGCGAATTCAATTGTAAAAATGAAAACACAAAAAACTGCCTTCAAAAGTATTGATGAAATCAAAGAATCTGTATTAATTGATGAAGAATTCTTTGAAAAGATAAAACCATATCTATCTTTGTGACATGACATTAGAACAACGATTAATAAGTACGATTCGCGACGTACCCAATTTCCCGAAAGAAGGAATAATTTTTAAAGATATTTCAACGATTATGTTGGACCCAATTCTTTCCAATGATGTTCTGAATCATTTGGTAGATTTATATAAAGATAAAAATATTGAAGCGATTGCAGGAATCGAAAGTCGTGGTTTTCTTTTCGGTTACCCTTTAGCAATTCGTTTGGGAGTTCCATTCATACTTATCCGCAAAGAAGGTAAACTACCCTATAAGAAGGTAAGTTATGCCTATGAATTAGAATATGGACGTGCCACAATTGAAATGCACACAGATGCAATTTCCGAAGGACAAAGAATTCTAATACATGATGATTTGTTGGCTACAGGTGGCTCAGCTGGAGCATGTGCAGCACTCATCGAAAAATGCGGAGGAAAAGTAGTTGGATTTAATTTTCTTGTTTCATTAGATTTTTTAAATGGAGAGGATAAACTAAAACCATATTGCGACAATATTATTAATTTAGTGCGATTTTAAAATAAACATCAACAATAAATCATAATAAACCAAACTTTACAATGAATTTTGAATTGAATGAAAATCAGAAGATGATTACGCAAATGGTGCGTGATTTTGCGGAGAAGGAAATTAAGCCTAATATGAAAAAGTGGGACGATGAGGAAATATTTCCTGTTGAAACCATGAAAAAAATGGGAGAATTAGGCCTTTTAGGGATTTATTTACCTGAAGAATATGGCGGGTCTGGTTTTAGCTATTTGGAATATTCTACAGCTTTGATGGAGCTAGGAAAGGTATGTGGAGGGATTGGATTGAGTGTTGCAGCGCATAATTCGTTATGTACGGGTCATATTTATTATCATGGTACAGAAGACCAAAAGAAAAAATACTTACCGAAATTGGCAACTGGTGAATTTATTGGCGCTTGGGGTTTAACTGAACCTAATACCGGTTCAGATGCTATGCGAATGAAAACTGTAGCTAAAAAAGATGGTGATCATTGGGTGATTAATGGAGCTAAAAACTGGATTACTCATGGCCTTTCAGGTGACGTGGCTGTTGTTTTAGTAAGAACTGGTGAATTACTTGATAGTAATGGAATTACAGCGTTTATCATAGAAAAAGGAACGCCTGGTTTTTCAGCAGTGAAAATTGGCGATAAGTTTGGAGTTAGAGCAAGTGAAACAGCTGAATTGATTTTTGACAATGTACGTGTGCACGAAAATCAAGTTATTGGTGAAGTTGGACAAGGATTTAAGCAAGCAATGCAAATTTTGGATGGAGGAAGAATATCTATCGCAGCGCTAAGTTGTGGTGTTGCGAGAGGTGCTTATGAATCAGCAGTTAAATATTCAAAAGAAAGAGAACAATTTGGTCAACCAATTTCAAACTTCCAAGCTATAGCGTTTAAATTAGCAGATATGGCAACTGAAGTTGAAGCTGCAGAATTATTGACTTTCCAAGCTGCGGATTTAAAAAACAGAAAGCAAAACTTAACGAAACAAGGTGCTTTTGCTAAGTATTTCGCAAGTGAAGTTGCAGTTAAATGTGGAAATGAAGCAATGCAAATTATGGGCGGTTATGGATACACAAAAGAATACCCAGCAGAGAAGTTTTTGCGCGATGCACGTTTGATGACAATTGGAGAAGGAACGTCAGAAATACAGAAAGTTGTTATTTCTAGAGAAATTTTAAAATAATTAGTGTGAATAAATATTTTATATATATATTTGCAACCCAATAAAGAAAAAATTTAATATTCAAAATATGTTAATTATCCCGGTAAAAGAAGGCGAAAACATTGAAAGAGCTCTTAAAAAGTACAAGAAGAAATATGACAAGACGAATGTCATGAAAGAATTACGTCGTCGTAAAGAGTTTGTAAAACCATCGATTATTAATCGTCAGGGAAATATTAAAGCAGCTTATATTCAAAGATTACGTTCTGCAGAAATGTAGTAACTATTTTTTAAAAAATACGTTAAGGAGCCTATGGCTCCTTTTTTTGTGCTCGAAAAATTCATAAACTACCTTCAAGTTGAAAAGCGTTACTCAGAACATACAGTAATTGCTTACAATAAGGATGTTCTGCAATTCATAGAGTTTTCAGAAATAAAGAGAATTGAAGAATTCAAAGAAATAAAATCTAATCTAGTAAGATCTTGGATTGTCTCTTTAATAGAGAATTTCATCGAAAACAAATCAGTCAACAGAAAACTTTCTTCTCTTAGAACCTTTTTTAAATGGCTGAAGAAGGAGAACTATATCGAGAATAATCCCTTGATAAAAGTAAATGGTCCAAAACAAGTGAAACGACTTCCTTCATTTGCAAAAGAATCTGAATTGTCTGTCGAAAAAACGGAACAGTATTTTAACCAAGATTTCGATGGAATTAGAGATAGGCTAATCGTAGAGTTTTTTTATCAAACAGGAATTCGTTTAAGTGAATTAATCTATCTAAAAGATAACGATATTCAAGCCCAAAGTATAAAAGTATTAGGTAAACGCAATAAAGAAAGAATAATTCCTATTTCAAATGGTTTATTTGATTTGGTTAAAGAATATAGAAAAGCGAAGAAAGAATTATCTCTTAGTTCAGATATTTTTTTTGTGTTAATTAATGGTAATAATCTATATCCTAAATTTGTTTATAGGAAAATAAATATATACCTTGGTAATGCAACAAGTTTGGATAAATGTAGTCCACATGTGTTAAGACATACTTTCGCTACTCACATGTTGAATAATGGAGCTGGATTAGAAACATTAAAAGACATTTTAGGTCATGCGAATTTATCAGCAACACAGATATATACCCATAACTCATTTGCAAAGCTTACCAATATTTATTCACAAGCCCATCCCAGGGGGCGTAAAACTAATTAGTCATGGAAGTACAAGTGCATGCAATTCATTTCACAGCAGATCAGAAGTTAATTGATTTCATCGAAGAAAAAGTAAGTAAACTTGAACTTTTTTTTGATAATATTATCGCTTGCGAAGTTTATTTGAAGCTCGATAAAAGTCAAGAAAAGGAAAATAAAATTTCAGAAGTAAAACTGTTGATACCTGGAAAGACATTAATAGCGAAAAAACAATGCAAATCTTTTGAGGAAGCAACTGACTTGGCAACTGAAGCTCTGCGAAAACAAGTTAAAAAGCATAAAGAGAAAGTTGTGTAAATTCAAAATAATCAATAAGATAGGAGTGAGTTTTTAACTACTCCTATTTTTTTTTAAAAAAAAATGCAAAAATGTATTGTAATCACGGAATTCTTTCCTAGATTTGCAAACCCAAAAAGGGAGAAACACTTTAATTAGTTCTTTCAATTATTGAAAATACCAACAATGCGCCGATGTAGCTCAGCTGGCTAGAGCAGCTGATTTGTAATCAGCAGGTCGGGGGTTCGAGTCCCTCTATCGGCTCAAAAGTGTTGGGGAGATACTCAAGTGGCTAACGAGGACAGACTGTAAATCTGTTGGGCAACCTTCGAAGGTTCGAACCCTTCTCTCCCCACAGATAATTTTTTAAGCGGGAGTAGCTCAGTTGGTAGAGCGTCAGCCTTCCAAGCTGAGGGTCGCGAGTTCGAGTCTCGTCTCCCGCTCAATTTTTGAAAGAAGAAGCCGGTGTAGCTCAGGGGTAGAGTGCTTCCTTGGTAAGGAAGAGGTCACGAGTTCAATTCTCGTCATTGGCTCTGAAAGAAATGTTTCACTCAAATATGGGTGAAATTTTGTATATTATAAAAGTTTGATTTTTTATTAACTAAGTAACAAATATAACAATGGCTAAGGAAAATTTTGATCGTTCCAAACCACACGTGAATATCGGGACTATTGGTCACGTAGATCACGGTAAAACTACATTAACAGCAGCAATCTCAAGCGTTTTAGCGTCTAAAGGATTGGCTAAAATGAGAGATTTCTCTTCTATCGACAATGCGCCGGAAGAAAAAGAACGTGGTATTACAATTAATACTTCACATATTGAGTATGAAACTCTTAATCGTCACTATGCGCACGTTGACTGTCCAGGTCACGCGGATTACGTAAAGAACATGGTTACGGGAGCTGCTCAAATGGATGGAGCTATTATTGTTGTTGCTGCAACTGATGGCCCAATGCCACAAACTCGTGAGCATATCCTTCTTGGTCGCCAAGTAGGTGTTCCTCGTTTAGTTGTATTCATGAATAAAGTGGATATGGTAGATGACGAAGAGTTATTAGAATTAGTTGAAATGGAAATTCGCGAATTGCTTTCTTTCTACAACTATGACGGTGACAACGCTCCAGTTATTCAAGGATCTGCATTAGGTGCATTGAATGGTGAGCCACAATGGGTTGCTAAAATTGACGAATTAATGGATGCAGTTGATACATATATCGAATTGCCTCCACGTGAAGTTGATAAGCCTTTCTTGATGCCAGTTGAAGATGTATTTACAATTACTGGTCGTGGAACTGTAGCAACAGGTCGTATTGAAACAGGTGTTATTAACTCTGGAGAAGGTGTTGATATTCTTGGTATGGGTGACGTTAAATTGTCTTCAGTTGTAACTGGAGTTGAGATGTTCCGTAAGATCCTTGATAGAGGTGAAGCAGGAGATAACGTTGGTCTTTTATTACGTGGTATTGATAAATCTCAAATTAAGCGTGGAATGGTAATCTGTAAACCAGGTTCAACTACTCCTCATACTGAGTTTAAAGCTGAGATCTATGTTTTGAAAAAAGAAGAAGGTGGACGTCATACTCCATTCCATAACAAATATCGTCCTCAATTCTATTTCCGTACAACAGATGTTACTGGTGAGATTTTCTTAACAGACGGACGTGAAATGGTTATGCCAGGTGATAACGTTACAATTACGGTTAAATTAATCGTTCCTGTAGCAATGGACAAAGGTTTACGTTTTGCTATCCGTGAAGGTGGTAGAACTGTAGGTGCTGGTCAAGTTACTGAAATCATCGCTTAATTTTAAGCAACAAATAAATTTTAAAGGGGAGTTCGCTCCCCTTTTTATACGGGTGTAGCTCAGCTGGTAGAGTAGTGGTTTCCAAAACCATTGGTCGTGGGTTCGATCCCTACCGCCCGTGCAAAAACAAAGAAAGTGTCAAAAATAAAAGAATATTTTAGCGAAACAGTAACCGAAATGGTTCATCATGTTTCTTGGCCAACTTGGAAAGAATTGCAAAGCAATACAATTATTGTTATGGTAGCGTCTGTTATTATATCATTGCTAATTTTTGTAATGGATTTCGGATTTGGTATAACGGGAGATTCTAAATCTGTTTGGAAAGGTGCTATGGGGTTTTTATACGGAATGTTTTAATTAGTACTTCATGGGAGAGATTAAAAAACGTTGGTACGTAGTTAGAGCTGTAAGTGGCAAAGAAAAAAAAGTGAAAGAATATTTGGACCTTGAAATTACTCGATTAAAATTGAATGATTTCGTTGACCAAGTATTAATTCCAACTGAAAAAGTATTTCAAATAAGAAATGGAAAAAAAGTAAGTAAAGAAAAAGCTTACTTACCAGGTTATGTTCTAATTGAAGCTGCTTTAGTAGGTGAGGTTCCTCACGTTATAAAAAGTATTCCAAATGTTATCGGATTTTTAGGTACCGTAAAAGGTGGAGAACCTGTTCCTATGCGTTTGTCTGAAGTTAATCGAATTCTTGGAAAAGTTGACGAATTATCTGCTTCAGAAGAAGAAATGAGAATTCCATTTATTATTGGCGAATCAGTTAAAGTTATTGATGGACCATTTAATAATTTCAGTGGGGTAGTTGACGAAATCAACGAAGATAAAAAGAAACTGAAAGTAATGGTTAAAATATTTGGTAGAAAGAACTTGCTAGAGCTAAGCTATATGCAAGTTGAAAAAGAAGTTTAATTTTTTATAAACCGTAGAAGTGAGGAAAGCGATTAAAGCTTCCCGTAAGTACTCATGCTTGACTACATAATTTTAATTACAAATGGCTAAAGAAGTAGCAGCGTTGATCAAATTACAGATCAAAGGTGGTGCAGCCAATCCAGCTCCTCCAGTTGGTCCCGCACTTGGTGCAAAAGGGGTCAACATTATGGAATTTTGCAAGCAGTTTAATGCTCGTACGCAAGATCGTCCTGGTAAGGTTGTTCCCGTAGTTATCACCGTTTATGGTGATAAATCATTTGATTTTGTATTAAAAACTCCACCGGCAGCAGTTCAGATTATTGAACACACGAAGATCAAAAAAGGATCGTCAGAATCTAACAAATTGAAAGTTGGATCGATATCTTGGGATCAAGTGCGTTTAATTGCTGAAGATAAATTACCGGATCTTAATTGTTATACAGTAGATGCTGCCATGTCAATGGTTGCTGGTACAGCAAGAAGTATGGGAGTTGTAGTAAAAGGTGGTGTAGCACCTAAATCCAAATAATTGTTTTTGTTATGGGAAGAGTATCTAAAAAAAGAAAAGAGATTTTAGCGAAATTTGATTTGGCTAAGTCTTACTCCTTGACAGAAGCATGTGATTTGGTGAAGAGTGTTTCAACAACCAAATTCGATGCCTCTGTTGATATCTGTGTTCGTTTAGGGGTTGATCCTCGTAAAGCGAATCAAATGGTTAGGGGAACTGTGGCTTTGCCTCATGGAACTGGAAAGGATGTACGCGTATTAGTATTGTGTACACCTGATAAAGAAGCTGAAGCAAAAGCATCAGGAGCTGATCATGTAGGTCTTGACGATTACATTGAAAAAATCAAAGGTGGATGGACCGATATCGATGTCATTATTACTATGCCATCTGTTATGGGGAAAGTTGGTGCTTTAGGTCGTATTTTAGGACCAAGAGGTTTAATGCCAAATCCTAAAACAGGGACTGTAACGATGGAAGTTGGTAAAGCTGTTGAAGAAGTGAAAGCTGGTAAAATTGATTTCAAAGTTGATAAATATGGTATCATCCATTCTTCAGTTGGAAAAGTTAGTTTTGAAGGTGGGAAAATTCGCGAGAATTCTTTCGAATTAATCCAATCACTTATCAAATTAAAACCATCTGCAGCGAAAGGAACATACATCAAGAGTATTTACATGAGTTCGACAATGAGCCCTGGTATCCAAATTGATGCTAAATCTGTTGTTGCTTAAAAATTACTAAAATGACAAGAGAAGAAAAAGCAAAATACATAGATGTGTTAGCAGCAGAATTAAATGATGCAAACATTTTCTATTTAGCAGATACAGCAGACTTGACAGTTGAAGTAGTTAATAACCTTCGTAGAAGATGTTTCCAATCTGATATCAAAATGCGTGTCGTGAAAAACACATTGCTTGAAAAAGCAATGGATCGCGTTACTGATAAAGATTTTGGAGATTTGAGAAGTACCCTTGCTGGTGCTACCTCAATCATGTTTAGCGAAGTAGGTAATGTTCCTGCAAAATTAATTCAAGAATTCCGTAAAAAGAATGCTAAACCATTACTTAAAGGTGCTTATATTGACCAAGCAGTTTTTGTTGGAGATGACCAACTTGATATCTTAGTTGCACTTAAGAGTAAGGAAGAATTAATTGGAGAAATTATCGGATTACTTCAAAGTCCTATGAAAAATGTTGTTTCTGGACTTAATGGTGCTGGCGGAAAAATCGCTGGTATCTTAAAAACGCTCGAAGCACGAGCATAATTATTTATTTATTATTGAATCTTTTTAAATTAAATTATAATGGCTGATTTAAAGCAAATCGCGGAAACGCTAGTAAACCTAACGGTTAAAGAAGTAAATGAGTTAGCAACTATCCTTAAGGATGAGTATGGCATCGAGCCTGCTGCTGCTGCACCAGTTATGATGGCTGCCGGAGGTGGTGGTGGCGCTGAAGCTGCTGCAGAACAAACAGAATTCGATGTGATATTGAAAGCTGGTGGACCTAACAAACTTGCAGTTGTAAAACTTGTAAAAGAATTAACTGGTAACGGTTTGAAAGAATCTAAAGACCTAGTTGATGGAGCTCCAACAACATTGAAAGAAGGAATTGCAAAAGACGAAGCGATCGCTCTACAAAAAGCTTTAGAAGAAGCTGGAGCAGAAGTTGAAGTTAAGTAATTATCTACTTCATTTACAGGTAAGGCACTGCTATTTTAGCTAGTGCCTTGTCCTGTTTTATTGCGTTTAACGCATTTTTTTAAGTCCACTTACATAAACAAAAACGTTTGGCATTGGCAACAACAAACAATATTTCGACAAGAATTAATTTTGCTTCAGGCAAAAGTCAGTTTGATTATCCTGATTTTCTAGATATTCAATTAAAATCCTTCCAGGAGTTTTTCCAATTGGAAACAACACCGGAAAACAGAGAAAGTGAAGGGTTGTATAAAGTTTTTAGTGAAAACTTCCCAATTACAGATACGAGAAATCAATTTGTATTGGAGTTTTTAGATTACTTTATCGATCCACCAAGATATACTATTGAAGAGTGTATTGAACGAGGATTAACTTACAGCGTTCCTCTTAAAGCAAAATTGAAATTGTATTGTACAGATCCTGAGCATGAGGATTTTGAAACAATCGTTCAAGATGTATACTTGGGAACTATTCCATACATGACTCCAAAAGGTTCTTTTGTTGTTAATGGTGCTGAGCGAGTTATCGTATCTCAATTACACAGATCTCCAGGTGTATTCTTCGGTCAAAGCCGACATGCAAATGGTACTAAATTATATTCTGCTAGAGTTATTCCGTTCAAGGGTTCTTGGATTGAATTTGCTACAGATATTAATAGTGTAATGTATGCGTATATTGATCGTAAGAAAAAATTGCCAGTTACAACTCTTTTCCGTGCAATCGGTTATGAGAGTGATAAAGATATTTTAGAGATTTTCGGTCTTGCTGATGAAGTGAAAGTTTCTAAAGCAAACTTGAAAAAAATCGTTGGTAGAAAATTAGCTGCTCGTGTATTGAAATCTTGGATTGAAGATTTCGTTGATGAAGATACAGGTGAAGTTGTTTCTATTGAAAGAAATGAAGTTCTTTTAGATCGTGAAACGATTGTTGAAGATCATCATATTGATTTAATTGTTGATTCTGGTGTGAAAAATATCATCTTGCATAAAGAGGATGTGAATAGCGCTGATTTTACAATTATCTACAATACATTACAAAAAGATACATCAAATTCTGAGAAAGAAGCGGTTGAACATATTTACCGTCAATTACGTAACGCTGAACCACCTGATTATGAGACAGCGAAAAATGTATTTGAAAAATTATTCTTCTCTGATACAAGATATGATTTAGGTGAAGTAGGTCGTTTCCGTTTGAATAAGAAATTGAAGATTGATGAATCTGAAAAATCTCGTGTTCTTACGAAAAATGATATCATTAGTATCATCAAATATCTGATTGAATTAATTAATTCAAAAGCAGATGTTGATGATATTGACCACTTATCTAATAGACGTGTAAGAACCGTTGGTGAACAATTATATTCTCAATTTGGAGTTGGTTTAGCTAGAATGGCTAGAACAATTCGTGAACGTATGAATGTTCGTGACAACGAAGTATTTACACCAATTGACTTGATTAATGCTAAAACGTTATCATCTGTAATCAATTCGTTCTTTGGAACAAACCAGTTATCTCAGTTCATGGATCAAACGAATCCATTATCTGAAGTAACACACAAGCGCCGTTTATCGGCTCTAGGACCTGGTGGACTTTCTAGAGAAAGAGCAGGATTTGAGGTACGTGACGTTCACTATACTCATTACGGTCGTTTATGTACGATTGAAACACCGGAAGGACCAAACATTGGTTTGATTTCTTCTTTATGTGTTTTTGCAAAAGTTAATAAGCTTGGATTTATTGAAACTCCTTATAGAAAAGTTGAAAATGGAAAGGTTGCCCTTACGGTTGAGCCTGTTTATTTAACAGCTGAAGAGGAGGATGAGAAAATCATTGCACAAGCAAATGCAATTATTGATTCAAAAGGTACTTTCTTAACTGAATTCGTTAAAGCTAGATATGAGGGAGATTTCCCTGTTGTTCAGCCATCGAATTTGCATCTTATGGATGTTGGAGCTAACCAAATTGCATCTATTGCAGCATCTTCTATTCCTTTCTTGGAGCATGATGATGCCAATCGTGCCTTGATGGGATCTAACATGCAACGTCAAGCTGTTCCTTTATTGAAACCAGCTTCTCCGATTGTTGGAACAGGAATTGAGCGTTTAGTGGCACGTGATTCACGTGTTTTAATTAACGCTGAAGGACCAGGTGTAGTTGAATATGTTGATGCAAATGAAATTGTAATTCGTTACGATTGGACAAAAGAAGATAAATTAGTGAGCTTCGATAGTGAAGTTTCTCATTATCCTTTAATTAAGTTCCGTAAAACGAATCAAGGTACATGTATCAATTTGAAACCAATCGTTAAGAAAGGTGATAGAGTTGAAAAAGGACAAGTTCTTTGTGAAGGTTTTGCAACACAACAAGGTGAATTAGCTCTTGGACAAAACTTGAAAGTGGCCTTCATGCCATGGAAAGGATACAACTTTGAGGATGCTATTGTAATCTCTGAAAGAGTTGTTAGAGACGATATATTTACATCGATTCATATTGACGAGTATACTTTAGAAGTGCGTGATACAAAACGTGGAATGGAAGAATTAACTTCAGATATTCCTAATGTATCAGAAGAAGCAACTAAAGATCTTGATGAAAATGGATTGATCCGTATTGGTGCTGAGATTAAAGAAGGTGATATTTTAATTGGTAAAATCACTCCGAAAGGAGAGACTGATCCGTCTCCTGAAGAAAAATTATTACGTGCGATTTTTGGAGATAAGGCAGGTGATGTGAAAGATGCATCATTGAAAGCTGGACCATCTTTAAGAGGTGTAGTAATTGAGAAAAAATTATTCTCTAGAGCAGTAAAAGATAGAAAATCAAAAGCACACGATAAACCAGTATTAGAAAGTTTAGATTCTGATTTTGATAAAGATTTCGCTGGATTGAAAGATCAATTAGTAGATAAATTATTGAATATTTTAGGTGAACAAAAATCAAATGGTGTTTTTAATAATTTCAAAGAAGAAATCATTAAAAAAGGAACAAAGTTCAACCAAAAGAATTTATTTGCTATTGAGTATGCAATCGTAAATCCTACAAATTGGACAAATGATGACAACATGAACCTTATGGTTGGTAGAGTTATTCATAACTTCAATATCAAGGCTAATGACCTTCTTGGAACATATAAGAGAAAGAAATTCCATATTTCAGTTGGAGATGAACTTCCAGCAGGAATTATCAAAATGGCTAAAGTTTATGTCGCTAAAAAACGTAAGTTAAAAGTTGGTGATAAAATGGCTGGACGTCACGGAAATAAAGGTATTGTTGCGAACATCGTTCGTTTAGAAGACATGCCTTTCTTGGAAGATGGAACACCAGTAGATATCGTTTTGAATCCACTAGGTGTACCTTCTCGTATGAACCTTGGTCAAATTTATGAAACTGTTCTTGGATGGGCTGGACAAAATTTGGGTGTGAAATTCGCAACTCCGATTTTTGATGGTGCTAAACCTGAAGAGATCAATGAATGGTCTGATAAAGCTGGTGTACCAAGATCTGGTAAAACATATTTATATGATGGAGGAACGGGAGATCGTTTCCATCAAACAGCTACAGTTGGTGTGATTTACATGCTGAAATTATCTCACATGGTAGATGATAAGATGCATGCACGTTCTATCGGACCGTACTCATTAATTACGCAACAACCGCTTGGTGGTAAAGCACAATTTGGAGGTCAGCGTTTTGGTGAAATGGAGGTTTGGGCACTTGAAGCATTTGGTGCTGCAAACATATTACAAGAAATCTTAACCGTGAAATCGGATGACGTTATGGGGCGTGCAAAAGCATACGAGGCGATTGTTAAAGGAGATAATATTCCAGAACCTGGAATTCCTGAATCGTTCAACGTATTGTTGCATGAACTTAGAGGCCTTTGCCTTAACATATCATTGGATTAATTGTCAAGTTGTTGAATTAAGAAAAGAAGCAAAACATGGCTTACAGAAAAGAAACACCGAAAAAACAAAGTAGCTTCAATAAAATTACGATTTCATTGGCTTCGCCTGAAATCATTCTTGAGCAATCAAGTGGAGAAGTACTTAAGCCTGAAACGATAAACTATCGTACGTACAAACCTGAAAGAGATGGTTTGTTCTGCGAAAGAATCTTTGGGCCGGTAAAAGATTACGAATGTCATTGTGGGAAATACAAAAGAATCCGTTATAAAGGAATCGTTTGTGACCGCTGTGGAGTTGAGGTTACTGAGAAAAAAGTACGTCGTGAGCGTATGGGACACATCTCTTTGGTGGTTCCTGTTGCACACATTTGGTATTTCCGTTCTCTACCGAATAAAATTGGTTACCTATTAGGTTTACCTTCAAAGAAATTGGATCAAATTATCTATTACGAAAGATATGTTGTGATTCAAGCTGGAATTGGAGTGAACATTGATGGTTCTCCATTAAAGCGTTTAGATTTTTTAACTGAAGAAGAATATTTAGATATTTTAGATACACTTCCAAAGGAGAATCAATATCTTGAAGATACAGACCCAAATAAGCTTATTGCGAAAATGGGTGCTGAAGCGTTATATGACTTGTTGAAAACAATGAATTTGGAGGAAACTTCATATAATTTGCGTCATCAAGCAAGTACAGAAACTTCTGTTCAAAGAAAAAATGAAGCGTTAAAGCGTTTACAAGTCGTTGAATCGATGCGTGAATCTCAAGGAAGAATTGATAACCGTCCAGAATGGATGATTGTTAAAGTTGTTCCAGTTATTCCACCAGAATTAAGACCGTTAGTTCCTCTTGATGGTGGACGTTTCGCAACATCGGATTTAAATGACCTTTATCGTCGTGTTATTATCCGTAATAACCGTTTAAAGCGTTTGATAGAAATTAAAGCTCCTGAAGTAATTTTACGTAATGAAAAACGTATGCTTCAAGAATCTGTTGATTCACTTTTTGATAACTCAAGAAAATCAAGTGCTGTAAAAACTGAATCTAATCGTCCTTTGAAATCTCTTTCAGATTCATTGAAAGGTAAACAAGGTCGTTTCCGTCAAAACTTACTTGGAAAACGTGTTGATTATTCTGCTCGTTCGGTAATTGTTGTTGGACCAGATTTGAAATTACACGAATGTGGTTTACCAAAAGATATGGCTGCTGAATTGTACAAGCCGTTCATTATTCGTAAGATGATTGAACGTGGTATTGTGAAAACAGTAAAATCTGCTAAGAAAATTGTAGATAAAAAAGAGCCTGTTGTTTGGGATATTCTTGAAAACATTTTGAAAGGACACCCTGTTCTTTTAAATCGTGCTCCTACTCTTCACCGATTAGGTATTCAAGCATTCCAACCTAAATTGATTGAAGGTAAAGCAATTCGTTTACATCCATTGGTAACAACAGCTTTCAACGCCGATTTCGACGGTGACCAAATGGCTGTGCATTTACCATTAGGAAATGCTGCAATTTTAGAAGCTCAATTATTGATGTTGGCTTCTCATAATATTTTGAACCCAGCTAATGGTGCTCCAATTGCCGTTCCTTCTCAGGATATGGTACTTGGGTTATACTATATAACGAAGGGTAAAATGACCATGGGTGATGATATCGTTAGAGGTGAGGGTGGAACGTTCTATTCTCCTGAAGAAGTTATTATCGCATACAATGAAAAGCAATTGGATCTTCACGCTCATATCAAAGTGAAAACGTATGATTTGAATGAAGAAGGTGTTCCTACTTTACAATTAGTGGAAACAACTTGTGGAAGAATTCTATTTAATGAGCGTGTACCGAGAGAAGTTGGATACATCAATGATGTAATGACGAAGAAAGCTCTTCGTGATATGATTGGTGAAGTATTGAAAATTTCTGGAACATCTCGTACTGCACAATTCTTAGATGATATTAAGGAATTAGGTTATGACATGGCCTTTAAAGGTGGTCTGTCTTTCAACCTTGATGATATTATCATTCCAAAAGAAAAAGTGGAATTGGTTATAAAAGCTGAAAAAGAAGTGAAAGATGTTATGATGAATTATAACATGGGATTAATCACTAATAATGAGCGTTATAATCAGATTATTGATATCTGGACACATACGAATTCAAGATTGACGCATACATTAATGGAGCAATTGAAAACTGACAAACAAGGTTTCAATTCAATTTATATGATGTTTGACTCTGGTGCTCGTGGATCTAAAGAACAAATTCGTCAGTTATCTGGAATGCGTGGATTGATGGCGAAACCTCAAAAATCTGGTGCTTCAGCACAAGAAATTATTGAAAATCCTATTCTTTCTAACTTTAAAGAAGGACTTTCGATTCTTGAGTACTTTATTTCTACTCACGGTGCTCGTAAAGGTCTTGCGGATACAGCCTTGAAAACAGCCGATGCGGGTTACTTAACACGTCGTTTGGTGGATGTTGCTCAAGATGTTGTAATTAATGCTGATGACTGTGGTACTTTAAGAGGTATTGTGGCAACGGCATTGAGAAAAAATGATGAGATTGTTGAACCACTATATGATAGAATTTTAGGTAGAACTTCAGTACACGCTGTTTACTACCCTGAATCGGATGATGTAATCGTTTCTGCAGGAGAATTGATTTCTGAAAATGTTGCTAAAATTATTGAAAAAGCAGGTATTGAAGAAGTTGAAATTCGTTCAGTTTTAACATGTGAAATGAGAAGAGGAGTTTGTTCAAGATGTTACGGTCGTAACCTTGCAACTCACCGTCCAGCTCAACATGGTGATGCTGTTGGAGTTATTGCAGCGCAATCAATTGGTGAACCAGGAACACAATTAACACTTCGTACATTCCACGTTGGAGGTACAGCTTCTAATACGACAGATATTTCTGACATGAAGGCGAAAGCTAACGGTAAGTTAGAAATCGACGAATTACGTACAATTGACAAGAAAAGTGCTGATGGTACTGTAAGAAGAGTTGTTGTTGGTCGTTCTGCTGAATTGAAAATTACAGATGAGAAAACTGGTATTGTTATCATGAATGCAAACGTTCCTTACGGTTCTGAAATGATGATTGAAAATAATATTAAAGTTAAAAAAGGAGAAGTTATTTGTAAGTGGGATCCATATAATGCTGTTATTGTTTCTGAAGTATCTGGTAAAGTTGTTTTCGATAATGTAATTGAAGGTATTACTTTCCGTGAAGAAGTCGATGAGCAAACAGGATATACTGAAAAAGTAATTACAGAATCGAGAGATAAAAAGAAAAACCCTGCAATTCATATCATTGATGTAAAAACAAAAGAGGTATTAAGAGAATATTCTTTACCTGTTGATGCACACATCGCAGTTGGCGAAGGTGATAAAATTGAAGCTGGTGAAACATTGGTTAAAATACCTAGACTTGCTGGTAAAACAGGAGATATTACAGGAGGTTTACCGCGTGTAACAGAATTATTTGAAGCACGTAATCCTTCTAATCCTGCAGTTGTTTCTGAGATTGATGGTATCGCTGAATATGGTAAGATTAAAAGAGGTAACCGTGAGATTCAAATCACATCTAAAACAGGTGAGATTCGTAAATACTTGGTTCCACTTTCTAAGCATATTCTAGTTCAAGAAAATGATTTCGTTCGTGCTGGTCAACCATTATCTGATGGAGCGATTACACCAAACGACATTTTGAATATTGAAGGACCAACGAAAGTACAAGAGTATATCGTGAATGAAATTCAAGAGGTTTATAGATTACAAGGGGTGAAGATCAATGATAAGCACTTCGAAGTTATCGTAAGACAAATGATGTTGAAAGCAGAGATTATCGATGCTGGAGATACTCGTTTCTTAGAAGGACAATCAGTTCACAAAGCAGATATCATGGAAGAAAATGATGCTGTATTTGGAATGAAGATTATTATTGATGCTGGAGAGTCAACAACATTGAAGCCTGGTCAAATGGTTTCTGCACGAAGATTACGTGATGAAAATTCACAATTGAAACGTACAGATAAAAAACTGATTGACGCAATCGATGCTGTACCTGCAACATCTACTCCTTTACTTCAAGGTATCACACGTGCTTCTTTGCAAACTCAATCATTCATTTCTGCAGCTTCCTTCCAGGAAACAACAAAAGTATTGAATGAGGCAGCAATATCAGGTAAAGAAGATAATCTACTTGGATTAAAAGAAAACGTAATTGTTGGTCACTTGATTCCAGCTGGAACAGGTGTAAGAGATTTTCAAAAAATGATTGTAGGTTCGAAAGAAGCGCTACAAGAATTGATTGAAGGTTAAACTAAAACATAAATAATTTCAAGGAGTAGCAGAAATGTTACTCCTTTTTTTGTGAAAAATAAGAGCATATTTGTCTTTCGAAACAAAAGAATAACTAAATTCAACAATCAAAAAATAGATAATGGAAAATAACAACGAAAATCAAGTAAATATTGAATTGACAGAGGAAATCGCATTAGGCGTTTATTCAAATCTTGCAATAATAACACATTCTCCAGCAGAGGTAGTTTGTGACTTTGTTCAACTAATGCCTGGAATGCCAAAAGGTAAAGTTCGTTCTCGTGTAATTATGACACCTCAGAATGCGAAAAGATTTATGCGTGCTTTGATCGAAAATGTTCAAAAATATGAGCAAAGCTTCGGCGTTATTGATGATGCAAATACACCAGGAATGCCACCAATGAATTTTGGAACTCCAAACACTATGGCATAAATTAACATTAATTAAATATATCTTCTATTTCAAATATGTAGTTTTGTAATATGCGTTTATCGATAATCTTTTTTACTTTTCTTTTTGGGATACTTTCCCTTGCTCCAAACATGCAAGGTGGACAGTTCTTTAAATTAAGTGAGATTATTGAACATTACAATGGTCATCAAGAAAGTAAAGATGGATTTAACTCTGTTCTTAACTTCGTTCAAGACCATTATTTCAGTAATAAAAACTCAAAAGAAAACAAACATAATTTACCGTTTAAATCTGTTGTAGCAAGTGTTTCTGTAATGCATGTACAAAATGTGTCAATTATTCCTGTTGTAGAAAAAGCGGAATTTTCACTTATTCAATCGCATTATTTCGGTGAACCAAGTAGCCGTAATTATAGTAAACTATATTCTATCTGGAATCCACCGCAAATGGCTTAATTAACATCTATTTAGTGAATCGAAACGATTCATAATGTTATATTAATTCATTTTCCATGTTAAATAAAATTATACATTGGTCTATTGCTAACAAATTAATTGTTGGAATATTGACCTTCGGACTTGTAGTCTGGGGAACATTCTCTTTGAGAAATTTGCCCATTGATGCAGTTCCAGATATTACAAATAATCAAGTACAAATAATTACTTCAGCACCTTCTTCTGGAGCTGCTGATATTGAACGGTTTGTTACATTTCCAGTGGAACAAACAATGGCAACCATTCCTGGAATAGAAGAAATACGCTCTTTTAGTCGTTTTGGACTAAGTGTCGTTTCTGTCGTTTTTAAAGATGAAACAGATATTTATTGGGCACGTCAACAAATTGCTGAACGGCTTTCTGAAGCTAAAAATCAAATTCCAGCTGGTTTTGGAGAACCTTTCATGGCGCCTTTAAGCACAGGACTTGGAGAAATATTACAATATATTGTAAAACCTAAAAAAGGCTTCGAAAAGAAATTTGACGCCACGGAATTAAGGACAATTCAAGATTGGGTAATTCGCAGGCAATTGCTGGGAGTTGAAGGAATTGCTGATATCAGCAGTTTTGGCGGTAAATTAAAACAATATGAAATTGCCGTTGATCTAGTGCGCTTAAAAGGATTTGGTTTAAATGTTTCTGATGTTTTTAAAGCTGTAGAACAAAACAACCAGAATACTGGTGGGGCATATATCGAACACAATTCTTCTACAACGTATATAAGTACTGATGGTTTGATGAAATCGATAGAAGACATTGAACAAACCATAATTTCGCAAAGTGAAATGGGCACTCCTGTTTTAGTTAAAGATGTTGCAAAGGTTCAAATTGGTGCTGCCATTCGTTATGGAGCTTTGAACTATAATACAGAAGGAGAAGCCGTTGGGGGAATAGTTTTAATGTTAAAAGGAGCGAATTCGTCAAAAGTTATAGGCTTAGTCAAAGAACGGATGGAGCAAATTGAAAAGACGCTGCCAAAAGGAGTTGAAATAAAATCATATTTGGATAGAACAAAATTAGTTAACAGAGCGATTTCAACAGTGTCAAAAAACTTGATTGAAGGGGCATTGATTGTAATTCTTATTCTAGTTTTATTATTAGGGAATTTTAGAGCTGGGTTAATTGTAGCTTCTGTCATTCCGTTAGCAATGTTATTTGCAATTTCCATGATGAATATTTTTGGTGTCTCCGGAAATTTAATGAGTTTGGGTGCCCTTGATTTTGGTTTGATAATCGATGGCGCCGTTATTATCGTTGAGTCAACATTACATTTCCTCTATAATCATGGTGATAAAAATTTGACACAAAGAGATATGGACTCTAAAGTGTATCACTCTGCATCAAAATTCAGTAAAAGCGCTGTCTTTGGACAAATAATAATTTTAGTAGTATACTTGCCACTCCTCGCATTAATTGGTATTGAAGGTAAAATGTTCAAGCCTATGGCACAAACGGTAATGTTTGCTATTATAGGAGCATTAATATTGTCGTTGACATATGTCCCAATGATTTCTGCTTTGTTCCTGAATAAAAAAATCAAAATTCGAGTAACATTTAGTGATCGTATTGTCGCCTTTTTTAGACGAATTTACACGCCTGTTTTAAATTCTTTTTTGAGAAAACAACGGATTGTTTTAGCTGGCTTAGGAGGGTTGATTATTGTCAGTGTAGTCATTTTTAGTCAATTAGGCTCGGAATTCATCCCCTCTTTAGATGAAGGAGATTTCGCTGTAGAAACAAGAGGTGTAACAGGCACTAGTTTGTCAACTATGATTAAGGAAACGTCTAAAGCAGCTGGAATTATTCTGAAAAATTTCCCTGAAGTAAAAGATGTTGTTGTGAAAATTGGAACCGCAGAAATTCCAACCGATCCAATGCCAATGGAAGCAAGTGATTTAATGATTATTTTAAAGGACAAAGACCAATGGACTTCTGCAACAACAAAAGAAGAATTGGCTGAAAAAATGCAATTGAAATTGGAGTCAAGTCTACCGGGTCTTTCTTTTGGTTTTCAGCAACCTATTCAAATGCGTTTCAATGAATTAATGACCGGAGCAAAACAAGATGTTGTTGTAAAGATTTATGGTGAAGATTTGAATGAATTAAGTCATTATGCCCAGAAAATCGGAGCATTATCTGCTAAAATTGAAGGAGTTCATGATGTATATGTTGAAGAAGTTACTGGTTTGCCTCAAATGATAGTTTCATATGACAGGACAGCGCTATCAAAGTATAACATAAGCATTGACGAAGTGAATAGATCTATTAATATAAGTTTTGCTGGTCAAACCGCGGGACTTATTTTTGAAGGAGAAAAGCGTTTTGATTTAGTTGTAAAATTAGATTCAACTAACAGAGCTTCTGTAGATAATTTAAAAACAATTACAGTAACATCGCCTTTAGGTGTTCAAGTTCCTTTAGAACAATTGGCAAATGTTGAATTTAAGAAAGGGCCAAATCAAATTCAGCGTGATGATGCTAAAAGAAGAATTTTAGTAGGTTTTAATGTTAGAGGAAGGGATGTCGCAAGTATTGTAAAAGAATTACAAAATGAAATAGATAAAAAAGTGGTTTTTAAACCAGGATATTTCCCAACCTATGGTGGAACTTTCAAAAACTTGGAGAATGCTCGTGCTCGTTTGATGATTGCTGTCCCTGTTTCATTGGTTTTGATATTTTTCTTACTCTATTTAGCTTTTCAATCTTTGAAACAAGCAGTTCTAATTTTTTCAGCGATTCCGTTGGCAGCATTAGGAGGAATTCTTTCTTTATGGATGCGAGGAATGCCGTTCTCAATTTCTGCTGGAGTTGGGTTTATTGCACTATTTGGTGTTGCAGTTTTAAACGGAATCGTTTTGATTTCAGAATTTAATTCACTCAAAAAAGAAGGTCATTCAAATAAGTTGAAAATCGTATTGCTGGGAACACGGTCTCGATTGCGACCTGTCTTGTTAACGGCACTTGTTGCTTCACTGGGATTTTTGCCAATGGCTTTATCGCATGGTAGCGGAGCAGAGGTTCAAAAACCTTTGGCAACAGTAGTAATTGGTGGATTGATAACAGCTACCATCCTCACACTTTTTGTACTGCCAATCTTTTATTTAATTTCTGAACGTAAAATGAAAATTCAAAAAAGTAAAAAAACGGTTTTAGGAATGATTATGTTCTTGTTGTCATTCAACATGTTTGCACAAATACCTGAGCAACTGACAGTGTATCAATGCTTAGAGATGGCAAAAACGAATAATAAATTGTTGCTCGTTTCAGAGATGCAGATTCAAAAAGAACAAATGATTGGCAAAAGTAAAGTTGTAATTCCCAAGACAAATGTGACGTTCATGATGGGACAATACAATTCGTATTATAGTCATGACAATAATGTTTCTTTATCACAATCTTTTCCTTTTCCAACAGTATTTAGTAAGCAAAAGGAACTTGGTAATGCCCTTTCAGAACAAGCAAAAAATGTGTATTCCGCCTCTCTTATTGACGTTTCATTACAAATTAAATCAAGTTATGAAAACATCCGTTTTTTAAAAACGAAAGGCAGTTTACTTTCGGAACAAGATTCGTTATTGGAAGGAATAGAAAAACGCTACGAACTAAAACTTAGTTTAAAGGATGCAACAAAATTGGATTTGGCTTTGATTAGTACAAAAAGAAAAGAAATTCAAAATCAAAGTCAGATTAACATACAACAATTGAAAGCTGAAGAAAATCAATTGCAATTATTGACTGGTTCAGATCATCCAATTACAATTATTGATGACAAATTCGATATTTTGAAATTTGTTCAATTACCTGATTCAAATGATTTGATAAATCATCCTCATGCGCAGTTTTTTCAAAATGAACAAATTGTACTTGAAAAGCGTAAGAAAGTGTTGCTAGCAGAAACATTGCCAGATATCACCTTGGGCTATATAAATCAAACATTGGTCGGCGTTCATTCAGTGACCTTAACAGATAACCAAGTATTTGTTCAGTCAAATCGCTTTCAAGCAGGGCAAATTGGATTAGATATTCCATTGTTTTATGGTAGTTCAAAGCGCAGGGCAGATGTAATTGATTTTGAAATTCAACAAAATGACTTGCGTCAAGCCAATACATTGAATGAATTGAATGTTTCATTCAATCAACGTGTTTCAATTTACAACAGTCTGTTGGAGTCATATAATTTATATCTAGAACAAATAATCCCGCAAACGCAAATAATGCGTGATCAAGGGAAATACTTGTTAGAAACTGGAGAGATTTCCATGATTGAATTCCTTCAAACGAAACAAGGGATAATTGATATTGAAATGAATTTTATACAACTTAAGAATGACATTAATCAAGCTGTTCATCAGTTAAATTGGTACGTTCAAAATAATAATTAACACAATGAAAAATCTTATATATACATTGCTTTTTAGCGTTCCTTTTTTGTTTTCTTGTAGTTCTAAGGATGCAACAAAAGTTGAACCATCGACTGAATTATCAACATCTGTTATTTTAAATGCTGACCAAATTCGAAATTCTGAAATTACAGTAGGTATGCCGACAAATGAATTAATTGGCGTCACAATTTATGCAAATGGAATGATTGAAGTTCCACCACAAAATAAAACAGTTATAGCCGCAAAGTTTGGTGGTTTTATTAAATCGTTGAGTGTTTTAGATGGTATGGCTGTTAAAAAAGGACAAGTTTTATTCACAATAGAAGACCCACAATTAATTCAACTTCAACAAGAATATTTAGAAGTTAATGGGAATTTAGAGTATCTCCAAGCAGAACTAGAGCGTCAGAAAATTCTCGTTTCTCAAGAAGCAGGTAGTTTAAAAAGCATGCAACTAGCGAAGTCACAATACAATGTGGCGATTTCAAAGAAGGCTGGTTTGAAAGCAAAATTGGAAATGGCAGGTATCAATATGAATCAACTGAATAATGGTATTTTGAAACCAACTGTTTCTGTTACATCACCGTTTAATGGTGTAGTGACGAAATTAACAGTGAATGTTGGTTCTTATGCCAACCCAACTGATCACCTGTTGGAAATAATAGATCTGAAACATGCACATGCGGAAGTTATTGTTTTTGAAAAGGATGTAAAACAATTGAAAATCGGTCAAAAGGTAAATTTGATGTTGTCAAATAATGAAATTCCGGTTGAAGCAAGTGTGTTTTTAATTGGCAGAGAAATTGGGAATGACAGAACGGTAAAAGTACATTGTCATTTGAAAAATGAAAACAAGGAATTGATTCCTGGTTCGTATTTTAAAGCAAGTATTTATACTGGTGAAAAGAAACATTATTGCTTGCCAAGTGAAGCA
>CAMDNE010000031.1 GCA_945902745.1 Chitinophaga pinensis | reverse complement strand
GTAATTGTTGAAATACAACCTGTAGTCATGTCTTGAGCAGTGATGTTGTAATTACCAGGAGCCAATCCAGAGAAAGTTGTACCTACTTGATATGCTCCACCATTGCTATATTGTATCGTTGCACCAATCGGAGCAGCTACCACAATTGTTCCAGTAGGAGTTGTACAAGTTGGTTGCACAGTTACTGAAGCTGTTGGAGCTGATACAGGTGTAAATGTATTAATTAAAACAGATCCCGTTGAACTACAGCTTGCAGCATCTGTAACTGTTACTGTGTAATTTCCAGTAACCAAATTTATTGGAGATTGAACTGTACTTACTGGTACTCCCGGATTCGAGCTTAACGCCCATGAATACGTTAACGGTACTGCGCATGTGGTAGCAGAGACAGTTCCTTCACCATCATTTCCAATACATGTTTCAGGTAAAATTTCATTAGCAGATACGCTTGCCGGAGGATTTACACAAGTAGCACATAATAACAAGTCATCCAGAAAAACGGTTCCACCATGCACTGTCGCTGTTGGGCATTGCCCTGTTATAACCAGGTACGTATAATTTACTGTTGGTGTAAACGTTAATGTTTGTGGTTTCCAATAATTATCAATGGAAGCTGGTGAAGGTAGACAAGCTAAAAGTGTTAAACTTGCTGAACAGCCAGAATAAGGCGGTGGAGTATTCGATCCATAAACACATAATGAATTATCTGGTGGGGTATCTGATCTCGGGGCAGTAGCTCTAAATTGTAATGTATATTGTTTGCTGCAACTTAAAGGAACTTGTTGTGTAACGAAATTTTTAAAAATGGTGCCTCCCAATATCAATCCTACTGATCCTGCTCCTACTGGTGGAGGAAATACACCACCTCCAGCTAAACCTAATAAATAATTGCCGGCATTGAAAAAGGGGTAATAAGCTGGACTGTTGTAATATCCATTACAAATTGTGTTGTAATAATCCCCTGTTCCTATCCAAGAAGTTGCATTTGCAAGTTGATTTGTGTTTGTCGGACATGAAGAGTAATTTTCAAATCCTCCGTTAGAAAGTAAATTTGTACCACAAGCTGGTGCAGGACAATTAACAAATTCCACTGTAACGGATGCTGGGGAACTGATGCAACCACCAACCGTATCTACGACATAATAGGTAGAAATACCGACGATCGCAGAAGGAGAATAACTTAAACCTGTTCCGACCAGGGTTGTTAACCCGGGATTGCTATACCATAAGTTTCCAGAACTTGAATTTAATGGTGTGGTATTGTCACCAATGCAATACCAAGAATTCGGGGTATAAATTATTGGAGCAGGTAGCGTAGAAGTAGAAGTCACAATAACATTCGCAGTTGACGTACATCCGGTAAGTGGGTCAGTGACCGTTACAGTATACGTTCCAGCAGCATTTACTGTTGGTGACGATGTTGCTCCCCCGAATACAATTCCAGGTCCTGCCCAGCTAAAAGTTGCGCCCGGCGTGGTTGAACTTGCAGTAATAATTCCACTCGGCGCAGCACATGTTAATACCAACGGAGCATCAGCTGTTACATTTGGTGGAACCAAGGGGCCGGCAAGCATAATCACTCCCGCACCACAACCTTCCGTATCAGTCACTGTAAAAACAACTTGAGGTCCAGGATATCCTGGAGGCAAATTTATTACACTTGTTGTTCCGAGTGAATTTCCACCGCCAGGTCCCCAAGCATATGTTACAATCGGTCCATTACTTGCTCCGGCAGAGCCAGTTAAAGTTTGAACACAATTTAAAATGCTGCTTGCAATAGAAGGTGAAGGAACAGCCAATATTGTAATATAAATACTATCTGTAGCCGTGCAAAAATCTGAATTAGTAACTGTTAAATAATACCATCCTTCATTAGCAAAACCATCACCTAAAAAAACAGGATTAGTTGGATTTTGGAGTGTACTGGTAAATATTCCAGTCATATTTCCACTTGGCCCCGTCCATAAATATGTTCCAGTTGAAGTTGTATTTAACGTCACACCAAAATTTTCACATACTGTTGTGTCTGCAATAATTGTAACAACAGGCAATGGCACAATACTCTTCTTAATTCCAGAAAACTCAGTAAAACCAATATCTGGACGATTAGTTACTAAATTATTAGGACGAGAAACTGAATTAAAATCTGTTGGAACAAGTGCAATTGTTTGTGCGCCACTTTCAGCGTAACTTAAAGTACCATTTGTTAAAGAATATTTTACACTTGGTATACCAGCACCAATGAAAGGAGGTATTTCAGTAACTGTACTATCTTCTCCAGCCGTAGTCATAAATGTTTTATATAAACTACACACAGAATTAAATTTTAGATCGTTTGTTAGATTATATCCATTTACAAGTGAAGCAACCGTTGTTCCTTCAGAATATAAGTATGAATCAGTAACATTTGGCGCATAATACATGTTGTAACCAGATGAAAGTGCAAAATTTGAAGGAGCTATTCCCGCAGTACCCCCACCTCGTTGTAAAGCAGAAACTACTCCTGTACCATTTTTAGTTGCATTTGCATATAAAATATTATTTCTTAAATCGAGTGATGTAGTAGAGCCAGGAGTTCCTGATCCGCTAATTCCAAATGAAAGGGCGGCAACACCAAAATCAGGAGCAGTAGAAACTAATGCTGTATTATATCCTAAAGCTACAGTATTATAATAGATGTTATAATTTCCTTTTAAAATTTTGATACCAGTTAAAGGCATGCTACCTGCAGCTGAATTTGTTAGTGACAATTGAGTAACGAGATTATTATAGATGTTAAAAATTGGAGTTCCGTCCACTCCTGCACAACTTATGCCGAACAATGACATAAGAGCTGTACCATCTGTTGATAGGTCATAAATGTTATTATTGTAAATTGAGGTAGTACTAGCAATTGGGTTGTTTTCTGATCTTATTCCATACGATGGTCCAGGGGTTGTAGCGTTTATAACATTTAAATCATAAATATCATTATGATGTGCTAATCCATAGGCGCCACCAGCACCACCACTCAAATACAAACCTATAAATGACGAAGTAGGTGTGAAGCTTCTAATTGTATTATCGTATAAATTAGTGTTGTTTTTTGTATTCACATTAATTCCCCAAATAGTTGAGGCGCCACTAATGTTTTCTACCAAATTATTATTTATTGTTGATAAGCCACCGCACTTGCTAATGAACATACCTATTGTAGTGCCACCACCAAGGTTAATATTGCTTATTGTATTATTATAAACATTTTTAATAAAAGTGTTTGTGACTGCACCTCCTGATTCATTAAATAAGTAACATGTAGCATTATTTGTGCATTGAAAATTGGTAAATGAATTATTAAAAATATTAACGGTGCCTAGAGTGTTATTTACACTAGAATTCACATAACCATAAACTGATACCGGAACAATAGTTGTTACACTTAAATATGGAGGAGCTGCACCTGAAGTGAAATTATCATGGAAAGAAAGCGTAGAAACATCATTTGCATTATTAAGAAATAAATATAAAACTCCGTAAGGATTACTATAGCCAAATGTAACATCAATGTTTTTAAAATCATTATTTCCAACGTTCAAAGCACTTAAATTTACTCCATTGGGATTTCTTTTTATCCCATGAAAAGAAATTGGAGACACTAAAGAGCCACCTTTTAATGTAATTGTATTGTAATCAATTGTAACGGTACCGGTACCAGTAGTTTCATCTGTTATAGCACTACAAAGCACTGAAGCAGCAGTAGTTCCTGCTGTTAAAAAAATCGTGTTGTTATTTATACTTGGAGATGAATTTTTTGCAATATTGTTGTAAATTCCATAAATAGAATTAACAGGAGAAGGACCGCCAGAAGCAATATTATTAATAGAGTTTGTTGAAATAAAAACATTGTTTTGATATAAACAAGATATACCATAATAAACAAAATTTTCAATAACATTCCCTCCCAAAAAATTACTTCCTATTGTATTTGCCTGATCATAATTGGAATATGGGGAAGTTGCGTCAGCTATCCCTTGTAAAACTATGCCACTGGCCACATTTTTTATTGTATTTGAATGAAATACATTATTGCTGTTAGTCCCTGCAACCGAAGCGCCAATTGTAGTAAGTAAAGTTGTTGAAATATTTGTTATGGGGCCGGAAAATATTCCGATAGACCCTACAAAAGGTATACCAGCTGCCCAATTTAAAATATGCGCATTACTTAAATTAATAGCACAATTTTTAATGGTACAATTTTGAGTCCCATCTGTATTGCTACTGCGAAGCAATCCATACCCCATCTCCATCCAAGTCGTGGCGTTTGCATTTGAAGCAATTTCAGAAACATCAATCCCATCAAAAGTCAAATAATCAACGCCCACAATTTTAACAATACCATCAAGAAAAGTAGTAGATGTGCTATTTTGAGTTCCTGTATAAGCATTAATGATTGGATTTGCACCTGCTCCGCTTCTTTGAAATATTACTGTTTGCGATGCATTAGATTGATTTGCTACAGCAACGCCTCCTGCATATTGTAAAACAATACCACCTACGGGAGCATTTTCAGTATATCCTGCAGAAATATTGAATGTTACATTTCCACTAACACCAACTGCGTTTAAAGAAGTAACTGCAGATGTGATATTGGGGTAAGAGCCTGGTATTGTATAGATGCCATTTAATTGGGCATTGCATGCCGAATTACCTAATAATCCTAATATTAGGAAAATTGACAATTGCACTGGAAGATTGATAAAAATTTTAAGCATAATATTAAAATTAAAGCTTAATGCAGTTAATTACAGATTTTTATTTTATTTTTATTACATTAAAAAATAATTTGAATTCAATGATTTAATTGAAAATCAAATAGTTATAATAATTTTTTTTACATTAAAAATGGCCGAATTAGTCTGGGAATTGATAAAAAAAATGAATGCTTACGAAAAGGCATTTTTTAAAAAGCAGTATAATGCTCAATTAAATAGTGAAAACCTTATATATTTTAAGATATTTAATAAACTGAACGCACAGTCTGTTTATAATGAAAAAGAGTTTGGAAAGGAATTTGGAAATTCAAATCAAATATCTAGAATGAAAAATTATCTAAATGAATTATTACTTTCTTCTTTAGTGAGTTACAATTCCAATTCAGATAATTATCTCAAGTCTAAAAAACATCTGAGTTATGCAAGATTGCTTTATTATAAAGGAATGATTTCACAGTCTAAAAGGCAATTGATAAAAACAATTCGAATTTGTAAAGAAAATATTGACTTCTATAGTGAGCTTGAAAGTTGGTCATATTTACGTAAAATATATCATTTTGAATTAGATGAAGAATTGTTTAATTCCGCCTTAATTGAAGAGCAAAATATATTTTACATTTTGTCTGAAATTCAAGATTTCGAAAGGTTACATTTCGAAATTTCAAACATTGCATTTAACAGGGGTAATATATTAAGTAATGAAAATTTACAGAAATACAATCAAATTATTTCACATCCTAGATTTGATGATGTTGAGAAATGTTCTTCAATAATTGCGGTATCCTACTTTTATCGAATAAGAACAATGTACGACGAAATGACGAGGAATATGCAAAACTTTTACAAAAACGCACTTCTTCGGTACGAGACTTTAAAAGAAACAAATTATTTTTCTGTCGTCGTTTGGGAACATATTAATACCTTGAACAATTTAATAGAGAGTTGTTTGTTTCTTGATAAATTTGAAGAAGCAGAGTATTATAGTCAATTACTTTCTGATATTAATACAAATTCAGTTTACCTGGATGCTCGAAAACAAATTAGGTACTTAGTACTTTTATTACATACTTCATTAGCTTCAAAAAAGAACATAAACTTAGATGAACTAGAAATTATTGTAAAAAAAACACTAGAAATTCCTACTTTATTAATTCGAAAAGATGAGAGAGTTGAGATACTAGCCCTAATGGCTATCTTATACTTTAATCAACGTTCATATAAAGGAGCGAAAAAATACATCAATGAGTTCAACAAACTTCCTAAATCTAAAGCAAGAATAGATCTGCAAATTTATTTTACAATTATTTCATATTTCATCTATTTTCATACAGATGACCTCGAATATCTTTCTTATTTACTTAAAAAGAATGAAAATCTTTTATTTAAAGAAAAAGCGTTTAATAAATTTGAATTGAAATTAATTCAATTTTTAAAATTAGAGATTCCTAAAAAGCAACTTGATCGACAAATTGGTCAACAATTCTCTGTATTTAACGATGAATTTAGCATATCTGGAAACGTTATTAATAATTATAATATCGGTAAATACATAAATTTTAATTAAAACTTTTTACCTTATCACCATTGTATGTCCAACAATCAGAAATGGAAGAACTATCCTGATCAGTAGAAAATGTAAATTAGTTGTTGCAACTGGCGCTCTATCTAGCGGAAATAAAACAGAATCGGTTCTTCCGAAATTACAATTATCATTTCTACCTTGACTAAAGCAAAATAAATTTGAAAAATAAAAGCGAGATGATGCGTAAATTCGATTTTAAAATTAATTCAATTTTAAAATTTTCTTGTGTTCAATTGTTCCATTTTTGGAAATAATATTAATAAAATAAATCCCTTTTGATAAATCAGATAGTGAAAGGTTAACTTCATTAATTGATGAATAATTTAAGGTTTGAATTGTTGCTCCGTTGCAATTCACAATTTCTAATCTTGAAATATTTTTACCGGAAATGGTTATGCTGTTTGTAAAAGGGTTAGGATAGACAGAAGAAGTAAATTCTAGGGTGTTTTCATCGATACCAACTGTTACAATAGCTGCATTGCTCCTCATCCCCAATGATTCATTATCATAAGTTCCTGAAGGTGATACTTTTTTCTCAACAGCCTTTACATAATAATAAATAGTACCAGGGATTGTTAAAGCATTATCAATATAATTCGTGCCAGTTATTATTGTGTTATTTAATTTTAAGAAATTTGTAGAGTCGGAATACCTTCTGTAAATATTATACCCAATTTCAGAACCTCCAGCATTCCAATTCAACGTATTTGATATTCCAGTCGATGAAATTGTTACAGAAGTTGGAGGGACGATATAACTATTGCGCAATGAAGGTTCGCCCATTAAATTGATATTAATTCTGTTTTGAAAGAAATTATAAACGCTATTTGTAACATATAGAGACGACGTGTTTTGAGTTAATAGAGTAGAGTAACCAATATTATCTCCCATCGCCATATGATAGAAATGCCAATTAGGTCTGCCCGCCCATACATTGGTTAATGTATTTCCTTGGGTTAAAGGCATTCTAAGGAAAGAGTTTTGATAATTCCAATCTCCAAAATAACTCCCAAATAACATTGTAAAAACTGAACTTAAACTATCATTCACAAAATTAGCCGATGAACCAATTCCGTTTGAGCTAGTGTAAGTTCCACCCCCACACCCAAAACTCCATAAATAAGTACCTGTTGATGATGTATTGTAACTTAACTCTGTGAAATAATCATTTACAACAATATTGTTTCTTCCAACTAATCCGGAAAAATTTTTATACCCATTTTGAGAAAATCCTTCAGGAAAACTTGTAAAATCTCCTTCATCAATTAACGCCTTATTCTGCACAACTATCTGATTCATTTTGAATCTGTGTAACTTGTCCAGATAATTAATTAATAATTGCTCTTCCGTATCCATTGTTAAAGGTAGGTTCGATAAATCGATTCGTCCAACTTGCAGTTCTACGGCAGATGGAATGAAATCATTGTCATATTTACCATCACCTGGAATGTTGGAGTTTAATGGATTTGAAGGCGAGGTATCTGGAGCAATGAATCCAGGATTATTAACTGAATTATCTGTCCAGTTTCCATTAATGTCCGCATAGAAAGTATCAGTTGGCCAAGCTCCTGTATGATTGGTGTGTCCATCTGGGTTGTTTAATCCAGAATACGGTACAGGAACATTCCCTAATAAAACAAGCAGTTTTGTAGCGTTTGGGTTTTCATTATAGGTAGAAACAATTGCGCTCTTTACTGTTGTTACTAAATCTGTTTTACTGACATAAAGTGTTTTTGGAAACCAACCATCTGCCTCGAGATCAATCAAAAATAAATCGAGACTTGCTTGAAAAACAGGATTCGCAATAAATGAATTTTCAATAACGACAATGGCAATTCCTCTATCACTATTAGCACTAATATTTATCCCAGATGAAAGGTATCCAAATTTAACTAGTGTTGAAGGGGAATTCATTTGGATCTTATAATCATAAAGAACTCCTGTACTCACTGTAGCATCAATATATTGGCTTGCGCTTGATGGTAAAGTTGCTAATATGCTTCCCCAAGTTGTAGCTGTTTTTAATTTGCGGTATACTATAAAATTTGTAGCATCAGTATCAGGCAGCCAGGAAATAGTAATTGAAGCTGGACTGTTTATTATTGTAGCTTCAGCTTGTATGGAAAGTGAGTCACCAAAGGTGGTTTGTGCATAAGAAATTGTAGCATCCAATAAGAATATTAGAGGCAATAGGAATAGGTTTAAAGTAACTATTTTCATATTTTATTATTTCTATATCAAAGTTATAATAAAAGTAGTGTTTTCAATTTTAAAAAATTTTATAAAATTACATCTCATAAATCAAATAAATACACATAAGTTATTAATATACAGATTTTAATATATTAAAAACATTACACTTCACATAAGATAAAAGATCAACTTTGGGGACTTATTCATCACCTTAGTCCATCTGAAAAAGAAAACTATTTCAAAGTAGATATTCAGAGCAAATAAATGTTTTGAATATCTACTTTGAGCTTTCAATTGAATTAAACAAACAGGGTTACCCTTTTAAAAAAATATGTTTTGAATTAGAAAAATTTAAGATAATCTTTAAATCCTAGCTCTATATCCTTTTGCAAATGGATTAGGTGTAACAAAACGAAGAGCGACCTCAAAACCACCTCTAGAATTGCTACTTGTAGACAATGAAGACACGTTAATGTCATAACTAAAACCAACAGAATAATTAGCATATTCCAACATGACACTTGTAATTAATGCATCCTTAACTCTATAATTAATACCTAATGAAACTGCTGAAGATTTTACAAAACCAGTAAACTTTGAACCTTCATTTATTAAATAACGGAATACATTTCCAATTAGAATCTCTCTTTGTGGACCCTGTTGAACAAAATAGAATTCAGGAATGAATGTAAGATTGGTATTCTCCTTTCCTAATTCAACTGAACCATGAGCAATGAATTTAGTATTCATCTTCTCTGAAGTACTTCCAAAGTAAGAGGTAGCCGGTAAACCAAAGTGATAAACTGATGCTCCAAAATTCACTTTAACACCATTGTTTTGAGTGATATATCCTGGATCCTTTCCATATGACCACACAAAACCTGCTCCTGCATCCATAAAAGTTGTGCTATTAGAACCCAAATTTTCTCCATTAGAATTATTTGCATCAAAAGCCCCATTTTGGTACTGACTTTCCCATCTAAGAGCAGAATAATTAATTGTTCTTTGACCAAAACCACCCATTATTCCAATGCTCAACTTACTCTTTTCATCTAATTTCAAAATACCAGAAACGTTAATATTTCCCTGCGTCATTCCCATTTTTGCGTCACCAGCCTTATCATTTAAGAATTGTAAACCAACACCAATTGAACCTCTATTATTTTTCTTTTTTGAAGTATTCATATCAAATGAAAAAGCTGACGTACTAAAAGGTGTTGCTACACTTTTCCATTGCTGTCTATAATTTGCAGAGGCTCTCAAATTATAGTTGAATCCGGCGTTTCCAGGATTAACCATCAACGGTGTCATTCTGTATTGAGAGAAATGTGGGTCTTGAGCTTTTGAATGCAACGAAACCAAACCAAAAGCAACTATTATTATGAATTTTATATTTTTCATCCTTCTAAATATTATTTAATTAACGTAAGGTTGCCTTTGAATTTTTGAGTTTCTACATCTGTATCAAGCATGATTTCAAGGACATATACAAAAACGCCACTATCCAATTCTTTGCCTTTGAATTTACCGTCCCATGAACCATCAGGTGATGTTGTTTCGAAAACAACTTCACCCCAACGGTCAAAAACCTTTAAGTTCAATTCTTTTACACAGTCAGGGTTGATTTTTATCCTAAATGAACTATTAACAAGATCCCCGTTCGGTGAAAATGCTGTTGGAATAAACAATTCCCCGCAGTCAATATCGATTGTAACGATTGCATCATCAGTGTCAATACAACCATTTGCATCAGTCAACGTTGCTGTATAGGTGGTTGTTGTAACTGGGCTAACATTAGTTGAAACTGCATCTCCAGTATTCCATACGATTGTTCCATTTCCTGATGCTGTTAACGTAACAGTTTCTCCAGCCTGAATTAAATAATCTGGTCCTGCATTTACAATTTCAGCCGTTGGTATAGCATTAAGGGTTACATCGAATGGAGCGGAACCGCACCCAGTGATTAAATCTACTACAGTAACACTATATGTTTGGGAAGCTGCTAACAGTGCGAAAACATAAGTGCCAATCGGCATTGCTACACCATCAATGTAAATTTGAAAGTTGGCTCCAATTGGAAAAACAACTTCAATCGTACCACTTTGAACCAAACATGTAGGTTGAACATTAATATTTACAACCGGTGCTGCTGGACCTGGAGGAAGAGGATTGACAGCGAGTGATGTACTTAATGAAATACAACCCGTTGTTGCATCTTGTACATAAACATCATACAATGAATTTGGGGATAATCCTGCAAAATTCGTTGCTGATTGGAAAATAATACCATCAATGCTGTAAGTGTAATTCGCTCCAATTGGCGCTGTAATATCAATCGCAGCAGTTCCAATAATGCAGGATGGCTGAACAGTTACTGATGCGGTAGGTGCATTTGGTGCTGCAGGAAGTGCCGCAATATTCACACTTGTTGACATGGAAGATGCACATCCGTTGGCATCTGTTACTGTGAAAGTATAACTCGTATTTGCGGCAAGTTCTCCAAAAACAACCGAAGATCCACTTCCACTGACTGTTGCAGATAATGGAGTAGATGTGATTGTCCAATTCCCTGCTGGAAGACCACTTAAAGAAACAGAACCATCAGCTAATATGCAAGTAGGATCAACAACTAAACCTAAAACCGGTGCACTTGGATTCGTCGGTATCGTAAAGATTGATACAGATGCTGAAACTACCGAAGTACAACCTTGGTCATTTGTAACAGTATAAGTATAATTGGTTGAAGGAGTCAATCCACTAATTAATGTAGTTATACCTGTTCCAGTTGAAAATGATCCTGGAGTTGAATTTAATGTCCACGTTCCAGAAGATGGCAAACCATTTATAACAACAGAACCTGTATTATTCAAGCAATTTGGCTGGGTAATTGCCCCAATTACTGGAGTCGCAGGTGTTATTGGTTGGGCATTGATAATTGCACCAGTTGAGGAAGAAGACAAACAACCACTGCCATCGGTTACAATAAACGTGTATGTGGACCCAGCGGCTAAGCCTGAGAATGATGTAGTCAATCCTGAACTAATTAAAGGAGTTCCACTAGGAGAAGGGGTGATAGTCCACGAACCAGATGGCAATCCACTCAAAGCTACAGATCCAGAGCTAATTGCACAAGTTGGTTGAGTGATTACTCCTACTATTGGAGGAGTAGGAGTATACAAACTAATTATAGCATTTGAAGATGCAACTGATGCACAAAGTGAAGTAGTATTTGTAACAATGAACGTATACGTTGCATTAGAAGGTAAACCTGTGAAGGTGGCAGTTGTGCCAGACCCTGATTGCGTTAACCCACCAGGTGACGCTGTGATTATCCATGCTGTTGCAGGCAACCCACTTAACGCGACACTTCCAGTAGGATTTAAACACGATGGTTGGGTAATTACACCAACTATTGGAACTGATGGTGCAGTTGGGATTGCATTAATGCTAGCAGGAGAAGAACTTATAGAGGTACAACCAGAAGTATTTGTAATTGTAAAGGTATAACTCGCAGCTGCAGCTAATGAGCTGATTGTTGTAGTTGTTCCTGTTCCAGTAATAGTACCACCAGGAAATGTAGTTAAAGTCCATGTTCCGGTGGACGGTAAACCTGATAAAGCAACACTGCCTGAAGTAACTACGCATGTCGGTGGGGTAATTAAACCAATAACAGGTGCACTAGGCGTTAAGGGTTGTGCGTTTATTATTGCAGGAGCAGATGATCCTGACAAACATCCACTTGAATTTGTCACTACAAACGTGTAACTTAATCCAGCAGCTAATGTTAAGAATGAACCTGTAGTTCCAGTTCCAGTTATAGTACTTCCCCCCGGACTTGCAGTAACAGTCCAAGTTCCAGTCGCCGGCAAACCACTTAATGAAACACTTCCCGTTGTAATAGCACACGATGGTTGGGTAATTGTTCCAATAAAAGGAGGAGTCGGAGTATAAAAACTAACAACGGCATTTAAAGATGACACAGATATACATCCAACAGAATTTGTAACTGTAAAAGTATAAGTAGTGTTTGATGTCAATCCAGTAAATGAGACAGAAGTTCCAGAACCAGTTTGAGTAAGTCCACCGGGTGAAGCAGTAATTGTCCAAGTTCCACTACTTGGTAATCCACTTAATGCAACTGTACCCGTTGGTGATAAACAAGAAGGCTGCGTTATTGCTCCAACTATTGGGGCAGTTGGCGGTGCAGGAATTGCATTAACCACTGCATTTGCAGAAGCCAATGACATGCATCCCGCAGCGTTGGTTACTATAAAAGCATATGTAGTATTTGCTGATAATCCTATAAAACTGCCTGTTGATCCAGTTCCAGATAGCGTAGCTCCGCCCGGATTAGCAGTAACAGTCCAAGTACCTGATGTTGGAAGACCGCTTAATGCAACGCTTGCAGTTGGAGTTGAACATGTTGGTTGTGTAATTGCTCCAATTGTTGGAGCTACTGGATCAATGCATGATAGTGTTGTAAAACTACCTGCTTCTATATAAACAACTGCATCGTAAGCGGCATCGCCAACATCGGTTATTAATAATTTTATGTGATAAGTTTGTCCAGGAGTTAATCCCGTTTGCTGAGCTGTGAGAATAATAGTGTTGCCATTTAGTTCCGTTCCATCTATTGTTCCTAAATATTCTGGAGTTGATACATTTTGAACCCAAGCTGGATTTGCTGATTGACAATTTGAAGCTGAAGGAGCTCCCCCACTCGATCCAACTGTGCCACCGTTTACGGCGTTAATTGAAACTTGAGAACCATTTGCTAATCGTGCAATATTTCTTGCATTATTAGTAAACCCTTGTCCTCCAGCTATTCCTGGTCCACTTATAAGAAAGCCGAATTTATCATTGTAAGATGAACATTGGTAATTTATAAAACCACTATTATCAGTATATTCTTCTGAACCGAAAATATAACGAAATTGAACATTATCCGAAACTGGCACAAAATCAAATTCCAAGATTGCCCCGTTGAAATAATTCGTTGTTCCAGCTAATACATTTAAGTCATTTATTATTGTGGGACAGGTCCCCGTTTCCCTTAATTCACCCGCTGTACAAGATGTAAATCCTGTGGTCATTTGCGCTGCAGCTTGGGGGTTGGCACCCAATGTTAAAGGAATATCAGAAGTATTTCCAGTAGACAAAACGATTCCGGAACTAAATCCCATCTGCGCTAAAGTTGTTGTTGCGGTCGAGAAATATCCTACTTGATATCTGTTTGTACTATTGTATACACCTGAGAAATTGATGTTTGACACAGTTGTTCCACTACCTGAAGGAACCAAAACGCCATTGACTAATTGGTTCGTTGTATAGAGCGTATTATTAATTGTTATTTGAGAAAATGTATTTCCCGCAATTACTAGCAGCAATGCGACTAAAAGATTTTTTTTCATAGTTAAGCAATTCGTTGTAACAGGATAATAAAGACCTTAACAAGTAATTGCATGAAAAGGTTCTATCACAAATTTAATGAATGCTTAATCCAATATTAATGCAATGATTTGAACTGCTAAAAAAGGAGGTGAAAGGATACTTTATGAAGTAAATGGTTAGCTATTTTAGAGTGAACCGTTTCTCTTAATTCCCATACATCATCAAGAATGCTTTTAAGAACCCATTGATATCGCCGTCCATTACTGCATCTACATTTCCAGTTTCATGCCCTGTGCGAACATCTTTTACCAATTTGTAGGGTTGCATGACATAATTACGAATTTGAGAACCCCATTCTATTTTTTTCTTCCCAGCTTCAATTTCGTTTCGTTTTTCAAGACGTTCGCGAAGAACCAACTCATATAATTGAGAACGGAGTAATTGCATTGCTTTTTCTTTGTTCCCTAATTGAGATCTAGATTCAGAATTTTCAATAATAATTCCAGAAGGAGCGTGACGCAGACGAACTGCCGTTTCTACCTTATTTACGTTTTGTCCACCTGCACCACCTGATCTAAAAGTATCCCAAGTAATATCAGCAGGATTGATATTTATTTCAATGTTGTCATCAACTAATGGATAAACGTAAACTGAAACGAAAGAAGTGTGTCGTTTAGCATTTGAGTCGAATGGTGAAATACGCACTAAACGATGCACCCCATTTTCTCCTTTTAAATAACCGAAGGCAAATTCACCATCAAATTCTAATGTTACCGTTTTAATTCCAGCAACATCTCCTTCTTGGTAATTGAGTTCTTTTATTTTGAAGCCATTTTTTTGACCCCACATCATGTACATACGCATCAACATAGACGCCCAATCGCAACTTTCAGTTCCACCAGCACCAGATGTAATTTGCAATACAGCACTCAAAGAATCTTCTTCGCCTGAAAGCATGTTTTTCAATTCAATTTCTTCCACTTTATCTGCAAGAATGGTAAATTGTTCATCCGCTTCTTTGGTCTCTGCCATGCCTTCTTTGACAAATTCAATCAAAACTTCTAGGTCATCAAAAGAAGCTTTCAATTGGTCATACGCGTCTATCCAAAACTTCAACAAACGAATTGCTTTCATTTGAATTTCTGCAGCTTTTGGATCATCCCAAAAAGTAGGATCTTGAGATTTCAATTCCTCTTCTTGCAATTGCAAGCGCTTTTCATCTATTTTTAGATAAGCTCCAATAGCTACAATTCTAGCTAAAACTTCTTTAATTTGATCTGAATTTACCATGACAGTGCGAAAGTAATCAAAAATATGTTGAACAAATTCCATTTTTCGCTTTGAAGACGCAAGAAAAATTATACATTTGCCTCAAAACTTTTATAAAATGAGCGTTCCACAAAATTTGAAATACACAAAAGACCACGAATGGGTGAGTGTTGAAGGCGATATCGCAACAATTGGTATTACAGCATTTGCACAAAGCGAATTAGGTGATATCGTTTATGTTGAAATTGAAACTGAAGGAGAGACTTTAGATCAAGAAGAAGTGTTTGGTTCTGTTGAGGCAGTAAAAACTGTTTCTGACCTTTTTATGCCAGTTAGTGGAGAAGTGCTTGAATTTAACTCAAACTTAGAAGCAAACCCAGAATTAGTAAACTCTGATCCTTACGGAGAAGGTTGGATGGTGAAAGTAAAACTTACCAATCCTTCTGAAGTTGCTGGTCTATTAGATGCTGCAGGTTATTCTGCTTTGATCGGATAATTAACACCTAACATATTTTAAATCCCTTGATCATGTGATTGAGGGATTTTTTTATGCTCAAAAAATTCGTGATTCGTGATTAACGACATTAAATTTTTACCACATAGACACATAGGTCACATAGATTTGATAATCGTAAATCCCTCCTCATCCTGTTGTTTAATTCAACAACCAGCAATTTGTAATTTGTAATTTGTAATTTGTAATTTGTAATTTGTAATTTGCAACTATTAACTTTTAATAACTAGAACTTGATCCCCCAATATTCTCAATCGGATGCCACGTCGTTTTAATTTCTTGTGTGTCTGAAATCATATATAAATCTTGAGAATCAGCTTTCGACCAATCTTTAGAATAAGAAAAAACACGTTTTACATTTAAGACTGCATTTTCCTGAATTTGTTTGAGCGCTTCTAAATCATCTCCACCATAAACAATAGCATTCACATCCATGTGTGTTGATAACGTTTCATTCAGCTCCTTATTTGTTCCAGTAAGTATATTCACAACACCACCTGGAACATCAGAGGAATTCAAAACCTCTGCGAATGTCACTGCACACAATGGTAAATTTTCAGAGGCGATTACAACGCATGTATTTCCACCACAAATAACTGGCAGCATTATTGAAACCAACCCAATTAATGAAGTGTTTTGCGGTGCTAAAATCCCCACTACTCCAGTTGGTTCTAAAACAGAAAAATTGAAGTGTGAAGAAGCAACTGGATTGACAGAACTCAATACTTGTTGATATTTGTCGCACCAACCAGCGTAATATACAATGCGGTCAATCGATAGATTCACTTCCTCTTCAGCGTTCTTTTTAGTTGAACCTTGTTGAATTAGTTCTGAAATAAATTGCTCTTTTCTTCCTTCCAGCATTTCTGCAATTCGATACAGAATTTGACCTCTGTTAAAAGCTGCTCGCTCAGACCAAGAACCAAAAGCTTTTCTAGCTGCAACAATGGCATTTCGAACATCTTTTCTTGATGACAAACAAATATTACCCAAAGGTTTTCCTTTTTTGTCTAGCGGTGAATAAAATCGTCCAGATTCAGTTCGAGGGAATTGTCCTCCGATATAAATCTTATATGTTTTTAGTATTTCCAATCTGCTCATCTTATAGCATTTTATCTTTGATAATTTACTTGTTCTTTTTGGGTGTAATGCCGAATTAGCTTTTGTTATACTGGATTCCCAGTGTTAAAAAAACTTAATCGGTATTAACTTAATTTCACGTACGAATTTAGTCCATGTAAACCGCCTTCTCTTCCAAAACCACTTTCTTTATATCCACCAAAAGGAGAAGTTGGATCAAATTTATTATAGGTGTTCGCCCAAATAACTCCGGCTCTCAATTTCGAGGAGAGGTTAAATATACGTGATCCTTTATCGGTCCAAACTCCAGCTGCTAAACCAAAAGGGGAATTATTTGCTTTTTGAATTACCTCGTCGACCGTTCTAAAAGTTTGGATTGTCAAAACAGGTCCGAAAATTTCTTCTTGAGCAATTACACTCGATTGTGCTACGTTGATGAACAACGTTGGTGCACAATAGAATCCTTTTGTAGGAATCGAACACTTAGGTTGATACATTTCTGCACCTTCCTGTTTTCCAATTTTAATGTATTTATGTATTGTTTCTAATTGTTCTTTAGAATTAATTGCTCCAATATCTGTATTCTTATCTAGTGGATTACCAAGATATAAAGAATCCATACGACTCTTCAATTTTTGAATTACCAATTCTGCAACTGATTCTTGCACATATAAACGTGAACCTGCGCAACAAACATGTCCTTGGTTAAAGAAGATTCCATTGACAATTCCTTCTACTGCTTGATCAATTGGAGCATCGTCAAAAATTATATTAGCTGATTTGCCCCCTAATTCTAGGGTCAATTTTTTAGAAGTTCCAGCAAGTGCTTTTTGAATAATTTTTCCAACATTTGTTGAACCAGTGAACGCAATTTTATCAATATCAGGATGATTAACAATTGCGGCTCCTGTGTCTCCATGACCGGTTACTATATTTACAACTCCAGCAGGCAATCCAGATTCTTCAATAATTTCTGCTAAGATTAAAGCTGTTAAAGGAGTTGTTTCTGCAGGTTTTAAAACCACGGTATTTCCTGTAGCTAATGCAGGTGCAATTTTCCAAGCGGCCATTAATAATGGGAAATTCCAAGGTATAATTTGTCCGGCGACACCTAAAGATTCAACTTTTCTATTTGGAAAAGCATATTCTAATTTGTCGGCCCATCCAGCATAATAAAAGAAATAATTGCATGCTAAAGGAACATCAATATCTCTTGATTCACGAATTGTTTTTCCGGCATCTAATGTTTCAGCAACAGCCAATTCTCTAGCGCGTTCTTGCATCAATCGCGCTATTCGAAAAATATATTTTGCTCTTTCTGCTGGTGGCATAATTGACCAAACATCAGTATATGCCTTTCGAGCAGCTTTAACTGCTTTATCTACATCTTCTTGATTTCCATATGCAATTTCAGCAATCACTTCTTCATTCGCAGGATTAACCGTTTTAAAATATTTGCCAGAGGAAGGTTTCACCCATTCCCCATCGATGAACAAGTCATATTTCTTTTTAAGCTTGAGATGAGACGTACTTTCAAGAGATGGAGAATAATTCCAGTCAATTCCTTGTTCTGTATTTTTTTTCTTTGTTGCCATGTTAATCAATTGAGAAATAATCGGAAGATTGGTAGACACCAGTTTCCATCTTCATGATTTGCATTAATATATCATTTGCTAAGCTACTTGCTCCGAATCTAAACCATTCATTCGTTAACCAAGCATTCCCTAAAATTTCTTTAACCATAACGAGATTATGCAAGGCTAATTTTGATGTTGAGATTCCACCAGCAGGTTTCATCCCTATCATTATTCCTGTTTTATCATAATAATCTTTTATCGCCATCAGCATGGTATACGTCACTTGCATTGTTGCAGCAGGTTGGATTTTTCCAGTGGATGTTTTAATAAAATCTGCCCCTGCATAAATAGCAATATCACTTGCTTTGCGCACATTATCTAAAGTTGTTAATTCTCCTGTTTCAAGAATGACCTTCAATCTAGCTTTACCGCACGTTTCTTTTATTTTCGCAATTTCATCAAATACAAAATTATATTCACCTGACAGAAATTTTCCTCTAGAAATCACCATATCGATTTCGTCAGCACCTTCATCCAAAGCAAATTGCGTATCTCGAATTTTAACATCTAATGGTGCTTGACCACTTGGGAATGCGGTTGAAACTGATGCTACTTTGACAGTAGTTCCTCTCACTTCATTTTTTGCAATGCGAACCATGCTCGGATAAACACATACAGCAGCGACGGAAGGTAAATTCGGATGCACATCGTGCAGATGAAGCGCTTTATAGCACATTTGTTTTACTTTTCCGGGAGTATCTTTTCCTTCTAAGGTTGTTAAATCAATCATATTCAAGGCTATTTTCAAACCTTGTAATTTTGATTCATTTTTAATACTTCTAGATTGAAATCTTGCAACACGTTCTTCCACTCCAACTTTATCAATACTGGGAGAAAAAATGTTATCTGAATGAATGATTTCCTTTTTAACTAGTTTGCTTTTCATTAAGGTTTTATTTACTAGAAATTCAAAGATACAGTTTCAGAATGGAAGTGAATAAAAAAGCCCCGATTAAAAATTAACCAGGGCTTTTTTATCAATACTATAACATTTTACAATTGACCATCAGAGTGGTACACACCATTCTTAAATACTTTTACTTTAAGAAGAATGCCATCATGATCATATTCATAAACTTTACCATCAGACAATTGTCCGTTTTTAAAAGTTCCATCTTGCCAAATTTCATCATTTGAATTATAAACCTTATTATAGCCATTAGCTAAGAACTTAACTCCTTTAGTTCTTGGTGTAGCAATCTTAGGAGCAGTTTCTTTGGAAGCACTTGGATTTGCAACTTTTACTGCTGGACTAACCATTTCTTTTTGTTCGCTCTTCTCAACTGATCCATCAACTCCATAAACCAACGTTTCTTTCACATCACCATTTTCATAATAACGAGTAGCTTTTCCTGTAGCTTTTCCATCTTGGGATGAATATTCAAATTCTAATTGACCATTTGGGTAAAAGTATTTCACTGACCCTTGCTCATTACCAGTAGCATTATATTTTGCTTCGTATTTCAATTTACCATTTTCGTGGTATCTCTTTAATGAATCTTGATATAAATTTCGTTCAAAAGTTCCTTCTTCCATCACCTTCCCATTAGGATATAACTTAGTATAGGATCCTTGCGGACGATTATTTACATATGTTCCTTTTATTTTTGGTGTAGCACCGTCATTGTGATATTTTATCCAAATACCTTCCTTACGATCATCCTTATAAGCACCTTCTTCAATTTTTCCTTCAGCAGGAAACCCTTCAGCAGGTCTATCTTTTCCAAAGTAAATCCATTTACCTTGTTTTTTTCCTTGAGTATCTTTCTGATTGAGCTTTTCATCCTGATTATATTCAGCACGAACAACAGGACTTATTAAAAATCCTATGAAAATTAAACTAAGAAATAATTTTCCGACCATAATCTTTGTTTTTGGTAGTAGCAAGCGTATTTAAAATGCAATATACTAATTAAGTTTAACAAGAATCTGTTTATTTGTTTTTTTTCGTCAGAACAAAATATTTTAACGACTAAATAAACAAAATATCATATTAATTATCAAGTAATTTCACATCAACATGTTCAATCATTGTGCCAACTACTTTTGACGTGTTGTATTTCTCTTTCCAACCCCAGTCTTTCCGGGCATTTGAATCATCAATTGACATAGGCCAACTATCAGCAATTGCTTGTCTAAAATCTGGATTATAATCAATTTTAAAGGTTGGAATATAGCGCTTAATTTCGTCGGAAAGTTCTTTTGGCGTAAAACTACAACCAGACAAATTATAGGCGGAACGGATTTTTATATTTTCTTTTGGAGCCTCCATTAATTCTATTGTTCCCCGAATTGCATCTTCCATAAACATCATTGGTAAGGCCGTATTTTCTTTCAAAAAGCAAGAAAATGGCTTGTGTAATTTAGCTTGATAAAAAATATCTACAGCATAATCTGTAGTTCCTCCTCCAGGCAGGCTTGTAAAAGAAATCAAACCAGGGTATCTAATACTTCTTACATCAACATCAAATTTATTGAAATAATATTCACACCACCTTTCGCCTGCTTGTTTAGATATTCCATAAACAGTTGAAGGTTCCATAACAGTATACTGAGGAGTATTTTCTCTTGGGGTTGTTGGTCCGAAAACAGCAATTGAACTTGGCCAAAATATTTTATCAATATGTTTTTCTTTCGCTAAATCAAGGATTGTAAAAAGTCCTTCCATGTTCAATTTCCATGCAAAATCAGGATTGTTTTCTGCGGTTGCTGATAATAAAGCAGCCAAAAGATAAACTACCTTAATTTCATTCTTGATAATAAAGTCTCTAACAAATTCTCTGTCTAAAATATCCATTTTTTGATATGGCCCATTTTCTAGAACTTTTGGACATTCATCTTTTAAATCCGCAGCAATAACATTTTCAATTCCAAACTTTTTCCTTAATTCAAGAACAAGCTCAGTTCCAATTTGTCCGCAAGCTCCAATAATGATTGTTTTTGCCATAATTATTTTGTTTTCTATAAACAAAGTTAAAAATAGCTTTAGTTGAACAACCTAATTTTTTGAAAAATAAAATAGCATTTATTAAATTATGATAATTGTCATATTTTTGTTGTTACAACAAACTTATTTTTGCTTTCTCATTAAAATAATATGTGGATTGAATTAACCATTTTTCTTAAATTTATGATCAAACGAAATCCCGAGTGATTTAAATTTTGTCAAGATTAAATTTATCAAATTTTAAAAATAAAATAGTATGCCATTTTATCATAAATTAGGGTCAATCCCACATAAACGCCATACAGTTTTCAGACAGCCAAATGGGAAATTATACCATGAGCAATTGTTTGGGACAGCAGGATTCGAAGGAATGTCTGCATTGATGTATCATTTGAATCCTCCTACAATAGTTAAGGATTTCAAAGGTCAAAAGAATATAGCTCCAGAAATTGCATCTGACACTAATCTGACGATGCGCAGTTTGATGGGCTTCAAGGTTGAACCAAAAGATGACTATTTAGAAAGTCGTGTTCCAATGCTTGTTAATTCAGATTGTTATATAGAATTAGCAGCACCTAAGAAATCAATGACTGAATATTTCTACAAAAATGCAGATGCAGATGAAATAATTTTCATTCATAAAGGAGAAGGAAAACTAAGGACACAATTGGGTAATATAGATTTCAGTTATGGAGATTACCTCGTTATCCCAAGAGGAATGATTTATCAATTTCAATTCAATAGTGAAGATAATCGACTATTTATTGTTCAAGCTTTTAGCCCTGTTTTCACTCCAAAACGTTATAGAAATTGGTTTGGACAACTTTTAGAACATTCTCCATATTGTGAAAGAGATATCCGTCCACCACATGAATTAGAAACACATACTGAATTGGGTGATTTTTTAGTTCGTATTAAAAAACAAGATGTTTTGTATGATTACATTTATGCAACACATCCGTTTGACATCGCAGGATGGGATGGTTATAATTATCCTTATGCCTTTTCGATTCATAATTTCGAGCCAATAACTGGACGAGTTCATTTACCTCCTCCAATTCATCAAACTTTTGAGACAGCTGGTTTTGTTGTTTGTTCTTTTGTTCCTCGCATGTATGACTACCATCCAGATGCAATTCCTGCGCCTTACAACCACAGTAATATTGATTCTGATGAAGTTTTGTATTATGTAGATGGTGATTTTATGAGTAGAAATAACATCGAACATGGCCAAATCACTTTGCACCCAGCTGGATTAGTTCATGGTCCACACCCTGGAGCTTATGAAAGAAGTATTGGAAAGAAAGAAACACAGGAGCTAGCCGTTATGGTTGATACGTTTAAGCCACTAAAAATGACAAAAGCTGCTTTAGGGATTGAATTCCAAGACTATTACAAAAGTTGGTTAGAAAGCGAACATTAATTTCGTTTCGAAAAAAAATAATTAAATTTATAGACGATCGATGTTAAAGTCGGCACTAAAAATAAAAATATGAGTAAAGAAGTAAAAAGCGTAGAATACGGTTTAGAAAAAATATTTGAAGGAGCTCAAGATTTTCTTCCTTTGTTAGGGACTGATTATGTTGAGTTTTATGTTGGTAATGCGAAACAAGCCGCACACTTTTATAAAACAGCTTTTGGTTTTCAATCGCATGCATATGCTGGATTAGAAACAGGAATGACAGATCGAGTGTCGTATGTTCTAAAACAAGATAAAATTCGATTGGTTTTAACAACAGCATTGAACAGCTCATCTCCGATTGGAGAACATGTAAAAAAGCACGGTGATGGTGTGAAAGTTATTGCGTTATGGGTTGAAGACGCAAAAAAATCTTGGGAGGAAACAACTAATAGAGGAGCAAAATCATACCAAGAACCGATAACAACAAGTGACGAAAATGGTGAAGTGGTAACCGCTGGGATTTATACATATGGCGAAACAGTTCATATGTTTGTGGAACGCAAAAATTACAAAGGACAATTTCTACCAGGATATGAAAAATGGGAATCAGATTACAATCCAACACCAATTGGTTTAAAATATATTGACCACATGGTTGGCAATGTAGGTTGGGGAGAAATGAACACATGGGTGAAGTGGTATGAAGATGTAATGGGATTTGTCAATTTCTTATCTTTTGATGACAAACAAATTCATACAGAATATTCTGCATTGATGTCGAAAGTTATGTCAAATGGAAATGGACGTATCAAATTCCCAATAAACGAACCGGCTGAAGGGAAAAAACGTTCTCAAATTGAAGAATATTTAGACTTTTATGAAGGTCCAGGAGCACAACACATTGCTGTTGCAACAGATGATATTATTGAAACTGTTAAACAATTAAGAGCGAGAGGAATTGAATTCTTATCTGCTCCACCTCAAGCATATTATGATGAAATTCCAGGTCGTTTAGGCGTTCATATGGATATAATGAAAGAAGATTTGAAAGTATTACAAAGTCTTGCAATCATGATTGATGCTGATGAAGAAGGGTATTTATTACAAATATTCACCAAACCAGTGGAAGATCGCCCTACTCTATTTTTTGAAATCATTCAACGAATGGGAGCTAAAGGATTTGGCGCAGGAAACTTTAAAGCACTTTTTGAATCAATTGAAAGAGAGCAAGAGAAAAGAGGGACTCTTTAATTAACGCATAAAATAGCTATAATATATCCTATCGAACTCAGGTTTGTTAGGATATATTTGTTTCTGTATCTTTGACAAAAAATAAATGACCATGGCAGAAGTAGGAATCATTATGGGGAGCATTTCGGATCTTCCGATTATGCAAGATGCAGCAGACATTTTAAAAGAATTTGGAATTTCATATGAAATGAATATCGTTTCAGCTCATAGAACACCTGAGTTAATGTTTGATTATGCTAAAAATGCTCATACAAGAGGATTAAAAGTCATTATTGCTGGAGCTGGTGGTGCCGCACATTTACCAGGGATGACTGCTTCTTTAACTCCCCTACCGGTTATTGGTGTTCCAGTAAAATCTTCCAATTCAATTGATGGTTGGGACAGTATTTTGTCCATTCTTCAAATGCCAAATGGTATTCCAGTTGCAACAGTTGCATTAAATGCAGCAAAAAATGCTGGGATTCTTGCAGCAAAAATCATTGGTTCATCTAACCCAGAACTATTGATCAAGTTAATGGATTACATGGAAGAGATGAAATCGAAGGTTTTAGAAAGTGCTGAAAAACTAAAATAACTCATTCGTACAACAAATACTTTTGTCGAATTTTTCTGAATTCTTGCAAACCTGGCTGCCAAGTAGCTCTAATTTCCTTGGCCGTCCAACCTGCATAAATTTGTTCACGAAGTTTTGATGTACCCGCTAAACGATTAAAAAATCCCATTTGATCAACAAACATTACGGAATCGCCCAATAATTCCTTTGCTTGTATCAAATAATTTAAATTTATCTCATACTTGCGTTTGGAAATACTTGAATGCAAATCAATTCCATTGCAAAGTTTGTTTTCATATAAAGGGCTTTTTGCTCCAATCGTGGATACTGGTGTAAATTGAAATTCATCTTTAGGAAATTTTGGATGTCCAAACATTTCAAACGGACGATCTGTTCCTCTACCTACACTCACAGTTGTTGCTTCAAATAAACACAAACTAGGATAAAGAGCAATTGCCGCTTCCGATCTTAGATTAGGTGAAGGCGCTACTGGAATCACATATTTAGTTTTGTGCGTGTAGTTTCGGCAAGGAATCACCCATAATTTACATTCCAAACTATCTCTTAACCAGCGTTGACCGTTAATCATCATTGCATATTCCCCAATTGTCATTCCATAAACAATTGGCACAGGATGCATTCCAACAAATGATCGTTGTGCTGGTTCTCGAACAGGTCCATCGATATAATGTCCATTTGGATTAGGTCTATCTAAAACCACCAATTGCTTCCCATTTTCAGCACAAGCCTCCATAACATAATGCAATGTTGAAATGTAGGTGTAAAAACGAACTCCAACATCTTGAATATCGTAAATTACAATGTCAATATCAGACAATTGTGTCGATGTTGGTTTCTTATTTTGACCGTAAAGCGAAATTAATGGTAAACCAGTTTTTTCGTCCATTGTACTATAGACCTTTTCACCTGCATCTGCTTGACCCCTAAACCCATGTTCGGGGGCAAAAACCTTAATAACTTTTAAATTTAGCGCAAGTAAAGTATCCACTAAATGAACGTTTCCGACCATCGAAGTTTGATTACTTACAACCGCAATGTTCTTGTTTTGCAATGAATCCATGAACAAATGGAGTCTGTCAATTCCTAATATTGGGTGATGTATTGTGCTTGTTATGATACTTTCTTCCTTGATACAATCTACATCATCAATAAGGCATTCCTCAATAATTTGAGTTTGATTTGTTCCAATATCTCTTTTGTTCTGAATACCACACGATGCAATCAAAACCAATAAAATACTTTTCAGGCCCAAAAGCTTTATGTACTTTAGTGCTTCAAAAAAGAGATTATTGTCATTCGAGTATTTCATATCAAAAAAGGTACTAAAAAGCGAGGTACAAGGTAAGAAAGTTTCTAGACCAATTGTACGTATATCTATTATAAGTATTACACTAGCAGTTGTTGTTAACTTAATTACTATTGCCGTAGTTACTGGTTTTCAACATGAAGTCCGAGAAAAAGTCTCAGGATTTGGCTCACATATTTTTATTATGAGCTCTGGTGAAAATAGTATCTACGAGAGTGAACCTATTCTCAAAAACCAAGCCTTTTTCTCAAATTTGAAGAAGGATAACGAAATACAAACCATTCATTACATCGCTTATAAACCTGTACTTTTTCAATCCAATAAAAAAGACCGACAATTCAAATTAAAATCTGGAAAAGACACATCATATATCCAACAAGAGATTCAAGGTGCTATTTTAAAAGGTATTGATTACAACTACGATCTTTCTTTCTTTAAACAACATTTAAAATCAGGCCGATTACCTAAATTTTCAAAAGATTCAATCAGCCCTGAAATAATTATATCAAAACGAATAGCTCGAGATTTAAATCTTGAAATTGGCGAAGAGGTTAAGGCCTTTTTTGTCAAGAACCAACCAGTAAAACGAATATTTAAATTGGTTGGCATCTACGAAACAGGTTTAGAAGAATTCGATAAAAAAATGGCAATTGGCGACATTCGTATTGTTCAAGAATTAAACGATTGGGGTATAAAAGCTTCTATAATTATTGCTGATACTTTATCAAATGGCGAATTAATTGTAAAAGCTGATATTTCTGGAGGCAACGGGAACTACCGTTTTGATTGGGGAAAGGGATATGAGCAATATTCGGGATTCACTATTTGCCCCGTTAAAGACACAATTATCCGACTGATTGTTTCTGATTATTGGATGAAAATAAATGGTGAAAATGAACAAACGAGTATTCCCGATACAGCCTATTTAAAATTAAAAATCAAAGGAACTGCTTATAGTGCATGTGACTTTAAGACAAACAATGATAAAGAACTAATCCGAACTTATTTAAATGATGATGGAAGCAAGTATTCTTTGAGTGCAATAAATAAAACCTTGGTTTTTAATCAAATTAATGGAAAGGGAAGTAGTTCCAATTACGTAGGTGGATTTGAAGTTTCAGTGAAGGATTGGAATAAACTACCAGAAATAGTTGATCGTTTAAAAAAACAATTAGAGCTTATCCCCACAAAAGACAATGAATCCTTGAGTGTCAAAAGTATTATTGACACGCAAAGTGACATTTTTGTTTGGCTAGGATTTTTAGATTTAAATGTGGTTATTATTATAACACTTATGATTCTTATTGGCATCATCAATATGGGTTCTGCCCTTTTGGTTTTAATATTAGTAAGAACAAATTTCATAGGTATTATGAAAGCTATGGGTGCTTCGAATTGGAGTATTCGGAAAATATTCTTAATTCAAGCTGCTTTCTTAATCTTGAGAGGTATGCTTTGGGGAAATATTATTGGTTTGTCATTATGTGCATTGCAATATTTCTTTGGGATTATAACACTCAATCCTGAAGTATATTATTTGAGTCAAGTACCAGTAGAAATTACTTTTTCTTCATGGGCAGCGCTGAATATCGGAACAATATTAGTTTGTTTAAGCGCATTGATTATTCCAAGTGTTGTAATTACACGAATCAATCCTGTTAAGGCGATACGATTTAATTAAAAAATAATTATTTATCAGAAATCAAAAAAGCCTCAAATTACTTTGAGGCTTTTTACGGTTAAATTGCTTGTTATTTATCTTAGAATATTTACATGACCAACTCTCATAACACGTTCGTCATTTCTATTTGTTTTGAATTCTATTTTCCAGGTATAAGTTCCATCCTGTACAAGGTCTACTTCATGATTGCTGCCATACGTTCCATCCCATCCGATTTCAGTATTGTGAGATTCAAATACAATTTCTCCCCAACGATTAAATATCAACAACGTATAATCATACGGATCATATCCTGAAGTAAAAAT
>CAMDNE010000030.1 GCA_945902745.1 Chitinophaga pinensis | reverse complement strand
AAAGATATTGATGCAGCTTGCGGACAATTAGCTAATAAAAATAAAGCAATTCTTAAAGAAGAAAGAGCAATGAAATAACGCATTTCAATTTATTTCAGTTTTTCCATTGAAAAAGATTTAAACAAGCCAACATTTTAGCATAAAAAACGCAATCTATCCCTTATATTTGTGTTATGTTGACAGTAAAGGAAATGATGAAGCCAATAGAATCAGAGATGTCTGAGTTCGAAGTGCGTTTTCGTCAAAGCATGAAATCAAAAGTTCCATTACTAGATAAAATCACTCATTACATTATCCGAAGAAAAGGTAAGCAAATGCGTCCAATGTTCATTTTTTTAACAGCAAAAATGTTAGGAACAATGAACGACCGAGTATACGATGCAGCATCCTTAGTTGAATTGCTGCATACAGCAACTTTGGTTCACGATGATGTTGTTGACGACGCCAACGAAAGACGTGGTTTCTTTTCTATCAATGCATTATGGAAAAATAAAATTGCCGTTTTAGTTGGTGACTTCATGCTTTCAAAAGTCTTATTGTTATCAATCGAGAAAAATAATCTGCGTTTGCTTGAAATCGTTGCACGCGCAGTTCGAGAAATGAGTGAAGGAGAATTATTACAAATCGAAAAAGCGCGAAAATTAGATATTACAGAAGAAATTTATTTTGAAGTAATCCGTCAAAAAACGGCGTCATTAATTGCAACATGCTGCGAAGGTGGCGCAGTAGCCGTTGACCGAGAAGACATGGCGCCGACGATGCGTCAATTCGGTGAATTAGTCGGTTTGGCATTTCAGATAAAAGATGATATTTTTGATTATGGAACCCCTGGCAATATTGGGAAACCAACTGGAATTGATATCCGAGAAAGAAAAATGACATTGCCTTTGATTTATGCTTTAAATACTGCTTCAATTGAAGTAAGACGAGAATTAATCAACATAATAAAAAACAAAAACGAAGATCCAACATACGTGAATAGAGCAATTGAATTGGTAATTGCAAACGGCGGAATTGAATATGCACATGGTAAAATGATGGAATTAAAATCTCAAGCACTTGCCTTATTGACAGAGATCCCTGATTCAGACGCAAAACGTTCAATCATTGGATTAGTTGAATACACAACACTTAGAGAAAAATAAAATACAGTATGAAACAATTTATCCTTTTTATCTTAACGATAATACTTGTCTCTTGCTCAACTGAAGAGGCAACAGAAAATAAAGTTCCTGCAAAAGAAGAAGTCTTAATTGAAATAAAAGATGGTGTTTACACAGAATGGTATCCTGGTAAAATTCAAGTAAAATACAAAGGGGCACAAGACGACGAACGCAAAAGAAATGGTATTTGGACGTATTACAGTGTTAATGGTTTAGAATTATCCGTGACGATATACGAACACGGTTTACGTGAAGGTTTTACAGTTGTAAAATATCCAAATGGAAGACTGCACTATCGTGGTGAATACCATAAAGATGCATCAGTTGGTGTTTGGACAACATACGACGAAAAAGGTAAATTACTAAGTGAAAAAGATTTCGGGTATCCTGAAGAATAATGGCTAAAATTCCACCACATATTATTGACGATATCATGCAAACTTCCAGAATAGAGGAAGTGATAGGTGAATTTGTAAGTTTAAAACGTGCTGGTTCAAATCTAAAAGGGTTGAGTCCCTTCACAGATGAAAAAACAGCCTCATTTGTTGTCTCTCCAGCAAAACAAATCTTTAAATGCTTTTCAACGGGAAAAGGTGGAACAGTTGTAAGTTTTCTCATGGAAAAAGAACATTTTTCTTATCCCGAAGCTTTACGTTGGTTGGCTGATAAATATGGCATTCCAATTCCAGCAGATGAACCAGCTACAGCCGAACAATTAGCTGCAATTAGTGAACGAGAAAGTTTATATATCATCAATGATTTCGCAAGAGATCATTTCAAGGAAAACTTACACAATTCAGAAGAAGGAACAGCAATAGCACTCTCCTACTTTGAGGAGCGCGGATTTCGAAAAGACATAATCGAAAAATTTCAATTGGGTTATTGCTTGAACACAGGCACCGATTTTACAAAGGCTTCCATTGCGAAAGGATATAAATTAGACTATTTAGAAAAGGTTGGTCTCGTAAAATCGAAAGATGACAGACAATTTGATTTTTTTAGAGGACGCGTAATGTTTCCAATTCACAGTGTTTCGGGACGTGTATTAGGATTTGGTGGACGAACACTTTTTACGGATAAGAAAATAGCTAAGTATTTCAATTCACCGGAAAGTATCATTTACAATAAAAGTGAGATTCTTTATGGATTACATTATTCAAAAGGAGATATCATAAAATACGACAATTGTTTTTTATGTGAAGGATATACAGATGTAATCAGCATGTATCAAGCTGGAATTCAAAATGTTGTTTCTTCTTCTGGCACTTCTCTTACAAAAGATCAAATTAAACTTATTCGCCGATATACGCAGAATATTACTATTCTTTATGACGGTGATCCTGCTGGGATAAAAGCATCTTTCCGAGGAATTGATTTAATTCTTGAAGAAGGAATGAATGTGAAGGTGGTTCTGTTTCCTGAGGGGGAAGACCCAGATTCATTTTCTAAAAAATCGAGCACTGTAGAACTTGAAAACTATATCAAAGAAAGCACACAAGATTTTATTTCATTCAAAGCATCAATTCTATTAAAAGACAGTGAAAATGATCCAATAAAAAGAGCTGAATTAATTAGAGAAATCGTTCATTCAGTTTCATTAATTCCTGATCAGATTACACGCACGGTATATATGCAGCAAATTTCTCAGCAATTTGAAATTAATGAACAAGTTATATCGAACGAATTAATAAAACTGAGGAAAAATGTTGTTGTGAAACAGGCCCCTGAGCCGGATTTTTACGATATCCCTCAAACGCAGGAACAACAACTGCAGCAACATTCGGAACCACACGTTCAACAAGAGGCTTCTTATTATAATGAAGAACAGTTAATTCGGATAATGGTAAAATATGGAACACGAACAATGCAGTTTGATCAAATTGATGAAAACAACCAAACAAATTTATCTGAAACCAATGTTATTGAATTTATTTGTCACGAGTTGATTACGGATGAAATGGCCTTTTCACATCCTGTTTACAATAAAATACACAGTTTGTTTCTAGATGGGTTATCCAAAAATGAATTCCTTTCAATCAATTTTTTAAAACGATTAGAAGACCAAGAAATTGTGAAATTTGTAAGTGATATTGAATCCAATGAATACGAATTAAGTGCCAAATGGTTGAGTAATTACAAAATAGTAACCCGTTCAGAAGGAGATCGAATGTCGGAAACAGTTATGAATGCTATTTATAGCTTCAAACTTGCTAAAATCGAACAACATATTAATGACATTAGAATCAAAATGGGCCAATCGGAAACCTTGACGGATGAACTTTTAATGGATCTATTAGCTGAACAAATGGTTTATGAAAAAATTAAAATAATCTTTTCTGAGAAGTTAGGTCGAACAATATTAAGATAATATGCTAAGCTACACTCTATTTCATTTAGGCCCTTATAAAGTTTGTTTTTGGAACATCATTTTTCTAAGCATCATCTTTTTCATAGCCATGCTACTGCGGAAAGTGATTCATAAATTGTTGAAACGCTACTTGAAAAGTGCTAATATTCGCGTAGAAGGTAGAATGGTGACTTGGTTGAAATTATTGAGCCAAAGTGTTTATCTCCTCGCTGCTTACATCGCTGTTTTAAGTTTTAATATTAACAACGAAGATGTTTCATTCACGGATTTCTTAAACTTTAATTTAATAAAATCACAAAAATTCACGCTGAGTTTTTACCATATTCTTGTACTAATATCTATCTTCTTTGGGGCAAAAATGCTCTTGAATTTTGTTAAACTCTATATCAGTAAAAAATTTCGAGAAAAAACTTCTTTTAACCCTGGTACAGAATACATCTACGTTCAAATAGCAAAATATGTTATTTATCTTTTTGCAATCATCACGAGTTTAAAGGCGCTTGACATTGATCTTTCGCTATTAATGACTGGTTCTCTTGGACTCTTTGTTGGTTTGGGACTTGGTTTACAGGATGTCTTTAAGGACATGTTTTCTGGTGTCGTTTTGCTGGTTGAAGGCAATATTCGTGTGGGTGATATTGTTGAAATTTCTAATGGAGGAAAAACAGAAGCTATTGTTGCTAAAATTTTAAAAATCAATGTACGTACGACCCAAATTGAAACGAGAGAAGGAAATGTGCTAATCATGCCGAATTCCAAATTAACGCAAGAATTTGTAGAAAACTGGAGTCATGGTTCAGAGTTATCCCGTTTCAGAATTGTCTTGACTATAGATTACAATGCGGATACCGAACTAGTAACTCGTTTACTAAAACAAGCTGCTTTAGGTCATCCAAAAGTTAGAAAATCTCATCCGGTTGACGTAAGATTATCACATTTTGGAGACAATGGATTAGAACTTGAATTAATCTTCTGGGCAGATCAAAATTGGGATATCAACAACTATAAATCGGATATTCGTTTTGAAATTGATCGCCTTTTTAGAGAATATAAAATAACTATTCCTTATCCACAAAATACGGTTCATTTGGCGAAATAGTTTGTGTAAACATCCGTTTATCGAGCGTCGATCGCAGCCGAGATGTCGATGTCATATCCAACTCTAAACTCCAACTCCAACTCCAAACTCCAAACTCCAAACTCTAAAATTAAACCAAAAGCATTTTATAGCGCTGAATTGTGTTTTCTAATCCAAAATACAAGGCATCAGAAATCAAAGCGTGACCAATAGAAACTTCAGCCAAAAAAGGAATCGATTCTTTGAAATACCTTAGATTGTCCAAACTTAAATCATGACCTGCGTTTACTTCAATACCCAAATCATGCGCCAGATTGGCAGCTTGAATATATTCTTCAATTGCCTTAGCAGGATTCTTTTCGAAATTTTCAGCAAAAGGCCCTGTATATAATTCTATTCTATCAACGCCTATTTTTGCGGCATGTTCAATATTCACTGAATTGGTATCAACAAAAATGGCACTTCTAACACCAAGCACCTTTAACTGTTGAATCAAATCAGATAATAACTCAAACTGTTTTTTTGTGTCCCAACCTGCGTTAGACGTCAATACATTTGGTGGGTCAGGAACTAAAGTCGCTTGTTCTGGGAAGATATCAGCAATTAAATCCATAAATCGAGCATCTGGATAACCTTCAATATTGAATTCCGTTGTCACAACCTTTTTCAAATCATAAACATCTTTAGTAGTAATATGACGTTCATCAGGCCGAGGATGTATTGTGATCCCGTCAGCCCCAAATCGCTCACAATCAATCGCTACTTGAACTACGCTAGGCACATCTCCACCTCGAGCATTTCGAATGGTAGCAATTTTATTAATATTGACACTTAATTTAGTCATGATACGGTACAATTTTTGACAACCCAAAAGTACAAAGTTCAAAACAATTTTACTACTTTGGCAACAACAATGAGAGCAATAGAACTAATAACAGACGAAATTCCTCCACTGACTCATTCCGATTCAGGAGAAAAAGCATTGCGTTGGATGGATGAATTCAAGGTTTCACACTTACCTGTTTTAAAAAACGGAAACTTTGTCGGACTTTTATCTGAATCTGATGTATTGGATAAAATGGATTTAGTAGAGAATCTAGACAAATTATTCGATCATTTACCTAGACCATATGTTTTTGCCAACGCACATATATATGAAGTATTATCAAAAATATCTGAGCACAAGATAAGCGTGTTACCTATTCTTGATGAAAATGAAAAATATTTGGGTTGTACGACGGTATATCATTTGTTAACTATAATAGCAAATACTGGAAGCATCAAAGAATCTGGAGGAATCTTAGTTTTAGAAGTAAATAGCGTTGACTATTCAATGGCACAAATTGCGCAAATTGTAGAAAGTAATAATGCTAAAATTCTAAGTTCATATATCATGTCTTCAATGGATTCTAATAAATTAGAAATCACCTTGAAGATTAATTTAATAGATTTATCTAGAATAATTAGAACATTTGAGCGCTACGATTATGTGATTAAAGCTTCCTTCCAAAAAAGTGAAGGAGATGATGACATTCAATATCGGTATGATGCACTCATGAACTTTTTGAAATTTTGATATGAATATAGCCATTTACGGACGAAAAGTCAATAAACTAAATATACCTCATTACAAAGAGATCATTGATACAATAACAGCATTAGGCTGGAATCCAATAGTTGAAAAAGAATTAAAAGTTCAACTCGTGTCTAAGATGGATTTATCTCCATCGACTGATCAGTTTGAATCGCATACAGATTTTCATAAAGGTATAGATCTTACGATAAGTATAGGTGGAGATGGAACTTTTATAAAGTCAGTTGGATTTATAAGAGATTCGCAAGTTCCAATTCTTGGTATAAATACAGGACGTTTAGGATTTTTATCCAACATTTCAAAAGATCAGATCCAATCAACAATGGAAATGGTTAAAAACAAACAATTCGAATTTCAAAAACGTTCGCTACTAAGAATCAATACACAAGAGAATCTTTTTGGGGATGATAATTTTGCATTGAACGAAGTAACTTTTCATAAAAAAGATACCGCTTCAATGATAACAGTTCATGCTTCTTTAGAGGATAAATATTTGAATTCATATTGGGCAGATGGATTAATTGTAGCCACTCCAACGGGTTCAACAGCTTATAATTTAAGTTGTGGGGGGCCGATTATCACTCCTGGATGTCAAGTTCACATATTAACGCCAATTGCTCCACATAATTTAAATGTTCGACCAATGGTTGTTCCGGATCACATGCCAATCAAATTAAGTATTGAAGGGCGAGAGCGGAAATATTTAATCAGTTTAGATGGAAATTCAAAAAATATTCGTCAAGGAGAAGAAGTGATTATCACAAAAGCTGAATTTATGATAAATGTGGTTAAATTTGAGGATAACAATTTCTTGGATACCATTCGTAATAAAATGCTTTGGGGAATAGATAAAAGAAATTAAGTTTGGTATAAAAATTGGAAAGAGCACGAAGAAAAATAGAACAATTAATAATTAAATAAAGAAAGATGAAAACAATTTTAATGATGTTATTACTAGTAGTTGTTACGGCAACAAGTTTCACTACAACTGCACAAACACCTACTGAGCCAGGCATTTACGCTGAATTCACTACGCCAAAAGGAGTGATTTTATGTGTGTTAGAATACCAAAAAACACCTATGACTGTTGCCAATTTTGTTGGTTTAGCAGAAGGAAATTTAACTGTCATGGATACAATTAAATACACAAAACCTTTTTACAATGGATTAAAGTTTCACCGTGTAATCAAAGATTTCATGATTCAAGGTGGTGATCCTGACGGAACTGGTGGTGGTGGACCAAAACACCGTTTCTACGATGAAATCCATCCTGATTTAAACCATGTTGGACCTGGAATTATGTCTATGGCTAATTCTGGACCTGCAACAAATGGCAGTCAATTTTTCATTACGCACAAAGAAACTGCATGGTTAAACGGAAAACACACTGTATTCGGGCATGTCATTGTTGGTCAAGATGTTGTTAACGCTATCGTTCAAGGTGATGAAATGACAACTGTTAAAATTATTCGTGTTGGAAAAGAAGCGAAAGCTTGGGATGCATCAAAAGCATTCAAAGTAACGTATGATAAAATCAAAGCAGTAGATGATGTGAAAGCAAATGCATTCAAGAAAATTGCATCAATGTCTGAAGCAGATTATAAAACGTACATGTACAATGAGGTAAAAGCAAAATCACCAAAAGCTCAAATGTCACCTTCAGGATTAGTTTATATTATTGAGAATCCAGGAACAGAGCCAAAAGCGTCTCAAGGTGCAAAATTATCAGTGCATTATAAAGGAACATTTAGAGCTGACGGAAAACAATTTGATTCTTCTTATGACAGAAATGCTCCAATGGACTTTGTGTTTATTGATCAAAAAATGATTCCTGGTTTTGAAGAAGGATTGGCAATGTTAGGAAAAGGAGGTAAAGGAACATTTATCATTCCTTACTTTCAAGCATACGGAGCTGCTGGTCGACCAGGAGCGATTCCTCCATATTCTGATTTAGTATTTGATGTTGAAATTGTAAATCTTGAACCAAAAGGTACTGAAACTACTGATCCACATCAGCACACAGAAGGTGACGGACACCAACACTAACAATAAATTATTTTGAAATTAAGACCTACGAAAGTGGGTCTTTTTTTTTGTTAATGATTATAACAAATATTTGGTTTCCCTAATCGGAAAGTAAACATTGCACCAAAAAAAGCATACCAATCAGAATTGTTTGAAGTACCTCGTTTACCAAATCTAGCACCATCCAAACTCCTATTCGAAAGACTTGCAGAGATAGGTCCATTTTCAGCTGCTAATAAAACTGGGTCTACATAAGAATCGCTTCCAACATCATCGAGATAATCTGTGAAAGTTTTACGGTATCCATACTCAAGTGTTAATGCAGCTTTCTTACCAAGTGACATCTTTAAACCAACACCTAGAGGAATCGATAGTTGTGTGAGGCTATAATTATTTTTCTTTGACAAACTGCTTCCTTGCCCTTCAGTTCCCAATGGCTGAAGTTCCGTAACATCGCCATTGAAAGTTGTGGTTGGATTCATGTGAAACAATCCAATTTCTGCTAAAACGTATGCCGTTCCCCAATAACGATCATTACCAATTCTAAAAGGAAAATAATTAAACTCAACTCCTCCCGCTAATTCAAAAATTTTCGATTCGAAATTTAAATTTCGATTTTGCATAATTGCCAATTTTGAATCGGCATCAGATGCTTTGACTTTTCCATAATTGAAATTTCCTCGAACACTTAATCGCGAATGGACATTATAACGATAAACAAGTCCACCAGCTAATTGCGTATTGTAAAAATGCTTGTATTGATTTAAATCACCAATATAATAAGAACCACCAACCATAAATCCTAATTCTGATTTAGAACGGAAATTTGATTGCTGTGAACAAACCAAAAAAGGGATAATAAATAATATAAATAAAACTTTTCTCATTTTGATAATTACACCAATTAGAACGCCAAGTTACGCAGAAAATTATATTCTAAAAAAAGAAAAAGAAAATGAGAAATACCCATTAGCTTTTTCTTGGTTAAATTCTATTTAAAATGATGGACAAGAAACAGTCTTAAAGCGTTGAAGCGTAATGTTTGCATCTTTTGGATATTTAACTGTATATCCAATTTCAACCGATTTCACTTCACCAGGTTGAATAACAGATTGCCAAGTAGTTTCTCCAGTTAACAAATCATGTTTAGAACCGCTTAATTCATCAATAGTTACGGTTATATCACTGCTATTAGAAATTGGAATTTGATCATAAATATCAATTTTAACAGGAACATTGCGGTTATTTCTCACAACAATTTCGTACAAATATGATTCTTTTTTACTTCCACCAATCACCTTTTTGAAACTCATTTCTTTCTTCAATTTTCGCATTACAGTAACTTTGTTATCACGTCCAAAAGACAATGAAAGCGTATCAGAAACATTTCGGGTATCGATTTCCGATAATCCAACGTATTCGCCTCCAAAATAAACATTCGTTGGACCAGGAATTAACTCTAATTCTTGCCATCCGACGATATGCGCCAATAAAAATGCGCCATTATCCAATTTTGGAACGGTGATGTGTGAGAATGTCGCATCTAAATCCATTTGCTTAACATCGACCATATATGGTTTTGAATCCGAAGGACAAGAAAACTTATTTGGAATAATAAATTCCGCTGTCAATTCAGATATTTCTATTTGACGCATGCCAACGGTCATATTTCCAAAATTTTGAGGAATGATTATTCCACTTTGAAACAAATTATCCTCTTTGTTTTTTGTGTTTTCATCAGTATCCAATACATAATTGTCCCAAGCTCTTTGGTTGGCAGTGTTGATGTTTCCTTGTGCAATTGATCGGTAATCTTGTTGAGTAGTTTGTGGCGCATAATAACCTCCTTTTTCAGAAGATTTTTTATAGCCATCATAATAACTCAAATACCAAGGAGACAATTCCGGATGAGAAGCTGACAAACGAGGGTCCCCAGTTGAAAGCACCAAATCAACATTTTTCCAATCACTCCCCGTGTTATTATAAACTTGAGCTTTATATTTCAAATTGATTTTTTGATTTAAATCTACTGCTGACAAATCGTAATTTGCTGCCCATCCACAATCTGAAACCAAATATTTCAAACTCGATTTCATTGTAACTGCTTCGTCTGAATCTAATAAAACAACAACTTGATTACTTCTTTGATTTTCGTTGTAGTTCAATTCTACTAATTGATACCGTGTCTTTTCGATGTTGGTATTCAATGTTGCTTGTTCCTTTCGAAGTTTGGACATTTTGGTAACGACTTCTAACGTTCGTGCTCGATAAAAATCAGCAGCTTCTTTTATTTGAGTAACGGTTAAATTTTGATTTTGACCACCCAATTTTTTGTTAGCAGTTAATACATCCAATTCAGAAGTATAAGCCGTTAACAAATCGAGATTCCCTTGATGTTTATCTTTCAATAACTCTAATGAATCTTGTAATATTGCAATCCGAGGATTGAATAATTCTGCAGCCAAAAAATCCATTTCTGTTGAAACCGAAACCAAACGGTATTTTGCATCACCGACAAATTGAATAGATTGTGGGTCTGCAAATGCAGAAATTCCAGAAAAAATTAATTTATTCCTTCCTTTTTGGATTTTAATTTGCTCTTCATGAAATATTTCACCCGAAGTTAAAAATAGTTTTACTTGTTTAATTTCAGAATTTACAGTTTGAACTATTGGTTGTTGCGCATATATAGCAAATGGCAGAACAAAAAAGAATACGTTAAGATATTTCATAGATAAATTTTTCATGGATACAATTTACAAATAATTACGTTCAAAAATTCTCAACATCTTCTGTTATTTTTGACACAATATGTTTTTATTTAAACGTATTGTTTTTAAATAATATAATTATACTACTTTTGCGCTCCTAAAATAATACAATGGATTCATTACAACTTCTTTCAAGTGCTGAAAAATTGGGTACTCCTCTTTATATATATGATGCTCAAATCATTCAAAACCAATATAAATCACTCAAAAATGCTTTTAAAGGAAAAGATGTTAAACTTCATTTTGCTTTGAAGGCATTAAACAATATCAACATTTTACGTTTATTGAAAGCAGAAGGAGCAGGATTGGATGCAGTATCGATTGAAGAAATTTATTTAGGATTAAGAGCTGGGTTTTTACCTTCCGACATCATGTACACCCCCAATTGCGTTGCCTATTCTGAAATTGTTGAAGCGATAAATCTAGGTGTTCATTTGAATATTGATAATCTATCAATATTAGAAAAATTTGGAAATGACTATGGATCGACTGTTCCATGTTGCTTAAGGCTTAACCCACACATTATGGCTGGTGGAAATTCCAATATATCTGTTGGTCATATTGATTCAAAATTTGGAATATCCATTCATCAATTACGACATATAGAACGCATTATTCAACATTACGGCATTCAAGTAACAGGTTTACATATGCACACAGGCAGTGATATTGTTGATGCTGATGTATTTATACGTGGAGCAGAATTATTATATGAAGCGGCAACATTTTTCCCTGATTTACAATTCATGGATTTTGGAAGCGGATTTAAGGTAGGATACAAGGAAGGCGACATTGTAACCGATATTAATAAAATAGGTGCGAAAATTACTAAGTCGTTTGAACAATTTTGCCAAACCTATGGAAGAGAATTAGAATTATGGTTTGAGCCTGGGAAATATATAGTGAGTGCAGCTGGAAAATTATTGGTTCAAGTAAATGTTGTCAAACAAACTACTTCAACAGTTTTCGCAGGTGTGAACAGCGGTCAAAATCATTTGATTCGACCAATGTTTTACAACGCATATCATCAAATAGACAATATAAGTAATCCAGAAGGTGAGCAAAAACTTTACTCCGTAGTTGGGTATATTTGTGAGAGTGATACCCTTGGATATGATCGGTTATTGAATGAAGTTCGAGTAGATGATATTTTATCTATTTCAAATTCCGGAGCTTATGGCTTTACCATGAGCAACAATTACAATGCTCGTTTACGTCCTGCCGAAGCATTATTTATCAATGGTGAGGCTCAATTAATCAGAAAAAGAGAAACTCTAGAAGATCTTTATAGAAATGAAGTTGAATTAGAGTTACTTAAATAGCTGGGATTTCTCTTGTTGCAATTTCAGCTGAAAGCAAACATAAAGGAATTCCACCACCAGGATGAACACTTCCGCCGACAAAATAAAGGCCTTTTACTTTCGAAAAGTTTGATTGTCGAAAAAAAGCTGCCATTCTATCATTAGAACTTGCGCCATATAAAGCTCCAGCAAAACTTGATGTTCGTTGTTCAATTCTTCTTGGATCCAAATAATCCTCTTCTTTAATTAACAAAGAAATATCTTCACCTAACAATCGACTGATTTTAGTCAGCACATTTTCTCTAGTTCTTTTGCGAATACTTTCCCAATCTTGACCAGTATTTGACGGCACATTGACCATCACAAACCAATTTTCACATCCTAAAGGTGCATCTTCCTTGTTGTATTTAGAACTAACATGAATGTAAACCGTTGGGTCATCACAAACTGATTGAAGGTTAAAGATCGTATCAAATTCATTTTTATAATCAGCTGAAAAGAAGATATTATGCAAATCGAGCTTGTCAAATTGTTTCTTAATTCCCCAATAAAAAATCATAGCAGAACTCGATGGTTCTTGTTCTAATGTTCGTTTTTTAGCTTTCGTGTTTTTCAAAAGGAACTTATATGCAGGTTTTACATCTGAATTACAAACTACAATTGGAGCAGGAATAAATTCATTATTCACTTTAATTCCTTTTATTGTTTTACCATTTTCAACAATTTCATCAACTTTAGAGTTATAATAAAATTTCACTCCCACTTCTGTTGCCAATTGAACTAAACTAGTTGTTATTGAATGCATTCCTTTTATTGGAAAGAAGGTTCCGATACCAAATTCCAAATGAGGAATAATGTTTAGAATACCAGGAGCTTGGTATGGGTCTGATCCATTGTATGTTGCATAACGGTCAAATATCTGAACGAGTTTCGGATGGTTTAAAGCTTGAACATTGGCTTTGTGCATTGTAGTGAAAATATTCAGCTTTGGCATTGCAATGATAGTTTTCAGCAGATTTCCTGAAAAATAATTTTTTACTAAATGTAACGAGTTCTCTAAAAATGATTCTTTTGTATGCTTATAAATGAATTCACTTTTCTCTAAATGTTTTCTCAAAGGTTCACTGTCGATTGATAATACTTTTTCAATTTCTGCATACAATCTTTCTTTGTTTGCAGGAAAAGAGATAAACGTTCTATCCTCAAAAAAATAATTACAGGTTATTTTAACTTCATCATATTCAAAATATTCAGCAGTTTTTCTATCTGATAGTTCGAATAATCTTTCGACATACTGAGGCATAGTAAATAAGGACGGACCAGCATCAAATCGATAATTACCTAATTGCAAATTTGTCAATTTTCCACCTGGATAGGAATTAGATTCATAAACGTGAACATCATACCCTTTATGAGCTAATCGAATAGCTGAAGCAATACCAGCAATCCCAGATCCTACAACACAAACTTTTAGTTTATTTTCCTTCATACTAAATTCCTTCTGTGAATTTAAAAAATGAAAGTCGAAAATGTTCTATTTTTAGAAAAAAAATATGATAGGAAAAGCAATTGGTATAGGTGGAATCTTTTTAAAATTTAAGAATCCAACAAAAATGAATCTTTGGTATTCTGAAATTTTAGGTTTGACAACTAATGCTTATGGCGTATTATTCTCCTTCAATTCCGATCAATCTAAATCAGCATTGTTACAATTAGGAACTTTTCCTACCGATAGTGATTATTTTGGAAGTGAATCGCAACAAGCAATGATCAACTTTCGAGTTGATAATTTAGAACTTATGCTCATCCGACTAAAAGCTGCTAACGTTGAAATATTAGATGAAATGGAAACGTTTGAATATGGTAAATTCATTCATATTAATGATCCAGAAGGAAATAGAATTGAATTATGGGAACCTATTGATGCTGCATTTTCAGAAGAACCAACAACAGAAATGAGATAAATTACTTTAAATTAGCTAAGTAACGTTCCAGATTTGGATTCTCTAACATGACATCTGAACCAAGGAAAAGAACTTTTTTGCAACCATTTCTTTCAATCCAAAGTTCTAAATTTGATACACCAACCATCAACGTCCCATTGATATCAATCTTGTGAACAGGTTTTTGGTTTTTATCAAAAATTGAGCGAATATCTAAAATTTCTTTGTCAACCTCCTGATTTTCAGTAAATATTACAAGACCATCTATTCCTTCTTCTGAATCTTCATTTTTAGCTGAAAATTCCAAAACTTCAATGTTAAGTTCATTTACCCAAGAAGTCAGGTAGTTCGAAAATCGAGAATTGTCTTTTAAAAAAATCTTGTCTAATTTCATTGGTGTCCTAATGCTGATTTTTCTAAATCATGTTGGGGGTGCAAAAGTAATACATTTATCGACTTATTTGTGAAAATAATCACATTAATAACCCAATATTTTTAAATAATCCGCTGCTGTTTGTTCTTCACTAAACAATTCTGTTTGCAATTTACCATTTTCATCACGTTGAATCAAAATATGTTTGGGCTCTGGAATCAAACAATGCTTCAAACCACCAAATCCACCTATAGTTTCTTGATAAGCTCCAGTATTGAAAAAACCGAGATACAAGACTTTATTTCGATCGTATTTCGGAAGATAAATGGCATTTGAATGTTGCTCTGAATTGTAATAATCATCACTATCGCATGTCAAACCACCAAGTAAAACACGCTCGTAATCATCATTCCACCGATTGACAGGCAACATAATATACCGTTGATTGATTGCCCAAGTATCTGGTAGATTAGTCATGAAAGAAGAATCAATCATGTTCCACTTTTCTCTATCATTTTGCTGTTTCTGGTGCAATACACTGAAAATAGCACCACCGCTTTCTCCAACGGTAAACGATCCAAACTCTGTAAAGATATTTGGTTCTGGAATTTCATTGTCAGCACAAACACGTTGCACTTGAGTCAAAATTTCACGTACCATATAAGCGTAATCAAAATCGAAAGCCAAAGACTTTTTAATAGGGAAACCACCGCCGATATTCAATGAATCCAATGAAGGACAAACCTTTTTTAGATCGCTATAAATACGCAAACATTTCGTTAATTCGTTCCAATAATAGGCTGTATCATTGATTCCTGTGTTAATGAAAAAATGCAACATTTTCACTTCAACACGTGGATTGTCTTTCAACATTGCTTTGTAAAAAGGAACAATTTCACGGTACCGAATTCCTAAACGGGAGGTATAAAATTCAAATTTAGGTTCTTCCTCAGATGCAATTCGAATTCCAATTTTAATATCCTTTTCAGTTTTAGCTAAAAGGTCTTGTAATTCCTGCGTATTATCAACAATCGGAATAACATTTAACTTTCCTTCATTGATTAAACCTGCAATATTGTCGATATATTGTTTCGGCTTGTATCCGTTACAGATTACATATTTACCGTCTGTTAATTTCCCTGAATTGTATAAATTTCTTACGATATCAATATCAAATGCTGAAGAAGTTTCTATGTGAACATCATTTTTCAGCACCTCATCTAGCACAAATGAAAAATGACTGCTTTTTGTACAATAGGAATAATAATAATTTCCAGAATAACCTAGGTTACTAATAGCTTCACGAAACCAACCTTTTGCTCTTTGAATATTGTTCGAAATTTGCGGTAAATAATTGAATTTTAGAGGAGTTCCATAATCCTTAATTAAACGCATCAAGTCTATACCATGAAAAAATAAATGATCTTCTCTTAAATGAAATTCATTTTGTGGAAAATCAAAAGTTTGGTCAATTAAATCAATATACTTCGTTCTCATTTACTTCTTCTGCACTAAATTATTTTTAATCACTTATAGGATTTCCAAAATTCTTTCCGTTGGTCGTCCAATAATTGCCTTGTTGCCTTTTATTACGATAGGTCGCTCAATAAGTTTCGGAAATTTAACCATTGCCTCAATCCATTCTGAATCAGAAAGAATTTTATCCTTAAAATTAACCTTAAAGTCTTCTTCTCCTTTACGAATTAGCGCTTCTGGTTTTATACCCAATTTAGTTATTACAGATTCAAGTTCTAAATGAGTTGGATTGTTTTTCAAATAATCTACAACGGTGTAATCTATTCCTTTTTCATTTAGATATTCAAGAGCGCACCTGCTTTTCGAACAGCGTGAGTTGTGAAATACGAAGATTGATTCTGCCATACCAATATTATAGGGATGCAAAGATACGTGTTTCTTGAATCATACTTTATGTTTTACTCTTTTTTTAAAAATCAAAAATCACGTTTGTCATCCAATCAATTGCGTAAAAAGTGCTTGATTATTATTCAAGTATTCATATTTAAAATGCAATTTATCCAAATTGAAATAAATTCTCTTCAAATCTTCTTTACTTTTTAATTCTATTCCGACAACTGCTGGTCCGCTTTCTCTGTTATTCTTCTTAGAGAATTGAAAAAAGGTTATATCATCATCCGGACCTAAAATTTCTGTAACAAAATCTTTCAATGCTCCTGGTCGCTGAGGAAATTGAATTAAGAAATAATGTTTTAATCCTTCGTAAAACAGAGAACGCTCTTTTATTTCTTCAGTGCGTGTAATATCATTATTGCTTCCGCTTACTACACACACACAGTTTTTTCCTTTAATTTCCTCTTGATAAAAATCAAGTGCTGCGATACTTAATGCTCCGGCTGGTTCAACAACGATTGCTTCTTCGTTGTATAATTTTAATATTGTTGAACATACTTTTCCTTCTGGGACTAAAACAATATCATCAAGGTTCTTTTTGCATATTTCAAAATTCAAATCCCCTACTCTTTTCACTGCTGCGCCATCGACAAATTTGTCAATTTCATCCAAAGTGATATTTTGATTCGCTGCTATTGACGTTTTCATTGATGGAGCACCAAGAGGTTCAACTCCAATTATTTTTGTGGATGGACTTAATGCTCTAAATACTGTTGAAACACCAGCAGATAAACCTCCTCCACCAATTGGAACAAATAAATAATCGATTTTTTCTTTCAATTGTTCAAGAATTTCAAGACCAACAGTTCCTTGTCCAGCAATGACTTTTACATCGTCAAAAGGATGCACAAAAACATTGTTGTTCGCTTCACAGAATTCTAAGGCCTTTTTATAGGTATCATCAAAAGTGTCGCCTTCTAAGATTATTTGAACATTATTTTTACCAAATAATTCGACTTGTTTTATTTTCTGTTTTGGCGTTGTTGCCGGCATAAAAATGGTGCCTTGGATATTCAACAAATGACACGAATATGCCACTCCTTGCGCATGATTTCCTGCACTCGCGCAGACAATTCCTTGTTCCCTTTCATTTGATTGGAGGGAATTAATTTTATTGTAAGCTCCTCTAATTTTATAGGAACGAACTACTTGAAGGTCTTCTCTTTTAAGATAAATTGAAGCACCGTATTGACTTGACAAATTAATACTCAAGCTGCAAGGAGTTTCAAGAATAATCCCGTGTAAATTTTCCTTTGCTGCGTTTATTTCTTTAAGAAGTTTCATTAGATTCTAACAATTGATTTTTGAATTTTCGCTTTGTTACCACAAAATCTTTTTGGCATGATTTTACAAAAAAATATATGCCAAAAAAGAGAAGAGAACTGTTTCATGTTTTTTTCGCTGGACTGCATCCAGCGCTAAAAACATATAACCCCTAAAGGGGTATAAATTCGTCTTGTGGTATTCTAACTATTACTCCAAATTAATTTAACTTTTTCATATCCGTCATCATTCCTCTTAACCACGCACCAACTTCTTCAATTGGGTGTTGGCGAATTGCCTCATTCACTTCAATCAATTCCAAATTGTCCACTTCATTCGTAGATGAAAAATTATTCCCGATGACATTCAATTCTATTGTGGACATGAAATCTTTTAATAATGGCTTGCAAGCATGATCAAATAAGTAACACCCATATTCAGCCGTATCTGAGATAATTCTGTTCATTTCGAATAATTTTTTTCTCGCGATTGTATTTGCAATTAACGGAGCCTCGTGAAGGGATTCATAATAAGCTGATTCAGCAACAATTCCTGTTTCCGTCATAGTTTCATAAGCCAATTCAACCCCGGCTTTCACAAAAGCAACTAACAAAGTTCCTTGATCAAAATATGTTTGCTCTGAAATAGTTGAGCTTGTTGCAGTCGTTTTTTCGAATGCCGTTTCTCCCGTTTCTTTTCTCCACGTATGTAATTCTAGATCACCATTCTTCCAATCTTCCATCATTCTTTTAGAAAAATCACCGCTCATGATATCATCCATGTGCTTTTGAAAAAGCGGACGCATGATGGCTTTTAATTCTTCAGCCATTTCAAATGCTTCAATTTTTGCCGTATTTGATAAACGGTCCATCATATTCGTGATACCGCCATGTTTCAATGCTTCGGTGATTGTTTCCCAACCGTATTGGATCAATTTAGCTGCATAAGCAGGTTCAATTCCTTTTTCAACCATCTTGTCAAAAGATAAAATAGAACCTGTTTGAAGCAAGCCACATAAAATTGTTTGTTCGCCCATTAAGTCTGACTTAACTTCTGCGACAAATGAAGAAAGTAAAACACCCGCTTTGTGTCCACCAGTTGCAGCAGCGTATGCTTTAGCCTGCTCCAAGCCCAATCCATTTGGGTCATTTTCTGGATGAACCGCTATTAAAGTTGGTACTCCAAATCCGCGTTTATATTCTTCTCGCACTTCAGTACCTGGACATTTTGGTGCAACCATGATAACGGTAATATCTTCTCTGATTTGCATTCCTTCTTCAACGATATTGAATCCATGAGAATAGGACAAAGTGGAATCTTTTTTCATCAATGGCATGATTGCATTGACTACAGAAGTATGCTGTTTGTCTGGAGTTAGATTACAAACTACATCTGCCCAAGGAATCATTTCTTCATAGGTTCCAACGATAAAGTTATTGTCTGTTGCATTCTGGAAGGAGGGTCTTTTTTCTAAAATAGCATCTTCTCGCAAGGCATAAGAAATATCTAATCCTGAATCACGCATGTTTAATCCTTGGTTTAACCCTTGAGCTCCGCAGCCAACAATGACAATTTTTTTACCTTTCAAAGCATTGATCCCGTCTTCAAAATGAGATTGATCGAGAAATTCACAGGTTGCTAATTGTTCGACTTGTTTTCTAAAAGGCAATTGATTAAAATAATTTTTCATCTGTATTTCTTATTAATTTTCTAATTCTTCTAAATAGTGTTCTAATGTTTTCATTGGTTTTGAAATGGCAACTCTTCCAGAGCGCACAAATTCAAGCACTCCAATTGAACTCAAATCATTGAATAATACTGTCAGTTCCTCTGGCTGACCAGTTTTTTCTACGATAGTGAAATCTTTTTCAATTGTCAATATGCGTGCATGGTGTTCGCGAACAATCTTTTCAGCGCCCCCGTTTGCAAATGCTTCAGTAGACAATTTATACAGGGCTATTTCTTGGTGAACAACCTCATCATCCGTATGAAAAAATGCTTTTAAAACCTCAACTTGTTTTTCAATTTGCGCAACAACCTTTTTTACTTGATCCAGAGAAGTATTCACAACAATTGTATATCGGTAAACCCCTTTTACTTCAGATTCTGAAGCTGTGATACTTTCAATATTTAAATGTCTTCTTGTAAAAATTATGGTTATTCTATTCAGAATTCCGATACTATTTTCTGTGAAGACCGATATGTTATAAGCTCTTTCCATACTCATTAATTTAAACGTATTTCAGAAACAGAAGCTCCTGTTTCAATCATTGGGAAAACATTTTCCTCTTGTTCCACAACAACTTCCAATAAGAAAGCCCCTGTTGAATTCAATAATGTATCTAATCCATTATCGAGTTCACTTCTTTCGGTAATTTTCAACGCATCGATTGAATATCCTTTTGCGATAGCTGTAAAATTTGGATTCACTATTTCGGTAAACGAATACCTGCGATCAAAAAACAATTGTTGCCATTGTCTCACCATTCCAAGGAAATTGTTATTGAGAATTAATATTTTAACATCCACTTTCGCTTGTAAGATGGTACCCAATTCTTGTATCGTCATTTGAAATCCACCGTCTCCAATTATTGCTACAACTGTTTTTTCTGGATTCCCAAGTTTTGCGCCAATAGCAGCAGGCAAACTAAATCCCATTGTTCCTAATCCTCCAGAAGTGACATTGGATCGATATCCTTTATATTGGTAGTATCTAGATGTTATCATTTGGTGTTGACCAACATCTGTTACAATTATTGCTTTTCCGTCTGTTTTTTCAGAAAGTAAGTTTACCACCTCAGCCATTTTCAATTTATCACTCGTTGGATGTTTTGCTTCGTTTACGACACTTTCATTCTCTATTTTTTCCAATGCTCTAAATTCTTCTAGCCAATTTTCATGCTTTTTTGGAGTAATCGATTCAGTTAAATGCACTAATGCTTCTTTCGCATCTGCTAAAACAGCTACATCCGCTTTTATTATTTTGTTTAATTCAGCAGCATCAATATCGAAGTGAATCACTTTTGCTTGTTTTGCATAACGCGAAACGTCACCAGTAACTCTGTCATCGAACCTCATTCCGATCGCCAAAAGAACATCACATTCATTCGTTAAAATATTGGGAGCATAATTACCATGCATTCCTAAATATCCTACATATAAAGGATGATCCGTTGGAAAAGCACCAAGTCCAAGTAATGTTGAAGCAACAGGAATTCCAGATTTTTCTGCAAAAGCAACTAATTCTTTTTCTGCTCCAGATAAAATTATCCCTTGTCCAATTACTAAAAATGGCTTTTGAGCGCTATTAAGCAAATCCACCGCTGCATTCAAATCATTCATTTGAATAGTTGGTTTTGGGGAATAACTTCTAATTTTTTCACACGGTTTGTATTCAAAATCAGTCATCCCGAATTGAGCATCTTTTGTAATGTCAACCAAAACGGGTCCTGGCCGACCAGAACCGGCAATATAAAATGCTTTTGCCATTGCACCAGCGATATCTTCAGCCTTTGTGACTTGGATATTCCATTTGGTAACGGGCATGGATATTCCTATTACATCTGTTTCTTGAAAAGCATCCGTACCCAAAAGATGTGATGCTACTTGACCCGTAACACAAACAACTGGAGTTGAATCTATCATTGCATCGGCTAACCCAGTTATAAGATTGGTCGCTCCAGGTCCTGAAGTTGCAAAGCAAACCCCAACTTTACCAGAAGTTCTAGCATATCCTTGTGCAGCATGAATTGCGCCTTGTTCGTGTCTTACCAGAATGTGATTCACTTGGTCTTTAAAATCGTAAAGTGCATCATAAATAGGCATAATTGCTCCTCCTGGGTAACCAAATAGTGTATCAACTTTTTCTGCAACCAAGCTTCGCATAACTGCTTCAGCTCCTCGAATATTTTTTTCCATTTTTACTTGTCTGTTATGCATCCTTCAGAAGCTGAAGCAACGCATTTTGCGTATTTATAAAGAACTCCTTGTTTAACTTTTAATTCAGGTTGTTTCCAAGACTGTTTTCTACGATTAATTTCTTCTTCAGAAACATTCAAGGTTAATTTATTATTGACTGCATCGATGGCAATTTGATCTCCGTCCTGGACAAATGCAATTAATCCTCCTTCAAAAGCTTCTGGTGTAATATGACCAACAACGAATCCATGTGTTCCACCAGAAAATCTTCCATCGGTAATTAAAGCAACCGAACCTCCAAGTCCAGCACCCATTATTGCAGAAGTTGGCTTTAACATTTCAGGCATTCCAGGCCCACCTTTAGGTCCGCAATTTCGAATAACAACAACATTTCCAGCTTTTATTCGACCTTCACGCACCCCATCAATCACTGTAAATTCATCTTCAAAAACGACTGCCGGTCCTTCAAAATATTCCCCTTCATTACCACTTATTTTAGCCACAGAACCTTCTGAAGCCAAATTTCCATGAAGTATTTGAAGATGTCCTGTTTGTTTTAATGGATTATTGAGTTGATGAAAAACGTCCTGACCAACAGTAAGATCATTCACACTTTCCAAGTTTTCTGAAATTGTTTTACCTGTAACTGTCATGCAATCTCCATGGATCAAACCTTCCTTTAAAAGATATTTCATCACAGCTGGAACGCCACCAACTCTGTGTAAATCTTCCATTAAATATTTTCCACTAGGTTTCAAATCAGCTAAAACTGGTGTTTTGTCGCTAAATCGTTGAAAATCATCAATCGTCAATTTTAACCCAACTGAATGTGCCATTGCTATCAAATGCAAGACAGCATTAGTAGAACCACCCAATACAACAACCATGGTCATGGCATTTTCAAATGCTTTCATGGTCATGATATCTCTTGGTTTGATATCTTTCTCAAGTAGGTGTCGAATTGCTTTTCCGGCCTCTTCACATTCTATTTGTTTTTCTTTGCTTTTTGCAGGATTCGATGCACTATAAGGCAAAGACATTCCTAATGCTTCAATTGCTGAAGACATTGTATTTGCTGTATACATTCCGCCACAAGCTCCAGCGCCTGGACATGCGTTTTTTATCACTCCTTTAAAATCTTCAGGTGTAATATTATCATTGAATTTTTTACCCAAAGCCTCAAATGCAGAAACGATATTCAGAGATTCCCCTTTCCAGGTTCCAGAATGAATTGTTCCACCATAAACCATTATTGCGGGACGATTCAATCTTCCCATTGCAATAACAGAACCCGGCATGTTTTTATCACAACCTACAACAGCTATCATACCATCATACCATTGCGCTCCCATAACTGTTTCAATTGAATCGGCAATAACATCTCGAGAAACCAAGGAATAGCGCATACCATCAGTACCATTTGATATTCCATCACTTACACCAATTGTATTAAAGATTAAACCAACAAGATCTGCATCCCAAACGGAAGTTTTGATTTCTTTTGCCAAATCATTAAGGTGCATGTTGCACGTGTTCCCTTCGTAACCAGTGCTAACGATGCCAACTTGAGCCTTATTTAAATCTTCTTCTGTCAAACCGATTCCATACAACATTGCTTGTGCGGCAGGTTGTGTTTCATCTTGGGTTATTGTTTTACTATACTTATTCATTTCCATGATCTTGTTTATAAATAAACATTTTGATATTCATTAAAAGCGACTCTTCTTTTGTATTTACGCTGGATGAAAGAACTATTAGATTCTTCCCAATTCATTGGAAATTTATAGTCATTGAATTGCTCAATCCCAATTACTTCAGCTGCAGTTCCACAGAAAAATGCTGCATCAGCCGTTTCAATTTCTTCAGGTTTGAAAAAGCGTTCTTCCACTTCGATTTGCAATTCTTTCGCAATTTCAAAAACAGTGGCTCTTGTTATACCAGAAAGAATATTTCCTAATGGTGCCGTTACAAGTTTCCCATCTTTTTCAAAAAAGAAATTTGCACCTGGCCCTTCGGCTATAAAGCCATTCATATCGGTTAACAAAGCTTCATCAAATCCATTTTGTTTTGCTTCAGTAGTTGCAAGAATGCTATTAGTATAATGACCCACAACTTTTGCTTGTACGAAGCAAGATTTAGGATTTGGACGTTGAAAAGATGAGAGCATCACTTTTAGCATTTTGTCTCCAAGGTATTTTCCCCATTCCCAAACCATTATTACGACGTTTACTTCATCTGTTGGAGTAAGTGACATATTGTCTCCTAGATAAACTAGCGGCCTGATGTACGCATCTTTCAAATCATTCATTTCTAAAAGTTGATACGTAATTTGTTCCAATTCTTCTGAAGAATATTTCAACTTGATGTGCATTTTTTCAGCAGAATAATGCAAACGGTCAAAGTGTTCTTTTGCTTTGAAAATTCTTGTACCATCAGGAGTTTCATAGGACCGAATGCCCTCAAAAACACCATTACCATAATGCATAGTCTGATTGTACAAACCTACTTTAGCATCTTCTGCTTTAACAAAATTGCCATTTAAAAAAACCACTGAATTTTCTGAATAATACATATTCTTTACTTTTTACATTTTTGAATAAAAAAAAAGCCTTTCTCAACTATTGAGAAAGGCTTATAAACAACAACAAGCATTTCTCACTCTTTTGGAATGTCAATAATAATTGAGATAAAAATGACCTGTTTCATATATTTTATTTTTTTTTAATGTTATTGTCCTATTTGTCTTGTAAATAATGAATACTTTCTCCTAGGAATATATAATTTAATTAGCGCTATTACCTACCTAACCTAAACCTATATATACTTATTTGCTAATCATAATTTTATCTGAAAACAGTATCGAAGAATTCGAAAGTTTCAGAAAATATATTCCATCGGAGAAAGAATTCAATAAGTTAATTTCTGTAAATCGTTCTGAAGCTTTTAAAAATATTTCAGTTGTTTGCACTACTTGTCCCATAGCATTATAAAGCGATGCTTCTAACAATTGATTATCTTCAAATTTAAATCCTAAATTAATAGAGTTGTTGGTTGAATTGTAAGAAGAGCTGATATCAAGACCACTTCCTGTCAAACAATTGTTATTTAAGGAAATTGTCTTTAATTCACGTTTAGCTCCATTCACATCTGTTTGAGACAATCTATAATAATTTATTCCTTCTTCTGCATAATAATCAGCATAAGCATAAGCTGTTTTTTGAGTAGTATTCAATTTGCCACCTAGTTGGGCCAAAACAAAGAAAACAGCATCACTACCAGCTCTTTCGATGGTAAAAAAGTCATTATTATGCTCTGAGGCGGTGGCCCATTCTAATTTCGCGTGTGTTTTTTCACAAGAACCAGTGAAGTCAAGGAATTCGATTGGAAGTAAAATTCCATAACATGAGCCTTGCAATGCTGGAACTGAGGTAACCGCAATTGTAGTTGGAGCAGTTGTGTTTATTACATTTACTGCACCTGTTCTTGATGGATTACCTGAATTTTGTAAATTGATTGTTGCAGTATTATCATTTCTGATATCTTGCCCTGAAGCACTAAATGTACATTCGTTTATATTGAACGTTGCAGCATTTAAAGAACCTTCTCTTGCATATAAATGGTTTCCACTTGTTGACGAAGTATTACTTGTAAAAGTACAGGTTGTCAAGTTCACAGTTGCAGCGGTACCTGCACCAGCAAAACTTGTATTTATTGCAATGGCTCCACCATTTCCAGAGTTAGTGACAGAATTATTAGTAAATGTGCAATTTGTTATATTGACTGTAGCTCCTCTACCAACTGAAATAGCACCACCATAATTTGGCCCTCCAGCTTGGAACGAAGAATTATTCGAAAAACTAGTGCCATTAATTGTAAGATTTGAACCAGATATATAAATTGCTCCACCACCAGAACTAGAGGCATTTCTATTATCCGCCAATATTGAATTATTCACGGTTACATTAGTAGTATTATTACCAACAATATAAAGGCCCGATCCACCTTGAAAATCTTTAGAATTATTAGAAAAAGAATAATTATTAAAAGTCACGGTATTCCCATTCCCTTCAACATTCACTCCTCCTCCAGCAACGGAACTTGATGAATTACAATTTGAACCACCACCATTAAAAGTGACATTCGAAGCACCTGTTATAACAATTGTTGCAGACCCACCACCTGGACGATTTTCATCTGACAAGACATTATTAAAAACGACTCCTGTTGCACCTGATATTTGAATGGCACTAGCCCCTCCTGTTCCTCTATTATAACCCTTAACATAAATTGCTTGAATGGTTATATTATTAGCTATAATGTCAAATAAACGATTTGCGTCAGCACTTGCCGAAGCATTGTCAAATACCGTTTTTGCGGGTCCTGCACCTGCAATGGTTATTCCAGCAATATTAAGTGTTAAATTAGCATCGTTATACGTTCCCTTGTCAACATATATAATATCACCACTTGTAATAACATTCGTTCCAGAAGGTCCATATGTCGACCAAATACTGGAAAGTGAAGCTTTAGGAAAAGCTGCAGATTGACCGTTATTCAAATTACTCCCTGTACCGGTGCAATATACATCACCTGAAATTGACGCATCATTCACAAAATAAGTAAATGAAAAACTATTAAATATAGAAGAAGAAAAAATCACAAACAAAACTATTAACTTCGATAGTATTGAAAATTTGAATTTTGATACAAATGAAAAATTATTTTTCATAGACATTTAGGTTTAGTATTTCGTTCCATTTTAAATGAACAGAGCAAACATACATTGATTCAGAAGGACATTAAAAAAACTTCCGTATTTGGATAGATAACGTTGTAAAACGAGATGATTTGGGGTGAAATGTTAGATTTTTGAATTGAATGGTTGCGATAGTTAACCACAAATGAATTTAATATTAACTTATTAGCAGAAACTAATTTAATAAAAGGATAATACTTTATATCTTATTTTAATAATTGATTCACGTCATAAGAGCGTGAAACTGGCACTAAATTATCGAAATGACTCAGTTCAATTTTATACGCTTGTGATTTACCTTTAACCTCCGAAATATAAGAGGAGTTGATTAAAAATGATTTGTGAACACGCTTAAAATACACTTCTTCTTTTATGAGCATGTCTTCTATTTTCTTTAGCGATATGCGTTCCATGGATTTTTTCAATTGCTCGTTTTTATCTAAAAAATAAGTAATCACATAATTATCATTTGCTTCAAAACAGATAATGTTTTTGATTTTAACCTCTATCAACAATTTTCCATTGTCGTTTTCAAGGTGAAATATTTTATCTTCAATATCCGAAGAGGATTCATCTTTTTTGACACTCACCTTACTAAGGCTCGAAATCTTTTCTTCTGCTTCTTTAAACAGAAAAAACAATAATGATATAACTGTTGGCAAAAACGATGAAACAATAAACGCCGCTACGAAAACAAAATAATTGGAAAATGAATTATTAAATAAAAACCAAATTAATGATCCTGCTATCAAACCACTTATTTGAAACGAACTGGCAAGAAGTATTTTATTATTCCCAAGTTTTTTAGATGCTTTTATGTTGAAATAAAGGAATGAAAATTCTATTAGAAAACTACTTGTAAAAACACCTCCAAGAAATAAAAAGAAATTTAAATCCTCCTTCAAAAAAACTTTTGAGTCAAAGAATAAATTGATCATGGTTTGATAAAGACCAAACCCCAAAGCAATTACTATTTTATATTTCAACGACAAATTCATTCTTTTGATGTTGTTAATTTTTTTACACCATATAAAATTAGGCCTATTGATAAAACTAAAAGGGCAATAACAAACCAAGTAATTTTCAATCCGTAAACGCGTAAATTCTTTTCAAATTTTTCATTTTTCTTTGCTAAATCTCTTTCTTCTTGAACAAGCTCGATTTCCAATTCTTTTTTTGTGATTTCATTTCTATAATTTAAATCATCCAATTGATTTTTGATATGCAAACTGTTCATTTTTTCGTTCAAAGAAACATATTGCTTGTATTTTGAAGCTGCCTTTTGCCAATCACTTGATTTTTCATATACTTCAATTTGAAGTTTGACTATTTCTAATAAATTGGTGCTATTCTTATACTTCAAAGAAAGGTTTTCGCCTTCTTGAAACTCAGACAAAGCACTCGATGAATTTCCAGAAGAAAGAAAAAGTTTACCTTTTAACTTATGTAAAATTATTGCTTCTTCTATTTGGCCTTGTTGTATTTTCTTTTCAATTGTGCCAATTACTATTGAGGCATCAGTAAATCTTTTAATTCTAATATAAACATCAGCAATTCCCAAATAAGCATAAACTATTCCTTCATTACTTTTTGCTTTTTGCTCAATTAACAGCGAATTATTGAAATAGGTCAATGCCAAATCTAGACTATCTACATCCTTATAACATTCTCCTATGTTATAAAATCGAATTGACTTTTGAATCGGTTGATTTAATTTTTCCTCAATCGTTAAGCTTTGATTGAAATAATCTATCGCTTGACTATAATTTCCTTGGAGTTGATAAACACTACCAATATTATTTAAACATGCTGATTGACGCGGAAAATCCTTTAAATTCTCAGCTGCATTTAATGCTTTCAAATAAAAATCCAAAGAAGTTACATAAAATCCCCTGTCTTTATTTATGATACCGAGAAGCGTATATGCATTTATTCTATAGAAGTTGGGCTTGCTTTTAAGACTCTCAGACAACAATTTATAGGCATCTTCAAGAACAGTAGCAGAATTATTTTCTAATGAAGTAAATGCAATGAAATCGAGCTCCCTCAATTTTTTTTCACCACTATTTTGAGACAATAAAACTCCACATGGAAGAATTATAGAAATTAAAAGGAAAATAATTTTTTTCTTAAAGCTCATATTGAACTCAAAGAAACGATTTTTTAATAAAAAATATAAGATTTGAATTAGAAAGATTTAATTTAACCTTTAAATCCTAGCTCTGTAACCTTTTGCAAATGGATTCTCAACAACAAAAATGGCAATTTATCGGTAACTATTAGCACTAACGCATACTCCAGAGTCTACATCACTTTGGGCTGTCCAAGTGAAGGTACTGGATGGTAGGTTTATTACAACTGTTCCTTCAATTTGGATAGACAGTGAATCATCATTGGTGGTTCGAGCAAATGTTACAAATTATAAATTGTAAATTAAGAACAGAATTGCAAAAAAATTGTAAGTTTTGTTTTATAATGTTTAATTAATAGTTTATTAAATAATTATCTAAATCTAACTGAATTGTTTCCAAATGGATTTGGAGCTGCATAGCGTAACGATAATTCAAATCCTCCTCTTAGGTTGGAAGCTGGGCTTAATTGAGATACATTAAAATCATAACTCAAGCCAATCATGTAATTTGATATTTCATATTGTAAGGAAGTAATTATGGCATCTTTATGTCTATAATATACACCAATGGAAGCAGCTGATTCACCCCTGAAACCTGTTACTTTCGACGCTTGTTGTAGTAAAAATCTTACTCGTGTCCCTAGTAATACTTCACTTGCTTTATTTTGTCTGATGTACATTAAACTTG
>CAMDNE010000029.1 GCA_945902745.1 Chitinophaga pinensis | reverse complement strand
TTCACAGGTTTTATTCAAAAAGGAATTTTGGGATACAAGTATATATAAACTAGAATATGCATATAAGCCAGATATCTCCAGTACAATTAGTTCTATATACTATACTTTAGTAAAAACTGAGGTAACCCTTGGTACCAAAGACTTAGAGCTATATTTGAAAAGTGTAAATTCAGGACAGTTTTATGAAGGCTTTTTAATGAATATTCTCGAAAAATACCCGAATTTAGGCTATGATAGGGATAAATGTAAGACCATCATATATCAGGTATTATTTTCAGATAACCGCTACATGTCAGATGAAAAACGAATTTTTAAAGAAATCTATCCGACCGCCTATAAAATCTTCAGTTTTATTAAAAGAAGGAAGAAACATAAAAATGATTTGTCGATTCTCCTTCAAAATATAGAATCCTATTTGGTTATTGAATGCTGTTGCCGACGAATTGCTATGGAAAGACCAGATTGCCCTATTTACACAATTCATGACTCAATCTCCACTACTGAGGAGAATTTAGAATACGTTAAATACGTCATGGTTGATGAAATTACAAAATTTATAGGTGTGCCACCAAATTTAAAAGTAGAACAATGGTAGGTATTCTGATAAATATCATAAAATTAATAAAATATTAAAGATACTTTTACAAGTATCAATTTAAAAAAAATGAATTAAACATGGAACTTATTTGGCATTATACCTACAAAAGTGCGTTTGATAGTATATTGAATGATGGTTATATAAAAGTTTCAGAAATGGAAAAAAAAATGGGTTGGAGGCCTGCTATCTGGTTTAGTAAGGAACAAATCATTGAGCCTACAGCTTTGAAACTTGCTGGCAATTCATCTGGAATTACTAAACGGCTTTCGTTTAGTGAGCAACAAAAATTATTTGGTTGTTATAGGATTGGGGTTAACCAAAATACAGAAGATTTTATGACTTGGGGAAAATATAAATATCATGGGAAATTGCCCGAAAGGGTCCATGACGCTATGACAAATGCGGGTATTCAATGCGGTGGAAATCCTTTAAATTGGTTTTGTGTTTTTAGAAACGTATTAAAAAGCGAATGGAAGGCGCTTGAGTTTTTTAACGGCAACAATTGGGAAAATATAAAATAGATTTTTACCATTTAGAATAAATAATTCGAACAGAATCCTTTTATTAGGAGACTCCTCCTCAAAATCTGTATCAGGCAAAATAAAATTAAACAAATTGTCAGCTTAAATCAAAACTATTACAGTTCGACATCTTCAGGGTACACTTTATTACGGTTATCTTCTATTCGTTCATTTATTAAAATACCTTTATGAAATGCTAAAAATATATCCTTCTCATAAACAGAATCATAACCTTGGTGTATGTAGCTGAGTAATTCACCTTGAGGAATCCTTATTTCACCTGTAAACCAATCGGCAAACGCCTCACGTTGGCCTGGGAATATATATTCAATATCGGCTTCTTTCCAGCCTTCGGTGAATGCTATTAATTTAATAAGATAGAGTTTGTCGCCTTTCACCTCCCAAGTTCCATAATACCCTCTCCAGCACGCTGTAGAAGGAGAATATAAAAATGGAGGATTTTCTAAATTTTCCAAATAATCAGACAGCGGCTCATAAGCCATACCATATTCTTTATCTTCATAGATTATTGTCTCACTTGATTGTGCTGTCATAAATAGATAGTTATTTATTATTCAAAGATGTATTGCCGCAATAATTGATAATGTAAAACCAATTAGATTTTAGGATAAAGGTCGTAATGCTTATGATAAATTTGATTAAATTTCATAAGTGCAAAAAAATCATCGCCTTTAAAAAAAATATTAGGATAACTGCAATGTCCAATCCTTTTATTTGAATCATCTATTATAAACGGTATACCTTCAAATCCTAAAACTTTGCAAAAAGCCAGATTAAAATTTTCCTTTAACCAATATCCTAATTCCTTGTGGTCATCACAGTTAAATGATTCAAGGGCTTTGCGGACTTCTGGATAGTATCTAAGTCTTTGCAAGTCAAATAAAAACCCAAAATATAAATCTTTAAATTTATTAAACCCGAAGTACCTGAATTGGCTATTTATTTTTGCATATAACTCAGCATGTTTATTAACCCATCTAGCAATATCCTCACTACTTAATACTTGTATTTTATCATTAATCAACTCTTCGTATGCTTTTTCAGAATGATGCAGATTCAAAATATATTCGGTAGTCGGAATAAAATCAGCTTTTTCATCATCGCCAAAAAACAGTTCCACTTCGCTCAAACAATCAACATCATTCTGATTCTTTACAACCTTATTATTGTAAATTCTAGTAATCTTATTTGCCTCTTCCTCTATTATCAACTGTAGCGTGTAACTCCATGCTAGTATATGCATAGAGTATTTATTCTTAAATCTTTTATTTTGAATGATTTTAAAAGAATTTGAATCTTCAATACTAACCTGGCCAAATATATATTTTAGCTTTTCTAAAAACACCTTCTTTGATGCTCCGAAATAGGTTATGGAATCTTCCAAAATTAAATCCAACATTTCAACATCCATTAACTGGAGATATTTAAGGAAGGCTTCTTTTTGAGAAATTAATTGGGTAATCATAATATTAGCAAATTCTGTTTAACTTTTTAATGACCTATCTTAAAACTGTTATTCCATTTAAAAGTAGTCCAACATAATTGAAACTATATAGCTTAAAAAACTAATTCCTATTGTCGTGAAAAGATTAATGGAATATCCTAGTTGATTGTTTGTCCAAAATTTAACACTGTTATTATATTCAGTCAATTTATAATTTAATTCATCTTGGGTTAATTGATTCTTATCTGTCATATAACCATGATTTATAGGATAAAGAAATTACACCTTCTCTTTTTAATTTATAAAAACAAACTTCGATAGCTGTTAAATCGTATCCTGCATTTTGTCCCGCATGGATATGCCGATTAAATAATTTAAAATACAATTCAGATAGCGTAGGATATTTATTTCCATATTCATTTTCGATTTCACAATACTCAGTTGAAAGTTGCATAAGACAAACGTTTTTTTTATCTTTAAGAAAATTTGTATTCATTTTTAATCTTAACATTTCAGATAATAATACCTTTGAGTTAAATTCGTAATTATGTGTAATTACAAATTCTACCATTTCAATATCTTTCAAAAACTTTTCTAAAACATATTTTAAATCATACCCAATATTAGAAGCAATTTCATCAGATATTCCATGAATCAGTTTGCTTTCTTCTTCAAATATGAAATTTGATGGAGAAATTATAAAGCTTTCTCTTTTAATTTGGTTTCCTGATTGGTCGCCAATAGACCATGATAATTGAATTAATTTAGGCCAATTACTTGAGGTAGAAGCTTCTTCCTTGGTATTTTTCGGAAGTCCATTTGAAGTAATATCAAAAAAAAGATATGTTGGTTTGGTATTCCATCGAATCTTTAACGGTTCCATGTCAAATTGAGCCTTATCTTCTGAAGCTATTTCTACATGTCCATCGTAACTTCCTTCGGCGCGTCTAGAACAAAATAAATGATAAATTTCTTTCAAGTTATCAAAATTTATTAATCTAGGTTTATTTATAGGAATGGAGTACATAAATGAATATTCGTTGCCTGTCTGATGCAAGGAAGGAGGAATTACAAGGTTACACCTCCAACAAAATTCAATTTTTTTAAAACAATCTTCAATAAGCAAATCATTCCCCATCAGCCTGCGGAAAGCCCCCCTGTTTTTATGTACATTCCCAATATAATTATCATAAGTTTCCTCATCATCATTTTTACTATAATCATATTCATATGGCGATAACTTGTATCCATATTTTCGAGGATAATACGCATTTACATCTATCTTAGGGTGACCAAAATCAGCAGAATGGTCTTTATATCTTTCAATATCTGAAAGTTCATTACTTGTATCAAAAATAACGTTATCACACTTAAAAATAATATGATAACCACATCCACTGCCAGATTTAACAATCCATTCATAATCACTAGGAAGTTTTAATTTTTCACAAAGCAACTTTATTAGGTCAAACTCAATACAACCATCAATATCTAGGGCAAAAGTATTTTCAAAACCGAGAACAATGCCTATACCAGTAGCCTCATTCCAATTATAAGAATCCAATTCAGAAAGCGTTTGTCTCTCTTCAATTAAATGTTTCCACTTATGATTGGGGGCTTTTAAAATATTTTTATCAAGTAGGTTAAATTCATTTCTTGTATCGCTAATACAAGTCACATTGCAACCAAGTTGATAAAAGTGATTTGCGTAAGTATTTAATAAATTTTTTTTCATAAGAAAAGCACCACAATGATTCTAGTACAAACGTAAATTAATATTTAATTAAAACGCATCTATGCGTCCAATTAATTTTTAATATAAAAAGACTTTTACCTCTTTGTATAAAGTGGTAGAATCTCCTGTTATAAAACTAGTTGGTGAGAAGGTAAGGCAAAAAAGATTAGAGAAAGGGTATTCTCAAGACCAGCTTGCAATTGAAGCAGATATTCCTAAAAGTCAGGTTGGCAGAATTGAGCGAGGAGAAATAAATACAACAATTGCCACATTGGATAAAATTAGTCAAGCTTTAGGAGTTACAATTAAGGATTTAGTAGATATATATTAATCCTAAATCAAGCCTTCATCGGCAAAGCTATAAAAGGAAAATGCCGTTACTATTAAATGGTCCTTAACCAGAATATCCATAACCCTGCCAGCTTCAGCAACATTTCTTGTAATTATTTTATCAGCTTCACTTGGATTTAGGTTCCCGCTGGGGTGATTATGACCTAAAATTATTGATACCGCATTGTTTTCTAATGCTATTTTAAAAATACGTCTTATATCTACAACTGTTCCTGTAATTCCACCATCGCTAATACGATTATATGAAATAACTTTATTGTATCTGTTGATACAAATGATATAAAATTCTTCATAATTTTTGTCACCAATCAATGGCTGAAGTATTTCAAAAGCATGCCTGCTATTAGTTATTTTTTGGCTACTAGCGATTTCTAAATTTCGGCGGCGATTAAGTTCAAAAGATGCAACAATAGCAATTGCCTGAGCCTCCCCGATACCTTCTAAGCGCATTAAATCTTTAACACTAAGTCTTGCTATAGAATTGATGCAATTGTTCGCTAAAGCGAAGATTTTAGATGCGAGTATTTCTTTAGATTTTGAGGGTGAACCGACAAGTAATAAGCTAAATAAATCTGAATTGGAAAGGCTATCGGTGCCTTTATTTAAAAGCCGCTCTTTGGGGCTGTCGGGTTTAATTTTTAGAATTGCATCCTCCTTGAGGTCAATTTCATTGAATAAGGAGGTTTGCATAAGTAAAAATGGGTTTGAAACTTGGAGTAGAAATATAAAAAATAGCTTTGTGATTAATTATTACTTTAAATCATAAGTATTTCAAAACAAACAATATACTTTCGTAGAAATTCCATTTATAGTAAAATCATGAATAAACCAATAATTTTATTGCTAACTATATTATTAGCCTCTTGCGCAGAAACTAATTATTATCAAGTCTATCAAGCTAAACCTGAAGGGGGAACTCTAACAAATAATTCGATAGTTTTTGAGGATAAAAACTGTAAGGTATTTTATAATCTATGGAATGAAGGTGGGGATATTGGATTTAATATTTATAATAAAACTGAAAGTGACCTTGTTATAAATCTTACTAAAACTTTCTTTGTTATTAATGGATTTGCATTTGAGTATTTTCAAAATCGCACTTACTCAAATTCATCAACAAGCGGGTCAACGGTTGGATTCTATAATTATTCAAATAATGTGAATACCACTAAAGTTGAAGGAATAGGTTCTCTTAGTCATTCAATTACCTATATTGAAAAACCAATAATTACGGTTCCTCCTAAAACCTCTATTAACATATCTGAATATCATGTTACAAATCTTCGATATAGAAATTGTGACTTGTTATTATATCCATCAAATTCTAAAATAAAAACCTTAAAATTTGATGGGAACAACTCACCATTTATATTTTATAATTTAATTACCTATAAGGTTGCTGAAGATTCAGTTAGATTTGAAAATAAATTTCATATTGAAGAAATAACTAATTATCCTTCTTCAAAAATGTTTCAAAGTATAGATACATCATATTGTGGCGATAGGTTAGACTACCCTGTACAAGTATTTAAAAATAGTGCACCAAATAGATTTTTTATAAAGTACGGCACCGGTTATTAATCTACTCCGAACCTAGTTGAAAAATATCATTTGTTTTATAGAATTATGAAAACTTACTTCAAATTCGTTCTGTTGTTTGGCCTACTCAGTTTTACCAAGAGTACCCAAATACCCGATAATTTTTCAGGAAAGGTGGTTGGGGTGAAAGATGGTGATACAATTGAAGTTTTATATGAAGGTAAAGCTGAAACAATAAGACTACTAGATATTGATTGCCCTGAAAAGAGTCAAGCTTTTGGAATGAAGACCAAACAGTTCACATCTGATTTTTGCTTTGGTAAAATTGTAACCGTTGAAAGCTTCGGTAAACGGGATAGATACGAAAGGATATTGGGAACTGTTAAACTAGATGGTAAAATACTTAACAAGGAACTTTTAAAAGCGGGTTATGCCTGGCACTATAAAAAATATTCAGACAAACAGGATTATGCCGAACTGGAAACAACAGCAAAGAATAATAAAGTGGGATTATGGGTGGACGAAAATCCAATAGCACCTTGGGATTATAGAAATAAATAATCTGATTTAACTTTCCAAAAAAATACATTTGTTAAGCAATGTTTATTTTTATTAAACATAAGAATTATTCTATTTACCTACTTTTGGCGTAAATCCAATCTATTGATGAGCTTTAATAAAATATAAGAAAAATACAGAAAATGTTGGAAACATACAAAAATGAAATACCTGCCTGGATATTAAATGATGATTCTTTTTTATTTCATGGTAGTAGCAACATCAGCGAATCAGAATTAGATAAGGGCATTGCCACCAACTTTTCTTTTGTTACTCAGGAAATGGTCGATAAGGTTTTAAGTATTTACGATAAGATGGCATGGTATGGACTTCATGGTGGAGGATATGCAGTTTTATGCTCTTTTTCTAATACTGATATTCACCCCGAAAAGGGTAAATTATTTTTTTTGGGTGAAACAATTCAGCGTTGCAAATTATATGCATCAGAGGATTTTGCAGGTGGAGAACTAATAAGGTCCCTTTTTTATGGCATAAGAGATTTGCAATTATATATAGTTGATGCCCAGATAAGAAATGACCATGAAGCACAGGTGGAAAGAGATAGGATTTACTCCCACAAGACAAACCAATACAATTTAGCCGACCTTATTAAGGAAGTTACTCTGCTAAATCAAACTTTTCAAGATATTGTAAAACTGCGGGATAGCTATAAATATGGTATTATTTTTTGTTATAAAATCGAAGAAACAGACTATAATCTGCTACAAAATAGAAGAGGAATGGGTATAGCTATTAAACAATCATTACCTACCCAAAATTTAAGAGCAAAATTAATTTTTGAAAAGGATTTTTTAGCGTCTTTTCCTGGACCAATGCAAGATAAATTAAGAACTGAAAGATTATTGATTTGGTATAAAAGAGTACCAATGTTATAAATACCTTATAATTAAACATGTAGAATTAGGAAAAATCGACCCTGTAGACATATTACGTTATAATGTAACATACAAAGATATTGAGGAAGGAATATTAACAAATATAGATTCATCTGTACAAAAGGAAAGGGAAGCAGCTTATTATTTATATGTAAATAAACATATGAAAATTGGTCGCAATTTTAGAGCAAATACTGGCCCTAAGGTGCTTATTACAACTAAGAATTTATATTTGAATCATGTCCACGATGTCGAAAAATTATCAAAAAATTATTTTGAAGGTGGCCTCCTAAGTGGAAATAAGCGAAATGCTTTAGTAGCAGCTTCAAAACTTTTATGGTTGTTTGACCATGAAATAATAATTATGGACGATTACACAAAAAAGGCATTAGGTGCCAAAAATTATATCGATTACACTCAAAAATGGAATAATGCGTTTGATTTAAAAATAATTGAGATTGATTCTATTATCAGCCTATATCAACTAAACAATATTGACCCAATAATTAACGAACGTTGGTTTAAAATGAGGGTATTTGACCAATATTTATGGTCTATCGTTGAAAATTAATTTGATTAAATAGGCTACCCACTTCTGAATAGCCCATTTAATAGTCATATATGCGAATCCTTCCCAATAATCTTAAAAAATTTATAGGAATACGCCTTTTCCTGAATGAAATAAATAAGCTCAAGATTAGAACCTAAGCCTACCCTACTTACAATACACTTATCTCCCCTGTGGAAAGGTTCAACATAGGAGATGCATTCCACAATAAAAGGGCAATATAATCTAAGCAAAATTCCCCTTACAGTTACTACAAGTAAACTATTGCCGCTAACCCATTTTTGAAGTTCATAAAATATTTTACTCATCTAATAGTTATATTAATTTAAAACCCTGAATTATCAGAATTGTGAAATTTTAAAATCAGTTTAAATACCAGGAGGGTTGATTACTACTCAAAGCTGAATACAAACCTTCAACCCCTTTAAAAACAGCAGTATTTCTATCCAAAAACGTATCGATGTATGATGACTTGTTAGCACCAGTGAAAAGATTATATACCTTCCAAAGATTGATGTCACCGTTTTCACTTCTGCAATGCGATTCATCTAAATAATAATCCTCAGCTACAGCAGATAACTGGGAATCGGTTAAACCTAATCGCGGAATATCCTTTTTTAAAAGCAATGGCATTGCGTTGTAAAGCTTCGCTCTACCCAGCATTTGAGCAAAAAGTCTTTCACTTAGACTTACATCTTTAAAGGAATTGAAAAGATTAGAATAATACTCAGGATTAAATTTCTGAATCAGTTTGGTGGTTTCATAAAAAATATGGTCAACATCGGTTGCTTTTAATTCAGACATAAAACCATCGGTTGTAACACACAGATTTGTACAAACTCTGTTTTTAAAGCCAATAAATACCTTGAAAATTTCAGATGTTTCTTTAGTTGAATAAAGGTTATCCAAGTTGTAGGATTTAACACCGCCTATAGTCAATTCAAGCGTTTCTCCATCCACTTCAGTTGTAATGGAAGGAATATTAGCTACCCATGCCATACGTTCAAAATACAGTGTGCTTTCATTGGGTTCTAAATCTTTTGCCGCTTTATGACGAGCTTCAGGGATTCTACCTTTTATAGGATGGGATACCCTAATTTCAGGGTGAGATACATTTCCAAAAACTTGGTTACTTGCCGAAACTACAGCATCAATAAACTGGTAATGTGAGATTGCGGGTTCATTATCCTTAATGTGAACTGGTATAATGTGGTTGTTGTTAATTTCATCCAAGGTCATTACCTCGGTGTTCGCCAAAATGAATTGTTTTGAGTTATTCATGGTCTAATCCTCCTTTCATTTGTCCAAAACTGGTTACAGGTTCATTATTAAAATGTGGTGTTTTTACTTGTTCTAAAGGCACTTCACTTATTTCTGACTTACGTTTTGTAAAAAGTTCAGCATACTCGCTTTTACTATTAGGAATGGAATTATACAGATTCAATAAACTTTTTAAATCCATACAACCGTTAATTCGTTCGGCTACTGTTTCTTCAAATTGAGCAGTATCAACGGTTCCTTCCTCACACCAACTTTTAATTTTAGCTCCAGTTTCCTTGGTAATTGGAAAGGATATAAAATCAGAAAACAGATTGGTTCGGTCTTTACTAACAGTGGCCTGATGTTTAATATCTACATCAAACACCGTGGTAAACTCATAATCCATACCGTCACGCTGAATGGTTTTCATACCCATCTTTTCTGGCGTAAATTTTCCGTTCTTCTCGCTCAATACATATTCGGTTTTGGTACGCATTGTGGCAATTAAATGAATTGGAGTTTGCAGCATCTTGTTTACAAAGGCTTGGTGACGAGGTGTAATCTTTCCCCAATTAGTGAAGCTGTTACCAATCATATTGCTATGAAAATCTAATAGATTCTCCCAACAGTGGGTAATGGAATCAATTATAATTACCTCCAGATTTGCTTTTTCACAAAGTTCAATGGCCTTTATGTAATTTTCAGGAGTAAACGGTGGTGTCAGTGAAACGGAATTAAAATCACCTAGATGAGCGTAAAGACTTGATGATGAATTTTCGGTATCAATAAGTCCGATTTTAGTCCAATCTCCGCATAACCCAAAGGCTAAAAGGAGTGAACTGTAGGTTTTTCCCGAACCAGCGGGACCAGTAATTGCCAATTTTATTTTCGTTTGGCTTCGATTTACCTTTTGTAGTTTCATAATACTTTTTGTTATTAATAATTTTTAAATAATAATTTTAATGATGAAAAAAAAGGCAGCCCGCGATGGAGCTGCCCTTAATCAAACAAGTGCAAACTAGGCTAAGCAAAAATCTCAGCCATTTCGTTTACGGTTTCCTCCATACTCAACTTATTAGGGTTGTAATCCCAAGAATAGTCAAGCGTAATAGATTCACCAGTGCTTTCAATCGTGTAATCGTAAGGTTCAGATTTTACCTTTTCGATAGTACCAGGCAGTTTAGTACCAATCAAACTCTTGCAGGTGTCTGCATCAAAAGTGGAAGAAATTGTGGCTCTGCGAGCTGTCAGGTAAAAGCGGTTAGTTTCTTTGGACTGAACGGCTTCTACACCACCTTGAAGTACTAAAGAATTAAACTCTTTACCATCCTTGTTGTGGCTTTGTTTGTGTGAAATTATTGTTACCATTGTTTAATTGATTAAAACAGTGGGGGGGATTCCCCACCGCCGATTAGGACGGGGGTCAATTCACTACGGACTACCTGTCAAGGCAGACACACAAAATTTCGTATAGTTGAAGGGGGGGTATTCATTTCTACCTAGTTAGATGGGGGGGGTATGTTATATTTGGGAGGCAAATATTTTTAGAAAAAAATTGGAGAGTAAATTTTATAAAAAAAATTATTTTGAATTATTGGAAAAGCTACGGACTTATTTTCATGTGTAAATACAAGCTCCTTTTATGAATGATAAATTGGAATATATTTGTATACATAAAAATGACTATCTATGGCACAAAGCCAACACTTTTGTGTTGTACATGTGCAACACAATGGCACATATATGTTAGTTATGCCTCACCCTAAAAGACGACACGACAAACATTAAACAAACAGACAAATGAAAGAACAACAAACCCACGCTTCGGCAAAATCAAAAGAGGTGCAACGCCACCCACAAGCCAACGCACAGTTGCACCACATTTGCTTTTGCCCCAACCGCACAGCGGACAGTATTTAATCAGAAAGACAAGAACGAAATGAGCGAAATATTTGGAAAATTTGACACGCAAGATTTAAATAGAAAATCTGCACTTGACATATTTGAGAAACTTAGACCTATAAGACAAGGCATAAACAAAGAATTTATTGCAAGACGGCTTATTTGGGAACTTATCCAAAATGCCAAAGACAACGTAGCAGTTTGTAATGCAAATTCTGACAACAACCTTGAAGTTGATATTACTTTATCTCACGACAAATTCATTTTTGCACATAACAAAGGTTATTTTAAAAATGAGAATGTAAGGGGTTTAATCAGACGCTATTCATCGAGCGACAAAGACAGAAGCGAAGCAAATACAGACGAAGCACCAACGACCACAGGTCGTTTTGGCACAGGCTTTATGACAACGCATTTACTTTCGGAGTTAGTTGAAATAAAAGGAGTTTTTCAAGAAAACAATGATACATATAAACCATTTGAACTAAACCTTGACCGAAGCGGACATAATGTTCAAGAACTCATTCTAGGAATTGAAAAGGCATTTGCTACTGTTGAAACCAGTGTTTCAAAATCATTAGTCATTTCGTCAAATATCAACGAGTTTAAAACGCAATTTATTTACCATTTAAACAATGGAGGACTTGAATTAGCTAAAATTGCTGCAGAAGAACTTAAAAATACGGCTGCTTATGCTTTGATAAATCACCCAAACATTAAATCAATAAGGTTTGACAGCAGTGACAGTAAATTCAACTTTTCGCTTTCAAAGCTAAAATCAATACCATTTGAAGAAACAGAAATCGTTATATATGAATTAAAAATTAGTGATAACCAAGATTGCAAATACTACATTTCCGTTGGTGTTGATGAAACTAAAATCATTCTGCCTATTCAAATAGTTGGGAACGACTACTATTTATTACCTATTGAAAAAGAAGTTCCAAAAATATTTCTAGATTTTCCATTAATCGGAACGGAAGAATTACATATTCCTTTTGTAGTAAACAGTCCTTTCTTTGAACCAACAGAGCCAAGAGACGGAATAAGTCTAACAGGCGGAGCAGATGAGGACACGCAAAAAAATGTAGCAGTTTTCAATGAAGCGTTTAGGCTTTATAATATTTTCATCAAGTATGTTGAAGACAAAACCGATTGGAAAAATCTTTACAATCTTGCCGACCTTAGAAAACCCAAAGAAAAGGATTGGATAAACAATTCTTGGTATGAAACAACATACATAAAACCAACAAGAGAAACATTACTTAGCAAAAGTATTGTTGATACAGTTAGATATAGTCGCAGAGCTATAACAGGAGAAGGAACTGCTGACTTTCCGAGTTCAAGCAAAAAAGAAATAAGAGAAAAACTTTGGACACTTTGTAATTTAGGTGAACATTTTATCCTTCCAATCCAAGAACACATTCATAAATGGTATGACATTATTTGGGATAAACAATATGAACTTACAGTTGAGACATTGGTTAAATGGTTAGAAACCAAACAAAACATAAATCAATTATCAACTTCCTTAGGAAAATCAGAGCCTGAAACACTTGATTGGCTAAATCAAGTGCTTGAATTAGTAAATGAGGATGAAACCTTATTGGCACAATTAAATCAAGACAAAATTAAAATACTACCAAATCAAAACGGTCTATTTGAAGTTAAGTCGAAACTTTACATAGACAATGGAATTGATGAAAATCTTAAATCTGTTATGGTTACCATTGGGACAGATTGGAAAAATTATTTACTAAATCGTAGCATAAAAGACTTATCAGGAATAATTTTCAATTCAAAAGACCAAGATTCTATAACAACAGAAATCAACCGAATTTTAAACGAAGGTAAAAACCCCAATATAAATAAAGCCTGTAGTCAATTAACTTCTTTAATTCCAAATACTGAAAACAAAATCAGAAGAAGCATTTACGGCTTTTCTAAATTTCTATTCTCAAACGAAATTAACGAAATTACGCCTATAACATTTGACAATCCAACCGTTTGGGAAATATCAGATAAGTTAATTACAAAAAGAATTGTTATATCCATTGCCAATTGTCAAAATATTGAAGTTTTCAAAACTAATTTTGGCTTTCAAAACAGCTTAGAAGCACTTAAATGGCTTGATGATTTAATAACCTTTTTGGATAAGAACGAATACGAAAACTTATTAAATCTCAAAACTGCACCAATCCTTCCAAATCAAAACGGTGTTTTTAAATACAAAGACATTTTACAAATAGATAATACCGAAATTGTTGCAGAAGAATTAAAAGATATATGCAAACTCTTAAACTTCGACTTTCGCAATGATTTGCTAGCTAAAGAGATTTTCCCTGTATTGCCAGAAAAACAAACTGTTGAGATTAGAGAAATAGCGGATAAGATAACAGAACTAATTGAACCTAAACTTGGAAGCATTGAAAGAGATGAAACAATTAGAGAACTATTCAGAAAATTATATTTATGGTTCAACAGGAACAGACCTTTGGCCGAGCAAATATTTACAAAACTCTATGAACGTAAACACCGCCTAATTGATGATGATGAAATTGCAGCAAACCTTGAAAAAGCAGAGATATTAGACGAGATAATTGGAGAAACTGGTTTGTCACCAAAAGAAATAAAGGAAAAATTAAAGGCACTTTTGACCAACCCAAATATAGCTGAAATTCTAAAAACACCAAGTGAACAACAATTAGCTGTTTCAGGTGGTCTATACCCTGTTGGTTCGGAAGACGATATAGTAATCTCGCCAGCCCTTATTGATAACTCAAGCGAAAAATCAAGAATTTCGGTTAGTGAAGATGCTAAAGAAATTATCTTTCAAGAATTAAGAGCAAGTGGTTTTATTGTTCCTGATTCTATTCAAATAAATTTTACGATTGTAGAAGGAATTACAAACCCGTCAGGTAAGCCAATTAAGTTAGTTGTGAAAAGTGGAAAGGCAGGTAAGATTTATTTTAATCCAAATGAATGGTTGACATTGACAGAACCCGACTCACAATTGTTTGTAGTAACAAGAGGAAATGTAGTCAGAAATGTAACCCTTAAAGACATTGAATCTATTAATGACACTTTCCATATGCGATTAAATACACAATCTTTTGCAATGACTAATTTAAAGGTATTTGCCAAATTCTTTCAGTATCTACCTTACACTCACTTTATTTTTGAAACTCCCGAAAGCACAACAGATTACTTGCTACAGTTTGGATTAAGCGAAAGAAATCCAAGTTCAAACGAGTTGTCAGCTGACGATAAAGACTTATTGCTATAATGATTTTCAGCAGAGAAGAACATATTCAGTTTTTAGAAGAAGAACTTCGAGCACAAACGGAAGCCTATAAGCAGAAGTTAGATACTTCTGCTCTTTTTCTGTTGCAAGACCGTGAAGAACTTTTTGTCGCCCAATTCTTGAAATTTCAAGACGGAGAAATGATTTTGAAATTCCCAAACACAAGAGGAATACCAAGACAAGGCGAATATCTTTACTGTTTCACTGTTCCAAAGGAATTAAGAAATTACAGAGATTGGAGCAACAAAACTTATGGTGATTTAATAAAGGCTAAAACAAATTACTCTGAAATTGTTTGTATTTGGCAAACGCCATCAAGCGAAAAAGATTTTAGCATTGCAGGATTCAGAGGTATTGAACTTGAATTTGCAATTCATATACAAGAAGCAGAAGGAATGATTCTGCTTTTGGGTCCGAATAAACCGCCTTTTGAATATATCGTTAATCTCCAAAGTATAGTTCAGAACAAAAACAATGAATCCGTAAACAAAATTCTAGACCAAGATTTTCAGGTTTCCGATTGGGTTCCTTCACTACTTGACAACAAAAACAACATTGCTGATTTTGTATTGTCGCAATTGAGTTTACAGGACAGTTTAATTTTGCAAGGTCCACCCGGTACAGGCAAAACATATTTGATTGCTGAAATTTGTGAGCGACTTTGCAATCAAGGGAAATCAGTTTTGGTAACAGCATTAACAAATAGAGCATTAATAGAAATAGTTGAAAAGCCAGCATTGAAAGGACTTTTAGAACAACATCGGATTTTTAAAACTAAACTTTCAGTTGACGAAGCAAGGGCATTTAAAGATTTGCAACAAACAAAAGACGTAAGTCCACAACCTTACAATTTAATTCTTTCAACATTTTTCATCACAAGTGGTCAAGCAGCAAAAACATTCAATGAACCCCCATTTGATTTTGTTATTGTGGATGAAGCAAGTCAGGCTTTACTTGGAATGTTTGGTGGTGCAAAACTTTTAGGAAAGAAAAACATTTGGATTGGAGATACACGCCAATTGCCACCTGTTGTTTCATTAAGCGATGACAAAGTAAGCCGTAAAAATTACGGAGCATTAGTTGACGGCTTAAAAGCCCTTTCAGAAACCGCTTCATTGCCGATATTTCAGCTTATTGAAACGCATCGTTTAACAGATAGAGCAGCAAATTATTCGGGAGTATTCTATAAGAACAGCTTAAATTCGAGAGCAAAAAAAGACATTCGGCTTTCATATTCGGAAATGGATGTTGAGTTTGGAAAACTTTTTAATCCCAGCGGTGGTCCGACTTTAATAAAAACCGATTTAAAAGCAGGCGAGTTTAAACCAAAAAACGCTTTAAAACTTACAACCGACATTGTAAAACACTTATTAGCGTCAAATGAAAAATTACATATTTCAGTATTGACATATTTTGTTGAAACAACAAAAGCATTGCAGAAAGCAATTTTTCAAACTGTCGGTTATCATAAAAATTTATTGATAGAAACCGTTTCAAAGGTACAAGGCTTGACAACAGATGTAACAATTTTTGTAGTTCCTAATTCAAGCTATCATCGTTCATTAGAAAACAGGCTTTTTAATGTAGCAACAAGTCGTTCCAAACGACACACGCTAATAATTGCAGACAAAGACATTTTAACACGTTCACAAATTGACAATGAGGTTAAAGATTATCTTCAACGATTGAACGAAGATTTTTCATTCTATATTCAATATGAAGGATTGGCTATTGCCAACATTAGCGAAGCTAAACTACACGAAACTGTTGAAAAAGGGAAAACTGAAGACATTCAAACAAAAAACGAATCAGAAACACAAGACAAAATAGGTTTAAAAGTTCTTGGCAAAATAGACCTTTCCAAGTTTGAGAAACCTAAAAAGGAAATAAACAAAGACAAGGAAAATATTTACATCATCGACACAAATGTGTTTGTTGACCAACCAGACATTATTTCAAAAATTGACCAAAAATACAGTATTGTACTTTCTGCAAAAGTTATTGACGAATTGGATTACTTGAAAATAACATTGACCGAAGAACAAAAGAAAAATGTTCAAAAAGCTTTGAGACAAATTAACGAGAGTATAGACAAACGTGGAATTAAAATGGACACAGCAGACTTGACTTTGCTTCCAAACGACTTCAACAAAAAATCACCAGACAATTTTATTCTATCAGTTGCATTAAAATATAGTGGAGCAAATCCCATTTTGCTGACATCTGACAATGGTTTACAGATTAAAGCCAAAGGACTAAACATTACGACAATAACACTAAAGGAATTTATGAAACAATTAAAATACTAATGCCAACGCTTATGGAGGCACATTTGCAATTTCACACAAGCCAACGCACAAGCCAAAATTGCAAAAGAGCCACCAAGCCAACGCACCAAGACAGAAACGAAATGACAGCGAACAAACACGACAGAAAAGAAGGGCGAAGGCATAACACGGGTTTGGCAAAAGTGGGGTATTTGTGCTAAATTTGAGCATTCTACCTCGCCTCAACTTTTGTGGTGGCGTGACAGTTTTGTGCTCCGAAATCCCCAACTTCTTAAACCCGCAAACCGTTAGCGGTCAGCTTAAAAGACGACACCAATGAACATTAACAGATACAAAATATTGATTTCAAACCTGCCTGTAAGACAACAATGTTTTACGACAAAACGAACGACTTGGTTAAAAGCTGAAAACGAAATTAGTTGGCTAAAACAACTTAATGACAACATATTTGGAGACAAATCAACCTTGACAATTAGCCGACAGGACATTTTTGAAACGAATGAACCAAGAGAAATAATAATCAAGACAATTTACTGGGGGTACACAGGCGGAATGCGGGGTAACCATTTTGTGAATATTCTTAAACATATAGACACTATTGAAAACGCATTATTGTTTCTAAGAGAAAAATCAAATCCAACAACGACAGACTTTAATAGGTTGATAGAAATTTTTAAGAATGTTTCAGGTCTTGGACTTTCAACTTATAGTAAACTACTTTACTTCTTCAAAATATCATTCAATGACAATCCTTGTTTAATCCTTGACCAGAGACTTATTGACGTTTTTGCAAGTAATTCATATGCTAACTTTCAACAGTTAAGTAACATTCGTTATGACAACGCTGAAAAAAAATATCTTGACTTCTTACAACTTGTGAGACAGGTTGCCAGTAACATAGAAACAGAAGGCGAAAATATTGAACTGTTTCTTTTTACTTTCGGTAATAATTTAAAAACAACAAATATGACTGAAACAAAAATTTCAAATATGTGGAATGGCTATTGTCCTGAAAGTTTACTCAATGACAAAACTGTTCGTATGCGATTAAATCAACACGACTTTTTTGAAAGCGAAGAAACAGGATTACAAATCTGTATTATTCCTGGAGTTCAAGCAGTAATTTTAAATTTTAGGGGCAAAGGGAAATTTAGAGAAACCCCAACATTTGGTGACGAAGTTGAAAACGGAGAAATTTTAAGTCCACAAAATTCTGACAGACCACCATTTAACAATCCGACAACTGCATTTGGAGAGAGTATAGAAATTGAAAATTACATCGCAACAATCAATGCAAACTGACTTGAAGCATAACGACCGAAAAGAAAGCCGAACCGCTAACAGCACATTGGCAATAGGCGGGGTTTCGTCTCCGCTTGACAGTTTTGTGGTAGCCGAAAGTTCAGGTCTCCGAACAAAATTCTGTGCTGAAAAGCCCGCCCATCGCCAATCTGCAAAACGTTAGTGGCAATTTATAATAATATGCAAATAGGTAAACCTTCATATAAAATTTGCCCTCATTGTTGGAAAATTAACCAATATCATAGAGGTCCGTTTTTTATCCATTATTTCGGATTGACTGTTTGGTCAGATGGAGAAACATTTGAAGAATTGCCAAGCAGAATTAAAACGAAATTACAAAAGTGCCATTCTTGTAATAAATTTTATTGGTTTGAGCAAAAGTTAGGTGGGATGTCGTCAGATGATTATGAAAAGGCAGTCAAACATTATCAATACAAATATTCAAAAAAGTCGATTGTAAATTTGTTCTTTAATAGGCGTAATAAAAGGAGATTACTTTATCTGAGATTAAAGATAATACAAAGCTATAATGATGCTATAAGAGAACATCCTCTAAATAATAGTAAGAGTAAAAAAATCATAATATCAGAAAGTGAAAGAAGAATATTTGAGGAAAATGTAAAGCTTCTTATTTCATTATTAAATGAATTAAAATCAAATGACCATCTTCTTTTATCTGAATTACATAGGTATTTAGGAGATTTTGAAAAAGCAAAAGAAGAAATAGATAAAGTTGAAGACGATAATATCAAGAAGCAAATTTTAGGCGAAATCCAAGCAAAAAACCGTGATGTTATAACATTAAACAGCCACTAACAGCGAGCACCAAAAATTTGGGTATTTCGATTAATTGAAACATTGTGGACTTTTGTTACATTCGTGCTACTTAAACCATCACGTTCACCAATCCCAAACTTCTGGTGCCCGCGAAACGTTACAAGCAACCCTATGACGACAGTGCAAACAATAAACGACAGTGCTAAAATGAAAGACACGAAGCCAACGCTTCGCAAAACCAAAAGAGCCACTTTTTAGCCAACGCCTCGACAATAAATCATATTTTGCACTAATGAATTTGAATGATTAAATGATAGATAAAAAGACACTTTCTGAACGTGATATATGCACAAAGTTTATTACTCCTGCGGTTGAGAAATCGGGGTGGAATACACTGACACAGTTATTGGAGGAAGTTTCGTTCACGGACGGAAAAATATATGTTAGAGGTAAATTGACTGCAAGAGGAAATCAAAAACGTGCTGACTACATTCTGTATTACAAACCCAACATTCCTATTGCAATTATTGAAGCTAAGGACAATAAACATTCTGTTAGAGCTGGTATTCAACAAGCTTTAGACTATGCTCAAATACTTGACATTCCCTGTGTTTTCAGTAGCAACGGTGACGGCTTTTTATTTCACGACCGCACAGCAACGGACGGAAACATAGAAACTGAAATTGGAATAGACGACTTTCCTACTCCAGAAAAACTTTGGGAGAAATATAAAAAGTACAAAGGTATCACAACGCCAACGGCTGAAAAGATTGCTTCGCAAGACTATTACTTTGACGGCACAAACCGCAAACCAAGATACTATCAACAAATTGCAGTAAACAGAACTGTTGAAGCCATTGCTAACGGACAAAACCGAATTATTTTGGTAATGGCAACAGGTACAGGAAAAACCTATACTGCTTTTCAAATTATTCACCGACTTTGGAAAAGCGGAGCAAAAAAACGGATTCTGTTTTTAGCCGACCGAAATGCTTTGATTGACCAAACTCGAAGAGGCGACTTCAAACATTTTAAAGATAAAATGACGGTGGTAAAACACCGACAAATTGATAAAAGCTATGAAATTTATTTGGCTTTGTATCAAGGTTTATCGGGCACAGACGAAGATGCGAATGTTTACAAACAGTTTTCGCCAGACTTCTTCGACTTGATTGTAATTGATGAGTGCCACAGAGGAAGTGCGAAAGAAGATAGCAGTTGGAGAGAAATTTTATCATACTTCAAAAACGCCACGCATATTGGTTTAACAGCCACTCCAAAAGAAACCAAAGAAACAAGCAACACCGAATATTTTGGCGACCCAGTTTATACTTATTCATTGAAACAAGGAATTGACGATGGTTTCCTTGCTCCTTATCGTGTAGTAAGAATTGGCTTGAATGTAGATGCCGAAGGTTGGCGACCAGACCAAGGCAAAACCGACAAGGAAGGAAACGAAGTTGAAGACCGTGTTTATAATCGCAAAGACTTTGACCGCAGTTTAGTAATTGAAGAACGAACAGAATTAGTAGCAAAAAAACTCACGGAGTTTTTAAAAGGTTACGACCGTTTTGCAAAAACCATTGTGTTTTGTGTGGACATTGACCACGCTGAACGTATGCGAACTGCATTAGCAAAACAAAACGCTGATTTAGTTGCCGAGAATTACAAATACATAATGCAAATAACAGGCGACAATGATGAAGGCAAACGGGAACTAGACAATTTCATAAATCCCGAAGAAAAATATCCTGTTATCGCCACTACTTCTGAATTAATGACAACTGGTGTTGATGCACAAACCTGTAAGGTAATTGTGTTAGATGCCAACATCAATTCAATGACCAAGTTCAAACAAATCATTGGTAGAGGAACTCGAATCAATGAAGAATACGGAAAATTATATTTTACCATTCTTGATTTTAGAAATGCAACGGATTTGTTTGCCGATAAAGATTTTGATGGCGTCCCAATTCGTGTGAAACCAGTTTCGCAAGACGAAGATTTATCATTGGTGGTTCTTGAAGAAGAAGAAAACACTGTAACAGTTTTAGACGAAGCCACAGGAGAAGAAATCGTATTTGAAAAAGCGAAAATTCGTTATCCAGATGGTTCTTCATTAGACGGCAATTGGGTGGCAAGAGACCCTGATGCAAGAAGAGAAAAAATTTATGTAAACGGTGTGGACGTTTCAGTTTTGGTAAGTCGTGAAATGTATTTTGACCAACACGGAAAACCAATCACTACAAGTTTAAAAGACCACACCAAAGAAATCATCAAAGAAAACTTTGCTTCGTTAGATGACTTCTTAAATAAATGGAACACTACCGAACGCAAAGAAGCCATAATTGCTGAATTGCAAGAACAAGGCGTAATGGTAGAAGCCTTGTATGATGCCGTAAACAAAGAAGTGGATTTATTCGACTTGATTTGTCACGTTGCATTTGACCAACCACCATTAACACGACAAGAGAGAGCCAACAACGTAAAAAAACGAAACTACTTTACAAAATATGGCGACCAAGCCAAAAAAGTATTAGAAGCATTGTTAGACAAATATGCAGATGAAGGAATCACTAACATTGAAAGCATTGAAGTTTTGAGAGTAAATCCTTTTGATGAATTTGGTTCACCACTAGAAATCATCAACGAGTTTGGAAGCAAAGAAAAATATTTGCAAGCCGTAAAAGAATTGGAAATTGAATTATATAAAGTAGCATAAATGAAAATAAGACAAATCATTGATAAGATTGACGAAAACCAACTTTTCGTACCAGCATTTCAGAGAGAATATGTTTGGAAAAGAAACGATGCAAAAAATCTCATCTCATCACTAATAAAGGACTATCCCACAGGAACGATGCTAACATGGGAAACAAACAATCCGCCTGAACTAAAAGGTAAATATAAGTACGATGAAAACAAAGGAGCTGTAAAGATTATTCTTGATGGTCAGCAACGAATTACAACGCTGTATATGCTGATGAAAGGTTTAATACCTCCGTATTATACAGAAAAAGAGATAGAAAACGACATTAGAAATCTTTATGTAAATGTTGAGAGCCTTGAATTAGAATATTATAAGGTTAAAATGATGGAGAATAATCCACTGTGGGTAAACATAACAGATATTTTTAAAGGATTAGTAAGAGAAAGGGACATTACAGACGAATTGGAAAAACGCAATAACGGTGAACGACTTCCTCGAGAAAGAGAAACTATAATTTCGAATAATATTATTTCAATTAAAAGAATAGAAGATAGAGATTTTTTAGAGCAAATAATTCCAGTAAAAGCAACTATAAAAGAAGCCATTGACATTTTTTATATTGTAAATGCAAGTGGTGTAAACCTAACCGATGCAGAATTGGCTTTAGCTCAAATCTCAGGTTATTGGCCTAATGCAAGAGATTTATTTAAAAAGAAATTACAAGACTTAGAAAAGCAAGGATGGGTTTTTAAACTTGATTTCGTTGTTTATGCCTTATTAGCAGTCACCCACAAGATGGGTTCAAAAATGGAAAAACTCCATACTGCTGACAACAAAGAAAAATTAATGGAGGCTTGGAAAAAGTTGGACGGGTCTGTCCTCGATTATGTTTGTAATTTATTGCAAAGTCAGGCGTATGTTGACCATACCGATGAAATCAACTCTGTGTATGCACTTATTCCTTTGATTGCTTACACATTCAATAAACCAGATGGAAAGCTGAATGAAGAAGAGATTAAAAAGACTATAAAATGGTTTTACTATTCTCAAATAAGAAACCGATATATCAGTCAGTTACCACAAAAATTAGACAAAGACATTGGTATTATCAATGACAACCCTAATCCATTTGATACCATGCTTGCATTAATTGATGAAGAAAGACCTTTAGAAATAAAAGCTTCTGAATTTATTGGCAGAGATATTCGTCACCCGCTTTTTTCTTTAATGAAGTGGTATTTCAAAAGTAAAGGTGCCGTTTGCTTAGGAACTGGTTTATCGCTGAGAAAAAACATGGGTAAAAAGTATAGTTTGGAAAGAGACCACATATTTGCCTATTCTGTTCTGAGAGATTCGGGTATCTACGATATGAATAACCAATTTCATTATGCCATAGCTCAAGAAATCACAAATAGAGCAATGCTTACTTCAACTGAAAACAGAGAGAAGTCGGCAATGTTTGCAGATGTTTATTTGTCTAACGTAAAAAAGCAATTTCCAAATGCTTTAAAACTGCAAAGCATACCAGAAGATGAAAACCTTTGGAAAGTTGAGAATTACGAAAAGTTCTTGGAAACAAGAAGAGAAACCCTTGCAAGTGAATTAAATACTTTTCTTAAAACAATTTCTATCGGTCAAGTTACTGTTTCAACAACAGTAGATTTAATGGATATGATACAATCAGGTGAACATAGTTTCCTTGAATTTAAATCTACCATGCGTTGGAATTGGAAAGAAAACAAATTGGATAAAAAAATGGAAGAAATTATCCTTAAAACAATTTCAGCGTTTAGCAATGCTGAAGGTGGTAAACTTTTAATTGGCGTTACTGATGAAGGCGAAATATTAGGACTTGAATCTGATTACAATACTTTTAAGGAAGCCAATAAAGACCATTTTGAATTACACTTACGAAACATTGTAAACAATGCTTTTGGCAAAGAGTATACCGCTACAAATTTGAACGTAAGATTTCCAATTGTAAATGATGGAGAAATTTGTGAAATAGATATTAAGGCTTCGAGCAAGCCATTGTATCTGGAAGTCACAGACAAGGGCGGTACAATGCAAAAGAAATTTTACATACGTAGCGGAAATACTTCACAGGAATTGGATATACAAGAAACTGCTTCTTATATCAAAAAACGATTTTAATAAAACAAAAGAATGAGCAATATAGGAGGCGTAATAAAAAGCATACAAACCATAATGTGGCAAGACACAGGCTTGAATGGCGATGCACAGCGCATTGAGCAATTGGGCTGGATGCTGTTTTTAAAAATATTCTCGGATAAAGACAAAGAATTAGAGTTACTGGACGACAAATACACATCTCCTATTCCCGACAAATTTCATTGGGTAAAAGAAAAAGGCAATTGGGCTGGTGATGATGAAGGAATGACTGGCGATGAATTGTTGGAGTTTGTGGACAGACAGTTGTTTCCTGCACTTCGCAATTTAGATTTAAGCACAGGCAACCAACGAGCAGTTATAGTTCGTGAAGTTTTTGAAGGCAACAACAACTATATGAAAAGTGGTATCAACATCCGCAAAGTGTTGAACAAGCTCAACGAAATTGATTTTAATATTGCTAAAGACCGCCACGCTTTTGGCGAATTGTACGAAACCATTTTAAAGGAATTACAAAGTGCTGGCAAAAGCGGTGAGTTTTACACGCCCAGAGCCATTACGCAATTTATTACCGAAACAATCAATCCACAGTTGGGCGAAAAAGTGCTTGACCCTGCTTGCGGAACAGGTGGCTACTTGACTTGTGCCATTGAGCATTTAAAAGCCCAAGCCAAAAATGTAGAACAACGAAAAAGTATTGAAGACAACATTGCAGGTTGGGAATATAAACCATTACCGTATTTGTTGGCAACAACTAATCTCATTTTGCACGATATTGAAATACCAAACATAAAATTTGGTGATGCTTTAGACCAACCATTAAGCAACTTTACCGAAAAGCACCGTGTAAATGTAATATTGGCAAACCCTCCATTTGGCGGTATTGTAGCCAACAACAACGAAACCAATTTTCCACAAACGTTCCGTACTAAAGAAAGTGCCGACTTGTTTTTAATCTTGATGATTCATTTGCTCAAACAAGACGGACGAGCAGGAATTGTTTTGCCTGATGGCAGTTTAACAGGTGATGGGGTTAAACAACGCATACGCCAAAGACTTTTGGAAGAATGCAATCTGCATACAATAGTACGTTTACCTAATTCGGTTTTTCAGCCTTATGCAACTGTGGCAACCAACTTATTATTTTTTGATAAGGGCAAACCCACTAAAGACATTTGGTATTACGAACACCGTATGCCCGAGGGATATAAAGCTTACAACAAAACAAGACCAATAAAAGTTGAGGAATTTGACCCAATTAAAAAATGGTGGAACAAACGCAAGGAAAGTGACATCTGTTGGAAAGTAAACATCAAAACCATAATTGAAAGAGGTTATGATTTGGATATTAAGAACCCAACCAAACCGCAAGAGGAAAAGGAATATACTAGTTCCGAACTGATGGAAATGTTGAATACTTCTTTTGAAAAGAGTACTAATTTGTTGAATCAACTTAAACAGGCTGTAAAATGAGTTGGAAAAAAGTTAGATTAGGTGATATTCTTAAACAATATAGAATTGAACATAGGGTTGCTGATAAAGCTATTTACAAGCAAGTTTCAATTCTGAATGATGGAAGTGTGGTTCTAAGAGGCGAAAAAATTGGAAAAGAGATTGGACGAAAAAGACAATTTATAATTGACACTAAAAAATATCCTAACACTTTAATTTTTACTAGACAACTTTTGTTACAAGGTTCTATTGGCATTGCATCAGATGATGTTCACACTTGCATTGTTACTGAGAATATGCCAATGTTCTCAATTGATACAGCAAAAATTAACAAGGAATTTTTAATTCTATTTTTAAAATCCGAAGTATTTAAATCTCGAATAAGAGAAATTGAATTAAGTGGCTCGGCACAAAAAAGCATTCATGAAAGAACATTTTTGAATTTAGAGTTTTCTTTTCCTCAATTTCAAATCCAGAAAGAAATTGTAGTTGAGCTTTTGAAGTTAAAAGGCAATTCAGATAACATCACCACTGAACTCACCCACCAACTCACTTTAGTAAAAAACCTTCGTCAGCAATTATTGCAAGATGCGGTGCAAGGCAAATTGGTTGAGCAAAATAAAAAAGACGAACCAGCAAGTGAATTGCTAAAAAAGATAAAAGCCGAAAAAGAAAAACTGATTGCTGAAAAGAAACTCAAAAAAGAAAAAGAACTACCACCCATCAAAGTCGAAGAAATTCCTTTTGAAATTCCTCCAAATTGGGTGTGGTGTAGGTTGGGCGAAATTTGCAATTATGGAAGTAGTCCGAAATCTGAACCAAAATCACTTGATTATGATACTTGGGTATTAGACTTAGAAGATATTGAAAAAGAAACTTCAAATTTACTTTGCAAAATACGTTTTAATGAAAGAAACTCTTTAAGTACAAAGAGTAAATTTAAACAAGGAGAAGTTCTTTATTCAAAGTTGCGTCCATACTTAGACAAAGTAATAGTTGCTGATGAAGATGGTGTTTGTACTACTGAAATTCTACCACTAAAACTTTATGGAGGTTTGAATCCTTTCTTCATAAGATTTACGCTTAAAAGTATTGCCTTTTTAAAGTATGTTAATAGTGTTACGAAAGGAATGAAAATGCCACGATTAGGGACAACCGATGGGCAAATCGCACTTATTGCACTTCCACCTTTAGCTGAACAAAACCGCATCGTTCAAAAATTAGACGAACTAATGCAGTATTGCAATGAGTTGGAAGCAAGCATTAAACAAAGTGAATCACAAAATGAAAAATTACTGCAACAGGTTTTAAGAGAGGCGTTGAGGAAAGAACCAGTTGAAGTTTAAATAAAAAAAGATGAATAGCCAACGCAATTTGCAAGCACAATTAAAAACCGCACAAACCAACACACGACCAAAGTTTTTAATAGAGCTTGCAAAGCCAACCCAAAAGAAAAATTGTTTTTAAAAATTTCCTGCCCTTCAAAAAAATAAAAAACGCAACGCACAACCCGACACAGAGAGACAAATTACAGTTGCATTGCAGACACCAAAACCTTTGACAGGAAAGCGTTTTAACTACTCGGCGGACAGAAATCCAGCTTATAACAGTAATTTGGCAAAAGTGGAGGTTCAGTGCTAAATTCAAGTTGGGTTCTTTGATTAAACTTTGACTTGTCCTTAAAAAAGTTTACGGTTTATTAATTAATCCTTTTATAAGTTTGTAGTTTAAAATATCTTTATGCAACTAAAATTTTTAAATCATCTAATTAGTTGGCTGGTTATTTTAATCTTCACGACATGTGGTATTAAAAAGGAAACCAAAACATCTAAATCCAACAATATCATTGTTACAGATATTGATGGTAATAAGTATCGGGCTGTTACTATCGGAACACAGGTATGGATGGCTGAAAACTTAAAAACAACTAGGTATAACGATGGTTCATCAATTACATTTGTTCAAGATAGCACCAATTGGGGCGATTCTTTAAAAGGAGCTTATTGTTATTATGGAAATTCTATAGATAATCAAGACCATTATGGAAATCTTTACAATTGGTATGCTGTTAATGACCCACATAAATTAGCACCTAAAGGATGGCACATACCAACAAGTAATGAATGGGCAATTCTTTTAAATCATTTAGGTGGTGAGTCAAAAGCTTCACCAAAATTAAGACAACAAGGCTCAAAATTTTGGGCATATCCAAATTATAAGGCGAATAATGAAAGTGGATTTAATGCTCTTCCAGGTGGTTTTAGATTTAGTCAAGGAAATTTTTACAATTGGGAATATTCAGAACTAGGAACTAGTGGCTCATTTTGGACATCTACACCCTATGAAAAAAGGAAATATTATGCAAATTTTATAAAAATATATTTAGGCAATACTAGTATAGGGGTAATGGGCGGTGATAAAAACAATGGAATGTCTGTAAGGTGCATTAAGGATTAATTGCCGGATTAAGAATTTATCATTTTTATTGAAAAATACTAGGTCTGATTTTCAATAGATTAAAAAATATTTTCCAAAATGTTGTACCTATGTTGTACCTATATAAAAAAAGCCCTGCAATCTGATGATTTACAGGGCTCTTTTTAAATTAATGCGGGTCGGACGGTTCCATTTTCGTGTCTTTTGTGGTCTTTTGCTGTCATTTAAATAGCATATAATAAGCGTTTTAATGTTTTTGCTTATGAATACAACAGCCATACTAAGACCCTATTGATTTACCATTTGTTTTACCATTGGGGTATCTTTGTAATACAAATTATATAATACAATGGCATCAATTAAAGTAATACCGAAAATGAATAAGCTGAAGGCAAACGGAGAGGTTCCTCTTTATTTGCGAATCACAAAAAACAGATTAACCCAGTATATTTCGCTTCAAATTAATATTAAACCTGATGAATGGGATTTCAATAACAATAAGGTAAAATCAAAACATCCTAACTCTAGTCGTATGAATGGACTTATTAATAGACGTGTTTTTGAAGCTCAAGAATTAATCTTAGAAACAGAAACAAAAAATAAATACATTTCTAGCCATACTCTAAAAGAAAAAATAGTTGGAAACAATACAGAGAGTTTATTAAAGTATTTTGAAAAGCATATTGCAGTACAAAAAAAACTGGAAAATATCGGAACATATCAAAAAGCAAAAGCAGTTTATGAAAAACTTAAAGTATATCTTGGTAAAAAAGATTTATTTTTTTGTGAAGTCACCGTTTCATTTTTGAAGGGTTATGAATTTTACCTTAGGTCAGAACTGAATAATTCAACAAATACGGTAAGTTCCAACCTTCGTATATTTCGGAAACTTTTTAATGATGCTATTAATGAGGAGCTGATTGAAAAAGAATTATATCCATTTAATAAATATAAGCTCCCACAGGAAAAATCTCACAAGGAACAATTAGACGAGGATGATGTAGAAAAGATAATAAATCTTGATTTAATAAGAGGTTCTCGAATGGATGACCATCGCAATATGTTCATATTTTGCTGCTATACCGGATTTAGAATATCTGACTTGCTTAAACTTCAGTGGAAGCATTGGGATGGGAAAAATATAAACATAGTCATGCATAAAACGAATGAACTGATTTCAATTAAAGTGCCAACCAAAGGACTAGAAATATTAAATATTTATGGATTACAGGATTATAAGGATAATTACGATAATTATATTTTCCCTTTTTTGGAAAACGGAAAGGTCTATTCAAAAAAGGAATTATTTAATGCTATTTCCAGCAATACAGCATATATTAATAAGGACCTAAAAGTTATCGCTAAGATGGCAAAATTAAATAAACTGAACGTTACATGTCACTATGGTAGAAGAACCTTCACTTGTATTGCACTTTCAAAAGGTATGAGCCTAGACCATGTATCAAAACTACTTGGGCATCAAAATAATAAAGTTACTTTAGCTTCTTATGCCCGATATAACCAATCTGACCTTAATTTAGCAATGGATGTGTTTGAATAAAATTCAATTTTCATTGAATTTTATTTGCTTTTCATATAAAATGAATTTAATTTTGTAATACAAACATAAAAAATAAGAAACAGTAGTAAAAAAAATAATTTCCAAAGGGAAGACACTCAAACCGATTAATATTGAGTAAGGTATCTAAAAAGGTTATTTCCATCCTTCAAAATGGAATCGGCGACTCAAGCCACATAAATAGAAAACTGAGCAGCGCATATTCAAGCTGCAAAATTCAGAAAAATAGAGAGTACCGGCGGGTAGGTCGGAATATAAGCTACCACAAATTAACGGTGATGGCTGTGAAGCTATTCATTATTTTTAAAAATTTTAATATATTCATATGTTAAAAAAAATTAATAAAGAAAAAGAATTAGAAGAAAAAAAATTAGAAGAAAAAAAAACAAAAATGAACATTTTAACAACAGCCGATGCTTCAAATTATTTGAAAATCAGCACTAGGAGTTTACAGCGTATGCGCGATACTGGCCGCATAAAGTACTATCAGGATAATAGAGTAATTAGATATAAAGAAGAAGATTTATTAGAATACCTAGAAAAAAATGTAATGGAACCATTCGATTTAAAAGGAGGGAGAAATGTATAAAATTAAAGTATTTGGTACTGAAACAATGGAAACGGAAGTGATATTGGATGAGGAATTATATCCGTATGCACATGCGTTTTCTATCATGAGTGAATTGGAGCATGACATGTTCTGGTTAACTCTTCCTAAGGACCATTTAACTGATTTGAAAAGTAAACCACCTATGGCAAAAACCCTTATTTATTTGCTTTACTATGATGGACAAGCCATAAGTTTATTTCTCAATAGTAATGATGTGAATTTTAGCATAATTGAGCATTTAGATACAATACAAAGCGACAAAGTGGAATGTTTGGAGGTAGAAACAATACCTTCTCCATTTTTGTATTTCAATGTAGAATGCTGCGTTACTAAATTTAATAAACTTGAAAATCTTCCAATAAAAGTTGATAGAAATAAACAAACTATAACTGAGATTTATAAAATCTCCTTGATTAAAAAGAATGATATGGAAGATTACTTTTTTTACGAATTGGAGCAAGCAATAATTGGAACCGGCTCCAAAGGGATAATTCTGGATAATATCACATCCTTGCACTCTAAGGATTTAACAGTAAGGGAATATATGAGACTCTATTCGCGATTGAATAATTTAGAACTGAAATATGGATTATCAATTATTAATTAAAGAGCTATGATAAAGAAAATACATATTAAAAATTCAGAGCTGGGGTTAATAGCCCCGGCTACTGAAAACAAGAAAATAGGAAAAAGTTTGGGGGCTCAAAAAATGACTAAAGGTACACTTATACAATGGACGGATGAAACTTGGAACCCATGGCAAGGGTGTCATAAAGTTTCTCCAGCGTATCGCTTTTGTTTTATGTATCGTGACAAAACTCAGTATGGTCAAGACCCCACAACTGTGGTAAGGTCAGCAAATCCAACGTTTTATGCACCGCTAAAATGGAAAGAGGCATGCCTGGTATTTGTATGCAGCTGGTCGGATTTTTTTATTGAAGAAGCTGACCAATGGAGGGATGATGCCTGGGCAATAATTAAAGCCTGCCCACATTTAACCTTCCAACTCCTAACCAAAAGACCTGAGCGAATAGCTGAGTGCTTGCCTGCTGATTGGGGCAATGGCTATCCTAACGTATGGTTGGGTGTAAGTTGTGAGAATGAAGAGTATACCCTAAATCGATTAGAAATATTAATGAAAATCCCCGCAGTGGTAAGATGGGCTTCATTTGAGCCATTGTTGGATAATCTCGTTACCAAAAATACGATTGATTTAATTTCGAAGCTTGATTGGGCTGTAATAGGCGGAGAAAGCGGAAATGAAACAGGCAAATATCGCTACAGACCATGTAAAACCGAATGGTTTGATAACATCATTGACGTTTGTAGGTCAGCTGATGTACCTGTTTTTATGAAGCAAATGGGGACGTACTTGAAACATGAAATGGGTTTGCACCATACTCATGGTGGTGATATTGACGAGTGGCCAGAATATTTAAAAATAAGGGAGTTTCCTCATATCTATAATAAAAGCCATGAACAGTAAATACACATTTATACCGAATAATTTAGATTTGAATAAGCTGGTGGAGGAAACTCCACCAGTTAATTCATCTGTAACAAAGGATACTATAGCCTTTATGTTAGGCAACTGGTATCAAACAGCAAGTATCAAATATAAAGATTTTACAAAAACAGGTTTTGTAAACCTAAGTAGTAAGATTATGCAAGGTTTTTTTAGGGATTATAAATTTTCGTTGGACTATCTTTTAAATACTAAAATTATAGAATCCGATGGTAAATTTATCAGAGGTGAAAAATGTATGGGGTATTGTATTTCAAATCAATATTTGTCTGGAATTACTGAATATGAATATAAATCCAAGCATTTTACATACATATTAGGTAAGAATCTTCGAGATTATGAGCAAAACAAAGATGTTAAATTAAAAAATTACCACTTTTTAAGCCAATGGTTCAAATGTGATTATCTAAAATTCGATTATTTAGCTGCTTGTGATTTTAATTATTTGAATTTTAAAAATGCAGTTGGTAAAAATAATACCCCACTATATTCTATCTATGATTACACCTTAAAAAAGATACAAAAATATGATTATACAATATTAGTAGATGACACATCTGGCAGGTTTCATAGCCCGTTAACCAACGTAAAAACCGAATTTCGACAATTTTTTTCTTATCAAGGGCAAAAATTATTTCAAATTGATATTACCAATGCTCAACCTTATTTTTCACAGGTTTTATTCAAAAAGGAATTTTGGGATACAAGTATATATAAACTAGAATATGCATATAAGCCAGATATCTCCAGTACAATTAGTTCTATATACTATACTTTAGTAAAAACTGAGGTAACCCTTGGTACCAAAGACTTAGAGC
>CAMDNE010000028.1 GCA_945902745.1 Chitinophaga pinensis | reverse complement strand
ACGACAATTGAGTTAATTAATCTTTTACAATTCTAATTGCTTGAGATGATGTTCCATTGGTAACATTTACCAAATAAACACCTGATTTTAAATCTGAAATATCAACCCATTTTGTATTAGTTACATTTTCTAAGGATTTGATCAACTTACCATTTTCATCCGAAATTTCTACTGTTACATTTTCAGAAGTTTCTACCATAAATTTATCTGAAGCTGGATTTGGATAAATAGATAATTTCAACAAATCATTGGATTCGGTTGATAAAGCTCCAACTCTGAATGAAGCAAAAATATCATATCCAAAGTTCCCATAACTAAAATTAGTGTTGTGGTTGAGATTGCATAGTTCTGTATTTGAAGGTGCTATTACTTTTAAATAGACATCATCACCATACGTTCCACCGCCATCGCCACCACTATCTTTCAATCGAATCGTATAACATTCATTGTTTGCTAATGTAATAGGGGTATTTGTAGTGGTACTATTTACTAAACTTGGATTTTGAGTAACAACAGCACCTGTAGAATTATAGATGACCCACGAAAGTTCATTTGAAGTATCATCTGTCAATAATTCAACATTCAAATTTGTTGAAGCTGTAGATGCACTCGGCGTTTTTATCTTAATGATTTTTTCGATCGGTGCTGGTAAAGTAACTCCATTTATCTTATCAACAACAATTTTGTAGGGGCCTTTGTCATATTCACCTAGCGGTTGATCAATGAATACATTATCAAATTTAAATTCCGTTAAACCCATTGTTGCTGTAGTCGTATTATTGCCTGAATATGTTAAATCTTGAGAGCTTAACACCGTGTTGTTCACCATTAATTTCACAGTAGCACTCGTAATATTATTGCTGCCAGTATTTCTCAAATGACCATAAATATTAACGCGATTTAATCCTGAACAGGTAGAAAGTTCAGGCACATATATTCTTACGTTATTTTGAATTTTGGTTAATGATACTCCACAAAGATTTTGTGCATCTGATATTAACCACTGATAAGCCGATACATACAAGCGTTTATCTGGACAAGCCAACATGTATTTTGGACAACCAAGAACCTGTATCGTATCACCAAAAGCTGATCCTTGAGGAATAATTGGATAATTCCCCGCGTATTCATAATCACCTCTTGGAAGGTTTTGATTCGAAATATCAACACCATTAATATTCGGAACAGCTAGGTCTCCACCCCAATTGCCGATACCATCACCCAGAACATTTATTCCCAATGCGCTCATCTGATTTGAACCTTGCTCACCATAGGCAGAATAAAGGTCTTTTATTTCATGTTTTACCAAATCATTCCAACAATATTGACATGCCGGAAAAAAGAATTCAAAAAACACCATTTTACCGTCATCAAGAATAGCATGAAGATCGTGTTGATTACCTTCAAGATCCTCCAAAGTAAAATCTGGAATAATGTCTCCATCTACCCATTGACCATAGGTAATGTTAGAACTCAATAACAAAGCGCAAGCGAAAATTTTTTTAATACTCATAATTTCTTAGTTTAAATATATAACTCTTTTAAATAATAGTGGGTCATCTCAGGCGAACAAATATACATTCAATAGTCACTATCTGAAGCACCGCACCTGTCCAAATTCGTGAATTTGAACTCATAAAAAAACAAGAGATACATAATATATTGAAGTAACAATGTTTGCGGGTTATTCTAAAATGCTACTTTTACTTTCACAAAGTAAATTCACAAGCACTCACATGCATTACAAACTTATTATTGTTTTTTGTCTTTTTTGTTATAACGTAAATTTAGCCAGCGAAGCAAGAACAAATAATGATATCGCGTATTTCAAATTATTGAAAAAAAAAGCAGGGTCTTCTAAAAAATATTTTAAACTAATTCGCAATGAAATGGCTGCTTACTACAGGCAAACGAATACCAAATCAATTGTGTCAACATTAGATCGAGTAACATATAATTCCTCACTATTAGAAGCCAAACCAACGGATTTTGTTATTCATGCCTTAGCTGTTACGAGTTTCATGATGTACCAAAATGAATTCTTAAAAATGGCTCCATTAATTCACAAAATGGAGAAAAAAATGAAGCTCGTATCTGACAAAAACTTATTGGTATTTGCAGAACAAGCGTTAGGTACTTATTATCAATTTTCAAGAGATTATAAAAAAGCATTAGCGCACGACTTTGAAGCTTTGCGCCTTGCAAAAGCGGTAAAAGACACCATAAATTATCAAACTATTTACTACTCAATTTCCGGAATTTATTACCAAACCAGCAATTATCAAGCATCAGAAGAATGGCTTAACAAAGCAATTTACTATGAGCAATTTGGTTTTACTGATGATCATTACAATTTGATGATGGCGAAGGCAATTTTACTCGAAAACTACAATGATCGCATTCATGATGCACTTTATATATATTTAGAATTAAAGGATCAGGTCGCTGAAGAGGACAAGGCTGTTTTTTACAACAACTTGGGGCGATTGTACCTGGAAAATCACCAATTGCTAAAATCAGAAGAGGCTCTGTTATTTTCAGAAAAAAAAGCAATAATGTCTAGAACGGATATGTTAAATACTGTTTACTCTAACCTATCCGATTGCTATTTGGGTCTTCAGAACTATGAAAGATCCTACCACTATTTAGTGCTTAAGGATAGCGTAATTAAAGCGCAAAAAAAAGATGAGAGTATTGCTGAATTGGAAAAATTAAAGCAAAAAGACTTAAGCATTATTCAAGCACTAAAAGATAAAAATACACGTATTACATTGGAACATGAAAAAGCAAAAACTAGTCGAATACTATTATTGTTTATTTTTGTATTGGCGCTATTTATTAGCTCAATCTTATTCGTTTTTCGATTAAGATTAAAAAATAAAGCATTAGTCAAGATAGGACTTGACAAAATGAAAAACAACAATTTAATAGACAATGAATCAATTGTTAAAGATTCAGTATATAAGATTTCAACACCCATCGTAGAAAAATTAGAAAGACTGTTTAGTGAGAAAGAAATGTTTAAAGATCCAAACTTAACCATTCTAAAATTGGCTAAAAAACTAGGCACAAATAGTAAAGATTTATCGCAGACGATTAATGGCCACTACGGCAAATCATTTCGAACATTAATAAACGAAAAAAGAATTGAATTGGCTAAACACCTGTTGATCAATGAAAAGTATAAAAACTATAGTATGGTTGGCATTGCTGAGACCGTTGGATATGCTAGTAAATCATCGTTCTACGCACATTTTAAAGAATTGACAGGTGTAACGCCTTCAAATTTTCAATCCATTGCATTGAATTTAGTAAGTTCTGCGCGTCGAACTTAATATTAAGCTAATCATACCGTTTATTATAAAAAATCTACTTTGGTAAAAGAATGAAAGAAATGGATACTACAAATAAAAAACCAAGTAAAGAAACCATTGATGCATGGCATAAAGATCCAACAAACTGGAAGTTAGGCATTTTTTATTTCAACCGAGAAGACAAGAGAATTTTTCCGCCGAAAAGAATTGCAATGTTAGGCTGGACGATTAACTTTGCTAATCCATTTTCATTTTAGGCTTTAGCTATTCTCACAGCATCCGTTTATATTATTTCAAAACTTTTTTAAATGTCTCAAAATCATGAATTTCACTCCGCTATCCGCTGGACGGGCAATAAAGGCGAAGGAACAAAGGATTATACATCTTACGAAAGAAGTCATACGATTTCAATAAAAAATAAAGCAGACATTCTAGCTTCATCCGATCCTGTTTTTAAAGGTGACGGTACAAAACCAAATCCAGAAGATTTTTTGGTTTCTGCCATTGCAAGCTGTCACATGCTTTGGTTTTTGCATTTGTGCGCGGATAATGGCATCATTGTAATGGATTATGTGGATAATGCGAGTGGTATACTAACGCTTAAACCTGAAGGCGGAGCATTTACGGAAGTTACACTGCGGCCAACGGTTACCATAACGCGTGCCGATCAAATTGATTTGGCCAACGCATTACACGAAGCGGCGAATAAAAAATGTTTCATTGCCAATTCATGTAATTTTCCTGTACATCACATTGCCAACTGTATTGTCATTTGAACGCTATACTTCCCAATTCAACAACCTACGTTGCTATTTTACGTGGAATCAATGTTGGTGGACATCGCGCAATCAAAATGGAACAACTGCGGGTCATTTTCGCTGCACTCCAGTGCATAAATATTCAAACTTACATACAGAGTGGAAATGTAGTTTTGAAACATGAAACGATTGATGTGAAGTATTTAGAAAAACTGCTTTTCCAATGGATAATACACAAGTTTTACACGGTGATGGTACATAGGGACCTGTTCCTGCTGGTGCTACAGGCCCTACAGGCCCAACTGGTCCGATTGGTCCAGCTGGTTTAACTGGCGCAACTGGTCCACAAGGATTGACTGGTTCTACAGGCGCACAAGGCCCAGCAGGTTTTTCTACTGGAGCTCATAACGGAACTTCAATGAGTACAATTGATACTACAAAAGTTGCTTTTGGAAATGATATTAATGGAACAAGTGGACAATTATTGAGTGACAGAGAAGTTCCAATGAATAATCATAACATTGTCTTTACGGATAATTCTTCATCAGTCAATACTGAAAACAACATCGGTATTGGAACAGCAACCCCAGATTCAAAATTACATATTAATATAAACAATAATGTAAATGCAAATAACACAAGGGGATTACGCGTTGAGAATCATGCTAACTCAATACAAAACACTGGAGTTGAAATAACCATCGATGGCATTAACAATGCAACAAGAGGAGTAAAGATAAATATTGATGGAAATTTAAATCCTATGAGTTCAAATGAAGGTCTTCGGTCGGATGTTGATGGTGGTACTACAACCAATTCACTTACTGGAATTGCAAATAATGCATCTTCAAATAATATAGGTGTTACAGGTGCTGCCAATTCATTGTCAACAATAGCTAATACAAATATTGGAGTTCAAGCAGATGCTCGAGCTGCATCAGGAACAAATTTCGGGTTACTTGCTACCGCTTATGGTCATCCAGCAGGTATTACTTCTGCTAATTACGGCCTTTATTCAAGAGCTATTGATCGGTCAACAGTGAGTTATGGAATATTCAGCTCTTCTCATACAGTGTCACCAATTAATTATGGAATATTTGCAACCGTAACTGGAGGTTCTTCAAATTTTGCTGGATATTTTCAAGGCAATGTTCATGTTACTGGTCAAATTTCCTCAACCAATGGAACAGTAATCACTTCAGATCAGCAATTTAAAACGAATGTTCAAAACTTGACAAATGCAATGGATATTTTGAATGATCTACAACCAAAAACGTTTAATTATGATACTACTAATTTTGCGGATTTTAATTTTGAAAGTGATCAGCAGATGGGATTGGTTGCACAAGACGTTGAACAAGTTCTTCCAACAATCGTTAGTAATCATATACGTCCAGCACAATATGATTCCTTAGGAATGGAAATAGCACCTCAAATTAATTTCAAAGGTGTTGAATACGAAGAATTGATTCCCTTGTTAATAGCAGGAGCACAAGAACAAAATGACGTAATTGAGTCTCAAGATTCCATTATTACTGCACAACAAACAGAAATTGATGACCTTAACGACCGCTTAACTCAACTTGAAAATTGTCTTTCAGGGATTTTGCCATTCTTGTGTCAAATGAATAATTCATCGATTCAACCAACACAGGAAATTGTTCAAGAACAATTAAAAGCAGCAATCAACGTGAATCTATTTGACCGCAATTCAATTATTTTGAATCAAAACGTTCCGAATCCTTTTGCTGAATCAACGATTATAACATTCTCAATTCCAGCAAGTGTTCAAAAAGCACAGATTCATTTTTATGATGGTCAAGGAAAATTGATTAATTCAGTTGATATTGTTGAGCGTGGAAACGGACAATTGAATGTTTTTGCCAATGATTTAAGTACGGGAGTTTATACGTATTCTCTTGTTGCTGATGGTCAAATCGTTTCAACAAAACGAATGGTGAAAGAGTAAAATAATATTATGATAAACCCGTTCTCTGAGCTTATCGAAGGGCGGGTTTACTTCTGAATCTCCACTTTCTTCACTACAAATCCTTCTCCATTAGCTATCACCAAAGAATAGATCCCAGTTGCAAATTCAATCAGCGGAATTGTCGCTGCTTCATTTACCGTATTCTTATAGACCAATTTACCGTCAGCAGTATATAACAATAGGTCAACATTGATATTGATGTTGGAAATTGTCAACTGATCAACCGCCGGATTTGGATAAATCGAAATGGCATTTAATAATTCTTCAGATAAATCATTCGAAGGTTCTTGCATATAGCGCTGACCGTCAGAACTCATCTCATTTTGCAATGCTGCACCATTTATTGCTCGCACTGAAATGTAATACATTTGATTATAAATTGGGTTTATTAGAACATGCGTAAACGATTCAACTAAACCATTTGTTGTCCATGGCAAAACATCATCAAGTGATGGGCTCGTTCCAACTGCAACTTGGTATTCCGTAATTCCTGAATGTGGATCGGATCCCAACCAATTTCCATAAAGCGTGCTCAAATAAGTGCTGTCGATATCTAGCGATTGTCCATCTGCCAAATTATTTATTTCAGGAATAGTCCAATCAACTAAGTACAGCTCCTCATCTTCCAAAGACCAATTATTTAAATTATCAATGGCAAGTGAGGTAATTTTTCCAGCATATTGTGACGCACTACTTTGGTAGCGAAAATCAGATTGAAGTGCAATTGAAACAGCAGAAGAGCGTGTTTTATAACATTTAACATCATCAAAGGAAACAGCACAACCACCAGAACGCAATGAAATGGAATTTCCAGCAAGCAATGGCGCTGAATCCATCCAAGATGTAACTAGTACATTATTTACAAAGACTTTTATCCATCCCGTTTGAGAATTGTATGTGACCCGATAAGTGTATTCAACATTTTGATTTACAACACACGTGTCGTTTGTTTCCATCGTAAAAACATCATTTACAACTTTATAAATTTGTGCTTTGTTTTGACCTTGACGGAAATAAACAAAATAGGAATTGCCTCTGTTTGGAAGTGTTGGATCGCTGCAGAAAAAATGCAATCCTGCACGTTGATTTGCTCCAGAAGAAGTAATATTTTGCTTCCATTCATATAGGTAATTTGTTGATGTGTTTTGTGTAACTGACAAATATGCATTTGAATTGTTTTGCGCAATATCAGAAAAATCGATTTTCGAATTGTTCAACACAAAAGTTCCAGTTTGTTGGGTCCAAGATGATAGATCATCCTCAAAATCTTCATGTGCAAAACCAAGTGAACCATTTGCTTTCCATCCAATTTGAGCATTGTCTTTATCAGCTGCCAAATAGTAGCTTTCGGCAACACCCGATTGGTTATCTGTATCTGTTATGGTCGTTGAAAAATCTTGAGTTTGCCAAGAAATGGAAGGAGCAATAGATGTTAAAGGTGCTTCCGAATCTGCTAAAACACTAGTATAAGAAGCATTCCAACCTGCATTAACAGTTCCACAATCAGATCTAAATTCAAGAAAAATTGAACCTGTTGATGAGGTAATTATTCCGGGAGAATTTGTTCCTGTGTACATACCAATTAATGGCGCATCTATGGAATTTCCGTCGTAAATAAACAGATAATCATAATTGCTTTCAACAGCGAATGCAGAGAAGTTTAGGGTCACAGATGTTGCATTTGCAGGAGAGATTAACCACAATAAACGTTCATCATCCTGATAATTTCCTGCAAGTCCTCCAGAATCGTATAAATTCCCAGTTGATGAGCTTATTGTTGTAATTGAAGGATTGTCATTAATTAAACGATAGTATTTCTCCCAATTCCAATTGATTCCAGGATCGGTGTGCGTTTGATTCGCAAAATGCTGATGACCTTTGATTTTTGTACAATTTCCAAGTAACAAGGTGCCAACTGTTGCCGGGCCAAAATAGGTGCGTAATGCTGGAATTCCATATCCACTATTAATAATATCTCGACTCAAAGCAGCTGAATTTTGATACATAGCTTCGGTATACCAAGAAGCATCATCAATATATCCTTCATGCTCATACCCAATTGTGTATGGATTTTCTGTGCCAACATGCCATCCTTTGTCTTCTTCTAAAAGCATTTGTGTGATCTGTCCATCAGAACTGCGAACAACATAATGAAAAGAAACACTTGAGGCACAATTCTGCGACCATGAAATTGCACCGGCATACGTTCCTTGAATAGTATGTATCGTAATTGCTGATATTGCAATTCCTCCTCGTGAACTGAAATTACAGGTTGGGGCAGGATTCCAAACTGCGGGGCCATATTGTAAAGATTTACTCTGTTTTATTTTATACTGCAAATTGTCTTCTGTTGAAATTGAACTGGCCCCATATGAGATTCGTTTTGCAGAAAGCACCTTATAATTTTCTTCACCAAAAACTGATTTAAGTTTGAAATGATGTACTTGAAATTGATAAATTTCAGCCTTTTCAGGACTATTCATGAATTTTAAAATTTCGTAAACTTGTGCGTCTCTTGCAAAAATGTTCACGATGCCTGAATCAGGAATTTCTGTTAATTTCAACAAAATAGTTCTTATTTTTTCCGGATTATTCTTCTCTCTGACAATTGAAGTTTGCACTTGCATCAGCGCGTTAAATGCCTTAGCATACGCCAAAATTTGAAGATTGATTGCGCTTTTTTGGTTGGCAATTGAAATTCCACTGTAATTTGCTACAAGTTGACCATTTTCAATAAAATAACCTGCTCCATTTTCAAAAAGCCCCATTATTCCAAAAGGTCGTGGCATACCAGAACAAGAATTAGCATCTTGATCCGTTATTTCACGCATGTGTGTGTTGGAAAATGAAACTGCTTCCAACAATCCTGAAGGGACAAAAGAATTTAAAGCATACGCTTCCTGAAAGGAATTGCTTATTTGCGAAAATGAATTACTTGAAAATAAGACTATAAAGAGTAATAATCGGTTCATGTATAGGTTTTAATAGACAGTAAAGTTATGAAAACCAAGTATATGAATAGCGATTTATTTTATCTTTTTCTACGTCCTTCCAACCAATTAGGCACTTTCTTATCAGAAGGCTTTTGCTGATCTCCGAGTAGTTTATCGATTAAGTCAGGTCTTTTTGCTTGCGTTAATCGTTGACGAATCCAATCTTGATTTTCTCTTTTATACCAAAAGAAATACTTGTTTTGACTCAATTTCTCTTCTTTCGTCTTAACAGTTTTAATTGGTTTCAACGTATATGGATGAACACCAGTGTAATAAATCACTTCAGCAACAGTCATCGGCGTAGGCATAAAATCTTGCACTTGTTCCAATTGGAATCCCATATCCTTTGTTTCAGCAGCCAAATTAGCCATGTCTTCTTCCTCACAACCAGGATGCGACGAAATGAAGTAAGGAATTAACTGTTGTTTCAAATTATGTTTCTCAGAAATCTTATCGTATTTCTCCTTGAATTTATGGAAATATTTGAACGATGGTTTTCGCATTACACGAAGTGTTGCATCTGATGTATGTTCTGGCGCAACTTTCAATCTTCCGCTGACGTGACGTGTGATAACTTGCTCAATATATTCGTCATGATTTCCATCGTCATTGTTCTTATTGAAATCATCTACTAATAAATCGTATCGAATTCCAGAACCAACAAAAGCTTTTTTAACTTTCGGATTGGCGTCAACCTTGCGATACAATTCCGTCATTTGCTTGTGTGAAGTATCCAAATTATTACAAATAACCGGATGAATACAACTAGGTGAAGAGCAGCGAGCGCAAATTGCTTCATCTTTTCCCTTCATTTTATACATGTTCGCAGAAGGTCCACCTAAATCAGAAATATATCCCCTAAAATCTGGATGATTTGTTACTTCCTCAACTTCCTGTAAAATAGATTTCTCACTTCTCGAAGCAATAAATTTTCCTTGATGCGCCGATATTGTACAGAAACTGCATCCTCCGAAACATCCTCTGTGCATGTTGATTGAGAACTTAATCATATCGTATGCAGGAATTGCTCCTCGTTTCTTATATTTCGGATGCGGTAAACGGGTATAAGGTAAATCGAACGAACGATCGATCTCATTTTCTGTCATCGTTTTATACGGAGGATTTATTACCAGTGTTTGGTTTCCAACATGTTGAATAATGCGATTTGCTTCCCATTTATTTGATTCTACTTCAACAATTTTGAAATTCGAAGCATATTTAATTTTGTCTTCAAGACATTCTTCGTGACTTGCCAATTCAACAGTCTCCCAATTCTTATTTTTAGGCAATTCTTCGTCCTTATTTTGAAGAAAAGCAACTTGTTTAATCGTATGTAAGTTTGAAAATGGAACGCCTTTTTTAAGTAATTGCAACATTTCTCGTAACGGCTGGTCACCCATTCCATAAACTAAAATATCAGCACCTGATTGCTCTAATATAGAAGTTTTTAATGTGTCTTGCCAGTAATCATAATGGGTAACACGTCTAAGGGAAGCTTCAATTCCACCAATCATCACTGGAACATCGGGAAAAAGATCCTTGAGTATTTTAGAATAAACAACTGTTGGATAATCTGGACGAAATCCGGCCGCTCCGCCGGGAGTGTATGCATCTGTTGATCTTAAGCGTTTGTTGGCAGTGTAATGATTGACCATCGAATCCATGCAACCTGCTGTTACACCGAAGAAATATTTTGGTTTCCCAAGTTTTTTGAAATCCCTTAAATCGTCTTGCCAGTTAGGCTGAGCAATTATCCCAACCCGAAAACCTTCGTCCTCCATTATGCGACCAATTACGGCAGTTCCAAAAGAAGGATGATCAACATACGCGTCACCAGACACAAGGATAATATCCAATTCGTCCCAACCACGCTTTTCGATTTCCTTTTTGGTTAAAGGCATCCAATCGGTTATTGGCCTTTCATTAATCACATCAATCATAGTGCAAAAATACAGATAAAAAAACGGCTTAAAAAATTGAAAAATTGCAACATTTCAAAGATTGTTTTTATATTAACGCTTCAATGACAAAATTTGTTTATTTCATAGTACTATTTGCCTTGTTTTTTTCTGCTTGCAGCGGATCGAGAAAGGATGTAAAAAAAAACAATTCAGAGAAAGTAGCTCCTTTCTTATTTAGGATGAATGCAATGTTTACAGATGCTGAAAAATTTGTTTCTTTTCCTATTTGGCTGAATGATTCTTTGGTGGCAAAATATAAAATCAAAAAGATGACAAGGAGTCTTTACTATATAGAATTAGAAGATTCGCTAGAAATTAATAACCTGCAAAATGATATCCCAAGAGAAAAACGAGAATATTGGTTTTTTGACAATGGTCAACTGAAAGAATTGAGCTTTTCTTTTTTTTATGATGATGAGCAAATTGGGAATTTCACTTTTTTATACAAATCGTTAAAAGATGCATACGGTTATGCGGATGTAATTGAGGCTAATAGTCTTGAAAATACAGATTATTCAGAAGATGAAAATATGGATTTCCCATATAAGACACATCAAAAGGTACGGCAAACTGAAAAATATTTAGCTTATCAAGATATTGAAACAGGGGATTATTTATTTTACATGCTCAATAAAAAAAATTGGGGACCTTTATCTATAGATACTGTTTTGAATCCTACCCAAAATGACATTATTGTACTTGGTAAACCGATGCTACCTACGAAACAATATAGGGTAATTAATAAAGTGAACGAGCGAGATGTGCAACAATTCAAGTATAATTCAAGCTCAAATAGAATTGAAACAATATTAAGACAAGAAAGTCCGTTTGAAAATAATAGAACCTTAATATATAATCAAAATGGATATTGTAACGGTTACATTGATTCAACGTTTTCAGGAAAACTTTTTTTAACGCGAATAGTATCAGAAATTAAATTAGATAAGTTGAACCGACCAATAAAGGTTATTCATCGGAAAGAAAATCAACAAGATAAAACAGCACGGATCTCAATAGAATTAATAAAATATGAATAATATAGGCCATTCAATTTTCCGAGTTATCACACTCATTTCCATTTTGTTAATTAGTTATTTTGAATGTTCCGCTCAAAAAATAGAGCAAGATACTATAAATGGAATTGCATATTATGTGTATCCATTTGAAAATCCCGTAACTGTGCATAGTAATTATTATGTCGCTGTAAAAAGATCGAAAGGACCAAGATATTCTTATCGAGATTATTATGCTGAAACGTTTGGAGAAGATTTCAATAAAAAAGAATATCGCAAGAGTAAAAGAGAAATCTTTCGTCAAGCATTAAAAAACAGGAGATACCGTGATAAACAAAAGTATTTCAATGGAAAATTCAAAAAAGCGGTGAGAAAAAATCCTTACCCACTTTTAGAACAACGTTATACCTTAGAAAGTGATATAATTCCAAGCTTGGATGTTATTCCTGATGGTAAATATGTTCAATATTTTAGTGGATATTATCCGATTAAGAAGAATGGCAGATTAGAATTTAATGAAACAAAAGTTTCAGGTTACTTTTCGATTAAGAACAATATGCTTGAAGGAGATGCAATTTGGTTGAATGTTCAAGGTGATACTTTAAAAAAAGGCAGATTTGAGAAAGGTTTAAAAGTAGGGGAGTGGTATTTAGAAAATCGAAAAACACCCTACAATTTGGGTAAAATTGATGCTAAAATGTATATAGAAAGAGGATATCCAGATATGGATACAACCATTGAAATTACAAATTATGCAGCTGGATTTAAAAATGGATATTTCGCAAGTTATACTAATTCTTTGTACCCAGTTTTAGAAGGGACTTATAAAAATAATGAAGCTGCTGGTCAATGGAAGGAAAGAACCGTTGGTTATACAGGCAAAGGTAAAACACGGAAAAGAAATAGAAATAATACGGTAATTACATGGTTATATACTCCCGCGGAAAAAGAGATTGCCGTGCACACTCCTTTGATTAGAAAACGGATGATAACGGATCAAGATTATAATCCTGCATTTGACTTTGATTCAAAATATGATGCTTATATCTCTTTTTCAAAAATGTACGGGATAAATTATCCTAAAGAAGTAGATCTTGAATTAGATGAAGAGAAAATTACTTCCTACGATGGTGGAGATTATGAAGAGGAGTATTACGGAGATGAAGAATATTATGGTGAAGAAGGATATTACGATGAAGGTTATGATGAGGAGAATAATGCGTACATGAATTTGATGTATGATTCCAAACTGCAAGATTATGTAAGTATGGCGAAACTCATTGACAGCTTAGGAGTTGTTTTTTACTATGACGGTGTTTATGAGAAAAGATATCCGAATGGTCAATTGATGGTGCATTATGATTTTAAAGATGGCCAACTTGTTGAAGAAGATACTATCTTCTGGGACAATGGAAAACCGTATGATGTTGTTTCATTTGTGGCAGACTCCAATCATTTTGTGCAATCAATTTATGATTATAACGGTAAATTATTCAATGAAATAGTGTTTGATGAAAAAGGTGAATTCAAACGAATAAATTTCCAACCTGAAAAAATAAAATATGTAACGATTGATGGTTATATCGCTGAAGACCGAGGGTATGGGAAATACTATTTCTACGATAAATTAGACACGTTAGAATTCGAACAAAAAGATTCACTTGTTCTCTTTAGGTCGTGGTTCAAAGAAGATTCTACCTTGTTGTATTCTAGAAGCTACTCCCCCGAAGATAAAACATTGAAGTTTGAATCTTATTCAATTACTGGCAAACCGTCATTAAGTGCAGAATTGCAGTTCAGTGACACCTATGAAAGTTGGACAGGTTTCAAAAATTATAAAATTGGGGATTTAACGCTGAAAACAACAACATCAGCATCTATAAGTGAGTTTATAGTGAAGGATTCAATCCCTCAGCGAAATGTGAATGAATTTGGTGAAATTTTTATGTTGACAGATGAATATATCCTTAAGAAAAATGAGAAACCATTCACTGGGGAAATTGATTTAATCATGAATGAAAAAAGTTTCAGTTATAAGAATGGGAAAAATGTGAAAATGGTCTTGCCGCGCTCATATACCATGACAAAAACATTAAATAAGTCGATTGTTAAGTATAAAAAAACAGGTAAAATTGAAAATGAAGTTTTGCTCAACACCTTAGATGGTTCTGAAGTTGATGAGGATTTTGGAGCGAACATTTATACTGCATTATTCGCTGGTTTTATCGGAGAATATGTTGAATATCCTTATTCTGATAATTATGAATACGAGATGGAAGAAGGTAAAAAGTATTCAGAAAAAAAAGACCGCCCTTTTGCGAAAAAGATAAACGGTTTCATGAGCGATGGATTGCCTCAAGGCTTGTGGACAATAAAAGATCAATTTGGAAAGGTTTTAGTTGAAATTCCATTTGAAAAAGGAATGCTAAACGGAACAATTAAAGAATATGACAACTTGTATCCTAATGCTGAGTATGATTACCTTGATTATGAAAGAGAAGATTATCTTCAAGATTCAACACCAAAAAGAAAAACACATTATTTGTATTCTACTAAGGAGTATAAAAATGGTGTAGCCAATGGTCAATCAAATAGATACAATTGGTTAGGAGAATTGAACGAACAAGAAATCTTTAAAGATGGATATAGAGAAGGACCTGCCTTTGAGAGAAACAACCTCGCTTATACAAGTTTGAACTACAAAGACGGTTCATTGGATGGGTATGTTCGAACTTATTTAACACTTAAAGGCCAAGATTCAATGTTGCTATTCGACCTTAATTTTCAAAATGGATTATTACAAGGTGAATCGCGTTCGTATCATACGAATGGTAAATTGGCGAAACGAGGGTTTTTCTTAAACGGCGAACCAATTGATGATTATGAAGCAATTGATACTTTAGGGTTCAAGTATCACTATGTAAAATTCCTTTATGCTTTTCCAGTGGAAGAGAAAATTTGGGAAGAAAACCAATTAAGTGTGCGCTATTTGTTTGATTGGAGAGATTCAATTTATTTCCAACCATCAGATATCACAACGACCCAAAGTTTGGACAGGGTACTTTCTTCTTTGGGAATTGGCAGAGAGTATTATGAAAGACCTTATTATGGCCGACCAAGCCTCGTGAACAAAGAAAGTATAGATTACCACATCACTAAATATTATCCGAATGATTCAATTGCTAGAGATGGTGGAATTTCATCTGGGAAAAAAGTGGGTTGTTGGAAATATTACAGTTATGAAGGCGAAATGCTATACGAAGCAGATTATTTCGATACAATCATTACTGTTAATGATTCCATTCAATTCAAATCTAAAGGAATCATGATTGACTTTAATGCAGCAGGTGATATCATCAGTCAAAGTTACATTATTGAGAAATTTGAAAAATATGATTGTTCCCACACCGATCATTATGAAATCCGTCAATACATGACTTTCTGGCAAGGAAAAGACACCATTGACCGTATGAACGGTTATGTAAGAAATCATTATGACAATGGAGTACTTCAAAACGAAGGCTGGATGAAAGATGGTTTGCCAACAGGAGTTTGGAAATATTATGATCCATATGGCAAACTAAACTTGGTTGGAAACTATGTCATGGGTAAACGTGACGGACGCTGGTTAGGAGGCGACCTTTCAAAAACCAAGTACCTAGGAGACATTTGCTTGAATCCAAATCTTCCGAACTTAGAAGAAGAAATTAAGTATAGAGAAAATCTTTTGGACATTATTATCACCAATTACCAACTTGGCAAAGCCTTGAACAAGGAATTCTATGATGTCAACATGAATAATTATGGCGATGAGGAGGAAGTTGAAGAAGGTGAGATAATTGAGGAAGAGTGATAAATCAATATTGTTTTGCTCCGCTGCAGTTGCACTGCTGCGGAAAACATCATGAAGAGATCAACTAAAAGAATTAAAACTTTTAAGATCCGCAGCAGTACAACTGCAGCGGAGCGGTAGTATATTCTCTAGCATCACTTGAAATTGATCAAATTATTGATTATGCTAGATCTAACAATTATTTAAAATGACGTTTATCTGTGCTCCGCTGCAGTTGCACTGCTGCGGCATAAAATTTTCATCATTCACCTAATTGTTTGTAATCTTGACTCCAAACAATGCACTTCTTCCAAAATCCCTGTACCCAATAAATAATTAGAGGCTGATGAATAAATCCATTCTTCAGGATTGATAACAAATTTTTCTTCAACGGGATTCTTGTGAATGTAATTGATTTTATCCCAAACAAATTTTTCATTATAGAGTTCAATTGCATGGTTACCCGTTTGCCAAAACTTATAGGATTTGTTTCTTGAATTTTGTTCACCAGCTTCTTGAAATTCACGTAATAACCATTTTCTTCTACTTTCAGGCTCATTGATAATTTGATGAATGATTGTTTTTACCGTATGTCTTTTGAAATCACGAATAACATTACTCAGTTGGAAGGGTTCATTGCAGTTAACAATGAGGTGAAGATGGTTGGTCATTAAACAATAGGAATATACATTCAATCCCTTTTGTTTTATGCAATACCGTAAAGAATCAATTATTGCGTCTTTATGATTTTTTCGAGAGAATACATCTAACCATTCCACCACCGTAAGGGTTAAAAAATAACTGCTATTTTTTTTAATGTTTTGTTTGACTCCTTGCTGCATTATATTAAGTTAATCATATTTTTTGAAATAGAATTCGGCAAAAGGTTTATTACTGCAGAATGAATTCTTTCTAACATTGCTCCGCTGCAGTTGTACTGCTGCGGAATTTTCATAAGAACATCTTAAAATTCTTTAAGATTGCAGATAAGAATTGATTAGTGTTTAGTATGTGCCGCAGCAGTACAACTGCAGCGGAGCGAAGAGATTGGAATTAATAAAGTGCAACTGCAGCGGAGCGAGAGTGAATAGTTGATTTTTTTCTTTTATATCCCCTATTTCGTGAACTTCATTACTTTTGTTAAAATAAAGAATTCATTATGGTTCAATTGAAACATGGCGGAGAATTAACGGCTGATACCTCAATCGTAATTGTTTCCAATAAAAAAACAAAATTAGACACGTCAGTAAGCAAAGATGTTGTCTCATATCATACTAAATTCCAAAAAGGAGAAGAGAAATTTGATTTTCTGAAGACTACGAATGGATTCGTGTTCTTCGTGAAAGAAGATCAAAAAAACGAAGAATTGCGCATTGCAGGTTCTAAAGTGTTTTCTTTCCTAACAAAAGAAAATAGTTCTGTCGCATTTTTAGGTGAAACTGCTGCTATATTAATGGTTGGTGAAGGTTTATTGCTTTCTTCTTATCAATTCATCAAGTATTTCAAGGATGAGAAAAAGAAAACAAATGGTTTAAATGAACTGTTGTTTCCAACTGAAATTTCACAGAAAAAATTGGATGAATTAGCCGCAATGGCAAAAGCAGTATTCTGGGCACGTGATCGTGTCAATGAACCTGTTTCACATTTGAATGCGACTCAATTAAGCGAACACATTGTTGCCTTAGGTGAAGAAGTTGGATTCAATGTTCAAGTACTTCAAAAATCTCAGATTGAAGCGTTGAAAATGGGAGGGATACTGGCAGTAAACCAAGGTTCAATTGATCCACCAACATTTACGATTGTAGAATACAAGCCTGAAAAAGCAATCAATAAAAAACCAATTGTTTTAGTTGGTAAAGGAGTTGTTTACGATACTGGTGGATTGAGTTTAAAACCAACCCCAGGTTCGATGGATGTCATGAAATGTGACATGGCTGGTTCAGCCTGTATGGTTGGGGCAGTTTATTTGGCTGCAATTCAGAAATTAAAAGTACATGTTGTTGTATTAATTCCAGCAACGGATAACCGTCCTGGGATGAATGCATATGCTCCAGGAGATGTCGTTACAATGTATGACGGAACAACGGTTGAAGTATTAAATACTGATGCTGAAGGAAGAATGATTTTGGCTGATGCGTTGGCATATTCAAATAAATATAAACCAGAATTGGTAATCGATGCAGCTACCTTAACAGGTGCAGCAGTAAAAGCTATCGGAACAAATGCATCCATCATCATGGGTAATGCTGATGATAAATATTTTGATCTTCTTGAAAAAGCTGGAAATGAAACCCATGAACGTGTGGTACGTTTTCCTTTTTGGGATGATTATGGAAAAGAAGTGAAATCGAAAATTGCAGATTTAAAAAATCTTGGTGGACCAAATGCTGGAATGATCACAGCAGGAAAGTTTTTGGAGCATTTCGTTAAATCACCTTATATTCACATGGATATTGCTGGTCCAGCGTGGTTAGATGCAAAAGAAGATTATAAAGGACAAGGCGGAACAGGCGCTGGCGTTCGTTTATTATACAATTTTTTGAAGAAAATTAAATGATAGAAAAAGACAAAGAAAAGGAGAAGGAACTAGGAAATCCAAATCCTATCAAGGTTGGAATTTCAATTGGTGATATCAATGGAATTGGTGCTGAAGTAATCATGAAATCTTTAAATGATTCAAGATTGCTGTTGGACTGTACGCCAATTATCTATGGTTCAACGAAGGTTTTCTCGCATTATAAAAAGATACTAGGAGAGCTTGAATTCAATTACCAATCTTGTCGTACAGCTGAAGAAGCACAAATTCGTAAAGTAAATGTGGTTAACGTCTGGAACGAAGAGGTAGAATATCAATTGGGACAAGCAACTGAAACGGGTGGGAAATATGCTTTTTTGGCATTGGAACAAGCAACACAAGATTTGGCTTCAGGAAAAATTGATGTTTTGGTTACAGCGCCAATTTCCAAAGAAGCAATGGCAAAATCAGGCTTTAAATTTCCTGGTCATACTGAATATTTAGCGGATTTATCCGGTGTTGATGATGCTTTGATGTTAATGGTTTCTGGAAATTTGAGAGTCGCACTTGTTACATCGCATATTGCTTTGAAAGATGTGAATACCGCTTTGACCAAAGAAAAAATCTTGAATAAAATCAAAACGTTTGAAGCGAGTTTGAAAAAAGACTTTGGAATTTTAAAACCTAAAATTGCTATCTTCGGATTGAATCCTCATGCAGGTGAAAATGGTAAAATGGGAACGGAAGAACAAGAAATTATTTCTCCAGCTATTAATCAAGCAAAAGGAGAAGATATTTTGGCTTTTGGACCTTATCCGGCAGATGGGTTTTTTGGTTCAAATGCACGTTCTCAATTTGACGGTGTTTTAGCAATGTATCACGATCAAGGATTAGCAGCATTCAAAGCTTTAGCTTTTGAAGATGGTGTCAATTACACAGCTGGTTTGCCTATTGTGCGCACCTCACCGGATCATGGAACTGCATTTGATATTGTGGGACAAAACAAAGCTTCTGAGCAATCTATGCGCAATGCGATTTATGTTGCAATGGATGTTTATAGAAACAGAAAATTTTCGAAAGAGGTTTTTGCGAATCCTTTGGCGATAAGTCCAAAAGAAAAAAGAAGAAACAATAGCGATATAGAGTAATTTGGTTTTTTCTTTGTTTGGATGAACAAATACATTGACGAGGTAATTTATTGATAATTAATAGATTTCTTTAAAGTGTGGCTCTTCACTTTGCGTCAAATCATCTTTTTCGTAAAAAAAACAAAAGATATGAACAATTTTACGTTTAAAATGCTACCTTTGCCCTCCAATTTTTGCTCAGCGTGAAGACGAAAAAAGAATATATTATTCCGTTTATAGGCTTGAAACTTGGGTTTCATGAATTTGAATTTGAAATTCATGATGCGTTCTTTGAAGATAGAGAATACTCAATTATTCACAACGGCAATGTGAATGTGAAGCTTGTATTTGAGAAAAAAGGCACCATGATGATTGGTGAATTTACGATCAAAGGAACAGTTTCAACGCAATGTGATCGTTGTAATGATGCATACGAAGTCCCCGTTAATGGGCAGTATCGTTTGATTTACACCTTTGACACAGAGCCAAGTGATAATGAAACACTGGTTGTTTTACATCCAGATGATTATGAAATTAATTTGTATGATTCAATTTATGAATTAATCACTGTTTCACTTCCATCACGTTTAGTTCATCCAAAAGGTGAATGTAATGAAGAAATGATGGAATTGTTGAGTAAATATATGCCTCAAAAATCAGAAAACTCAGAAGATGAGGAGGATGATGATTGGGACGATGAAGATTGGGATGACGATGAGGATGACGGCGATGATATGCCAATAAATCCAAGTATGTTTCCCCTTAAAAATTTGAATTAAAATAAAATAAATAAGTAAAATGGCACATCCTAAACGAAAAATATCGAGGACTAGACGTGACAAAGGAAGAACGCATAAGAATGCTGTTGCTCACAACATTGCAACATGTCCAACAACAGGACAACCGCATTTGTTCCACCATGCACACTGGCATGAAGGAAAACTTTATTATAAAGGTAGAGTTTTAGCAGAGAAAGAAGTGGCAATTTAATTATTGCTTTTACTTAATTTTCTTTCTTAATGAAGATTGGAATTGATGTTTTAGGCGGTGATTTTGCTCCGGAAGCGACCCTTTCGGGAGCAATACTTGCCAAAAAAGAACTTCCAGACGACGTAACAATCGTTTTATTAGGCGACAGAGATCAAATCTCTAGTGGCCTTTTGTCGTTAGGTGGAAATCTAGCTGATTTCGAAATTGTACATGCACCAGATTGTATTACAATGGAGGATCATCCTACGAGAGCAATTCCTCAAAAACCGAATAGCAGTATCGCTGTTGGATTTGATCTTCTTGCCAAAAAAGAAATTCAGGCATTTGCCAGTACAGGAAATACAGGAGCAATGTTGGTTGGAGCAATCTATAAAATCAATACAATTCCTGGAGTTATTCGACCATGTATCACATCCACTTTGCCCCAAATTGACGGTTCGAAATCTATATTATTAGATGTCGGTTCCAATGCAGATTGTAAGGCAGATGTTTTGTATCAATTTGCTGTCTTGGGTGCCTTGTATGCTCAAAATGTTTACGGAATTGAAAATCCACGAGTTGCTCTATTGAATATTGGCGAAGAAGAATCGAAAGGAAATTTATTGACTTTGGCAGCTCACAAATTGATGGCCGATTCTGACGATATCAATTTTATCGGCAATATAGAAGGACGAGACATTTTCTTTGGTAAAGCTGATGTTGTTGTTTGTGATGGATTCACCGGAAATGTTGTATTGAAAGAAGCTGAAGGAATATATTCTCTAATGAAAATGAGAGGAATTCAAGACGAGTATTTTGATAGATTTAATTATGAGAATTACGGTGGTACTCCGATATTAGGAGTGAAAGGAAATGTGATTATAGGTCATGGAATTTCAAATAGTATTGCCGTTAAAAATATGATATTACATTCCTTTGAAGTTGCTCAATCGGGCTTAGCTGCTAAGGTAAATGAAGCATTTAGTTAATATGGGAAAGATTACAGCCGCAATTACAGGAGTTCAAGGGTATGTTCCTGAACATATTCTTACCAATGATGACCTTGCGGAAATTGTTGACACGTCGAATGAATGGATTTTATCTCGAACAGGAATTGAGGAAAGACGTATCATGAAAGATGGTGCTTCCTCAGATATGGCAGCTGCGGCAGTTTCACAATTGTTAGAAAAAAAAGGAATTGATCCACTTGATATTGATTTAGTAATTTGTGGAACAGTAACACCTGATTATCCTTTTCCAAGTACATCGAATGTCGTTTGTGATAAAGTAGGGATGAAAAATGCTTGGGGTTATGATGTGATCGCAGCTTGCTCAGGCTTTATTTATTCTTTGGCTACAGGAGCACAATTCATTGAAACTGGTAAGTACAAAAAAGTATTGGTTATTGGTGTTGATAAAATGTCTTCAATAATTGATTACCAAGACCGCACGACTTGTGTGATTTTTGGTGATGGAGCAGGTGTTGTTTTATTAGAACCAAATGAAGAGGGATTAGGTGTTCTGGATTTTATATTAAGAGCTGACGGTGCTGGGAGAAATTACTTGATTCAGCCTGGCGGTGGCTCAGCAAATCCGCCGACACATCAAACAATTGAAGATAGATTGCATTACGTAAAGCAAGAAGGAAAGCAAGTTTTCAAATTTGCTGTTACGAATATGGCCGAAGTTTCCGCTGAAATCATGGAAAAAAATAACCTAACAAGTGATGATGTTGATTGGTTAGTCCCTCATCAAGCCAATTTGAGAATCATTGATGCTACGGCAAATAGAATGGGACTTCCGAAAGAAAAAGTAATGATTAATATTCAAAAATACGGAAATACTACAGCAGGAACTTTACCTCTTTGTTTGTGGGATTACGAAAGTCAATTGAAAAAAGGTGACACGCTTATTTTATCTGCCTTTGGTGGTGGATTTACATGGGGTGCAATTTATTTGAAATGGGCGTATAATTCATAAAAAAAACTATTTTTACCATTATAAAATTTAAGAGATATGAATCTGCATGAAATACAAGATCTAATAAAATTTGTTGCTAAATCAGGGGTTAGTGAAGTTGAAATCGAGCAAAAAGATTTCAAAATTGTAATAAAAGCTGAGAATAAATCGAAAGGTAACGATCAACCTATTTATGTTCAAGCAAGTGCTCCAGCTCCAGCAGCTCTTCCAGTTGCGGCGGCTCCAGTTGCGGCAGCACCAATAGCAGCAGCTCCTGTTGATGAGAACGCAAATTATATCGTTGTAAAATCACCAATGATTGGAACTTTCTATCGTTCAAACGGTCCAGACAAAGAGCCTTTCATCAGTGTTGGTCAAATGGTTGGAAACGGTGATACAATTTGTATTATTGAAGCAATGAAATTATTCAACGAAATTGAATCTGAAGTTTCAGGTAAAATTGTAAAAGTATTGGTTGACGATGCTTCTCCAGTTGAATATGATCAACCATTATTCTTAGTAGATCCAGCTTAAACAATTTGAAATTCAGGATTCATAATGCCGAATTCCGAATTCCGAATCCCAAATTAAAGAAGTATGTTCAAAAAAATATTAATTGCCAATAGAGGTGAAATAGCATTGCGTATTATTCGCACGTGTAAAGAGATGGGTATTAAAACTGTTGCCGTTTATTCAACTGCCGACAAAGATAGTTTGCCTGTTCGTTTTGCTGATGAAGCGGTATGTATTGGACCTCCTGTAAGTTCAAAATCATATTTATCAATTGCTAATATTATTGCTGCAGCAGAAATTACAAATGCTGATGCAATCCATCCTGGTTATGGCTTCCTTTCTGAAAATGAGAAATTTTCAAAAGTATGTCAGGAGCACGGAATCAAATTTATTGGTGCAACACCAGAGCAAATTTCTGGAATGGGCGACAAAGCCAATGCGAAAGCAACAATGATTAAAGCTGGTGTTCCTTGCATTCCTGGTTCTGTAGGTCTTATTAAGGACATGGAAGATTGCATCAAAAATGCAAAACAAGTTGTTTACCCAGTTATCCTAAAAGCTACCGCTGGTGGTGGAGGAAAAGGAATGCGCATCGTTTGGAAAGAAGAAGATCTGCAAGCTGCATGGGATTCTGCAAGACAAGAAGCGGGAGCTGCATTTGGAAATGACGGTTTGTACATGGAAAAATACATTGAAGAACCACGTCATATTGAAATTCAAATCGCAGGGGATCAATATGGAAATGCTTGTCACTTATCTGAACGTGATTGCTCAATACAACGTCGTCATCAAAAATTAGTAGAAGAAACTCCATCTCCTTTCATGACTGAAGAGTTAAGAGAGAAAATGGGAGAAGCAGCTATTAAAGCAGCAAAAGCTGTTAAATATGAAGGTGTAGGAACTGTAGAATTTTTGGTTGATAAAAACAGAGATTTCTATTTCATGGAAATGAATACACGTATTCAAGTGGAACACACAATCACTGAAGAAGTTATTGATTATGACTTGATTAAGGAGCAAATCAAATTGGCTGCTGGAGAAAAAATCTCAGGAAAAAATTATTATCCGCATTTACATGCAATTCAATGCCGCATAAACGCTGAAGATCCATTTAATGATTTTCGTCCGTCACCAGGAAAAATAACTTCTTACCATTCACCAGGTGGACACGGTGTTCGTATCGACACGCATGCATACGCTGGATACACGATTCCATCGAATTATGACTCAATGATAGGAAAGTTAATTTGCGTTGCTCAAACACGTGAAGAAGCGATTCTTAAAATGAAGCGAGCATTAGATGAATACATTATTGAAGGTGTAAAAACAACAATTCCTTTCCATCAGAAATTAATGGATAACCCAGATTTCAGAAAAGGGAATTTTACTACTAAGTTCATGGAAACATTTGAATTTTAATTAATAGACTATATTTTTTTCTTAAGCCGATTCTTTAGAGTCGGCTTTTTTATTTATTCCCCTCCACCGGAGGGGTGTCAGCCAAAGGCTGACGGGGTGGAAATTATTTAAGACAATTTTATTGTCTTAAATAATTTTAATCAGCAATAGCTGATATCTGTTATTCCACCTCTTCTTGCCCCATTGAATAATTTTCAATAATATATTTCTCCAATTCCTTCAACACACAACCCAATCTATACTTAATATCCCCTGTACTTATTCGATAAACTTTTAACCCCATACTTTCTAAATAATTTTGCCTTTTGCGGTCGTATACTTCTTTCCCGATATGACTAGAGCCATCAATTTCAATAATTAATCGTAACCGTTTGACATAAAAATCTACAATATAGTTTCCGATTACTTTTTGTCTGTCAAAATCAATTTGGTGAAATCTTCCTTTTGTTACTTGCATCCAAAAAAGAACTTCGGGCAGATTTCGGGCTTGTCTCAGTTCTCTGGCACTTTTTAATAGTTCAGCGTTTTGAGGTAATTCTTGGATGATGGGTGACTTAAGTACGGATCCATTAATCCGCATGACTTTAGTATATAAAGATCTAGGGTCAAAAACTAAAGAAAAATTTTGGTGGCGGTAGGTTCCAACTACGCCTTGCTTGTTGTCGCAATTAACCACCCCGTCAACCTGCGGCTGACACCCCTCCGATGGAGGGGAATGTTTAATTATTGAATATATCATGTGTGTAGATAAAGAATGCTTTAATGAATTTAAGGAAAAAATTTGTAATTAAAGAAGGATTGTTTTGGAATTTTTCATTTAATGAGTTAATTTTATATTCAAATTATCAAAAATATGATTATAGAATCAGTCTGGGAAGAGATTAAGAAACTCGAGTTATTAGATAAACAAGGTGAAAGTTATACTAACTCAGAGGGCAGATATGGTTGGAGAAATCCCATCCGTAAAGATACCGGAAAGATCCTTACTTCGCTGATGTTAGCTAAAAACCCTCAACGCATTCTTGAGATCGGCACTGCTCATGGACTTTCAACACTTTACCTTGTAATGGGTTTGGACCATTCAAAAAGTGTTGTTGATACGATCGAGTTCGATGCAGAAGTTGCTAATAGTACTCAGAAAAGAATGGATCGGCTTCAAGTACCAGTTTCAGTGCTTGAGGGTGATGCGGAAGAGGTGATTGCCGGCCTGGACAGCTTTTATGATATTGTATTTTTTGATGCCCAGAAGAATAAATACTATGCCCAGTTAATGGCCCTTTTGAAGAAGGGGTGTATTGGAGCCGGAACAATGATCCTTGCCGACAACGTCTCTGATAGAAGGGAAGAATGTTTAAATTTCCTGAATTGGTTTCCTGAAAATAGAATTAGTCATACGATAATTGAAACAGAATGCGGTTTGTTGGTTGCATCTCTTTGATTGACGTAATTAAAGCAAAATGAGTAATGAGCAACATGTCGGCCATGGAGGTCTGACTATTTTTGAGCCTTTTGAGCCTTTAAATGAACATGGATTCTTACATGCGAGGGTAAATGGTAAAATGTATCCTCCATTTATTGACAGGGATATTCTAAAAGAATTGCAGTTGCGCTGGAATACCGATGAAAATGACATTTTCATAAGTACTCATCAAAAGGTAGGGACGCACCTAACGAAGAAATTTGTTTCAGAGATCTTAAGGAAGGGCATAGATTATCCTGAAGAGCACCCAATGAAGTCGGGAGATATTGGGCATCATACCATTCCGTGGCCTGAGGTTATGGCATCACAATACGGCTTGGAAAAGTTTTTCGAATTCATTGACCACACTAAAGGGTTTCCTCGTGTATGGTATATCCACTGTTTCAAAGAAGATCTTCCCGCAGCCAGTATACACCCTAAGACAAAGTTTATCAATGTTTTCAGAGATCCTAAAGGTGCAGCGGTTTCACAGTATTTTTTTTACAAATCACACCCATTATTAGGCGTTGATTCTGACTTGACAATGGATCAATTCATTGATTATTTTGTTCGAGGAGATTTGTATTTTGGGGATTACCACAAACACACTCTCAATTGGACTGAATCTGGGGATTCAAAGTTTGATCGCGACTGCTTGCTTACCTTAAGATACGAAGATCTAGTTGAGAGAAAAATGGAATCAGCAAAACTGCTTACCCATTTTCTATTGGGAATTAAAAACGGGATCAATGAGGAGGGGATGATTGAGATAATCGAAAATACAGAGTTCAACAAAATGAAAAAAAGTATTACTGAAAATCCGGGCAGTTTCCATTTTAATCCAAATACCTTTTTTCGATCAGGCACAACTTATGACTGGCAGGAGAAATTACGTCCGGAACAGATTTACAAGATAGATATTAAAAGCAAACTTTTGTGGGGCCATGAAAATTCTCCTGATCTAACTAATACTCAAACTCTCGATGTCTATTGAAATGAAACCATTCGACTTTATTCTGGATGCAAGAGAGATCATTATGCGTGATCTTGATGACCTCATTATTGAAGTGCATGCGATGGCTGAATATGATTTGTGGAGATCTGTACCCGGAATAAAAAATTCAGTTGGTACGTTGGCCTTTCATTTATGTGGTAATTTGAGACATTTTATAGGTTCAGTGATCGGAAATGATGGGTATATTCGAAAAAGGGAAGAAGAGTTTAGCCGTCAGGATATTTCCAAAGACGATCTCATACAAGAAATCCGATTGACTCGGCAAGCTGTTGATAAAGCTCTTTCAAACCTTACAAACGTTCAGCTCTGCGAAGTGATGGCAGATACCCCGCCTCAACATAAGGGTCGAACGGTAGGATTTTTTCTGATGCAACTTTTATGTCATTTGTCAAGACACAGGGGACAGTTGAACTATTTAAGAAGGATCCTTTTGGCCTGAATAAAAAAACCGGCACTTCGACAAGCTCAGTGACCGGTTTAAAATGGAATATTAAATTGGCTTATAACCCCAACAACACTGCATAAGGATCTTTCGCTCCAAACAACATTCTTTCAGGATTTTCTAACATTTCTTTCACTTTCACTAAGAATCCAACTGATTCTTTTCCATCAATGATTCTGTGGTCATAAGACAAGGCCACATACATAATAGGTCGAATTTCAACTTTTCCATTTATAGCAACCGGACGTTCAACAATGTTGTGCATTCCTAAAATTGCAGATTGAGGAGGATTTATAATTGGTGTAGATAACATAGAGCCAAACACACCACCATTTGTGATAGTGAACGTTCCACCAGTCATATCATCTGGCGTAATCTTTCCATCTCTTGCTTTGATTGCCAAACGTTTAATTTCACGTTCTATTTCAGCCAACGACATTTGTTCTGCATTTCTAACAACAGGAACCATTAATCCTTTTGGTGAAGAAACGGCAATTCCTATATCTGCATAATTGTGCAAAATCATTTCGTTTCCTTCAATTTGTCCATTAACAGAAGGGAATAAATTTAATGCTTCAGTAACTGCTTTTGTAAAGAATGACATGAATCCTAAATTCACTTCATGGTGTTTTGCAAATGCATCCTTGTATTTAGCACGAAGGTCCATGATTGGTTTCATATCCACCTCGTTGAAAGTAGTCAACATCGCTGTTTCATTTTTAACAGCAACTAAGCGTTCTGCAATCTTTCGACGCATCATAGACATTTTCTCACGAGATTGATCACGTGTACCGCCCCAACCTTGGGCATCTGCTGCAGAAAAACCAGCAGACATTGCCGCAACAACATCTTGTTTCGTGATTCTTCCATCTTTACCTGTACCATTCAATTGATTTGCTGAAACGCCATTTTCAGACATTATTTTTGCAGCAGCAATTGATGGAGTTCCTGAAGCGTAAGAAACTTCTTTTTTAATTGGATCTGGATTAGGTACAGCTACTGGAGTCGTAACTTTTTCAGCAACAGGAGCAACAACAGCTTTTACTTCTTCTTGCTTTTCAGCAACTTTTGGAGCTTGACCAGAAGGTCGTGCTGCAGATGTATCGATTAAACACACAACTTGCCCAACTTTGACTACATCTCCTTCGGCAGCTTTAAATGTTATGATTCCGCTATCTTCAGCAGGAAGTTCTAATGTTGCTTTATCAGAATCAACTTCAGCAATTGCCTGGTCTTTCTCTACATAATCTCCATCAGCAACAAGCCATTGTGCTATTTCCACTTCAGAGATTGATTCTCCTGGACTTGGTACTTTCATTTCTAATACTGACATAGTTGTCTATTTTAAAATATTATAGCTTCTTATTGTACTTTAACTTTCGCATAATGGAAAAGATCTGCAAACAATTGTTTCAACCTTTTCTCATGTAATTTTTTAGATCCTTCTGCTGATGCAGCAGTTCCTGGACGACAAACACCAATAAATGGTATGTTTCTCATCGACATAGCAATGTATGTCCAAGCTCCCATATTTGATGGCTCTTCTTGCGCCCAAAGAATGTTTGAAGCATTTTTATATTTCGCTATGATAGCATCAATTTGTGTCTTTGGTAAAGGATAAATTTGTTCTAAGCGAACGAAAGCCATATTATCAACACCCATTTCAGCAGCCTTTTCAGACATTTCGTAGTAGAATTTACCTGAACAGAAAACGAGTGTATCAATATTAGCAACTTTTGCTTTTGGATCATCAATCACTTCTTGGAAACAACCCTTAGCCATTTCATCTAAAGATGATACTGCGCTTGGATAACGTAATAACATCTTAGGAGAGAAAACTACTAGTGGCTTTCTGAAATCGCGTTTCAATTGTCGACGCAATAAGTGAAAATGGTTTGCAGGAGTTGATGTATTTACAATTTGCATATTGTTGTCTGCACATTGTTGTAAAAAACGCTCCATTCTACCACTAGAATGTTCTGCTCCTTGTCCTTCATAACCATGAGGCAAAAGCATAACCAATCCACTTTGAGTCGCCCATTTATCTTCTCCAGCAGAAATAAACTGGTCAATCATAATTTGCGCACCATTAAAGAAATCACCAAATTGTGCCTCCCAGATCGTTAATGCGTTAGGAGTTGCTAATGAATAACCATATTCAAAACCTAAAACACCATACTCTGATAAATGCGAATTGTAAATAGAGAATTTAGCTTGTTTATCTGAAAGCATGTTCAACGTCTCTATTTCTTCTTCTGTATCTTCTGTTTTTACAACAGCGTGACGGTGAGAAAAAGTTCCTCGTTCAACGTCTTGTCCAGAAATACGAACAGGATGCCCTTCTTCTAATAATGTTGCATATGCTAACATCTCAGCAGAACCCCAATCTAATTTGTCAGATTTTATGGCGTTTAATCTGTCTTCAAAGATTTTAGCAATTTTTCTAAAATATTTTTTCCCTTCTGGTAAGGTTGAAAGCTTAATTCCAAGTTCTAGTAATTTCTTTTTGTCAACACCTGTTTCAGGAGATTTTTCAAAATCAATTGATTTTCCATGTCGGAATCCTTCCCAAGTAAGACTTAAAAAATCGTGTACTAACGCTTTTTCGTTTTGATGTGAAATATCAAATTCAATTTCTAAATAGTCGTTGTAATCTGATTCAACTTGTTTTGCTTCAGCACTTGTCATCACACCTTCAGCTTCCAATTGAGAGAAATAAATTTCTTTTGGATTTGGGTGTTTTGCAATTAAGTTATATAAGTTTGGCTGTGTAAATTTCGGTTCGTCACCTTCATTATGGCCATATTTTCTGTAGCAAAGTAAATCGATAAAAATATCGCGGTTAAATTTTTGACGGTATTCCATCGCAATTTCAATGGTTTGAACAACAGCCTCAATATCATCTCCATTCACATGGAAAACAGGGCAAAGTGTCGTCTTAGCAACATCTGTGCAATAAGTTGAAGATCTTCCATCTAAATAATTTGTTGTAAATCCTACTTGGTTGTTTACAACAATGTGCACAGTTCCACCAGCTCTATAACCATCCAATTGCGCCATTTGAATCGTTTCGTATACAATTCCTTGACCTGCAATTGCAGCGTCACCGTGAATTAAAACAGGACAAATTTTACTTTCATCGTGAAGAACATGATCAACTTTCGCTCTTGCAATTCCTTCAACGACAGTGTTTACTGCCTCTAAGTGAGATGGATTTGGAGAAAGTGTTAAACCAATTTTTTTCCCGTTTGCTATAGTTACATGGGATGTAAAACCTTGATGATATTTAACATCACCATCAAAATATTCTATTGAATCGAACTCTTTTCCTTCAAATTCCGCAAAAATATCTTTTGGTCTTTTTTCAAAAATGTTTGTTAGCGTATTTAATCTTCCTCGATGCGACATTCCCATAACGAAATATTCAACTCCCAATTCAGATCCTTTTTGAACTAAAGCATCCAAAGCTGGAATTAATGCTTCACCACCTTCAATCGAAAAACGTTTTTGACCTACGAATTTTTTACCTAGAAAAGCTTCAAAATTCGATGCTTGATTTAGTTTTTTGTAAATATTTAATTTACGAGCTTTATCAAAAACAGGACGATTTTTAATTTCAATTTTATTTTTGAACCAATCAATTCTGTCCGGATCACGCATGTAAACGAATTCGATCCCAATAGATTGACAATAAGTCAATTCTAAATGATGGATAATATCACCTAAAGAAGCGGCACCAATTCCAATTTCTTCACCAGCTTGAAAAACAGTGTTTATGTCTGAAATATCTAATCCGAAATTTTCGATATCTAAAGTCGGTGAGTATTTTCTGCGTTCGCGAACAGGATTGGTCTTTGTAAATAAATGACCACGGTTTCTATACCCATTAATCAAATTAATTACTTTGAATTCTTTTTGAAAATTTTCAGGGATATCTCCTCCATCTTCATAATTTGTTCTAGCGAAATCGAAGCCTTCAAAGAATTTCTTCCAGCCAATATCAACACTTTCAGGGTCTTGCTGATACATTTTGTACAGATGATCAATAGCCGTCACGTCTGCATTCCCAACATAAGATACTTTATCCATGGTTTTATTACTCATTTATGGAATAGCAAATTTAGACAAATTCCCCAAGGGAAGCCGTTAAAAAGTCGAAATAATTTGCATAAAAAAGCTAATGAAAGTTGAAATATTTATAGAAAAGACCAAAAAAGCACTAGATAGAAGTCAACTTTTTTATTAAATTCAAGAGAGTCAGTTAAATTATGTAACAATGAATGAACAAACAATACAAGATAAAATACACACGATTAGAGGATTAAAGGTCATGATGGACTTTGATTTAGCGGAGTTGTATGAAACGGAAACACGTATATTAAAACAGAGTGTTAGAAGAAATATCAATCGGTTTCCATTAGATTTCATGTTTATTCTTACTCAGGAAGAATATTCTTTTCTAAGATCACAATTTGTGACCTTAGAAGGAGGAAAAGGAAGACATTCTAAATTTTTACCATTCGCATTTACTGAACAAGGTGTTGCTATGTTGAGTTCTGTTCTTCATTCAGAAAAAGCTGTGGCAATAAACATTTCAATTATGCGAACGTTTGTAAGTATAAGGCAATACGCACTTTCTTATCAAGAATTGAATGAAAAGCTAAAAGAATTGGATGGGAAGTTTTCAGACGTTTATATTGCGATAAATTTTCTGTTAGAAAAAGATAAAAAGCAACAAAATCAAGATACAAGACAAAAAATTGGGTTTAAGAGCTAAATTTCATCCTCAAATAAACTTTATACGCTTCTCGATAAAGTACTTTGTGCGATAATTCTTGAATGAAATTTGGTTGAGTAGTGAGATGTAAAAAATCTTTTTCTGCTAAATCAATCGTATATAATAATTGCAATAAACGTGTTTCACCTTGTTTCATAATATCAACAAGTTGATTGGCAATTTGTACTTCAATTTCTTCCTTGGAAAATGGTTCGGTTTCAAATAAATCCGAGAAAAACAAATTGAATTTTGCGAAATCTTTGGAAATTTGTTGTTGTGTTTTTAAAACAAATACTTCGTTATTGAAATAATTTTGAAGCTCAGCATAACTTTTCAATTCTTCCATTTTTCATTTTAATTACTAATTGCGAGTTACAAATTACAAGTTTTACAAACACATTTATTTATTTCCCAATCAACTAGCAACTAGCAATTAACTCAATGTATTCCACAACCAGCTTCAAATCCTTTTTCAGGCGACATAAAACTCAATTTTCCTTCAGCATCTTCTGCCATTAAAATCATTCCTTTTGATTCAATGCCTTTGATTTTTCTGGGAGCTAAATTCATCAAAACCTGAACAGTTTTACCAATGATTTCTTCTGGCGAATAATGTTCAGCAATTCCAGAAACGATTGTTCTTTTGTCCAATCCTGTATCAACAAGTAATTTCAATAATTTATCTGCTTTTTCAACTTTTTCGGCTTCAAGAATAGTTCCTAAACGAATATCCATTTTTGTGAAATCATCAAATGTTACTTCGTCTTTTTGTACGTCAAATTTTGATTCCATTAATTCAATATTTTTCAATTTCTTTACCTCTTCTTCAACCAACGTGTCTTCAATTTTTTGGAATAATATTTCTGGCAGATTTGTTTGATTTCCAACTTTCATTAAATCACCATTTCCAGCATCTTCCCAATTCGAACTTTTAAAATTCAAGAAATTAGATAATTTAGCTGCTGTTGCTGGTAAAAATGGTTGCAAAACAATACTCAGATTGGCTGTGATTTGAAGAGCAATATTCATCACTGTCTCAACTCTTTTAGGATCAATTTTTACAACTTTCCAAGGTTCTTGATCTGCCAAATATTTATTCCCAAGTCGTGCCAAATTCATCGCTTCTGCTTGAGCATCACGCAATTTGTATGCATATACGAGTTTGCTAATACGTTTTGGGATTTCGTTTATTTCAGCTAAAACGAGTTGATCTTCTTCTGTCAATTCTCCTTTTTCAGGAACTTTGCCTTCGTAATATTTTTGAGTTAAAACCAAAGCACGATTCACAAAATTTCCAAGAATATCGGCTAATTCACTGTTGATTCGAGTTTGGTATTCTTTCCATGTAAATTCTGAATCTTTTGTTTCAGGAGCGATGGATGTCAAAACATATTTCAATTCGTCTTCTCTTCCTGGATATGCTGCTAAATATTCATGCAACCAAACTGCCCAATTTCTAGAAGTGGAAAATTTATCACCTTCTAAATTCAAAAATTCATAGGCTGGAACATTATCAGGTAATATTAAATCACCGTGATCTTTCAATAAAATTGGAAATATAACTGCATGAAAAACAATGTTATCTTTTCCAATAAAATGAATCAGTTTTCTATCTCCAGTCCAATAATCTTCCCAATTCTTATTGTTGTCTAATGCATATTGTTTTGTAGCTGAAATGTAACCAATTGGCGCATCCAACCATACATATAATACTTTTCCCTCTGCATTTGGAAGTGGGACTTTGACTCCCCAGTCCAAATCGCGTGTCATTGCTCTGGAATGCAAACCTCCATCAATCCAAGACATACATTGTCCAATTACTTGGTTTCTCCAAGGCTTTGGATCATGTTGTTGAATTCCATCTAATTTACCTTCTTTTATCCATTCTCTCAACCAATCTTCATGATTCGCCATTGGTAAATACCAATGTGAAGTGGTTCTTAAAACTGGTGTCTTTCCGCTTAAAGTAGAAGTTGGATTGATCAATTCTGTTGGACTTAAATCACTTCCACATTTTTCACATTGATCTCCATAAGCACTTGGATTTTGACACTTAGGACATTCACCAGTAATATATCTATCTGCTAAAAATTGTTCGTATTCTTCGTCGTAATATTGTTCGGATGTTTCTTCTGTAAATTTCCCTTTTTCATATAATTTTAAAAAGAAATCTTGTGATGTTTTATGGTGAATTTCAGACGATGTTCGGTGAAAAATATCAAATGAAATATCGAAATCTGTAAAAGCTTTACTAATGATTGAGTTGTATTTATCTACAATTTCTTGTGGTGTTATTCCTTCTTTTTTTGCACGTAATGTAATTGCTGCTCCATGTTCATCGCTACCGCATATAAATGCAACATCGTGCTTATTCATTCTTAAAAATCGCACGAAAATATCGGCAGGAAGATAAACTCCTGCTACGTGACCTAAATGTAAAGGTCCATTTGCATAAGGAAGTGCTGCAGTAACGGTATATTTTGCTTTTGACATCGTGATAATTCAATTGAAAAGGCAAAGATACAGAGAATTCAGGATTCTTAAATCATGATTCTGCAACATTATCAATATAGCTTGTTGTTTTTTGGTGTGCGAATTAAATTTTACAATCTAATTGAATCTCTTTCTCGATAAATCGAATATCAAAAGTTTCTAATTCTGCTAATATCGGATTGTAAACTTCAGGTTGAATGGGAAGAGTAACCCCTTTTGTTGTTAATTCACCGTTCAAAATCATTTTTGAGGCAATTGCAACCGGCAATCCAACAGTATTAGACATAGAGGTGAATGTGTGGTCTTCCCCAATATTGACCATTGAAGAAGTAATTGAATGATGTTCACCATGAAATTCATATTCGAATTCGTGATACATCACAAGCATGTCTTTATCTGCTGGTTCTAACACCCATTTTCCAACAAGGATTTTTTCCAACATTTGCGCTGGTGAAGCGTCACATACTCCAAGTGGAGTGGTACTTTCAAAAATCCCTAACCATTCAAATTTTTCATAAAGATCCTGTCGGTCTTCTCTTAAGAAATCTTTGAATTTGTCTTCGACACTTCTGTATGGTCTATATGGTAAAAATGCATTTAGAAAAGATCGTGGTGTTAAAAATTCTGAGTTTTCCATTTTATAGGAATCATCTGTCATTCCTAATTCAATAAATACATTCCATGCCTGACAAAATCCAGGTCGACGCAATGTCCCTCTGAAAATTGTTGGAATTGTTTCTAAGCCGTAGGTTTTTCTGTAAGAAAGTGAATCACGATTTGCATATCCATCAAATTCACCATATCCTTCTATTCCAGTTGTGAATAAACGACCAAAAAGTCTGTTATAAGGAACATATTTATATTCATTGTGGTCAATAAAACAAGATGCACCACCTTGACCGGCAAGAACGACATTTCTTGGGTTCCATGTAAATTTATAATTCCATGGATTGTTATCACTTTCGGGAGCCATTAATCCACCACAAAAAGATTTGAATGAAGTAACTGTTGCGCCTTTTGCTTGAATTGAATGAATAATTTTCATGGCACTCATGTGATCAATTCCAGGATCAACACCAATTTCATTCATGATGATAATTCCTGCAGCTTTTGCTTGCTCATCTAATTCTTTCATTTCTTCCGAAATATATGAAGGAGTGATAAGGTTCGTTTTTAAGGCAATACAATCCTTTGCTACATCAACATGGAAACGAGCTGGAAGCATCGATATTACAAGATCTGCTAGTTCAATTTCTGGTCTACGCTC
>CAMDNE010000027.1 GCA_945902745.1 Chitinophaga pinensis | reverse complement strand
GTTAAGTCAATTGAAGTTGGTGGTGGAGCAATGTTAAAAAGAATTCAACCTGCTCCTCAAGGAAGAGCTCACAGAGTTAGAAAAAGATCAAATCACGTTACCATTACTATTGATGGTGCAGTTAAGTTAGCATAAGATGGGACAAAAATCAAATCCAATAGGAAATAGACTTGGCTTTATCCACGGATGGGAGTCAAATTGGTATGGAGGAAACGACTACAAAGATAAAATTGTAGAAGATGATAAAATCCGTAGATATTTAAGCGCTCGTCTTTCAAGAGCTAATATAGCTAAAATCATTATTGAGAGAACACTTAAATTGGTTACTGTAACTATTAATACAGCAAGACCAGGTGTTATTATTGGTAAAGGTGGTCAAGAAGTTGACAAATTAAAAGAAGAGTTAAAAAAGATAACGAAGAAAGATATTCAGATCAATATTTTCGAGGTTAAACGTCCAGAATTGGATGCTCGTTTAGTTGCTGATGGAATCGCTCGTCAATTAGAAGCTCGTATTTCTTTTAGAAGAGCAATCAAAATGTCAATTGCGAGTACAATGCGTATGGGAGCTGAAGGAATCAAAGTAAAGATTTCTGGACGTTTGAATGGTGCAGAAATGGCTCGTAGTGAGATGTACAAGGATGGACGTACTCCGTTACATACGTTTAGAGCTGACATCGACTATGCACTTGCTGAAGCACATACAACTTATGGCCGTTTAGGTATCAAAGTTTGGATATGTAAAGGTGAAGTATATGGAAAGCGTGATCTTTCTCCAAATGTTGGAATGGCTGCAGCTGCTGCGAAATCAGGAGCACCAGGAGCAGGACCAAGAAGACCAATGGGAGCTAAGAGAAAGAAAAAATAACAGGACAGTAAAATTGATATAAGATGTTACAGCCAAAAAGAACCAAATTTAGAAGAGTTCAAAAGAGTAGAAACAGAGGTATGGCCCAAAGAGGTAGTACAATTGCTTTCGGATCTTTTGGATTGAAAACATTGGAGCCTGCATGGATCACATCACGCCAAATTGAAGCTTCACGTATCGCCGTTACTCGATACATGAAACGTGAAGGAAAGGTGTGGATTCGAATTTTCCCTGACAAGCCGGTTACCTCAAAACCAGCAGAAGTTCGTATGGGTAAAGGAAAGGGAGCTCCAAGTCACTGGGTAGCAGTAGTAAAACCAGGTCGCATCATGTTTGAAGCAGACGGTGTGCCTTACGAAATTGCGAAAGAAGCAATGCGTTTGGCAGCTCAAAAGTTACCGGTGAAATGTAAGTTCGTTGTTCGCAACGACTATGTAATACCAGAGAAATAGAAATTAATATGAACCAGCAAGAAATCACAAATCTTTCAGTTGAAGACGTGAAGAGTCGCATTGCCGATTTTTCAAATCAACTTACGAAAATGAAACTGACGCACAGTGTTGCGCCAATGGAAAATCCAATTCAAATTCGAAACGTCAGAAAAACAATCGCAAGATTGAACACTGAATTGACTAAACGTGAAGCACAAGCTTAATCGCTTGTTTAAAATTGAAATTAGCTTGACATGGAAAAGCGTAATTTAAGAAAAGAACGAATTGGGGTCGTTACTAGCGACAAAATGCAGAAATCTATTGTAGTTTCTGTTGAACGTAAAGTAAAACACCCAAAGTATGGTAAGTTCGTAAAAAAAACTACTAAATTTGTCGCCCACGATGAAAACAATGATTGCCACATTGGTGATACTGTTAAAATTATGGAGACCCGTCCTTTGAGTAAATCAAAGAACTGGAGATTAGTAGAAGTTATTGAAAGAGCTAAATAATTTTTAGTAATGATACAAACAGAATCTAGACTTGGAGTAGCAGATAACTCAGGAGCAAAAACAGTTTTAGTAATCCGTGTTTTAGGAGGTACTAGACGTCGTTATGCTTCGGTTGGCGATAAAATCGTCGTTGCTGTCAAGAGCGCAATGCCTTCTGGAGCCGTTAAAAAGGGTACAGTAGCTAAGGCAGTAATAGTAAGAACAAAAAAAGAAGTACGCCGTGCAGACGGATCATACATTCGTTTTGATGATAACGCTTGCGTTATATTGAATCAAGCAGGTGAAATGAGAGGTACTCGTATTTTCGGACCAGTCGCTCGTGAGCTGCGTGAAAACAACTATATGAAAGTTGTTTCTCTTGCTCCTGAGGTACTTTAAATTAATTGAAGTTATGCAACAGAAATTACACATTAAAGTAGGAGACACTGTTAAGGTACTTAATGGTGAATCTAAAGGATTGGAAGGAAAAATCCTTACTATTGACAGAAAAAAAATGCGTGCAATTGTTGAAGGTGTTAATATAGTAAAAAAACACTCTAAACCAAGTGCAGCAGACCCTCAAGGTGGTATCGTGGAAAAGGAATCAACTATCCACGTATCTAACCTTATGATCGTAACTAAAGGTATTGCATCACGCATTGGCCGTAAGTTAGACGCAAAAGGAAAATTAGTTCGTTATTCAAAAAAATCAGGGGAGGAAATTAAGTAATGAGTTATTCACCGAGACTTCGAGAAAAATATAGTGCAGAAATTATTCCTGCATTAACAGAAAAATTCGGGTACAAGACTGTTATGAAAGTACCTAGACTGGAAAAAATTGTATTGAGCCAAGGAATGGGCGATGCAGTTGCTGATAAAAAGTTGATAGATAGTGCTGTAGCAGATTTGTCAAGAATTGCTGGTCAAAAAGCAATTATGACTATCTCTAAAAAAGATATCTCCAACTTTAAATTAAGAAAAGGAATGCCGATTGGTACGAAAGTAACTTTAAGAGGTAATAAAATGTACGACTTTTTAGATCGTTTTTTATCTGTTGCTTTACCTAGAACTCGTGACTTCCGCGGTGTAAATCCAAAAGGATTTGACGGTAGAGGAAACTTTAACATGGGTATCAAAGAACACATCATTTTTCCTGAAATTGACATTGACAAAGTGAATCGTATTCTTGGAATGGATATTACTTTTGTTACTTCAGCAGGTAGTGATGAAGAAGGTAAGGAATTACTTGACGCATTTGGCTTTCCATTTATTAAAAAATAGTAGAGATGGCAAAAGAATCAATGAAAGCGCGTGAGCGCAAAAGAGAAAAATTAGTTGCAAGATACGCAAAGAAGAGAGCAGAATTGACTAAAATACTTAAGTCAACTGATACTTCTGAAGAGGTTCAAGCAGCTAAATGGGATGCTATGATTGCAGTTCAAAAATTGCCTGCAAATTCTTCTAAAATTCGTGTTCATAACCGTTGTGGTTTGACAGGAAGACCTAGAGGTTACATGCGTCAGTTTGGTATTTCAAGGGTAACATTCCGTGAAATGGCATTGTCTGGAAAGATCCCAGGAGTTAAAAAAGCAAGTTGGTAATTTAAAGTTTAATAGGAAGATTATGAATACAGATCCTATAGCAGATTTTTTAACCAGAATTCGTAACGCGAGTGCGGCTGGTTTGAAAATTGTAGAGATTCCTAGTTCAAATGTAAAACGTGCAATGACGCAAATTTTATTTGATCAGGGTTTTGTCACTAATTACAAATTTGAAGAAGATGACAAACAAGGCATTATTAAGATTGCTTTGAAATACAATTCATCAACGAAAGTTCCTGCAATTACAAAATTGCAAAGAGCTTCTCGTCCAGGATTAAGAAAATACAGTGGGGCATCTGAAATGCCACGTGTATTGAATGGTCTTGGAATTGCAATTGTCTCAACTTCAAAAGGTGTAATTACTGATAAAGAAGCAAGAAAACAAAACGTTGGTGGAGAAGTTCTTTGCTACGTATATTAATTTTAAGAATAGTTAGAAATGTCAAGGATAGGTAAATCCCCAGTTAACATCCCGAGTGGAGTAGACGTAAAGTTAAACGGAAATGTAGTTTCTGTTAAGGGTCCTAAAGGTGAATTGTTTCAAGAAATAGATTCTTGTGTAACAGTGAACATTGAGGGCAATGTAATAACTTTCAGCCGCGAATCAGACGCACCAAATCACAGAGCTAAGCATGGTTTATACCGTTCATTAGTGAATAATATGTGTATTGGTGTTATGGAAGGGTTTAAAAAGGAATTAGAAGTAATTGGAGTTGGATATCGTGCAACTGCAACTGGTCAACAGTTGGAGTTAATGTTAGGATATTCTCACGCAATTGTTTTAGAATTTCCTAAAGAAATAAAAGTATCTGCAGATACCCAAAAGGGTAAAGCACCAGTTGTTACGTTAGAATCTTTTGACAAACAACTTATAGGTCAAGTAGCTGCCAAAATTCGTTCCTTACGTAAACCTGAACCGTACAAAGGTAAAGGAATTCGTTTCCTAGGTGAAGAAGTTAGAAGAAAAGCTGGTAAATCTGCAGGTAAAAAATAATAGTTAAAGTTATGGCATTCAGTAAAATAAACAGAAGAGCGAAGATAAAAAGAAGAATCAGAAAGAGAGTTTCTGGTACTTCTAAGGTGCCACGTCTTTCTGTATTCCGAAGTAATAAACAAATCTACGCACAGTTGATTGACGATATTAACGGAGTAACATTGGCATCAGCATCGTCATTTAAAAATAAAGCAGTAGAAAGTAAGAGTAAATCTGAACAAGCTGCAGTTATTGGAAAAGAGGTTGCAGAAAAAGCATTAAAAGCCGGAATCGAAAGCGTTGTGTTTGATCGCAATGGTTATCTATACCACGGTAGAGTTAAATCATTAGCTGACTCAGCAAGAGAAGGCGGTTTAAAATTTTAAAAAATGGCAGCACAGGTATTAAACAGGGTAAAACCCTCAGATATAGAGTTAAAAGATAAACTCGTTTCTGTTAACCGTGTTACGAAAGTAACAAAAGGTGGACGTACATTTAGTTTCTCTGCAATTGTTGTAGTTGGAAATGAAAATGGAATCGTTGGTCATGGTTTAGGAAAAGCAAAAGAAGTAACAGAGGCTATTACAAAAGGAATTGATGATGCAAAGAAAAATTTGATCAAAGTTCCAATTTTACATGGTACTGTTCCTCATTCTCAAAAAGGTAAATTTGGTGGAGCTGAAATTTTATTGAAACCAGCATCAGTCGGTACAGGTGTAATTGCAGGTGGTGCAATGCGTGCAGTATTAGAAAGCGTTGGTATTCATAATGTTTTGGCAAAATCACAAGGATCTTCAAATCCACATAACGTAGTTAAAGCGACAATTGATGCTCTTTCTAAAATGAGAGATGCAGTTGCTGTTGCAAAACAACGTGGGATTACATTGGATAAAGTGTTTAACGGTTAATAGAAAATCAGATGGCTATAATTAAAATACAGCAAGTAAGAAGCGCTATTAGACGTCCCGCTGATCAAAAGGCTACGTTAAAGGCGCTAGGATTTAGAAAGTTGAATCAAATTCTTGAAAAAGAAGCAACTCCACAGATTCTAGGAATGGTTAAGAAAATATCACACCTTATCAAGGTTGTGGAGTAATCCTTATAAAACGATTTACAATGAATTTACATAATTTAACTCCAGCAGCTGGGTCTGTTAAAAAAGACAAAAGAATTGCACGTGGTCAGGGATCTGGTCATGGTGGAACTTCTACCCGTGGACATAAAGGAGCGAAATCAAGATCTGGATACAAATCTAAGATTGGTTTCGAAGGAGGGCAAATGCCTTTACAAAGAAGAGTACCTAAATTCGGTTTCAAAAATATTAACCGTGTTGAGTATAAAGCAATTAATTTAGATATTATTCAATCTCTAATTGATCGTAAAAATGTTTCAGAAATTACACCTGAAATTTTACGTGAAAACGGCCTAGTTTCAAGAAATGAGCTAGTAAAAGTTTTAGGAAGAGGAGAATTGAAAGGTAAGGTTAATGTGATTGCTCACAAATTTTCAAGTTCAGCGAAAGCTTTAATTGAAGGTCAAGGTGGGAATTGTTCAGAAATCTAATTAACTTCGCCAACATTTTTTTAAATGAAACGATTTATACAAAGTATTAAAAATATCTGGAAAGTAGAAGAATTAAGAAAGAGAATCTTATTGACTCTTGGATTAATTTTGGTTTACCGAGTAGGATCATTCGTCGTATTACCGGGTGTTAATTACACGGCATTAATGAATGCGCAAGCAAGTGGCGGGCAAAATGCGTTGGAAACATTACTTTCTCTTTTTTCAGGAGGAGGTTTTACCAATGCTTCTGTCATGGCTCTTGGAATTATGCCATACATTAGTGCATCGATCATTATGCAATTATTAGGTATGGCAGTTCCTGCTGTTCAAAAAATGCAGAATGAAGGTGAGTCGGGAAGAAAACGAATCAATAATTACACACGTATTTTGACAATTATAATTTGTGCTTTACAAGCGCCGAGTTATTTGACATTATATGTGCAATCTAAAGGTGCAATGCCTGTAGATGCTTCAACATTCTGGTGGACACAGACAATACTTGTATTAATTGCAGGTTCTATGTTTGCTGTTTGGTTAGGAGAAAGAATAACTGATAAAGGTATTGGTAATGGTATTTCATTATTGATAACTGTTGGAATTCTTGCTCGTTTACCTGAAGCATTCACTGCAGAGTTCGGTTTTGCTGTTGGATCTGGTAACTTGATTAAAATTGTCTTAGAAATCGTAGCATTTATGATTGTGATTCTTGGAACAATATTAATTGTACAAGGTGTTCGTAAAATCCCACTAAATACTGCCAAAAGGGTTGTAGGTGCAAGAGCAGTTGATGAGGCTGGCGCTAGAAGTTATTTGCCAATTAAGGTGAATGCAAGTGGTGTAATGCCTATCATTTTTGCTCAAGCAATTATGACAATTCCGGTAATGATTTTTGCTAGTGGTGCTGCAGAAGGTGGAAATTTTATTCAAAGAACGTTAGGAGATATTTATGGCGTAAGTTATAATTTGCTTTTAGCACTTTTAATAATTGTTTTCACTTATTTCTATACAGCTATCATGATTAACCCTAGAAAAATTGCTGATGATTTGAAACGATCAGGTGGTTTTATCCCAGGCGTTAGACCAGGAGAAGAGACAGCAGAATACATTGATACATTGGTTTCAAGAATTACGTTACCAGGATCTATGTTCTTAGCAGTTATTGCTATTTTACCTTCAATTGCAAAATTAGCTGGAGTAAATGACGCTTTTGCTATGTTCTTTGGAGGAACATCTATATTAATTATGGTCGGAGTTGTTTTGGATACCTTACAACAAATCGAATCTTATTTATTAAATCGTCATATGGATGGTTTGATGGAAGGAACTCGAATTAAAGGTAGAAGAACACAAGGCGAATTATCTGGATTTTAAAAATGGCAAAGCAAACATCAATTGAGCAAGACGGTGTGATCATCGAAGCCCTATCGAATGCAATGTTTCGAGTGGAGTTAGAAAATGGTCATATTATAACAGCTCATATTTCAGGGAAAATGAGAATGTTCTACATTAAAATTCTTCCTGGAGATAGAGTGAAAGTTGAAATGTCTCCTTATGATTTATCAAAAGGTAGAATATCTTTCAGATATAAATAAGCATTGGTTTAAATAAAGAAAAGATGAAAGTTAGAGCATCAGTTAAAAAACGAACTGCAGATTGCAAAATCGTTAAGAGAAATGGAGTAGTTTATGTGATTAATAAAAAGAATCCTAAACTTAAACAAAGACAAGGGTAATATAAAAAAGTATGGCACGTATTGCAGGTATAGATTTACCAAAAAACAAGAGAGGTGTAATCGGTTTGACTTACATCTTCGGAATTGGAAAGAGCACTTCAAGTAAAATTTTGAAGGATAACGGAATTGACGAAAACATCAAAGTTCAGGAATGGAATGATGATCAATTGGCAGCTATTCGTAACGCGATCAATGAAGTGAAAACTGAAGGTCAGTTGCGTTCTGAAATTCAATTAAACATCAAACGTTTAATGGATATCGGTTGTCAAAGAGGAATTCGTCATCGTTCAGGTTTACCTTTGAGAGGTCAACGTACAAAGAATAATGCTCGTACAAGAAAAGGTAGAAGAAAAACAGTTGCTAACAAGAAGAAAGCGACTAAATAATAAGTAAATAAAAGATGGCAAAGTCTAATCAAAAAAAGAAGAAGATCGTCAAAGTTGATGCGATGGGTGAAGCGCATATTCAAGCTACCTTCAACAACGTAATAATTTCTTTGACTAACAATGCTGGCCAAGTAATTTCATGGTCATCAGCGGGAAAAATGGGTTTTAGAGGTTCTAAAAAGAACACTCCTTATGCTGCACAAATGGCAGCTGAGAATTGTGCTAAAGAAGCCCATGACTTCGGATTACGTAAGGTAAAAGTATATGTTAAAGGACCAGGTGGGGGACGTGAGTCTGCTATCAGATCATTGCATAATGCTGGAATCGAAGTAACTGAAATAGTGGATGTAACTCCACTACCTCATAATGGATGTCGTCCTCCAAAAAGACGTAGAGTTTAATATTAATTAACTAAAGTGCACTAAGATTATCGAAGGAAAGCCTTAATTCATAATCGTACTTTTAAATTTATAAAAATGGCAAGATATACAGGTCCAAAATCCAAAATCGCGCGTCGTTTCAGAGATCCAATCTTTGGCCCAGACAAGTCGCTAGAAAGAAGAGCTTACGGTCCAGGACAACATGGTCCTTCTAAAAGACGTGGCGGTAAGCAGTCAGAGTACTCTATTCAGTTAACTGAAAAGCAAAAAGCTAAATATACGTATGGTATATTAGAGCGTCAATTCTCTAACATGTTTGAGCGTGCTCAAAGAATGAAAGGAATTACAGGAGAAATCTTGTTGCAACTTTGTGAGTCACGTTTAGATAATACAGTTTATCGATTAGGTGTTTCTCCTAGTCGTCGTGGAGCACGTCAATTAGTTTCTCACAGACACATTACTGTGAATGGAGAATTAGTTAACATACCTTCATATACATTGAAAGTTGGTGATGTAGTTGGAGTTCGTGAGAAATCGAAGTCTTTAGAAGCTATCACAGCTTCTTTGTCATCTAGTAATAAAAAATATGACTGGTTGGATTGGAATAATTCAGATATGTCTGGTAAAGTGTTAGGAATTCCTGCACGTGACATGATTCCTGAAAACATCAAAGAACAACTAATTGTCGAATTATATTCTAAATAATAAATAAAGTATTAATATGGCTATTCTAGACTTCCAAAAGCCTGACAAGGTTATCATGATTCAGTCCGATGAACATCAAGGACAATTTGAATTTCGTCCTCTTGAACCGGGTTATGGTATTACTGTAGGTAATTCATTACGTCGTATTTTGCTTTCTTCTTTAGAAGGATTTGCAATTTCGTCTATTCGTATTGATGGTGCAGATCATGAATTCTCTACACTTAAAGGTGTTGTAGAAGACGTTACTGAAATAATATTGAATTTGAAACAAGTTCGTTTCAAACAACAAATTGATGGAACAGATTCTGAAACTGTTGTTATTTCGGTTTCTGGACAAGATAAACTTACAGCAGGTGATTTAGGTAAATTCACTTCTGCTTTTCAAGTTTTAAATTCTGATTTGGTTATCTGTAATATGGAGCCTTCAGTTAAGTTGGAAATTGAATTGACTATCACGAAAGGTCGCGGATATGTTCCAGCTGAAGAAAATAAAATCAGTGGAGTTCCTTTTGGTACTATTTTCATTGACTCAATTTATACTCCTATAAAAAATGTAAAATATACGGTTGAAAATTTCCGTGTTGAGCAAAAAACGGATTATGAAAAATTAGTTTTTGATATTACTACAGATGGTTCAGTTCATCCAAAAGAAGCGTTAAAGGAAGCAGCTAAGATTTTAATTCACCATTTTATGTTGTTCTCAGATGAGAGAATTACGTTGGATAGTGAAGTGAAAGCAGAAACTGAAGAGTTTGATGAAACTTCTTTACACATGCGTCAATTGCTTAAAACAAAATTAGTTGATATGGATTTATCTGTAAGAGCTCTAAATTGTTTGAAAGCTGCAGATGTTGAAACATTGGGTGATTTAGTTTCTTACAACAAAAATGACCTTTTGAAATTCCGTAATTTTGGTAAGAAATCTCTTACTGAACTTGAAGACTTAGTTGATAACAAAGGTCTTACTTTCGGAATGAATGTATCTAAGTATAAATTAGATAAAGATTAGGAATCGCAATTAATTAATAATGGCGTAATAGGTGGCTGAGCTTTAGGCGATACCTTGGGAAAGACTCAGTTAACCGTTACTTACGAAATTTAAAAAAATGAGACACGGTAATAAAGTAAATAATTTAGGTAGAACAGCTTCTCATAGAAAAGCAATGTTATCTAATATGGCTTGTTCTCTTATTCAGCACAAGCGTATTAATACAACTGTTGCAAAAGCGAAAGCTTTAAGAGGATATGTAGAGCCTTTGTTGACTAAATCAAAAACAGATTCAACACATTCAAGAAGAACTGTTTTTGGTTACTTGCAAAGCAAAGAGATAGTTTCTGAATTATTCAGAGATGTTGCTCCAAAAATTGCAGACAGACCAGGAGGATATACACGTATAATTCGTACGGGATATCGTTTAGGTGATAACGCTGAAATGTGTATTATTGAATTGGTTGATTTCAATGATATCTACACAAACGAAAAAGCGAAAAAGACAACAAGACGTTCAAGAAGAGCTGGTTCTAAAGGTGATGAGGCAACAACTGTTGTTGAATCTGATGCTAAACCTACTGCTGAGGCAGTATCAGAAGAGCCTGTTGCTGAAGTTGAAACTGTTGAAGAAGCTGCAGCTCCTGCTGAAGAATCTGCTCCAGAAGCGACTGAGGAAACGACTTCAGAAGAAAGTACAGAAGAGAAATAATTCATTTCTATTCAAATATATTAAGGGTAATGGTAACATTACCCTTTTTTTATGTCAAACAGTTTCCAAATTTGAAGATGAAACCCTAACTTTGCACAAAATATTTTAAATGGAAGAAAGAAGACCTGCTGTTTTAGTTTTAGCCGACGGAACAGTTTTTCAAGGTGTTGGAATTGGTAAAATTGGCACCACAACTGGTGAAATTGCATTCAATACAGGAATGACAGGTTATCAAGAAGTATTTACGGATCCTTCTTATCTTGGCCAAATTCTAATTATGACAACCGCACATATAGGTAATTATGGTGTGCATAATGAAGAAATTGAATCAGAATCCATTAAAATTGCAGGACTTGTCACAAAAAAATTCTCTGAAATATATTCGAGAGAATCTGCAAACGGTTCGTTAGAAGACTACATGATTGAAAGTCATACTGTTGGTATTTCAGATATTGATACACGTGCTTTGGTTCGGCATATAAGAAGTAAAGGAGCGATGAACGCAGTAATTTCTTCAGAAAATTTAACTATTGCAGAGCTGAAATCTATTTTGGATAAAACTCCTTCAATGGATGGTTTAGAATTGTCGTCACAAGTTGCAACAAAAGTTGAATACGAAGTTTTACCTGAATTATCAGAATATAAAGTCGCTTTGATAGATTTTGGAGTAAAGAAAAATATAATTAAATGTTTGACCGATAGAGGTTGTCATGTAAAAGTTTTTCCTTTGAATACATCCAAAACGGAAATGGACAAATTCAATCCTGATGGATATATGCTGTCTAATGGTCCCGGAGATCCTTCTGCCATGCCAGAGTCAATAGAATTGGTAAAAGAAGTTGTAAATTCAAATAAGCCAGTATTTGGAATTTGTCTAGGACATCAAATTTTAGGATTGAGCCAAGGGTTAAAAACAGAGAAAATGTTTAATGGACACAGAGGAATTAATCACCCTGTTATAAATCTTAAAACTGGAAAAGGAGAAATTACTTCTCAAAATCATGGTTTTGTAATTTCGAAAGATAGTTTATCGGGAAATGATAAAATTACTGTCACGCACAAGCATTTAAATGATGATACCATTGCAGGAATAGAAATTGTTGGAAAACCAATATTTTCTGTTCAATTTCATCCAGAAGCATCGGCAGGACCGCATGATTCACGTTACCTTTTTGACCAGTTTATTCACAATATGAAACAATCCAAATAATGAGTTATATAGCTAAAGTCATTGGAAGACAAATATTAGATTCTCGAGGAAATCCAACTATTGAAGTAGATGTAATTACAGCAAATGGAATTGTTGGCAGAGCTGCTGTTCCTTCTGGGGCCTCAACCGGAATTCATGAAGCTGTTGAGTTGAGAGATGGTGATAAAAATATCTATCTAGGGAAAGGTGTTTTAAAGGCAGTCTCAAATGTGAACACATTAATTAATGATGCAATTCAAGGAATGGACATTTTTGATCAAAAAGGAATTGATACTTTAATGATTCGTTTGGATAATACAGAGAATAAATCGAAGTTAGGAGCAAATGCTATTCTTGGTGTTTCTTTGGCTGTTGCGAAAGCTGCTGCTCAAGAATCAGGGTTGAGTTTGTATCGATATATTGGTGGAGTTGGTGCTGTTACGATGCCTGTTCCTATGATGAACATTTTGAATGGCGGATCACATGCCGATAATTTGATTGATATTCAAGAATTTATGGTAATGCCATTTGGTGCTTCTTCTTTTTCAGAAGGATTGAGATGGGGAACTGAAATTTTTCACCACTTAAAAAGTGTGTTAAAAGAAAAAGGAATGTCGACTAATGTCGGTGATGAAGGAGGTTTTGCCCCTAATTTAGGATCAAATGAAGAGGCGCTGCAATATGTAATGGAAGCAATTCAAAAGGCAGGTTTCGTTGCTGGAGAAGATGTTTATATTGCCTTAGATGCAGCTTCATCTGAATTTTATAACGCTGACAAAAAGAGATATATTTTTGAATCTACAGGGGAAGAAATGACATCCGTTGAAATGGTCGCTTTCTGGAAAAACTGGTGCTCTAAATATCCGATTGTTTCAATAGAAGATGGTTTAGCTGAAGATGATTGGGAAGGGTGGAAATTGGCTACACAAGAATTAGGAGATAAAGTACAATTAGTTGGAGATGATCTTTTTGTTACAAATACTAAAAGACTTACAAAAGGGATTAATGAAGGAATAGCGAATTCAATATTGGTTAAAGTGAACCAAATTGGTACCTTGACAGAAACAATTGAAGCTGTTCAATTGGCAACAAAAAATGGTTATTCGTCGGTAATGAGTCATAGAAGTGGAGAAACAGAGGATAGCATCATCGCTGATTTGGCTGTAGCATTGAATACAGGACAAATTAAAACTGGTTCTGCTTCTCGAAGTGATCGAATGGCAAAATACAACCAATTATTAAGAATCGAAGAAGAATTAGGAGACGCTGCCGTTTATCTAGGTAAAAATTTCAAGTTTTTATAACATCTGACTTAATCGGTTAAATACTTAACATTTAAGTTGTTGTTTTCACAATTCTGTGTTTTTTGTTTTTATAAAATTAACTTTGTCGAAATAATAGGGCAACTTTTCGCTTATTATTTACGTCTTCAAATAAATCTATATTTATGAAAAATTTTTTAGTTGGAATTTTTTTGCTGTTTATCACGACAAATACATTTTCTCAAACATCCAATACTGAAATTGTATTATTTGCTCAATCGATGATTGAAGTTGATAGTCCTGAAGAAATGCGTGTTCTAGAGACCGAAATGCGCTCTAATCCTTATATTAAAGTCATTCGTTTAGATTACAATACGCAAAGATCTTTTATTTTGACCCAAAATTTAGATGAATTATCTGAAGAAAATTTTATCTCTTGGTTTAATCAATATTCTGATAAAGTTAGATGTATACAAATAGGTCGTCAAGGAATTGATGTCGTAAAACCATTTCCTTTTGACGGGTGTGAAAAATAAGCAAATGAGATTTATAAATATTCTTTTTTTATTTACAAGCTGCTATTGTTTGGCTCAGCCAAATGATTGTGTAGATGCTGTTCCTGGCTGTACAACCCCATCCTTTGGGATTGCACCTAATAATCCGGCGACTAACATTGTAGATTTCACTTCTGGTAGTATTTCAAATCCTTCTACCAATCCTGGTTCTTCTGGTAATTCAGGATGTCTTTTGAGTGGAGAAACAAGTTCCACCTTTATTACAATTTCTGTTACTACATCTGGAACATTGGCATGGTCTATAATTGGTCCAAATGGAGGATGTTTTGATTGGATAATGTGGCCGTATGTTAATTCAGGTGTTACGTGCGCAGGAATAACAGGAAACACATTGCCCCCGGTGGCGTGTAATTGGAATGGATCGTGTAATGGAAATACAGGTATGGCTCCTGCTGGACAATTGCCTCCATTAGGTTCGCCTTCAAGTTATGAAGCTCCATTAAGCGTAATTGCTGGTCAACAGTATTTATTGTGTCTTTCAAATTACAGTGGAACAAGTCAAAATGTTAATTTGAACTTCTTTGGAACAGCAGGTGTTTCATGCAGTGTCTCAGCGCCAGATCAATCAATATGTCAAGGCGCATCTGCAACAGTAAATATTGCAACACCAGGTTTGGCATCGCCACAATTTACATGGTTAGTTACGAATGGTGTCTCAAATACATCGAGTGGATCAAATGTTATTGTTACTCCTGCCGTTACAACTACTTATCAAGTTCAAGTTTTTCAGCCTGCTAGTTCAACTTCTTCTCAATTTATTGATACAGCTGTTTTTACAATTACAGTTGTTCCTCCTCCAGTTCCAAATGCTGGAATAGATGATACCGTTTGTTTAGGACAACCTATTTATTTGAATGGGACAATAAGTTCGGCAACAAATTCACCTTCATGGCAAACATTAACCTCTGGGATTGTGCCAACTCCAACAGTTTCTTTTTCACCCAATTTTAGCTCATTGACACCAACAGTAACCGTAAATCAAGTTGGGTTATATCAGTTTATTTTGCGTGAAAATAATGTTACTTGCGGGTACGGAAGAGATACTGTTCGTGTTCTTGTTTCACAAATTTCCCAGACAACAAGTTCGGTTAGCCCAAGTTGTTTCGGTTTTGCTGATGGTGAAATACATATTTCAAGTCCATTTGCTGACGAATATAGTTTTGACAATGGAGTTACATGGCAGATTGATTCATTTGCAGTTGTTTTTAATGCTGGAACGTTTTCAGTTTGTTCAAGGAATGCAATGGGTTGTCAGACTTGTTCAAATGTCACAGTGACTAATCCCGCTTTGGTAACTATTTCTGTTTCAAATGACACATTGATTTGCCAAAATGGAACAGCTGCTTTATTGGCTTCTGCTACTGGAGGAACGTCTTACTTATTTCATTGGGATCAGACTACAAATACAGCTGCTTCACAACCTGAAAGTCCTATAGTAAATACAATATATTCTGTTTTTGCAGAAAATCAAAATGGTTGTATTTCCGCTACAGAAACAATTAATGTTACGATAAGAAGTGCTTTGACAGGTACACTTACACCAGATGTTACAATTTGTCCTGGTTACCCAACTACTTTAACTGCAACTGCAACAGGAGGAATTGGGGTACCCTACACATTTACTTGGAGTTCAGGTGAAATTGGTAATGGGTCAATAGATTCAATAACTGCAAACCCGCCAATAACAACTCATTACACTGTTACAGTGAATGATGGATGTGAATCTACGCCACTAGTTTTAACTACAAATGTGATTTTAGCGCCTTTACCAGTTCCATTAATCTCTGTGGATAATGACAAGGAATGCGAACCAGCAAATTTTGTAATCGTTAATGAAACAGATCCAACAATGGTGGACTTAGTTTATTGGCAGATATCAGACGGTCAAGTATTTCAAAATGTTGATACAATTCGACCTGAAGACATGATGTCTAATTTATATGATGTGCAATTAGTTATAACATCTCCTCAAGGATGCGTTGATTCGACTACTTTTTATAATTATTTGACCGTTTACCCTAAACCAATTGCAAATTTCAATCACAGTCCAAACCCTGTGTTTATGTTTAATCCAGAGGTGCAATTGACAAATTATTCTTCAAATGCCGTAACGTATAATTGGTTTATAGAGTCTGGAAACCCATCTTATTCAGAATTAACGCATGTGAAAACATTATTTCCGGATGGTATTGAAGGTCAATATAACGTTATGTTAATTGCAACTTCAGAATTTGGTTGCATCGACACAACTGAGCAAATTGTTATAGTTCTGCCAGAAATAATAATATATGTTCCTAATACTTTTACTCCTGATAATGATGAATTCAATCAATCATGGGGCATTTATATTGAAGGTATAGATGTTTATGATTTTGAGTTGTTGCTCTACAATCGATGGGGACAAATAATTTGGGAATCTCATGATCCAACGGCAAAATGGGATGGAACTTATGGCGGAAAGTACGTGGAAAATGGAACATATACATGGATTATAAGAACGAAAGATCTTGTTAATGATGCAAAATATGTATACAACGGACATGTGAACGTTTTAAGATAATCATAACCACTATTCACTGGAAATGATTAATCTAATACTGTAAAATGTTTCAAAATTTTAATTTTTTAAGCGCAATAATTTTTATTGCTTCGTTTCTTTCAATTAATAGTGTGTTCGCTCAACCGGCGAATGACAATTGTTTTGGTGCTACCTTATTGACACCAAATGCAAGTTGTATTCCTGTAACTGGAACTGTAGCAAATGCAACGCAGTCTTTAGCGGGATGCGCAGGAACTGCTGACGATGATGTTTGGTACTCATTTGTTGCAACGCAAACTAGTCTTGGAGTTCAAGTTAGTGGTTCTGCAGGATTTAATCCTGTAATTCAAGTTTTTTCGGCTGGCTGTTCTTCGCTTTCATCTCTTACATGCGCAAATAGTAGCACTAGTGTAAATGAAACAGCGGTTTTAAATACATTATTGGTTGGTGTTACATATTGGATTCGTGTGTATCATTTTGCTGCAACGATTCCAACAACACCTACCTTTACGATTTGTATTTCTCCTCAACCAGTTATGCCAAATTGTGCAGTATCTACTCCAGCAGGAAATACCTGTGCTGATGCTGCTTTAATTTGTGATGTCAACGGTTATTGCGGCAGCACTTCTGCTGCATATACACCAGATGGCTGGCCTTCATTAAACACTGCGTTTTGTGGTTCTATTGAAAATGATTCTTACATTCAATTTGTTGCAAATGCTTCTACTGTTTCATTGAATGTTTGGGTGACAAGTTCTGCTTCAAATCTTGGAATTCAAGTTTTAATTTTTTCTACCACAGGTTGTGGAGGTCCAGTCACAGCATACACTTGTGTGTCGCCTTTAGCGCCTTCAGCGGTAGCTCAAGGGGTTACAGCAACAGGTTTAATTCCTGGGAATACTTATTATATGATGATAGATGGATTTGCAGGGGATGTCTGTAATTATGTCATTGGTGTAAATTCTGGTATTCAGGTTTCAGGTCAAATAACAACTTCTGCTACAAATGTTTGTTTGGGTAATCCTGTGACACTAAACGCTAGCGGTGGAAATGGAGTATATTCATGGACTCCTAACCCAGATTTAAGTGCAACATCAGGTGCCGTAGTTATTGCAAATCCTACAACCCAAGGAGCACATGTTTATACAATGACAACAAATTCTACTAATCCTTTTTGCCCGTCGACATCTGTTTCAAATATTACAATTAATGCATTTGCCCCACCAACACCAAACGCTGGTATCGATGACACAGTGTGCTTAGGGAATCCAATTTACTTGGCAGGTACGCAAACGAGTGTCGCAAATTCAATGTCATGGCAAACTTTGACTGCTGGAATTTTACCTGTTCCTATTGTTTCTTTTTCTCCTAATTTCAGTAATCTGAATCCAACGGTTACAGTTAATCAACCAGGGTTGTACCAATTTGTTTTGCGCGAAACGAATTCTGTATGTGGAATAAATCGAGATACAGTAAAAGTACTTGTTGTTCAACAACAACAATCCGTTAACACAAACTCACCATCGTGTTTTGGTCTTGCAGATGGTCAAATTACTATTGTCAATCCCTCAGCAACGCAATTTAGTTATGATAATGGAATTACATGGGGATCAAATGCCGCACTTACTGGTTTAACTGCTGGAAATTATTCAGTGTGTTCTAGAGATTATCTTGGGTGTTCTGTTTGTTCTTCAGTTACCATCGTAAATCCTGTTCCACTTCAACTGAGTGTTTCAAATGATTCAATAATCTGTGAAAATGGAATTGCCAATTTATTGGCTTCAACAATTGGTGGGAATACATTTTTATACCATTGGGATTTCACATCGAATCAAGCAAATGGTCAAACTGTAAGTCCGACAATTAATTCACAATACATCGTATACGCAGAAAATGAATTTGGATGTTTATCATTGCCAGATACAATAAGTATTTCTGTATTGCCTGGAATAAGTGGGTTGATTTCACCTAACTCTTCAGTTTGTCCAGGTTTTTCTTCAATAATCAATGTATCTGCATCAGGTGGTAATAATGGACCATATAATTTCAATTGGTCTTCTGGTCAAACAAATTCAGGATTAACGTCAAGTCATACTTTATCACCAACTTCAACAACCACTTATATAGTTACGGTTACCGATGGTTGTGAATCAACACCCTTGGTCTTGTCTTCAGCTATTACATTGCTTCCATTACCAATTCCTTTAATAAGTACTGTTGATATGGCAGTTTGTGAACCAGCAAACTTTACGGTTTTCAATAACACTGACCCAAATTACGTTGAGCATTTAGAATGGCAAGTATCCAACGGTGAACAATTCATTGATCAAGAATCTATTCAACTTGACGCATTATCCGCTGGAATTTATAGTATCCAATTAACCGTTACTACACCGCAAGGATGTGTTGATTCTGCAATGTTTACTAATTTCCTGACAGTTTACCCAATGCCTGTTGCAGAATTTGGTTATAATCCAAATCCAGTTAAGATGTTTAACCCAACGGTTCAATTAACAAATTACTCATCCAACGGAGTAAGTTATGAATGGTTTATTACAGAAGGAAATCCATCTTATTCTCAATCTCAACACGTTCAAACATCTTTTCCTGATGGAGAAGTTGGGAATTATGAAGTGTTATTGATTGCTACTTCTGAATATGGTTGTATTGACACAACAACACATCTAGTTTTAGTTCTTCCAGAAATTATTCTATACGTTCCAAATACGTTCACGCCAAATACAGATGAATTTAATAGCCAATGGGAAATTCATATGGAAGGAATGGATATATATAATTTCGAATTATTGGTTTATAACCGTTGGGGACAAGTTGTTTGGGAATCGAGAAATCCAGATGAATCATGGGACGGAACTTATAAGGGTGAAATTGTTCAGGATGGAACATATACATGGACTATAAAAGGGAAAGACATTTATAGCGATGACATGTTCACTTATAATGGATATGTGAATGTCTTAAAGTAAAATTGGTGTCTGTAGTTTTTGTAGAATGTATTAACTTTACAAAAAAATTAACGCATGTCAATCGAAGCTTTTCATCAAGATATTTTACAAGGAATTCCTAGCTCTATTCCAGCAAAAAAAGAATACGAACTTTCAATCAATCACGCACCAAAGCGTAAAGCGATTCTAAGTGCAGACGAGAAAAAATTGGCTTTAAGAAATACTCTTCGTTATTTCCCGAAAGAGCAACATGCTGAATTAATCGAAGATTTTTTAAATGAATTAGAAACATACGGACGTATTTATATGTTGCGTTATCGTCCTGATTATGTTATGTTTGCTCGACCAATTAACGAGTATCCTGGGAAATCAGAACAGGCCAAAGCTATTATGTTGATGATTCAAAATAATTTGGATTATGCAGTTGCGCAACATCCACATGAATTAATTACGTATGGTGGAAATGGAGCTGTTTTCCAGAATTGGATTCAGTACCGTTTGACAATGAAATATTTGGCTGAAATGACCGACGAACAAACCTTGGCGATGTATTCTGGTCATCCAATGGGTTTATTCCCATCACACAAAGAAGCACCAAGAGTTGTTGTAACAAATGGAATGATGATTCCGAATTATTCTAAACCAGATGATTGGGAAAAATTCAATGCGCTGGGTGTTACACAATACGGACAAATGACAGCAGGATCTTTCATGTATATTGGTCCACAAGGAATTGTTCACGGCACAACGATTACTGTTTTAAATGCTGCTCGAAAAATTTCGAAGGTAAATGAAACGATCAAAGGAAAATTATTTTTGACTGCAGGTTTAGGTGGAATGTCTGGAGCGCAGCCAAAAGCTGGAAACATTGCAGGTTGTATTTCTGTCACTGCTGAAGTAAATCCAAAAGCTGCAAATACACGCTATTCTCAAGGCTGGGTGGATGTGTTGATTGATGACTTGGATGAATTGTGCGATCGCGTTCGTGTTGCAAAGGAAAAACAAGAAGTTGTTTCAATTGCTTTTATTGGAAATATCGTAGATGTTTGGGAGAAATTCGACAAAGAAAATATTTTTGTTGACTTAGGATCAGATCAAACATCGCTTCACAATCCTTGGGCTGGTGGTTACTATCCTGTTGGAATTTCTTTTGAAGAAGCAAATGACATGATGGCAAACAATCCTGAGCTATTCAAAGAAAAAGTTCAAGCAACATTGCGTTTACATGCCGCTGCGGTGAACAAACATACGGCTAAAGGAACCTATTTCTTCGATTACGGAAATGCGTTTTTATTAGAAGCATCGCGCGCTGGAGCAGATGTTATGGCAGCAAATGGAATTGATTTTAAATATCCTTCTTATGTACAAGACATTCTCGGACCAATGTGCTTTGATTATGGATTTGGACCTTTCCGTTGGGTATGTGCATCTGGAAAGCCAGAAGATTTGGCGAAAACGGATGAAATAGCGTGTGCTGTTTTAGAAGAAATGAAAAAGCGCAGTCCTGAAGAAATTCAGCAACAAATGGCTGATAACATTCAATGGATCAAAGGTGCTCAAGAAAATAAATTAGTTGTTGGTTCGCAAGCACGTATTTTATACGCGGATGCGGAAGGAAGAATGTTGATTGCAGAAGCTTTTAACAAAGCAATTGAAAAAGGCGAAATTGGACCAATAGTTTTAGGACGAGATCACCACGATGTTTCTGGAACGGATTCACCGTACCGTGAAACGTCTAACATTTACGATGGTTCAAGGTTCACTGCAGATATGGCGATTCAAAACGTAATTGGCGATAGTTTCAGAGGTGCAACATGGGTTTCCATACACAATGGTGGTGGCGTAGGTTGGGGAGAAGTGATCAATGGTGGTTTTGGAATGTTGTTGGACGGAACCAAAGAAGCAGATCGCCGCTTGAAAATGATGCTTCATTGGGATGTAAACAACGGAATCTCTCGAAGAAGTTGGGCCCGAAATGAAGGAGCAATTTTCGCAATCAAACGCGCCATGGAAATGGAACCAAATCTTAAAATTACTGTTCCAGAATTGGTAGAAGACGCTTTGGTTGATGGCGTTTTTGAAAAGGTGAAAATTTAATTAACCACCTTCAATTCATTCAGCGCCGTATAAAACAAATAGCCTTTCACATTTGGATACTCCATTTTTTGAAGTGTTGCGACATATTCACTAATTTGCTTTTCATCTTTTGCAGAAGGAATTCCAGTTTTGTAATCCAGAATAATTGTTTCGTTCTTTTTTAGGATGATTTTATCTGGACGCTTGGTCGTTTTTTCATCCAAAATAATGGATTGCTCATTCAATACTTCGAATGCATCGGTGAACAATTGATCAAAATCAGTCCGATTAAAAATAGATTCAATTTTCTGTGAAATGGGTTGAACAAAATCTAACTCAATTTCTCCACTTTGTTCCAGTTGAGCAATAATGGTTTTAATTGCTGTTTTATCATTGATCAATGACATCGCAACGTGAAATTGATTTCCAAAACGTCTTTCTTTAGACAAGAGATTGTTTTCCAATAAACTCGATTGATCTTGCAACGAAATATCTGGAAACCATAAATTTTCAGTAATGCTTTTTGGTTCAAAGAAAGACGATGCTGCTTTTTCTTTCTGAACGATCCGTTGCGTTTTCGATCCGTATTGAGCGGTTATCTCACCTGTTTCATGAATTGTAATCCCTTGTGATTCACTGAAACATTCATGTAGTTTTTTTCCAAATCCTTTTGAATTGTGGTAATTCATAATATACAAGCGTTCCATCGGACGGGTAAAAGCAACATAAGCTTGGTTCACTTTATCTGTCAGAATTTGAGCTTTTTCCTTGCTTTGAAAATTCACAATTTCATCAATTGGACTCTCTTTTGAAAGTGTTGTGTAAACAATGAGATCATCAATTTCTATTAAAAATTTTCCGGTTCCTTTGATTTCTAAAGAGAAATCAACAAAGGGTAAGATCACAACTGGAAATTCCAATCCTTTTGATTTGTGAATCGTCATGATTTTTATCGCATCATCACTTTCTGGAAGTTGAATCGCCAACTTTGATTTTTGAGCTGCATAATAAGCCAAGAAAGATTTGATATCTGGACCCTTTGATAATTCAAATTCATGCGAAAAATCTGCGAAATGGTGTAAATAGGGGTTTTGTAATTCATCCCATTTCATCATTCTATAGAACTGCTGAATTAAATCATACAGGTTTTCAAACTTGCAAAAGAAGGTTGTTCGATTTCCAAAATAGTCTCTGATGAATTCGTCTTCTTTGAAATACGTATATTTTTTGCCATCAGGATTAATCCCTGTATCAAGGTACTTTCTGTAATTCTCAAAAGAATCAATTTTCAAAATTCTGAAAAAGAGTTCAGCAAATCGTTTTTTCTCACTGTTGCTCGAAGGATTCAACCGTCGTTTTAAATAAGAAACTATCAGTTTTACCTTTATTTCATTTTGAACAAGAAGTGATTCTGCCGAAACAATTTTATAACCTCTTTTCGTTAAATCAATAGCCCACTGATTCGCTTTGAAATTTAAATCAGCTAAAATGCAAATGTCACCCAATTTGAAACCATCGGCAACACATTGTTCAATTCGCTCAACGATTTCTGGAACTAAATCTGCGTTGTCTTTTTCAACAGGAACAGACAGAATATCAACAAAACCTTCCAATTTGGAGATGGGATTTTGTACAATTGAATTGTAAAAGTCTTTTGCTTCATCAGAAAGCATCTCCTTTATTTTCGGAAATAGCGTATTGTTGAATTCCACAATGGTTGAAGAGGAACGGTAATTTTCTTCCAAGGAAACAACATGTCCCATGGATTCAAAATAGTTCGAATGGTCTTGAATTGTTGGATGTTCTTCAGGATTATAAACTGCTGGCAAAGCAACAAATTGTTCAGCAACACCATTTTTAAAACGGTAAATAGATTGTTTTGGATCACCAACAATTAGGTTCTTACTTTTATTGGATAATGATTCACGAATTAATGGAACCATGTTTAACCATTGCAAACGCGACGTGTCTTGAAATTCATCCAACAAGAAATTTTGAAAACGGATTCCAAGTCGTTCATAAATGAAAGGTGCTAATTCATTTCGAACCAAATCTGAAATCAATTTATTGAACTCCGAAATACGAATTAACTGCTCGTCCTTTTTGATTGTCACCAATGCTTTTGCCATGTATTGGAGCATCGCCATGTTATAAAAATTCTTCAAAAAGATCTTTTGAACGAAATAGTTGGGAGCAATCGTTTCGAACTGATTTTGTAAATCCAATAAAGCCGTCCGAAGTTCTAAAGGAAAAATCTTCTTCGGTGGAACTTCATTTGAAGCATAACCAATGAAAGAAGGAGTGAATAATTTGTCTGGAAAGCTACTGGTGCTTTTTAGTTTTTCTATTGCATTGAAAGTATTACTCGCACCTGGCAACATTTTAGGATCTAAAGCAAGTGATTCATATAGTTCATAAACCTTTTTTGTATTGGAAATAAAGTCGTCGGAAATTACTTTGAGACTCGCTTTTAATTCTTTGTTGCGTTCAATGGAAAAATCCATGAGCATTAATTTCTCTATCGTAGCTTGATCTTTTTCCTTCGATAAAATCTTTCCGAAATCAACCAATTGGCTTCTGAAATTCCACTTTTCGCCATCGTCCAAGTTGTTTTTTGCATATTCAAAAACGATGGTTGTTAAATCCTTTAAATTTTCTTTCCCTAATTGATTCAACAACAAATCTACCACTTGCTCGATTACTTCTGTTTCATTTAGAATTACTTCAAAATCGTTGGGTAAATCCAAATCGCGACTGAAAGAACGAATCAATTTTAAATTGAACTTATCTATCGTCATAACAAAGAAATCTTCGTAACGGTGTAAAATATTTTGCAATACTTTTTTTGATCGATTGTGAACTTGTTCAACGGTAATATTCAGTTCAAGCGCAATTTTTGAAGCGTATTCAGTTGATTTTTCTAGATATTTTTCTGGGAAACTTAATTCATCGAGTGCTTTTACAATTCTGGTTTTCATTTCAATGGAAGCCTTGTTGGTAAAGGTCATGGCTATGATTCTCGAAAAACGCGTGAAATCTTTCTCGTCTGTAATTAGCAAACAAATATACTCCTTGACCAAATTGTACGTTTTCCCACTACCGGCTGATGCATTTAATATTTTTAATGGTTTAGTTTCGATAGTTGACATGCAGCTTAATTGAATTGATTTTAAATAAGAAATGGATTTTTATAAAGTCATTAAAAATAAGGAAAATAAGTTCTGTTTTTGTAAATTTGTTAGATATGTATTCAAAATTAACGTTGTATATCATACTTGCTATTGCCATCCTAACATCTTGTAAAGATGATCAGGTAACTGAGCCTGTTCCTGTAGTTGATTATTTGAAGGTAACGATGCAGCCAACTTTTGGCACAAACGAACTTTTGTTGGATCAAACATTTACAACTGCCGAAGGATATCTTGTGCAATTTACAGATCTAAAATGCTATTTTACAAGCATGAAAAATGGTTCAAATGAATTATGTCAAGCTGCATTATATGATTTTCGACAAACCGGAACATTGGTTTTTAGTAAACCGGGAAAGCCAGCTGATTATACTTCTCTCAATGGATTTGTTGGCGTTGACCCACTATACAACCACGAAGATCCGTCGGCATTTGCCAATGATAATCCATTGAATATTGCAATTGCAAACGACATGCACTGGGATTGGAATCCTGGGTATATTTTCATGAAAGTGGAAGCGAAAGTGGATACGTTGGCCGACGGAATTGATAATTTTGATCATTTCGTGATTTTCCATATTGGCACTGATCCATTTATTCAACCTATTTCGTTCCCATCAATAACGTGGACGGCTTCAGGAACAGGTTTATATTCCTTGCCATTAAAATTGGACATGCAGAAATTCTTGCAAAATGGACTTCAAACAATTGATTTAAAAACGGAATATTCTTCTCATTCAGCCGCTGGTCAAGAAGCACTAAGTTTGAAAGTTATTCAAAATTTTAAAGATGCAATAAGCTTTTATTGATGAAATATCTCTTACTCATTTTTATCAGCGTCGCAATTTTTCTGTCCTGCAAAAAGGATAAGGTTGGTCACGTTCCGACTCCTTATGTGCTGGAAATTCCTTCTCATTTCCCAGATATGATTATACCTGATGACAATCCAATGACGGTTGAAGGTGTTGAATTAGGAAGAAAATTATTTTACGAAAAAAAATTAAGTGGAGACAATACGATTTCATGCGCTGCCTGTCATGCTCCTGAAAATTCATTTACTGATCCAAACCAATTTTCCCTTGGAATAGATGGAATTCTTGGAAACAGAAATTCAATGGCTTTAATCAATTTAGGTTGGCAGAATTTCTTCTTTTGGGATGGCAGAGCAAAAACTTTGGAAGAACAGATTCTTGGTCCCGTTCCAAACCCAATTGAAATGCACCAGTCTTGGCCAAATGCTGTTGCAAAATTAAATGCAGACATGAATTACAGAAATATGTTTTTCAATGCATTCAATGAAGAAGGGATTGATTCAATTAAAGTTTCGAAGTCGATTGCTCAATTTTTAAGAACAATGATCTCTGGTTCCTCTCGATATGACGTGATGTATAAGTTTGAAAACAGTTTACCGCTCTCTTCAAGTGAACAGGCCACCTTAACATCTATTATTCCTGAAGAATGGGCTGGATACGATCTTTTCAGAAGCTTGAATGGCGCAGATTGTTTTCATTGTCACAATGGTCCTTTGATGCAAGTGAAAAAATTCAGTAACAACGGATTAGATTTATCGTTTATTGATTTTGGACGAGGGTCAATAACAGGAAATGCAAATGACAATGGAAAATTCAAAGTCCCAAGTTTGAGAAATATTGCATTAACTGCACCCTACATGCACGATGGGCGTTTCACAACGTTAGATCAAGTGATTGAACATTACTCAAGTGGAATTCAGTCAAGTTCAACAATAGATCCTTTGATTGAATATGCATTTCAAGGAGGAGTGCAGTTGGATGCACAAGAAAAGAGTTTATTAAAAACTTTTTTATTGACATTGACAGATTATGATTTTATAAATAATCCTGATTTTCAGGATCCGAATTAACATTTAGGCGTATAAATTATGTTTATTTGTAACAAGTAGAAAAAAAATGATTGACGAAAGAAGATTAACGACAGAGGAAAAGGCTTTAAAAGTAAACTTGACACCAGATATTTATGGATGTTTTGCTGAAATTGGAGCAGGGCAGGAAGTAGCCGCGAATTTTTTTAAAGCAGGAGGAAGTTCAGGAACAATCGCATATACACAGTCTGCATATGACATGAAAGTTTCCGATTCCATGTATGGTGAAGCAACACGCTATGTATGTGAAGAACGCCTTTTGACAATGCTTGGAACAGAATATGAAACGTTAAAGTTTCGTCTTCCAAATAAATACAAAGAAGCACGTTTTTTCGCTTTTTGTAATACAGTTGAATCGCTCAATTACCATAAAACAAATCAAGGTCAAGGGTGGGTTGGAATTCGCTTTCAATTAGGACTTGAAGAAAAACCGAACGATGTTATTTTGCACATTAAAATGCATGATAATAGTCACAAAGGTCAACAAGAAGCATTGGGGATCTTAGGTGTAAATTTGGTGCATGCTTGTTATTTCCACAACGATGATTTGAATGAATTTTTGACAAGTCTGGTTCATCGTTTGCCACGTGATCGAATGGAAATAGACATGTTACGTGTTTCTGGACCAGATTTCGAGAATATCGACAATAGAATTATTGCATTAAATCTTGTGAAGCGAGGAATAACCGACGCAACAATGTTTGATTTATGTGGTAATGTACTTCAACCAGCAACTGCACTTTATAAGAAGAATATTCTTCTATTAAGGGGTCGCTTTAGACCTGTTACGAAAGTACATATCGACATGGTGGAAGTTGGTAAAAAGCAATTTCTAAAAGAAAAAGATGTCTCCGAAGAAAATTTGAATGTCATATTCGAATTAACCTTAAAGGATTTAACAGCAGATGGAAAGATTTCTGATAAAGATTTTGTTGATCGCGCTGAATTATTGGGTTCTTTGGGATATACAGTAATGATTTCAAATTACTTGAAGCATTATAAAATGGTCGATTATTTGGCTTCCATTACAAAGGAGAAAAGAATGGGCTTGCTTTTGGGCGTCTATAATCTACATACGATTTTTGATGAGCGTTATTATGACAATTTACCAGGTGGATTATTAGAAGCTTTTGGTAGAGGATTTGGTCACAACGTAAAAATGTTTGTGTATCCCGCAATAAATGTTGACTCAGGGGAATTGTATAACCTCGAAAATTTAAAAATTCCAGAGCATTTAAATGGCTTACTGACATTTTTAAAGGACAATAATAAAATGGAAGCAATTCATGAATATGATAAAAATCTGTTGCATATTATGTCAGATGATGTGCTTTCAAAAATCAAAGCTGGCGGTTCAAGTTGGGAAGAAGATGTTCCTTTTGAAGTTGTAAAAGCAATTAAGTTTTATGAGTTATTTGGGTATCAAGCCAAAGTGACGGTTTAATAATTAGCTATGCCACACATAAAAAATGCATTGATCCGTTACCGAATTATAGATAGATGTATCAGAAATAAATATAAACAACATCCTTCGAAAAAAGAACTACGCGAAGCTTGCGAGGAGGCATTGTATGGTTCTAGTGATGGAGCTAATATTTGTGATTCAACAATAGAAAAAGACATGTTTGCCATGAAAATGGAACATGATGCTCCAATAAGATATAGTAAAAGACATGCTGGATATTATTATGAGGACCCAGAATTTTCAATAAATGATATTCCACTTACTGAAGAAGATTTAAGTGCAATTAAATTTGCTGCTAATACATTGATGCAATTTCGAGATGTTGACATGTTTAAACAATTTGGAAATGCTATCGATAAAATTGTAGATCGCGTTTCTATTTCTTCTAATCCTAGTGATAAAGCTTTAGAACATTTTGTGCAATTTGAAACATCAATTTCATCTGGCGGGAATGAATTTTTACCAGAATTGTTAGAAGCAATTCGAAACAATATGGTTGTCACTTTTGATTATGCTAGTTTCGTTACCGGAAAATCTAAAAACAGATCTGTTGTGCCACTTTTACTCAAAGAATATAGAAATAGGTGGTATGTGATTTCTTACGATAAATCAAAAAGTGATATAATTACATATGGGTTAGATCGGTTGACAAACTTAGTAATTACGGAAGAAAGCGCCTTGAAACCGGTCGATTTTAATGCGGAGAATTATTTCAAATACTCCGTAGGGATTACAACAAATAATCAAAGCGCTCCTGAAAAAATACTCTTTAAAGCAGATAATGTTGCTGCAAAATACATCGATTCACAACCTTTTCATTTTTCTCAAAAACTTTTAAAAGCAGGAAAGAACAGAACAAGTTTTGAATTAAACGTAATGATTTCCGAAGAATTAATTCGTTCTATTTTGTCTTTTGGTGGAGAAATAGAAGTGCTTGAACCAAAAAAATTACGTGACATTTTAATAACAAGATTAAATCAAATGGTTGAATTATACAATTAAGTAAGAAATGAAACTACTACTTTTTTCTTTATTGTTTTCTGGTTGTTTTACGAATGTTTTTTGTCAAAAAAAATCTTTCAACGCTGAATTGAGCCAAAATTATTTGTACATAAATGATTTGTTAATAATTGATACAGAAAAAGCGAAACAAGCAATCGATTCTTTAGAGTTGGTAAACAACATAACAGGAAATTCAAAAGCACAGCAAGAATTAAATCTCATTTCAATTGAATTTTACCGTTCTACAGGTGATTACGCTCACATGAAGCATTTGTTGTTTCAAGAATTAGATAAAATTAATAACGAAACACCTTTAAGAGTTAAACTTGGATTAGATTATTTCAAGGCCGCAAATTATGGAATCGAAAATAGAAACAAGAAATTTTTACCTTTATTAGAAAAAACATTACTTGCAGCAAAAAAAAATCATTTTAGATTTTTAGAGGCCCAATGTTTAACTTTATATGGAAATTATTATTCTCGACTTGAAGATTACGAAAAAACGCAAGCATATTATATCAAAGCTCAAAATATTTATCGTTCTCTAAAAAATTTCCATCAAAACGCTTTGATAGAAATGAAAAGAGGAATTGCCTATTTCTACGAGGGAAAAACCGAAGATGCGCTGAAACTATTTCATATAGGTTTAAAATATAGCCAATCAAATCATTTAACGAAGCCCTACTGTCAGTACCTTTCTTATATCGCCGAAGCGCATTTATTCTCGGAAAATTTGGATAGCGCTTATATATATTATTCAGCGTTTTTAAAAAAGAAAGACCAAGCTGATATTCGGGATGTTTATGAAGCATATATAGGCTTGGAACATTATTACAATTTGGTCGAAAATGTTGATTCTGCTTATCATTATTCAAAATTGGTCACGGAAGTGGACGCCTATATTAAAAGCACAATGGACAAGGCACTTGGTGATGAGTTTGAACTTGAATTCAATGAAAGAGAATACTTGAAGCGAATGAATGTAAAAAATTTAGAAGTCCAACAAGTTAAAAGCAAGAATGAAAGTCAATGGACTACGTTTACAATAATAGGGTGCATACTTACAATTTTATTAGTATACATGTTTCTCTCGAATAGACAAAAAAATAAATTAAACAAGCAACTTTCAGCACAACAAGAAGCAATCATTCAAAAAAATGAGATTATTGATTCTGCTTTAAAAGAAAAGGAAATTTTATTGAAAGAAATTCATCACAGAGTAAAAAATAACCTTCAAGTTATTTCAAGTTTATTGCATCTTCAATCAAAACAATTAACTGATAAAAAGGCAATTCAAGTGCTAGAAGATGGAATGGAACGAATTCAAGCGATTGCTTTAATTCACCATAAATTATATCAAAATGAAACGTTTTCGTTTATAACAATGAGTGAATATATTCCAGATTTAGTCGTTCAATTAAAGAAAACATATATTCGTGAAGATTTGAAAATTGAATCTTATTGTGAAATTGCGGATGTTAATTTATCATTGGATGTTGCAATACCATTGGGGTTGATCATTTGTGAAATGATAACTAATTCTTTAAAACATGCATTTGAAGGCAAAAAAAGGGGGCTTATCAATTTGAGTATTAAGGCAAAAGACGCTAATTATTTCGAGATGATTCTTGAAGATAATGGATCAGGAATACCAGAAGATTTAAAATTTCCGTCCGAAGGTTCACTGGGAGCTGAAATTATTACAGCATTGTCTGAGCAGATTAATGGAGAATTGACCATTGAATCAAATAAAGAAGGTACAAGGTTCATTCTTGTTTTTCAGGATAAGCCCAATCAATAATAATTAACTTTGTAAAAAAAAGCAATGAATATTACCATTTCAATTTCACAAGGCGTTTGTGAATTAAAATTAAATCGTCCATCTGTTTTTAATTCATTTAACCAGGCGATGGCTTTTGAATTGCAAAAAGCTTTAGATGATGCAGAATCAAACGATGAGGTTAGAGCAATTATTATTACGGGTGAAGGAAGAGCATTTTGCGCTGGTCAGGATTTGGCAGAAGCAATGGATCCAGAAGGGCCAGAATTACAAGCAATTGTTAAAGATCATTATAACCCCATTATTGAACGAATTCGCGCAATTGAAAAACCAATTATTGCTGCCGTTAATGGAGTAGCTGCTGGCGCGGGGGCAAACATAGCATTGGCGTGTGATATTACAATTGCTAAAAAGAGTGCAAGCTTTATTCAAGCGTTTTCAAAAATTGGTTTGATTCCAGACTCTGGAGGAACCTTCTTTTTGCCAAGAATTATTGGAATGCAAAAAGCATTGGCACTAATGATGACAGGAGATAAAGTGTCGGCTGAAGAAGCAGAAAAAATGAACATGATTTATAAAGCGGTCGATGACGAAAATTTTGAACAAGAGGTTAAAGATTTTGCTCTAAAAATGGCTAAAATGCCAACGAAAGGTTTTGGTCTGACAAAAAGAGCATTGAACTTGAGCATGAATAATTCGCTAACCGAACAATTGGCTGTAGAAGAAAAATTACAAACAGAAGCGGGTCAAACATACGATTTTCAAGAAGGAGTAAATGCGTTTTTAGAAAAACGTCAACCAGAATTTAAAGGCATATAGGGTCGAATTGCAATTCGACCTAAACATGCCAAAAAATTAGTTAAAGTAAGTATGTTCGAATGCAATTCGACAATACTTACCGAATATACACAAATCAAAAATTACAAATCATGGTTGTTGGAGTATTAGGAGCAGGAACAATGGGAGCTGGAATCGCACAAGTTGCAGCCCAAAATGGAAGTGAAGTTGTTTTGGTTGATTTAAGCCAAGAAATGCTTACGAAAGCAGAAACCAATCTTGATAAAATTTTAGCTCGTTTAGTTGAAAAAAATTCAATTTCGGAAGATGAGAAAATAAACATTCAAGGAAGAATTACCTATTCAACAGATATTCAAGATTTTAAAGCATGTAAAATTGTAATAGAAGCAATCATTGAAAAGTTAGAAGTGAAACATAGTGTTTTCGCTAATTTAGAGGCAATCGTTTCGCAAAATTGTATTTTAGCTAGTAACACATCTTCATTGTCAATAGCAAGTATTGGTTCTGTTTTGAAAAATCCGTCGAGAATAATTGGCATCCATTTCTTCAATCCGGCTCCTTTGATGCCCTTAGTGGAAATCATCCCAGCCGTTCAGACTTCTGAAGCAACATTGAGCTTTTCAAAAGAATTAATTTCAAACTGGAAGAAAGTAGGCGTAATATGCAAAGACACACCTGGATTCATTGTGAATCGTGTTGCACGACCTTTTTATGGTGAGGCATTGCGCATCTATGAAGAAGGAATAGCAGATTTCGCAACAATTGATTGGGCCATGACTTCAATCGGTGGTTTTAAGATGGGACCTTTCACATTAATGGATTACATTGGAAATGACATAAATTACGCAGTAACAGAATCTGTATTTGAAGCGTTCTATTATGACCCACGTTTCAAACCATCATTTACTCAAAAACGCCACAAAGAAGCAGGTTTTTACGGAAGAAAAAGTGGAAGAGGTTATTATAACTATGCTGAAGGAGTTGAGCTTATTGCCCCAAATCAAGATTCAATTTTAGGGAACTATATTTTTGAAAGGATACTAGTAATGTTGATCAATGAAGCAATCGATGCTGTTTTCATGAATGTTGCCTCAATTGAGGACATTGATTTAGCCATGACAAAGGGAGTTAATTATCCCAAAGGTCTTTTAAAGTGGGCAGATGAAATTGGTTTAGATAATGTGCTTTCAAAACTCGAAGTTTTATTCGTAGAATATGGAGAAGATCGTTATCGTCCAAATCCTTTATTAAGGAGAATGGTCAGGGAAGGAAATTCGTTTTTTTAACTTCCCCCTTTGGAGGGGGACAAGGGGGAGGAAGTACAAAATCATTTTAAGAATTGGGATTAATCAAAAATGATGGAGGGCACTTGTAAAACAGAAAAAAGAGGATTTTTAATTCAAAACTAACATCTGCGCGTTTCGGTGTTTTCTGCGGGAAATTCTACTGCAAAAGTTTCTCCGCCTGTTTCGCATAATAACCACCCTCAGATTTTATTTTCTTTAAAATCACTTTGCTTTCAGATACAGATCCAGCAGCTAATAAACTCTTAGCCTGGTACCATTCAGCTTCCTCGTTAAAGTTTAAATACTTCGAATCCAAACATTTCGAAAACGTATTACTCGCACTTTTGTATTCTTTTAAATTATAATAGCAAAGTCCCGCATAAAAATTGGCATTCAAATCATCTGGATTAGTTTCTAAAATGATAACAAAACGACTTAAAGCCTTTTTGTTTTGACCTTTGGAAAATAACTCGATTGTTTTTTCTAGATAATCCATATAAGGAATCTCAACATCTTTCCAAGTTGGCTCTTCTTCGGTTAAAACTTCTTCGCCAATATTTGCGGGAGTTCCAGTGAGAATCATTTGTTTCGTTGTTATCTTAGATTTTGATCTATACGCCCGATAATCCAACAATTTCAAATCATTCAAATAGATCTCTTTTCCTAAAACTGATTCTTTAACTATTCCAACTTGAGGTTTTGATTCTTCAATTTTATTTAATGGGAGTTCGTCAACCTTGACAGGCACTTCGTTTACAATTGTTTCTTCTTTTTGCTGATTTGAAAAGTCTTTTTTTATTGTTTTTACGGAGATTTGTTCTTTCACAGGGAGTTCATTCATCTGTTCTATATTATCTGGTAAGACCAAATCAGTTTTTTCAATTGAAACAATTTGTTGGTTTTTTATAGATTTATTTTCATTCGGGTTTAATTGTTCATTTGAATAGATGAAAAGTAAAGATATTATGACCAGTGCAAATGTGCCAGTAGTCCAATAAATCCATTTGTTGGATGAAAGGAATTTTTTATCTAAACGTGACATGTCAGGTGATTGAAGAGTTTTATCTCCCCATCCTTCCAAAGCATCATTTTCAAAATCACTTTCTTGCGCCTTTTTTTCAAAAGCATGTTTGACACTTTCGTCACTTGAAGTACGATAAGTTTCCACATCTTCACGCGAAAGTCGATTATTCGAGTTGTTATTGGTTTGATTTGAATTCATTTCGCTCCTCTAATTGTATTTTTAAATTTCGTTTGCCATTTTGAATGGCGCTTTTAATTTGCATCAATGACAGATTTAATTCATCGCTAATTTGTTGATAAGACATTTCCTTTAAATAGAATAATTCAATGCAATTACGTTGATCAGTCTTTAGTAAAGGAATTACTTCTTCTAAACGACTAATTTTTTGTTCTTTTAATAGGATTTTGTCAAGATCACTTTCTTCTTCTTTTATAGTTGTTATTTCTACTGAAGAAAATTCATAACCTTTTTTCCGAAGCGACATGAAACACTCATTTTTTGTGACCATGTAAAGCCATGATTTGAAATACTGTATTTCATGCTTTAGTAATTTTTGACCCAAATTTTCAAAAACGTGCATGGTGATATCTTCAGCTTCTGCAGTATTTTTCAAATATTTCATGCAAGATCCCATTACTAAATGACCATAACGCTCGTACAAAATTCCGATGCAAATAGAGCCTCCTTCGCTTTTATGCAAAGTCACCAGTTCTTCATCTGATTTTAGTCGATATTGTTTGCGCTTATTAATGAACATGCTTTAATTAGATGTGACAGTTATAATATTCCATAAATATCGTCAAAAGTTTTTTTGAATTTAGTAATTTCAGAAATTGAAATAGTATTCTTGTTGCTTAAATAGATTGACTTATTTCAAAATCATCAATATAGTTCATTATGAAAAAAATTGCGCTTTTAACCTCGGGGGGAGATTCACCTGGAATGAATGCTGCCATACGTTCAATTGTCAAAACATGTTTAAACAAAAAAATTGTTCCTTTTGGAATTTTTGATGGGTATCAAGGTATGATTGACGGACGTGGGAAAAACATGAAGTATTCCGACGTAGATAACATTATTCAATATGGAGGGACAATTCTTGGAAGCGCGAGATGTAAAGAATTTCTTGAAATTGAAGGAAGACAAAAAGCAATTAAATTTTTAAAAGAAAATGAGGTTGAAGGGTTAATAGTGATTGGTGGCGACGGAACTTTTACTGGGGCAAAAATACTTGGTCAAGAAATGAATATTCCAATTATAGGATTGCCAGGAACAATCGACAATGACATATATGGTACAGATTACACTATTGGTTTTGATACGGCATTAAATACTGTGATTTCAGCAGTAGATAAAATTAGAGATACTGCAAGTAGCCATCATAGGGTGTTTTTTGTTGAAGTGATGGGCAGGGATGCTGGATTTATTGCTTTATATAGTGCGATAGCTTCTGGTGCAGAATCTGTTTTGATCCCAGAAGAAATTACTGATATACCTAGATTAGTTGAAAACATTAAAAATCAAAACAAAGGAAGACGGAGTACAATTATACTCGTAGCTGAAGGAGATGACGAAGGCCATGCTTTAGATATAATGAATAAAGTAAGACCTTTTTTGCTGGAGTACGATTTACGACATTCAGTTTTAGGTCATATGCAAAGAGGTGGCAGCCCTTCAGTACAAGATCGGATTTTAGCAACCAGAATGGGAAATTATGCTGTTGACTTGTTGATTGAAAACAATTCTAATATTACAATAGGTGTTCGTGGTACTGAATTAATAACTTGTTCAATTGCTGAAGCCATTAAAGAACACGCATCACCCGATTTAGCCTATTTAAAGCTCATTGAAACATTAAGAACAAAATAATTTTCATTTCCAATCTCTATCTTTTCAGGGAGTTAAGGATTATTTTTTATTTTTTCAAAAAAAGATTGTTGAAAACCCTTGTTTAAGTAAAAAGAGTGTCTATCTTTGCACCCCCGTTACAACGGTAGAGGGATTTGAGATTGAAAGTTTGAGAAGCGAGAATATGTTTAGAATTTAGAGTTTGGTCGTATTAAAAAGCGGTTTTAGTCGAAAAGGAAAAAATATTTTAAAAAAAGCTTGTTAGAATAAAATAAGTTAATACCTTTGCCCTCCCAAATCTAACGAGATTGGGTTTTAAAAATGAGATAAACGAATCGATTGAGTAGCTTAGATTGGATTCTAAGAGACTGACAAAAGAGAGTTCTTTGAAATATTGAGAAATAAAGGAAACAGCATAAGAATTTAAATTAAACGAGCCACAACAAAATTCAAAGTTTTTACAACGGAGAGTTTGATCCTGGCTCAGGATGAACGCTAGCGGCAGGCCTAACACATGCA
>CAMDNE010000026.1 GCA_945902745.1 Chitinophaga pinensis | reverse complement strand
TGCATGTGTTAGGCCTGCCGCTAGCGTTCATCCTGAGCCAGGATCAAACTCTCCGTTGTAAAAACTTTGAATTTTGTTGTGGCTCGTTTAATTTAAATTCTTATGCTGTTTCCTTTATTTCTCAATATTTCAAAGAACTCTCTTTTGTCTGTTTCTTAGAACCCAATCTAAGCAACCCAATCGATTCGTTTATCTTATTTTTAAAACCCAATCTCGTTAGATTTGGGAGGGCAAAGGTATTAACTTATTTTATTCTAACAAGCTTTTTTTAAAATATTTTTTCCTTTTCGACTAAAACCGCTTTTTAATACGACTAAACCTCAAATTCAAAATACAATCTCGCTTATCAAACTCTCAATCTCAAAACCCACTACCGCTGTAACGGGGGTGCAAAGATAGACACTCTTTTTACTTAAACAAGGGTTTTCAACAATCTTTTTTTGAAAAAATAAAAAATAATCCTTAACTCCCTGAAAAGATAGAGATTGGAAATGAAAATTATTTTAATTATTTCTGTTGTTCAGATAAGAATCCAGTATTTGGTACAATTCAGGATACTTTTTATTTAAGCGATTTGGCAATTCTCTATATGTTTCCATGACAACTGCGAAGAATTCCTCATCATTTGTAAATGCGTACCTATCGATTTTTGATGGATGACCTTTCTTCATTAATTCAATTTCGACAAATTGCGTCCACACTTTCCTGTTTCCCTCATCAAACATAAATGGCAAGCCGTCAATTTCATTGTCTTGCTTATCTAATAAATGCGAAAATTCATGAATACCTACATTTTGACCATCTAATACAGTAAAACCACTTATTAAAGCAGGTAATGATAATATCATTGTCGAGTCCATTAATCCACCCTGGTGAATTTTGCCTTGAATCATCCCATGTTTAATGATTTCATTTTGTTGATTAAAATTTTCAGGATAAATTAATACTTCTGTAAGTTCACCATAATTCCAATAAGGCAATCCCCAAAAAGTTATAACTGCCGAAGAAGCAACGTAAAAGCAGGTTGATTTATCTGGAACTTTTTTGTCTACCTCTGAAACAGCAATTTCGGCTAAGAAGAGTCCAATTCTATCTTCAAAAATTATTTTATCCTTTTTACTTAAGTTTCTATAAAATGGAATATGTTCATTTAACCAAAACTTATCATTTAAATTAATTCTAATACGAGATTTTCGATTAATCTTCCTGATTGTTTGAGTTTTCCACAACCAAAGTGCGTAGGATAGCGCAATGACAGTGACAATTCCAATAACTTTTGCAGTTGTTCTGTAATTAGAACTCAAAAGAATTGGAACAGTTATAAGTAGGGTACAAAAAATTAAGATCCACATTGTGAATCTCGCTTTACCTTTTAAAAATTGTATGTATTTATTCATAAAAAAAGGCCTTCCAAAGAAGGCCCAGTTTAATTAATCAGTCCATTTATCATTTCGCATTTCACCGCGAATGGTAACTTGTTTAGTTCGTGCGTAATCTTCTGCAGCTAGAAGCATTTGTTCTCTTGTATCTCTTCTAACTAATATGGCACTACTTCCTTGTGTTTTGACTTCTATATAAAATCCATTTTTCAGTCGTGCCGGTCTTGTAGCTGGTCTTCCCATTTAATTATGTTTATTTATGCTTATTTAAAATGTTTCTAAATGTATGACATAAAACTGAGAAAACACCAATTTTATGAAAATTTAAGAAATCAACGGATGTGATTTTGATAAAATTAATGCGGTAAATCAATTGATTTATAATAAACTCCGTCACGTTCAAATTTCATTTCAACAAAATTTTGGCAAATCAACCTAACAACAATTTCATCCACTTTACTAAGAGGCGAATTTGATTTTTTATATAATTGGCTCAAAGTAATTTTTTGTTCCCCTCTTATAATATTTAGTAAATCGTCATCTTCCTGATTCAATTTGTTTTGACTAAACGAAGCTTTTCTTTGTTCCTTCCAGACAGATTCTACTATTTTATTTACAACAGTAGTATGATCTTGCACTCTAATATAAGGATGCCAACGTCCATTATCATCTTTTGATTTGTGGGGAATTTGCTTCGACTTAGGTACAATAATTTCCAAAACGAGTCGAAATTCCTCTTGCCAAACCTTTGAAGTAAATTCAATTTCTGGCTGACAGAATGATTTTGCTGCAATTTCAATCATTTGAAGTTCTTCTTTTGGATCACACCCTACAATTTTTCGGCTGTCTTTTACACCAATCAACAAACTTCCGCCGTCCGTATTTGCAAAAGCACATAACGTTCTAGCAATTTTACAAGAATCGTCAATTTTGAATTTAAAATCTTGGTGTTGATTTTCCCCTTCTAAGATTCTGTCAAGTAATTCGGACATACAATTATGTTTAAAGAAGTAAATTGACTATTGTTCATTCCAAATTTCCCAAGCTTTAAGCGCCTGCTCTTTTAACATGGATTCACCATTCAAAATTGTTGCTCCAACTTCTTCTGCTTTTTGAAGAAACTTTGTTTTTGCAGGATTATAGATTAAATCAACCACCAAATGATCTTTTGTAAGGAATTGAAATGGAAAATCAATGGATTCGTCAACATTTGGAAAGGTACCGATTGGCGTACAATTAACGATTACTTTACAAGCGTTAACCATGTGTTCGTTCAGTAAATCGTATGAAAATTCTTTTGGCCCTGACGGATTTCTTGAACAGAATATCACATCAATTCCAATACTTTTAAAAACATGTGCAACTGCTTTCGACGCACCTCCTGTTCCTAATATGAGCGCACGTTCATGAAGGTTGGTTAAAAAGGGTTTAATTGATTGTTGAAAACCATATGCATCTGAATTGTGTCCTATTCTTTTCCCATCTTTGAATTGAATAACATTGACTGCTCCAATTTCTTTTGCTTCAGAGGTGATTTCATCTAAAAACGGAATTATCGTTTCTTTATAAGGAATTGTAACCGTTAAACCTGAAATATCTTTTTTGAAAACTTCAATAACTGCATCAACCGTTGGGATTTCATAATTAATGAACACTGCATCGGTATTATTCTTCTTAAAATATGCGTCAAAAAATGTTTTAGAAAAAGAATAATCTAATTTTTCACCTATTAATCCGTAGGTTTTCATCCTTTTCTAGCTTTTCTTTTAGCGCGAATAATTTCGATAATCATAGGCAGAATAGACAATCCAATAATTCCAAAGATCACAATTTCAAAATTTTCTTGAACGAATGATAAATTACCGAAGAAATAACCCATTAGCGTCAACCCTAAAACCCAAGATACACCACCGATGATATTAAACTTTAGAAATTTAGCATAACTCATTTCACCAATGCCAGCAACAAATGGAGCAAAAGTTCGAACAATAGGTACAAAACGAGCTATAATAATGGTTTTAGGACCATGTTTTTCATAAAAAGCATGCGTTTGATCAATGTATTTCTGTTTCACAAGTTGACGTCCTCTAATTTTCCATTTGAGTACTTTCAATCCAATTTTTTTACCGAAAAAGTAATTCAATCCATCACCGAGAATTGCTGCAACAATCAACAAGCCCAATACAATCCAAATATTTAAATGTGCGGATTCTCCTGCTTCATTCTTAAAACCTGCGCAAAATGTTCCTGCAGCGAACAATAAGGAATCACCAGGAAGTAAAGGCATAATAACTAATCCCGTTTCAACGAAAATAATTAGGAATAAAATAGCATATATCCAAAGCCCGTAATCCTCGATCATTGCAATCAAGTGAACATCTAAATGCAATATAAAATCTAAAATTGATTTAAGTAAATCCATTATTCAATGTCTAAGGTTGAGTCAATTTGGTCTTTCCAAGCTAAAATGCCTCCATCTAAAATGTAAACATTTGAAATTGAATAGTCTGTCATTAAAATATTAGCTACCGCCTCTGCTCTTTTACCAGAACGACACATAATAACAATGTTTTTGTCTTTTGGTAAATCAGCAATTCTATTACAAATTTCTCCCATGGGAATATGCACGGAACCAATATTACACGCATCATATTCATATGGCTCGCGCACATCAACAATTTCGAATTCTTGACCTTTTTGCATAGCGTGATGCAATTCTAAAGCAGAAATTATTCGCATTTTTTATAATTTGGGTCAAATGTAATGATTAGAGATTAGGACTGCAAGATATTTGGACATTGAGATAATAGGATGTTAATACATTAAGATTTTAGCGGCACCACTTTCACTGAAACGATCATTTCAAATGTTGCCACTATTTCTTGATTTTCGTCGAGTGCAATAACATTTATTGTTTCATTCACTCTTTCTCCTGTTTCCTCGCTTAAATTAATTGCTTTCCGAACTATTTCTCCCTGATTACTTTCAAAAACAACATCACTTTCTGCCCGTTTAATAAAATCCGCTTTCATTCCTTTAAAAGCAAAAGAAACTTTCAAGTTGGATAACTCAGCAAAATAAAATACTTGAATTCCACCTGCAATATCTGCTCCAACTGCCAAAGCCCCAAAATACATGGAGTTCAAGTGGTTTTTCGTTCTTCGTCGTAAGTTGATTTTGACACGAACCGTATTTTCATCGATTGAAATTAATTTAGGCTTAACAAATCCAACCAAAGGAATTTTTAAAAAACCCAAAAGAAAAAGCATCCATCGCATTTTGCGAATAGAAATAATTTTAGTTGGCATTTCCATATTCAGATTTCAAGCGTTCAACAATTTCTTTAATCGGTTTAATTTCATGCACAAATTCAATTGAAGGTCCTGCACACCAAACAGTTTTATATGTTGAACCAAAAGCGGCTTTTTGCAAACTTTTCATTCCTTTAAAAAAGGTAAAAGCCTTAAACCATTTTTTTAAACGTTTATTTTTACTCAATAATTTTTCTAGCCAATTTTGTGTTGTTCCAATTTCTTGAACATATGGAGTATTGATTACCGAACATGGCGTACCAGACAATTTTGTGGTCATAACAATATCTTTTGCGCCATAATCGACACAAGCTTGCTTGTATTCATCGGAGACTCCTGCCTCTGAAGAAGCAATAAAAATACTTCCCATTGATAATCCAGCGGCACCAATACTCAACATTTCTTTGATACCACTACCAGTGCCAACTCCTCCAGCTGAAATAACTGGAATTTTACACGCTTGTTTTAATTGAGGGATTAACTCTTTGTAAGAAATATTTCCAGCATGTCCACCAGCTTCCTTATTCACAGCAATCAATGCATCGGCTCCTAATTCTTCAACCTTTAAAGCATATTTGACATTTGTTACATCACAAAAGACTTTTACTCCTGCTTTATGTGCTTCAATAATCGTTTCCTCAGGCGAACCTAAAGAAGTTATGATAAAATCTATTTTTTCTTCGCAACAAACTTTTAATTGTTCTTTGTATAAGAAATTCGACTTATTCACAATCAAGTTAATTCCAAAAGGACCTTTCACCGCTTTCTTGATATCTTGAATAGCATTTCTCAATTCATCCGTTGTTCGATAATTGAGGGCTGGAATTGCTCCGGTAATTCCTGATTTAACAGCTTCAATGATCATTTCTTTATTGGAAACGAGAAACATTGGCGCCATGATTATGGGGAAATCTATGTGCAATAATTCACATAATTCTGGTTTTGATATTGTAGACTCCATGATTCGAAGATACATATTTTTACTATGTGCGCACAATTTAAAGTAGGAATACATAATATTTAAATCAAAAAAGAGAAATTAAAATTCTTAGGTTAACTTTGTTTTATGACAAAATCACAAGCTTGGATTAAAGCTCTTCGACTAAGAACGTTGCCTTTATCGTTATCCGGAATTATTATTGGTTCTGCAATTGCAAAGTACAATGGATTCTGGGATTGGAATATTTTTCTTTTATCTCTGCTAACAACAGTACTTTTTCAGATAGTTTCCAATTTAGCAAATGATTTGGGAGATAGTATTAAAGGGACTGATAACAAAGACAGGGTTGGTCCGATGAGATCTGTTCAATCTGGCTTGATTTCGAAAAACGAAATGAGAAATGCCGCTGTTATGACTTCAATCGTTAGCTTACTTTCTGCAGGAACATTAATTTATATTGGAACAACGAACCTTCCAATTTCGATTTTGTGGTTTTATTGTGGATTAGCAGTTGCTTGTATTATTGCTGCCATAACGTATACCATGGGTAAAAAAGCTTATGGATATTATGGACTTGGAGATATAATGGTTTTCTTGTTTTTCGGCCTTGTTAGTGTTTTGGGTGTTTACCCACTTTATGCCAAATCAATTGATTGGATTATAATGTTACCAGCATGTTCCATTGGATTGTTGAGTACTGCAGTCTTGAATTTGAATAATATGCGAGACAGAACGAATGACGCAAAATCAGGGAAAAATACTTTGGTTGTGAAAATTGGAGCTGATTGGGCAAAACTGTATCATACTTTATTGGTACTTGGCGGAATCATTTGTCACTTGATGTTTTTAGTGACAATCAATCATCCAATTGCTTTTATAGGATTATTACCTGGTATTATTCTTATGCTTCATTTGCAAAAAGTAATGAAAACAAAAAATCCGAAAGATTTTGACCCTGAATTGAAAAAAGTTGCACTCAGTACTTTTGGAATAGCTGTTTTAACTGCAATTGGGTTGGTCGTTTAAATGAGGTTTTCCTTTGCAGCGTTGCTAAATAGACGACATGTTCGATATATTGCGAATTCGCGAATTCGCGAATTCTCGAATTTGAGAATTTGAGAATTTGAGAATTTGAGAATTTGAGAATTTTTAATGAAAAAATAAAATCGTGAATAACCAATGAAAGCTACATTCACCAAATTAGAATTACATTTTAAACGACCGGTTGGAACGAGTCGTGGAATTATGAATATTAAAAACAGTTGGATTCTCAAATTAACGAAAGATGAAATAACTGGAGTTGGTGAAATCAGCATTATTGAAGGATTATCACCAGATTTTGAGAATAGTGAAAGTTTTGAGAAAAAGATTCAAGAGGTATGTGAAGAATTGGAACATGGAGCATGGAACATGGAGCATGGATTATCTTCACTCAACACGTTTCCTTCTATAAAATTTGGAATTGAAACTGCACTTCGTGATATACAAAATGGAGGAAAAGGAATCATCTTTGACAATGATTTTACGCATGGAAAACGACAACTTGCCATAAACGGTTTAATTTGGATGGGAGATGAAATCTTCATGAACGAACAAATCGAACAAAAATTAGAAGAAGGATTTTCTACGCTCAAAATGAAAATTGGTGCAATAGATTTTGAAACAGAATTAAAACTCCTTCAATCAATCAGAAAGCGCTATTCAAAAAATGAAATCACCCTAAGGGTTGATGCAAACGGTTCTTTTAAACCTCAGCAGGCAAAATCAGTTTTGGAACAACTGGCAGAATTGGATATTCATTCTATAGAACAACCAATAAAAGCTGGTCAGTGGGACGAAATGAAAAAACTTTGTGCACTTTCTCCAACACCAATTGCTTTAGATGAAGAATTGATTGGAATTGAATATGTTTCCAAAAAAATTGAACTACTAGAAACTATTCGTCCCCAATACATCATTCTTAAACCAAGTTTGCATGGCGGAATTTCTGGAACACAAGAATGGATTCAATTGGCAGAAGAACGAACTATTCCTTGGTGGTTGACATCAGCCTTAGAATCAAATATTGGATTAAATGCAATTTGTCAATTGGCTGGAGAATATAAAAATAAGCTTCCTCAGGGATTAGGAACAGGGTCACTTTATACGAATAACGTTGAAAGCGACCTTGTTGTTGAGAATGGGTTTATCTTTAAAAAGTGATGAGTGAGAAGTGAAAAGTTTACAATTGAAAATAACTCATAACTCATAACTCCTAACTCCTAACTTTTTAATACCTATCTCCTTTACCAAACCACGTTTTCTTACCCTTATTCTTAGCAGAAGCTTGTTTTTGCTCGCCTCTTGGGGTTGGTTTAGCGTTTGCGCCGTTTCTAGACGGGCGCGGTGGACGTTGATGTTGTTCTTTTTTTTCAATTACAAACACTTCCATCGGATAAGGATGATTTTCTACAACAGGAATTGTTGTATGAATCAACTTTTCAATATCTTTTAAATAAGCTTTTTCTTCAAAATCACAGAATGATATTGCAGTTCCTTTATTCCCTGCTCTACCTGTTCGACCAATTCGATGAACGTACGTTTCACAGATGTTTGGCAATTCGAAATTGATTACCAATTCCATTTCTTCGACGTCAATTCCACGAGCAGCAATATCAGTTGCAACAAGTACGCGAATCGTTTTGTCTTTGAAATTACTCAAAGCTCGTTGACGGTTATTTTGACTTTTATTTCCGTGAATTGCTTCTGCCTTCGTTCCGTGTTTCGCTAAATGTTTCACTACTTTATCAGCACCATGTTTTGTTCTAGTAAAAACTAAAACAGAGGTCGCTGGTTGTTCATTTAAAACATCAACTAACAATGCGTTTTTATTTCCTTTATCAACGAAATACAAAGATTGTTTGATTATTTCTGCCGTCGAAGAAACTGGAGTAACTTCTACTCGGATTGGATCGCGAAGAATTGTACTTGCCAATTTCAAAATCTCAGGCGCCATTGTCGCAGAGAAAAATAAGTTTTGACGTTTTTCAGGCAAAGCACGAATCAATTTATTGACATCGTGAATGAATCCCATGTCTAACATACGATCAGCTTCATCCAAAACAAAAATCTCTACATCGCGAATAGAAATAAATCCTTGCGTCATTAAGTCTAATAATCTACCTGGTGTTGCAACAAGAATATCAACTCCGTTTTGTAATACGCCCGTTTGTTTGTTTTGATTAACACCACCAAAAATAACGGTACTTCTTAATCCAGCATGTCGGCCATAAGCCTTCAAACTTTCGTCAATTTGAATTGCCAACTCACGCGTTGGAGTAACAATCAATGCTCTGATTTTCTTCTTTCCAGTATATTCTTTATTTTGACTTAAAAGCTGAAGAATCGGAATAGAAAAAGCCGCAGTTTTTCCAGTTCCTGTTTGCGCACATCCCATTAGGTCATTCCCCTCTAAAACTAACGGAATCGCTTGTTCTTGTATTGGTGTAGGCGTTGTATATCCTTCTTCTTCAATTGCTTTTAGAATTGGATCTATTATGTTTAATTCGTTAAAATGCATCTATATTTTGTTGTCAGAAAATGACTTTGTATTATCTAAAGGAAATTCTGTATTTGCCGCAAAGATACTATATTAATTATGATTTGCGAATTATGCAGTGTGATTTGGCAAAAAACACAAGCGCAAAAAAAAGGGCAATGTAAAAACAATGCCCTTCTAAATGATTTAAAATTTTTATTTCATGAGTTTTCTTGTGAAAACAATTCCATCAATTTCTACTTTTAAAATGTAGATTCCTGATTGAATATTATTCGTATTCAAATTGATTGAAGATTCATTATTGAAATTGCCTTCTAATACTGTTCTTCCATTCATGTCTAACAAAACAATTCTTCCAGTTGAATTATCGTTAAATACAACTTGGAGAACATTATTGAAAGGATTCACAACCGAAAAATCAGAAATTGAAGTTTCAAAAACTCCCATTTCAGCGGAATTCAAATACACTTGATCTGTAATATTAATTGTATTAATAGCTATATTTTTCTGAGAACAGAATACAATTAGCGTTGCACTAAAAACTCCAGCTGCTGGATTCGAAATAAACGTTGGAATGTTATAAAATGCTACGACTAATCCATTTGTATCAAGTAATGTCCATGTTATCATCAACGAATCAAATGATAAATATGTGTAATTTGTAATACTTGCTGAACCGACTGAACCATAATCAATTGTACAATCTTCAATCGTAGAAAGCGACAAAGTGTCAATCACACCGACCCCCGGATAACTATTGTTCACAAAGATTAAAATTGAATCCAATGCTGCCGATGCATCTGCAACATACCCAGAACCGTTTGATGTACAACCATTTGCATCTGTAACAATACAGTCATATGTTCCTACACAAAGATTTCCAATTGCTCCACCCACTTGTCCATTTGACCATTGGTAAACATATGGAGCGGATCCTCCTAGACCCATTGCCGTTGCAGTTCCATCACATGTTACTAAATCTGTAGCATCTGTTATTGTTACTGAAGCAATCAATCCAGCACAAGGATTTACCCCTCCAGAACCTATCGTAAAGGCTATTGTTAAATTGTTACCGAAGAAATCAGTATAAGTTAATATATATGTTCCAGCGCATAAACCACTTATGGAATCTCCACCAGTTTGAAGAACGGCACCACCACCAGTCCAAATTTGATTCGTCACAACAACATTTGTATCAATGTAAGCCGAACCGTCGCATGCTGCTGGACCTGATGTATTAGTTGCCCAAACTAGGTTTTGTCCAAATGAACTTGAACTCATAATTAGGGTGAAAAGCAATGTTAAAATAGTAAGTAGTTTTTTCATAATAAATATAATTTAGTTTCATCAAGTACCTTTCAAAAAACAAATGGTTGCCTAAGCATGTAAATTTATTAATTTTTTCTTTTTAATCCTACTCTTTTTCTTGCAACATCAATCTCAAGTATTTGTACATCAACATGTTCGTGTAAAGAAATAAATTGCGAAGGATCTTCCACATAAACATCAGCTAATTGAGATTTATGAATTAAACCATTTTCCTTGATGCCTATATTTACAAATGCTCCAAAAGCAGTAACATTCGTAACGATTCCTGGCAAAATCATTCCAATTCTCAAATCATCAATGGTTCGAATTGAAGCATCAAACTCCAATACTTTTGCTTGTTTTCTTGGATCTCGTCCTGGCTTTTTAAGTTCCTTAATGATATCGTCAAATGTATATGAATCAATTTCAGGGAATTCTGTTTTTTTAATTTCCTTCAAGAGTAGTTCATTACCAATCATATCTTTCAATTCAACTTTCAGCTTTTTAGCCATTGCTTGAATCACTTTATAACTTTCTGGATGAACCGCAGAATTATCCAACGGATTTTCACCATTACGAACGCGCAAAAATCCAGCTGCTTGTTCGTATGCTTTGTCTCCCAATCGTTTGACTTTTTTCAATTCATCACGTGATTTTATGCTGCCATTTTCAGTTCTATACGCAACAATATTTTCTGCCAACGTTGGTCCTAATCCAGAAACGTAGCTCAATAAATAAGGTGATGCTGTATTCAAATCTACACCTACAGCATTTACGCACGAAACAACAACATCATCCAAAGCATCTTTCAATAAAGGTTGATTTACTTCATGCTGATATTGTCCAACACCCACAGACTTTGGGTCAATCTTTACTAACTCAGCTAATGGATCCATCAATCTGCGGCCAATAGAAACTGAACCTCTCACTGTTACATCGTAATCAGGAAATTCTTTTCGTGCAATTGGACTTGCCGAATAAATTGATGCACCATCTTCTCTTACGGAATAAACATCTAAATCACGATCAAACCGAATGCGTTTGATAAAACTTTCTGTTTCTCTTCCAGCTGTTCCATCTCCAATAGCAATTACTTCAATTTTGTATGCCTGCACTAATTGTGCGATTTTCGCTTGAGCTGGTCCGCTTTCGTTTTGTGGGGCATGAGGATAAATCGTTGCGTTGACAAGTAAATTTCCTGATTCGTCCAAACAAACAACTTTACATCCAGTTCGAAATCCTGGATCAATAGCCAAAACTCGTTTGGAACCAACTGGTGGAGCAAGCAATAATTGTCTCAAGTTGGTGGAAAACACTTTAATTGCTTCCTTATCTGCTTTTTCTTTCGCTTCGCTGAGCACTTCATTTTCAATGGAAGGACACATTAATCTTTTATAGGATTCTTTGCAAGCTTCAGCCACAACATCTGAACAACCATCATTTCCTTTGACAAAAAAACGTTCCAATTGTTCCAATGCTTCTTCTTGAACAGGTTGTGCTTTTAATGAAATAAATCCTTCTCGTTCTGCTCTAATTAATGCTAAAAAACGATGCGAAGCGCACCGATTGAGTTGTTCATTAAAATCAAAATAATCTCGGTATTTTTCACCTTCCGTTTCTTTCCCTTTCACCATTTTCGATTGGATAATCGCTTTTCGCTGAAACAGCTGACGCATTCTAGAACGTGCAACAGCATTCTCATTGATCCATTCTGCTATAATATCTTTTGCTCCAGCAATGGCCATTTCTTCGTCTTCCACTTCGCCTTTCACAAATTTCTCTGCTAAATATGCAGGATCACCACCTCGTTGAGACATAATCATTTTCGCCAAAGGTTCTAAGCCCAATTTCTTTGCTTTATCACCTTTCGTCTGCCGTTTTTGTTTGTACGGCAAATAAAGATCTTCCAAACTATTTGAGTCGAAACACGTTTCAATCTTCTCTTTTAATTCGGTTGTTAATTTCCCTTGCTCTTCAATAGAAGTCAGAATTGTTTTTTGACGGGCAATCAATTCATCGTGTTTTTTTGCTAAATCTCGAATTTGCGCAACTTCAACTTCGTCCAATCCACCCGTCATTTCCTTTCGATAACGAGAAATAAAAGGAATTGTAGCGCCTTCTTTTAAAAGACTTAATGTATTTAAAATTGATTTCGGAATCAGTCCGCAATTCGCTTGTATATATTCTTGTTGTTGCATTTTGATATTAAATTGAAAGGGTAAATCTCGTAAAATGAATCGCTGTTTGCAAGATATTTTAATGAACAAAAAATGTTAATCTTTTGATAAAAAGTTTGGGCACCTTGGCTTCTTTGTCTATTTTGTTGAACTTTAAGATAATTATGAAGAAGTATTTTTGGATTTTAACTGTATTATTAACCTGTAGTTTTGTTTATCAAACAAACATACAAACTGGTAAAGCAAGTTATTACCACAATAAATTTGAAGGAAAAAAAACTTCATCTGGAGAAATTTTCAGACAAGATAGTCTAACGGCGGCGCATAAAAATTTACCTTTTGGGACATTAATTTTGGTTAAAAACTTAAAAAATGATTCAACAGTTGTTGTAAAAGTAAATGACCGCTTAAGTCAAAGTTCTTCTCATATTATTGATCTTTCGTTGAAAGCAGCTCAAAAATTAAATTTCGTGCGAAACGGAATTACAACAGTAACACTTGAAAAAATAAATTAACATGAAAAAATTAGTCTTTACATTTTCAGCAATCGCTCTATTAGTAGCATGTGCGCCAAAAACAACTGAAGTTATTGACAAGGTGGAAACCCCTGAAAGTAACAAAACAATTGATTTTCCTTCAGGCGAAATTGCTGAAGGTGATTATTTATACACTGAAAATTGCGGTAGTTGTCATAAATTTAAAACTATCACAAATTATTCTGAAGAACAGTGGAAGAAAATAGTTCCAAAAATGGCTAAAGAAGCAAAATTGGATGCAACACAAGAAAATAAAATTTTGCAATACGTTCTTTGGAAAAGGACTTTGTAATTTTGAATATGTTTGATTCACTAAAAGTTATTGATTTATCTACCGTTTTGGCGGGTCCTTCGGTTGCTACATTTTTTGCAGAGCTGGGAGCTGAAGTTTTGAAAATAGAAAACACATCGATTCCAGACGTAACGCGCAGTTGGAAATTACCTACTGAAGAAAAAGACGCAACAATTTCCGCCTATTTTTCTTCCATCAATTACAAAAAAAAATACATCCAGCTGAATTTAAAAGATAAAGCTGATTATCAAACCTTTCTGACGTTAATTATAAATGCCGACATCCTAATTTCAAATTTCAAGAAGGGCGATGAGGCAAAATTAAACATTGAAGACGCAACATTGAGAGGAATTAACCCGAAATTAATTATTGGTAAAATAAATGGATTTGGGACAAAAAGTGATCGCGTAGCTTACGACTTAATTCTACAAGCCGAAACTGGATTTATGTCCATGAATGGTACGAATGAAAGTGGCCCTGTAAAAATGCCAGTTGCTTTTATTGATGTTTTGGCAGGACACCAACTCAAAGAAGGTTTATTATTGGCTTTATTACAACGAGAAAAAACAGGAATTGCAAAAAGTGTTACCGTTTCTTTATACGATGCTGCAGTTTGTAGTTTGGTAAACCAAGCATCCAATTATTTAATGGGGAACCAAATTCCTCAACGAATTGGGAGTTTGCATCCAAACATTGCTCCCTACGGAGAAATTTTTACAACTAAAGAAGGTGATTTAATTACATTCGCAATTGGAAATGATGTTCATTTTATGAAATTGTGTCTATTCTTAAATCTTTCTGAAACTCCAACTGATATTCGGTTTGTCACGAATGCGTTGCGTGTGAAAAACAGAACTGAATTGCAGAACATACTTCAAGCAAAAATTAAAGAAATACCGACCGATGTTATTTTAAATAAAATGCTTGCTGAGAATGTACCCGCTGGAAAAATAAAAAATCTAGAAGAAGTATTTTCAAATCCAGCTGCTCAAAACCTAATCCGAGAAGAAGAAATAGAAGGGATAAATACCAAACGAGTGACTTCAATAGCTTTTAAATGGGAATAATCATCCGACAACCAGAGACAGACCTAGAATGGGATGCATATTATGATCTCCGTTTCAGAGTTTTGCGTGAACCTTTAAACCAACCTTTGGGCAGTGAACGAAACGAAGGAGACGCAACAGGAATTCATTTTGCTCTATATGATAATTCCGTAATTAAAGCTATTGCTCGCTTAGATCAAGCATCTGAAACTACTTCACAAGTGAGGTTCGTTGCAGTTGAAATAAATTCGCAAGGAAAAGGTTATGGAAGAGAAATTATGGAAGCAACCGAACAAAAATCTAAAGAACGAGGTAACACAAAAATGATTCTGCATGCTCGTGATTACGCCGTTAATTTTTATCTGAAACTCAATTATACGCTAATTGAACCTTCTTACAAATTATTTGACGTTTTACAGCATTTTTTAATGGAAAAGGAACTGAGAACAAATGCAATTAATCAGCAAACCTTTTCAACTCATCTCGACTAAAAGTCCATTCTGGCGTGTATAAATCACCATTAAAACTCAGCGAATACCAAGGACTCAAACCTTCATTATTTGAGTTTTTCAAAAGTTGAATTTCTTGAGCAGGCATATAACTTTGGGCTAATAGAAAAAGTTTTTCTTTTGTTTCTGGATTGATTGCCATATCAACAACTATTATTGCATGACCTGGTGATCCACCGTGTATAAAAACATCACCAATTTGCATACTTTCAATTGAAACTGATTTCAATTCTTTTGTTAAGGATAAAGTTGATGCATATCGAAATACACATTCCATGTACTTCCAAAAGTCTTTGTATGTATTTGATGCCGTTCCACTATCGGTCCAATGTGTATTATTCCCTTCATATACAATTCTCTTTCCTTCCATCCATTTGGAATAATCCACCCTTAAACCACTGACAAAATTAAAATGAATTTCAGAATACCTTTTTTGATTCCATAAATATTCTGCTTTCAAACGCATCACTGCATCAGCACATTGATGAAGATCTTTATTACCAATCGGCAAATCAATTACAGCATCATAAACATTATAGTTTATTTTGATAGCTCCATTATATTTCTTTACAGAAGACCCATGAGGTTTTAATGGAAGATTTCTAAGATAATTCTCAAATGAAAGGTCACCGACTTTTGTTCGTTCAAAGTTTTCAGGACATTTAAACCTTGCTTCGATTGTGCTACCTAATGTATCCAATTTATTTTCAGCAATCTTGTTACCTAAAGAATCTGGTGGATTTCCGGCATTCGTCTTTAATTCAACTTCAGTTTTAACAGTTGGCGAACAACATAAAAAAAACATTATAGGAATGAATAATAAATAAATTAATTTGTTCATTTCAACGTGTAAAATACTATAAGACGATTTTACAGAAAAGTAACAAAAAATCAGAGGTTCAGTAAATATCTATTACACTTTCGATTGACGCAAACGTTCATCGATTCTCTTCGTTACCAGATTAAAAAGCAATTTCGCATCCTTTTCACTTAGTTTTCTTCCAAATCGGATAAATTTCCCTTGGTATTCGAATTCAATTCGCTCTCCGCCTCTTACCCACGGAGAAATTTCCCAAACGGCTTGCATAGATCTTTCTTTAGGATAATGCATCGATATTTTCTTAATGTTTTCCAAATAATAGGTGGAAGCTTTACCGTATTTTTTTACTGATTTTTTATAAATAAGAGATGTTTCATTTATTTTAATTAATTCCTTTCCCCACATTAACCATGCGAATGAACGAATTACTTTAACGGCATAATACAACCAAAAAGTCATGAATACAAAAACGCTGATTTTTTCTTGGTTATTTAATTTAAAATTGAAATAAGACCAAACAACTGTTGCACCAATGACCAACCACATTGAAATCCAAGCGCCCATCAAAGCATTCACCCAAACCTTATCCTCTGGATAAACTACAATGGTCGTTTTAATTTTATCTTCTACAAAGCTTACTCTACTTCCAATCCATTTCATGCTGCAAAAATACTTATTATTTATTCAAATTCTAACAAACAAAAAGGGCGACAAATTGCCGCCCTTCTCTCTATATAAAATATTAATTATTCAACAATTAGACGTTTCACCATCACTTCGTTGTTTACAGTTAATTCAATTAAATATACACCGGCTTTCAAATCTGATGTATTCAATTCAACAGTTGAAGATCCATTCAATGAACCATAGTTACGAGCAGCAATAATTTTACCTGCCATATCCATGAACTTCATACTTACAGTAGATTCTTTCGTTAAATTAATTCCAACCGTCGTATTTGACACTGCAGGATTTGGGAATACTCTAAATGTTGCATCTAATTGATCTGAATTGATTTCTGTTACACTTGCAGTATTTCCAACAACAAATCCGTTTCCAACAGCTTCTGTAATTGTAGCTTTGCCAGCATTGTCAATTCTACCATTTGGTGCAATCAACATTCCAATAATGTGGATTTCATTTTCATCCCAAGTAGCAGGTAAAACAAAAGTCATATTTAAGGTATGCGTTTCTCCAGCATTTACAATCGCAGGAAAACTCATAGGTTCACCAGAAAAAGAAGGTGAGATAACTCGTGCAACGTGATCATAACTCATTTGTGCTGCTGGCACAGAGCTAGGTAATAACTCATAACCTCCCATTACTCCACTTGCACCTCCAGCGTATGCATTTGATTGGTTGTATCCTGATCCTGTTCCCGTTACATTATCTTCAGTTAAAACACATGCAAGTTTGTATGCATTTGTTGCAGCTGTTTGGAAATCCGCAGAAATAGAAACATTTAATGTTCTTGTCCCAAGATCCCAAGTTGCTCCATTTTGAATAAATGCCACTGGTGCAGTTTGTAAACGAGAGAAAAAATCAGTTCCCATAGCTGAAGGATCCACTTCAGTGCCTCTATCTACTAATGCATTTGGATATCCACTAACCAGTGTTCCAATTGCAGCATCATAATCTGTAACTGTCATTGGGTCACCATTATGAACAGCAATTCCAGCCCAGAAATCAGCGTAATCTGTTTCAAATAAATCCATGTAAACAGCTCCTCTTGGACACCATTGGCACCAAGTTCCTGTTGCCTCTTCACCAACAACCATCTTACCTAACGCAGGTACAGTTGGGTCAACTGTGATAGAAATAACATCATCCGTAACAACATCGTCAGTGGTTCCATTCACATTCGATATAGTCAAAGTTGCAACATTTGATCCTGCAGCAAGAATAACACCAGGGAAATTAACCGTATATGAACCTATAGAAGCTATGTTTTGACCAGTAATATTTTGAGTATAATTTGTTCCATTATAATTTAAAACTGCATCAAATGAGTTAATCGCAGTTGTTCCTCCATTTACCATAACTCCAGTTGGATTAACTACTTGTGTAGCAATATTTCCTCCCATGTTTAATCCAGCAGCCACAGCATTTAAATTTGCTAATGTGTATGTTTGATGATCGAACATTACATCATCTACCCAATATTGGCTTCCTTGTAAAGGGAAAAGGTCAATAGATCGAACAGAATTAATTCCATTTTGCCAAACACCAATTGAAGTGCCATTCACAAATGCCTCCCATACATGAAGTGTCAAATTAGCTTCAATTCTAAACGTAAACCACGTTGCAGGAGTATAAGAACCTAATGCTAAATCTGGAGTAATACCATCGTCAATTGTAACACCACCATTCGCCATGTTCACATTCAAAGCCCATGTCGTACCAATTGGAGCAACTGCTTGAATATTGAAATAAGCTGATTTGCCTGAAGTGATATAGAATTTTGATTCGTATGTAAAAATACCGCTGTTATATAATGCGCCAAAGTCTAAAACACAATCTTGTGGTCCACCATTGGCAACTGTAGAATTCAAATAAACTGATTTAGTTCCACTACTTGCTTGAGCAGTAGAAACAATTCCATCTTCTGTTCCACCTTCTGTTCCACTCCAAGTGGTCCATGTAGCTGATTGAGGGCCTAAAGCTCCTATTGAATAGCTATCAAAGTTATCAGTAAATAACTGTGCATTTAAAGCGTTTGACATAATCAACGCTCCAATAAAAAAGGTAATTTTTTTCATCTGTTTAGTAAATTATATAAATTTTAGAATTAAACTTACTCAATCTTGATGAAAAGAAAAAGAAAAAACTAATAATAATCAAGTCATGCTTGAAATACAAACTATTTGAAATACCTAAAATCTTGTCCATTATTAATTCCTTTTATCGTTTCTAAAATCAACCTAATAGTATTTTCCACATCTTCTTTACGCACTGTTTCAACGGTTGTATGCATGTATCTCAATGGCAGAGAAATCAATGCACTTGTAACGCCTTCATTCGAATAAGCAAAAGCATCTGTATCTGTTCCTGTAGCTCTAGAAGCAGCGGCTCGTTGAAACGGAATTTTATTCTTTTCTGCTGTTGCAATTATTTGTTTTAACAAGTTGTTTTGAACTGCCGGACCGTAAGTTAAAACTGGTCCATCTCCCGATTTCAAATCTCCATTTTCTATTTTATCCACCATTGGAGTATGTGTATCATGACAAACATCAGTTACAATTGCAACATCTGGTTTGATCCGTTGAGCAATCATTTCGGCACCGCGCAATCCAACTTCTTCTTGAACAGAATTAACGATATAAAGCCCAAATGGTAATTTGATGTCATTTTCTTCCATTAAACGTGTAACCTCAGCAATCATAAAGCCACCCATTCGATTATCCAATGCACGACCAACATATCGGTTTTTATTCAAAATCATAAATTCATCCTCAAATGTTGCTACACAGCCAACATGAATTCCCATTTTCTCTACTTCCTCTTTCGTATCACAACCGCAATCCAAAAAGATATTTTTTAAACTAGGCGTTTCTTCTTTTTGTTGACGCATGTGAATAGCTGGCCAACCAAAAATTGCTTTAACAATTCCTTTATCAGTATGAATATTTACTCTTTTTGAAGGTGCAATCATGTGATCTGAACCACCATTTCTTCTGAGATAAATAAAACCGTCTTTGGTGATATAATGAACAAACCAAGAAATTTCATCGGCATGTGCTTCAATTACAACTTTGTATTCCGCTTTCGGATTGATGACTCCAACAACAGAACCATAATTATCCGTAAAATACTCGTCAATGTATGGTTTAATATATTCTAACCACAATTTTTGACCTTCAGATTCAAAACCTGTTGGACTTGGGTTATTCAAATATTTTTCAAGAAATTTTTCTGATTTCGGGGTGATTATTTTTTTCATCTGTGTATGTTTTGTCTCTACACAAATGTAACATTTTGCTTTACTTTAACAAGGAAATATTCCCTTTGATAATGGATTCCTCTCCATCAATACATGTTGCTTTTAAATAATAATCATAAACATCTGGATCAAGTGCTTTCCCTCTAAATGTGCCATCCCAACCAATGAGTCTATCGAAAGATTCAAAAACCATTTCTCCCCATCGATCAAAAATTCTAAAAACCATTCCTTCTATTAACTGCCCACGAACATACAAAACATCATTTTCTTTGTCACCGTTTGGAGAAAATGCATTTGGTACATAAATGAATGGCTCCCCACAAATGAAACTGAACGTTTTAACCTTTACGGTATCCGATTTTTCGCAAATCCCATCACTAACTGTTAAGGTATAAATCGTCGTTTGTTCAACAGTAGCACTTGTTGATTGCATATTCGGATTTGTAACACCTGCAGATGGCGTCCATTGGTAACTCAACCCATTTGGTTGGCCAATTAATGTTGTTGTACCTCCTTCAGGAATCAAAATTTCAGATGCCGATGCAATTACGGAACTCGATGAAATAGAACTCACCGCAATCCAAATTGAGTCCATAATAATACATCCGTTGGAAGCCGAGGCCGTAACATAAACATATTGAGAAGTTAAAGGCTGAACTTGAACGGCATTTGAAGTTGTTGGAACAACAATTATTGATACTGGACTCCAAGCATAGGTGAATGTTATTAAAGGGTTGAGATTGGTAGCTGTTATAATTGTAGTTTCACCAGAACAAATTGAATCATTGGCATTTAAAACAAGTGAGGAACTTGTGAATTCTACCTGAACACTATCAATATGTGAACATCCGCTATTTCCAGCCATCACATAATAAGTTGTTGTTCCAGGAGGGATAATTGTCAAAACTGAATCTGTTATATCAACATTCAAGGTGTCAAGAAAAGCCAAGGATGACGACCAAATAAAATAATCAGCCGTTCCATTACTATTGGCCAACAAATTAATTTCAACAGGCGAACACAATTGAATTGTATTTGTGACACTTAATTGAATAGAATCAGTTACAGTGATTGTGATCATTGCAGTATCCGTGAGCAAACAAACGCTATCAGTAACGTACAAATAGATATCATATACCCCAGGTGTATCAAAAGTAATTGAAGGATTGAAGATCACAGATGACGTATCACCATTTCCGAAATCCCACAAGTAAGAATCAGATGTTGTAGAAAAATTATCCAGAACAACATTAAATGTCGCACAACCTAACGTTTGATCAGCTGTAAACTCAGCATTTGGGATTAATTGAAAATCAAATTTGAAAACAATGTTATTGCAATTACTACTAAGGTTTGTATTCGACCAAGCACCTGGCGTTGTTGGGAAATCAGAATAACCGCCACATCCACCACAAACAGATTGGTAAACTACCCCATTTTTATCAAAACGAGATGTTCCCCCATCCACATGTTCGTTGGCTGAACTTCCACCTAAATAGGAACCATAAAGCAAGCCGGTAAAACCTCTTTCAATTACGAGTAAATAAAAATCGAATCCATTAGGCGCTGTTGCTTGAAAAGCATTCGCCGAAATAGGCATTCCAGACAATGGTGTACCCTGTAATATATTTGCACCCCATCCAGATATATACATATTTCCGCAAATATCAACTAGAAAAGCTGAAGGCGAAATATTAGTCGTTGGCAGACCATTCCCAAAAACTGTTGAATTTAAATTAGTATTTAAAGTTGGATTTAATTTTATAACAAATTGACTACTATTTGGATTTACAAAGCCTGAATTGAAAACAGGAAACGCACCTCCAGCAGATTGACCTAATAAAAATACATTGTCGTTTCTGTCAATTTCAACAAAAAACGCTTGGTCGTAATTTGGTGTGCCAATATAGGAAGCAGCCGTAATCGCTGTGCCTGTGGGCAATAATTTAACTACAAAACCATCGGTTTTTCCACCATTGTAAGTCGGCTGCCATCCAGAGGAGGTGTTCGTCAAATTATTAGAACTAGTTCCTCCGGAAAAAAGCACATTAAAACTCGAATCAATTTTTACTGAATAACAAGCATCATTATTGGAACCTCCATAATAACTGGACCACTGAAGTGTTGATAAATTAGAAGACAATTTAAAAATAACACCATCCTGTTGACCCGCATTAGTTGGCTGAAAGGCATTTTGTGTAGGGAAATTAGTAGATCTCGTGCAAGATGCTACCATGCAATTACCGACAGAATCAATCATTATTTCGCCTCTAAACTGATCCCCATAATTCGATGTTAAAGAATCATAATCTGCTACAGAGCTATAGATTCCTGATGTCACTTTTGTATTTACGCCATCGTTCAAAGAACCTCCCATATAAGTTGATGCCATTAAATTTTGACCATTGGCACTTATTTTTGCAACATAAATATCAGTACCTTGATTGGTAAAATAAACACCATTCCAATAAAAATTTGAAGTCGCAGAACCTCCTCCGTGAGTAGTTTGATATCCACCAACTATTGGAAAATCTGTACTTGACGTTGCCCCGTACATGTACAAATTATTCAATCTGTCACAAATTAAACTATGTGCAGTTTCAGAACCTTGTGTACCATCTCCTCCTCCTAGAAATGTTGTCCAAATCATATTCGTTCCATCTGAAGAATAACGAGAAATATAAACGTCAGTTATTCCATACGTTGCATTTGTTGGAACAGTGAAATTTGAATTCACATCATATGCATTATTGTCAGGTGTTGGATAGGCGTTCCCAAAAACAGTTCCAGCAGAATAGGCTGTTCCATCATATCCATATGTTGCAGTCATTCCAAAATTATCGGTGATTGAACCCGAATAGGTAGCAAAAACTAATATTGGATCAATAACCAAAATTGCATTTTTATTATACGTCCCTAATTTAAAAGTAACGTCACCTTCATTTATTTCAAATACACAATTAACGTCTATTATTTTGCCATTTACAACTTGATATGCATAGGGTTTTTGTTCTATAATATTTCCCAATTTGGTTTCAATAATTAGATTTCCTTTGCTATCAATTTTCACTTTTTCTTGACCGAAATAACTAAAATTAATAACTGTTGGATCTATATTGGGTTGAACGTGAAACTCGTATTTCAATTGTTCTCTATCCTCGATTAATTTTAAATCAATTCCAGTGTAAAACTCTTTCATGATCGCTTCTGAATAGCCATAAACATTTGATGTCCAACGAGATTTATCATTCCCTATAAAATAATTGTAATAACTTTTTGTTGGATTGATTTTCTCAATTTGAGTGACTTCATTGGAGCCATTGAAGTTTAAGTGAACAGCTGCTTGTTTGACAATTGCTTCTACTTTATTATCTATAGGATTGTTATGTATTTCATGTAATCTAGAAAAATCTTGCAGGTGAAATACAAATTTATTTTGCTGCACCCACAAGTTTCCACCCGAAAATTTTGCTTTAAACAAGATTGCACTTTCCCATTGTCCCTTATTTTCAATAAAAGCATGATGTATTGAATGTTCGTGCGCAATTTCTTGCGCTTTTACTGAATTGAAAGCAAAAAGTAGCAGAAAAAATATGACAATTCTAAATAGCATTCAATTATAGAGTTTATGAACTAAATTAGTGAAATTTAAATCAAAGACGATAAAAAACTAAAAATGGTTTCTTTTTTCAAGAAAAATGAAGAAAAATATACAAATATAAACAAGGATAGTCCATCAAAAATCTTAATTTCGTAACGGTGAGAATTATCGTGTTTTTCTTTGTTCTTTCTCACTATTCAAAATGAATTAAGTGCATGAAAAATCGTATTACAACACTTTTTAATATTGAATACCCCCTTATTCAAGCAGGAATGATTTGGTGTTCGGGTTGGGAGTTAGCTTCAGCTGTTTCAAATGCCGGTGGACTTGGAATAATTGGTTCTGGATCCATGTATCCTGCTGTTTTTGAAGAACATATTTTAAAATGTAAAGCTGCAACAAACAAACCTTTTGGGGTTAATTTACCAATGCTTTATCCCGATATTGAAAAGCATATTGAAACAATTATCAAACATAAAGTTCCAATTGTTTTTACATCTGCTGGCAATCCAAAAACATGGACGGCTTTATTGAAATCACATGGAATAATCGTGGTGCATGTCGTTTCAAGTGTGAAATTTGCTTTGAAAGCTCAAGAAGCTGGCGTTGATGCAATCGTTGCTGAAGGATTTGAAGCGGGCGGTCATAATGGAAGAGATGAAACGACAACGATGTGTTTAATTCCAATGGTTGCAAAAGAAATTACGATTCCATTAATTGCGGCTGGTGGAATTGGAACGGGCGAAGGAATGCTCGCTGCAATGATTCTAGGAGCTGACGGAGTTCAAATTGGAAGTCGATTTGTGACTGCAACAGAATCAAGTGCACATGAAAACTTTAAAAAAGAAGTGATCAACTCCAAAGAAGGTGATACTCAATTAACATTTAAGGAACTTACACCTGTTCGTTTGATGAAAAATCACTTTTATTCTCAAGTTGAAAAAGCGTATGCTGAAGGGGCAAATGCTGAAGAATTAAAAACATTACTCGGTCGTGGTCGAGCAAAAAAAGGAATGTTTGAAGGAGACATTGTTGAAGGGGAATTGGAAATTGGTCAAATCGCCGGTTTGATTGATGAAATAATTCCTGCTAAAGCAATTGTTGATGAAATTATCACTTCCTACAGAAAAGCATTAAATGAACAAAAAACTGAAAAATATACTTTCTAATGATTCACTTTGAACGATTCAAATTAGACAATGGCTTGACCGTCCTTTTTCACAAGGATGTAACTACTCCACTCGCTGTTGTAAATACTTTATACGATGTTGGAGCGCGAGATGAATCAGAAGAAAAAACGGGATTTGCACATCTTTTTGAACATTTAATGTTCGGTGGTTCTGTCAATATCCCTGATTTTGATGCTCCCCTTCAAATGGCGGGAGGCGAAAGCAATGCGTTTACATCAAACGATATTACTAACTATTACAATATTCTTCCTGCCAAAAATTTAGAAACAGCTTTATGGCTTGAAAGTGATAGGATGTTGTCTCTAGGCTTCACCACAAAAAGTTTGGAAGTTCAAAGAAATGTAGTAATTGAAGAATTTAAACAACGTTACCTAAATCAACCTTATGGAGATGTTTGGTTGAAACTTCGACCACTTGCTTACCATGTTCACCCATACAAATGGGCTACAATTGGAAAGGTAATCAAGCACATTGAAGATGCCAAAATGGAAGATGTGAAAGCATTTTTTCACAAACATTACAACCCAGCAAATGCAATTTTGTGTATCGCAGGGAATTTTGAATTCGAGAATATTAAAACAATTGTGACTAAATGGTATGGTGATATTCCTGGTGGAATTAAACCTGCTCGAATCCTTCCTGCAGAGCCTGAACAGGAAGAATTGCGTGAAGAAATAATTGAACGAAACGTTCCTACAGATGCGTTTTACTATGCGTTCAAAATGTCAGAACGCAGAAATGAAATGTACTACATGGCCGATGTTTTATCCGATGCTTTGGGGCGCGATAAGTCATCTCGTTTGTATATTTCACTTAAGAAAGAGCAAAAATTAGCTTCTGAAATCGGAGCATATATTACAGGTTCTTTGGATAATGGATTGCTAGTGATCTCAGGAAAACTGAACGACGGTGTTTCTTTTGAAACTTTTGATAAAGCACTTTGGAAAGAATTAAAAAAATTAGAGGAACATCCAATTTCTGATAAAGAATTAGCGCGCTTGATGATTAAAATGCATACATCAAAAGAATTTCAGGATCAAGGTTTATTGAACCGTGCGATGAACTTATGTCAGTTTGAATTATTAGGAGATGCCAATGGAATCAATGAAGAACATGAAATATACAAAGCAATCAAACCAAGTCATATACAAGAAACTGCAATTCACATTTTAAAACCAACGAATTGTTCCATATTGAAAGTAAAAGCGACACAAAATGCTGAATAGAACCATAAGTCCAGAAGTAAAGCAAATTGATAAAATTGATTTTGTCAAACCACAGATTTTTGATATTTCAAAAGACGTGAAACTGTTTTTCATGAAAGAAGTTCCAAATGAAACTGCTCGTTTGGACTTATACTTTGATGCTGGAACAATAAACGGTGATACTGGAATTGCATCTTTTGTAAACGGCATGTTGCTTTCGGGTACGGATGAAAAAACATCTACGCAAATCAATAATGAAATTGATGAATTAGGCGGTTTTTTTGAATCTGGTGTTTCAAATGAAAATGCGGTAGTTACAATGTATTCTCTCAGAGAAAATGTTTTACCCATTCTTAAAGTGATGACAAATGCTATTCAAAATCTCGTTTTTCATCAACATGAAGTAGAAGAATTGGTGAATGACCGTCGTCAGAAATTCAAAACGAGTATGGAAAAGGTTAGTTTCCTCGCTCAACGAGCTTTTCAACAACGTTTATTTTCAGAATCTATTTATGGAAGAGTAACCAATGAAAGTGATTTTGATACAATTTCAACCGATTCTTTAAAGCATTTTTTTAAGAAAAATTATTTAAATGGATTAACTAAAGTTGTTGTTGTTGGCGATTTAACACAAGATGAAATTGATGAAATCATTGATTTAATTGGTTCTTGGGCGAGTAATACTACAACGGAGTTTGAGAAAAATATAAAAAATCTGAAAGGCTATTCTCATCTTGTAAAGGACGGAGCTGTTCAAACCGCTATTAGAGTTGGGCGAATGTTATTCAATAAAACCCACGAAGATTACAATGATTTCTTGATCCTGAATACCATTTTTGGAGATTATTTTGGCAGTAGATTGATGTCAAATATCCGAGAAGACAAAGGTTATACATACGGAATTGGAACGATGGTAGCAGAGCTTCACAATGTTGGTTATTTTATCATTGCAACAGAAGTTGGTAAAGATGTGAAAGATGCAACGATGTTAGAAATTCAACATGAAATAACACGTTTACAGACCGAACTTGTTGGTGATGATGAGTTGAATTTAGTCAAGAATTATTTGATGGGACAATTACTAAAAAGTGCAGATGGACCTTATTCTATGACTGATTTGTACATGAGTGTTGAGCCGTATGGTTTGGATTTAGATTTCTATAATACATCTATTGATTCATTGAATAACATCACTCCAGAACGTATTCAAGAATTAGCAATTAAATACTTAAATTGGAACGATATGACAGTTGTTTCAGCTGGATAGCCAACTAATAAAAGAAATAACCGTCTTTATACTATTGAAACAGATATTTCGTTATTGAAAATATGTTAAAGTTTGCCCTCATTTTTTTCCTTATTCTTGGAATGAGTTTTCATTCTCGTGCTACGCATGTGATGGGAGGAGAAATAACCTGGGAATGTCAAGGTGGAAATTATGTTTTTACACTTGTTTTTTACCGTGATTGTGGAGGGACAGAAGTCAATACAATATCAGAAAACATGAAGGTTTGGAATCATCCAACTTTAACAACCATAAACTTACCTTTTGTTTCTCGAATAGATATTTCACCAACGTGTAGTCCTGTACCAGGTTCACCAGCTCAATTAGATTGCGGAACAGGAGTTGCCGGAGGAAATGGAATTGGAGCAATTGAAAAAATCACTTATAGAAGCGCACCAATAGCGATACCTGGAACTCCGCCTGTTGGAGGTTGGGCTTTTACTTATGAGAATTTTTCAAGAAGTGGCGCATTAACCAATATTACAAATCCATCTATTTATGGAATTACTATTGCAGCAAAAATGTACGCAATTCCAGGTGCAGTTGCAGGTTGCATCGATTCATCCCCGAAATTTTTACAAGAACCATATCTGGTAAGTTGCGCTGGAACGCCTTTTCAATACAATATGAATGCAGTTGATCCTGATTTAGATTCATTGGCTGTAGATTTTGGAATTCCTTACAACTATTTAAATGGTGGAATATATAATTTACCAGCTAATCCTGTCCCAATACCATTTGAACCTGGATTTTCATACATATCGCCTACTCCTGGAGTCGGATTAAATCCTGCAAATATTCCCGCTGCTATCGACCCAATAACGGGTGAATTAACATTCACGTCGTTTTCCGTTGGAAATTATGTTGTAAAAGTGCGCGTGAAATCATTTCGACATGGAGTATTGATCGCAGAGGTCGAACGTGAAATGCAATTAATTGTAATGGCTTGTGGGGCAGCAAATAATCCTCCTATAATTAATGCACCTTTTGGTGGTGGTTTGTTTGAAACGACTGTAAATGCTGGAACATTAGTCAATTTCAACCTGTCTTCAACAGATATTGAATTGTTACAAGACGGCTCGCCTCAAAGTAATCTATTGACTGCATCTGGCCCCATGTTCGGAACAAATTTTACAAGTAATTTGGGGTGCGCAATTGCTCCATGTGCCACCCTAAATGCAACACCTATTATCTCAGGAATTCAAGGAGTATCAACAACATTCGATTGGCAAACAAGCTGTGATCATTTGGTTGGAGCAGATGGAAACGCATTGGACACAATACCGTATAATTTTGTGTTTAAAATTCAAGATGACTTTTGCCAAGTTCCTAAAGTGAGCTACGCAACTGTAACAATATACGTTGTGAATCCAGGTGTAATTCAAGCGCCAGCAATAAACTGTATTCATTCAGATGCAGCTGGAAATGTAACAATTGATTGGACTCCAGTAAATAATCCCACTGGAACTTTTGTTGAATACCAAATTTATTCAATACAAAATGGACTATTAGCTACGTTGCCTATTATTGGAGCAAACACATGGACAGATCCATTGGTTACAGCACAAAATGATTATTATATTGCTGTAGTTTCTGGTTGTGCTGGAAATACAACACGCTTCAGTGATACCATTTCAAACATCTATCTTACTGTCTCAAATCCTTTAAATGGAACGGCTGTATTGCAATGGAATAATCCTTTGCCAATTCCAACGGCAAACATGAATGCCTATTATTATATCTATCGCGAATATCCTGCTGGAACATGGACATTTATGGATAGTGTTCCTTATGGATTAATTTTCACAAGAGATACAATTGATATTTGTGATGCTTTTTTGAGTTATCAAATTGTATTACCAAATCAGCCTTGTAATTTTACGTCCAACACACCTGGAGATAATTTTCAAGACCTCACCACTCCTGATATTCCAATTATTGCATCTGTCAGTATCGATACGTTAACAAATCAGTTGAATATTTCATGGAATCAAAATGCACAACCCGATACGTATGGTTATGTAATATATGTAATGGGACTAGATGGCGTATTATATGAACTTGATACTGTTTGGGGATTGACGAATACTACTTATTCCTACAGTCCAGATATTTCAATTGGACCTATGACTTTTTCAATCGCTGCCTTTGATTCTTGCTACACGTCATCAATTCCTCCGACTTTTCAATCTTCTGCAAAAGCTGAAGTGAATACAACTATGTTCCTTGAAACTGAACTTCTAATTTGCAATAATGAAGTGGTTCTTTCGTGGACACCTTATATTGGGTGGAACGCAGTAGCTTCTTACGAAATTTTCGGGCAAATAGTTGGTCAACCTTGGATGTCTTTTGGAACAACAACGTCCACAACATTTACAGTTACTGCTCAAGGCTTACAAGATTATTGCTTTTTTGTCAAAGCCACTTCAGACATCGGGAATTCATCTTTTTCTACTAGATCTTGTATTACAATTGTTGCTCCAACAGAACCAGCTTTCAATTATTTAAAAGTCGCAACTGTTAATGATAATCAGGTTGATTTACGACATTTGATTGATGCTTCTGGTGGCGTTACAGCAATTTCATTTGAGAAAATGAATTCTGCAGGCGTATTTGAAGAACTTGCCCAAGTTCCAGCAACCTCAAATAATTTATCCTATACTGATACAGATGTTGATGTAAATAAATTCAGCTATACTTATAGAGCGCGCGTTATTGACAGTTGTGGAAGACCAGGATCCGTTTCAAATATTGCTAAAACTATTCTTTTAACGGTTCAAAAAGATGATATACGCATGTTGAATTATCTTAATTGGAATGATTATATTGATTTTGACGGTTCAATTTTAGGGTACAACCTTTATCGTGGAATTGATGGAGTCTTCAATGGTCCAGTCTATGCTAGTCTAACAGATTCTCAAAGATCGTTTGAAGATGATTTAAATAATGTCACTTTTACTGGTAAAGTATGCTATTATGTTGAAGCAATTGAGGGAAATAATTTATACAATGCTCCTGAGATTAGTCGTTCTAATATAATTTGTGATGTATTTGAACCATTGATTTATATTCCAAATGCTTTTACACCTGAAGGAATAAACCCGAATTTTAAACCAATTTTAACAAACTTTGATCCAGCGGATTATTTGTTTACAATCATAGATAGATGGGGACAAGTTATTTTTCAGACAAATTCGCCAATTGAAGGTTGGTCCGGTTATATTTCGTTCTCTGGAGAAATGGCAGAAACTGGAACGTACATTTACATGGTTACAATGCATGACGGAGATGGAATTGAAATTATAAAACGAGGTCACGTTACATTGTTGAAATAGTCAAGAGACTTAAATTATCCTAAATCATTTTCTATTCATACCTTTACCATGTGAATCGAATTCTTATTATACAAACCGCTTTTTTGGGAGACGTAATTCTTGCAACTCCCGTTATATCAGAAATGAAAAGGCTATTTCCTGATTCGACTATCGATGTATTAGTTAAAAAAGGAAATGAAGCGCTATTACAGAATAATCCCCATCTAAATTATATAATAGTATTTGATAAATCGGCAGGGAAATACCGATCTATTGTGCAATTGATAAGACAATTTAGAAGCAGAAAATATGATCTTGTAATTAATTTACAACGATTTGGCAGTTCAGGAATAATTACAGCTTTTTCAGGTGCAAAAAAGAAATACGGTTTCAAAAAGAATCCTTTTTCCTTTTTATTCACAAAGACTTTCAATCATCAAATAGATAATGGTTTACACGAAGTTGAACGAAATTTAAGTGTGATAAAAGAATTTGGAGCAGCAGCTAAGAAACGTCCTGAACTATTTCCTAGTAAAGATCATTTTGCAAAAATATCGACGTTCACATCCGAAAAATTCTTTTGTTTTGCCCCTGCAAGCGTTTGGTTTACCAAGCAATTACCAAAAGAAAAATGGATTGAACTCATTCAACATAAATCACTGGAAGGAGCAATTTATCTTTTAGGGGGAAAAGATGATGAAGCCCTTTGCCAAGAAATAATCGATTTATCAAAAATTTCTAACGCACAGAATCTCGCTGGAAAACTCAATTTATTAGAATCAGCTGCATTGATGTCAAAAGCTTCTAGAAATTTTGTCAATGATTCAGGTCCATTGCATTTAGCTTCGGCAATGAATGCTCCAGTTACGGCGTTCTTTTGTTCAACAATACCTGGTTTCGGTTTCGGACCATTATCAGAAGATTCTGAAATCAAGGAAGTACTCAATTTATCGTGTCGTCCATGCGGATTGCATGGTCACAAGGCATGTCCTAAAGGCCATTTTAAATGTGGAAATGAGATTGAGATATAATTTCAAAGTAACCACCAAATAGATCTTTCTTCGAGATGTCGCCGTCAGTTTTTGCTTTATCGTTCTGTGAAATAGTTGTTCGATAGATACTAAATTCAAAAAAAGGAAAAAGGTAGAAGGAAAAAGGTAGAAGGAAAAAGTAATTTAGTTCTTAGGAATCAAACTTTTTACTTTTTACTTAATTGTATAATTCATAATATAATCCTCCATCAAATACCCTTTTCCAATATCAATATTTACTTCGGAAGTAATTTTAAAATCTAGTTTTTGATAAAATGACACAGCTTTATTGAATCGATTTACATTTAAGATGACCTGTTCAATTCCTTTTTCTTGAGCGATTTCGATTGCTTTTTCAATGAGTTTTTTTCCCACGCCTTTTCCTTGAGCATCGGGCAACACGTATATTTTTTGAATCTTTAAATCGTTCTTTTTTGATGAGAATAATTCTATCCCAATAAATCCAAGTGGTTTTCCATTTTCTTTCAAGACATAAAATAATTGACCCTCTTCTACTTGATTTTGTAAAGTCTCAAGATTATACATCCATTCAAACATATAATCTAATTGTTCAGAAGAAAGAATCTCACGATACGTAATTGGCCATGTAATTTGAGCAATTTCTCGAACTACGACCATTTCATTTTTAGAAAGTAAATTGATTGCAATCATACTATTTTGTAAGCCAATGTTATTGTTTTACAAAAGCTTGTTGCTCTATTCTTCCATTAATTTCCATTCTTACCCAATAATTCCCTGCTTTCAAATCAGAAACCAAAAGGCGAGAATCTTGAATGTTACGAGCTATTGTTTTACCCAATACATCAATAATAATTGCTTTCGATGGCAACTCTTCAACTAAGGTAAAATGTAATTCATTCACCACTGGATTTGGATAAACAGTCCAATGTATCTCACTGTCAATTTCCTCAACTCCAATTGTTGTTAAAGCTAATTGAACTGCTTGGTAAGCATCAATCTTTCCCCATCCCCATTGTGTACTGCCAACAGTTGGAATAACTCCTGTATTATTATCTTCTCTAGCAGTCAAAATAATAATGTCTTTCACTTGTTGAGCTGAGAGGTATGGATTTGCTTCTAAAATCAAAGCGATAACACCTGTTACCATCGGTGAAGCCATTGATGTTCCTGAAAATTTTGCGAAAGGATACGTTCTTCCATTGAAATCTACAAATGCTATTTGTGTAAATGAATTATCAGTATATGAAGAAATTGAAGAAGCAACATTTACTCCTGGAGCAGAAATATCAGGTTTTAATACCTCATCATATCGTGGGCCAATACTAGAAAAACTCGCTATACCACCACCTACTGGAGTTCCGCCACTTGCTAGATATGTTGAATTGTATGCAGCTACACTTATTAGACTATTTGTACAAGAAGGTTCGCTTATACCATAAAAATGATCACCACTAATTGTCCCTGAACTAAAAGAAGAAAATGGCATCCCCCAATTTCCAACATCATTCGATAACTCCGTCACATTCCAATAATGAACTTTTCCTGAAACAGCTTGAGATTTTAACAAAACACGAAGATTTTGATTCGTGTTTTTGACCCTTAAACGCATTTGTGGTCGACCATTCAACGGGTGAACTGCATCTGCAGAAATATTATACCATATTGTATCTATTCCTGAAACTAAAAAAGTATCAATATATGTTGAAGTTGTAGCAGTTGAATAATAAGGACTTTCTACAAGTAATAATCCTGCTGAATTATATACCTTAATACCTGACTCAAAATCATTTCCTTGTTCACCCCACATATGAATACTTTGTCCCCACATATTCGCATTTAGTGTGTAACCATAAAATTCAATACGTGATTTAATAGAATCATTGTTGAACGTCTTTTTTATGTGAAAATTCACATTGCCATTATTTCCTCCTGAATTTGAGAAAACAACACCTTGTAATGAATAGGTATCAATTGCTTGACTCAATAATGAATTTCCATCTAGTGTACCCATATGATATAAGCCCCAACTCATATTAATAACTAATCTTTTTCCTTCTGTTAAAGATTTTTGATACATCCATTCCCAGGCATCTAAAACGGCACCTTCATCCACTAAAAAGGTTGCAAATAGATATTGTGACTCAAATGCTACACCTCTGTATATTGTTCCAGCACCGCTGCCTCCAGCAATACCCGCAACATGAGAACCATGTGTTGCATGACTATAAATATTTACAGTATCAGATCCTGCAGTAATAAACTCTGGGGACGATGAAAATTCTGTGCCGTATGAAAATCCTAAAGGTGCCGGCCCACTCGTTTTGAATTGATCCCAAGCGGCTAAAATTCTCGTATTTTGCAACAATGTATCATAAAACATTGGTGAAGAATAATCAAATCCCCAATCTGTTATTCCAATTAAAACATTTTTACCAGTATATCCTTGAGGAAGATTTATCCCCATGTGAACACTGTCAGCGCCGATATCTTTAACCGCTTTGTCAAGATTAGGTTTTATTTTACCCGAAAGCTGAAGTATTTTAATTCCTGGTAATTCGGACAAACTGCTCAATTGGTTAACCGGAATTTTTAAACTCACAATATCTCCAATTTTAGCCCCCACCATAATACCAGACTCCATTAATGTTGACTTTGAAAAATGAGAGGTAGCTTTAGCTAGAAAGGATACATACTGAATACCATGGATAGAATTTACAGCAAATCTGTCTTGAATGTTCTCAGAACTTTTCCAGCCATTCAACTTTGAATCTAATATAATCAGAGAAATATCTGCTTTGGTATTTGCCGACATGATAACTTGAGCGAAACTCGAGTTAGCACCGAAACATATAAACAATACTAATAATAACTTCATTTGACAGGTTTAAAACTAAAGATAGTAAAACTAATCAAGTTAAGCGCATATAATTTAGGTTAAGCAATGTCTTTTGCACAACGATTCGTGTAAATCAACTTTACTCAAGAATCTAATTTTAAAACTCAAAAAAAGTCTCACGTTTCTGTGAGACTTTTAAGTATTTAACCTTTTCCAGGGGCTTTCACCGGTGTAGACTTTATAGTTGGAGTCGTATTAACGGCAGGTGTAGATTTTATCGCTGGTGATTGTTTTATTGGAGCTGAAGAGCCATTCGAAGGTTTTGAAATCGGCTGAGTTGAATTATTGGAATTACTCTCAGTTTTAAAAATTGGACTTGTTTCTTTTACTGGACTTGTTTCTTGTTTTACACTTTCTAGTTTTACTGGATCTTTTTTCACAAGTTGAACTGTGCCCATTGCTTCACCTCTATCATTTTTAAAAGGTTCTTTAATTCCACTTGGTCCAGGATTAACATTTCTCCCTGGTTTATCTAAAACTCCCATAGTAATTCCATTTGTTGGATCTTTAATAACAGGTCTTGGACTAGGCGGAATTTCCAAATAAGCGTTATCATAAATACAACCGTATAAATCATTTCCTGTTACACCTTGATTTTCGCAATTCCTTCGAGCTGTAACTTGTCGGTCATTTGGCAAATCTGAAATTGTTCTATGAATTCTTGGAAAGCTTTCATCTGTATATGCCAAAGTGCTTTGTCCGAATCCATAATCAAATAAGGAAGTTGCTTGAGTAATTCTATAATTCCGTGAGAAGTCTTTTGCTAAAAAACCTAAATATTCTTTTTCAATTGAATTTGAAGCTTGATCATTTCCGAAAATAGGAAAAGTTTGATTGGAAGCTCTATTGCTGTTTCTGTCAAAATCATCGCTCGAATTTCCATTCGCATTACCTAATAAACCTTGAAGGTCATTTTGTGCACATGGATAAATTTGAACTGCGATATTCAAAAAATTCATTCTTGATGTATTTTTCATGTCTACATTTGCCGATTCACCAGTTGGCCATGTAACAACATATGTATTAGATGAATAACGTACAATTCCTCCGTGTGGTAAAAAATAAGTTCCGGCTGTAATATAAGTTGGAGCACCATTTATTCGCAATGCACAATTAGAAACATTATCTGGTTTTTCATTTGCGTAAATACAAACTCTGTCTCCAGCAACATTCATTGCAACAGCAGTATTTAGTGAAAAGTCATCTGTTTGCGGTTGTTGACGTGTTTGAATTTCAATATTCTCAGAAACAGATTTCACCAAAACAAATTCACCAACAGTTTGAATATCGTATGAACCTCCATCAAAAGACGACATGTGAGGATCACCTGATGATCTCGCCATAACGGTTCTGCAACTTGGGCGATTCACAATCGAATACACATTATTCCAATTATGTCTTGAACTTGAGTCTGCAGCAACTCGCTGATTATCTCTCACTAATTGATTAATTATCGTTCTATTCGATTCTGGAACCATTCTCAACATATCAACTGGTGTTAAATCTTCTGGAAATGTTCTATCTGGAATAGCTTGATTATTAGACATTGCGACAAGACTTGATGCTAGCCATTCTCCTCGAATTGGATCCCATTTAGTTAATTCCGCTCGAACGGGTTGAAAATCTTGTGTAAATTTATCTCCTTGAGAAAAGGTTGTTGAAGTAGTCGTTAAGATTAATGCAACAATGGGTAGAATTCTTTTCATAGCAATTGTATTTAGTTTCACGTTTTTGCGACTTTTCGTAATAACAAATGCTGTGCCAATAAAAAAGGGCGAATAAACTCGCCCGCGAAAACTATTAAATTAAGAAATCAACACTTGAAAAACCAAAAATTATTGAAAGTATTAATTCCAATTTACGAAAATCCCGATAAAAATCCATGAGATTATCAAAAGTATACAATTAATTATCACAGAAACGTTTTTTTGTAAAAACTTACCAAAAAAACCAAGGGATTGTGTTTGTGCTTCTTTATTCATATCGTAATAGTATAAAACAAATTTAATTCTTTGAATAAAAATTTCTAGAGGTGCTAACCCCTCAATTTTATAAAACAAAAAAGGGCGAATAAACTCGCCCTTTAACTATTATTTAATTGATCTATTAATCTACAAATATCATTTCGTTACTTCCGTCTTCATAGACGTAAATTACAATTCCTTTTTGATCATTTGAAACATTTTGACCCAAAATATTTGTTATACGAACAATTACTTTTGATTTAAATCTATTATCAATTGAAACTATCTCTCCAGAATTTTTGACCGTCCCATCAAAATCTGTTTGACTCAAACGGTAATAATTAATCATATTTGGACTAAAATCATAATCACTGTATAGATAATTTAATACTGATACAGATGTTCCTGCTCCGTCAATTTCTGTTACTTTTTGCCATTCCGAACCATTAGCACTTCTTTCTAAGGTGAAATAATCATTGTTTATTTCTGAAGCAGTAGACCAATTAAGCTCATTGTGTCTCGTTTCATCAGACCCTGTAAATGAGGTTAATTCGATAGGTAAAGGGCACGCAGGATTATAAGTTAATCTAACTTCGCCTATTGCTCCTGTACCTCCGGTGGCTGTAACACTACCGAACGCACCAATGTGAATTAAACCACCACCACCACCAC
>CAMDNE010000025.1 GCA_945902745.1 Chitinophaga pinensis | reverse complement strand
TGGGTTTTACCTGTTTCAATTGTAAGTGGGGTAATAATAGTATTAATTCTCTTTTTTGCATTTGGGAATGGGAGTTCAAACACAGATGAACACATCGATCCCGCTACACATGATAAATATGTTTCTTTAAAAAGCCAAGCAGATTTATTAGCTAAGCAAGGAAATTGGGTAGAGGCACTTTCCAAATATAATAAAGCACATACCCTTGATAAAACATCTGACGTTAATGATAGCATATTAAGTATGAAGAATCATTTGTTAAATGCAGAAAGAGAAAAGGAAGCTGAAAGTAAACGCATCAAAATTGGGGATGTGTACGAAGGTGGTATAGTCTTTAAAATTGACGCAAAGGGAATACATGGTTTGGTTTGCGCACCAAAAGATCAAAGAGGTTTGTATATGTTTAAGGAGGCAAAAACATCTTGTCAAAATTTAAATTTAAATGGATTTTCAGATTGGTATTTGCCTTCTTTTGATGAATTGATTTTAATGTGTGATAACGTTGGACAAGGATCTAGTATAGGTAATGTTGGTGGTTTTGCTGAAAGTGGCTATTGGAGTTCTTCGGAGGTTGGTAACAGCAATGCATGGCAATTGAATTTTAACAATGGAATCAAAACTAGCTACAATCAGTGGTACGAATATTCTGCTCGTGCAATCCGGGCATTTTAGATGTTAATCGAAAACTCGTTTAACGAAATAAATGGTCATTTTTTTCACAATTTTGCCCAAACTAAAATGAATAAATTTCGACATTATCAAGTACCTTTATCCAATTAACACCAACTCAATGACCCACGACGAAGCATTATCCAAACTTGAGCTCGAACAAGGAGCAACATCTTCAGAGATTAATACGCAATACCAAGAATTCTACAACGAGTTCCAAATGCGTATTACCAATGCACCAACAGAACACCAGCGAAAGTTGTATCAGAAAAAATTGGAAGAACTCGCGGCAGCCTTTGAAGTTTTAGGAGGAGAAAATCCGGAAAGTAACACGCAAGAATTACCTGGAATTGCCGAATCTGAGGTTGTTGAAACAGAAAATCGCGCTAAATCATCTGCTTCTAATCAAGCTGAAATGTCTAAACAAAAAGCACTTCAGATTTTGGGACTAGGTGAGATATTCACAGCTAAGGAGTTGGAGAGTGCTTTTAGAAGCAAAGTTTCATCCTGTGAAACTGGTCGTGACAATGCAATGAATGATGTAATTCGAAGTGCTTATACAGAGTCGTTGTTAGAATGTAACGCTGCTCATGCCTTATTAAAACTGTTTGTTTTTGTACCTGCACCAGTTTTAAAAACCACACCGACAACTCCACAAGTTTCAAAGGATCCTTCCAAATCAAAGAGGAAGTGGGTTTTACCTGTTTCAATTTTAAGCGGGGTAACAATTGTAGTCATTCTCTTTTTTGCCTTCTCAAATATGAATTCAAAAACAGATGAAATTACTGATTCCACTGCGAATATTGAATATGTAAAACTAAAAGCTGAAGCAGATTTATTGGCTAAACTGGGAAATTGGAAAGACGCGGTTGATAAATATGAAGCAGTTTTTCTTCTTGCCGAGACCTCCGAAGTGAAAGACAGTATAGTAAGCATGAAAAATCAATTGCTTTTGGTGTTAAAAGAAAAAGAAGTTTCTAATGCTAGAAAAGAACCTGTGGCAAGTGAAAATACCTTGAAAGAGACTGAACGTTTACCAAAGGAAAAAGAAAGTAAACGGATTAAAATTGGAGACAATTACGCGGGAGGAATAGTTTTTAAAATTGATGCAAGTGGTGAACATGGTTTGGTTTGTGCGCCAAAAGATCAAGGTGAATTTAAGTGGGAAGAGGCGAAATCAGCATGCCCAAACTTAACATTAAACGGCTATTCAGACTGGTATTTACCGTCTAAAGATCAATTGAACTCAATGTACATAAATATTGGGCAAGGATCAAGCATAGGTAATGTTGGCGGCTTTGCTAATAACTACTATTGGAGTAGTACGGAGTACGGCAACGGCAACGCGTGGGACCAGAATTTCAGCACTGGTTCCCAGTTCGGCGACTTTAAGTCCATCACGTACTATGTTCGTGCAGTTCGGGCTTTTTAACCATTTAACCATTTAACTATTTTAATTGATATGGGCGGTTAACCGCGGAGCGGTCGATTTCTCCAAAGTTACAGTACCAAACCAAATCGTTATACGTTCGTTAAAATTAAATACTTTTATCCGATCAATACCAAGCCCAATGACCCACGACGAAGCATTATCAAAATTAGAAATCGAAGAAGGTGCAACATCTTCAGAGATTAATACGCAATACAAAGAATTCTATAATGAGTTCCAAATGCGCATTACCAATGCACCAACGGAGCACCAACGAAAGTTGTATCAGAAAAAATTGGAAGAACTATCAGAAGCGTTTAAAGTTTTGGGTGGTGAAAATGCAGAAAGTAATACACAAGAATTACCTGGAATTTCTGAATCTGAGAATGTAGAGACAGAAAAACATGTTAAATTGAAAGTTTCAAGCCAATTGACAATGTCTAAAGAAAAAGCACTTCAGATTTTAGGGATGGGCGAGAAATTCACATCTAAAGAATTAGAAAATGCTTTTCAAACCAAAGTTTCAACTTGTGAAACAGGAAGGGATAATGCTATCAACGACTCAATACTAAATGCATATGAAGAAGCTATAATAGAATGTAATTCTGCTTATAATTTGCTTAAAGATTATATATTCATCGCTCCACCTATAGTGAAAGATGCAAGGCCATCTATTCAGACTTCAAAGGATAATTCAGCTACAAAGAAAAAATGGGGTTTGCCAGTTTCAATTGTAAGTGGGGTAATAATCGTTGTAATTATCTTTTTTGCATTTGTGAATGGGAGTTCAAACACAGATGAACACATCGATCCCGCTACACATGATAAATATGTTTCTTTAAAAAGCCAAGCAGATTTATTAGCGAAGCAAGGAAATTGGGCAGAGGCACTTTCCAAATATGAAAAAGCGTTTTCGCTTGTTGAAACACCTGATGTTAAAGACAGTATTGCAAGTATGGGGAATCAATTACGTTTAACGTCAAATAAAATAAAAACCGTTGTTGATCAACAAAAAGAAGCTTCAAATAACGGTAAGAAAAAAGAGTTTGAAGAAAAATCTAATACCACAAATAAACAACCTAAAATTGAATATTCATCTCTATATAGTGAACCATATATTAACGGGTTAAGAAAAGTACATACAGAAGATTATAATTACGGTTATGTTAATAAAGCTGGTGAAATTGTCATACCTTTTAAGTATAATGAGGCATACGCTTTTGATAATGGATTGGCTTATGTTTGTATAAATAATAAATGTGGATTCATAAATACCAAAGGAGAAGTTGTCGTTCCTTTAGTATATGATTTTGATAATTTTTTTTCTAGGGGAATGGAATTTCACGAAGACTTGGCTCGAGTTAAATTAAATGAAAAATGGGGATTTGTTAATAAAAATGGGAAAGTTGTTATTCCTTTAATGTACACTTGGGCTTATGACTATGAAGATGGCCTAGCTAAAGTTGATCTTGGAAATTACAAATATATACATATTGATAAAAAAGGAAATTGCATTAAAGATTGCCCATAATTATGAATAAAACAGAAGCATTATCCAAACTTGAGCTCGAAGAAGGAGCAACATCTTCAGAGATTAATACACAATACCAAGAATTCTACAATGAGTTCCAAATGCGTATTACCAATGCACCAACAGAGCACCAACGGAAGATGTACCAGAAAAAATTGGAAGAACTCGCGGCAGCATTTGAAGTTTTAGGTGGAGAAAACCTGGAAAGCAACACGCAAGAACTTCCTGGAATTAGCGTATCTGAGGTTGTTGAAACAGAAAAAAGCGCTAAATCATCTGTTTCTAATCAAGCTGAAATGTCTAAAGAAAAAGCACTTCAAATTTTAGGGTTGGGTGAGAAATTCAGAGCTAAAGAGTTGGATAAAGCATTTAAAACTAAAGTATCTGGTTTTGAAAATGGGAGAGATAACGCCGCTACAACATCAATAAAAAAAGGATATGAAGAAGCTATTATAGAATGTAATTCAGCAAACAAGCTTCTTAAAGATCATATTTTTGTAACTGCACCGATTGTAAAAACCACACCAACAACTCAACAAATTTCAAAAGATAGTTCAGCTTCAAAGAAAAAATGGATTTTACCTGTTTCTATTGTAAGCGGCATAATTGTTATTGTAATTCTCTTTTTCGCATTTAGCAATGAGAATACAGATGAAACTATTGATCCCGCTACACATGATAAATATGTTTCTTTAAAAAGCCAAGCAGATTTATTAGCGAAGCAAGGAAATTGGCAGGAGGCACTTACCATGTATGAAAAAGCCTATTTTCTTGTTGAAACACCTGAAGTTAAGGACAGTATAGTAAGTATGAAGGATCATTTGAATTTGGCAGCAGTGGATTCTAAAGTTTACAAACCAAAAATAGAGACTTCTACTATAGAAATAACAGACCTTGATGCCTTTTCAAAAAAAAGTACTCAAAAAAACAACTCTTTTGAGAAAAAAAGAAACGTAACAGTGAATAAAACCTACACCACCAAGTCGGGATTGCAATACATGTTTACTGAAATTGGTGAGGGTACACGTGTAAAAGCAGGAGATAAAGTAACAGTTCATTTCATCGGCAAGCTGACAGATGGAAAGGAGTTTGGGAGCTCCTACAAAAGAGGTACTCCTTATTCTTTTACTGTTGGTGAAGGCAAAGTAATTAAAGGTTGGGACGAAGGTATTGCTCTGATAAATGTTGGCGATAAAGTAGTATTCACAATTCCTTCAGAATTAGCTTACGGACCAGAGGGGGCTTCTGGAATTCCCGCCAACTCAACTTTAATTTTTGAAGTGGAACTGCTTAATATTATTCAATAACGAAGAAAGACTTCTTATCTTCTAGTAGAAAAACCGCAGGCCGCCAAATGGTATCGAAAAAGTGCTGAACGAGGTGATTCTAATGGTCAATATGAATGGTACACGTGCTTATTGCTAGGTAGGGGTGTGAAAAAAGTTACAGTGAATCTTATGGTTAGTAAAGGCGGCAAATCAAGGACTCCCTGAAGTTCAGTATGAATTGGGGTCTTCTTCTATAGGTTCGAATGATCCTGAAGCTTATAATTGGATTATGAAAGCCACAAAACAAGGAGTTACGCGCGCTCAATACGATATATGGAAGGCTTATTCGTAAGGTGTTTATGGAGAATCATTGACTGAGGAGGAGAGGACGAAAGAAGCAAAAAAATGGCTTCAAAAAGCCGCAAATCAAGGGTCGAAATCTGCTAAATAATATCTTGAAATTTGGTTTTGAAAGTTACTAATATTAATTCTAAATCATTGCGAGCACCATTTCAACTTAAATAGTGATTTTCCAAAAATGGATAAATGATTGTTTAATTCTTCAAAAATTGCTTCTCGAATTATCGATAGAAAAAATAACAACAATTTAACAATTTCGTAAAAACTTTACACAATATTATGTACGCATACATAGTTCTACTTATTAAACCATATAAAAGCAAGGATTATGAAAATGATGAAAAAAAACCTCCTGTTCGTCTGCCTATTTTTTTTGGCATCCAACATGGCAATCGCAGCTGGAATAAAGTTTCAGCCGCTAACTCTAAAAGAAGCTTTGTTAAAAGCTAAAAAAGAAGGAAAACATGTTTTTATTGACGTGTATGCAACCTGGTGCGGACCATGTAAGTATCTCTCGAATAATGTATTTGTAGACGATGCATTAGGTCAATTTATGAACGAACATTTCGTTAGTATAAAATTGGATGGCGAAAAAGGCGATGGAACATTTCTCATGACAGAATATGAACTAAACTCTTATCCTACCATGCTCTTTCTCTCACCGGAAAATGTATTAGTAAAAAAAATAGTAGGTGCTGTATCTTCAGAAGAAATATTGGATGGTAGCAATGCTGTAATATTTCCGGAATCAACGCAAATATTTAAATTAACTCAGAAATATGAAAGCGGCAACCGCGAAAAAGAATTTTTGAAAGAATTTATTGCTGAGATGTTGAATCAAGACATAGATACAGAGCCAGTTGTTAAAGATTACCTCTCTCTTTTTCCTGAATTAGCTTTAGAAGATGAAAATGAATTTTTAATCTTTTGTTTGGGAATTAATGATCTGGAAAATAAGTTTTCTAAAGAATTTCTTCAAAATCCAACTAAATACCATAACCTTTTTCCTGATATGGTTGAAACAAAAATAAAAATCATGTTAATAACATTGGTTGAAGATGCGCGCAAAACCGAAGATTTAACGATAATTGAAAAAGGAGTTGACCTGTTGTTAAACCCATTCAATGATATTTTCGGAGCAGATACATATGCAAGGCAGGAACTAATCGACGAATTGACAGAAATCTATAATGAAGAATAGATTAATGGAGATGATGTTTTAAAGGGGGCTAGTCCCCCTTTTTACTTTGAATCAAATCGAGAATTTAAGCTGCTCCAATAATTATTGTTGAATTCACAAGTGCTTTTTGTCTAGGTAGAGAAGCCATACCGGCTTCGTCATCACCAAATACTTTTTCAATTTCCATTCCGGTTTTAGGATCTAAAGCTTTGAACCATACTGTGCCATCTTTGCGTTGTTCAATTTTCACTTTTATCGGGTAATTGATTTCGTTCGAAGGCAAAGGACCTATAACCAAATGACCCAAACTGTGCTCTTCCACTCCTTTATCGATATATTGAATGATTTCTAAGCGCATTCTTTTTTGATCTGAACTAGTCGTGTAATATGTTTTCTCACTAATACAAGGAAGGGGCATGTTCTTTTTTACCAAATTATCGATCACGATTCTACCCGTTTTGGGATTTATCGCTTTTACTCCAAGATTATGGCCGGTTACTCCTCTCAATTCTGGTGGCAGTTCATAATCAACTGTTTTTCCTGACAATTGCATTGCATGCAAAGCAGCACCAAAAGTTACCGCCTTCATTGGTTCGTGAGAGTGAATTTCTTGGTTTTCTCCTGAATATATTTTGCTAAGCCGTTTCTTTATTATTGGTATCATTGATGAACCACCAACAAGAATGACTGTCTCAACATCAGCGGTGCTTATACCTATACTTTTTAGGCATCTTTCCATCACCATCTCGGTTTCTTCAAGCAAAGATTCAATTGCTTTTTCAAATTCACGCCTGCTGATATGAACTTCAAGTGTGTGTTTACCTAAAACACACACTTTATCAATAAATGATGTTCCAGGAATTGACAACTCAACTTTAATGTCTTCGGAAATTTGTCTCAAATGTAAAAGGCTTCTTGCGTCCATTGGAAGTTCGTAGCCCAATACTTCTTTGAATTGATTTAGGATCAGTTCACCAATTTTTTCATCAAATTCTTTCCCTCCTAATTCTGTTAAACCGTCCTTCCCCATGACATAAATACCTTCGGCATTCATTGTTAACACACTTATGTCAAAAGTACCACCACCTAAATCATAAACGAGAATGGTTTTGTCATATTTTTTATTTGTAATGCCATAATGCATTGCTGCAGCAATTGGTTCTTCAAGAAGTCCGAGAATAGGGAGATTAATCAATGATGCTGCATTCAGTATGCACTTTCTTTGTCTATCATTGAAGTGAGCTGGAACTGTTATTACCGCTCCTTCAACAGGTTGAGAAGTATATGTTTCCGCATCTACCATCAATTTTTTTAGAATCAGTGCAGCAAGGCTTTCTGGGTACCAAGGTGTTTGATCATTATCGATATAAAGTGGTTTCTTTTCTCCAAAATTTCTTTTAAAGAATCGAATTACAGGTAAACCTGGATTTTGCTCTAATCGTGCCTCGATTACGTTTCCAATATATGCAGTGTCACCTTCTATGTGAATTGCAGAAGGTGTGTGAAATAAGTTTTTATTCGTGTTGTCTGGCAAGAGTATTGGCTCTCCGTTTCTACCAATCGTAGCAGCTAAAGAAAAAGTTGTTCCTAAGTCAATTCCTATTAACATATTCCTAAATCTCTAGTTTAATAAACAATTGTTTCAATTCTGAGTTCAATGCTTGCATATCCGTTTCTAATTGAGATTTACGTTTTTTTGTCTCTTTTATTTTTTTATCAAAAACTTCAAGCGTTTGAATTTTTCGTTGAATCAGATTCGTATCTTGAGAAATATTTTCGATTCTTGTATTCTGAAACATTCGGAGGTCTTCTTCCGTTCTAATCAAGATTTCGGCAAATTCATCTTTTGCATTTTTAAAATACTTTGTTTTCCATTCTTTCTCTATATTCGAAAAAATTCGTTTGTATTCAGATTTTAGCCATACTGATACTTTTTTGAGCTCTTCAGACTTTTCTTCTATTTTTTTCTTTTTAAGTCCCCTTATTGCAAAGAATATCCCTACTAATAATGTTAAAATCAATAAAGGCCATATTTCTTTCCTTAATCCCTCCATTGATGGAATGGATGAAAGCATTCCTATGGTCATAATGAGAATCATATATGGTTGACGAGCAGTACTTAAAACAGCCATAAAACCTTTCTTAATAGCTTTTGAATCATGCTGTTTGTCAAAATGAAACTCTTCTTCTATACTTGAGATCATATCACTTTTCGAAACTCCTTTTACCGAATAATTGAAACCTTGTAATCCATTATTCTTAAAATTATCATCGATTTCTTCAACAGTTATTTTTAAGTAATCATTCAAAGAGATAACGTCATGTGTTAGATGTTCCTCAAAACCACCTCTAGCTTTTAATTCCAATTCTTTCAGCGCCTTCTTTGATAATGTATATTTTGTACTACCATTGGATTTGACTTCTTCAAGATCATGGATGGAATCAATTTCATCTAGTATATATGAATATAATGAACCAGGTTGATTTTTCGTTAAGTCATTAAAACGCTGGTTTATTCCATTTTCAAATTCATTAAAACTTCTTTGTAAATTTATTTTTAATGTCGAGAATAATTCTTGACCAACGCGAAGATTACTCTGCTTCTTAAGCTTCATATGGTCATTTTGAACTGAGATCTTTCGAGCACTTAAGTCTTTGTTTTCATTCTCAATTGTAGAGTTGATAGCTTCAGCTATTTTTTTAAAACTTAGCGTGAGTGAAATTAAATTAATTAAGTCTTTGGTTTCACCTAATTGGTGGAAATGATCATTCCAATTATCTTTTTCTAGTTTATGAATTTTCCAAGTGTACTTAACTGTTTCAGAGCGGATCGCTTTCAATAAATCTATATTCGTACACTTACACAATAAAAGAACTGATTCTTTTGCAAAGCGTTGTGAAAAGTATAGTATATCTTCTTCTTCATAACCTAATTCTTCACAAATCAATAATTTAATCAGTACTGGTAGCGAATTTGAACTTTTAATTGGAAAGTGGTCCTCATCATAAATGCGAAAACTTACATCATTTTGAGAAAATTCAACAAATCCATCTTTTGTGAAAGAATCAAAATCATCCTCAGATATTTCAGAAATCCAATTTTTTAATTCTTCAAGAGTCTTAATTTTACTAACATATAGTATATCTATTCTAAGAATATTCCTGTCGAATTGATTCCACAATTCGTTAATAGGATCCATCAGATAATTAGCATTATTTTGAATAGATATTTCATCTACCAATTTCTGCAGTTCATTGTTGAAATTTCTTAATTTAGCTGAGTATGAATTTAAATTCATATATTTATTTTAGAACAAAATTAAACATTCTATCCAATATGGCTACTAATAATAAAACAGTTCAAGAAAACGCTTCTATTTCTGAAATGAAAGCGAATGGATATACTCCGGAAGATTTGAAAGGAATCATTTCCATTGAAGAAATGAAAGAAGCATATTCTTACCAAGAATTGTCGGAAGCTTATACTGTAGCGGAATTGAAGGACTCATTTTCGGTGGAGGAAATCCACGGAAAAGTAACTGCCGCTGAATTGCATGGGGTATATACGGCCGAAGAGTTGCAAGGTACATTTAGTGTTGAAGATCTTCATGGTTCTTATAGCGTTGAAGAATTGAAAGGCAAATATAGTTTAGAAGAATTACATAGAGTTTATTCCATTGAAGAACTTCATGGCTCTTTTTCTGCTAAAGAAATCCATGGTATGTTCTCTGCAGAACAAATTCATGGCGTATACAGTGCAAGTGAAATTCATGGAGCATATAAAGCCGATGAATTACATGGTGTTTTTAGTGCTGCCGAATTGCATGGAGTTTATTCTGTAGAAGAAATGTATAAGTCGTTTAGCCCGTTAGACATGCACGGGACATTTACAGCAGAAGAAATTCACGGTGTTTATAAAGCTGAGGATATTCATGGTATCTACACTGTAGATGAAATTCATGGAGTATACACCCCTGCAGAGATTTATAAGTCATTTTCACCCGAAGAGATTCATGGTGTATATACGGCAGAAGAGATTCATGGTGTTTATAAGTCTGAAGATATACATGGAATTTATACTGCTCAAGAAATTCATGGAATCTATACAGCAGAAGAAGTTCATAAATCATATACTGCAGAAGAAATTCATGGAATATATACGCCTGAAGAAATCCATGGTGTATATAAACCCGATGAAATTCATGGACATTATACTGCAGAAGAAATTCACGGAGTGTTCACAGCAGATGAAATTCACAGATCATATTCGCCTTCAGACATTCACGGAGTATACACTGGTGAAGAAATACATGGTGTCTATTCAGCAAAAGAAATTTATGGCGTATACACTGCTGAGGATCTTCATGGTTTTTTTCCTGCAGCAGAGTTACATAGAGTTTACACTGCAGAGGATATTCATGGCGTTTATACTGCTGCAGATATTCATGGGGTGTATTCTCCAAAAGAGATTCATGGGGTGTATACAGCAGAAGATATTCATGGTTTTTTTGCAGCAGACGAGATCTATAAATATTATTCACCCGAAGACATACATGGTGTTTATACCGCTGCAGATATTCACGGTGTTTATAAACCTGAAGATATTTATGGCATTTATACAGCCGAAGATATTTATCCAATTTACAGATCAGAAGAAATACATGGGATATACAGATCTCATGATATTCATGGGGTTTATGAAGCAAGAGATATTCATGGGGTTTACGAAGCGAGTGAAATAGTTGGTGTTTATACGGCTGAAGATGTGCATGGGGTATATACACCCAATGAGATTCATGAAGGAGGATACTTAGCTTCGATGATTTATGGTGTGTACGATGCTTCAGAAATACATGGAGTATACGTGGCCTCAGAAATTTATGGGACATATAAAGCAGAGGATATTTACGGATCATACATTGCATCAGAAATTCATGGCGTCTATAAAGCAGAGGATATTTATGGTATTTATAAACCAGAGGATATTTATGGAACATATACAGCACAAGATATATATGGTACATATCCAGCGAGTGATATTCACGGTATTTATACAGCATCAGATATTTATGGGGTTTATTTGGCGAGTGATATTCATGGTTCCTACACTGCTGCAGACATATATGGAACTTATGCAGCCAGTGAAATATATGGGGTATACTCTCCAAGTGACATCCATGGTGTTTATACAGGTGATGACATCCACGGTGTATATCCAGCAAATGAAATTCACGGTGTATATGCAGCTGATGAAATTCATGGATTAGCTGTTTACGGTGTCCCAACTTATACCGCCGATGAGATTCATGGCATATACAGTGCCCAGGAAATTCACGGCGTATACACTGCACAAGACATTTATGGTGTTTATAGCGCCTCTGATATACATGGTGTTTACACAGCTGAAGACATCAAGTATTCATATACACCAGAGGACATTCATGGAGTATATACAGCTGAAGAATTACATGGTTCTTATGCTGCATTCCAGTTACATGATATGTACCCTGCAGATGAAATGAAAGGTGCATATAGCGTTCAGGAACTTCACGATGGAAGTGGAGGCGGAGCTGGTCTAGAATCTGTTGGCTCTGGTTTCGGAGGGGTAGTGTATACAGCAGAAGAGATGCATGAAACTTTTACTGCTGATGAATTATATGGTGTTTATAATTCGGCAGAACTCAAAGAAGGATTTTCTGTAGAAGAAATGCACGGTGTTTATAGTGCTCAAGAAATGTATGATGGAACCGGTGGGGCTGAAAACTCGATTAGTTTTACAGGTGGATATGGAAGTGTTTATACAGCCGAAGAATTACATGGAATATACACAGCCGAAGAAATTCACGGAGTTTATAAAGCGGACGAAATTCACGGATTTTACACTGCGGACGAAATTCATGGGATCTATACAGCAGAAGAAGTTAAAGATTCATATACAGCTGAAGAAATACATGGACATTATACAGCTGAAGAAATACATGATTATTATGCAGCAGAAGATATTCATGGTGTCTATGAAGCAAAAGATATTCATGGTGTTTATACAGCAGAAGATATTCATGATACATATACTACTGATGAAATTCACGGTACATATGATGCAAAAGAAGTTCATGGTGTATATGAGGCAAGTGAATTATATGGAAGCTACGATGCAAAAGAACTTCATGGATCATACGATGCGAGCGAATTAAATGGTTCTTATTCTGCAGATGAATGTAAATCTGGGGGATATTCAGCTGATGAATTAAAGAACGGAGACTATTCATGCGATGAATTAGCCGATGCAGGTTTTGACTGCGGTGAATTAGCTAGCGCCGGTTTTGATATATACGAATTATCAGATCATTTCGATTTGAATGAACTATCGAAACACTTCTCAATTTCAGAACTTGAAAGTTGTTTTACTGACGACGAATTAATTGCAGCTGGTTTGAAAGAAGCACCGATGGAAGATGATTTCGGAGGATCGTTTTGGGCGTAACTAACTAAATTTATATCTCATGCCTAATCCAACTGATTTAAAATCAATTATTGACCTAATTAATAATGACCCAAGAATCCTTGATCTTTTAGATGGTCCTATGGATAATATATTACCAGATAGTTGGGGTATGGCAGGTAGCGCCCGAAATTTCGGGTATATCTTTCAAGGCTTGGATCCAAGCGAACCAGAAGTAGCTGCTCGAGTTTGTGTTGGTATTTCTAACTCAACCGCAAAAGTAGTTCGGGAACAAATCAAACTTAAGAATCCTGCGTTTAGTAATATTGCAAGTACTTCAACTGCAGATAGAGAAAGAGACATTCCAATTATTGGAAAGGTAAGTCATACTGCAACAGTTATTACAACAAAAGACGGTGAGACTTATGTCTTGGATTATCACCACACCTTGAACCCAGAGAATCCAATGGTTTATCCAAGTATAGAAGATTGGAAAAATGAAACGAACGGGCAAACAGCAGAAGAATTTTTCAATAATAATCCTGTTTTTCCAAAAGAGAACTTGGTGCCTTCTGAAAATGGACAAAGTGGGTCAGGAAACAATTCAGAACTCATTTTTTCAGATTTATTAGCGAAGATCCACGATAACATCACGAAATTAAATCAGAATATCAGTTAACCCATTTCAAGAAAAAATACATTAAGCAAGTTTTAGTCAATTTGAATGAATTGTTGCAACGTATCTCATAATCAATAGAAGAGGAAAGTGCTATTTTAAGCTTGTAACAGTGTGTAATTTATAAGCACATACTGAAGATGATGGTTATAATAACATTGGTAACCTCATTTTTAGAAATATGGTATCTACTCGCTTTATAATTGATGAGAATAATTATAAGGAATTGAAATCAATCTTATAAAATTGAAAAACAATATAGCCAGTTTATCATAGTACATTGCCTAGTTCAATTTATATTCTTAAATTAATTACCATTCATGATCACTTGAAGAATCACTACTGCTGCTGCTACTTCTAGAAGCTGAACTTTCTGCTCTATCAGCGGCACTTTCTGCTCTATCGGCAGCACTTTCTGCTGTATCGGCTGATTCTTCTGCCTTTTTCATTTGACTTTCTGCTTCTATTGCGGAATCTTCTGCAATTTTCATTTGATCTTCCGCAGTTTTCGATGAATCCTCTGCTGACGTGCTGAACTCTTCAGCTAGTTTTGCCTGTTCTTCTGCTAGTTTTGAAAATTCTTCTGCATTTGTTTTTGCTTCTTCCACCGCCTTTTTCATTTCGACAACCCCTTCTGTTTCACTAGCCATTTGAGAAACAGAACTATTGATTTCGCCAAGTGCAGATTGCACTTCCGTTGATACATTGTTAATGTCACCAAGTGAAGTTGTAGCTTCTTCCGCAGCTGATTGTGCAGTTTCTGCAGATGTCAGAGCCGTTTCACTGTGCTCGTGACAAAGTGCCATGGAATCCGCTGCAGCTTGTTCATTGAATTGTATATTTTGAAGAATGCCAGCCGCTGCTTGCTCATGCGCTTGCGCTTCGTTCATTGCAAGATCAGCTGCTTGCTCATGGCTTTGGGTTTGCGTCATCATATCATTAGCAATTTGCTCGTGGGACTGCATTTGTTCCATTGCTTGTTGCGCAGCTTCTTCATGAGATTGAGCATTTATCATTGCCTTTTCAGCAGCTTGCTCATTCGCTTGAATATTTTGCATTGCCTCATTAGCAGCTTGCTCGTGGGCTTGTGCGTCAGTCATAGCTGTCTCAGCTGCTTTCTCATGAGCTTGTGCATCAGTCATTGCAGTCTCTGCTGCTTGCTCATGAGCTTGTGCTTCTTTCATGGATGTTTCGGCTGCTTCAGCATGAGCCGCGGCAGCACGTGCCTGTTCCCCAGCTTCCACTCTATATTTATCGGCTACCTCTGCGGATGACTGAGCATTCCTAGCTTCTCTTTCCGCATCTGAAGCATGCTCTGCCGCCTTGCTAGCGGAATCTTGAGCAGCGTGAGCAGAATGCGACGCCGTAGCTTCATGAGATTGAGCTTGTGATGCTGCATGTTGAGCTGCTTGCTCTGCTGACTGAGCTGCTTGCATTGCGTGTTCCGCTGCTTGTTCATGACCTTGGGCTTCTGTCATTGCAATTTCAGCGGTCTGTTCATGCGCTTGTGCATCAGTCATTGCAGTTAATGCCAGCTGTTCATGCGCTTGTGCATCAGTCATCGCAGTCAATGCTTCTTGTTCATGGGCTTGTGCATCAGTCATTGCAGTTAAAGCTTCTTGTTCATGGGCTTGTGCATCAGTCATTGCAGTTAATGCTTCTTGTTCATGTGCCTGTGCATCAGTCATCGCAGTTAATGCTTCTTGTTCATGGGCTTGTGCATCAGTCATCGCTGTTAAAGCTTCCTGTTCATGTGCTTGTGTATCAGTCATTGCAGTTAATGCTTCTTGTTCATGGGCTTGTGCATCAGTCATCGCAGTTAACGCTTCCTGTTCATGTGCTTGTGTATCTGTCATTGCAGTTAAAGCTTCTTGCTCATGTGCATGTGTATCAGTCATCGCTGTTAAAGCCTCCTGTTCATGGGCTTGTGTATTTGTCATTGCAGTTAAAGCTTCTTGCTCATGTGCATGTGTATCGGTCATCGCAGTTAAAGCCTCCTGTTCATGAGCTTGGGCTTCGGTCATTGCCGTTAAGGCTTCTTGCTCATGATTTTGTGCTTCAGTCATAGCTGTTAACGCAGCTTGTTCATGAGCCTGAGTCTCTTCAAGAATGGTCGCAATATTCTGCTGCATTTCAAGAATATCATTGAGCGCATCCTGAGCTTGCTGTTGAAGATTTAGAATATCTGTATAAGCATCATTGATAGAATTTTGCATTAAGACAGTTTCATTTTGAATTGTCGTTACTTCCTCATTTATTAATATTGAATTTTGATGTAATTCATTAATTTCTTCACCTTGAGCAATGATTTGCGTATAAAGGGTATTCACTTCTTGAACGTTTTCTTCAATTGTTTGATTGTGAGCTTCAATTGAAGAAACTATTGCCTCAGCTTGATCGTTTAATTGATTTAACTCCGATTGTGATCCCGATAAATCTGGTGAAGAACTCATAATTAAATGGTTTAAATTTTATTATTCTTTGAATTTAATTTATTTCTTTGAAGAATCAATATGTCACGATACTATTTTTTAATAATTCTTTATTAACAAGTTTGTAATTGGATGAAACTTGACTCTTGTTTTTCTTTTAAAATCAACCGTCAATTATTAGATTTTTTTTTAAAAATCGGTATTTACCAATAATACCTGTATGAGAAAAAAAGAAGCTTTAATTATTATTTCAAGAGACAATTTTTGTAAATCCTATTGAAGTCTCAAGAACTTTATCATTGATTTATTTATCTATCTTTTTCTCTATTACTGCTTATTTAATCCTGTTTGTAGGGTCCCAAAAAACTGTAGCTCAAGGCTATCATTAAATCCATCAGATACCGCCTTTTGCATCATAAGAAAACCATCAGGTTTTTGCCCTATCTTGAATAACGCTAGGCCATGATAATATCGGCCATCAATAGAGCCCAATTCCTCCGCTTTTTGAAATTCAACTATGGACTTTTGAAATAAAGAATGATCCTTATTAATTTTTGCAGAATTAAAAATCATTAAGCCTTCTTCGACATGTTGTTTTGCTATGTTACTTTGTTGACTTGCTTTATAACTTTTTATTCCGTAATATATTCCAAAACCAAGAATTATAATAAGACCGCAAAATAACATAACCTTGTGAAAGGGTTTTAGTTTAAATTTTGGAACAACAATTTTAGTCGTTTTTAGAGTTCTAGGTTTAGAAGAGTTTTTATTACTCTTTAGAAAGTCATATGCTAGTTTTAAATCCTCAAGTTTTTGTCCATATGTTTTTTTAACTGACTCATTTGAAGCATTATCAAATGATTTCTGTGTCCAAGAACGTTGGCTTTCATATTGTAATTCTACATCTTCGAATTCAACATAAAAATCCATTTTCAAGATACTCAATGCCTTTTCGTAATCCATTTTAACAGTAATTTTCGAGATTGAATATAATTAAAAATAAATTAATATGTCACTAAAACTGAGGTATTATTTTCGTTAAACAATAAAAAACCAAGAATTGATATTATAGTTAGTAAGCCAACTCATTTCAATTTATATTGACCATGCCAAACTCAATTGAATGAGTCACAAGAATATTTTTTGAAAAGCCTTGAAAACACTTATAAACCTTGAGAAACGGAACTTTTGGGCATAAAAAAAGCCTCCGATTGGAGGCTTATGCTTTTAACTTTCGCGGTCTGGACGGGACTAACTTAAATCCCTTAAAACCACTGTGTGCCAAACATTTATATCTTTCAAATAAGCAAGTCCTACGAATAGGCAACGATTTGTTTATTATGTTTTATATTCAATTAGTGAACAGTTTGCATCGATATGCACTACAAATATAGGAATAATATCGAAATGGGACTATCCAAAAATAATAAAAATGAAATTTAATAAAGTATCTATGGGTAATCTATGGGTAATCCATGGCCAATGAAGATACAATCTCCTACGATTTAAGCGCATTGTAAAGCAAAAGATGTAATCAGAATCATGAAGCACAACCAGCTCATTTAGAAGTCGTTTCTTTAATTGAGAATACTGTTTTTCTCTTTAAATAAATTATAAAATGGCACGTCAAAGTGGACTAATTAAAATTAAAGGAACGTTAGATAACGTATCTTTTTACAAGACTAAGGATGGTGACTTAGCAAGAATGAAAACATCGGTTGATGCAAAAAGAATTGCAAACGATCCAGCGTTCGAAAGAACACGTGAGAACAATAAAGAATTTGCAAATTCTGCTACAGCAGGGAAATTAATGCGTGATACTGTTCGTCCAATGTCAATGAATGCATCAGATGGTCGTGTGGTTTCTAGATTAACGAAAACGATGACAGCCATTAAGAATATGGATTTATTAAGTATTCGTGGTGCAAGAAACGTTGCGGACGGAATTGTTGATCCTAATGCTGTTCTTTCGTTGAAAGGATTTGAATTTAACAAACAAGCGTTATTGAGTGCTATTCTATTTAAACCTTCAACTGTTGACACAATCACTGGAGAAATTACAATAACGGACCTTGTTCCACAAATGGATATTGTTTTCCCACAAGGAGCAACACATGTTCAATTAACAGCAGGATTTGCATCTGTAGACTTTTTAAATGGTGACAAGGACCTTCAAATGTCTGTGCCTGTGAATTTACAGATTGATACAATTCAGTCAACTGTTATTTTAACACCTGGTTCTGCTCCATCTGTTGCTGGAACAAATTTGTATTTATTGAAAATTGAGTTTTTCCAAGCTGTAAATGGTAACCAATACACATTAAAGAATGGAGCTTACAACGCATTGCGTGTAATTGAAGCTCAATAATGAAGTCTAGTATTAATCAAATTGTAATAAGGGTTCAATTGACTCTTATCGCAATTTTCAAAACAAAGAAAATGGAAAATTTAACACTCATTGAAAGATTAAAATCACCGACTCCCAAGTTTTTCAGAATCCTTCGAAACATTGGATTGGGTTTGGTTGCTGCAGGAGGAGTTCTGATAGCTGCACCAGTTGCAATTCCTGCGGGCTTGATTGCATTAGGAGGTTATTTAATTGTTGCGGGTTCCGTTGCAACAGCAGTTGCTCAAGCAGCTGTGGAAGGAAAAAAGTAATTATTCACGTTCAAATAAAATTAAAAATGGACACACTAACAAAAACATGCTTCAATGAAGATTTGAATATTGAAGTAAAAGCAACAAGACGACCACGTTTTAAGGCAGGGGCCGAGTTATCAGGTAAAGTGAATCGTATCAGTATTGATGTTGATCAAGATGAAACTGGAGATGCTGAGAAAATCGCAATCAAGTTGATTATTTCATCCGAAGTTTGCGAGAAATCTAAACCAGGCAACTGCAAGTAATTTCATAAGTAAAAACTAAAGGGGCGCAATTCGCGCCCTTTTTTTGTTTCAAATAGTTCTGTTTCTTTTTTAAAGCGCACCGCAACAGAACTTTTCCAAAAGAAAAAAGGAAAAAAAAGAAAGCGCACTTCAAGGTGATTGAATGAGTAAATGCAAGATTTTTGCTAAAAAAATACTACCCGACATTTAAAAAAATCTTAATTGGAAGTGAGATTTTGAGGTGTTAAATAAATCATTACATCGAAGATAAAGACGAAGGGTGGAGATTATTTTAGTAAAACCCGTAGGGCTTGACCTTGCATAAACGAAAGGCAAGCACCTAAATTTGTTTTATTTTTTATTCTTCTTTCAGAATTGAATCATTGCAAAGTCTAAAAGAAAAATAAATATTTAACGTTTTGCAGCTACAATCAGTTGGCGATTTTTACCACAAATGTTGATTTGAAAAACTAAGTTTGATTACCCACGAAACTGCCTCTGGAACACGAAAAACCGCCTTTTGGGTAGGTGTTGTTATGTGTTGTGGTTGTGATTGTGATTGTGGTTCTTGTCAATTCTGTCTTATCAATTGGTTTTCCTTTAAATAATTTATAAATTGGTTTGTAATTTCTTCTGTTCTTTTTGTTATATCAAGTTCTGTGAAATCAGTATTAGTTGAAGCTAAATTTACAAGCTCTGATATAATTGTACCTTTTTTATGTTGTCCTTTGTCGTTGGTAAACCCTTCATAATACTTTATTTTATCACTAAAACGGTAATCAGCTGCTCTAATATTTATTTTATCCTCTAATAGTACTTTATTACCTAAAGCTTCTAAATTTTTGGTGTTTACTAAAGTTTTGTCGTTCTCTTGACGCTTTCGAGCAAAAATATGTTCAATATCAAAATTTGTGTTGAGTGTTGAGATAAATTGATTGTCATTATTAAAGGCCCACCAAGTTAACATTGATCTTGTTATTGGTCTTCCATTCTTAAATTCAAAGTTATTTATTGCAATCCTTAATGTATTTTCTTCAAATTTATGTTCATCAAAATTCACATCTTTATCTGTAACTACGTTAATCATTTCTGCATATACAGGAGTTCTCAATGCATTTACACCTGGATTAATAAAAGAAAATCCCCAAACAAAAGCAATTATTTTATTTAAAAAATCATCAAGTTTATTCTCTTCTAATTGGTCACTCGCATTTTTGTTATGTAAAAAATACACTGATAAAAAGTAAGTCCACATTCCATTTGGAGCGTAATTTAAAATAAATAACTTTCTCAAAATGTTCGGTTGAAATCTTTCGGAATTTTGATTGTAAATATCATTCCAAAAATCTACTAATATTTTAAGATTAGTTAAAGTTTCATCTTGTTTAAGAATTGCATATTTTCCTTTTTCATAAAATTTTCGGAGTGCTTCTGTTGTACTAGATTTAATGCCTTGTTTTGAGCGTATAAAATACATATACCTAGTGAAAAGCTCATCCATTGGAATTCCATTTAAAGGTCTAAAAATTTTTCCAGAGATTTCTTCAAGTTCTTTCCATTTTTCAATAAAATCATCTTTTTGATTTTTTGTACTGTAATACTTGTAAAACTGTGCTTTGAAAATATCGGCATCTGATAATGGAAGACCTCTATTATTTAAAGTTGAAAAAATTCTTAAAGCCGTATCTTGAGATTCTGCTTCAATAGGTAAAAGAATACAGTTCCCAAGAATTCTAGCAGGTAAGTAAGCAAAGTAAGATGGGAACTCCCTCAAAAAATCATCGATTTTTTGTTGAAAAAATATGTAATTCTTTGCATAATTACTTTTTTGATCTTTACTTACAAAACCCGTTTTCAAAATATCAAGAAACTCATCTTTGTCATTATCGGTAGCTACTTCTGAATCTATTTTTAGTACATTGAGATCTGCTTTGCCAAATTCATCTGTTTTCCATAAACATTGTGCAATTCTATCACGTGTGCTCTTAGAATTGTCATCTTGCATATTATTAAATTTTGCATAAAATGCACGCAATAACAACATCAAAGTTGTTAAGCGTTGTTGGCCATCAATTACTTCTTTTTTATTATTTTCATTTTCAAAAGTTACTATGGAACCTAAAAAATATTCTTCGTTTTTTTCAAATTTTTCGTAATTATTATCTGGAAAAGCAAATGCAAAAATGTCATCCCAAAGCGTTTGACATTGACTTTCTTCCCAAGCATAAGGTCTTTGATAATCTGGTATTAGAAAATCCGATTTTTTATCGGAGAAAAGCAACATTATAGTTTTTTGGTCAACATTAAGTTTAGACATATTTTTTAATTTTTATTTATTGGTCAAATTTTTACTGTGAGTTTAGTTACACCATAACACATAACTTGCTGATAACCGCCATAAGACGGGTTAGAATGTAAAAACAAATATACATTAAAAAACGTAATTTATTAAAAATGAGCAGACAAAACTACCCAACAAACCGCTCCCTATGAAGGCCAAGACACCACTGCCAAAGATTGAAAAACATAACCTGACGATTGGAGCCATCAGGCAAGGAAAGAAACTGAGAATGAATGAAACGTGCATGACGGTAAAACTCTTCTTTTGGCATCGAAGAAAGAATTGATTTGATAACTGCTGGATTGAGATGATACATGACCTTTTGAAAAAAAGGGGGAATGTAATCATTGAAATCAAAGCGTTTTACATCATATTCCCCATATTCAATCGCCTACAATTTTATTATTTTTATTCTTGAACACTAAAAGAATGAAATATGGAAAATCCTTTTGAAGTAATAATTGAACGTTTGGATCGAATTGAAAACGCTCTAAATCTAATTATAAACGTAAAGAAAAATGATGATGTTACCATTGGTGATCATTTAATGAATATTCAAGAGGTTGCAAATTACTTGTCACTTTCTGTCGCAACAATCTATGGTAAATGTCATTCTAATGATATACCGAGAATCAAAAAAGGGAAACGATTATATTTCCTTAAAAGTGATATTGATGCATGGTTAGCAGAAAGTAAACAAAAAACGAATGATGACATTCAAAAAATGGCACTAGATTACATCATTAAGAACCCATTGCACAGACGGAGATAATATAGTTTGCAAATGATTAAAAAAGGAAAAACAGCCTTGAGCCAGCGTTGGAAAAAAAGAGAGAAAATAGAAGAATGAAACGTTTTGCTTCGGTTGAATGATTTTAGGATTGTGAATTATTTGATTTACAAAGATATTTCTCTCTTTTGTGTGCGCGAGCCGACTGCGAGTGAGCGCGATGGTGGGAGAGTAGAATGAAGCTTCAGCGAATGGGAACGACCTATGCAGTATGCACAAAGGTTTGGCGGATTTTTTGAAGTTCGAAGAAAGGATTTTTACAAGTGTAGGAGTATTTGAAACGTAGGTACGGAGTGGAAAATGCGACTACTCTTGACTTACAAGAATTTGAATAGAATAACGGACAAAAGTGCTTTGTGACTGTAGGAACGGAAGGAACAATGCACACAGGAAGGACTCTCAAAAAATGTGACAAACCTGCAGCCTGAGCGCTTTAGCAGGCGAGCCAAACACAAGCTGCGGTGACACCCCAATAAAAACCATTTATGCCTTGTAAGGGGTTTGGGGTGGCAGAATAGCAGCGACTGAGGTGCATGAAGAACCACCGAACAAAAACAAATGAATAGCCGAATTGAGGAAGTCTGACGAAACGGCTAAATGAATGGTATAAACAAGTACGGCACCCACTGGATGCCGCTTTGTAAATGCTTGTTTATATGTTTTTGTTAGTGGGGTGATGAAAAACCGAAGACCACTTTTCCTTTCTTTCCTGTATCTTTAGACCATTCAAATAGAAAATATGAAGTTTTGGATTAGTGTTGCCCTGATTTTTTTGAGTATTGGTTCTGCAACGGGACAAAGTGAATTGGAGAAAAAGAATGCTGAATTGCGTGAATTGAAATCCAAGGAACAAGAGTTGGTTTCTGAAATTGAACAATTGAAGCTTCAAGGAACAATTCAATCGATGAAATCTGTTGGTTATCCAACTTATTCGAAGAATCTCGAGATTATTGAACATGCAGGAATGGTGCTTGGGTTTGATTGCGATTATAAAATGGCTTCATGGGTTTTTCATGTGTTGACTCCAGATGTTACTTCGGGAAATATTTCAAGATCTAATGATTTTAGATTAGATGAAAAATCAACGTGTGGAAGTGCACAGGAGGTAGATTATTTCCTACGAAAAGAAAAAGAAGATGGGACATTTGAATATGATGGATTTGGTTTTGACAGAGGGCATTTGGCTCCATCAGCAGATTTTCGTTGGTCGGCTAATGCCTTGAGTGAATCTTACTATTATAGCAACATGACACCCCAACGACCAGAATTCAATAGAGAATCGTGGGCTTCTTTAGAAGGTCTTTTGCGCAAAATTGTGGATCAGGAGAAAAAGCAATTTTATGTGATTACTGGACCTGTATTACATGAAGGTTTACCTGAAATAGAACGTTCAGCTAACAAACTCAAGATCCCTGAATTACATTACAAAATTATCGTGGATGCATCAGCGGAAAATCCGAGAGGAATGGCCTTTTTGATGCCGAACAAGAAATGCGAACAGCGTTTGAGTGCTTACGTACTCACAATTGACAGTTTAGAGCGCCTGACAGGAATTGATTTCTTCCCAACGATGAATGAAGCACTTGAAACCAAGATTGAGCAAACAGCAGATTTTAACGCATGGAAAACACAAGGTGTTGATGGCGACGTTGAACCACTAGATGCATTATCATTACCGAAAGGAGTTTTCAATACACAACAAGCAACCTCAAAAGTAGGAAGCACCGTCTCCATCGTAGGAAAAGTAGTAAGCGCTAAGTTTATTCCTAAATCACAATCTACTTTTTTGAACCTCGATCAATCATTTCCAAACCAAGTTTTTTCCATAATGATCTGGAAAGATGGCCGAAGAAACTTTAGCTACCAACCCGAAAAGGAATTGGAAGGTAAATACATCCTAGTAACTGGAAAGGTGGAATTAGACAAGAATGGTGTTCCTGGAATAACAGTGAGTAGGGAAGAGCAGATTGAGATTTGGGACTAATTTGAAAATAATTTTATAATATAAGAATACAATTCTAATTTTTAATGAGTTATTTATATTTATCCTGTACCTAATCTATTTCACTATAAAAGAATGATTGCATATTTCCAATCACGACTATGATAAAGTAGATTAAACGAATTGATGTAAAGCAAAAAATGAATGTTGACAGAAGAACTATTATTTCTGAAACATTATACTATTCCTTTTTATACTTGATTCGTGTTACTTTTGTCTATTCATTCAATTCTCAATTTTTAATCTGCAACTTGAATATCTCATACAAGAATAAAACACATCTAAAGACAAATATTATTTTGTCAAATATTCAGTTTTGATTGTTCAGCTCTGCTAATGTGATTTATTATTTTGTTGATTTTATATGACTTATTAATATAAGTGTCAACAGATGGTTCAAATTTTTGTTTTATTTCTAATTCAACTTCCAAAATATCTCCTTTGGAAAAAGATTCTCCTTTGTCAATCCTATTTTGAAAATCAGGGTCTTCAACTTTAGCACTTATTTTAACTCCTCTCATGTAAAAATCAGATTTGAGTTTTTGATCAAAGGAAATACGAAGAATGTTTAATGTAGCAGCAGTCTTTATAACTTTTTCACCGTCAAGAATCTCTTCTGATTTTAATGATAAAGACTCGAACTCATCTCGATTTACTCTTATAAAAGGTTTCTCATTTTTGTCAGTTATCTCATAACCAGTAATTGAATTATCATTCTCCAATGTCTCAAAACTTTGACTTATAGCATCTCGGATTATTGTATTATTCTCATAAATGTTTTGGACGAAATTCTCAATTATTAATGTTTCACCATTCTGATTTTCAATACGAACCTTATTACCATCTGCCTTTTTTGATTTAGCTGGACTACCTTTTAGGTGTTTTTTTAATTCAATTAAACTTACAAAAGATGCTATTATGATACCACCTGTCTCAATATTCTCCCTCGTTAATAGATTTTTAAGGTGTAATAATGTTGATTCAATTAAATCAATATGAATTAGAAAACTTCCTTTTTCTAAAGCCTTAATTTTTACATCAATTTTTTTACCACTATCAAGATTTCTATTTAACTCTTGAATAATTGTAGATGTATGTATCAAATTGTTAATAAGTAGATTAGCATCTATTTGATGCTGTTCTCCGTCAAATTTTATTTTAAATTCGGTTTCCATGGTATTTACAAATTTCGAATGTTTAGTTGACTTATAACTATGCAAAACAATGCAGACTGAAGTTTACAACTCCCTTTTTTCAATAGTTAACATTCGATGAATGTTTCAAATATTTATTAATCCCTAAAAAACGTATCAATAAAGTTCAAAAACTTTACAAGGATAGTATCACCAATGGTTGCACGTTGGAGGATTGATGGCTGGTCTTCTAGGATTTGGATTACTTCTTCTTTTTTGGGGGTGCGTTGGGTGAAGAGGTAGTTTTCTGTTAACCTTTTGAGTTTGTCGGGATTTACTTTTTCGTCCTGGGTGAATTTGTCGAAGGCTTTTTGTTTTTCTGCGTTCATGTAGGCAGAATACTCTTCTTCAATGTTTTCTTCAGCAATCAATGGTAAGTTTTCAATGATGAACTTTTCGATTAACTCGCGCTTTGAACGAAGTTTACTATCACCTGCAACAATATCAAGTATTTCTTTTTGTTTTTTGGCTTTTTCCTCTTCTGTAGTGGTTTTTAATCTTGCAAGTAGACCAAGAATATAGGTGACAGTAATATCGTCTCTGTGGATCAATTCTAGTTCAAAATCTACTTCTTCTAAAATTGATGTTTTCTCTTTCTTTTGAATTGTTTTGTCATATAAATCGAGGTATTTGGATTTATAGTTTTCAAAACTTTGTTCATCCATTTTGATATCATCAAAAGTAAAATCAACGTAAGATGAAATAATGTTTTTTAATCGGATTACTTCTCTAAAGGATTTGATAAAATCTAATTCATCGTGTTCAGATTCCAGAATATCAACGGCCTCAAAAGTTGGGACTAATTCTAACAAATTTTTGTATGCTGTATCTATTTGCTTGACATATTTGTCATACGGCTGCATGATGATGATTTCTTTTGCATCCTTGTTTGAAAATAAAGCAATGGCTTTGTCTGTGGCTTCTTTTAAATTTCTAAAGACTACAATGTTACCTTGGGATTTCTTTTCACCTAATATTCTATTTGTTCTCGAATAAGCTTGAATTAAACCATGGTATTTTAAGTTTTTATCTACAAATAAGGTGTTTAATGCCTTGCTGTCAAAACCTGTTAAGAACATATTCACTACAACCAATAAATCTACTTGCTTGTTTCTTACTCGCTTCGCAATGTCTTTGTAGTAATTGTAAAATGACTGGCTATCTTTTGTTGTGTATTTTGTTCCGAATGTTTTATTGTAATCTAAAATGTATTCCTCTAATTTATCTCTTTTATGCACTGCTTGATATTCTTCCTTTGGATCGGCAACATCATTGAAATCTTTATCATCATAATCGGATTCAATTTCAATCATGTCATCATTGGCACCATAACTGAAAATAGTAGCAATATTTAGATTGTGTTTCCCTTCTGATTTTAAGCGATTCAAGACATCTACATACTTTATTAAACTATTAACACTACTCACACAGAACATGGCCGTAAATTCTTTGTTGTGCGTTTTGATGGGATGCTGTTGAATGATATAATTTGATATTTTCTCTATTCGTTGCTCACTCTCCATCAACTCTTGTGTGTCAATGGCTTCTACTTCGATGTCTATTTCATTTTGAGAGTTTTCCTTTTCACGGTATTTGCCGACGTATTCTACTGAGAATTTTAAAACGTTTTCGTCTTTTATAGCATCTGTAATTACGTATTTGTGTAATTGCTCACCAAATAAACTTGCCGTAGTTTGATTCAGTTTTGTTTTTGATAATGCGTTCTCTACAAAGATCGGCGTTCCTGTAAATCCAAACATTTGATAGTTTGTAAAATACTGCGTTATCTTCTTATGTGTATCGCCAAATTGACTTCTGTGGCACTCATCGAAAATGAAAACAATCTTTTTATCTTTTAGATTGTTCATTGTGCGCAAATGATGCTCTTTGGTAATTGCGTTGTATAATTTTTGAATTGTTGTAACGATCAATTTATTGTTAGCATCATCGAATTGACTTACAAGTGTACTAGTGTTGTTTGTCATATCAATACAATCGGGTTTGAATGCATTGAATTCTTTAGCCGTTTGGTAATCTAAATCTTGTCTATCTACACAGAAAACAACCTTGTCAACTTTTGGTAATTGGGAAAGTATTTGACTTGCCTTGAAAGAAGTTAATGTTTTTCCAGATCCTGTTGTGTGCCAGATATATCCGTTTTTATTTGAATTTTTAACTCTATCAATGATTTTTTCTACCGCATTGAATTGATATGGACGAAGAACCATTAGTAGTTTATCCGTATCGTGCAACACGATGTACTTGGTTATCATTTTGGAAAGATGGCAACGCTCCAAAAATGTGTTTGCAAAATCATCTAGTTTCGAAATACGATTATTGTTATCATCCGTCCAATAAAATGTTTGCTTAAAGTCTGGCTTTTTGTTACCGAAGTTGCTATAATATTTGGTATTGACACCGTTTGAAATAACGAAGACTTGAACGAAGTTGAATAAACCAGTATTAGCTCCGAATGAATGTTTTTGATAACGAATTATTTGATTGTATGCTTCCTTTAATTCTAACCCAGTTTTCTTTAATTCGATTTGAACTAAGGGTAAACCGTTAATCAGAATAGTTACATCATAGCGATTCTTATATGATCCTTCATTTGAAATTTGATGTGTTACTTGGTATTCATTTTGACACCAAAAATCCATATTAATGAACTCAATATATACTAGTTCATTGTTATCATTTCTGAAAGAAAATTTATCTCTTAATAACAAAGCCTTTTCAAAAACGTTGTTTGATTTTGTTAGGTGATTTAGGATTTGCTTAAAATCATTATCTGAAAACTTTTTGTTGTTGTGTTTTTCCAACTGTGCTTTTAGGTTGGAAAGCAATTCATTTTCATCTTTGATGATTATTTTATCGTAACCATTTGATGACAACTGGCGGATTAATTGTTCTTCTAGTATTTGTTCGGATTGGGTTGTCATTATTTTTTATTGTTGTCTTAAATCTAATGTTTATTTTCTTGTTAGTGTCTCATCTTTAAATAATTGAAAATAAACACTCTGAATTATAACCAAGTTTCATTTTTTTTATACCTTTGTAACAAGTTCATCCTACCGTTCGGAGGAAAGAAATCGGAAAACGCAAGCCTAGATGCTCTGCGTTTTTTGCTTTTAATGAAGTTCTAATAATCTTCTTTTATATTTTGATTTAAATTTATCTCTCTTTAAATCTTTACCTCTAATGTGATAAGCTGATAATAAATAATATTCTTCGTTTTGTCTTAACGGCTCTAAAACAACAACATATTTCTCTACTTCATCATAAATATATGTTCTTATTCCTTCAGGTTCTTTAACCGAAAAGACTAAAACATTCTCTTTTTTTCTCTCTTCAATGTGAAATTTAATCCAATGAAGCCTTATTGATCTATGGCGCTCAAATTCTCGTCTCTTGGTATCATGATCAACAACCTCAGTTGTGAGGTGTTTAAATAAAAGTCCTAATTTTATTGCACCATCAACAGGAGTCGGTTTAATTGCCTTTAACCTAAATGAGAAAGATTTATTAGTCACAATATCTCTATAAAAAACTCCATACAAGGATTCCGTTCTTTGATGTTCCCCAAATGAACCAATATCTAATAACTGGTTGTATTTTTTTAATAAGTTAAATGCCATTTTACTTTAAATCAATAAAAAATAAATTCATTTTGGTTTCACTAAATAAGGAGGAATCATTAAGATTTTGATTTGTATGCTCCTTTATTTTCTCAATTAATTTCATTTTGGCAATTACTTTTTTATCCTTATCATTTAGATGGTAAGACAAAGCACCTGAAAAAAAATCGGCAATTTGAAGAATTAAACTTTCGTTGGAACGAATGTTTTGTACGGTTTTAAATACACCGTATTGAATATTTAAAATACTTTTCAATTTACTTACTTTGTGTGCGCTTAATGTGTCTTTTATATCAAGAAAAACATTGTAAGTATATTGACTGTTCTTTTTGTGGTTTAGTAAAAAGTAATACATTTTATAATAAAACGTATCGTAATCTTGTGAGAACTTATCATTTTTAATATGCGATTTATCTACAACAATTGCACGGAAGCGTAAATCCGTATCAAAAAAATAATTTACTAAATCCGTATAAAACTGATGTTGTGAACTTGAAACGTTAGACCATTTTATTTCGCCATAATAGTTGTACTTTTTCTTTAAATCCCTAATTCTTTCCGTATGTCTTTTTACTTGATTATAGGCACAACTAACACTTCCTAAAATCATGTACTTTTTATGGTCATTTTCAATGTGACAACTTTCATCACAATAAATATTAAAGGTTTTATTTGCTTTCATATCCATACTTCTAAATTAACAAAACATACCTTGCAACAACCCTTTTTTATACTCTTGCGTATCTTCAATTTGAGTTGCAATCAACGCTATCTTTTCATCAATAGCAGAAAGAATATTGGCGATTTTCGTTTGTTCATTCAATGATGGCAATCCACATTTTTCAAGTGAATAATCTTTAAAATATATATGTGGTATTGTACTTCCAGTAACATATTTAGTAAAGTCAATATTACTCAATAAACAATATAAAAAATAAGTGTTTAAATTTACTTTTGGGCTTATAATTTCTAATGTCCCTAAAACAGAAGATTTGCCCTTGCAATAAAGTAATCTGCCAACACCAGCGCCATCTTTAACAATACTTACATAATCGTTTTCTTCTTTGTAAAAGTCAATTTTTTTTAACACTCCAGAAGCGCCATAAATAAAATATTCTCCAAAATTTTCTTCTATTTTATTGGCTGAAATATTGGAGGATTTTTTTGTGCAAATTTCAGATATTGTTTTTTCCTCCCACGTCTCAAAATCTTTCCCATTCTCATCTTTAAAACGAATTTCTTGCGAGAAAATCTTTTGCATCATGCCTTTTTTGTATTCTTCTAAGGCTACTTTTTTCTCTTTTAATAAGTTGAGTTTTTCATCTACTGCAGAAAGGAATGTGGCGATTTTGGTTTGTTCGGGAAATGAAGGGATGTTAATACTGAAACGTAAAATATCCGATCCTGGAAGATTAGCAACAGTCGCTTTTCTAATAAATTTATCAACTTGAAACTTTGCTAATTGAGTTTGTAAAAAGTACTTAAAAAAAATGGGATAACCTTTTTCGTTTAACGTTATACGCACAGCATAGGCACTCGGAATATAATCTATATTTTGTTGACGAAAAACTCCAGTTAATCCGCAATCTGCAGTTGTAATCATTACTAAATCACCATCTTTTAATTTATGCGTCTTTATTGTGTTCTCATCTAATTGAGCAGTTGGAACTTGTTGATATTTAATTTCACCTTCAATAGAAACATCCGTTCCTCTTATTGTTTTAACATTACCAAACTCACTATAGTCATTTGCATTGAAACGCGGTCCATAACCATAATTATCAATTATATCTTTGAATAAAATATTTCTATAGCCTTCTTCAAATCCAGAAAACCTTAACACGGGTTGTAATTGATCCATATCAAAAAGGTGTTTTAATGTTCAATTCTTTACAAAAACCAGCCAAAACATTATCAACTTCTTTCATTTTAGAATCTAGATCCTTAATTCTTTCTGCAACATTATTCACATTTATTGAAACGGCTTCTTCAAATGTATTCACATAACGAGGAATATTGAGGTTGTAATCATTTGCCTTAATATCTTCTAGGGTTACAATATTTGAGTATTTATCAATAACCTCACGAGAGTTGTACGTATTAATTATTTTGTCAATATGTGAATCCAGTAGAATGTTTTGATTTTTTTCCTTTATAAAATCGTTGCTTGCATCAATGAACAAAATATCTTCTGGGTTTTCACGGCAAATTTTGAATACCAAGATAGACGTTGGAATACTTGTACCATAAAACAAATTTGAAGGTAATCCAATAACTGCATCAATGTAATTGCGGTCTTCAATTAAGAATTTACGAATATGACCTTCAGCAGCACCTCGGAATAATACACCATGCGGAGCAATACACGCCATAATTCCGTTATCATCCAAATGGTGAATCATGTGTTGGATAAATGCAAAATCTGCTTTTGTGCCTGGTGCCAAACGTCCATATTGAGAAAAACGATCATCATTACTAAATAAAGCATTGGCAGACCATTTGGCTGAAAAAGGAGGATTCGCTACAATTGCCTCAAACTTCATTGTGTCATGTTGTGGATGTTCTAAAGTATCTTCGTTTTTAATATCGAATTTGTGGTAATTTACATCATGCAGAATCATGTTCATTCGTGCCAAATTGTAGGTCGTTCGATTCATTTCTTGACCATAGAAATGACCTACTTCCTCAACTTCTCTTGCAACACGTAACAATAAGGATCCTGAACCACACGTAGGATCATACACAGATTTCAATTTGCTTTTACGCGTTGTTACTATTTTTGCTAAGATTGACGAAACTTGTTGTGGAGTATAAAATTCTCCCGCTTTTTGTCCTGCGCCTTCAGCAAACTTTGCAATTAAGTATTCATAGGCATCACCTAAAACATCACCATCTGTATTTTCAAGGTCAAAGTCAATTTCATTTAAAGAAGTAAGAATCTTAACAATTACATCATTTCTATCTTTTGCTGTTCGACCTATTTTTGTGGAGTTTAAATCGATGTCATAAAACAGGTTGTCAAAATCGTCTTGACTGTCTGAACCCATCGTACTTTTTTCAATGCTTTTCAGAACATTGTCTAAATCTTCAAGAATGAATGTACTTTGAATTTGCTCTTCATCATCTTCATTGATTACTTTGGCATTTCCTTTTTTAGCCAGATTACCAAATAACTCAGATGGTTTTAAAAAGTAGCCAAGGGCATCAACAGTTGCCTTTTTCAATTCTGTTAGAATCAATTTACCTTGTTCTGATGTTTCATCAATATCTGCAAACAATAGACCGTCAGTTTTTAAAAACTCGTTTGCCTTTTTCTCTAGTTTTTCAGATAAGTACTTGTAGAAGATGAAACCAAGGATGTAATCTTGAAATTGATTTGCACTAATCTTTCCTCTTAATATATTGGCAATTGCCCAAAGTTGCTGTTCGAGTTGTTTTTTTTGTTCTTCTGACATTGTACTTGTTAATCGTGTTTGCTGTAAATATAGGTAACAAGGTCGTAATCTATTTATGTTTATCATTTACTTATCAATCCTTGTTTCTTAATATCTGTTGTTCTAACTGTTTCCCTTATATATCCCTTTCTTTATGTTCCTAGTTTATGACGCTTTCTGATAGAGATTTTAGGTAAAACAAGGTCAATTAACTGCAAAACAACCTTGCCATTTAATTTGCGAAGGTTCTGAGGTGCATCGCAGTATTTAATGAGTAAATTTATATCTGCATCCGAATAAGTAGTGTCAAAGTCCTTTTTTACAAGGATATAACCTGCTTTCGCTGCAGCAATTTTAAGAGTTGAAGCTTTTGATTTGGAAATATTGTGAAGGGCTTCGATACCAGTTGTGGCGATTGGTGCGAATTGTTTAGAATAGTTGAAGGAAGGAGAGAGAAAATGATAGGCACGTCCCTTTATTCGTACGCTTTTCTCTCTCTTTACCTTCCTCCAAAAGTCTTTATGTTGGTATGCGAATATTGAAGCTCCAACATGGGCTCTTATGTTGTTAATTTCTTTTAAAGTACATTCTATGCTTGCTCTTGATTCCCAATCGTATTTGATGCGCAATCGGTCAAAAGAAGCAATTAAATAGAATTCAGTTTTTTCATTTAACCTTAACCATCCCCATTCTAACAATGTATCAATGTGTTTTTGTATCGGACGAACATCTGAATAATTCATCATTGATGCAATGGCCTGTAATTCTAAAGTGCTGAATTTTAATTTACCAGATTTATAAAGCCATTTTAAAAACAAGAAGAATTGAAAAACTTGTTCCTGGTTATGTTGTGCCACCCAAATACACATTGGGATCGGCACAAGCATATAATCAATTATTTTTTTTTTGAAGAACCAGTATAGCTTTCTTGAAGAAACGCATCCACATCAGTTGCTTTATAATAGATTTTAGCTCCAATTTGCGAAAATGGCAGCTTATTACTATCACGATAATGTTGCAATGTTCTTTTACTTATATGCAATAACTCGCATACATCTTGGTTGTCCATCCACACATCTGATAAAGGTGTTGTGTCTTTTTGTTGATTCAACTTAGTGTTGATCGCTTCCAGTTGGTGAACAATTTTCTGAAAAGCATCTGATTCAATTGTAATTACTTGCATAGCACTGATTATTTATTGTTTATAGTGCTAAATTCCTCTAATTGCGATCGATTAATATTGAGATATTGAGTTGAGATTGAATAATCTCAATGTTCTCAATGTAATTTATTGTAAAAGAGAGAAAGCCTTATCGATTTCATCTCGATCTTTTGGGTAATCTATTTTACTCGCTGATAGGTTTTGTCCTTTTAATGGATTACCGTTCTTCGTATAGAAGAGTTGAGATTTCTCAATGTTCTGAAATGTTAATTTAGAGAAGTAGGGTTTCAATTTATTGAATATGTAATACAATTGAGTCGTTTCGCAGTTGAAATATATTTTAGATAATTCATTATTCCATTCTTTAGCTGTTAGCACTTGTAACAAATCTGCCGCACTTGTGTGCTGTTCGTTCAATAAAACTATTTTATGATTCAATGTGGTAATGAATGAAAGCAGTTTGGTGCTATCCTTTTGCATATATCCAAATGAAAGTGCTGTTTTTTCGGGTAATGCATTTTTTATACGAGGTGCATTCAAAGCAGGAATGAAATGAACATCTTTTGTTGACGAAATGAAATCGGCTTCTAATTCAAGATATTCTTTGAACATTGTTGTATAGCCACTTTCAAATTTTTCGTTGTACATTTTTGTTAAGGCCTTATTCTTCAGTTCTCTTTGTCGCAAGTCTTTCAATCGGGATTGAATGAAAAGCACCTTATTCCCAGATTCACAATCTTCCAAGTATTCCAATAAACGTTCAATACACTCAATAAAAATCTCATGCATTTGCTCTTTAATATTTTGCGACACAAAATCGATTGGTAAAGCATATTGTATCATATCTGACATAGCAGTTGAATAGATATTGGAAAGTTTATTGTGTAAATCATTATCCAGTACCATTGTTGCGGCTAAGTAATTTACTTCATGTGGATTGAAATCATCATCACTATTTGGATAGTTAATTCTGACAGAACCCGAAATCGATCTGCATGCTGAAAGGAAATTTATTAAACGGAAATAAAGATTGGCAGCTCTTACAAGTGCATTCTCGTGTTCTACAAGATCAAAGAAAATAGCGTTGATTTGAAATATTTGGCGTGCATCTTCACGGTGTATAGTTGCAAAGTACTGTTTCTCATGCTCTTCTAAATCATTGAACTCATGGCGGATTCCTTCTAAAGCACTTATATATTGTTGTTCTGCTTCTTTATCCGAAAGGTTAGGAAGATCTATTGAATCTTCAAATTCTTCAATGGTTTTATCTGCCTCAGCTTCTGCTTTTTTTAAAATATCATCAACGATTTGGTGATAGTCTGGATAGAGGAATGGCATCATTAATTGTTGTCCGTTAACTACCTTTTCTATCCATTGCATTATTTGTGCAATAGTATAAAAAATGATTGGAGATTCTGAAAACGGTTTTATTTTTCCTGCTTCATCTAATAATTTCCTTGATTTCTCAATGTATTCAGGTGTGATTCTTTTCCAGGATAAATCCTTGTCTTGGAAAGTATGGAAATCATTTAAAGCATTGGTATTATCCAGTAAATTGAAATTATACTCAGATAAGAATGACAACTTTTTAAGTTCTTTAATTAATGCAGCAGGTGTATCAAACTCCTTTTCTTTAATGCTGCTTTCATATTGGTCAAGATCTCTTGAAAGAATTGCTATGGCATCAGGGTTGTTTGATAGAGCGGTTTGCGCAGTATTGATAATCATACAAGTTTCACAAGAAATCATCAAGACTATTTTATTTGCTTGCCATAAGCGAATCTTGTCTCCATCCTGTTTATCACCTATGTGCCAGAAATAATCTAACTCAGTAAAAATTGGGTCTTTCTTACCTGCTAAAAAATCTTCGTAAGTATAATTTGGAATTGAAGTTCTGATTTCGAGAAGTTCATCTACAATGAGTGCGGATAAGCGACCTGCATAAACTGCTTTATTAATATCCTCTGAATCATCAACATTCAAAATAGTTGTTCTGGACGCAAACATTTTTAAAAGCCAATCTTCGTTTGTAGCACTTCCGACATAAGCGGACAGTTGCACATCTTCATTCAACTTGGCAATCTTGTCTTTTTCGCTTTTTAAAAACTTGATTTTATCAAATGTGGATTTATATTTTAAAACGGGAGCAATAGACTTGTTATATGTTTCTTCTGCACGTTTTTGTGCATCTTTAAAGATGGCCAAGAATTTATCCTTGACCATCTTATCTATTGTTTGATTAATGTTAATTCCTCTCATTATAAACAAATATAACCAAATATCAATGGGATTAAGCGAACATGTGTCTCAAGCCCTCAACATCTTTGCTGACTTTTGTTTCTAGCACTTTAGCATAGATTTGAGTAGTTTGAATTTTCTTGTGGCCGAGCAATTTAGAAACCGTTTCTATAGGAATGTTATTTCCTAGTGTTATTGTTGTTGCATACGTATGACGGGCTAAATGAGAGTGAATGTTTTTATCAATTTCACAAATTGTAGCTAATTCTTTTAAATAAGCATTCATCTTTTGATTGGATGGAACAGGCAACAGTTTCTTTTTCACTTGACAAATTAAATTACTTTGGTATTTTGAAATGATTTGTTCTGTAATTGAAAATAAAGGAACACGGCATTCAGTTCCAGTTTTGGTTCTTTCAATGAATAGCCATTTATGGCCATCAATTCCAATTTGAATATCGCTTTGTTCTAGTGCTGCTAAATCAGAATAGGCAAGACCTGTATAACATTGGAACAAGAATAAATCACGGATTAGATCAAGGCGTTCAATCTTGATTTCTTTTTCTGCCATTCTTTCTAACTCTGCTTTTGTTAAACAATCTCTTTTTACTTCTTTAGTGGAAATCGTATAACTGGAGAATGGATCCTTTCTAATATAATCATTTGCAAGTGCTGAATTTACAATCTTCTTTAATGCTTTCACATGCTTCATTGCTGAATTGTGTTGACATCCGATAGTTGATTTTAGATATTGTTCAAAGCGTGTAACGAATAAATGGTTTAACTCATTCATGTAAATATCATGGGAGTTGTATTGTAATAGAATAAAATTCGTAAGATGTTTATGCGCTGCTTTGTAACGTTGAAGGGTTAAAGGGGAGTAGTCTTTATTAATCAATTGCTCCATGTTTGTGTTGTGCTCCTCGAACAATTCAAGTAACTGCCATTGCTTTTCTCCAACTCCTAAAAATGCTTGTGAAAGGGTTTTGGCGTCGATAACCTTTCCGCGTTCTTGCATGGTTTGTTGATGAGTGTAGAGTTGTCCGCGAACACTATCTAAATAATCATTGAGTGCTTTAGCTTCGTCACTAGATCCTTTGCACTTGTTTCTTGTCGTGTCCCAAAGTACTGGACGAATACTTCGTTTAATAGAAAGTTCTGTGGACTTGCCGTTAACAGTAATACGGAGGTAAATTGGTGCTTCTCCATTACGTAGTGTTTTACCACGTTTGATAAAGTACAAAATACTAAAGGTTGTGCGTTTCATATTCTTCATTTTTGAAAGGTTAAACTTACTGCAACCTATTCATTGTATGAAATGTAAAACACAGCAAAACAGTGCAATAGAGTCGTAATCGTGGGACTAAATTTTGAATTTAAAAAGTCCTACGATTTAGACATTTGCAAAACGTTGAAAAATGAGTAATTTGAAAACGGGGTATAACAAAAAAGCCCCACAAATGTGAGGCTTTCTTTCTTTTACGCTTATTATTAACGTATCTAGCGGTCTGGACGGGACTAACGAATTAGACCTAACCACCTCAATTATAGTGTGTTATATATATCTTTTTGCCATCTCCACTGATTAACCCACTGATTAATCAAATGATATTAGCATAATGTTAATGAACGTCTTGCTTTGTGTTGCGTCAAAAGTAACTATAATATTCCATTCAGGGACTATTTATTTTAATCAAGTTTTTTATGAGTATTTGGTAAAGTATCTATGGGTAAAAGTGGGGTAAAATTTAGGTCATTTTTAAGGGTTATTGAAGCAAAATATTGACAAGGAACGCAACAAAATCAAGGTGTGCAACGCATTGGAAATAACTTCGTTATTTAGCAGAGAACCAATATTATTAACTGCTAAAAACTTAAAAAAATGGCAAGACAATCGGGCTTAATTAAGATTAAAGGAACATTGGATAATGTGTCCTTTTACAAAACCAAGGATGGAGACTTGGCGAGAATGAAAACTTCTGTTGATGGGGACAGAATTGCTAATGATCCTGCATTCATTAGAACACGTGAGAACAACAGTGAATTTGGTA
>CAMDNE010000024.1 GCA_945902745.1 Chitinophaga pinensis | reverse complement strand
GTTTTACCGCGATGAAGTTCAGTACATTTTGCTGTTAGAATGTCGCCAATTTTTGCTGGACGAACATGTGAAATTGAAGTATCTATGCTTACACATTTATTTCCATAAGAATTAGAAGCGAAAGCAAGAGCGGAATCAGATAACGAGTAACTAATTCCGCCATGTAAGATTGCAAAACCATTCAACATGTCTTCTTTTACAGTTGTAGTTAATTCGCAAAAGCCTTCTTTTATTGAAAGAATTTCAATACCCATCCAGCTACTAAAAGCATCTTTTTTAAGCATCATTGAAGTAATCTCTTCAGGACTTTTCATGAAAAAATGGTGTAGTATTATATTTGTATTACGCGATTCATTAATGAAATCATAGCCAATGTCACAATGAATAATTGTGTTGCTGTTTCATCATCTAATGAAGTTCCATCCTCATCAGAAGTTGAAATTTCCATCGCCATAAATTGAGCAAGTTCTGGTTGGTCACAAAAATTCTCTAAAACTTCATCATCGTCATCTTCGAAATACGTATCCAACATATCAAAATAAGGCTCCTCAAAAGCATCAATATCTTCTTCGGTTACGTTTCTCAATTCAATTCCTTCAATTGCAAAACATTCAGAAATTAAACAGTAATAATAAACGAGTAAACCTTCAAGTTTTTCATTCTTATATTCAATTGCAGCAGACATCACATAGCCTAACAATATCTCTTGTTTTTTGGCTAATTGCTCAGATAATTCCTCTAATGCGTCGTCGTCTAGATTGTCAACTTTTTGAATTGCTTTTTCAATACTTGCTAATGAAACGTGCTTCATAATTTTATTGTTTTTCCGTAAAGTTACTGATTCTTGAGAATTGAGAATTCAATGAGATTCATTAGTTTTGAATAAATTCAAAAAGTATGGCATTTTTTAAACCTGATTTTCTTCAGTTTTTCATTGACTTAGCACCTAACAACAACAAAGATTGGTTTGATCTGAATAGGAAACGCTATGAAAATTCTGTGAAAGAACCTTTTAAATTATTTGTTCAACACATAATTGATGAACTCGCAAAATCGGATAAAGTATTCAAAGATTTAGAAGCTAAGAACTGTATTTTTAGAATAAATCGAGACATCCGATTTTCAAAAGATAAGATTCCTTATAAAATGATGGTTTCTGCTGTTGTTGCGCCTGAAGGAAAAAAAAGTAAAGCGGTAAATGGTGTTTATTTTGAATTTGGTCCCGAACATGTTCGCGTCTATGGAGGAGTTTATGAAATTGAGAAAGACGACTTACTTATTGTGAGAGAAGGAATAGCAAGTGATATCTCAAGCTTTCAAAAAGTATATGAGAATCCAGTTTTCAAAGAAGTTTTTGGCGAAATTAAAGGTGAGAAAAATAAAATCATTCCTAAAGAATTAAGAGAGGCAGCAGAGAAAGAACCTTTGATTTTTAATAAACAATGGTATTTTTATGCGGAATTTGATGCTGAAACTGTTTTGTCAGAAGATTTAGATGAAATAGTCTTGAAATGTTATGAAGCTGGAAGGCCGGTGGAAAATTATTTCAGTAAATTGATAAGAAGGAATTAATAGTTGCAAATTGCTAGTGACTAGTTAAGTGGGTTTAAAAATTTAATAATTAGAATATGTTAAAACAAGTATTGTTTATTGGAACAATTATACTGGGAACAGTAGTTTATGCTCAAAAAAAGGAATTGACTTTAAAAGATGCTGTTTCGAATCAGTTTAGAATTTACGGACCTGATAGAATGAATGGGTTTCAATGGATTCCAAACACTGATTGTTATACATTTTTCAGTAAAAATTACCAAACGATGTTTAAGTCGTCGGTGAAAAATCCTAAAGATGAAGAGTGGTTCACCATTCAAGCAATAAATACTGCTTTAGGAAGAACTGAATTGTCTAGTTTCTTTGGTTTAGAATGGAAGAATTCAACTGACTTCTTTATAAATGATGGTGTTAATTTTTATTCGTTTAATACTGTAACGAGCAAAGGAAAAACAATCCATTCTTTGGACGAAACAGCTGAAAATGCGCTTTTTCATTCTGCTTCTGAAAATGTTGCTTATACAATTGGAAACAATGTATATGTGCATACTTTGGAAGGATTAAAATTGATTGTTACAGATAATGCAGATAAAAATATTGTTTCTGGGCAAGCAATTGCGAGAAGTGAATTTGGCATTACTGGTGGATTGTTTTGGTCGCCAAATGGGCAACATTTAGCATTTTATCAAAAGGATGAAACAAATGTTCATGATTACCCTTTATTGAATATCAATGAAACACCGGGAGAATTAATGCCGATTAAATATCCTATGGCTGGTCAAAAATCGGAAAACCCTCGCGTTGGGATATATCATTTAGCTACGAAACAAACAGTTTTCATTAATCCAAAAGGTGAAAAAGATGATTACTTGACCAATTTAACTTTTACCCCTGATAATAATTATGTTGTAATTGCTGAAGTGAACCGTGATCAGAACCACATGTGGTTAAATGTTTACGAAGTTAAAACAGGGAATTTCGTAAAAACATTGCTAGAAGAAACAAATGAAAAATGGGTAGAACCAGAGCATCCAGCATTTTTTCCAAGTGAAAAGTCAAATAATTTCATTTGGGTTTCCGAAAAAGATGGATTTAATAACCTTTATTACTATGATTTTACTGGTAAATTAATCAAACAATTAACTGCGAATAAGTTCGTGACAAAAGAGATTCTAACAGCAAAAAATGGTGGTAAAACAATTTATTTTGCAGCAACAGGTGACAATGCAACAAATACATTGGTCTATTCTGTGGATTTGGCCGGAAAACAAACATTAATTACAAAAGCAGAAGGAACGCATGAGTTTTCAGTAACGACAGACGGGAAATATTTTTATGATGCTTATTCTAGTCATACAGTGCCTCATAATGCTCAGATTTGGGCAACCACTGGAAAGACTACAAAAAAGTTAATTGAGAGTAAAGAAAAGTTGAATGATGTTATAATTGGAACAGGGGAAATAAGCACATTAACTGGAAAAGATGGTTCGAAATTATATACGCGATTGATTAAACCAAGCAATTTTGATCCTTCTAAGAAATATCCAGTTATGGTTTATGTTTACGGTGGTCCACATGCACAAATGATTACCAATTCTTGGTTAGACGGTGCTAATTTATGGATGTATTGGATGGCCGAACAAGGTTATTTGGTTTATACGCTTGATGGTCGCGGTTCTGGAGAAAGAGGTTTTGCATTTGAATCACAAATCCATAGACAGTTAGGCGATTTAGAAATGGAAGACCAATTGACAGGTGTTGAATACTTGAAATCTTTGCCTTATGTTGATGGAAATAGATTAGCTGTGCATGGTTGGTCATTTGGTGGTTTCATGACAACTTCGTTAATGCTTAGAAACCCTGATGTATTTAAAGTTGGTGTTGCGGGCGGACCTGTAACTGATTGGAAATATTATGAAATTATGTACGGAGAAAGATACATGGATCGTCCTGAGCAAAATCCTAAAGGATATGAGAAAGCAAGTTTAATGACACATGCTGGGAATTTAAAAGGAGAATTATTGTTGATTCACGGAACGGTTGATGATGTAGTTGTAATGCAACATAATTACGCCTTGATTAAGAAATTTGTTGATCTTGGAATTCAAATGGATTTCTTCCCTTATCCGATGCACAAGCACAATGTAACAGGTAAAGATCGTGTTCACTTGATGGAAAAAGTCTTAACGTATATTATTGAGGAAAATAAATAATTTTTCAATGGAAGAGTCAGCACTTTTACCCCAACTTAATGCAGAAGAAATTCGTGTATTGGGTGTATTGATCGAAAAAAGTAAAACAACACCGGATTATTATCCAATGACGTTAAATTCATTGGTTACAGCTTGCAATCAGAAATCTGCAAGACATCCAGTTGTAGAATATGATGAGGGAATTGTTGTTTTAGCACTTGACTCCTTGAAAAAGAAACAAATGGCGGGGAATGTGATTGGTGGTGGAAGTAGAGCGATCAAATACCGTCATAATTTAGCAGTTCGTTTTCCATTGGATCCAGCGGAACTAGCAGTTTTATGTTTGCTCTTTTTAAGAGGTCCACTTACAGCGGGAGAAATTAATTCAAATTCAGGTAGATTATTTGAATTTGATGATTTGGCAGAAGTACAACAAACATTGGAAAATCTTTCAAATTATGAAATTCCTTTTGTACAACTATTACCTAAAAAACCTGGGCAAAAGGAAGGAAGATATTGTCACTTATTTTCTGAAGTTCCAGCATTTGATGACGATTATTTTAATCACGTTGAACCAGCTAGAAAAAATGTGAGTGAATTGGAGGAACGCCTTTCAAAAGTTGAAATTGAATTGGCAGAATTAAAGGCTGCATTTGATCAATTGATGAATGAATTAACATGATGATTCAATGCTCTTAGAGGTAAACACACTCATTTTCGAGGGCTTTTACTATATTTGAATCCATAAAATAGGATAGAGGAGAATGGCAACAACAGTTTCAAAATCAAAATCGGTTAAAGAAGAAGTGTCTAAAGAAACGCTTTTAAAGGCATTTACTTTTATGTGCACTGCTAAAACATTGGCTGAAAAATACGAAGCAAATAAAGAAATTACTGCTAAATATGTTCATGCTACTTCTCGCGGTCATGAAGCAATTCAGATTGCTGTTGGTATGCAATTAAAACCCCAAGATTGGGTGTCTCCTTATTACCGTGATGATAGTATTTTACTGAGCATAGGTATGACTCCATATGAGTTGATGCTGCAAGTTTTTGCAAAAAAAGAAGATCCATTCTCAGGTGGACGAACATACTATTGTCATCCATCTTTGAAGCGTGATAATATGCCTAAAATCCCGCATCAATCTTCTGCAACAGGTATGCAAGCCATACCAACGACAGGAATTGCAATGGGAGTTCAGTACAAGGAGAAACAAGGATTGGCGGAAGATTTTGGAGGTGAAAATCCGGTTGTTGTTTGTTCGCTGGGTGATGCATCATGTACCGAAGGAGAGGTTTCAGAAGCGTTACAAATGGCGGCTTTGAAGCAATTTCCAATCGTTTATTTGGTTCAAGATAATGGGTGGGATATTTCAGCAAATGCTGCTGAGACACGTGCACAAGACATGACTCAATATGCCAAAGGGTTCAATGGAATTGAAGTAAGAACGATTGATGGAAGTGATTTTGAACTTTCTTTTCAAACTGTTCAAGAAGTTTTTGCCATCGTTAGAGAGGAGCGTCGACCATTTATTATACATGCAAAAGTTCCGCTTTTAGGGCATCATACATCTGGTGTTCGTAAAGAATGGTACCGTGATGATTTGGAAGAGGCAGCTACTAGAGACCCATATCCACAATTGAAGAATAGCATGAGAAATGCTGGAGTTGATGAATCAGACATTATAAACATTGAAGCGGATACAAAGAAATTTGTAGATGCTGAATATGATAAAGCATTAAATGCTGAAGAACCAGATCCAAGTTCGATTACAGATTTTATTTTCGCACCAACTCCAATAACTGAGGAAAAGGGAGAGCGTGAACCAAAAGGAAAGAAGAAAACCGTTATGGTTGATTCTGCTTTGTTTGCAGTAAGAGAACTAATGGAAAAACATCCTGAAGCGTTGCTTTATGGCCAAGATGTTGGAGGTCGTTTAGGTGGAGTTTTTAGAGAAGCCGCAACATTGGCACAAACGTTTGGAGATGACCGCGTTTTCAATACACCAATCCAAGAAGCATTTATTATTGGTTCAACTGTTGGAATGTCAGCGGTTGGTTTAAAACCTTTTGTAGAAGTTCAATTTGCCGATTATATTTGGCCCGGATTGAATCAATTATTTACCGAAGTATCACGTTCTTATTATTTATCAAATGGCAAATGGCCGGTTAGCTGTGTAATTCGAGTTCCTATTGGCGCTTACGGATCAGGTGGCCCTTATCATTCATCAAGTGTTGAATCGATTCTGACAAATATTCGTGGAATCAAGGTAGCTTATCCATCAACTGGTGCAGACTTAAAAGGCTTAATGAAAGCAGCTTTTTACGATCCGAATCCAGTAGTTATGTTAGAACATAAAGGATTATATTGGTCGAAAATACCAGGGACGGAAGGAGCGATGTCAATTGAGCCAGATGAAGATTACATTATTCCTTTTGGTAAAGCACGAGTTGTGCAAGAAGCGAATCAAGCATCAATCGAGAAGGGTGAGTCTGCTGTGATCATAACATACGGAAGAGGTGTTTATTGGGCCTTGGAGGCGACAAAAGAGTTTGAAGGAAGAGTTGAAATTGTTGATTTAAGAACATTAAATCCTCTTGACCATGAGAAAATTAATGCTGTTTCTCAGAGACATGGAAAGGTGATGTTAGTTACCGAAGAATCAACAGAGTCATCATTTACGCTAGGTTTGGCTGGAAGGATTCAGCGTGATAATTTCAAATTTTTAGACGCACCTGTTTCAATTGTTGGTTCAGTTGATACGCCAGCAATTCCTTTGAATTCAATTTTGGAGGCTGAATTATTAACGAATTCAGAAAAAGTAAGAACGGCACTGGGAGATTTATTAAATTACTGATAAACGAGGATGTCAACGAAACAATTTTACTTATTATGCTTGATTGGGGTTACCTTCATTGGCGGAATGGTAATGTTGTTACTTTGGCGTCAAATTAAACTGAAATCCTCAGAAAACAGAGGAATGTTGTTTCTGTCATTGGCAATGTTTTCTTGGACAATTGTTGGAATATATAAATATTATGATCCACCAATGCCATCTTTGGTAAATGCAATAAATGATAGAATTCTTTCTGCATTTAGTAATTTGTTTGTTCTTGCATCCTTACCCTATTTCCCAAGTGTATTTGAAGGATTGAAAGAACGGTTTACTTTTTTTCGAAAGCCAGAACAATGGGTAAACAATGTTTTTATATTTTTTGCAGTTATTACAGTAGTTTTTACTTTAATAGATAGGAATATTGAAAGTGATACAGGTAAAAAAATAATTATTGCGATTGATTCTTTTATTTCAACCGCAGCAATTAGTTTGATTTCATATGCTCTTTATCAATCTATTTCACGTTTTTGGCAAGACAAATATTTGAAAATGTTTTTGTTTGTCATGTTTATAGTGTTGATTTCTACACAAATAACACTTCCAATGATTGCTATATTTCCTGGTGTTTTGAAACCAATTTATATGGCAGCACTTATTTTGTTGCTCATAGGGATGGTGTTTTTCAATTTTATTTCTGTTGCCTATTTTGGAATGGTAAGTATGGAAATGAAGGAAATTGCAAGTCACGAATCAGAGAAAAGTAAACTTTCCAACGTATCAATTGAAAGTCTAAATTTAGGTTATGATGCTACTAAAAAACTATATTTTATTTCTATTGGTATTAAATCATTAGAAAAAATAGGTGTTCAGGAATATACTATTTTTACTTCTAAACTATTGTTGCCTTTTGCTAATTGGATATTATTTGCAATTGCGAAAAAGCACAATGTGAAATTATCACATGTCGACTTATCGACAACGAAATTTCGTATGGTAGAATTTTGGAACAAAGAATCAGCTATTAGAATATCTCAAGAGAACCTATTCAACAATGACCGTGGTAATTTTGATTTGAAAATAGACGCTGAAAATATTCATTTGGAAAACTTGAAATTTCTACATTCAAAATTCATTATTCGGGAAGCAATTATCAAACATGAAGATTGCTTTGCTAGTTTAAATGTCGAACTGTCTGAATCAAAAGATTTGTCAAAAACTCAAATTCAAGAGCAATTAGTCAAGAAAATTTTCGACTGGACTAAATAACACATCTATTTTCTAAATCCTAATTGAAACCTCAATCAATTTTTTATTAAATTTTTGCATAGTGATAGTTGATGTCATTAACTGATTGTGAAAATATATAAGCAGCAGTATTTCAAATGAATATGTTTTTTCTGTAATGTTTTGTAAGACGTTGTAGCATAACAAAATATTCTATTTATTAAAAATTCATTAAGTCAGGAATATATTTGAGTATCTAAATTTATTCTACTTGCGAATTATGAAAAATAGTCAATTCCATTTTTTGAAAAAATGTATTCTAAATCTTTTTATAGGTTTTGGTTTTATTTCAAGTTCATTCTCTCAAATTGTTATTAATGAAATAATGGTTGCTCCCGGCAGTACTTATGGAATTAGTGGAAACGATAATACTGATGGATGTAAACAATCCATGTATAGCACAACAGCTGGATGTGGACAAGAATGGGTTGAAATTTACAATTCTGGCTGCACAGCTGTAAATATAGGATGTTGGTCAATTGGTGGTATGGATGGCGCAGCAAATGGTGGAGTTTTTTCATTTCCTGCTGGTACGACTATCGGTCCGCATGCTTTTATAACTTTGGGCGGTCCGGGTGCTGGTGCAGTGACATATAATCTATCATCTTATTTACCAGCTAATGGAACTGGTCAACTTTGGGGATCGGGTGTTCCTAGATGGCACATTCCAAATGGTGATGGGTGGCTTATTCTTTATGATCAAAACAAAGCATTTGTTGATGGAGTTTGGTGGACTTTCTCAACTGGGGATCCGGCGACAAAGATAAATACAGACGGGTCTTATGTTGCAACTATGACTAGACCGACTCCATGTGGTGGAGGAAATTTCACGGATGCCAAAACAAATCAAGCAAGTATGGAAAGAATTCTGTTTGATATCAATGCGGCATCTGATATGGGTAAAACGTTCGCTAGAACTGCAGATGCCGGCAGTACTTGGTTTCAAGACGCGTCACCAACTCTTGGGACAACAAATGATGTACTTGTTTCATGTCCACTGCCAATAGAATTGATTTCGTTCGAAGCACGACTCAATAATCGTCAAGTTGACTTAACTTGGCAAACAGCTTCAGAGCATAACAATGATTATTTTAGTGTTGAGCGTTCACATGATGGGACAAGTTGGGAAACGATAGAAAATCTTCAAGGTGCAGGCAATAGCACTTCATTATTGTCCTATCAAACGTATGATTTTTACCCATATCGGGGTATTGGATATTATCGTTTGAAACAGGTGGATTACGATGGTAAAACAACTTTTTCGGAAATCCAAAGAGTATACAAAACAGATGATTTAATGATTCTTCCTAATCCGAGTGCAGGTGTATTTGGAATTGGAGGTATGCCGAAACACCAAGAAAACAGTATTTCAGTATTGGATATTACTGGCAAGGAACTCGAGCATTACACAACGGAAGATGAATCGTATCAATTGGATTTGACTCATAGAACAGCAGGTATTTATTTTGTAATAATTAATGGATTTGAATCGATTAAAATTATCAAAAATTAGAATTTTGAAGAATAGGTTAGGTTAATAATTGTTAAGGTTTAGGTAGGTTAAACTAGCTCTGAAAGTGAAATATTTTCAGAGCTTTTTATTTTTTAATTCATATTTTAAATTGATAAATTCAATCAACCGTCCAATGAAATTGATATTGTAAGACAGGCAATTTTTCCCAGTTAATTGTTTTGGTTTTTATACTAGTTTCAATTCCATTTATCGTTGATGAAAGTACCAATAAACCATCTTTTTTCGAATACGTATAATTCATAGTAGTTTTATTCAACTCATAATCTGTTAGAATAAAAGTGTTTTTAATTTGATTTATTTCCAATTTATAATCGGTCATTTCATCTTGTTGGTTTTGAAAGATGAGGTAACCATCGCGGTGAATAAAGATCCTTTTTAACGGAGAGTTATTAGCATTTAAAACAGATCCATTTTGATTGAATTCCTGAACTTCAAAAGCGCCATGTAAAAAAGGACGTTTTGCATGATCATCATTGAAATTCCCTTTTAATAAATAAGGAAAAAGTGATTCCATAAGAAGGAAGAAAATCAAAAGGGATTTAAGCATAATTTTAGTTGACTTTGAAATTGCCAAACCAGTTGATTCATTTAAGCCCGACTGTTTTTTCAAAACTAAAACATTCCACACTACTTTCAATGTTGGAATCAGCAAGAATAAATTGATTAATATCAGAAAACCAGAGAAAAGTTTTACTGAAATATCAAAGGAAAGGTTAATTGCAAATACATTAATCAATACGCCCAATGAAATCAATAATCCAATTTGCCTAGTTCGATTAAAAAGAATTAAAATTGCAGGTATTATTTCCGCAAAACCCATAAACAGATTATAAGAATAAGATGTTCCCATAGTTGACCAAAAGAGAATGTCTTTGTCTAATTTGCCAAAAGGTGTATAAAGAATGTTGGGTTCCGGAAGATAAAATTGTGCTTTAAATACTTTGTCAAACCCATATTTCATTAGGATAACCGCAAAATAATAAGTAGCAATTAAAACGATGTAAGTTTTGAATTTTTCACGCTGATTTTGAGAGAAGAATCTCAAAAGAAAAGGAGATAATATCATTGATAATATTGCCAAAAACGAAAGTAAAAAATTCAATTCTTTTGAGTCAGAAGAAAAATCAAAGAGAGCGATTTCAGCGTTTATTGAAAAGACAATTTGTTTTAAGATTGAACCAAAAACGAACGTGGTGATTTCACCATGAAAAGGAAATAAATTCCAAGTCATCGGAATGAATAATATAGTTAATCCAATAAATGATAGGAGAAAAATTTTCAAAAATTGTTTCATCAATTTGAAGGAATCAGAAAGGTGTTTTGAAAAATTTTGTAAGAATAGCCAAGATAACAAGCATAAAAAGTGAAGGTCGTTTATAGACTTGTGAATTATTTTTTCTGTTAAGTGATTTAGTACTATCAACGTTAACGGGTAATTGACTTTTTGGAGCCACAATCGCATATTTTCCATCAAAACCTATGAAAACAATACTGTCGACTGAATTATTGAAAAAATAATTGTTTTTAAGTTTTGATTTTATTTGTGCTATGGAATTTTTTGAATTGAATACATCGTGGTTATAGACAGTGTCAGTGCCTGCGCTCCATAATTCTTTGTAACTAGGTCTGCCACTATAATCGTCTCGCAAACAACTTTCGCTTGTTATCATTACAGCAATATGTGGTGACAACAATTTAACAGTGTCCAAATTAGAATTGCGAACGAATCTTTCTGGAGCCATTCCGAAATTAGATTCTCCGATATTAAATAAACTTTTTTTTAATGATAGCGAAAAAGTATTTTTCGATCCGCTGTGACTCTTATGAGAAATCATTTTAGTTTGACCAAAGCTAGTTAAGTAAAAAAGGATGAAAGTTGTAGTTAGTAATTTTGAAGTTTTCATATTTTGAAGTTTGAAAACTGTTACACTATTAGTTGAAAATGGTTCAAATAAGAAAAGGGTAATCAATCGACCACCCTTTTACTAAACCTAACCTAAACCTTAACAATTATTATCTACTTGAGAGATTAGTTAATTTAAAAATCACTGAATTCTCTCAAACGACTACAAGACAAATATACTGTACTAAATCGGTTTTAATAGAGGGGCTAGCCCCTCAAAACAGTTTTTTTTTAGAAATTCTCAAAAGTTCATTTTTCGTTAAAATTCTAATAAATGAGAGGTGAGTTTGATTCAGCCGAATGCTTCTATAATCTGATTTTCGGAGGATTAAATCTTTAAACAATTTTAGATTATTAGTTAATCAACATTTTGAATAAAATAAACTAATTAATTGAAAAGGACCTATTAACAAATTTGAGAGGAAAAGTCTGTGGTTTTCATCTAAAAGCAAGGACTATTGAGCGTAATTTTATAAAAAATGAAATAATGAAATTAGACAAGCCTTATTCCTTAAAAGAAATTGCCGCAATTATAGACTGTGAATTTGTTGGAGACCCGAATCATCAGGTAACTGGGATAAATGAAATTCACGTTGTAACAAAAGGTGATTTGGTTTTTGTCGACCATCCTAAATATTATGATAAAGCTTTAAAGAGCGCTGCGACAACGATCCTTATTGACAAGGAAGTTGATTGTCCTGAAGGAAAAGGTTTAATTATTTCAAAAGCTCCCTTTGATGATTACAACAAATTAACGAAATATTTTGCTCCATTCAAGCCTCAAACAACTTCAATTGGCGATGATTGTGAAATAGATCCAAGTGCAATAATTTATCCAAATGTATTCATTGGACACCGTGTCAAAATTGGAAAAAATGTAACACTTCATCCTGGAGCATGTATTTTAGACGATTGTACAATAGACGAAAATGTAATTGTAGGTCCAAATTCTGTTATTGGGCATTACGCATTCTATTACAAAAAGAAACCTGAAGGATATGACCGAATGCATTCATGCGGTGGAGTTCACTTACACAGAAATGTTGAAATAGGAGCACTTTGTACGATTGATGCTGGAGTCTCAGGAATTACGACCATTGGAGAGGGAACGAAGATTGATAACCAAGTTCAAATCGGTCATGATACAGTTGTTGGAAAACATTGTTTAATGGCAGCTAATGTTGGTGTTGCAGGTTGTGTTCGAATTGAAGACAGAGTGACTCTTTGGGGACAAGTTGGTTGTGCAAGTGACATTACTATTGGTGAAGGAGCTACTGTTTATGCTCAATCTGGAGTCGGTAAAGATTTAGAAGGCGGGAAGACGTATTTTGGAAGCCCGTGTGGGGAGGCAAAAGAGAAATTCAGAGAAATGGCTGCTGTTCGTCAATTACCAAAAATTTTGGATAAATTATAATACCGATTATGTTTTCAATAAAGTCCAATTACATTGAACTTTTTTCAAACTATATCGGCATTATATCAGAACATTTCTTACTGCGAATTTCAAATTAATTTGGTAAAATGATTAATAGGCTAGTAAAGGATTTAGAAAATCAGATTGAACTCAAAGATTTCAAATTAAATTCTTTGCTTGAAATTACGACTGCCATAAATGCAAACTTAGGAATGGATCAATTGATTCGCATTTATGAGTTTATTTTAAAAGAACAATTAGGATTCAAACGATTCGTTCTTTTTAATAGGCAAGATGAATGGAATTGCCTTCTGAAAATAGGAATAAAAGGAAAAGTAAAGGAAATCGATGTTCAACGAGATCTTTTTCGCTTCAAAGAAATCACCGTTATTGAATCTTCTCATTCAAAAATATTGACAGAATTTGATGTGATTGTTCCAGTATTTCACAAAGATAAACCATTAGCATATTTACTTTTTTCCGACATTATTAAAGATCAAACTTCTCCTTCAGAAAGCTTGGAGAACATGAGTTTTGTCCAAACCTTGACAAATATTATCGTCGTTGCAATCGAGAATCAACGCATGGCTCGGTTGAGCATTATCCAAGAACGCATCAAAAAGGAGCTTGAAGTCGCTTCTGAAATGCAAAAATTATTGTTTCCATCAGATTTACCTTCTAATCGAAAGATGGACATTTCAGCAAAATATACACCACGACATGAAGTAGGAGGGGATTATTACGATTTTATTCCTTTAGGAGATGACGAATACATGATTTGCATTGCTGATGTTTCTGGAAAAGGAATTGGAGCTGCAATGTTGATGGCAAATTTTCAAGCAACCATACGAACACTTTTCAATTATCAGCGTTTTGAAATGGAATTCTTATTAGAGGAATTGAATAAAAAAGTGATGAGAAGTGCTAAAGGTGAGAAATTTATCACTTTTTTTATCGCACATTACAATGCTACTTCACGTGAATTAAAATATGTAAATGCGGGTCACAATCATCCTTTTATAACAAATGGAAAGAAGGTCGAAATGCTTTCTGAAGGCTGCATTGGTTTGGGTATGTTAGATGAATTACCGTTTATACATGTGGGTAAAAAGATACTTAAACCAAATACAACAATAGTACTTTATACTGATGGTGTAGTAGAACTAGAAAATGAAAAAGAAGAATTTTTCGGAAGTGAAAAACTCGTCAAATTGGTTCATAGCTATTATCCATTAAAGATGGAAGACATGAACAATCTTATATTCTCAAAATTAGATGAATGGCGTGGAGATTTGTCTTTGGTTGACGATACTGCGATTTTTAGTTGCCGCTTTTTTTAGTTATCGAATAATATACATCTTACCAAATTCCTTCTTGAAATGAGAATCTGCGCCAGTTTCCATGTGTTTGATGTCTTCTCCATTGATTTGGGCTTTCACCGTATATAAATATACACCATTTGCCAAAGGATCGCCGTATTCGTCTGTTCCATCCCACGCATATTCAGATATATTTCGACCAATCTGAATTGTACCAATTTGATCTTCTGTAATCTCACGAACTACTTTTCCTGAAACAGTCATAATTTGAATAATCATCTCATCAGGCACTTCACTTCCCGTTAAGGTGAAAACAAACCGAGTGCTTGTACTAAATGGATTTGGATAATTCATCATATAAGAAATCATCGATTCATGGATTACTTCAAATGTAATACGGTATTCTAAATCTCCTGATAAGTTGCCACTTTCATCAGAACCTTGAACAAAAAGGGTGTATTTACCATTCTTCATGAACAGAGCTGGATACAAAATTTTAAATCTTTTTGACTGACTTTCAGCCGGAATCCATTGCATCACTGTATTTCCAGATGCGTCCATAAATGGAATTCTCGTTTGAATTCCGTCAGGATCAGTTACATAAATCCCAAATAATGTGGTATCTGAAATATCATCCATTATGAGATAAGGATTTTCATCTTTTAATGAAATCAATATTTGGCTTTCTGGAGAAATGATGTCTCCATTTAAAATATGTCTACCGTCAAATGTGACATCTAGAATAGGATTTATAACATCTCCATTCACAAAGAATGGAATTTGAAGTAAGTTATTAAAATGTTGCTGTTCTGGCTGGTCTGTCACATACACACTTCCATTCACATAAGGATTTACTTCCATCCATAATGAATTGATTCCTGCAAGACCTTGAGTCGAAAATGTAATTGTATCTCTGAATACTTCATTCACCAACAACGAATCTTGTCGTGCATAAGCAATTGGATGTTTAACTTGATTATTGTCTTGAACCCAATAACTGATTAACAATGAATCCATCGGAATCGTATAAATGTTTTTAACATCAACGGCAAATTGAACTGTTTGTCCTTCATTTAACGTGTCGCTAGCAGGCAGCCAAGTATACGATGTACTTCCGTCAATTGCGGCTTCAGGAAGCGGTGTGTAAAGCACATGCCAACGATCAATTTGTGCTGGTGTAAAACTTACCGTATCTTCATAATAAGCTCCTAATTGTACGAACGGATATAAACTTGCATCAACAATTGAATTTAAATTTAAAATGGAATCATTTGGCGAAAACACTTGACTTGTTTCAAATTGAAAAGCGCCAGTTATATCAAATGCTCGAATGTATAAAACAGTTGAATCGTTATTTACAACCTCCAAGGAATCCTGTTTCCAATAAGCCGCTCCCCATTCAGCTGCTGGCCCAATAAGAGTTGAATTTTCTTGTCCCAAATAATCAGAACCGATTAAATCTCCTTCTAAATGAAGGTCTTCACCGGCCATTTGAGCATATAATTCAACAACTGTATTCGGATCACCTTTCCTACAGAAAAATGCAAAAGGTAGATTTGGACGTCCCGGGACAATGCTGTCTGAGCCTAGATTTTGGAATGTCGAATACAAAGATGGAGCTAAAAGGTCCCATTGATCATACAAGGTTGTCATTGGGGAGTATACCAAAATGTAATGACTATCAGGAACTGCTGCAATCATGTTCTGGAAGTTCGATAATTGACTTGGATCATTTTGACGGAAAATAAAAAAGTTTTCAACTCTAGGTCTACAGGTGCCATTATCATTAGCATTCCCAAAATTATGAGTTGGGTTAGATGAGCCATATCTTGTTCCCCAAGGTTCTAAAGTTATTGGATCAACAACTGCAACATAAAAAGAAGGTGTATACGAACAGATTCCATATTCTTTTTCTTGGCTATCAATTGAATAAGCATTATAATAGATATTTGGAATTGCAGTTGAATATTTTACTTCGCAGGTGAGCTGTTTATTATTTGATTCAAACAAACGTTTCCGTGAAGGCCTGTCATAAATAATTCCAGCAAACCCATTCTTCTTAAACTGATAAAAATGGTCTTGTCCCCAACCTTGTCTTCCTGTAATATATTGAAAAGAACTTTCTCTCCAAACAGGAATTGGGTCAACTACAGATACTCTCCAAAAATAAACGGCACTATCTGCACAGACCAACGTTGTAGGCATTCCGTTACTACTTAAAAACCACTGAGATGGATTTACTTCCTTTACGCCTCCATATCCCGAAACTAATGCAAATCGGTGAAATGGACTTGGGGCTCCTTCAAAATCAATCGTGTCCAATTCAAAACGGTAGGTGTTAAAATCAGCAATTGGGTTTATTGTTGATGCCTTAACAGTAACGCTATCAATCGGAACAACAGCAAATTCATAAGGAATGACAGGAACAATTCCATCTACATTGATGAATAGTGTTTTTACAATTTGGTTGTTATTTATTTCGTCATACTGCTCATCAATAAATGTAGGTAAATCAGCTTTTATTGTAAACGTATTTATTCCTATTCCTATATTCGCTTGTAAAGGCATTTTGAAAACAAGCGTGTCTGTATAATGAAGCTCAGGAATAAAGAAAGTATAAACAGAATCGATTGATGTAGAAGGGAAATTTCTTGTAACATCAACAGAGAAATTTGTAATGATTGATTGACCTAAATTCTTTAAAGCAATTCTCATCTCAATACTATCAACGGTAAGGTCAAGGTCTTGAGGAAGAAAACTAATTCCTTGTTCTGTTAATTCAATTTCTGGTTTTTGATGCGGATTTAGTTTCAACATCGGATCGCCATTTAAGGCCATTTGTGTGCATGTACTTTCTATAATTAGATTATTCGCACCAATAAGTTCAATATTACCAATGGTTGACTTGATTTGACTACCTAATGTTTTACCATAGTTTGCACCACTGAAATTACCATATAATTCACTTGAATATTGAAACAAAGTACTTGCAAATCCTAAGCTAACTGTGCCGATGTATGCAATTGCACCATAATCTGGAATGTTTACAAATTCTTCTGATTTAGAGGTGCCATTTTGAAAAATGTTTCCGTTGTAACATGAATTTGTAATTATCAAAGGATATTTTCCTTGGTTGTTCCAATTTGATGGATCATCAACATTTATTTCGAATCCTGAAGATGTTGCAGCAGCGTGACCAAAGAATGTAATCATAGAAACACCTTCTTGTATGCGCGTCATTATATCATTTAATTCAGAAGGATTCAAAGGATTGTCATCTGATTTCGCTGTAGTAGAAACATTTCCACCAAAAAATTCATTTTCAATAATACTTTCCATGGAAGTCATATAACTTTGAAAAGTGGCTTGCTGATTTGCGTCTGTACCACCGACAAAATGCAATATTTGCTTTTGCCAGTCTTTAGTTGCAGAATTGTAGACAGATAAAGGGTCTTGTTCTAAATCATACAGTTTGATTTTATCCAAATAATCACTTAAATCTTGATTAGTTTTTGCAGCAATTCTTCCCGTTGGAATTAAAGGTACCCAGCGTGTTGTTCCAGGCAAATTTGATGTAATACACGCATCACTTGAAGGTTGACCAAAGGATGGAATCAAAGAGGCCGAAAAATTTGTTGTATTGGTTCTTGATCCTGGACCAGTTGAGGTAATTCCTCCAACATTTGCTTCGCGAATTCCTTTACCCATTAAAAATAAACCAACTGGTTTGTCTGCTGTTGCTAAATCATAAATATGATGTGAAAACCTTCTTATTCCATTAATGTGTTTTTCAATTCCACCACCGTATTGTTGATACAATTCATTGACGTTCGCTAGGATTACATTGTAATTTCCACCAGCAGCTGACATCCTATAGGATGCGTAATCAACCGATGCAGCTTGTAATGCTGGGTTATAAATCATCAGCAAAGCCTTTTCTGCACTCAAAAGAGTAAAATTTGTAAATAAACCAGAGCCGTTTACAGCTTCCAAATTTGTTACAGAAAAAACGGTGCTATTTTCCTGATAAATAACCTTTTGACTGATGCCATTAGAGCTATTCGGAAACAAAATACTGTAACTTCCTCCGTTCGCTGTTAATGAAACCTTACGAGGTGTATCTCCTAAAACAAAAACCAATGGATTTGTAGTTGAAAGGTTCGTTAGATCAATTCGTATTTTACTTTCTAATAAATTATTTTCTGCGTTAAAAATTGCTTTATTCGACCCTGATAAATCTGGAATTCGAGGGTATAGAAAAGACCAAAAATTGATCGATTGATAATCTGTCAAAGCTCCTTGATCACCAATTATCGAAACCTTAAAATTTGAACCTCCAGAAGCGGGGAGAATACTCGAAGGAAATGATTTTGTTATGTGAATAGCTTTGTAACCGGTGAAAATAGAGTCTTGAATAACATAATTGGAGGAACCAATTGTATGCAATGTGTGATGATTTCCTAAGCCAGTTGAAGAAGCATTTGAAACACCGACACTTACAGCACGGTATTGAACCATTGGAGCATCTAATCCTTGATAAACGTTATCAATAGGTGTTGCACTCCAATCCCAAACATATCCCGAAACGCCATTTATTGGTGTGCTTCCCCATCCTTCGCCAGAAGTGAAAAATGAACTAGAGGCATCAGATGATTTTTCACCTTCATTATAAGATGATGAATTGGATTGAAATTTTTCAAATAAGATATAATTGGATGGAGAATAGGATGCAAAATCTAAATCAGACTCAACAGTAAATCTCAAATTTGTTGTTAAATTATTCCAAGTTAAAAAATATTGAATCGTATCATTGTATAAGCTGTATTTTGGATTTCCAATATCCGTAGGCGTATCATAAAGGGTTGAATCTAACCACCCATCATTTTTTTCTGCGTAAAATAAGATGTAATCTCCCGGATCCATTGTTAAGTCACCACCATCTTCAATGTGTAATGGAATTTCATTTTCCTTGCCAAATAATTGAATATTTTGTGATGAAAAAGTTCCTACTGGAATTCCAGAATTGGATAAAGCAGTATAATCTATTTTGTGAATCCCTGAAGTATTAACATTGAAAGCATAATATTTTTGAGAATAATTAATCCACTCGTTACCATATGTTTGACTCTCAACAAGTTTTGCACTAAATGTTGCAAGAATTAGTAGTATGTAGGTTTTAAAATTCATTTTTATTTCATGTTTTTCGGTTTTTCAAGCTTTATCCGTAAGGATATGACGTGAGAATAAAGTGCAACGGATGCATCACCTATATCTGTAAAGGCATAATCTAAATGAAAATTTTTAATTGTAACACCTAACCCAATATTTGGTTGGATATTTAATGATTTTGTATCATCGAAGTTTTTAACATACTGCATGTTTGTTACACCGGCACGAATAGCTACAAAACTTTTAAAACCAAATTCTAACCCAAAATGTGGATCCATAGAAACTAATCCAGTTCGAACTAACGTATTTCTTCTCCCGTCTGTTGTTATATCTAAATCCACTTCTCCTGCGGCATAAATTCCTTTTTTGCCTAAATTAAATTTACCGTAACTCGCTAAAATTATTCTTGGTAATGTTAATTCTAATCCATTTTGTGGCAATGTGTTTCCAGTTGCAAGGAATACTTCTTGCGTTTGTTGATCTAAGGTAAACACCCATGCATTAAATGTTGAAGTAATATCTCGTGCCATTAAACCGAATTTCCAGCGATCTTTAATTTGGTATTGTGCACCGGCATCTAATCCAAATCCCCAAGATTTTGCAAAATCACCTACTTTACGGTGAATAATTTTAAAATTACCACCTACACTTAATCCTTCAATTTTTAGTTTTCGGGCATAAGAGAATAAAAAGGCATAATCAGCTGCCGTGAATGTAGAAATATTGTCATAATTGATATTACCCGAATTGTCAATTAATTGAGTTGTATTAGGAATGTCATCAACGGCAAAACGAATGGCAGAGAAACCAACAGTACTTTTTTCGTCAATTGCATGTGCCAACCCGAGGTAATCATATTTGGCAATTCCAGCAAAATACTCTGAATGCATCATCCCAACTTCTAACCATTTTGTGACTTTTGTCAAACCAGCTGGATTCCAATATCCTGAGTTGACATTGCCAGTTTGCGCTGTCACCGCGTTACCAAGCCCAAGTGCATCTGCACCAATTCCAATTGCTAGGAATTCATTTGAATATTTTGGGGCAACTTTATCTTCTTGTGCGAAGGAGACAGAAACAATTAATGAAAAGATGACAGACGAATAAAAATTCACAGTTCTATAAGTTTTAATAAGAAAAATAGACCTTAATAACATTACTTTCATTAAAAAATTGTGTTCTTTGTAGTAAAAAGTAAATTTTACTAAATGTAAATCTAATTCAATTTGCTTATTAGGCAAAGTTAAATTAACATATTATAATATACAATGTTCAATATACCCAATCTTTTTACCGCAGCAAATTTGATGTGTGGCGTTATGGCAATAATTTTAACACTTGCTGGAAGGATAGATATTGCACCTTTTGCACTATTTCTAGGTGGATTATTTGATTTTTTCGACGGATTTTTAGCTCGAAAATTAAATGTTACAGGTGAATTTGGAAAACAACTAGATTCATTGGCTGATATGGTGACTTTCGGTTTGGCTCCAGGTATATTGATGATGGTTGTTATCATTGCTACGATTTATATTGATGGACCTTTTTTCGATATGGACTTTCCCTCGTATGTTAATTTTCAACTACACAATTGGGTGAATGCCGTGTTTTATGGAGTACCAAACAACATGGACGCGGATATTAAATTCTTACCATTTACTGCGTTATTTATCCCTTTTATGTCGATGTTTCGTTTAGCTAAATTTAACCTCGATAAGCGTCAAACCGACTCTTTTATTGGCATTCCGACTCCTTTAAATACAATTTTCTTCACATTTTTCCCTTTGATTTTATGGTTAGAATTTGATACTTGGAAATACAGCGAAGGGATTTTTGGATACGTTTTTAATTCTTATTTCTTAGTAGGTTTAATCGTCTTAATGAGTCTTTTATTGGTATCAGAATTACCTTTGTTTTCATTGAAATTTAAGAACTTTAAATGGAAAGGAAATGAGATTAGATTTTCCTTTTTGTTGATAAGTGCAATATTAATTGCCGTATTTTTGGTTTGGGCAATTCCATTAATTGTATTTTTGCAATTGATTTTATCGATTATAGAAAATAAGTATTTTAAAAAAGAAAAAAATGAAATTCAAAGCTGAAATAGACGTTATGCCATTGGACGCACTTTTAGATCCCCAAGGAAAAGCAGTAACAAACAGTATGAAAAATATCGGATTAGCAGAAATAGATGGTGTTAGAATTGGGCGTCATGTGCGTTTGTTTGTTGATGCTGCTTCAATTGAAATTGCAGAAAGTAAAGTTGAAGAAGCATGTAAAAAATTGCTTTCTAATCAGATTATGGAAAGTTTTTCATACACAGTTACTACAGTTTAATAGTATAATTTAGGGGATTTAGAGGAATGTTTTTCCGAAGATTTGGTAAAAAAATGTAAAAAACAACATTACATTTTTTTGACACCAAATCTATATTTACATTTGTTTATCAAAAAAAAGAGATATGTCAGAAATAAATGCATCAACAGAAAAGAAAAGCAATGGGGTGTTCATTGTAATAATACTTGCTTTATTATTAGGACTTGCTGTGATGGCATATCTTTGGTCTAAGAAAAACAGTCAGCTAAATGATTGTATGAATGAAACAACATTGTTGAAATCTGACATGGAAGGAATGAATCAAATGATGTCTGGTTATGTTGGTAACATGTCAAACGATTTGAAAACTGATTTCAAGAATATGTTGAAAACGTATGACGCTTTGATTGAAAAAGACAAGAGTAAAGCAGATTCATTGAATGTTCAAAAAGAAAAAATTCAATCATTAATCGATCAGATAAACAAAAACAAAAACATGTCAGCTTCTCAGTTATTTCAATTGAGAAAAGAGAACGAAACGCTGCGTGGCATAATGAAAAGTTATGTGATTCAAATAGATTCATTGAATACATTAAACTTGAAACTTACATCAGATTTAGATCAAACAACCACAACATTAAATACGACAAAAGAGGAAAGAGATATGTTTAAATTGGATGCTGAAGAAAAAGGTGCACAAGTTAAAAAAGGATCTAAATTGCAAGCATTTGGATTTGGTTCAGTAGGACTTAAAATGAAATTGAACAATACAACCGAGGTTACAAACCATGCGCGTTCAGTAGTTCAAATAAAATCGAGTTTTACGATTTCTGAAAATCCAATTACTCCTTCAGGTAAGAAAGTTGTTTACATGCAAGTGATTAATCCAGATGGTAAAACGATGCAGACAAAATCTAGTAATACTGTTCAAACGGATAGTGGTAATATTGCTTATTCTGATAAAAAAGAAATTGATTATCAAAACGAGCGAATTGACCTTGCAATTTATTATGATTTAAAAGGTGAAGAGGCAATAAAAGGTAATTATAAAGTAAAAATATATTGTGAAGGTAACTTGATAGGCACGGACAGTTTCACTTTAAAATAATAGTTAAACGTGAGTTTTACTCACAAATTTAGGTAAATGGTAAATTTATTCATTGCAAATCTTGATTGGGAAATCACCTCAGAGGATTTAAAAACAACTTTTTCAGCATTTGGACCTGTGACTTATGCGCATGTCGTGTATGAAAAAGACACAAAGCGTTCAAAAGGTTTCGGATACATCGAAATGGAAGATACTGACCATGCAATTAATGCAATAAACGCATTAAATGGAATGGACATTAATGGCCGTAAATTGGATGTAAAGATTGCTTCCCCAAAGGGTAATAGACCGGCTAAAAAGCCCGAAGTTGAAAAAAAGCCATTTGAAAAAAAACCATTCAATAAAAGATAATAACCATTTTTCGATTCTTAGTAAATACATTTATAAATGTCATCAGCAATAAATCAAGGCTTTGTAGAATTTGCAATCAGTTCATCTGGAATAGCTACAATTGAGTTTGGACATCCTTTGAGTAATTCATTACCTGGGAAAATTCTTCAAAAATTAGCTCAAACAATTACTGATTTAGGAAATGATAATTCAGTTAAAGTAATTGTTCTTAAATCGGACGGAGAAAAAGTGTTTTGCGCTGGTGCAAGTTTTGATGAACTTATTTCAATCCAAGATTTCGAAAAAGGTAAAATTTTCTTTTCTGGATTCGCTAATGTTATTAATGCTTGCAGAAAAGCTCCTAAATTTATCATAGGTCGGGTACAAGGAAAAGCTGTTGGTGGAGGAGTTGGACTTGCTTCTGCAGTAGATTATTGCCTAGCGACAAGAACAGCCGATGTTAAATTGTCTGAATTAGCAGTTGGGATTGGGCCGTTCGTTGTTGGTCCAGCAGTAGAAAGAAAAATTGGGCTCTCAGCAATGAGTGAATTGACGATCAATGCCACGGAATGGAGATCTGCTGATTGGGCAAAGAAAAAAGGATTATTTGTTGATGTGTTCGAGAATGCCGTTGACATGGATATTGAAATTAAAAAATTATCAGAAAAATTAGCGCAATCGAACCCAGAGGCAATGGCTTTATTAAAAGAAGTATTTTGGAAAGGAACCGAGGATTGGGACCAACTTCTTGCAGAAAGAGCGAGCATCAGCGGAAAGCTTATATTAAGTGACTTTTCAGTCAATGCAATCAATGAATTTAAGAAGAAATAAGAGCAAATATGTCAACCATTGACTGACTGCTATTTCTATCAAATAACTTTTCTAAATTCTTTTTTCAAAATTCGTTTGTTAATAAAGTTTAGAAGTTATATCTTTGCACCCCGAATTTAGGGATATTGTCTTATTTTAATAAATGTAAAATTGTGGATACATTAAGTTACAGAACCGTTTCCGGCAACAAGGAGACCGCTAATAAAAAGTGGCTTGTTGTGGATGCTGAAGGCCAAACTGTTGGTCGTTTAGCGAGTAAAGTGGCGAAAATCATTCGTGGTAAACACAAAACGAATTTCACCCCTCATGCTGACTGCGGCGACAACGTTATCGTTATCAACGCAGAGAAAGTTTCTTTCTCAGGCGCTAAGCTTGTCAACAAAGAGTATGTACGTTACACTGGATATCCTGGTGGACAACGCTTTACTTCAGCTCAAGATATGTTAAGAAAACATCCTGAGCGTTTAATCGAAAAAGCTGTTAAAGGTATGTTACCTAAGAACACGCTTGGAAGAAGATTATTTACAAACTTGAAAGTGTATACGGGTACGGAACACAAACAAGAGGCTCAAAAGCCTGAAGTTTTTAACCTAGATACATTCAAATAATGAGTATGGAAATAATTAACACATTAGGAAGAAGAAAAACATCAGTTGCTCGTGTTTACCTTTCAAAAGGTACGGGTAAATTGATCGTAAATAAGAAAGACTACAAAGAAGTTTTTCCAGTTGCTGTTCTTCAGTCAAAAATCGAACAACCGTTCGCAGTCACTAGTACAGAAGGTCAATTTGACGTGAAAGTGAATGTATTCGGTGGTGGTATCAACGGTCAAGCAGAAGCGATTCGTTTAGGAATCTCTAGAGCTTTAGTTGTAGTTGCTGAAGAAAACAAAACATTATTGAAAGCAGAAGGATTGATGACACGTGATCCAAGAATGGTTGAACGTAAGAAACCAGGTCAACCGAAAGCACGTAAGAAATTTCAATTCTCTAAACGTTAAAATTTATTTAACGCTGTTTAGGATCCAAACATTAGTGTACCCTCGCAACCTTGTTGTGACCCTCTAAATGTTGATCTATTAAAGGAATGTAAACAATTTAAAAAAAAAAGAATGTCAAAAGTTAGTTTTGAAAAATTATTAGAAGCTGGTGTTCATTTCGGACACTTGAAAAGAAAATGGAACCCGGCAATGGCGCCGTATATCTTTGAAGAGAAAAAAGGTATCCACATTATCGACCTTAATAAGACAATAGCACATCTCGATCAAGCATGTGCGGCAATGAAACAAATTGCAAAATCGGGTAAAAAGGTTCTTTTCGTAGCAACAAAAAAACAAGCGAAAGAGATAGTATCTCAACGAGTAGCTGAAATCAATATGCCTTTCGTAACTGAACGTTGGTCAGGTGGTATGTTAACAAACTTTCAAACAACTCGAAAGTCTATTCGTAAGATGTCAGCAATTGACAAAATGAAATCGGATGGTACTTGGGAGACATTGAATAAAAGAGAGCGTCTTTTCAAAACACGTCAACGTGACAAATTGGAAAAAAACTTTGGTTCAATCGTTGACATGACTCGTCAGCCAGCTGCAATATTTATTGTTGATATCTTGAAAGAGCATATTTCTTTAAATGAAGCAAAAAGATTGAATATCCCAACTTTCGCAATGGTAGATACGAATTCAAACCCTAAATTGGTTGATTTCCCTATTCCATCAAACGATGATGCTACAAAATCAATTACATTGATTTTAGATGCTATTTGTGGAGCAATAAAAGAAGGCTTAGAAGATCGTAAGAACACAAAAGAAACTGATAAGCAAGAAGGGTCTGAAGAAGCAACAGAAGCAAAACCTACTACAAGAAAAAGAGTTGGTAATGTTAAAGCAGCAACTGAAGAAACTGCAACTGAAGTAGTAGCTGAAGAAGCTGTGACTGAAGTAACAGAAGAAGCACCAAGTGTTGAAGCTTCTGCTGAAGAAAACAACGATTAATTCATAAAAAAATAATATTCTATGGCAATTACAGCTGCAGATGTAAATAAATTACGTCAACAAACAGGATCAGGAATGATGGACTGTAAAAACGCATTAGTTGAAGCAGATGGAGATTTCGAAGCTGCAATCGATCTTTTACGTAAAAAGGGACAAAAAATTGCTGCAAAGCGTGGTGAAAATGAAGCAAAAGAAGGTGTTATCATAGCTCAAGCTTCTGAAGATGGAAAAACTGGTGTTGTTTTAACATTGAATTGTGAAACAGATTTCGTTGCAAAAAATGATGCTTTTAGAGGTTTCGTTCAATCACTAGTTGATATTGCTTCGAAAAACATGCCTTCTTCGATAGATGAGTTAAAGGCTTTGCCATTTGATGATAAATTGTCGGTAGACGAAAAAATTACTTATCAAATTGGTATGGTTGGAGAAAAATTGGATTTATCTAATTTTGCTACAATGTCTGCTGATAAAGTAGTAGCTTACAATCACCCAGGAAATCAATTGGCAACTTTAGTCGCTTTAAATAGTGGTTCTGATGCAGCTGAAGACGCAGGGAAACAAGTTGCAATGCAAGTTGCAGCAATGAATCCAATTGCGTTGGACAAAAATGGTGTTGATGCTCGTACTATCGAACGTGAAATCGAAATCGGAAAAGAATTGGCAATCCAAGAAGGAAAACCAGCTGAAATGGCTGATAAAATTTCTTTGGGTCGTTTGAATAAATTTTTCCAAGACAACACTTTGTTAAGCCAACAATTTGTTAGAGATAACAAAGTTACTGTTGAACAGTTTTTAGGTTCTACAGAAAAAGGATTAACAGTTACAGGATTTAAACGCTTTTCATTAAGCTAAGAATACTTGAATATAATTTAAGGCTATCGGTTTACTGGTAGCCTTTTTTTTGAAATAAATATTAAGAATGAATTTGCTATGAATTCCTCTCGACCAATTTCCTTATATTTGCTTGTCCAAAAAATAAAATCATGAAATACAATCGTATACTTCTAAAATTAAGCGGTGAATCTCTAATGGGAGATAAACAATTTGGAATTGATAACAATCGTTTGGCAATATATGCGAGCCAAATAAAAGAAATCCATGATTTAGGAGTTGAAATAGCAATTGTAATTGGTGGTGGAAATATCTTTAGAGGTGTGCAAGCTGAAGAGGGAGGAATGGACAGAACCCATGGCGATTATATGGGAATGTTAGCGACAATGATAAATTCAATGGCGTTACAATCTTCACTTGAATCTGCTGGAATTAAAACACGTTTGCAGTCGGCTATTGAAATGAAAGAAATTGCAGAACCATATGTAAGAAGAAGAGCAATGCGACACCTAGAAAAAGGTCGAGTTGTTATTTTTGGCGCTGGAACTGGTAATCCATTTTTCACGACTGATTCAGCAGCGTCACTTAGAGCAATTGAAATAAATGCTGATGTAATACTAAAAGGCACACGCGTTGATGGAATTTATACAGCTGACCCATTAAAAGACCCTACTGCAACAAAATACGACATGATTAGTTTTGATGACGTTTATGCAAAAGGATTAAGTGTTATGGATATGACAGCATTCACTTTGTGTAAAGAAAATGATTTACCGATTATTGTTTTTGATATGGATACACCAGGTAATTTGAGAAAATTGATTGATGGAGAACAAGTTGGAACAATAGTTCGAAACTAAAAATTATTATTTTAGCAAAAAAAATATTTAGAACATGGTTGAGGATTTACAAATGATATATGATGACTTCAAATCGTCCAATGCGAAGTCAATAGAGCATCTTGAAACTGAATTGATGAAAATTAGAGCCGGAAAGGCTACACCTTCTATGCTAAATGGTGTTATGGTCGATTATTATGGAACGATGACAGCTATTCAACAAGTAGCAAATATTACCACGATGGATGCTAGAACAATTACCGTTCAACCTTGGGAAAAATCTATGTTAAACGAAATAGCTAAAGGAATTATAAATTCAAATTTAGGTTTTGCACCTCAAAATAATGGAGAAATATTATTAATTTCTGTGCCACCACTAACTGAGGAGAGAAGAAGAGAATTAGTAAAAAGAGCTAAATCTGAGACCGAACATGCAAAAGTTGCCATCCGCAATAATCGTAAAGATTCAATGGACATGGTGAAAGATTTAAAAAATGACGGGCTTTCCGAAGATTTAACAAAAGATGCAGAGGCTGAAATTCAAACAATCACGAATGGCTTTATTAAAAAGATTGATGATTTGGTTGAGATAAAAGAAAAAGAAATAATGACAATATAATTTTTCTAAAAGAAATGAATTTGGTCCTAATTTAGGACCTTTTTTTTTGCTGAAATTTACAAGAATCAAAAACCGCTCTTTTAGATTTATTTAATTACAATTTCAACTCTTCTATTTGCTTGCTCCTCTGAATCTAATTTAGCATCTGGATAAATAGGTTTTGTATTTCCGTAACCAACAGCTATCATTCTATCCTTTTGGATTCCGTTAGCAATTAAATAATTCATAATTCTTTTGGCCCTTGCTTCAGACATTTGTTGAGAAGCGAATGTATTTTCACCAATAGCAAAAACATGACCTTGAATTTCAATATGAATTTCAGCATTTGTTGCTAATAGATCTTTCAACCTATTAAGTCGTGATTCAGAACCAGGCAAAAACTCACTAGTACCTGCCCTAAACTCAATCTCTTCTATCTGAATACTAGAACCTTTTGATAATCGGTTCATTTTCACAATAATTTCTTGATTTGAAATTGCTAACAAATTTACCTCCTGATCGACAAAGAAATATCCTTCTGCATCACATTTTACAAGAACTTTACTCGCCCGTAGAACATTGAAATATAAATCACTTCCTTTATATAAAGCTGCAATTTCTTTTGATCCTTCTATGGTAATATTAGCGATTATAGGTTCATTAGTTTTTGCATCTCTTATTGAAATCGAAAGAAATGGCGAAAATTCATCTGTTCTGCTATCGTATATTTTAGTATTATTTGCAATCTTTAATAAACCATTTTTCTCTTTAAAGTTGAAATCTAAATTTATTATCGCTTTACTTTTCTCAGTAGTTGTAAAAGCAACTAATATCTTTTGACCTGCATTTAAATCAATAGGATAGAGTGCATTATTAGTAATATTCGTATCCAGCCCAACCGCGTTTAGACCTTTTGATTTATTGATACGTTTAATTTCTGCAGAACCCAATGTTAAGGCGTTACAAATATTGGTTTTGCTTTCAACAAAAAGAATCATTTGTAAATCACCCTGATTGATATTAGCATTAAAACTTAATGTGCCATCATTATCTGCAATATAAGAAACCCAAATAACGTTTTTGGAATTCATATCACTTAATGAAGGATAATTGCTTAATTCATCGACAGAACCAGACTCACCAGTAAACTGTAAAGAATATTTCCCCGATTTAAATATGTTTACTGCACCTGAACAATCAGAAATTGGATCAATTCCTGCCTTTTTCGTTTGAGAAAAAAGAAAGAGTGAAATAAGTGAAAGAATTATTGTTAAGTGTACCTTTATCATATGTTCAACTCAAATTTAATTATTCTTTTTGTTAAAAATTTTTATTTCGTTAATAAATTGATAAAGTGATGGATACCTTGTATGTCAGAATTGGAAATGAAAATTTGCAAAAATTAATAGATCAATTTTATGATTTGGTATTTTCTTCTGAAAAAATCGCGCCATTATTTAAAAATGATAAAGAAGAGATCAAAGAAAAGCAATACCTGTTTTTATCTCAGTTTTTGGGCGGACCGCAATTGTATACTGAAAAATATGGTCATCCTAAAATGAGAGCGAGACATCTCCCTCATGCCATTTCAGAAGAAGCGAAAAATGAATGGTTACGATGCATGAAATTAGCTATTGAAACATTGGATTTAACGGATGATCTTAAAATTGCTTTATACAATTGTTTTCCTGCAGTCGCGCAGCACATGGTGAATCAATAATTACATTGATAATTTAATTTCACCTTTTGAATTGACACGCAGAATTAAATTTCGGTGATTTGGGTAAATAGCATTTAATTCAATTGAATCAATTTCCCCAGTTAATTTAACACCTTTTGAAATTTCTCTGTTCATTTCTTTTTGAATCATTTTTTTCATTTCAATTAAATGAGGTTTTAAATCAAATGTCGCAGAGGTTCTCATTAAGTCAGTAATTTTTGAATTAAAAAGCCACTTTGCCGACTTAAGAAGTGCATTTTTTGTTTTTAGATCAAAAACTAAATCTGGAAAAGAAATAATTTGTTGAATGGAATCGAATACGGGTGTTCCAACAAGATATAATGTCCCTTTTCGTTTTCCTTCGAAACCCACTTTTAAATTCAATTGATTATTCAGAGCACTTTGGATATCGACAGTTTTAAAAATTACTTCATTTTTTTTGATCATTATTTTCTTTCCAGCAATTTCACTCGTTAAAATTGAACTCAAAGAATCATAACTAGCAATAATATCTAAATTGATATCAAATCCATTTGCTTTTTTATGTTCAGATAGGAGCGGAAGTTTATTCAATTTAAGTTCTGGGGGGTAAGTTGTTACAACTGGTTGAATTGTTAAATTTAATTCTATTGAAGCTTGTTTATTTTCAAATTTAATATCACTTAATGAGATACTTTTTGGACGAATACTTAAAAAGCCGTATTTACCTAATGAAGTTGGTTCTGATAGCATATCCCATACTTCTTCTATTTCTGTTCGAATATCAATTGACGCCATTTCTTTATCAATATCATTTTCTAAGTCTTTCAAAACACCAACGACTTCTTTTCTCAATTTTCCGGTAGCATCGTAATTAAAAACTGTTATTTCACACGCATCGATAGTTTCGAATTTATGTAAATTGGTAGTTGTTTTAAATTTGAAATCTGGTGTAATTTTAAACTTTGTAGCATAGGCCACCATGACTTTTCTCATAGGTTCTCCAACCCCACAACTTGCATAAACTCTAGGAATGACACATGTGCCTTTGCTGTCAAATAAAGTAGTGCAATTTGGACAATAATTAAGATTTAAAGCGTATTTCCCATCTACTTCATAATACAAATAATCTCCTTTTCCTTCGAATTTAATTGGGTTTCGATTGAATTTATAAGAATAACTAACACCGTCACAATTATCTTCCTTACCAATAAAACTTTTCGGCAATGATTTTTCAGCTTCAGCTAAATAGGGTGCTAAATTGATTCTTATGGGTAGATAAGTTGTTGATTCTTTTTGTGTTAATTCAGGAATCTCTTCAACAATGGTTTCGGGAATTATAGGTTCAATTGTTTTACAAGAAAGTAGAACAATAATTAAGAGTGAAAATGTAAATATATTGAATGAAAGTGTTTTAATATTCATTTTGTGATTATTCTATTTTTAGTTGGAATTAATTTTTATATTTGGGCAAATTTAAAAAACATTATTATGAAAAAAGGTATTTTAGTATTAGGATTAGGAGTTTTAGTTTTAGCTTCTTGTAAAAAAGAGTATGCTTGTAATTGTACAGATGCTACAGGAACTGTAACTGTTGAAAATCACAAAGGTAAAGATGCTACTGATGCTTGTACTGATGCAACGTCTGTAATTAATTTTAAAGTTTGTGTACCTCAATAAGAGATATTTCAAAAATTAGAAAGGAAGTAAGTACTTCCTTTTTTTTTAAATTATAATTTAACAATAAGAATATGAAAAAAATAATAGCAATCGCTTGTTTCACAGTTTTTTTGATGTCTTGTAAAAAAGACCACACATGTGAGTGTTCAACAGGAGGAACAGTTATCTCTACAACGACGATAACTGATACTAAGGCAAATGCAAAAAAGTCTTGTGACCTTAATGATGCATCACTTTTTGGAATAGTTGTTTCTTGTGAATTGAAATAAATCTATTTCTGTGAATTTTTTTGAAAATAGTTTCTTGAATATTGGTTTTAGTTGGACTTTATCAAAATCATTGCCATACATTTTGGTGATAATTTTAGGGTTAACAATTTCAATTTATATATTTAAAAAAATTAAGATTAAAAGAAAATGGTTAAAAAGGATAGCAATATCTTTTTTAACCGCTTCTTTTTTCTTTGCTTATTTTGCATATGCTCCTATCTATGAAGGAGATTTTTCAAATAATGCAGAGGTGGTAGCTAAAACGAAAGAATTGGATGAAATAAAAAGTAATCGATTAATAGTTATTAGCATACCAGGCTGTCCATTTTGTGCTGAATCAATAGTACGAATGAAAAGATTAAAAAAGAGAAATCCAAAAATTATAATTGAATACATTATATGCAATGGTGACTCATCTTCCATTGAGTGGTATTCAAAACAAACAGGTGGGGAAATAGTAAGTCGTTTGGCAAAGAATAATGAAGCAATATCCGCTTTATCAAAACATAAGTATCCTTCCTTTGCTTATCAATCAGGTAATCAACTTAAATGCTGGTCAAATGATGGCTTTGGAGTTAGAGCTATCGATGAAATTGAATCTAAATTTTAACGTTAATTGAACCAGATTGAGATAATCAATTTAGGTAATTAAAGACAAGAGATAAATTACATCCCAAAAAGCATGTTGTTTCTGGGATGTTACTTTATAAGGATTTCTATTTGATCAAAGTCAATAAATTATTCAACGTTTTACTTGGTCTCATCGCAGCATTCAATTTAGTTTTATCAGGGTGGTAATATCCTCCGAGATCCATATGAACGCCTTGAGACGTATTCAACTCTGACATTATTTTGTCTTCGTTTTCAGTTAATTCTTGAGCAATTTTTGAAAAAGAGGCTTTTAATTCTAAATCTTTGTTTTGATTTGCCAACGCATTTGCCCAGTATAAAGCAATGTAAAAATGACTTCCTCGGTTGTCTATTTCTCCTGCATTGCGCTCTGGAGATTTATTGTTGTCCAAAAACAAACCTGTTGCAGCATCTAAAGTTTCCGCTAATACTTGTGCTTTTGTATTTCCTGTAGTTTGACTTAAATGCTCTAGAGAAGCTGCTAATGCTAAAAATTCGCCTAATGAGTCCCAGCGTAAATGACCTTCTTCAATGAATTGTTCAACATGTTTTGGGGCAGAACCACCAGCACCTGTTTCAAATAATCCTCCTCCATTCATTAGAGGAACGATTGAAAGCATTTTAGCACTTGTACCGACTTCTAGAATTGGAAACAAATCTGTCAAATAATCTCTTAATACATTTCCTGTAACGGAAATAGTGTCTTTCCCTAAAATGATACGATCCATTGTATATTGAATTGCATCATCAGGACACATGATTTTAATTTCTAACCCTTCTGTATTATGTTCCTTTAAATAGTCATTCACTTTAAGAATCAATTGAGCATCATGCGCCCTATTTTTATCCAACCAGAAAATAGCGGGTGTGTTTGAAAGACGAGCACGTGTAACGGCTAATTTAACCCAGTCTTTAATCGGAGCGTCTTTTGCTTGACACATTCTCCAAATATCTCCAGATTCAACGTTGTTTTCTAAAAGTGTAGCGCCATTTTGATCAATTACTTTCACTGTTCCATTTGCTTTTATTTCAAATGTTTTATCGTGTGAACCATATTCTTCAGCTGCTTGAGCCATTAAGCCAACATTTGGAACTGTTCCCATTGTAACTGGATCAAAAGCACCGTGTTTCTTACAGAAATCAATTGCAACTTGATAAATTGTCGCGTAACTGCTATCAGGTAAAATTGCTTTGGTATCTCTTGATTTTCCTTTAGCATCCCACATTTGACCAGAATTACGAATCATTGCTGGCATTGAAGCATCAACAATTACATCACTCGGTACATGTAAGTTGGTAATTCCTTTTTCTGAATTCACCATTGCTACATCTGGACCATTTTCAAAACATGTTTTAATATCCGCTTCAATTGCAGCCTTTTGATCTGCAGGTAAAGTTTGAATTTTTGACAATAAGTCGCCAAATCCATTGTTAACATCTACTCCTAATTCTTTTAAAGTACTTGCATGTTTTTCAAAAACAGTCTTGAAGAAAACTTTTACTGCGTGACCAAAAATAATTGGATCAGAAACCTTCATCATTGTTGCTTTCATGTGCAGTGAAAACAAAACCCCTTGATCTTTTGCATCTTGTATTTGAGTTTCCAAGAAAGAAATAAGTTTCTTTTTACTCATTATTGTGGAATCAATTATTTCACCAGCCTTTAAAGGAGCATCCGTTTTTAAAATTTGAGCAATTCCATTTTCATCTGTAAACTCTATTTTATAAGTTCCTGCATCTTTAAGGGTTATTGATTTTTCATTATGAAAGAAATCTCCTTCTTCCATATGTGAAACATGTGATTTAGAGTCTGCGCTCCATTTCCCCATTGAATGTGGGTGTTTACGCGCATAATTTTTTACTGAAAGTGGCGCTCTTCGATCAGAATTCCCTTCTCTTAAAACAGGATTAACAGCACTTCCTTTTATTTTATCATATCTTGATTTCGCCAATTTTTCAGCATCATTAGTTGCAGTTTCAGGATAATCAGGAATTTTATATCCTTGGCTTTGAAGTTCTTTAATTACCTCTTTTAATTGAGGAACAGAGGCACTAATATTTGGTAATTTAATAATGTTTGCATCTGGAGTAGTTGCTAATTGACCCATTTCTGATAATGCATCTGTTACTTTTTGATCATTTGTAAGGAAATCTGGAAAAACTGCCAATATTCTAACAGCCAATGAAATATCTTTCGTTTCAATTTCGATGCCAGCTGGTTCTGTAAAAGCTTTAACGATTGGTAAAAAAGAATATGTTGCTAATGCTGGTGCTTCGTCCGTTAATGTGTAGGTTATTTTTGATGCTGAAGTATTCATTTGGTCTATTTTTAAGCAATAATCATTTGATTTGTGATAGTTGCAAATGTACTGTTTTTTTAGAATTTATTGAGTTGTAAATGTTGACTTTTCTTACTTCTGTTGGTTTAAAAATTCAATCATTTTGGCAAATGCCCGTGCTCGGTGACTTACTAGATTTTTTTCTGATAAATTCATTTCAGCGAAGGTTTTACCACAATTCTCAGGTTCAAAAATTGGGTCGTAGCCGAAACCATCTTTTCCAGATTTTGAAAGAGTTATTTTACCATTTACAATTCCTTCAAACTGATATTTTCCCCCTTGCCAAAATAATGCTATTACGGTTCGAAAACGCGCAGATCGATCTTCAACTCCATTCAGTTTGGAAAGTGCAAGTTCCATATTTTGATTTGGATCTTTCATTTCACCTGCATAACGTGCAGAATAAACTCCTGGTTCGCCATTTAGCGCTTCAATCTCCAAGCCTGTATCATCTGCAAAACAATTCACATTATAATGATCAATAATGAACTGCATCTTTTGATTGGCATTTCCTTCCAAAGTTGAGGAAGTCTCTGGTATTTCATCAAAACATTCGATATCGTCTAACGTTAGTACTTGAATTCCTACGGGCACAAGAGATTGGATTTCTTTTGCTTTATTGTGATTATGTGTGGCGAAAATTAGTTTCATGAGAGAAGCTTTTTGGACAAAGTTATTGACTATTTTGAATAAGAAAGATTAATCTTTTAAGTTAAGAGTTTTTCCCGCTGAAATCGCTGAAATGCGCAGAGATTTTGTTGTTATTATCATTTGTCCATTACTTTCCCATGGAAATACGCAGATATTTTGGATCATTTAAGATTATTTACTTTTCTGAACATTCCGTCAAAAATGTTATCTGTGTTGAAATTTACAAGAATTCCGAGTTTGATACCAGATAATTTTAAATAAGTTAATACTTGTTTATGATGAACAGGATTTAAATTTTCAACAGATTTAATTTCAATTATAACTTTTTCATTGACAAGTAAATCTATCCGATACCCAACTTCAAGTTTTACCTCATTGTAAATTATTGGAAGAGGAACTTGAGCTTTTACATTTAAACCTTTTTCTTGGAGTTCATAGATTAATGTTGCCTCATAAGCTGATTCTAATAGGCCTGGCCCAAGTGCAGCATACACATTGTAAATTGCCCCACGAATTTTGTAGGAAATTTCATTTTCAGTCATAATTATTTGAAGAATATTTTAGTTAGTTTACGGAAGTTACATGAAAAGAAGAGTTAAAACAAGTGAAAATTCAAAAAAGTTAATCAGAGAGAAAACTCAGAAATACACAGAGCTTTTGAAGTTGTAATTAAATTTTAGCAGTTAGTTTTCCCGCAGAATACGTTGAAATACGCAGATGTTGATTGAATATATTGACTGTTGTAATTAAATTTTAGTAGTTAGTTTTCCCGCAGAATACGCAGATGTTCATTGAATATACTGACTTTTTAGTTTCTGCGGTTTTCTGCCTTTTCCGCGGGAAGTAAATTTAATTAAAAAGTTCCAAATATTTTTCTTGATTCGCCTTAACTGAATATCGTTCCTCAACCGTTTTTCTTCCTGCTTTGCCAAGGTTTTTTCTTAATTCTTTGTCCGTTAGAAGAAGTATTAATTTTTCTTTCCATTCCTCAAGTGAGCTCGCAATAAACCCATTGATCCCATCTTGAACAATTGCGGTATTTACACCCACTGGAGACATAATAGTTGGAATTTCGAGCGCCATATATTGTAACCCTTTAAAACCACATTTCCCCTCGGACCAAATATCTTTTTGTAACGGCATCACACCAATATTCATTTTTGCCAAATCCACTATTTCAGTTTCTTTTTGCCATTTTTTGAACTGTAATGAGCGCAATTCAAATGTTGGTTTCTCATTGGAAATAACTAAGAAAGTAAAATCATACGTTTGTTCCAATTCTTTTAAAACAGGAATTAATTCATTCAAATAATGCATTGTCGTGTGTGTGCCAGTCCACCCAATGACAGTTTTACTTTGTTCATGATTGCAAGTAATCGAATGATGAAACTCGGTGTCAATAGTAGTTGGAATAATTTGAACATTTGAATTATAATTCTTTGCATAATTGGCCAAATAATCATTTCCAGCTGAAATTTTAGATGCCCATTTCATGCAATAATTCACTTTCCAATATGCTTTTAGGCGATGAAAACGAGCATTTGATTCGCTGTAATTAGGAAGCCATATTGCATCATCAAAATCATAAATATATTTTTTGCGTAGAATTTTCGCAATAATCCATTCAAAAATAGGAGGTCCAACATGTGCGACTTCTCTATGAATGAAAAGCTGATCAGCTTTATGCAGTTTAAATAACAAGCTAAAACGTCTGAAGAAACTAGAAACAACTCCCCACATTTTTGTTAAAGTACTTCCGTTGTATAATGATTGCCACGTTTTATAGGTGTAAAAAGAATGAATTTCGATGGTATATCCTTTTTCTTCTAGAAAGGGTATATATTGTTCAAAACGAAAACGTTGAGACGGCGCTTCACCTTTTGGATAAGGAACTAGAAAGAATATTGTTTTAGACATTGAAAGCGAAGTTAAGCATTTTATGTTTTTGATTATTACGGCATTTATTTCTATTACCTAAAACTTTAAGATTTATCGATTTAACAAAAAAATCCCACCGAAGTATAAGTTGAAATTTAGTTTTGGCCACAGATGCACAGATTTTTATTTTCTGTTTTTTAATAAATTAATCGTTTTGTTTTCAGGCTTTTTTCTCCAAAGTTTACGATTAATCCAATTCTATTTTCTGAAACTTTGAGATAATTGATTGTTTGAGCAATTGATTCATCTGTTATTGTGGAAATTGCTTTAACTTCTAATATAATTGAATTGAAAACTACAAAATCAGCATAAAACTGATGGGGTAGGACAATATCTTTATAGGTTACATTATACTGAACTTCTCTTTCAAAAGGAATATTTGATTCCGAAAATTCATATTGCAAAGCATCTTTGTATACAATTTCTAGAAAACCTGGACCTAAATTATTATGAACTTCAAAACATTTCCCAATGATTTCGTATGTAAGATCTTTATTCAGATATTCAATAAGCATAATAATTTTTAAATGATAGCTTCTTGAAGATACATAATAATATTAAATAGTTTTCTATTTAATAGTTAAAATCTGTGCATCTGTGGCCTTTATTTTTTAACTAATTTCTCATAAACGCTCAAATATCTCCTTACACCTTCCTCCAAACTATAAAATTCTTGAGCTCCTTCGATTGTTTTTGATTTTATAAAATTAAATTCACTTTTAAAAGATTGAAGGTAAGCAGCATCTGTTAACTCCTTCAGCACTTGTCCAGCATGGTATTTTTCGACAACTAAATCAGTATCCCCAACTCCAGCATTACAAATCAACGGAATTCCCATTGCCATTATTTCTCCTTGCTTTGTTGGAGAAGAAGCCTTCTTTGAATAGGTTGGTCGAATAAAGAAGATTGAATGATTAAATAGACTAATATTCAATGGAACATCGCTATGCCTGCAGGAAGTAATGATGATATCTTCTAATTTTATTTCTTTTTCTTGCGCTTTATTATTTATTGTAGATGGGTTTTCTCCGGTAACAAATAAAAATTTTGCGGAGGGTCTGGTAGCTTTCAATATTTTGAAATAATCAAGCATTTCGGATAACATATACCAGGTTCCAATTGAACCAACATATCCTAAAATGAAATCAGTAGGATCGATGTGCAGTGTTTCCCGTAAATTGGATCGATCAGATTCACTAATTTTTTCCGGATTGAATAATTCTAAATCTACGCAGCAAGGAATAACTTCAATTTTTGGTGTCTGTTCACCAAATTCTTTCCAACTCTCAATCTCTTTTTTACCGTTATACGTTAAAGAAATTGTATAATCTGCTTCTCTAAAAAATTGGATTTCTTTCTTTTTGAAATAATCGTAAACCCTTTTAAAGATTGGATTACTCAAATTCCAAATTTTACCATCAACACGTTCGTTTGCCCAAAAACCGCGCATGTCAAACAGGAATTTTGTTCCATATTTCTTTTTCATTCCCAAACCAACCAAAGCAGCTATATAACTGCGACAATGTGTGATTTTAAATGTGTGTTTTTTATGAAGTTTATGGGCTAAACGTTTCATTCTTTGCACATCATAAATTGTTGAAAGCAAAGGAGGTTTTTTCGTATAACTTAAAGGATGCCAATTAATTCCCGCAGCATCACAAATGGCTTGAATATGTTCTCGATGTTGTTCAAAACGTTCTTCCTTTTCAAAACTGATTAAGTGAAAAGAATACCCTTTCTTGGATAAACCAGATAAATAGGGCAATACTTGCGACTGACCTAAAGGATCTGTCATGCCATCATAAGATATGTATAGAACTTTTATCAATTCAATTCAAAAATAAATTATAAACTCAGTGCTCATCACTCTTATTTTAACCACATAGGCACATAGTCCACATAGAAAATTCAACTATAAACTATACGTTCTAATCTCATCACAATTCGACAAGCTCATTGCATCGCTCATCACTCATCACTCATCACTCTCTTCACTCATTTCATCCATTTCCCATACCACATTTGGAACATCAATAAATACCACAATTTAACATCGTATTCTTTTTTCCCACCAAAAAAATCTGTTTTCAATTTCTCAACAAATTCCGATCGAAAAATCCCTTGTTCCTTAATTTCTTTTTCTTGTAAATGCTCCTCAACCAATTCTCTTAAATCGTTTTGCATCCAATGAGCGATAGGAATTGCAAACCCCATTTTTGGACGATCCATCATTTCCTTTGGAAGATAGTGATGCACAATCTCTTTTAAAATGTATTTTTTATCACCATTATGGTACTTGAAATCATCTGGTAAAGTAGCTGCCCATTCAATTACACGGTGATCTAAAAACGGTTCTCGTCCTTCCAAACTAGCCGTCATGGTGGCACGATCTACTTTTTGTAAAATATCGTCCACGAGATATGTTTCATAATCGATTGCCATCATGTAGGCCAAAGGCGAATAATTTTCTTTTAACAATTCAGTTGAAAGATAATTTGTTTCTAAACTCTCAATCGAACGATTCAAAAGCACATCTTTTAATTGTTCGTCTGTGTATTGTTGGCTTAAACTCAACATGATTTGCTGGGAAGAAGGATTTCTAAGTATACCTTTCAACTTCTCGTAGCGGTTATGAAAATTGTATTTGTTTTTAAGAATTGGAATTTTTTCAGAAGGAATTTTCTCCATTATCCCAGCAATTGATTTACGCACAAACGATGGCATTGCTTCCATCTTTTTGCCATAACGCATTAAATAATCATACCGATTATAGCCAGCAAAAACTTCATCACCTGCATCAGCACTTAATGCAACCGTAACGTGTTTTCGCGCCATCATGCTCACTAATGTTGTTGGAATGGCACTACTGTCAGCAAAAGGTTCATCGTAATAGTAAGGGAGGTTTACAATTAAATCGGTTGCATCTTTTTGTGTGCATTCAATTTCCGTGTGATCCGTTCCTAAATGTTTTGCAACTTCTTTTGCGTAAGGCGCTTCATTCAATCCAATATCTGGAACAGCAATTGTGAACGTTTTTAATTTTTCTGTTCGGTTTTTCTGAAGCAATGCAGTAACACATGCACTATCATATCCACCACTTAGAAAAACACCAACAGGGACATCGGCAACCATTCGGTATTCACATGCTGAACTTAGAATTTTCTCAGTTTCTATTTTAGCTTCCTCAAATGAAAGTGCAGTTTTTGGTTTGTTATACGCATCGTATACATTCCAATATTGTTTTTTAGCGAGGTTTTTCTTTTCAAGAGAAAAAATCATTGAATGACCTGGCTCGAGTTTAAAACAGTTTTCGAAAATGCAATGAGGTGTTGGTACATTTCCATATTGCATAAATGCCGCAACAGCATTAAGACTAATTTTTTTAACAAAGCCAGGATGTTCATGAAATGCTTTTAATTCTGAAGCAAAAAGAAATAATCCATCTTTGAAATAATAGAAGAAAGGTTTGACCCCAGCTCTATCTCTCGCAATAAATACGTTGTTCGCAAGTGTATCATAAATAACAAATGCAAACATTCCAATAAATTTATGGAGGCAATTTTCTCCCCATTGAGAAAATGCATGTAAAATCATTTCTGTGTCTGATCCACCAGTGAATTGATGTCCCAGCAGAGATAGTTCCGCTTTTATTTCTTGGTAATTGTAAATCTCTCCATTGAAACAAATAGTAAGATTTTCAAATTGCATGGGTTGTGTTCCGGCATCTGATAAATCAATAATCGAAAGTCT
>CAMDNE010000023.1 GCA_945902745.1 Chitinophaga pinensis | reverse complement strand
TAACTCAATGCAGCAAAAACTGTTATTAAACCTGTCAACAACCATAACACCATCATCCATCCTGCGGAACCAATATCCCTCATCATAGGTGTTGTGACAATAAAAATTCCAGAACCAATCATTGATCCTGCAACAATACTTGTTGCATCCAGTAAGCCGAGAGTTCGTTTTAAATTATTTTCCATATTTCAAGGAAGTCCTACAAATGCAAGACTTATTTTTTATTCTTGCTCTTCTGAAGCATTAAGTGTAGAATCATGACCTTTTAAAGACTGTTCGAATTCCCATTCGTTTAGTTTACTATTTCTTCGTGAGTATGTAAAGTAAACGATAACACCTAAGGCCGACCAACAAAGGAAAGCAACCCAAGTTTCTGGACGAACATAGCACATTAAAAACACATTGAAACCTACTCCCAGAAAAGATACAACGGGTAAATAAGGCACTCTAAATGGACGTTCCAAATCTGGTTGTTTATATCTCAAGACCAATACAGCCCCAGAGATCATAGCGAAAGCCAATAAAGTTCCCATACTACACATTTCAGAAACTTTATCAATAGGAGTTAAGGAAGCTACAATTGAAATAACCAATCCCACGATTACCGTACTTCTGAATGGTGTCTTGAATTTAGGGTGGACTTTCCCGAAAATCTTGTAGGGTAATAATCCATCCTTTGCCATTCCTAAGAAAATTCTTGTTTGACCTAACATCATAACTAACATAACCGACATCAATCCAGCTACTGCTGCAACTGTGATTAAAGTAGTCGCCCATGGCATTCCAACCCCTTCAAAGGCTGAAGCTACAGGGGCTTTCATGTCTAGTTCACCATAAGGAACCATCCCTGTAAGCACCAAGGATACAAGAATATATAGAACTGTACAAATCACTAAAGATGCAATAATAGCAAATGGTACATCCTTCTTTGGATTTATTGCTTCACCTGCCTGTGTTGACACAGCATCAAAACCAATGTATGCGAAAAACACAATCGTCGCAGCGGTTATAACACCGCTCCATCCAAACTGCGTAGATCCATCTGGGTTAACAATTTGATCTGGAATAAAAGGTGTCCAGTTGTTTGTGTCAATAAAAAAGAAGCCAACAATAATTACAAATAATACCACTGCAACTTTCAAAATTACAATCAAGTTGTTTGTTTTTGCAGCCTCTTTTATACCACGAACTAATATAGATGTTACCACCCAAGTAATCAAAAATGCAGGCAAATTGAAGGCAATTGAGGGTTGATTCATTAATTGACTAACAACTTCAGTGTTACCAGATTTTTCGGCAGCTTCAATAGCTAAACGGGTTTTTTCTGCTGCAGTAATAGGATCATTCATTAACCAAATGGGGGGATGTATTCCCATCTGATGAAGTAATTTTTCAAAATAGCCACTCCAAGCAACGGCTACTGTTGTAGCTCCCATCATGTATTCTAGAATAAGATTCCATCCGATTAACCAAGCAAAAAGTTCACCTACGGTTCCATATGAATAAGCATAAGCTGATCCTTCAACAGGCAATACTGCAGAGAATTCAGCATAGCACAATGAAGCAAATAAACAACCTACACCTGCTATAACAAAAGCTAGCGCCAAAGCTGGACCGGCATGATCGTGAGCAGCTATGCCTGTGAGGGTAAAAATTCCACCACCGATAATTGCTCCTATACCTAAGGAAGTTAAACCCCAGCGAGTAAGTACACGCTTAAGTTCATTTTTTTTCATATCTGCTTCAAATGCTGAAATCGGCTTTTTCCGCCAAGGACTACCTGCCATCTTACTTATTATTTAATGAACGACGAATATACTATTTTTTATTTTAAATCAAAACTCAGATTAAATCCAAGGTTTCCTCGATTTTTTTGGGATTGTAATTCAACTCTTTTCGTGCTTTTGACAAGTCAAATCCCGTTTTTGGTGGTCTTTTTGCTGGTTGATTTAAATCTTTGCTGTTTGAGCGACTTAAATTTTCTATTGAATACGAAAAATGATTCGCAATGCGATTTACAATTTCAAAAACCGACATTAATTCTGGTCCAGAAATATGATAAATGCCCTTTTTGTTAAGTTTACAAATTTCCAAGCATGCCCAAGCCAAATCAAATGCCCAAGTTGGCGCACGAAATTGATCGTCAATAATTGAAAGTTTGTCCCCATTTGCTAAAGCATCTTTGGCCCAACAAATAATATTTGATCTGGATAGGTTATTTCCTGTTCCGTATACAATTATCGTTCTAACAATTGACCAATTAGTATAACTGTTTTCAATTAGAATCTTCTCGGCATTAACTTTCGATTTACCGTATATGCTCAATGGATTGACATCATCTTCTTCCGTGTAATTTCCTTTTTCACCATCAAAAACGAAATCCGTAGAAAGAAGTTGAAAATGTGCATCTACTGATTTTGCAGCATTAAAAAGATATTCAACAGCTTTGGTATTGACAATATTACATTCCGCTTCGTTCTGTTCGCAATAATCTACATTTGTAATTGCTGCAGTATGAATCACATGGGTTGGTTTGAAAGTTGTGAAAATATGATTTATCTCTTTTTCATTCGTGATATCCAATCCTAGATAAAATGACGACACACAATCTTGATTTCTGTTTTCGCCTAATGATGTGGCAAGAAAAAGAAAATTATTCTTCAAACAAAGAGCAACAATTTTCTGACCTAGTAGTCCATTTGACCCTGTAATTAATATGCCCATTTAATTCTGATTTATTCCGAAAATAGCATTTAGTTTTTGAATTTGTTCAGCAGAACCTAAGACAAAAAGTTGTGATTTAGGCACTACTTCAATTTCAAAATCTGGGTTTATAATGTATTCACCTTCTGGTGTTTTGAAACCAATAATTGTTACTCCTGTCAATCGTTTAGCTTCTAATTGGCCTATTGTTTTATTTTGAAATTCAATTGGTAATTCATTAAAATCAATCGATTCTATATTAGTTCCACCGCTAAAACCTTGAACTTTAATTGCATCCATGAATTCAATAACATCTGGATTATTAATTAGAGATGCCATATGCGACCCTCCGATTGAATCAGGCATAATGACATGATTAGCGCCAGCCATTTTTAATTTTGAGATTGCTGAGGGCAAAGTTGCTCTTGAGACAATTGTCAAATTCTTTTTAATTTCTCTAGCAGATAAAACAACATACACATTATCCGCATCTTTTGGTAAGCATGAAATGATTGCTTTAGCATTATTAATATTTGCGGATTCCAATATCCCTTGGTTTGTTGAATCTCCTTTGATAAATAAAAATTCATTAGTTGTTTCGTTTTCAATTGTTTTCTCATCATTTTCTACGACCACAAATGGAATCCCAAATTGCAGTAAATCCAATGCAACTTGTTTTCCAACTCTACCAAATCCACAAATAATTACGTGATTTTCCATTATTCTCATTTTTTTCATGATTTTAAAATCTCGAAGGTTGGTTCTATATTCTCCGCCTACAATATAACTTGTTAGTGAAGAAATTGTGTATGCAAATATACCAAAACACGAAATCAGTAAAAAGGCAGTAAACATTTTTCCTTCAACTGATAATTCATGTACTTCACCAAAACCTACAGTTGACATAGTGATAATTGTCATATAAAATGAATCGAAAAAATTCCATTTTTCTATCAAAACATATCCCATTGTTCCGACTCCAATAATCAAAAACATGAGAATTAGAAAAAAATAAATCTTTTTGAAAAATTTATACTTAAAAATCATCTTAAAGCTCCCAAATAGTTTTCTTGCGTTTCCGTTGTAATTTGAAGTAATGTTTGTGCTCTAAAATCCAAGCCATTGCCAGGTATAAAATTAGTGGTGATCCCATCGTAATAAATGAAGCATATATAAATCCAAGACGCACTTTAGATATATTAATGCCCAATTTTCTGGCCCACCAAGCACATACGCCAAAAGAACGCATTTCAAAGAAAAAAATTATTTTTTGTATGGTTCTCATTTACTTAAAAGTCGTATTCCAATCTCACAAGATAAACATTTTTTTTTTGAACACAATTCATTTATCACTTCTAGCATTGACTGTGATTCAGCGGCATTTCGTGGAACAATTTTATTTTTTATCCATTTATCCAAAGTTGCGTTTTGCTCAGCAGGCAATAAACGCATTAATTCAATAGATTTTTCCACTAATAGTTCATCTTCGTTTTTTTGTCCGAACCAATATATGAACGGAACAAAACAGTTAATAATAAGTTGATGTTTAAAAGAAAGTGAAAGTTGATTAAAGCCGCTTAAAAGAGAAGGAGTTTCCTCTTCAATTGTTAGTAATTTTAAAATGTATTGCAGTAAATTTTCAGTATCTAGATAAACAAAACTCACTTCAAAATCGAATTGTTGAATCATTTTCGCGAACTGTACAATTCTAATTTTCGGCGAATTTCCGGGTCGAGTACCTGCAAATTTCCAAGACTGCGCAGAAACAGATCCATTTATAAGTTGTTTTTCGCTTTGAATAATTCTGTTATACGCCAAATGATCTGTTATTGAATCTGGACAAGATAATCCACTTGAAATCACAATTAAATCAGCTTGATTTCTAATCTTTTTATTCTTTAATTCATGCAATGGTAGTCTATGCGTTAATTCTTCAAAAGGTAATTGATTTATTTTTGCACCCATTGCCCTAGCCATTAAAAAATAGAGGATTTGCTTAGGATCAGATGAGCCTGCATGCACAATAATATTGTTTGTCTTACGATTTAATCGATCAATCAAAGCCCTTTCTTGCAATGAGATAATTAGTATATCTGGTATTGAATATAAAAGTGAACCACAAAGAATGGTTTTTTTATTTTTTAAAAGAAGTTCAAATTTCTGATAATGTTCTTGTTTAATAACATTAATTAATTCAAGTGTAGGGATTTTTTCGTTTTTTATAAATACATCTCCATTATTCTCTAAAACAACATGTAAAATAACGTTGTCATAAGCAGAATCATTTTGATGCTTGTGCGAATACCAATCTTTAGATTTTAGATGTAATTCGACATTTCCAAACCAGACCAAACCGTCAATTTCAATTTTTGCATTTAAAAAATCTGGCCCACTTTCATATGCATTATGCTCCCCATGAGAAATAACTTTAAACATTCTACCGTCAACCAATTCCATTTTATGAAGCGGTAGTAGTTTGTATTTCCAAAGATAATGAAGGTATTTTTCTTGCATTTATATTAATTTACCTTCTTGAAGATACAAAAAAAAGCGCTGATAACTATCAGCGCTTTTCAATTTAAAATCCTTTTATTGTTAAGGGTATTTAACAAAAATCAATAATCCAGGATTCGCTGCAGGAGAAGTTGCTGGATTAAAATCCATTCTAAGTACTTTACCTTCTGTTCGACGATTCAACTGGTGCAATTGATCAAATAATTTTTTGTCGGAAGTTTTGAATTGATTAATGTAAGCCTCGTTCAGTAATATTGTTTCAACACCATTCATATCAGAAGGCTGAGATGAAATGTAAATACCTCCTTTTTTCCAAATCGTTCTAGGCTCAACTTCACCCTTACCAACTGGTACAATTCTACGTGGATCGACTCCTTTTTGTTCAATCAAGTACTTATAACATGCTTTAGCACGATTTTCTGAAAGCTTTTGATTTCTTTCATTACTTCCTCGTGCATCCGTATGAGAACTTAATTCTAGAACCATTTCAGGATATTCTTGTAATAAGTTATATACAAATAGTAGTGAATCTGGTGAATTAATAGTAGAATCAACTAACAACACCCATTTGTCTAATGGATAACGAACTTCAGGAAGACGAATTGGTTTCTTAGGCAATAATGCCATATCTATAATAAAGTTTTGATCATAATTCAAACCAACAGTTGTAAACTGCGCTCCTTTTTTATCTGGATGGTAACCTTCTTTTGAAATGTTAATTGTGTAAGAAGTTACTTCATTCACATAACGCAATCCATCAGGTTTTTTATCCCAAAAAATAGAACCATCTTTTTTAGTATAACCTTCCCAAATTGCATTGTCTGAACCTTTAACAACAACACGAACATCTGCAATTTTAATTGTCTTATCACCTAATTCACTTACAATAACTTTTAAATCAAAGATGTTTGGTGGCATTTCGTAACTGTAGATATCTGGATTGAATTTTCCGTCTGGATTTTTTCTTTCTGATGTGAAATAACCTTTACGATCTGAATATTCATATAATGAATAATCATTATTTTCAGAATTTATTGGAAAACCTAAGTTCTTTGCATTTTCCCATTTCATTTCTTCACCAACCTTCACTGCTCGGAAGATATCCAAACCTCCTAAACCTGGCATACCGTCCGTTGCAAAATACAAACTACCATCCTTACCGAATGTAGGAAACAATTCATTTCCAGCTGTATTTACTTCAGGACCCATGTTTTTTGGAGCTGTCCATGAATCTGCTTTTCTATCATATGTTGTATACCATAAATCTCTTCCACCGAAACCACCTACCATGTCAGAAGCGAAAACTAAAAACTTTCCATCATCAGAAACACAAGGATGACCAACTGAAACCGAATCAGCTGTTTTTAAATTCAACTTTGTTGCTGGACCCCATTCATCTTTTCCTTTCAATTCAGATGTCCAAATATCACAACCAAGGTTTTGTTTTTTCAAATTAGGACAACGTGTAAAGAACATTACTTTACCTCTTCCATCAAATGTAACAGAACCTTCATGAGCTTCCGTGTTTACATTTCCAGTAATATCAGCTAATTTAGGTTCTCCCCAATTATCTTTTTTATCTTTTTCACTCATCCAAATATCCATGTAATTTTCACATGAGATTGGATCAGTAGCATTACCTGTACTTCCAGCTCTACTTGATGCAAAATATAATTTTGATTCTTTTCTATCTGCAAACATTGGAGCCATGTCCATCTCAGCCTTATTAATGACTGCTTGGTTCTCAACTTTATGACGTGTTCTGTTTGCTACGAAACTTTTATTATCTCTACATGATTTAATACCAACCTCAGCTCTCGCGTCTGCAGGAACCAATTTTTTATACGCTTCATATTGAATCATAGCTTTATCAAAGCTCCCCATCATTCTCAACATTTCACCATTATAATAGTGAACTTCAGGAACAACATCTTGGTAATCTAACAATAATGCACGATCATACCATTCATTTGCTTCTCTAAATCTATCCGTAAAACGGTAACATTCAGCAGTTTTAAAAGCCATATCAGCTTTCATTTTTTTCGCTTGATTTCCTTTACGAGTCAATTTTGTATATGCTAAGCTGCATTTATCAGCTCCTTCACAATATTTCTCACTCATGAAGTACGTTTCTGCTTCTAGAACAAATTTGTTTTGAGCAAATGAAAGCCATGAAAGGCTAATAAAGACAAGTGGTAATACTAATTTGTAGTACATATAATTTCTTTTTCAATTAGAATTGTAAGCACGAAGAAAATAAATTTTTATTAATTCTTAACTATAAAAACTAAGTAATTTAAATAATAGGTTTTTTCAACGAAATGTAAAAATAAAAAAAGTTCTTGAAATAACAGCAAAAAAAGAGATAAGATGCTTGAAATCTTAACAATGAAACTATTTAAAGATTAAAATATCACAATTAATCAGATTCTGGAAGTGTATATGTTCGCCATTTTTGAAGTATAGCCTCAAATCCTGGAGATAATTCCGAATCAAACCTTAAATACTCACCAGTAACCGGGTGTTCAAAACCTAGTGTTTTTGCATGCAATGCTTGACCATCAATTAAATCGAAACAATTTTCTATGAATTTCTTGTATTTAGAAGAAGGTGTGCCTCTGACAATCGAATCTCCACCATATTCATTGTCATTAAAAAGAGGATGACCAATGTGTTTCATGTGCGCTCGGATTTGGTGTGTCCTGCCTGTTTCTAATTTACATTCAATTAATGTCACTAATCCAAATTGCTCTAATACTTTATAATGCGTAACAGAATGTTTACCGTGATCACCATCGGGAAAAACAGTCATTACCTTTCTGTTTTTCAATGAGCGTCCAATATTCCCAATGACTGTTCCGTCTTCCTTTACATCACCCCAAACTAAAGCATGATAACGTCGCTCAGTTGTGCGATCGTAAAACTGTTTGGCCAATTTTGTCAATGCTAATTCAGTTTTAGCGACAACCATTAAACCCGTTGTGTTTTTATCCAATCTATGCACCAAGCCTGGTCTTCCAAAATAATCTTGGATGCGATAAGGTAAATTATCAAAGTGAAAAACGAGTGCATTCACTAATGTTCCAGTATAATTGCCATATCCTGGATGAACAACCATATTTGAAGGCTTGTGCACTACAACTAAAGAATCATCTTCATATTCAATTACGATAGGAATATCTTGGGGAATAAGTTCAATTTCTCTTACAGGGTAAGGCAAAACGATTGAAACCTCGTCGTGCGGTTTTATCTTATAATTCTGCTTTACTTTTTCTCCATTAACGAGAACAGTTCCGTTCTTAGCGGCATTTTGAATTTTGTTCCGAGAAGTATTTGGTAAACGGTCAAGTAGAAATTTATCTATTCGAATTATTTCCTGTCCTGGGTCTGAGATAATTTTATAATGTTCAAAGAGTTCTTCTTCATCATTCTCAACCTCTTCTATTTCTTCATTCATTAGTTCTTGATAATTTTATAAACCTTATCAATTCCTTTTAATCGGAAAAAATAAACACCCGCAGGGAAATTAATTAAAGAAACGTTAGATTCTATTGTTTGAAGCAATAAAGTACCCTGAATAGAATAAACTTCGACACTTTCAAATAATCCATTTTCTATTACAATGTTCACTTCATCAGCAGTTGGATTCGGATATAAATTAACAATTGGTTGGTTGACAATTGTTTCAATTCCCAATTCTACATCCATTGCAGTTGAATAAATAGGTCTTATCATAACAGAACCAGATATTGAGGACTGCGACCAGGATATACCATTATCAACACTATAATATGTATTAGTTGAGTTGTCTAAATTTTTATCAAGACCTACGTTCAGACGAATTGCATCTAATTGTCTCCAACCTACAAAATAGCTTAATCCAACTGAAACCTTTAACGTGTCTTTGAAATAATATGTTGTAAATTCATTTCTACTTGATCCATATTCCGGTTGACGTGGAAAGAAAACATCATCTTCATACAAAACCGATCCAGGAACACCACCATTGTCGCTCCAGACTGTCAATAAAAACAGTTTGTTTGAAACATCAACTACAGAAGGTACAAAATGAATATTCATACCAATAATTGAATCTTCTTCATAGGCACTGTATTTAATCGCTAAACGAGATTGCGTTCCTGTTGGACCGTATGCCGCTTCTGCGCTGCCGTCATCATAACTGTAATAGTTTGAAAAATATTGAATACCGCTTGTTGAATCATTCAACGTATAATCATTGGCTGTGGTTGTTGGTGTTGTTGCTGTAGCTAAAACATCAAAAGTTTGGTGGTTTCCAAGTTTTGCTATATCATAAACATAACCACCAGAAAGATCATGGTAAGAATAACTTGTGATCCCAGGAAGGTAATTAAAAGGTGCTACTCCTCCTGCCAATGTTTGTCCATTCAACAAGTAATTCCCTTCTGGAAATCCACCGTATGAAACTTCAATAAGACCATCGTCATTGTTTGCCTGAATTACAGCTCCATTATGCATTGTAATTGCAGCTGCATCATGCATTTTACCTGTTGAATTGTTTTTAAAATGATCCCAAGGAACTGACGTGTATGTTTTCAATAAACTTCCAATTGGATAAACAAACGCTAAATCTTTAAAAATGGTATCTTGATACCCTGATAATGCTCTTAGATGAACGTAATCAATATTAAAGATATCAAGCATTCCAGACAGGGCACCATAATTTTTAAATCTAAACTGAAACCCTTTTTCAAAATAAAGTGGATCAGTTATAGGAATATGACCAATTTGAAAATCACCAACAGCCTGTCCAGAGGCACTCCAAACCCAATTCCATTGATCTAAGTCCTTCGCATAAAATTCTAAAACTAAAGAATCTGTTGTTTCTGGCACATCTCCAAAACCTTCTGCTTGAAACAAAAAACTAAAATATACTGAATCGGCAACATTAACAGTAGATAAATCTAACGGTTTTGATGTTAAAAAATCAGCATAATTGGTTATTGTTGTTCCAATGGCATAAGGAAAACCATTTTCGTTTAAACCATCAAAAGTAACTACTCCTAGTGATGGAGGCTCAACAGCAAAACGATAATTGTGGTATGCTTGGTCATCAAGCCAAAACGCGTCACTGTTGTTTAAATTTATAAAAAATTGCGTTGCGGAATCTTGATAGAATTCAGGACTAACTATCCAAATTGTATCTGACACATCCGATGTTCCAACCGTGTCATAAATGTAATAAGGTGGATATAAATCTGTTGTAGCATAACTAACAGGGTAAGTTGCCAAACTACCAACTTTGAATTGTGTAGGACTAAAATTCACATCTGTGTAAGTGGATGTTAGAACGTCGTATGTTCTTCGAAACGTTGTTTGTCCAGAAAAATAAAGATTATTAGGGATTTGTATAGAAGTAACATTGTCTAAAATCCTGTATTTCTTATCACTCGTAACTCCTAAATCAGTAAAATCAGCATTGTACTGTTCAAAATGGTTCTTAGTGAATTCGTCAAAAAACGGCAGATTTAACGTGTCAGATTTATAAATAAACGTACTGTCAAAAGTTCCTGGATTCGCTTTTTCTGTTTTGTTAGATTTTTTATTTTTCCATTGTAAATCAGGATTGCCAGTCAATGGTCCTGCCTCTTCACCTTGTGCAAAAAACACTATTGGGCAACAAATTAAAATCAATGCAAGTATTTTTCCTTTCATTCAATTTTTATTAATAGAATTATGGATTTTGACCATCACCTGTAAAGTTCTTCGTTGCATATACTGTTATTGTAGAACCTGCTGGAATTTGTATTCCCTCAATATACTCTGGCGATTGAGATTCTATTCTTGACGCCAAAGAATCTTCATATGTTACACAACCTTCACAAACAGGCAAGAAGCCAAATGATCCTAAGGTTGCTAAACGGTCTTTTGCTTCAAATATTGTTAAACCATATAAATTTGGAATATCAACTGGTTCTCCTTGTCCATTCTTTCCTACAATCAATACTATGGTAGATCCAATCGGTATTCGAGCGCCTTCTTTAACTCCTTTCCCTTTATAACGTTGTTCAAGAACAGCGCCATTTGCCTCATTTGTTTCTTTGAATTGGATTATGCATTTCAACCCTCTATTTTCCAAAATACTTTCAGCAAATCGTTGTGATTTATCAACTAAACTAGGCATTTCAACAAGGCGTGACTTTTTAGAAACACGAAATCGAATGATACGACTTTCCTTTACATAAACTTGAGAAAACATAGTCGGATCTGGATCTTGGTCTAATATTGTTCCTGACGGTTTTGAAGGGTCATAAATAGAATCAAGAACTTCATATTCCAACCCTAATTCTTCTAAGGTACTTTTTACATCATTGACATTTTTACCAATCATATTAGGCACAGAAATGCGCTGCCCGTGATTGGTATATGAATCCAAATAAAATACGGTAACACTTACTATAATAAGATAGGCAAGAAGCATTAATCCAAAATGCTTTAGAAAATGCTTGCTACAAATAAAGGTTCTGAGTTTTTTTAAAAATTCCATATATTGAAATCAATCACGCAAATATAAGCAATATGCCGTAAAAAAAATAAAAGTAAAACCAATCAATGCTTTTTTAGAAATTTGGAGACAATGCATGCGATTTATAGAAGTCTTCAATATACTTGAAAGCTTCATCTGCTGTGTCAACCAATTTGAATAAATCTAAATCTACTTCTGCAATATTTTGTTCCATATGTAACATAGAATCTTTCATCCACACAAGTAAACCTTGCCAATATTCTACACCGATTAACACAACTGGTCTGTGATTGATCTTTTTTGTTTGAATCAATGTTAATGCTTCAAACAATTCATCCAACGTACCAAAACCTCCTGGTAAAATAACAAAGGCTTGTGCGTATTTCACAAAAATTACTTTACGAACAAAAAAGTAGTCAAATTCCAAATTGTGTTCTTGATCGATGAAGGTATTATGATTTTGCTCAAAAGGTAAATCGATGTTCAATCCAACTGATTTTCCCAGCCCCAATTGAGCACCTTTATTGGCTGCTTCCATAATTCCAGGTCCACCACCTGTAATAACGCCATAACCAGCTTCAGCTAATTTCTTTGCAATTTCAACACCAATTTGATAATATTTATTGTCGGGTTTTGTACGAGCAGAGCCAAAAATTGAAATACAGGGACCTATTTTCGCCATTCTCTCATACCCCTCAACGAACTCAGACATTATTTTGAAAATAGCCCAACTATCGTTTACCCGTATATCAGTCCAGTCTTTTCTTATTTTATTCATCTTGTTTTTTTTTATTGAAATCAAATTCTGCATTCAATTTAAATACGTATTTAATTCACAGATTAAAAGTAGTATATATTCTAAACAACGAAAGAAGCAATTTTTTATTTTTTCAACAGTAAGTCTGTAATAAATTAAGTTTTTAATTACCTTCGAAGAAGATGTGTTCTCGCCTATTTATTATTTTCAGTTTTTTTTCTGTAAACATGTTGTTTGCACAAAATTTATTTTTGGACGCTCCCGATTCACTTTCTAGAAAAAGAATAATCCCTGTTTCAATTGGCACTGGCGCTGCTTGGGCAGGGAGTATGATTGGTCTTTCTCAAATATGGTACACCGATTATAATAAATCAAAGTTTCATACTTTCAATGATGGAGCAAATTGGCTGCAAATGGACAAAGCAGGTCATATTTATACAAATTACCAAATAAGTCAATTCTCTGGAAATTTATTTAAATGGTCTGGAATGAAATCTGCAAATGCAGCGATACTTGGAACTGGAATTGGATTGGGATTTCAAACTACACTTGAGGTTTTTGATGGATATAGCTCTGGATGGGGTTTTTCTTGGTATGACATGGCTTCAAATGCTCTTGGTGCAGGAATTTATCTTGGTCAAGAATTAGCATGGAAAGAGCAGCGTTTTTTATTAAAATTCTCATATCATCCTACAGAATTTGCTGCTTTAAGACCCGAAGTTCTGGGATCAAATTTTCAAGAACGACTTTTAAAAGATTACAATGGACAAACTTATTGGGTAAGCTTTAATCCATTTTTATTTACAAAAAACACTTCAATTCCAAAATGGATTTGTTTATCCTTTGGATACAGTGTTAATAATAAAATTGTAGGTGATAAAGAATCTTATAGTGACCCAGTTAACGTGAATTCATATTTATCTCAAAGAGAATTCATCTTTTCCTTAGATATTGATTTTAGTAGAATTCCAGTTCAAAAAAAATGGCTTAAAACAGTTTTAAAACAATTAAATTACTTAAAGTTACCTTTTCCATCTTTAATTATTCGAGATGGGAAATTAATTGGTTCTGCACTTTACTTTTAATGATCAATCATGGCATATACAATTCACGACTTAGAAGATTATTTCAAACTATATAGACGTTCAATTAGAACTCCAAGAAAATTTTGGGGAGAGATTGCCGATAATTTTAGCTGGAATCAAAAATGGGATAACGTTTTAGACTTCAATATGACTGAAGCTAAATTCTCGTGGTTTGAAGGTGGTAAATTGAATATTACTGAAAATGCAATTGACAGGCATTTAGTTAATAGAAGTAAAAAAACAGCTATTCTTTTCGAACCAAATGACCCAAATGAAAAGGCTCAGCATATTACTTATGAGGAATTGCATCTTCGTGTTTGTAAAATGGCCAATGTTTTAAAAGAACAAGGAATAACCAAAGGTGATCGAGTTTGTATTTATTTACCTATGATTCCAGAATTAGCAATTTCTGTTTTAGCTTGTGCACGAATTGGAGCAATCCATTCAGTAGTTTTTGCTGGCTTTTCTGCAAGTGCCATTGCCGCTAGAATTTTAGATTCAGACTGTAAATTAGTAATTACGGCTGACGGAGGATTTAGAGGGAATAAAACAATTGATTTAAAAAGTATTGTTGATGAAGCATTAGTAAAATGTCCATGTGTCGATAAGGTTTTACTTGTTAAGCGCACAAATACTCCAATAAATTTTCAAGATGGTCGTGATTATTGGATGGAAGAATTACTGGAAAACAGTTCGATAAATAATACTCCTGAAATCATGGATGCTGAAGACACATTGTTTATTCTATACACTTCTGGTTCAACAGGTAAGCCAAAAGGAATGGTTCATACAACGGCTGGATATATGGTTTATACAGGTTATACTTTTAAAAATGTCTTTCAATACCAAGAACAAGATATTTTTTGGTGCACAGCCGATATTGGATGGATTACAGGTCATTCTTATATACTTTATGGTGCATTATTGAATGGCGCTACAACTGTGCTTTTTGAAGGAGTTCCATCCTACCCAGATTTCGGAAGGTTTTGGGAAATAATTGACAAACATAAGATTACACATTTATATACTGCTCCAACTGCGATTCGATCTTTGGCTAAAGAAAATATCGAATGGGTTGAAAAATATAATTTAAGTTCCTTAAAAATTTTAGGATCAGTTGGTGAACCAATCAATGAAGAGGCTTGGCATTGGTACGATAATCATGTAGGAAAGAAAAAATGTCCAATTGTAGATACGTGGTGGCAAACAGAAACTGGTGGAATACTAATTTCACCTTTAGCAGGAATTACACCAACGAAACCAACCTATGCCACACTTCCAATTCCTGGAGTTCAACCACTATTAATGGATGACAAAGGAAATGAAATTGAAGGAGAACAAGTAACAGGTAATTTGTGCATTAACTTTCCTTGGCCTGGAATTGCAAGAACAATTTGGGGAGATCATGAACGGTACATCGATACGTATTTCAAAGCTTATCCTGGAAAATATTTTACTGGTGACGGTGCTTTTAGAGATGAAGTTGGGTATTACAGAATCACAGGAAGAGTTGACGATGTGGTAATTGTTTCTGGTCACAATCTTGGAACTGCACCAATTGAAGATGCTATTAATGAACATCCAGCTGTTGCTGAATCAGCATTAGTTGGTTTTCCACATGAAATAAAAGGGAATGCGCTTTACGGTTTTATTATTCTGAAAGAATCGGGTGAAAATCGCGATCATAACAACCTGCGCCAAGAAATAAACAAATTGATTTCTGATCATATCGGGCCAATCGCAAAACTGGATAAAATTCAGTTCGTAGATGGCTTGCCTAAAACGCGATCTGGAAAAATAATGCGTAGAATTTTACGAAAAATTAGTGAAGGAGACTTTTCTAATTTTGGTGATACATCGACTTTGTTGAATCCAGAAATTGTGGATGAAATTGTGAAAGGGAAGGTTTGATATTGGCGTGAGGAACGATGAGTGTTGAGTGAGGAGTTTATAACTGATAGTTTAGATTTTGAAGTGTTGAACGATGAGCGTTGCAATGAGCTTGTCGAATTGTGAGGAGTTTACAGCTCCCCATTCTTCAAATTCAACTTTTCTAATTTGTGAAAATACGGATTTGATAAATGTTCTTCTAGCATCATCAGGTGTTGCATTCTGTGGCAATCAGAGCCAACAAAATCTAAAAGGTTTGCATCAATTAATTTTTCTGCTTGCTTACGCACTTGTGGACCATAATGACCAGTCAATGAATTGAGGTTGACTTGAATATTAACACCTTTCTCTCTATATTCCTTGGCTTTATCCAAAGAATCATGGAAATAAGGGTAGCGTTCGAAATGAGCAAGTACTGGTTTGTATTTAGCCATTTGCATTTCAAAAAACAATTGGTCTTCAAAAATTGGAGGCGTATGAAATGAGAATTCAACAAGTACATAATTATCGCCAAAAGACAAAATATCTTTCTGTTTAATTAACTGTATTAAATGATCATCGAAATAATATTCTGCGGCTGCTTCAATTTCAATTGATAATCCGAGTGATTTAGCTGTTTCTTGAACTTGTTTTAATCCTTGATTGATAATTTCAGAAGTATTAGGATACACTTCTTGCATGATATGCGGAGTCGTTATAATCTTTTTATAACCCAAAGATTCAAATTTGGCCAACATCGCAATTGTTTCATCCATGCTTCGAGAACCATCATCAATTCCTGGAATTAAATGACTGTGCATATCAATTCCAATTTTAGAAAGATCAAACAATTCTAAAGGTGCTTTTTTCTGAAAAAGTGTTGAAAAAAAGCTCATTTACTTGCGGTTGGAATACATTTCTTTGTAGTAAGATTGATAATCGCCAGAAGTAACTTTCTCAATCCATTCTTGATTATTCAAATACCAATCGACAGTTTTGTCCAACCCTTCCTCAAACGTAATTGATGGTTTCCATCCTAATTCATTTTCCAATTTTGAAGCATCAATTGCATACCTTAAATCATGTCCTTTACGATCTAAAACATAGGTAATCAATTTTTCAGACTCACCTTTTTCACGGTTCAATTTTTCATCCATCATTCGACATAAAAAACGAACAAGATCAATATTCGTCGACTCGTTTAATCCACCCACATTGTATGATTCTCCAACCGTTCCATTATGGAAAATAGTATCAATTGCTTTTGCATGATCTTCCACCCACAACCAATCTCGTATGTTTTCACCTTTACCGTAAACTGGCAGAGGTTTGTTATTTTGAATATTGAGAATCATCAATGGAATTAACTTCTCCGGGAAATGATGACTGCCATAATTATTTGAACAATTTGACATTTTTATAGGCAAACCATACGTATGATAAAACGCAGAAACAAAATGATCTGAAGATGCTTTCGACGCTGAATATGGACTTCTTGGGTCGAACGGTGTTTCTTCTGTAAAAAATCCTTCTTCCCCTAAACTACCGTATACCTCATCTGTAGAAACATGATGAAACACGTGCTCGCCTTCCTTCCAATTTTCTTTTGCGGCTTGTAATAAATTAACCGTACCAACAACATTTGTCATTACAAAATCCATTGGCCCTTCAATTGAACGATCAACATGCGATTCAGCAGCTAAATGAATTACATCTGTGATGGCGTACTTTTCAAATACATCTTGCACATCTTTAACAGATACAATATCACCTTTTACAAATACATAATTAGGAGCAATATCAACATCTTTTAAGTTTTCAAGATTCCCTGCATACGTTAATTTATCGAAATTGATAATTTGATAATTCGGGTATTTGTTGACAAATAATCGAACCAAATGAGACCCGATAAATCCAGCACCACCCGTAACTAATATTCTTTTAGCGTAATTCAAAATCTTTAAACTTTAATATGTTATTCATTTTAAAACACATAGGCACATAGGTCACATAGGTTTCAAATAATCGTAATTCGTGTTTCATTATTGTTATGTCCACAAAGGCGCAAAGGGCACAAAGGGCACAAAGGTTTCAAAACTTGTAATTTGTAATTATTAACTTGCAACTACAATGACCAATATTCTAAATCTTGAATTTTATTTCTAAAAATCCCTTTGACATCCACAAAAACACCTGTTTGGTCTTTCAATAAATTTTTAAAATCATTTTCGTTCATTGAACTGTATTCTTTGTGATTTACCGCGACAATAATTGCATCGTAATCGTCACTCGGTTTTTCAACTAATCCAACTCCATATTCATGAGTCATTTCTGTAGATGAAGCGTGCGGATCAACTAAATCAACACTAACTTGAAACGATTTAAGTTCATTTATAACATCAATAACTTTTGAATTACGGATGTCACTAACATCTTCTTTAAAAGTAACTCCCATCACTAGAACTTTTGCATCTTGAATATGTTTTCCTTGAGCAATAATTCGTTTAACAGTTTGTTTGCCAATATAAAATCCCATTGAGTCGTTCACGTAGCGACCACTTGTAATTACTTTTGAATGGTATCCAGCTTGCTGTGCTTTATGCGTTAAATAATATGGATCAACACCAATACAATGTCCACCAACCAAACCAGGCGAAAATTTCAAGAAATTCCATTTGGTTCCAGCTGCTTCTAACACATCAAATGTGTTAATATTCAATTTATTAAAGATAATTGACAATTCATTGATCAACGCAATATTTACATCACGTTGCGTGTTTTCAATAATTTTTGCTGCTTCTGCGACCTTGATTGTTGTGGCACGGTGAACACCTGCTTGAACAACCAATTCATACGTTTTTGCAATTACATCCAATGACTCAGCGCAACATCCAGAAACAACTTTAATGACATTTTGCAAAGTGTGTTCTTTATCTCCTGGATTAATTCTTTCTGGAGAATAACCAACCTTAAAATCTTCTTTGAATTTCAATCCTGATTCAGCTTCTAAAACTGGAATACAATCTTCTTCCGTACATCCAGGATAAACGGTAGATTCAAACACTACATAATCTCCTTTTTTCAAGACTTTACCAACAGTACCTGAAGCACCTAATAACGGTCTCAAGTTTGGCAAATTTGCATCATCGATTGGTGTAGGAACTGCAACAATGAAAAATTGTACGTCTTTTAAATCATTGATGTCCGCTGAAAATTGAATATCACAACCATCAAAAGCTGACGCATCTAATTCATTACTTGGGTCAATATTTTTTTGCATCAAATCCACACGATCTTGATTGATATCAAAACCTACAACTTTGATTTTTCGTGCAAATTCTAAAGCAATTGGTAAACCAACATAACCTAAACCAATTACGGCAAGTTTTGCTTCTTTTTGCAGTAATTTATTATAAATTGAATTGCTCATTTCTAACTTTATAAATTCTTTCAATAATTTCAACAACTTTTAAACCTTCTAATGCATTGGTTGTTGCAGATGTTCTTCCCTTTAACGTATCAATTACATTTCTAATAACATAATTATGATTTGCAGCTGAACCTTTATATGCACCATAATCATTTCCTGGATTTGTTGGCGCTAATATAGGCATTTCATAATCTTGAATATTACAAACTTCAACCTCATTCATATATTGACCACCAATTTTAACACTTCCTTTTTCTCCGATTATTGTAATTGAACTTTCAAGATTTTGATTGGCTACAGCAGTAGAATAATTGATGCATCCCATTCCACCATCAACAAAATCAAAACTCACAAACCCGGAATCTTCAAAATCTGTTGAATTTTGATGTGTGAAATCGGCAAATTTCCCTTGAATGTTGTCAATGTCACCAAATAACCAATACATGATATCAATGAAATGTGAAAACTGTGTAAACAGCGTTCCACCATCCAAGTCTTGAGTTCCTTTCCACCCTCCTTTTTTATAATATCTGTCGTCGCGGTTCCAATAACAATTCAATTGAACCATGAATATTTTTCCCATCGTTTCATTTTCGATCAGTGATTTAATCCATTCCGAAGGTGGAGAATATCTATTTTGCATGACACAAAAAACTTGTCTTGATACTTGAAGCGATTTAAAGATCATCTTTTCACACGCGTCTTTTGTTAAGCCCATTGGTTTTTCACAAACGACATGTTTTTTCGCTTCTAATGCTTTAAGACTTTGTTCTGAATGCAACCCATTTGGCGTGCACACATTCACCACATCAAAATCTAATCCTGATGCCATTAATTCTTCAACCGTCGAGAAAAATGGAACATTAAAATCCTGCGCACCACATTCTTCTTTTGTGCGACTATCAACTAATGCCACCAATTCTGCTTCTGATTCACGGCTAATCATTTCAGCATGTCGCTTTCCAATATGGCCTGCGCCGATAACGGCAAATTTTATTTTTTGATCCTCTTTGATCATGCTTCTCAATTTATTAATTTGTGATTCGTGATTTGGAATTCCGTCTCGATGAATCGTAGACGCTACCATAATCATTTTACCATTTTATTTAATTCTATTAACCAATCCTTTTTCTAACGTATATTCCTGATTACTTTCGGGACAAACAGCTTTTCCGTTCTCATCAAATTCTAAACGGTGTCCAAATTCACTCATCCAACCTATTTGACGAGCTGGATTACCAACAACAAGTGCAAAAGGAAGTACTGTTTTTGTAACCACTGCACCAGCACCAATAAAAGCAAATTCTCCGATATCATGTCCGCATACAATTGTAGCATTTGCTCCAATACTTGCTCCTTTACGAACTATTGTTTTTGAATATTGATCTCTTCTATTTACTCCACTTCGTGGATTTGTAACATTTGTAAAAACCATAGAAGGTCCTAAAAAAACATCATCTTCACATTCAACACCTGTATATAGTGAAACGTTATTTTGAATTTTTACATTATTACCCAATTTTACACCTGGTGAAACAACTACATTTTGTCCAATGTTGCAGCGCTCACCGATGGTACAATCAGACATAATGTGTGAAAAGTGCCAAATTTTGGTTCCTTCTCCGATAGAACAACCTTCATCAATCACTGCTGTTTCGTGTGAAAAATATCCCATTATCGTATTATATATTTATCAAAATCGTTGTGATCTGTTTGCATCAACTCTTCTTTGGAGAGGCTTTTAAAGTAATCATAGGTGATTTTCAAACCTTCCGCTCTGCCAACTTTTGCTTCCCAATTTAACAATGCTTTTGCTCGGGTTGTATCAGGTTGACGTTGCTTTGGGTCATCGACAGGTAAATCTTTGTAAATTACTTTTTGCGTTGTGCCAGTCAGTTTAATTATTTCCTCCGCAAAATCTTTAATAGAAATTTCAGAAGGATTTCCAATATTCACAGGATAAGCATAATCACTATTTAATAATCGAACAATTCCTTCAACTAAATCGTCTACATAGCAGAATGATCTTGTTTGTGAGCCATCCCCGAAAATAGTTAAATCCTCTCCTCTCAGCGCTTGCCCAATAAATGCAGGTAAAACACGTCCGTCATTCAGTCGCATCCGTGGACCATACGTATTAAAAATTCGAACAATTCGAGTTTCTAATCCATGAAAATTATGATACGCCATTGTAATTGCCTCTTGAAAACGCTTTGCTTCATCGTATACGCCGCGGGGTCCTACGGGATTAACATTTCCCCAATAATCTTCAGGTTGTGGATGTACCGTTGGATCTCCATAAACTTCAGAAGTCGATGCTATCATTAAACGAGCGCCTTTTTGCTTTGCCAAACCTAAACAATTATGAATTCCCAAAGAACCAACTTTAAGTGTTTGAATTGGAATTTTTAAATAATCAATTGGACTTGCTGGCGATGCAAAATGCAGGATATAATCTAATTTCCCAGGCACATGAATGAATTTTGAAACATCGTGGTTATAAAATTCGAAATTCTCTAATTTGAAGAGATGCTCAATATTCTTAAGTCGTCCTGTAATCAAATTGTCCATTGCAATAACGTGGAACCCGTCTTTTATGAACCGATCACATAAATGAGATCCTAAAAATCCTGCCGCTCCTGTTATTAATATGCGTTTACGTTCTTCCATTTTTTTGTTTAATCAACAACATTCGTAATTCGTAATTCGTAATTCGTAATTCGTAATTCGTAATTTATTTAACTGTTTTGCGTCCGATTGAATTATAATAAAATCCTTTTTCATTCATTTCTTCTGAGTCGAATAAATTTCGTCCATCAAAAATCACTTTATCTTTCAGTAATTCTCCTATTCTATCAAAATCAGGATTTCTAAAAACTCCCCATTCTGTGCAAATTACAAGTGCATCGGCATCAATTAATGCTTCATACTCATCTTTTGCATACATAATTTTATCACCTATTTCTCTTTCAACATTTTTCATTGCTTCTGGATCATAGGCGCAAATTGTAGCTCCTTCTTTCGTTAAAGCGTCAATCATATACAATGCTGGAGCTTCACGAATATCATCAGTATCTGGTTTAAAAGCCAATCCCCAAAGCGCAATCTTTTTGCCTTCTAAATTTCCTCTAAAGTAGTTTTTGATTTTCGGTAATAGGATTGTTTTTTGACTTTCATTGACATTCATTACGGCTTTCAAAATCTCAAATGAAAAAGCATTTTCATTTCCTGAATTAACCAAAGCTTGAACATCTTTTGGAAAACATGAACCTCCGTATCCAATTCCAGGGAAAAGAAATCGTTTTCCAATGCGATCATCAGAACCAATTCCAATGCGCACTTTATCAACATCTGCCCCAACCAACTCACAAAAATTGGCAATTTCATTCATGAACGTAATTTTGGTCGCCAAAAAAGAATTGGCAGCGTATTTTGTCAATTCAGCCGATTTTTCATCCATAAATAATATAGGATTTCCTTGTCGCACAAATGGTTTATACAATTGTTCCATTATTTTCTGTGCTTTTTCAGATGAACTTCCAATCACCACTCTATCTGGCTTCATGAAATCATCTACAGCAAAACCCTCTCTTAAAAATTCTGGATTCGAAACAATATCAAAATCAACTGAAGCGTTTTTCGCAATCATATTGTGCACTTTCTCTGCAGTACCAACCGGAACTGTACTCTTATCCACAATAACTTTATAATCCGTCATTATCTTTCCAAGTTGTTCCGCAACGCCTAGAATGTATGATAAATCAGCAGAACCATCTTCACCTGGTGGAGTTGGCAATGCTAAAAATATAATTTCAGCATCTTTGATTCCTTCAACTAAATCTGTAGTAAATTTTAATCGATTTGCCTTAATATTTCGTTCAAATAAAACAGAAAGATTCGGCTCATAAATAGGAATTTCCCCATTCAGCATTTTATCAACCTTGTTCTTATCGATGTCTATACAAACAACATGATTTCCAGTCTCTGCAAAACATGTCCCTGTAACTAATCCAACATAACCTGTACCAACAACTGCAATTTTCTTCATACTTTGAATTTGAGTTTCGGGATTATTGTTGATTAATAAATTCCGCTACAGAAGAACAAATAAGATCCAACTGCTCCTCTTCCATCTCGGTATGAATTGGCAAAGAAATTACCCTTTCAGTTAACCAATCTGTAATTGGTAGCACAGTATTTTCACTACCAAATGCTGAGAACATTTTTTGTCTATGGGCTGGAACTGGGTAATAAATCATTGATGGGACATCTTTTGTTGCTAAAAAAAGATTCAATGCATCACGATCTAATCCTTCTAATTTCAGGGTATATTGATGAAAAACATGTTTCGATTCTTTTCCTCTAACCGGTGTTTTTATTTGATCAAAAGCTGTGAAAAACGAATCATAATGATCTGCAACTTTTCTTCTAGCTATAATATATGAATCTAACTCTCTTAATTTAATTCTTAAAACCGCTGCCTGAATACTATCCAAACGCGAATTGCATCCAACGATATCATGATAATACCGTTGACTTTGACCGTGATTGGCAATCATTCTCATTTTAGCTGCTAGTTCATCATTGTTCGTGCAAATAGCACCACCGTCACCGTAACAACCAAGATTTTTTGACGGGAAGAATGACGTGCATCCAATGTCGCTAATTGTTCCTGTTTTAGAAACCGTTCCATCTTCATGATAATAATCACTACCGATTGCTTGCGCATTATCTTCAACAACAAATAAATTATATTTTTTAGCAATTTTATTAATTGCATCCATATTTGCTGCTTGCCCATATAAATGTACAGGAACAATAGCTTTGGTTTTATCTGTAATAGCTGCTTCAATCGCAGTTGGATCGATACAAAAAGTATCTTTATCCACTTCAACAAAAACGGGTTTCAATCCAAGCAAGGCCATTACTTCAGTCGTAGCAATATAGGTGAATGACGGAGTAATAATTTCATCACCCGGTTTTAAATCTAGCGCCATTAACGCAATTTGCAAAGCATCTGTTCCATTTGCGCAAGGAATAACGTGCTTTACGCCAAGATACGATTCCAATTCACTTTGGAAAGAACTAACTTCTGGTCCATTAATGAATTGTGCATTTTCAATAACGTTCATAATTGCTGAATCAATCGCAGGTTTTATCTTCTGATACTGCGATATAAGATCAACCATTTGTATTTTTTTCATCTACGGATGGTGTTAACGAATTTAAGAGGATAAAGATAATTTATAATTATGAATATCTGTTTTAAGACGAAAGAATTTTGAGCGTTTAAGAATGGATATTTCTTGATTTATTATCATTCATTCAATAATTTATACATTTTACATTTTTTAGCAATAAAACCAATAAAATGCGTTTAAATTTGACGCATGAAAAATAGCATTCTCACACTCTCTTTTTTTCTTATTGGCATTTTCTCCTTTGGGCAGCGAAATGTGAAGGATTCAATTATTGGTACTCCATGGGTTGGAGTACATTATGGTGGCAATTGGACATCAGGTGACTTAGCAGATAATTTCGGTTACATGAGTCATGTAGGATTTTTAGCAGGTTATAAAACAAACAAAAATTGGTTTTTAGGATTCGATGCTAATTTTATATTCGGAAATCAAGTGCGGGTTACAGGTTTATTTGATGATTTAGTTGACTCTTATGGTAACATTACAGATGTCAACGGAGATATTGCAAAAGTACTTGTTTATGCACGTGGATTTAATGCCAACTTCGCCATAGGAAAAGTATTTCCGATTTTAAGCCCTAATAAAAACTCAGGTATTTTTGTGCATGCAGGAATGGGTTATTTACTGCATCACATTCGCATTGAAACACAAGATCAAGTAGTACCTCAGATTGAATTAGATTATAAGAAAGGTTATGATCGTTTGACTATAGGACCAAATATTCATGAATTTGTAGGCTATTCTTTCATGTCTAATGGTGGATATTTAAATTTTTATGGAGGTTTTTATTTCCAACAAGGGTTCACTAAAAATCAACGTACCATCAATTTTGATCAACCAGAAATTCCAGTTTCAACGGCAACAAAATTGGATATTCAATATGGTTTTAAATTCGGTTGGTTTATCCCTTTCTACAAACGTTTGCCGAAAGATTATTATTTCGATTGATGCACATTCTCTACAATATTGGCATTAAATGTTATGAAGCGGTACTTCATATTGCGGCAAACTTTAATCCAAAGGCCAAATCGTGGGTAAAAGGACGTGAAGATTATTTTAAGCATCTTCCGATAGTTCCTGACAAAAAAGTTTTTTGGTTTCATTGTGCATCATTGGGCGAATTTGACATGGCTTTACCTATAATGAATAGTTTGAAAGAAAAATATCCTTCTACGTTTATTTTGGTTAGTTTCTTTTCGCCATCAGGTATGGAGCATTATCACAAACGCATTCATTCTGTTGATTTAGCGGTTTATTTGCCAAGTGATAGTCCAAATAACGCTAAACAATTTATTGACCATTTCAAACCTGAAAAAGCCTTCTTCGTGAAGTATGAATTTTGGTCAAATTATATTTTTGAAGCCAAAAAACAACATGTTCAGGTATTCTCCTTGTGTTCCATTTTTAGAGACGATCATCGCTTCTTCAAATGGTATGGTGGATTTTTCAGAGATACATTAAGACAAATTGACTTCTTTTATACGCAAAATGAACGTTCTTCTTTATTACTTGCAGATATTGGAATTACCAACTTCACTACTACTGGTGATACCCGATTTGATCGTGTTATAGAAAACAAAAAACAGCTCATTCCTAATGAAAAAATCGAATCTTTTTTAAAAGGGGAAAAAGCAATTATATTAGGAAGTACATGGCCAAAAGATGAAGAAATCCTAATTCCTTTTATTTTAAAGAACTCGACTCAAAAATTCATTCTCGCACCTCATAGTATTGATGAAGCGCATATTGTTTCGATTGAACAACAATTAACTGGAAAGACACAAAGATTTTCAGACGAATCGTTTTCAGATTCACAGGTTTTAATTCTAAATACAATAGGTAATCTTTCAAATGCCTATTCATACGGAAAGATTGCATATATCGGGGGTGGATTTTCTGGAAATTTACATAACATTTTAGAACCCGCAGTTTTTGGACTACCAGTTGTTTTCGGTCCGAAATTTAAACGCTTCCCTGAGGCAAGTATGTTTATCCATGCTGGAATTGGTTTTACCGTGAATAATTCATCAGAATTCGAAACTACAATTAACGAAATTGAACAAAATATCGCTGAACTTTCTCAAAAAACAGCAGCAACAGTTTTAAAAAATAAAGGTGCTTCGGTCAAAATTATTTCACATTTGGAAAACAATTTTGGCCTTTCATAACTGCTAACCATTCCAATTCAAAACTGACATTTTTATATCTTCCCTTTCCTTGTTATAATTCACTTGAACTTCACGAATTAGCGCATCTAATGAATTCCATTTTAGTGATTTATTTGGTGAAATAGCAATAATCTCTCTCGCCGGAACCGCTTCATCTGAGCCATTCCTTGTTTTGATTGACCTTAATTGTTTCCTCTGTTGCTCGGTTAAATGATAATTTTTAGGAACCAGGGTATAACCGCCATTCTGCTCAACCATTTTCATTAATAGTTCAATATTTCCGCCTTCATAATTCCAAGAATCTGATTCATTATCCTCTTTAATTTCACAAAATTGGATCATTTGGGTTCGCAAACAATTCCCTTTACTCAACAACCAGGGATGTAAATCATTTAGGTCATTCGTTAAGATTGTTTTATTTTTTAAACTTGGGCAAAATGCTAGAATTTCTTCTTTAAAGAGTGGAATTGTTCTCATTTTTGAATCATTAAGAGGTCCCGCCAAAATAGCCATGTCCAATTCTTTTCGCTCGAGTGAAACTAATAACTCCTCTGTCTTTTGTTCAAGAATAATTAATTGTATTCCTTTTAATTTTTCTTGCCAAAGAGAAAACATATCAGCAACTAAATAACTTGCAATCGTTGGAATGATTCCAATTCTTACTTGTTCTTTGTAAATCCCTTTGAATTTTTTCGTTAGCACTTCAATTTTACCAGTTTCATTCAGTACGTCCCGAATCAAAGGAATTAATTTCATGCCATAAATAGTTAATTCTATTGGATTTTTTGACCTATCAAAAATGGCGTAACCCAAATCCTCTTCTGCCTTTTTCACTTGCATGGACAAGGTTGGTTGTGTTACAAAACATAGTTCACTCGCTCGCTGAAATTGCTTTTGTTCACTCAATACTAAAATGTATTGCATTTGTTGAATTGAAATCATATAGATTAAATTTATGTAAATATAAAATTAATCGATAATAACAATAGAATTTCGGTGGTATCTTTGTCAAAGATTGAGCGTAAATTTAATCTGTTTAATTTTAAAAAGGAGTAAATTTACATCAACGAAAATCAACATTAAAAACAAAAATAAAATGAGCGTTTTAGTAGGAAAAAAAGCACCATCTTTCAAGGCTGCTGCCGTTGTAAACGGAATAGAGATCGTTAAAGATTTCTCATTGGATCAATATTTAGGAAAAAATCATGTATTATTCTTCTTTTACCCGAAAGATTTCACATTTGTTTGTCCTTCTGAATTGCATGCTTTTCAAGCAAGACTTTCAGATTTCGAAGCAAGAGGTGTGAAAGTTGTAGCTTGTTCAACAGATACTGAAGAATCTCATTGGGGATGGTTACAAATGCCAAAAAACCATGGTGGCATAGAAGGAGTAAAATATCCAATCGTCGCAGATACTACAAAAACTATTTCTGAAGCATTTGGAGTTTTAGCTGGTGAATACGAATATGATATGGAAGGAAAACTTACCGCTTCTGGACCGATGACTGCATATAGAGGTTTGTTTCTAATTGACAAGTCTGGAACTGTTGTGCACCAAATAGTGAATATCAACCCGCTTGGTAGAAACGTTGAAGAGGCCTTACGAATGGTAGATGCCTTACAATTTGTAGAAGAAAATGGTGAAGTTTGTCCTGCAAACTGGCATAAAGGTGATGAAGGAATGAAAGACACCTTTAAAGGTGTTGCTGAATACCTTTCAAAACATTAAAAATTAACTTTCAATAGTGTTATCTTAACCGTCCGTCAGCTGACGGACGGTTTTTTATTTTAGAAAATGAGGTATTTATTACATATCTATTTAATCTTTTTCTCATTTACCGGATTCACTCAAATGGACACGCTGCAAGTGCGTTTTCTATACGGTTCAAAACCAAGACCAGAGCATAAAAAAGATCAAAAAATTTGGTTTGGTGGAATGCTTGGTGGTCATGTTGGCATTCGATGCAACGACACATGTTATTTGAGTTTTTTCTATGAAGGGAATGTTCACATTTTTCAGCACAAAAAAAACAAAAATGGCAAATATGCTTTTCAATCAATTGATGAATTCAATCATATTATGGATAAAGATGTTGACAGTGTGAAAACACTCGTTATTCATATTCCTATTTCTCATGATAAGCGATTACAATTTGATTCAATTTGCAAAAATTATATCAGCAATACTCCATATGATTATGCCTTTTTCGGATACAGATGTGGTTCCTCAACATATGAAATATTAGCGCAAATTGGTGTTTTAAAAAAATTTTCATTCTTTAAATCTTGGAGAAAAATATTCTATCCCAAAATTGTGCGTAGAAAATTAATACACCAAGCGAAGGAACATCAATGGAGACGAGAAAAGCATAAAGGGACACATAAACGCCTTTGGGAAAAAGAATAGTTAACCTAAGTTCAATTAAATAATCTCTCCCGTTTCAAGATAATTCAAATCTTTCCCAAATGTTTCTTTTAATTGGCTTATGCTATAAAGTGCTATCAACAAGAACAGAACACCAACAATTAAAGCAGAAATTCCATCATTCAAATTAAACGAAACCAACATCCCGAAAGATAAGGTGATTAAACTCACTGAACCTCTAACAAAATTAGGAATTGTATTTGCCGCTGTAGACCTGATATTCGTTCCGAATTGTTCTGCTGCTATTGTTACAAATATCGCCCAATAACCTGTTCCTGTTCCCAATAAAAAACACATCAAATAATACGTGTTCAAAGAAATATCTTTCAGAACAAATAAGAAAATGATTGTCAATACAAACGTGAATAGCAAATAAAGGTAAACGACTATTTTCCTGCTTTTCAAAATTTGACTTAAGATTCCTGAAAGCAAATCCCCAAATGACAAACCAATGTAAGCATACATTACAGCTTTTCCATTTACAACATTTTCTACACCTAACCAAGGACCAAAATTATCTTTCGAGTTCATAATCAACAAGCCAATCACAAACCAAATAGGGATCCCAATGAAAATACAATGAAGGTATTTCACCAAGTTTTTCTTGTTCTTAAAGATGAGTTTTAAATCTCCTTTTTTCACTCCTTCATCGTGTTTCACGTTTTTAAAGAAGTCGGATTCTATTGTTCCAACCCGCAACAATAATAGCACCAATCCCATTATTCCTCCTACAATATACGCAACTTGCCAATTCGCAAATTGAATCCCAATAGTAGAATAAAAGAAATCGCCAATCACTTCCCCTTTCGATCCAACAAGCGACGCTACTACTGCTCCCAGCGCACCAAAAGTTACGATTATCATTGTTCCATATCCCCTTTTTTCTTTTGACATCATTTCTGAAACCAATGTAATTCCAGCGCCTAATTCCCCTGCCAAACCAATTCCAGCAATAATACGAATCACTGCATAGGTTGAAACATCCGTTACAAAAGCATTGGCAATATTGGCTATTGAATACAATAAAATCGAACCAAAAAGCACTTTTAATCTACCCTTTTTATCTCCCAATATTCCCCAAAGCAATCCGCCGAAAAGCATTCCCAACATCTGCATATTAAAGAGAAACTTTCCAGTTGCCGCAATAGCATTATCCGTAGCTAAGGGCATAATCTGCTTTAGACTCTCACCTTTCACGACACCAAATAAAACGAGATCATAGATGTCAACAAAATAACCCAATGCTGCCACAACTAATATCAATGCAATCTGAAAATTCTTCTTTCTCAATTTGGTTTTTTCCATAGAACGAAAATAACATTTTCACCTGAATTGAACTTCGTATTTGACAATTCCTAATTCGTAATTCGCAATTTGAATTTGAATACTGTATCTTCGTCCTTGTGAATTCAGACGAAATATACATGCAGCGTTGCATAGAACTTGCACGATTGGGACAAGGGCTTGTTGCTCCTAATCCGATGGTTGGTGCTGTAATTGTGTACGATGACAAAATTATTGGTGAAGGTTTCCATCAACGTTATGGCGAAGCACATGCAGAAGTTAATGCTATAAATGCTGTTCAAGACAAATCCCTTCTGAAAAACTCAACAATTTATGTTTCTTTAGAGCCTTGTTCTCATTTTGGAAAAACCCCTCCTTGTTCAGATTTAATAGTTGAAATGGGAATTCCAAGAGTAATTATCGGTTGCAAAGACATTCATACAAAAGTTAGTGGAAAAGGTATTGAAAGACTCAATAAAGCTGGAATTGATGTTCAAATTGGAATCCTTGAAAAAAAATGCAAGGAACTCAATAAACGTTTTTTCACTTTTCACGAACGACAACGACCTTATGTTATTCTCAAATGGGCACAAACAAAGGATGGTTATTTAGATAAAATTCGTGATTCAGAAGAACAAGGAGTTAATTGGATTTCGGCGCCTGAAACAAAAGCGCTGGTTCATAAATGGCGTTCGGAAGAACAAAGTATTTTAGTTGGAAGAAAAACGGTTCAAAACGACAATCCATCACTTACCGTGCGTGAATTCAGCGGTGTGAATCCGACAAGAATTATTATTGATAGCCAATTACAACTCTCGGAGGAACTCAATATTTTTTCCGATGATGCACCAACTATCATTTTCAATCGTTCTAGAAATGAAGTAAAAGGAATGATTGAATGGATAAAAATTAGTGAAACGAATACAGAACTAATATTAGAAGAATTATATAAGCGAAACATACTATCTGTTTTTGTGGAAGGCGGAAGTAGAACCTTGCAGTATTTTATTTTTGGAAATGTTTGGGATGAAGCACGTGTTATTGTAGGTAATACACTTTTTGGTGAAGGCACAAAAGCTCCAACCATCAACAAAGTTCCTGCATATAGTTACCCATTTTCAACAGACACTGTTTATCATTATTTCAGAAAATGATCCCATTACTAATCTCCATCCTTTGTTCAAGTTTGATTTTTATTATTTTCAAACTGTTCCCCAAATTCAAAATTGATACTTTTCAAGCCATCGTTTTCAATTATTTCACGGCGTTCGTTTGTGGTGTTCTGCTATTTGGAAAAGAATGGAATGCTGCTGCCTTAGATTCTGGAAATTGGCATTGGTATATTGTTTTATGCGCAATTCTATTTATTTCCTTGTTCATTTTGATGGGAATTAGTTCTCAGAAAAATGGAGTAGCACTTACTTCGATTGCTGTAAAAATGAGCATGGCAATATCCATGATGTTCATGATTGTTTTATACCGTGAATCACTTTCTGCCTTGAAAATAGCAGGAATTATCTTTGCATTTTTAGGCGTATTCTTAGTTACATTTTCTAAGACCACAGAAAACAAGACGAATACATCCTTATGGATGCTCTTAATTCTTTTTATCGGCAGTGGATTCTTAGATTTCGTATTGAATTATGTTCAGAAATACGAATTAAACATATTAACTCCTTCACTTTTTTCAGCCTTCGGATTTGGATTAGCAGGATGTATAGGATTCGTAATTCTACTCTATCGTATTTATAGTAAAAAAACAGTTTTCTCCTCTCGAAATATTCTTGCAGGAATTATCCTTGGTATTCCGAATTACTTTTCAATTTACCTCTTAATCGTTTCCTATAAATCAACAGGTTGGAATGATTCAACCGTTCTTGCAATAATGAACGTATCGGTTGTTATGATTGCTGCATTAGTTGGATTTATAGCTTTTAAAGAAAATGTTACTGTTAGAAAAATTTTAGGTTTAATCGCAGCAATTACAGCGATTGTACTTTTGTATTTCGCAAATCTGAACTGAATTATTAAAACAATAAACACATGAAAATTCACCCACTTAATACTGGAAATTTCAAATTAGACGGCGGAGCAATGTTTGGTGTCGTTCCGAAATCTATGTGGCAAAAAACCAACCCAGCTGATGCGAATAACATGTGTGATTGGTCAATGCGCTCTTTGTTAATCGAAGATGGAAATAAACTAATTTTAATTGATGCTGGAATTGGTGACAAGCAATCGGAAAAGTTTTTTTCGCATTACTATATGCATGGAAATGATAGCTTAATTGGGAATTTAAAGTCTCTCGGATTTTCACCAAATGATATTACCGATGTTTTTTTAACACATCTTCATTTTGACCATTGTGGTGGTGCAATTCAATGGAATAAAGATAGAACAGGGTTCGAACCAGCTTTTAAAAATGCTACTTATTGGAGTACAGAAAACCATTGGAAATGGGCAACAGAACCAAATCCAAGAGAAAAGGCATCCTTTTTAAGTGAGAACATTTTACCAATTCAAGAAAGTGGACAATTGAAATTCATTGAAAGAATGGGAGATTTCACTAAAAATGTATTCGAAAACTTTGATGTATTGTTTGTTGACGGTCATACCGAAAGCATGATGATTCCTCACATTACTTACCAAAATAAAACAATCGTTTTTATGGCAGATCTATTACCAAGTGTAGGACACATTCCTTTACCATTTGTTATGGGATATGACACACGACCTTTAATCACTATGAGTGAAAAAGAAAAGTTTTTAAACAATGCTGTGAAAAATGAATTTGTCTTATTCCTTGAGCATGATAGTGCGAATGAATGTTGCACACTTCAGATGACAGAAAAAGGTGTAAGATTAGCTCAAACTTTTCGTTTTAACCAAATGTTCTAAAAAGTTAAAAGACAATTTATTAAATTAGTATAAATTATTTGGCATGGACAAGTACCTTGTAGAAATTCTAAAAGCATTCAACACTATAATTATCCCTGGTTTAGGAGCCCTTAATTTAACGAATCCAGAAACAGGTGAATGTTTATTTATGCCCTATTTAAAGTACGATGACGGCAAATTATCTCTATACATCTCTGAAACAGAAGGTATATCTGATAATGATGCTAAAAATTTAATTGCCAAATATGTTCGTGAAATTGAAGCTAAATTAAATAGTGGAGAATCGTATGACATGTATCAATTTGGATCATTCATTAAAAACCCAAGTGGCGATATCGAATTCAATTCTTGGAACAAAGGGACGAACGTTGAAAATCCGATTTCTGAAAAAACGGTCGAAATAACAGAATCACCAATTGAAACTGTTATTCTTGAAGAAGCAGTAATGACAGAAATTGTTCCCGAAGAATTACCAGAAGATTCAATTCCAGAAGAAGTTAAAAAAAATAACGAACAACAAATTGATGAAGAAAGCACTACAGATAGTGCGATTGAAACAGTAGAGGTAATTGTCGATAAGAATAATAATTCAGAACAGGTAGATAATATCCCAGTTGAAGAACCAACCGTTCTTGAGAATTCTTCTCTTACAGAATATACAATAGAGCCAGAAACATCAAACTATTCAGAAGCTGATCAATGGGCGGATGATTTGGATGTTCCGCCTTTGAATGCAAAAATTGAACGTCCCAAAAAACCGATTATTGAAAAAATTAAAAAAGATAAAAAGCGCAGAAAACCCGCATTCTACTTTTTAATTGTAGTTGGTGTTTTATTGGTTGGAGGAACGTTGACTTTTGGTTTGTTTTATAATAGTTTAGAAAAATTCGTGCCTTTTAAAGCAAAAGAAATGGCAGTTAAAGAAACAAAAAACAGTTCAACGAAAGATTCAGAAGACACGAAACAAAATCAAGTAACAAACATCTCAGAAAAAGCGAAAGAGGAAAATCTAAATCAAGAAAAACTAACAGAAACAAAAGACATTGTTGAACAGTTAAATCCTGAACCGGTGGTTAATAGTACTAACCATTATCACATTATTGGGGGCGCATTTACTGAGAAATCAAATGCAGACAGGTATCAAAATCGTTTAGTTACTGAAGGGAATCAATCGGTAATAATAGGTCAATTTGACAATTTATATATCGTAAGTATTTCGTCTTATAGTTCTTTAGAAGAAGCAAACAATGAACTTTTAAAGGCACGCAGTATTTCATCAAGAGCATGGGTTTTTAAATGGCCTTATACCGATTGAGTTTTGCATACCGATTTCTATCGTTAGCGAAACTATATCGGCATAATATCAATAAAATTGGTCGGGTATAAATGATATTAAATCATTTTAACCAAGTCTATTAAACGATTTGAGTACCCTGCTTCATTGTCATACCATCCAACAATTTTGATCATGTTGTTTACGACACTTGTTAATTCTGCATCAAACAAACAACTATTTGGATTCCCAATTACATCAACTGAAACAATTGGATCTTCCGTATAATCTAATATTCCTTTCAAGTATGTTTCAGATGCCGTTTTCATTGCAGCGTTTATAGTTTCAATAGTTGGTGGTTTTTTAACCACTAAAGTAAGATCTGTAAAAGAACCATCTGGAACAGGAACTCGAACACCACAACCACCAATTTTACCTTCCAATTCTGGAAATATTTTTGTGATTGCTTTTGCTGCGCCTGTTGAAGTTGGAACAATTGATTCTGCAGCAGCCCTCGCTCTTCTCAAATCCTTGTGAGGTGCATCATGCAACCGTTGATCTGAAGTATAACTATGAATAGTCGTGATATATGCACTTTCTATCTCACACAATTCCCGCATCACCATCACCATTGGAGCAACATTATTTGTTGTGCACGATGCATTGGAAAGAATCACATCAGTACTTTCTATAATAGCATCATTTACACCTAAAACGATGGTTTTAATATCCTCACTATTTGCCGGTGCCGATATCACAACTTTTTTTGCACCACCAATTAAATGTTTAGACGCTTCTTCAGTTGTCAAGAATAACCCTGTCGATTCCAAAACGGTATCAACATTATGCTCTGCCCATGGAATTAATGCAGGGTTTCGTTCCTGAATGAAAACTATCTTTTTCCCATTTTCAAAAACAAGGGTATTACCTTCAATTTTAAATTCATGCTTTAATCCACGATGAACACTGTCATATTTTAACAAGTGAGCTAACGTTTTAATATCAGACACATCATTTACTACGGCAACATTCACTTCATTCGAATTTAAACTTAATCGTGTAAAATAACGCCCAATTCTCCCAAAACCATTTACTCCTATCGTTTTCATAACACTTATTTTTTTGATTCAAATACGCAACTAATGTAATCAAAAGTAACGCTAAACAATTCAATAATATTACTTGGTTTCTAGATTTAATTTTATGCATAAAAAAAGCGGTTTCTTTCGAAAACCGCTTTTAATAAAAGTAATGTCATTTTTAATGCTTCACCTGCACAAAACCGTGTTTCGTTATTTCCTCATCAGATCCAATGAATTTTGCTTTTATAATATAAAAGTATGTTCCTTCTTCAACGATTGTTCCATTTGAACTGCGACCATCCCATTTTCCAGCTGGGTCTATATATTCATAAATAGTATTACCCCATCTATTTAAGATAGTACATTCAAAAGTTTCAACACCATCATATTGAATGAAAAACGAATTATTTCCAGCAAGAGATGATAACACCATAATATTTGGAGCAATAATCTCACATACATACGTCCCAATAGTTGCTGTTTCAGTTGTAGAATAACAAATATTTGAAGCTGTTACAGTATAATCTCCCGGACTAGTAAACTCAGTTGAAGAAGTTGTAGAACCAGTATTCCATAGAAAACTATTCACAGTTGAATTCTCCTGGGCAAGCACTGTATAATTTGTTCCAGCACAAATAATTGTATCAAAAACCTGCGTGTAAGCGTACGGAGGGAAATAAATGACGGCTGAGACAGTTTGGTTACATGCATCATCCGTAAAACTGACAGTATATGTCCCGTCGACAGTGGCATTTATTGCAGGATTCAACGTGACCGTATCTGGAGCAAATGAAATGTTCGGTGAAGTTGATGACCATTCCCCACCTGCATAAGCTTGAGTTCCTGAGGCTAACATACCCAAAGCACAAACTGTAGTATCACCAAAAATAGATGGCAAAGACATAACAAACAAAGAAACCGTTGTATCGTATGGACATCCAAAGTTATCAACCATATTATATGTATATGAATAATCCCCAGGAGTATTTGGTTGAATAATTAAAAGTGTATCACCTTGACCAGAAACAATTGTTGGATCATTTGTCCAAAATTCACTTACAACAGTATTTTGATAACCTTCAGAATCGGGATATAAACCTGCATTAAAGTATAATCCCCATTGGAAAATATAACCATCATCAATTCCTTGGTTATCTTGAACTGTGATTGTCCAATTCCCATTGATTGGGCAACCAACAAAATCACTAAAATTTCCATCAGGCAAATAAACACCATTTGGGTTCATTGAATTAATTGGCTGTCCGAATATATCAAGATAATCATTTAGAACCCAGTTTCCCGCTGTATTTTCAGCACACATTGTTCCAAATGTAGCATTTACTTCTGAAAAGCAATAGGTCCAAACGGGGCTGCCTGGCACTCCACCGTCAATGTCCGTATCATTTCCTAAAGAAGTTCCAATTCCATTTCCACAACCTCCCGGCACTAATTCACCACCACCAGCATTATAACCGTTCCAAAGTGAAACCATAGTTCCATTTGGACAAGTGATAGCAATTTCAAGGTCACCTAAATATGAATGTTCGATATCTAAACATAATTGATCAATATCCCCAGGATTTTGATAGGTCGTTGTATCATCAAAGCCAGAAATAGGAATTGTTGTAGTAGAAACTAGACCAGTTCCATCTGGTAAGTAAGTTAACCCTGCAAAGGTTCCACCTATTTGAAATGTTCCGAATGGAATGTCAATACCAACTGTATCAGTAGGTGTAACACCACCAATGAGAATCGTATTTTGACCTAAACAAACAGTATCTTCCAAAGGACCCGTTCCTGCAAAACTGGGTAACTGAGAAACCCTAACTTTACAAGTGATTCGTTCAATTTGTGGGAACATGTCGGTAATTCTCAAATCTATATAGTATCCAGTTCGTGCTGGTGGTGTGAACCACATTGTATCATTTGCAAATGAACCAACACCACCAATTGTCCAATCATACGTACAATTTCCAACATTTTGAGAATATCCAGAACCTAAAGTTTCCAAAGAATAAGGGAATGTAGGTGTAGCAACAAACATGATTGAATCCCCGAAACAAACATCAACATATCCTGTGTCAATAGGATTCAATACATTTGGTCCAACACCATTTTTAAATGCAGTGATATGAGGGAAAAATGGTTGAGGAGCATTACTACAAGCAACATGCGCTACCCATCCTGTACCTTCAGAAGCACCATTTGAATGAAAAACTAATGTTAAACATCCAGAAGGATTGTTCTCAAAAGAAGCTTGAACAAAAAAACCGTTTATATCAGTTCCTGAATTATAGGCTCCCAATAAAGGTGAAGATGTATTCGGACCATCATAAACATATAATGTGTCTGTTGGATCAACATTCCATTCGAACCCAATGTTTGTGGCAAATGCAATAGAAACTTTTGTTCCTTGGGTTAAATCAGGACAAAAGACAATTGTTTCGTTCATGTTGGATGTATAGTTTCCAGCACCATCCGTAAAATTAAGTGTTATAGCCGATATTGTTCCACAATCTAATGGACTTGCTTGATCGTTATCAGGACCAGTTAATGTCAACTGTGAATTTGCATTAAAAGCGATAAAAGCAAAGCATAATGCAACAAGTTGGGAAAAGTAATTTTTCATCTTAATCATTTCTTAGTATTTGAATAATTTAAACGCAGAGCATTTAACGATTGAATAGCCAATATTTTTTCTGAGCCTATCAATTTAAAATACTGAGTTTCATTTTCTTTTAAATGAACTCCGTAATCAACATAACTTGACTTTTTACTATTTTCTAATGATTGTAATTCTCCAGAAACTTTAAAACTTTTTGCTTTTTCAGGAACAATTGTTATGTAACTTACTGCATTAACAAGACAATATTCTTCAAATGTTTGATTAGACTTTTTGGAGATTTGATTTGATTCTGATGTCTTTTTAGACGTTTGCCCGAAAGAACAAATAGGCAAAACAATCATAAGAAGGATAGTGATTTTTTTTGTCATTATATAAAGTATTTGATAGTTTCAATTTTGTAGACTTATTTTTCAAAGAAATAGTTGCATCAATTATATTTTATTTCAGTCATCTAAAATAAGATTAATATTTGTAAATAAGAATATTTACAGCATTTTCACATTCAGAAATTACAATAATTGATCTTTTAATATTTACCCAATAAAAAAACCATAATTAAATCTAAAATTGTTTAAAAAAAGACCTTTTTGGGGATAACTGTAGTGCTTTCAAAAGAAACTCAATGGATTATTAAACTTAGTTTTGTAGCATTAAAATCGAGTAAGTAAAGAAACCATGGAGAAAGTAGAATTAGAAAGGGTAGCATCTCAAGTACGCAGAGATATTGTAAGAATGGTAGCAGGCGTTAATTCTGGGCATCCAGGTGGATCATTGGGTTGTGCTGATTTTTTAACTTTCTTGTACTTCGACGTTATGAAGCACAATCCTAAAAATTTCACGATGGATGGAATTGGTGAAGATTTGTTTTTCTTATCGAATGGTCACATCTCACCTGTTTGGTATAGTGTACTAGCTCGTTCTGGGTATTTCCCTGTTGCTGATTTAGGTACATTTAGAAAATTATCTTCTAAATTACAAGGACACCCTTCAACAGACAAAAAATTACCTGGAATTAGAATGGCTTCTGGTTCTTTAGGTCAAGGTTTATCTGTTGCAATTGGAGCAGCTCAAGTTAAAAAAATGAACAAAGATGCTTCTTTTGTTTATTGTCTGCATGGCGATGGTGAATTGCAGGAAGGACAAATCTGGGAAGCGGCAATGTACGCAGCAGCAAATAATGTGGATAATGTTATCGCAACGATAGATTACAACGGTCGTCAAATTGATGGTGATGTTGAAGATGTTCTTTCTTTAGGCAATTTACACGATAAGTGGCAAGCTTTTGGTTGGTCTGTTCTTGAAATGGATGGTCATAACTTTAATGATATGAATAATGTGATGCAAAAAGCACAAAGTTTATGTGGAAATGGTAGACCAGTTGTAATCATTATGAAAACTGAAATGGGACAAGGCGTTGATTTTATGGTTGGTTCACACAAATGGCACGGTGTTGCACCGAATCCAGAACAATTAGCAAATGCATTATCACAATTGGAAGAAACATTAGGAGACTATTAATTGAAGAAATTCGCACTCATATTATCACTCTTTTTGACCCCCTATTTTTATGGGCAAGAACAACTAACACGTATCCTTTTTATTTTGGATGCTTCAAATAGTATGAATGCACAATGGGGCTCACAAACGAGAATTCAAGCAGCTAAAGAAATCTTAGCCAATGCAGTTGATAGTTTAAAGGGTACTGCTAATTTGGAAATTGCGCTTCGTGTTTATGGACATCAGTCTCCAATTACCGCCACCTATCAAGATTGTAATGATACAAAACTTGAAATTCCTTTCGGAGCAGATAATTTTGATAAAGTAAAATACCGAATTAAATCAATTGAAGCAAAAGGAACAACACCAATTGCTCGATCTTTAGAAGCTGCTGCTGATGATTTTCCAGATCAAAATTCACGCAATATTATCATTCTTATAACTGATGGTTTGGAAGCTTGTGATAATGATCCGTGTGTTATAGCAAAGAAATTAAAAGATAAAGGTGTTAAAGTGACGCCATTCGTTATTGGCTTAGGTTTAGATCTTTCATACCTTGAAAAATTTAAATGTATTGGCGAATATGCTGATGCCGAAACAAAAGATGCTTTTAGAAGCGTATTGAAAAATGTAGTATCGAAAGCCTTACTGAATACTACTGTTCAAATCAATTTAAATGACAGTTATAAAAACCCGAAGGAAACTGATGTGACGATGTTTTTGTATGAGGCTGGTACTAAGAATCTAAAATACACTTTTGTGCATACAATCAATCGTTTTGGAAATCCAGACACCTTAATTATTGATCCGGCTTTCAAATATGATTTAATCGTAAACACTATTCCACAAGTTAGTAAGAAAAATATTGTGCTTCAAAAAAACACACATAACACAATAGTTTTGGACGCGCCCCAAGGATTCATTAAAGTACGCTTTATTAATGCCTCAAAAACCTATCCTATTGAAACAAGAATTATGCAAGTCGGAAAACCTGCAACATTAAATGTTCAGAAAATCAATAGATCTGATAAATACATTGTTGGGAAATACGATCTTGAAATATTGACTTTACCACGATGCTATTTCACAGTTGATGTGACACAAAGTAGCACTGTAAATGTTGACATAATGGCTCCTGGACTATTATCTTACCGAGAAACAAATTCAGTTATTGCCCAAATATTTGTAATCAGAGATGATGGTACAATCGAATGGGTTTGTAATTTGGATGAAACTGTTCATTCTGGCTCCCTGCAGTTGCAACCCGGAAATTACAGAATGGTTTACCGTCCAAAAGCGCTTAAATCGTCAACTTATACCTTAGAAAAGGATTTTAGAATATTATCGAATAAAACAACAACAATAATTATATAGTAATGAAGGATTTTGAAATTTTTGGAAATAAAGATACACGTTCAGGTTTTGGAGAAGGACTAGCTGAACTTGGTAGAACGAATAAAGATGTTGTTGCTTTATGTGCGGATCTTACTGGTTCATTAAAAATGGATGAGTTTTTAAAAGAAAATCCTGAAAGATTTTTTCAAATGGGAATTGCTGAAGCCAATATGATGAGTGTTGCTGCTGGAATGACTATCGGTGGAAAGATTCCATTTACAGGAACTTTTGCTAATTTTTCTACTGGAAGAGTTTATGACCAAATTCGTCAATCAATTGCTTATTCTCAAAAAAATGTAAAAATTTGTGCTTCTCATGCTGGGTTAACATTGGGCGAAGATGGTGCAACGCATCAAATTCTCGAAGATATTGGAATGATGAAAATGTTGCCAAACATGACAGTTATCGTTCCTGCAGATTTCAATCAAACGAAACAAGCAACTTTAGCTATTGCAAAACATAATGGACCAGTATATTTAAGATTTGGACGTCCTGTAATGCCAATTTTTGTTCCCGCAGATGCTGATTTTGTGATCGGTAAAGCAGATGTTTTAACAGAAGGAACAGATGTAACAATTATTGCTTGTGGACATTTAGTTTGGAAATCAATTGAAGCTGCTAAAATTCTTTCTGAAAAAGGTGTTTCTGTTGAATTGATTAACATGCACACCATTAAACCGTTGGATGTTCAAGCAATCTTGAAATCTGTTCAAAAAACGAAATGCGTTGTCACGGCTGAAGAACACATGATGAATGGTGGTTTGGGCGATTCTGTTGCACAAGTGTTAGCGCAAAATTTCCTTGCACCACAAGAATATGTTGCAGTGAATGATTCATTCGGAGAAAGTGGAACACCGATGGAACTGATGACAAAATATGGCATTGACACACAAAATGTCGTTGATGCAGCATTGAAAGTGATTGCTAGGAAATAGTTTCTTTAGTGAGGAGTGTAAAGTGCGGAGTGAGGAGTTAATAACTGAAAATTGAAAAAGTATTTGGTATAAACACAATGACTATTTTGAATATTAAAGTGATTTAATAACTATGTGTTCTATGTGCCACTTCGATAAACTCAGTGCATCGCTATGTGTTTCAAAAAATGTTGAAAATTAAAATGTCGAATACAACAGATTTTCTTGAAAAACTTGGTCAAACTAATCAAAATCCATATTTGATTGAAGTAGATCGAGCTGATGGAATTTATATTTACGATAAATCCGGTAAATCTTATATGGACATGATTGCCGGTGTTGCTGTGAATAATATAGGTCATAATCATCCCAAAATCAAAGCTGCTTTAAAAGCTCAAATCGACAAACATTTGCATGTCATGGTGTATGGCGAATTCATTCAAGATGCACAAAACGATTTTGCAAAAAAACTCACTTCCCTCCTACCTGAAAATTTGAATTGTGTATACACCGTAAATTCAGGAACAGAAGCAAACGAAGCGGCATTAAAACTTGTTAAACGTGTTACTGGAAGAACAGAAATTGTGTCTTTTCGTGGGTCGTATCATGGCAGTACACATGGATCATTGAGTGTTTCTGGGAATGAAATTAAGAAACAAGCATATCGACCACTGTTACCCGATGTGCGGTTTTTACGTTTCAATTCAATAGAAGATCTTTCTCAAATAACAGAGAAAACTGCTGGCGTAATCATTGAAACAATTCAAGGTGATGCTGGAGTAAGAGTTCCATCTAAAGATTTCATGAAAGCTCTGCGAAATAGGTGCACTGAAGTTGGTGCTTTACTGATTTTCGATGAAATTCAATGTGGAATGGGAAGAACCGGAGAGCTTTTTGCTTTCGAACACTTCAACGTTGTTCCAGATATTTTGACATTAGGCAAAGCACTTGGAGGTGGAATGCCAATTGGAGCGGTCGTTTCTTCAAAAGAAAATTTGTGGGAATTTACTTATAACCCTATGTTAGGACACATTACCACTTTTGGTGGACATCCAGTAATTTGCGCTGCAGGAAATGCCTTTTTAGAAGTATTAACGACAGAAGTAAACTTTAAGGAAGTAGAGAGATTAGGTGCTTTATTGGAATCATTAATTTCTAAAAATTCAGAGATCAAAGAAGTTCGAAGAAAAGGAATGCTCTTCGCTTTTGATATGGCTTCTTTTGAACGGGTAGAATTGGTTGTTAAACGTTGCCTTGAAAAAGGATTAATCAGTTTTTGGTTTTTATCTCATCCATATAGTTTCAGATTATCCCCACCATTAACGATTACAGAAGAAGAAATTAGAAAAGCTGCTCAAATTATTTTGGAAGCAATTGAAGAAACAGCGGATTAATAAATAGATAATCAGCTTTCTTTAAGCAAGGTATCAATAAAAGAATATTGATTTTTTGTAGCCATTACATTTTCTCGAAAATATTCCTGACGCTTTTTACTTCTATATCTTTTCGTTGCAACACCAAAACTCAAAGCACCTAAAATCGTTGTAACAATTGGTGGTTTTGGATTCAATTTTGGGTCAATCGGTTCAATGTCATTAACGTGAATTGATAATTCCTCGTTCAATTCGATAGTCAATAATCTTAATTTTAAATCTTTTGAATAAGTCGCAAAATCCTCAATGGCAGCTTCTTCAATAATCTTAGACTTGAGAATTTTATCTGCTTGATATTGAATATCCACTAATTGCCTGAAAAGATTTTCGAAACTCATTGTGTCCTTTATTTAACCG
>CAMDNE010000022.1 GCA_945902745.1 Chitinophaga pinensis | reverse complement strand
ACCACCACCACCACCGATTGCGATTCCATTCCCTCCATTTCCTCCAAATGTACCCGTTGTATTATAGGTTCTTCCATTTCCACCATTTCCACCAGGAGGATTACCGATACCACCCGGAGGATTCACACCAACTCCAGCACTATTTGCTACAGGTGCGTCACCTCCATTTCCACCAGGTCCAGCGCCTCCTCCAGCTCCTGCACTTCTGTCTGTACTAAAATTTAATATAACTCCAGCTGCACCATTTCCACCTCTGTAATTAATAGATCCATTTAAACCGAGACTTCCTGCACCTCCAGCTCCATTAACAGCCAAACATGTACCTCCAGTAGTGTTACGACCTTGGGATGCTAAGCCACCAGCACCGCCAATACCAGTTAAAGTTCCTGGACCAACTGTTGCTGGTCCACTAAATGTGCTATTCCCTCCAGCTCCACCATTTCCTGCATTTGTAGAAATAACACCACCACCACCACCATTTGCACCAGCTGTTCCAGCTGTTCCACCAGCACCTACAACTATTGTATATGACTGACCAGGAACAACCGCATACGTGCGCGCTGCATATCCGCCGCCACCACCGCCGCCAGCGCCAGTGCATGTTTCTTGACCACCACTTACTACTCCTATATTTCCGCCGCCGCCACCGCCGCTGCCAAAAGCTTCAACAGTAACAAAATTTACACATGCCGGAACAACCCAAGTATAACTACCTGCCGGTGAATATGAAAAAGTTGATTGTGCAGGCTCACAACCTGTAGCACTATAAGTGATTGTTATTTGTCCTCTCGCTCCTGCTGCTCCTGCACGTGTGCCAGATGAAAATACTGTTGAACCACCACCACCACCACCAAGAACGATACCTGGAGATCCATTACCACCTGTACTTATTGAAGTACCAATACCAACTCCACCAGCACCACCTCCAGGCGATCCGGCAATACCAGCAGTAATAATTGCTCCATCCCCTCCAATAGATCCAGATCCTGCACCGCCTCCTCCACCGCCGCTTTGATCAAGCGCCGTATTTGGATCACTTGCACCGCCGTTGCCTCCTCTAAAACCAGTACCCGCAGGAATATTACTTGCTATTGCACCACCGGCACCACCGGCACCTGCACTTGTATTATTAGCTCCTCTTTGACCCCCTGCGCCACCAGCTGCACGACAAAAAACTACTGGACCAACTGAGTGCGCTACTTGACTAAATCCTCCTGCTCCGCCTGTATTAGCACTCACTCCAACTCCTCCAGCTCCAACTGTAATTGTTAATGTTTCACCAGGTGTAACAGTTTCAACTCTGGTACAATAAGCACCACCACCACCACCACCATTTCGGTCAGTAGCACTTGCGCCTCCTCCACCACCACCACCACCCCAAGCTCGGACAGTAATAGATGTAACACAAGCAGGAACAACCCATGTAGTAGAGGTTGTATAAGTATCCACCGTTAAAGTTTGGGCATTTAAACTGTTTACAAAAAACAATGCTAGTAATGATATTTTCACCCTTAATTGCGAGAAAAATGAGTTGAAAAATAAGTTCAAACTATCCCTGTTGCTTAAAAATGAAAATTTGTTGACAGAAGAGTTGCGAAACAATAATATTGTAAACGTTTCTTTGAAAATAGTTTTTGTTGCAATATTTCTCATAAGTAGATGTTTTTTACAATTCGAATGATTTAGTTTTTAACACATCATCATCAAAAAAGTAAAACAAAAGTATATTGAACAAAGAACTATTCTAGAGGGGCTAGCCCCTCAATATCAAGATTGTTAATAATTTAACGCGAATAAATACCAAAAAAAAATGAAAATTAAGACGTAAAAAATCCAAATTCAATAATTACAATTGATCAATAAATAGCTGATATTCGGTAATCGAATTTGCTTTTTTTACAATTCGATAATAACTTTTTCCATTTTCAAAAGACTCGGAAAAATACTCCCAATAATGCTTCATTTTAATCAAAACATTCCCATCATTTTGGGTTTCTTTAAGATAGCTTTCTAGTAATAAATTCAAGAAATCGGAGAATATTTCCATTCGGTCTTCTGGGAATTCTATAGTATTTTCTTGTATCATTTCGAATAGAAATGGATTTGCAATTGCTCCTCGACCAATCATAAAATGATTAATTTCAGGAAACAATGATTTGACACGTCTAAAATCCTCAACCGTATTGATATCACCGTTATAAACTAGACGATGGTTTGATAAACCGATGCATTCTTCGAACCGATCATGATCACATTGTCCTTGATAAAGTTGCTTACCATAACGTGCATGCACAATAATTTCGCTCAAGGGAAAATCATTTAATTTAGGTAGAATTGAAAGTATATCTTCGGTTGATTCATAACCCATTCTCATTTTCAACCCTAATTTCATTGGTATTTGAGGTATGACTTCTTCTAAAATTTGAAAGATCTTTTCTGGTTTATTCAAAATTCCAGAACCTAAATCTCTGTTGGCAACCATCGGATAGGGACAACCTAAATTCCAATTTACTTCTTGATAACCTAAATCAATTAAATAATTTGCCATGACCAAAAAATCTTCTGTGCAACACGCCATGATTTGGGGCACAACAATTTCGAACGGATTATTTTTGGGTAAAACATCCTTTTTGGGACCTTCTTTTATGATTCCATCATTTGACATTTTGAGATAAGGAGCATAAAAGCGATCGACATCACCTAAAACCTGCTGAAAGGCATTCCTGAAATGATGATCAGTGAAGCTCTGTAATGGCGCTAAGTATAGATGATTTCTCAATAAATTAGAATTTTGATAAAGATAAATTGTTTTAGTTGAAATAAAGTTATAATTTTCGGAACGGATACAAAAATTAGATATGGAAACAGCAATAACGGAAGGCGTTCAAATTACAGTTGAGACAAAATTCAGATCCGATTTATCACATGTTATTGACAATCAATTCTTTTTCAATTACACCATTACGATGGAAAATCGTAATAATTTCACAGTCCAATTATTAAGTCGAGATTGGTATATTTTTGATTCCTTAAATGAGCCAAATTTTGTGAGTGGGAATGGTGTAATTGGTGAACAACCAATCTTAAAACCTGGCCAACAATTCACCTATATGAGTGGTTGTGAATTGTTTTCTGAAATAGGGTTTATGAAAGGCTTTTATACCTTTAAAAATCTAACTGATAACAAACTTTTTCAAGTTTATGTCCCGATTTTCAAATTAATCCACCCACCAAGACTTAACTAATTCTCTTTCTATAAAACACTAAGAAAGTTAATGCAATTAGAGCAAAGGCAAAAACGGCATAAAGAATATTTGTGTGGTATTTTTCATTTTCAATAGCTGCAATTAACTTCGCTTCATGTGAAACATTTTTATCATCAACTTCCATTTGATCAAGCGATTGTAAAAGTTCATTATCACTCGATTGCTCAATTGCCAATTCAGAAAAATACTTCTTTTGTAAATCAACCACCTTTGCCATTTCTTGGTAGGCTAGTTCCCATTTATTTTGAGTTTTATAAACCTCAGAAATAGCAAAAACTGCATCTAATTCTTCTCTAACCAATTTCTTGTTTTTGCTGTAATCTTTACAGATCAAGAAATATTCAATTGCTTTGTCAAATACCTTTGATTGATTATAATAGTAACCTAAATTGTAATAGCTTTCAGAAATGGATTTTGAATTTTTTGTTTGAAGTCTTAAATCCAATGCTTTTTGAAAATATTGTAAGGACATTTTCAAATCCTTTTCTTGAAAAAACACAATTGCCATATTGTTGTAGGCCTGCGCAATGAGCGAAGTTGCCTTCGATTTAAAACCAAAATCTGCACTTTTTCGATAGTATTCTTTTGCTAAAGGAACATTCTTTTTATTTTCTGCAATTGTTCCCAATAAGGCATAAGCACTTGAAACGGCTTCAAATTTTGCTCTTTTTAATGATTCAGCTTTATAATGTTGTAAAATAGCTGCGGCTTTATCGTCATTTCCACTATTGATGTATGCTTGAGCTAAATTCACCTCCGCTAAAAAAGCAGAAGTTGTATCAGGCGAATTCTTGCCACATTTCAACGATTTCAAGTAATATTTTTCTGCTTCAATTGGTTTTCCGTTGTTTAAATAACCATTACCAATCTCATTGAGTATTTCGGTTTGAAGAACAAAATTTTCTCTTTTCTCAAAATAAATATTTGCAGCTTTTAAATAATAAATCCCTTTTAATTGCTGACCTGTTCGAATTAAATAACTTCCTAAAGAACGTTTTCCTGTATTAATTGCAAAATCATTTTTTCCATCATATCCCATCATCATTATTTGTACAGCATCACTTTTTAAGGAGTCCAAATCATTCCTCAAATAATAATTCCAATTTTCTAAAGATTGTGTTGCTGCATCCTGAATTTCTTTTTCTGAAAGTTGACGAGATGACTTATTTATTTCTTGTGCAATTATTGATTGAAAGAAAACTAAAAATAAAAGGAAGAATACTATTTTCATGAGGACAATTTTACGCAATGTATTTTGTAAATTTACATCATTGCAAGGATAAACAACAATCATTACTTTTACAAAAAAATATTTATATGTCAAACGCTATTTTCCGAGTGCCAATTGCTGTAAATGAACCAATCAAAGGATATGCTCCGGGTTCTGCTGAACGCAAAAGTTTATTGAATAAATACCAAGAAATGTACAATCAGGCGGCTATTGATGTCCCAATGTATATTGGAGGAAAAGAAATTAGAACAACCAACAAAAAACCGATGACTTCACCGCATGATCATCAAAAGGTTTTAGGACATTATAATGTTGGTGATGCAACACATGTGCAAGATGCGATTGACGCGGCTTTGGCTGCAAAAGATGCTTGGGCAAATTTACCTTGGGAAGAACGTGCAGCAGTATTTTTAAAAGCAGCTGATCTTTTGGCAGGTCCATTTAGAGATCGAATGAATGCAGCAACGATGTTGGCACAATCAAAAAACGTTTACCAAACAGAAATAGATGCAGCTTGCGAATTGATTGATTTCTTTAGATTCAATGTTCAATACATGACGCAGATTTACAGTGAGCAACCAGAATCTTTGCCTGGCATGTGGAACAGATTAGAATACCGTGCATTAGAAGGGTTCGTATTTGCTTTATCTCCGTTTAACTTTACATCAATCGCAGCGAATTTATCGGCTGCCCCAATGATGATGGGAAATGTTGTTGTATGGAAACCAGCCGAATCACAAATTTATTCTGCACAAGTTATTATGGATTTATTCAAAGCTGCTGGAGTTCCTGATGGTGTGATCAATATGGTTACCGTTAGTGGTCAGACAGCTGGAGAAGTGATTTTCAAAAACAAACATTTTGCTGGTATCCACTTCACTGGGTCAACAGGTGTTTTCCGTCAGTTATGGCGAAATATTGCTGATAATTTAGAAAATTACCGTTCATATCCACGAATTGTTGGAGAAACAGGGGGGAAAGATTTTATCATGGTTCACAAGTCTGCTGATGCGGCTGAAGTAGCAACTTCTATGGCACGTGGAGCATTTGAATTCCAAGGTCAAAAATGTTCAGCGGCTTCAAGAGCTTATATTCCGTCAAACCTATGGCCTGAGGTGAAACGTATTTTTGTTGAACAAGTAAACTCATTCAAAATAGGTTCACCAGAAGATCCATCCAACTTTGTGAATGCAGTTATTGATAGCAAAGCATTTGATAAAATATCTGGATACATTGATTATTGCAAAGCTCAACCCGATGCAGAAGTTATAACAGGTGGAAATTACGATAAATCTAAAGGATACTTTATCGAACCAACAACTGTTGTAACAACAAATCCAAAATTCAGAACAATGTGCGAAGAAATTTTCGGACCTGTATTGACGGTTTATGTTTATGATGAAAATAAATTTGAAGAAACATTAACATTGCTTGATGAAACTTCTGAATATGCATTAACAGGTTCGATCATGTCGAATGACCGTTATACAATTAGCGTTGCAACAAAAATGTTACGCAATGCAGCTGGAAATTTCTACATCAACGATAAGCCGACTGGAGCAGTTGTAGGACAGCAACCATTTGGAGGTGCTAGAGGTTCAGGGACAAATGACAAGGCTGGTTCTTCAATGAACATGTTAAGATGGGTTTCTGCTCGAACTATTAAAGAAACGTTCGTGCCACCAGTTGATTATAGATATCCTTTTTTAGGATAAGAATAAAAACTAAAGTCACTTCCAATAACTTCGTTGTTTAAAAATTTTATCTAGTCATTATCATAACGATAACTCTACGCTAAAATTTTTAAACGCCTCGTTTTTGTTTGTGATTTTGTTTTTTCAACTACATTAAAATGTTATAGTAAAACGTCTTCTAAATTGAAGGCGTTTTTTTTTGAAATTATATCTCTTTTACTTTTCCTATTGACTTCATTAAATAAAATGCGGACTTTTGCATGAAGTATGAAGAAAAAAGTTGAAATTCTAGCTCCTGCAAAAAATCTTTTGCAAGGAATGTTGGCAATAAATTCAGGTGCAGATGCAGTATATATTGGTTCACCAGCATATGGTGCTCGTTCGAATGCAACAAATTCATTAGAAGACATTGCGGAATTGGTGAAATACGCTCACCTTTTCAAAGCACAGGTGTTTGTTGTAATCAATACGATTCTCTATGATCACGAATTGGAAGATTGTCAACAATTGATTCACAAACTCTATAAAATTGGGGTTGATGCATTGATTGTGCAAGACATGGCGATTTTTGAAATGGACTTACCTCCTATCGTTCTTCACGCCAGCACACAAGCCAACAACCGCGACCCAAAACAAGTTAAATTCTTGAAAGATGCAGGAATGGAACGTATCGTTTTGGCGAGAGAATTAAATTTGAGCCAAATAAAAGAAATTCACGAAGAAGCTGATGTGGAACTGGAATTCTTTGTTTCTGGGGCACTTTGCGTTTCATTCAGTGGCAATTGTTACATGAGTATTGCTGGCGGTGAAAGAAGTGCAAACCGAGGTTCTTGTGCACAAAATTGTCGTTTACCATATAATTTGACTGATGGCACTGGTGCAACGCTAATAGCTAACAGTCATTTATTATCCATCAAAGATTTAGATTTATCTGAACAACTTCCAGAACTTATTGAGGCAGGAATTACCTCTTTCAAAATAGAAGGTCGCTTGAAGGATTTGGTTTACGTTAAAAACAATGTTTCGTTTTTACGTCAAAAGTTAGATGCTTTTTTAGACACATCTGACACATACCAAAAAGCATCATCAGGAAGAATTACGATTAATTTCGATCCTAAAATGGACCGTAGTTTCAACCGTGGTTACACCGACTATTTTGTGAATCAACGAAAAGAAAAAATTGGTTCTTGGGAAAGTCCAAAATCAAAAGGTCAGTATATTGGAAAAGTGACAAAATTCACTGACAAAGGCTATTTCATTGAAAATGCTGATCAATTAAACAATGGAGACGGACTATTCTTCATCAATGAAAACAATGAAGCTGACGGATTACAAATAAATGTCGTTCTCAATGATTTAGTGATTCCAAATAACTATAAATCAATCCCAGAAGGAACTGAAATCTATCGAAATTCAGATGCTGCATTCAACAAATTAGTTGAACGTGAAGACAGTACTATTCGTAAGATTGGTGTCAAAATGACCCTGTCAGAAACGCCAACTGGATTTGAATTAACCGTAATTGACGAAGATGGACATCAATCTATAAGTTCATTTGAGCAAGAAAAAGAAGCATCAACAAAAGGTGAAGTCGTTCTTGCTGATATCAAGAAAAATCTTTCAAAAACAGGGAATACACCATTTGTAGTGGACGAAGTTACTGTTGACTTTTCGAATAATTGGTTTTTACCAAGTTCAAAAGTAAATGAGCTAAGAAGGGAAGTTTTAGAAAATTTAATTGACATTCGAATTAAAGAATACCACCGAGAAGAAAAAGCAATTGTTAAAACAGATCATCCTTTTCCAGTGAAAGAATTAGATTTCACATTTAATGTTTCTAATAGATTAGCACGCGCTTTCTACAAAAGACACGGTGTTACAGAAATTGAAAAAGCGTTCGAATTACAATGGGATCCTGGAAAATCTAGAGTAATGACGACAAAGTATTGCGTGAAATATGAATTAGGGAAATGTCCTAAATTTCAACGTGATACAATGGGCGAAAAATTGATTGAACCATTAACCCTGCAACATGGCGAAAATGAATACAAATTGAAATTCAACTGTAAACCATGTGAAATGGAAATTTGGGAAAAAGACGCAGAGTTGGTTTTTGATGAGAACGATTAACAATTTGGAATTCGTGATTTGTAATTCGAAATTAGTAACTCATAATTTGTAATTTTATACTATGAAATATTTCCTTCCAATCCTACTTCTTGCATTCACATTTTCGTCATGCGCAAAAAAAAATGCAGAGAAACAAGCAAAAACAGATGACGATATTATCAAACAATATATCGCTGATCACAACCTAACAGCAGTTGCAACAGGCACTGGCTTATATTATGTAATCGAAAACCAAGGAACAGGTGGAACGTGCAATAGTTATTCAACCGTAAAAGTATCTTACAAAGGCTATTTTACCGATGGAGCAATTTTTGACCAAAGTGATGCTGCTGGAATAAGTTTTGGCTTACAACAAGTAATTAAAGGTTGGACAGAAGGAATTCCTTATTTCAAGGAAGGTGGAAATGGAATACTTTTAGTTCCGTCAGCACTTGGTTACGGCTCAGGAAGCAACAACGGAATACCTGGAAATTCAGTATTGATTTTTGATGTTAAGTTGTTGCAAATACTCTAACTACTTCAAACATTTAAAATAATCAAACGGTTCTAAACATTCATTGCACTGATAATGTGCTTTGCATGCTGTGCTCCCAAATTGACTGATCATTTTCGTGTTTCGAGATTTGCATTGAGGACAAGGAACAACTGTTGGTTCTGAAAATAACACGCTTTTATCCACTTCATGTTCCGGCGGAGCAATTCCGTATTCTCGCAATTTATTTTTACCCGATTCTGTGAGCCAATCTGTTGTCCAAGCTGGAGATAAAACCAAAGAAACGGTTACGTTTTCTATCCCTTTTTCATTTAATTTCTCAATGATTTGCTCTTCAATCATTTTCATTGCTGGGCAACCACTGTAGGTTGGGGTGATTGTTACATGGCAACTAGTTTCTGTTATTTCAACAGCTCTTACAACACCAAGATCAACAACGGTAAGAACAGGAATTTCTGGATCAGAAACCTCTTCTAAATATGCCCATATTTCTTTTTCAGTTACCATTCCATGTTCGGATAAGCGCGTTGCATATATTGTAATTCAGCAAGGATGTAGCCCATATTTTCTGAATGCATTCCTTTTCTGCCACCCTCTTGTTTCCAATTATTAGATGGAATTTGTAAAGTCGCTTCTTCAAATACATTCTTGACTGTCACTTCCCATTCAGCTCTAATTTCAGCGATATCAGTAATAATTCCTTGACTTAATAATGTAGCATCAACCTCATCGGTGTAAAATAATTCTGATGAATAACGCCATAAGGTATTAAGCGCTTCTTGAATTCGTTGGTGTGATTCTTCTGTTCCATCACCCAAGCGAATCACCCATTCAGAGGAATGTTTCAAGTGATATTTCGTTTCTTTCAATGATTTTTCAGCAATAGCACTCAATTGTTTGTCTGAGCTGTTTTGCAATTTTTCAAACAATGGTTTTCTATACGCATCAAACAAAAATTGACGCATAATCGTTGTTCCAAAATCACCATTTGGTTGCTCAACTAACAAAGTGTTTTTGTACTCACGGTCATAACGTAAAAAAGCAAGTTTATCGCCATCACGTCCATTCCCTTCAACTTGTCCAGCGTAATTTAATAAACTAGTAGCCTGACCAACTAAATCCAATGCAATGTTTGTCATCGCAATATCTTCTTCCAATATTGGTCCGTGTCCACACCATTCCGACATGCGATGACCCAAAATCAAACTGTCATCTCCAAGTCGTATTATATATTCAAAAAGTGCACTCATATTAAAATATAAAGTCAGTTAGTTTATTGTAGTCATTACATGTGCGAAATTCCGTCTGGAACATCGTAAAAAGTTGGGTGACGGTATACTTTTGAATCTGAAGGTTCAAATAACGAATCAGCTTCAGTTGGATCTGACGCATAAACATCTTTTGATTCAACTGCCCAAATACTGATTCCTTCTGAACGTCTTGTATACACATCACGTGCATTTTCAACCGCCATTTCAGCATCAGCTGCTCTTAAACTTCCAACATGCTTGTGACTTAATCCTGCTTTGCTGCGAATAAATATTTCCCACAAAGGCCATTCTTTTTTTGACATAGTAATTTTATTAATTCTAAATATTATGCGCTTTTTCTTATAGCTCTTTTAGCAGCATAAGCATTTGCAGCTTCTACCACCCACATCCCATCTTCTTTGGCTTTGCGACGTGTATCAACTCGATCCTTATTACAAGGACCATTTCCTTTAACAACTTCCCAAAATTCGTCCCAATTGATTGCACCAGATTCATAATGACCAGTTTCTTCATTGAATTTCAAATCTTTATCTGGAATTGTCAAACCAATTAATTCAGCTTGAGGAACAGTTGCGTCGACAAACATCTGACGCAATTCATCATTTGTATGGCGCTTAATTTTCCATTTAACAGATTGAGCAGTGTGCTTTGATTCAGCATCATTTGGTCCGAACATCATTAAAGAAGGCCACCAAAAACGGTTCAAGGCATCTTGTGCCATTTCCTTTTGAACTGGAGTTCCTTTTGCCAATTGCACCATGATTTCAAAACCTTGTCGTTGGTGAAAAGATTCTTCCTTGCACACACGAACCATCGCTCTTGCATAAGGTCCATAAGAACATCTGCATAATGGCACTTGGTTCATAATTGCTGCGCCATCTACTAACCAACCAATTGCACCCATATCTGCCCAAGAAACAGTTGGATAATTAAAAATGGATGAATATTTTGCTTTACCAGAATGAAGATCATCAATTGTTTCTTCGCGGTTTGCGCCGAGTGTTTCAACAGAACTGTATAGATACAATCCGTGTCCAGCTTCATCTTGAACTTTCGCTAACAGAACAGCTTTACGGCGCAAATTTGGCGCACGTGTAATCCAATTTCCTTCAGGTAACATTCCAACAATTTCAGAATGCGCATGCTGAGAAATTTGACGAATCAATGTCTGACGATAATCATCCGGCATCCAATCCTTCGGTTCAATTTTAATATCCTTATCGATTTTTTCTTGAAACTTTCGTTCCAATTCTGAAATGTTGATGTCTTTCATACAGTTTTTCTCTTGTGTGACAAATTTAACGAAATTAGTTCATCAAAAAAACAGCTGAATACAATTGTTGTTTATACTTCGCAAAGATTTTTTTGATTGAAAAACATTCGACCAGCAATCAAAATACCAAATACTGCAAAATGCTTCTTTTATCTACCAAGATTATTGATTAAATTCGCCCTTTAAAATTGATTCTTCATGACACCAAAGTTTCACACTTTATCAATTAGCGACATCAGAAAAGAGACAGAAGATACTGTTTCAATTGCTTTTGATGTTCCTTCTGAGCTTGAAAATGATTATGCTTTTTTGGCTGGTCAATATCTAACATTGAAAACAACTATAAATGGAGAAGACGTCCGAAGATCATATTCTTTGTGCTCTGCCCCCCATGAAGGTGAATGGAGAGTTGCTGTAAAACAAGTTGAAAATGGCATTTTTTCAACGTACGCTAATACAACTTTATCGGAAGGAGCTTTTCTAGATGTCATGACTCCAACTGGAAATTTTTGTTTACACCCAACCAAAGAGGCAAACAAATCCTATGCATTATTTGCTGCAGGAAGTGGAATTACACCTATTTTATCCATTGCAAAAACTATATTGTTCGAAGAGCCAAAGAGTGATGTGACTTTATTTTATGGAAATAAAAACTTCAACAGCATCAACTTCCGAGAAGAATTAGAAGCGTTGAAAAACACCCACATGGATCGTCTGCGTATTGTTCATGTGCTTTCAAGAGAAAGTTTGGGGAATAAGATTCAAAAAGGAAGAATTGACAAGGAAAAATGTACAGAATTATACAACGCTTTTCTTGCAAATAATACTATTGACGGTGTTTACATTTGTGGTCCAGAGGAAATGATTCTAGGTGTAAAAGACAGTTTAGTTGAAAATGGTGTAGATGGAAAAAGTATTCATTTTGAATTATTTACAACTCCAGGTGTTAAGAAAACGGAAGAAAAAATTAGTACAAATGATGCGGATATTGCTTCAAATGTGACGATTATTTTAGATGGAGATGTTATTGATTTATCAATGACTTCTTCTGGAGAAAGTATTTTAGATGTTGCTCAAAAGGCTGGTGCTGATTTGCCATTTGCCTGTAAAGGAGGTGTTTGTTGTACATGCAAAGCAAAAATTATTGAAGGTTCAGCCCGAATGGATGTGAATTATTCTTTAGAAAAAAACGAAGTGGAGGCAGGGTATATTTTGACATGTCAAGCCCATCCAACGAGTGAAAAATTAATTGTATCATTTGACGAATAAATTATGGCATTATTTGGAATGTTTAAAAAAGATAAGGATTCAAAAAAACTACCTAAAGGTTTTTATGAAATTCCTGTTGCAGCGGTTGAAAAATTAACTGCAGATACTGTAAAAATAACTCTTGAAATACCTTCAGAATTGAAATCTGAATTTCAGTTTATTCCAGGTCAATACATTACTGTTTCAGTTGAGAAAGATGGAAAGGATGAGCATAGATCATATTCCATTTGCAGTGGACCGAACGAACCTATTTCATTTGCTGCTAAAGCAGTGAAAGGTGGAAATATTTCTATTTGGCTAAATGAAAAAGTAATGCCAGGAACTGTTCTTGCTATTTCTAAACCGATTGGAAATTTTATCTTAAAAGATTCTGACAAAACGGTTGTGGCAATTGCTGCTGGAAGTGGTGTTACTCCTATGATGTCGATTGCAAAAGCAATAGAACAACGCGGTGGAAAAATGCACCTGTTTTTTGGGAATAGAACGAAAGCGTCAACCATATTTCACCAAGAAATTAATGCACTTTCTAACACTTCTGCAACTTACTTTTTGACGAATGAAGAAGTGGACGGATATCAATTTGGACGGATAAACAAAGATTCTTTTTCTACTCAAATTAAAGCAAACCTTGATTTATTAAAAGCAGATGCTTTCTTTTTGTGTGGACCTGAACAAATGATTTTAGACATTTCAAACACACTTGAGTTTTTTGGCGTTACCAAGTCTAAAATTCATTTCGAATTGTTTACAACGCCAGTTTTAATGGCATCAAGTGAAACAATTGTTGCATCAGTTTTTGAAGGCGAAAGTAAAGTTAAAGCAATTTTGGATGGTGAAGTTGTTGAATTTTCACTAAAAACGAAAGGAAAAAGTTTGTTAGAAGCAGCTGAAACCGCTGGTTTAGACGCACCATATTCTTGTAAAGGTGGTGTTTGTTGTTCTTGCAAAGCCAAAATACTAAAAGGTACTGCAATGATGACAGTAAATATGTCGTTAACGGACAAAGAAATTCAAGATGGTTATATATTAACGTGTCAAGCGCATCCAACGAGTGAAGAATTAACCTTTACTTACGATGCCTGATCAAACTATTGTTGTTGTTGGAGCTAGCCGCGGAATAGGTAAAGAACTCGTTGAAAAGTTTGCATCCGATTCTTCTAATACCGTTTTTGCCCTTTCTCGAAATCTTCAAAAAATGCAAGAATTATTCGGACACTTACAAAATGTTCGAGCAGTTGAATTTGATTTGACAAAAAACGTTGCACAGCAGGCAAAAGCAATTTTTGAAAACATCAATCAGATTGACATTCTCATCAACAATGCGGGTAAATTAGTGAATAAGCCATTTACTGAATTAACACATGAAGATATTGCTATTTGCTATCAAGTAAATGTGATTGGTGTGATGGAAACTACACAAGCCGCTGTTCCAAAAATGATTGGAAACGGAGGGCATATTGTAAACATTAGTTCGATAGGTGGATTCCAAGGAAGTGTGAAATTTGCTGGACTGAGTGCCTATTCGACTTCCAAAGCTGCCGTTTGCAGTTTCACCGAATTATTTGCTGAAGAATATAAAGATTCAAAAATCAAGATGAATTGCCTTTGTTTAGGAGCGGTTCAAACAGAAATGTTAGCAGAAGCTTTTCCTGGTTATGAAGCGCCAGTTTCAGCATCAAAAATGGCTGATTTTATTACTCACTTTGCCTTAACAGGAAATCAATGGATGAATGGAAAAATAATTCCTGTTTCACTTTCTACTCCATAAATTAAATTCAATCTGTTACTTTTTTTAAATCTGTCATTTCCTTAAAAAAAAGCAATTTGTTTTCTCTCCGCAGACATAAAAAAAATCTAAGTGAGCCCGAGTTAATCGAGCTAGCAAAAACAGATACCTATTATTTCGGCGAATTGTATAACATTTACTTCGAGCGTATCTATCGGTTTACTTTTAAACGTTTAGGAGGAAATGAAGAAGTTGCTGGAGATCTTGCGCAACAAACGTTTATAAAGGCAATGGCTCATATTCAAAAGTACGAAGATCGTGGTTTGCCTTTTTGCAGTTGGCTTTATCGAATAGCACAAAATGAAGTATCGATGTTTTTTAGAGCATCCAAAACAACTAAAACAGTTGATATTGAAGAAAGTAAATTTAAAGATATTTGTACTGAAGCGAATCTTAATCGTTACATGTCTGAAGAAGACCAAGAACAATTGGTAGGATTATTGAACGAAATGGAACAAGAACAGTTGGATTTAATTGAATTGCGGTTTTTTCAAGAGTTGAGTTTCAAAGAAATTGCTGACATTTATAAAATCACTGAGGCAAATGCGAAGATGCGCGTATATCGTATTCTTGAAAAATTGAATAAAAAGTGGACTGAACGATCATGAGAAAGTTTTCGATAAATAGAGAAAAAAAGCATCTTGAACCGACTGACGAACAAATCAAACGTCAGAAGGATTTCTCGCGCATTCGCCATGATTATGAAATCCTTACGAAACGAGGGAAACGCCCTATTTATCGCGATCCAAAATTGTATTTATTGTTTGTGATCATCGGTCTGGTATTACTTCTTCTATTTCTTGAAAAATAAAAAAATCCAGCTCTTTCGAACTGGATTTAATATACTTCTTTGGTTAATTGGTTTACTGAACAATAAGTTTTTTGATTGTATGCGTATCATTGATTTGAACACTTACATAATACATTCCACTTAATAACTCTTGTGTATTAAAATTATACTGATTAAATCCATTTTTAGCAGCAACTGTTTTCGCTAAAACTTTCATTCCATTGGTATTGACAAAATCAATTATTACAGTTTCAGCGGATTGAGACGAAATAGAAATTACAAAATCCCCTAGAACTGGATTTGGATATATATCTACCTCATTTTCACTCTTTGAACAATTCGTGTAAATTGGATCATACATTTTTTGTTTTCCATCAGTATCTACCTGGGTCAATCTGTAATACCCGACAAAGCGGTAAGATTCAAGATCTTTGTATTGATAATCTAGTGTGGAATTGCTATTCCCAGCTCCACCCATTTCTGTGATTTCAAACCATTCTATGCCATCCGCACTTCTTTCTAAAATGAATGAAGCCGAATTATGCTCAGATGCAGTTTGCCAAGAAATGATTGAATAGTCTTGGTCGCAATTTACAGAGAACGATGTTAATTCAACAGGAAGTACATTATCAATATTTAATTGAAATTGTGCAACTGGTGTTTCAAAACTACCGGCTAAAGTTGTAACATTAAAATAACGCCATGCTTTTGTAGCATTTGTAGCTGCATTTTGATATTGAAGCGCGTCTAACAAATTTTCAACCTGAGCAAGTGTTAAAGTTCCTCCCCCACTTTTTGTAAATATCAGAATACTTCTTCCACCCAATACCGTTGATGAAACGGCATACGTTATTCCTCCTAGCACAACATTTGGTATAGCCTGAGCATTCGTGAAATTCAAAGAAACACTTCCACCACTTATCGCACCAGAAATAAGTATTTTTTCATTTGCTCCGTCTAAAATTTGAGAAGTTGAAAAATTCAATTTCAAATTATCCAATGTTGGTCCTGAATAAGTAATGTTACTCGATCCTACTGTAAAATTTTTGACGTCTGGTGCAATCATATTCGTTACATTATCCAATCCCGATGTGGTTGTATTTAAATCAAGTGATGGCGCCGCATAAGAAATTGCCGATGTAAAGGTTGAACCTGCTGAAAAATCAAGGAAATAATATGCTGCTCCAGAACCTTCAGCACCAACTTTGGTTGTAAACTCGCTGATATAATTATAGGTTACGCGTGTGCGGTTTCTAACATCTGTTACATCAATGGTATTTGCTGAAATAGAAGTTCTAAATTTTGATAATCCCAATGTGCTATTATAAGTCGTAGATAAATTTGTAGGACTTGCTAATTCTGATATTGAAAATCCACCAAATTCAGCATATTGATTTGTTCCAGCGGTTCCATTTCCATCCAAATCGTAAGTGTTTAAAAGCACATTTTGAAGAGTTATCAACGTACCTGTATTTGTAGTGTTGTTGTATGACCCACCAAGAATAAATTGAACTTTAAAAACTGCATATCCTCCTCCAGATGCAAATGAGAATTGAGGAGAAAAGAAACTTGGTAAATTATTAGAAGCATTAGCAGATGTTGCCGTATAATCGTAAGTCGAAATTGTAGCGTTGCTCAATTCTTGCGTACGAACTATTGCATCGATTTGTTGACCTCCAATTGTTATTACATTTTGGTATAGAACAATATTATTTAATGTTGTTCCATTCCCAACTTTGTTCGTTATTGTCACACCTACACCACCAAAACTAATGGTGTTGTAGGCGACATTATAGGTTTGAGCCTTCAGACCAAAACAGCTCATTAATAGCAGTATACCCACTGTGAATTTCAAGTTTTTCATATCTTTTCTAAACTTTTTCATTTGCATTAGTTCAAATCATCGGTTTCGAGACGACAAATTCATAGAACAAATATCTACCAACAAATCAATTGATATGACACGTTTTAAAAATATTTAAGTGAAATACGTATAATCACGTATTTTGATCTAAGCACTTTAGCTTAATCAACAGTGAAACAATATATTATAAGTGAAACTCTTCTTTGAAACTGAATTTTATTGTCTCATTTATTAATTGAGAATTTTCTATTTTTATTTTTTGTAATTTCATCTTCAAATAAGACTGAATTGAGAATCACCGCACACTTAATACTTAGTGTTTTTTCCTTTGCGTTCCATAGCATTGGTCAAGATATTCATTGGTCGCAATTCAATGACATTCCAATCTTTCAAAACCCTGGCAACGCTGGACATTTTAATGGAGATTATCGCTTTGTGGCAAATTACAGAGATCAATGGCGAAGTGTAACGGTTCCTTTTAGTACGATTTCGTTTTCTGCAGACATGCATCTTCCTACTAAAAAAAATATTGGGCTCGGTTTATTGTTTTTTCATGATGCGGTTGGTGATGGCAAACTTCGTACAACTGAAATCCAAGGAAATGCTTCCTATTTGATTAAACTATCAAAAGATTCCATGCATTGCGTGCGTCCAGGAATCAATATAGGAATGAATCATCGACAAATAAATTGGGATCAATTGTATTTTGACAATCAATTCAATGGTACTTATTTCGACCCAAATCTTCCTACTAATGAATTGTATCAAACAGATCGCAAGACCAATCTTTCATTCGGAGTTGGCGCTGTATATGAATATTATAAGAACAAACGACAAAAAATAACTGCTGGCATTGGATTCTATAATTTGAATAGGCCAAATCAAGGGTTTTATACACAAACAATTCCAAGAGATATCCGCATGAATATCTTTGCGAAAGGCTTGTACAAATTGGATATCGATTGGGACTTGGTTCCTGGTATTAATATATCTATTCAAGGAAAATACAGAGAAATAAACCTAGGCTCATCAGTAAAATATACACTTGTTGATAGAGCTGGCACATATCGTGCATTGTACGCCGGATTGTGGTATAGAAATAGAGATGCCTCCTACATAAGTATTGGACTAGATTATCAAGATTGGTTTATTGGATTGAGTTATGATGTCAATTTTTCAAAATTAGTTCCAGCAAGTAATTTAAGAGGTGGTATTGAAATTGCAACCCGATATATTTTGCATCATTTTAAACCTAAAAAAATTGCACATCGCGTATGTCCAGATTTCATCTAATACTATTTATTTTTCTTGCATCAAGTAACTGCCTTTTTGGTCAATCCAAATTAGGTGCTTATTTGAAACATGCCGAAGAAAAATACAATAAAGGTGATTATTACTACGCCGTTGAATTGTATGAAAAAGCCATGGAACTTGATTCTAATTCAGTTACTACATTATGGAAATATGCTGAAACTTTAAAATCATACAAAGATTATCGAAAAGCTGAATACTATTATGCAAAAGTTTATGACAGAGAACAGGGTGGGATTTATCCAATGTCACTCATCAATTTAGGATTGATGCAAAAGCATAACGGTAAATATGATGAAGCACTTGAAACATTCAAAAAAGCAAAAAAGAAATTCTACAAAGACAAAAAAAGTTATGAATATTTAAAATCTAAACGAGAACTAGAATCTTGTTTATGGGCTAAATCAGCAATTAAAGACACAGCGAACGTAAATTATTTACGCTTACCAGAAACTGTCAATTCATTTGATTCCGAATTTGGTCACAATCTCCATAATGGGGTTTTAGTTTTTTCGTCACTTCGCGCGGATTCAATAAACACGGCAGAAGAAGTTTATTCCACAACCTATAAAACCCGCTTATTTCAATCTGAATTAAAAGAAGGAAATTTTGAAAAGTCAATCAGAATCGAAGATTTAATGATGGAAAAGCTGAATACGGGTAATGGAACTTTTTCAGCTGATGGAAAACGATTCTATTTCAGTTTGTGTGCAGATGAAGGCTATAATTACAAATGTAAAATTATGGTCGCTAATTTTGATAATGGGAAATGGTCATCAATTGATTCTTTGGGAGCGATTATTAATGAAGAAGGTGCAAATACGACAATGCCATGTATTGGAGAATTGGATGGACAAGAAGTGCTTTTCTTCTCATCAGATCGAGAAGGAACAGAAGGAGGAATGGATATTTGGTTTTCAGCAATAAAAAATGGCAATCAATTTTCTAAAGTTAGAAATGTCAAAACCATCAATTCACGCGACAATGATTTGAGTCCATGGTGGGACAAAACAAGCAATACACTTTATTTTTCCTCTTCTTGGTTAGATGGTTTTGGGGGCTATGATATTTTCAAAGTTCATTATCAAACACAATTTGAAGAACCGCAAAACATTGGATTGCCATACAATTCGCCAGTAAATGATTTATATTATTTCAAAAGTGGTGATACATCGTATTTTTCAAGTAATCGATTAGGTGTGATGTTTAGTAAAAACCCAACATGTTGTAGTGACATTTTCACCACTTTTCCTCCATTAAAAATTGAAATTCCGACGCCTAAAGAAACATTAGCTGATCTAAACAAACGATTACCTGTAACATTATATTTCCACAATGATTGTCCAGATCCAAAATCAAGAGATACATTGACAAAAGTTAATTATATAAATGGATACAGTGAATATCGTGCAATGCTAGATAAATATCAATTGGAATATTCAAGCGGATTGAGTGGCGAAAAATCCGAAGAAGCAAAAGAAGATATTGAAAGTTTCTTTATCGAATATGTAGATCAAGGTGTAAAAGATTTGTATTTATTCCGTGATTTACTGTTAGAGGAATTACAAAAAGGATCGAAAATAAATATCACTGTTAAAGGATTTGCTAGTCCATTGGCTAAAACAGATTACAATGTTAGTTTAACAAAAAGAAGAATTTCTTCCTTAGTGAATTATTTAATGGCCTATGATAATGGGATATTTCGTCCTTATTTGATGAATAATTCTCCAAATGGAGGAAAAGTACTTTTCAATCAAGTTCCTTTTGGAGAATATACTGCTAACAAATTAACGAGTGATAATTTCCATGATCAAAAGAATTCTGTTTATTCCAGAGCAGCTGCCATAGAACGAAAAATCGAGATCCAAAGTGTTGATTACATCCAAGACGATAGCTTGTTATTTATAACTGATTTATCTCCCCGATTTATTGATTTGGCTGCAACATCGCAAATAGCGAAATTTTCAAAAACACTACAATTTAAAAACAAAGGAAATGCAGTTTTAGAAATTGACCGAATTGAAATCGAAAATGACTATGTTAAAGTGACAATTCCTAAAGTTATAAATGGAAACTCAACTGTTCCATTTATTTTTGAATCAAACAAAACATTACCTAAAGGATTATTTTCTTTTCCAGTTACTATTTATTTCAAAGGATATCCTCAGCCCATTAGTGTGATGATTAATGGTGAAGGATTTTAATCATTCAAAACAAAACGTTTGATGAAACTTGACATTTATGTATCTTTGCTTTCAACTATTTAATAAATGTCTAGAGAATCCATTCTTCCTGTCGTAAAGCGCCCTCGTATCTATTTCATTGATATAGCGAGATCCTTTGCTATTTTATTGATGTTAGAAGGTCATTTTATTGATTTGACATTAGGTGAACAGTTCAGAAGTCCTGATCCTCATTTTGTAAATCCAGATTTCTTGGTTTACGATATATGGCACGTCATCCGTGGATATACTTCGCCAATGTTTCTTACAATGACCGGAATGATTTTCGTTTATTTATTGTTTGGAACGGATGATAAACCCTATTTCGGGAATGACCGTGTTAAAAAAGGATTTAAGCGCGTTTTAGAATTACTTTTTTGGGGATATTTATTGAATCCAAATAGTTTCCATATTCTTCAATGTATTGCTTATGGAATACTCTTATTATTACTTGTTTATGGTTTATATAAATTAACGAAAGTAATTCCTCTTTGGGTTTATTATTTTGGGGTATCCTGTTTGATTTTTAGTCTTTATGCACCTTTAAGCGAAATCAAAGTTGACGGAGTAAAAGTTGGATGGCCTTATGGTTGGCCGAACTTTCTTCAAAACATGATTCATGCACCATCAAGTCGCTCTTTATTTCCACTAGCTCCAAATTTAGGATATACGTTTTTTGGAGCTGGAATTGGTGTTCTTTTGCATTCAAAATGGATCAACAAAACCAAATGGAATATCCCTATGTTCCTATTTGGTCTGGGGCTAACACTTACTTTTTACTCAACAGAAATTCTTCATTTCATTAATTTTTGTGTTAAAAGTATCTATGGAGATGTCAACTATTTAGTTCGTGCCAACTGGTTATTTGAAACGCTGGGATGGGTTTTAATCGTGCTTGGGATATTAGCAACTTTTGAAAAGTTAGTTAAAATCAAAGAAAATCTGTTTATCAAAGTTGGTCAAAATACCCTGTCTATTTTTATTATCCATATGATGTTACTTTATGGTGCGGTAATTAGAGTTGGAATTGGAACTTTCTTTAATAAATCACACAATCCTTTGAATCCATATGAAGCTGGAATTGGAGCTGCGCTTTTCATTACGTTGTTTGTAGTAATGATTTATTACATAGACCCACTTACCAAATTCTTGAATAAAGTCTTAGACATAATTATTCCGGTTAGGAAAAAATTCAATAACAAAGAAATATAGTTTGCTTACTGCTTTGGAGGAGAAGTTGTTTTGGGCGGAACTTTTACTTTTTTAAGCGTTTCCTCTTTAAATAAAACCCTTACGCCACATTGGTCATAAACAGTTAGTTTAATTAGATACGTGCCTTCTTTCGTATAAACATGACTCAATGAATGATAATTAGAGAATTTCCCATCACCAAAATCCCATCTTACAGAATCGGCATCACGGAAATATTCTTTGCAACGAACTTTTAAATTACCATTTTTCAATTTTTCACTTGACACAAACATCGAATTCATTTTCAATTTATACATGTCGATATTGGTCAATATATAGTTATATGCAGACGCATGAATCGCTTTTACTTTAACTGGATCTAATCCATCTGTAAAACTATCGTCGGCTGACTTTTTAAAAATTGCCGTATAAAAAGAACAAGCAACTAAATAAGAACCATATTGACTTGGATGTGCTAAATCTTCAGCATATAAATTAATCCCTTTGTGTTTATTTGTCACGTCCTGCCATACTTTGCCAACTGGCACAATTGGGATATTATACAATTCAGACAAGTACTTATATCCTCGCTCAATGAAATCGGTCATAGCATCATACGTCATGACATGCGTGCTATCATTTAACCCATTTTTATAGCCCCACGTTTCATATAATAAGATATTTGTGCAGGGATTACTTAAATAAATTGAATCAACAATCTCGTTAAAATAAGGCATACATGCAGTATCAATGTAGTTGTAATCATCAATTAATTCTCTACTAAACCCTTGGATAATAACGTAATCCCATTTTCGTGATTTGATTTTATCAAACATTTCTGGGCGTTCGCAATGCATTTTGAACGTATGATTGCTTTTTGCACTCATTTCAACATGAACTTTTTGCTTGTTCGATGTCGCTATTCGATCAAACATTTTAGGCATACTGTTCATGTGCGTGAAGCTATTGCCAATAAAAAGAATATTTAAAGGTGGTTCAACAGCCAAAACTTTTCCTCCTAGTAGAATGAAGAAAACAAGACTTAAAAATTTATATTGTAACTGTGATTTCACTTAAGTATTACTATTAATTACAATTAATTACAATCAATTGACAATAATTAAACCAAAACATTGCTATGCATTAAATAACTGATTGGCTAAATCTTCAAATTCCAACTTTTCAAAACTCAATTTGGAATTTGTAAAATTCATATCATGCAAAACATTCATTGGAACCAAGTGAATATGAGCATGTGGAACTTCCAAACCGATTACTGTTACTCCAACTTTTTTACATGGAAGGATTTTTTTCATTTTGATTGCGACGGTTTTAGCAAACACAATCATTTCAGAAAGCAACTCATCCTCAATATCAAAAATATAATCTACTTCCTTCTTTGGAATTACTAAAACATGTCCTTTTTTAATTGGTGTAATATCCAAAAAAGCTAAAAACTTATCATTTTCAGCCACTTTGTAACAAGGTATTTCACCAAGAACTATTTTAGTAAATATCGAACTCATTATCGTGATATGTCAACAATTTCGAATTGAATAATTCCATTCGGAGTTTGAACTTCAGCAATTTCGCCTTGTTTTTTACCCAACAAGCCTTTTCCAATTGGAGAGTCAATAGAAATTTTCTTGTCTTTTAAGCTTGCTTCATTTTCAGCAACAAGCATATATTCCATTTCCATTCCGTTCGCAATATTCTTAATTTTCACTTTCGAAAGGATAAATACTTTCGAATTGTCGATATTGGTATTATCAATTACACGAGCATAAGCTACAATCGAGTCTAACTTAGCAATTTTCATTTCTAACAGACCTTGAGCTTCTTTTGCAGCATCATATTCAGCATTCTCTGATAAATCGCCTTTATCACGGGCTTCTGCAATTTGATTAGAAATAGAAGGTCGTTGCACCGTTTTCATTTCATGCAATTCGTCTTTCAATTTTTTTAATCCTTCCGCTGTATAATAACTTATTTGTGACATTCTAAATGATTTAATCCTTTTATACTAAACAAAAACAAGAGAGCCCTTAGGACTCTCTTGAATAACAAATATATATAAATTTAGGTTTACTTCAAACTGATAGTAGCACCAATTGTATGAATAACACCAAATATACCAGCAAATCTTACACCGTATTCAATTCCTAATGCGCTTTTGTTTTCTCCAACTAACGCGTCAACAGAAAAACCAGCCGTTGGACCTACTAAAGCATTCGATCTGTTTTCCGCAGAGAATAGAAACTTTTCGTAAACATATCCAGCTCTCAAATTGAATGCTACCTTTTCACCAGTCATTGCATAATCAAGACCTAAACGATATTGATCTCTTGAAAAAGAATTAGCCGTAAATGTTGCTGCTAAGTTCAACTTATTATTTTCATTAATAATAAAATCATAAGAACCACCAATTGATAGTAAAGAAGGCATTTCAAAAGTTGCAGATCTTTCATCCAATGATGCGATGATACTAGTTGAATTGTAACTCACTTGTTGGGTTAAACCATCTCCTTTGTATCTCATTGTAGGACCAACATTTTTCAAAGCGATTCCGAATTTAATTTGATCACGTTCACCAGTAACATATCTAATTCCAGCATCAATTGCCATTCCTGACGCTTTCAAATTCGAAATATTTTCAGAAATAATTTTAAAATTTATTCCTCCAGATATAGAAGCTGAAAATGATCTAGCATAACCAATATTGAAAATTGTCGCTCTTGGAGAAAAGAAACCAATATTTCCTTCTGGATTTGCAACTGTTGTAATTGGAATATCACCAAAATTCATTGATTGAATGCTAACTGCAATCACATCAGATTCAGAAACTCTTTGAGCAATACCAGCAGAATTAAAAGAAATTCCTGCATTGCCCATCCAATTGCTATAATTGAATTTTATCTGAGTTTTATCCAGAGTAGCTAATCCAGCAATGTTTAGAAAGGTAGCTTCTAAACCATTAGAAGAAGCAACTCCAGCATCTCCTAAAGCCGCACTGCGCGCCCAAGGATTTACCAATAATTGCGTCGCTCCAGCAGAACCAACTCGATCTTCATTACCAGCGAAAGATGTCATACTGAATAATGTCGCTCCAACGAAAAGAACACTTTTTATAGATATCATACTATTTTTCATTTCAAAAATATTAAAAGTCAATTAAATACCTTGTGTGTCAACTTGTCTCATTCCTCCAAAGAACTTCAATATGACTTCACCAACGTCAGGAACCTCAACATGGATCAAATATACACCACCAGCGACTGGAATTGCCTTACTGTTGTTTAGATCCCAATCAATTGAAGTTACTTCACTATCTTTTTTGAATGTTCGAACTAACTTACCATTTACGGTATAAATTCTAACAGTACAAATTTGTGGCAAATTCGTGATTTTAACTCTCGTGTCCAATCGTGTTCTTTCATATTCAGAAAAAGCATAATAAGGATTTGGCACAACATTAATCAATTTAAGAGCGTCCACTCTTTCATCTTGACTAGCTTCAAGCGTTGAAATGTCATCCATAGACCAAGAGTACATTGGCTTGCCACCATTTTCACCAGAACCAACAAAGTTTTTATACTCCTTATTAATTCTTAATTTAATAGTAACATCAGTAGAATTAATCGTTTGTCCTACTTGCAACATTGGATAAGCAATCCAAGATAAACTGCCATATAATTCTCTTTTAGCTGAAGGATTGTTTAATTCAACACTTAACATTTTTTGATAAAGAGCATTTCCACCATTTCCTTCTGCACTATTCTTATCATAAGCAGGGAAATCATATCCAGCTGTAAAATTATTTATCGTTAATTGCTTATAACTATAAACGAATACAGGGTGCACACCTCCCATTAATGGAGTACCAATGTCATCACTAAAACGATCTGAAGGATTCCACATCATATCTGCTCCATGTTCAGCAGCAAGGAATGAATTCTCTCCAAAAGACAAGTATAAGCGCGCACCAGACTCTAAGTCAACTGCATAGCCTGGGAACCAACCCATACCAGTTCCTGTTCCATCCGGATTACCATTTTTGTCTACACTTGCACTTTTTCTCATTGCTCCTGCAGCTGCACCACCAACGTTTAAAGCAGGTGTTCTTCCCATTTCAATAACTGGGCAACGTGTCCAAAGTGATTTGTCACTTGTAATAACAATATTTACACTTGGCAAGAAACTGATTGATGCATTGTTTTTATACGATCCAGGTGAGGTTGTATTAAAATAAGCCATAGGCATATAATCAGCTTGATATCCAACCATTCTGTGAGGTGCAATTCCTCCTCCTAATATTTTGGAGAAAAGCTTATCAGGATCTTGACCAGACTCATCTTTGTAATTACAAGGATTCAAATAAGGTAAAAGGTCCGGTCTACAATCATATGGATCAAGATTTGGATCTGTTCCAGGTGTAAAATCTCCTGAACGCACCCAGTTTGTAGGGTAAAAAGCGTCATTATCTGGCACCAAACTTAACCAACGTTTTGAAGAATCAGCAAATTCAATTGATGCGTCTATAATCGATGTAGTACGTTCGTATTGACTTCCCGCACCCAAATACTTCTCTTGATGAATTTGAACTGATACACCCCATTTAGGTATAATTTGTTCATTGTCCATTGCGATTGTTGCTTCAGAAGTAACAGAATCTATAAAATCACCATTTTTAGCAGTATAACGGTAGATAACCCAACTAGCTGTATCCGCAGCATTCCAATTTGAAGCCGTATAATCTTTGAATTTACACTCAAAATAACCATCAACTAAATTCAATGGATCCACAACTTTAACATTAATTGGTCCACCACCATATTCATATTCTGGATTTTCCATAAATCCATTGTTCAAGATGTTACTCAATGTAGCACTTGTAAACTCTAAAGATCTATTACCATTTCCATGACCATCTAATCGAGTGATTCGAGGGGATGAACCGTATCCGATACGTTGATTTGTACCAGCAAATTCAGGAGAAGGATTATGTGGAATTGCCGAAACAGATTTTACAGCAGTACCATCATAACTCAAACGAGATGAAATATACGGTAATTTTTGTCCATCTAAGTTCAATGGATCGGTAGGAACATATTTCTTAAACTCGTTAAATGCATATGCTACTGCTACAAAGTAATAGGTTTTATGATTAACTAACGTTCTAACCCCTTGAGCAAAAGCATCTTCTTTTATTTGAAAAGAATGTCTCAATCCTTTATTTTCACCATCTACTTTCTCAACAGGTATTGCATATCCTAAAGCTTCATCAAATTCAAAATTTACGATTCGGCTTATGTCATTTTTAATATCACATTGTGCAACTAACCGCGCTAAATTAGGATCTGTAATATCAGCTACAGAACCTTCTTCACTAGCCAATTGATAAATCTGATAACCTTCAAATCTAAAAAATCTATCAAGAGTAGGATCTGTAATGTTAATTTCATCCTCTTCAGCATATTGCTCCTTATAATTATTTCCATAAGGATTTTCAATCATAAGAATCAACTCATTGTTTAATTCTTGAATTGTTAATTTAGGAGCTGAGGGAGGATCTAAAATTTTAAAACATGCATCAAACAACGCTTGCGCCTTTGTATCCGCTCTTTTCATTGCCTCAACTGAAGAAAACAAATCACCATCTGAACCTCTACCGAATACAATACCAACAGTAATATTATTTACAGCACCAGGCTTCAAAATAAATGGTCCAGCAGATTGAACAAATCTTCTATCTCCAGGAGCATTGTTATTTGTAGATTCATCCCATCCATTTGGAAAAAGACCAGTCATATCAACACCACCTGTTGCCCAATTCAATGGATCTGAATCACTTGGGAACATGTAATCTGTAGGTACAGTTTGTACACCACTTGAGCCATCATATCCCATTCCACCGTAGAACATTTCAGAACCATTCGCCCATTCTCCGTTCATGTAGTTATAATATGCTGCAGCCGTTGTTGGATCACTATGTGCTGCTCCACCTGTAGAATTGTAATATGTAAAACGTCTCATACCAAATCGCTCATTATCCACAAGACCATCTGAATATCCAATACCTACACCTTTATAAACAATTCCTTTACCAGCAATTGCTTCTAATACTGAAGGAACCACATTAAGTTGCGTAACCTCATTAAAATAAGGACCAACATTATCAATATTATCTGCATCTTGATATGGACCTTCAAAGAAATCACATCCTATTGCAGGTGGATTTTCTCCATAACCTGGTTTACCACCATTTGTTTCATCCACTAAATCACCGTTGTACATGTATCCTAAACCTCTCGATACATCACAACCAGCATAATCATCATTATAATTTCCAACGTCTGCATCTAAGTATTGTGCAAAATAGGTATCATACAATGTTTGTGTTCCTCTATTGATCAATTCATAGTTATAGAAAGTCATTCTATTTACTTCATCACTTGTTGCAAAAGAGAATGCTTGAGCACGAATTTCCATTCCAATTGGATCACCTTGAGTTTCCGTGTGAATATTCCCTTTATCATTGAAAACCCACCAATGCGTCTCATCTCCGAATAAAGAAATTCTTCTATCAACACCACATTCGATATCGTCTCTACCCATGATATCATCATACCAAGGATAATCTCCGTCAAGTTGTGGATTGTAAACACCGTCAGCGTTTCTATCATAATAAGGAGCTAAGAAATAATCTTGTCCTCTAGAAACATCTCCATGAGCTGGCCACCCATAAATACGATTTAATTCATCAGCAGTTGGTTCTGTAATATCATCACAACCATCAGTCGTTAAACCATTAGTACATTCCCACCAAATACTATAACGTACTATTTCCGCTTTTCGAATTGTATAAAATTGATCATACGCTATACACTGATCAGGGTCAATATTTGCCTCACCAAAATCACGAACTACATCATCCCCTACTGGATACAATGGATTATAAGTTCCACTATTTGGTGTCACGGTTAACGGACCAGGCCAAAAATCATTTCCTTCACGATAACGTAAAGCTGCCAATTTCAACTGTCCATTTACATCTGTACCACCCATCCAAAGTGCACCTGCGAAGATGGCATTTAATCCACTTCCTTTAGGAACTTCGTAAGAAGCCACAGCTGCCGCTCTGTTTTGGAACATACTTCCTCCCGTTTCGATCAATGCTTTAACATCATTGAATTGCATAATTAGTTTCGCTGCTGATGGTGCACAATTTGCACCCTTCAATACTTGCGTACTAACTTTTCCTGGCTTATCGTTTGGTCCTAGATACGAAAGTGCACTATTAGACCAAAAAATTGATATTCCTAGAATAACTGTTATTAGTTGCTTTGCCATAATTGTTTTCTATTATGAATTAAAAATCAAATTTAATACCCAAACGAATAGTTCTTGGTGAACTAATATTAAAAGCATTTTGAATTTTCATTGTGTAATAATCTCTAAATGATTGCTCATCTAATTGATTTTGAATTGATGTTTGATTTGCTGCAGCAGCTAAATAACCATCATCGTTCCAGTTACCAGTTGCTCTATAAACATTCAATAAATTTGATTGATTCAACATGTTTGTAACACGGATATATACGTTCAAGAATGTTGTTTTCTTCTTCGCATCATCTTTACCGAACTCCAAATTAAATGTTCTATCTAATTGCAAATCCAATCTGTAAGACCATGGTAAACGAGATCCATTTATTGTTCCGTTTTGTCCTGCTGCCATATTTCCAATCCCAGCATCTGTGATAAACGTTTGAGATGAGTATGGTGAACCTGAATAAATATTAGAAACGATATTTAATCCAGTGTTTTCAAGTAAATTGAAATCTTTAATTACTGGTCCGTTGTAATTAGCACCTTCACCATAACGGTAATCCATTGTGATTGCAAATGCGTGACGTTGGTCATAATCATAAGGAGCTGAATAACGTAAATTAGGTAATCCAGCATTCACTAAACTTGATGCAGATGTCGCGTCAGATCCAGTACCATCAGCAAACTGTAATGTGTAATTCGCAGTCATTCTCAAATTTCCTGTTCTTCTCATATCATAAGATACAGTCATCCCTTTTACTGTTCCGAAATCTCGGTTACCGAACGTACTGTATGTTTGAGGATATGCATCAAAAACATTGATTAATTGAACATTATTTCTTTGTTCTCTGTAGAATGCTGAAATTTTCAATGAAGATGTTTTAGACAACACTTGTTGGAAACCAATTTCATAATCAACCGTTGTTTCAGGCTTCAAATTAGAATTGTTTTTCGTGTTATTTGTCAAAAACTGATATTGGAATGGATCAAAACGAGCACCAGAAGTAGGACGTTTTGTTAAGATGTCATAATGCGCAAAGAAAGATGCCTCATCAGAAATAGGGAATGAGAATGCGATACGAGGCATAACATTAACTGCCGCTTTAAAATCTTCAAAAGCTGTTTCATTTGGTGTTTCTTGAGACGGATCTAACAACCATGGTTGAATACCTGTTGCTCCTTCAATAACTTTTGGATTTTCTACTTGAATTCCTTCAGCATCATACCAATTGTTACCAACACGGAAACCATTAATTGCAGATGGATTATTTACATCATTTACATAAACAGTATAATCATCACCCATTGCTTCAGGAATTTTAACCCAAGCATATTGTGTTGCATCATTCGCAACCATATCTTTTGCTTCTGCTACTGTATGAGCATTATAAAATAAGTATGGATCTTTCAAAACTGGTTGATTCGCATCAAATACATCGACACGCACACCAACGTTAAATACTAAGTCATTGAATGCAAATTTATCCATAATATATCCTGAAATATATGTAGGTTGAAATGCTCCAACAAATCTTTTGTAATTTCCGTTTTTGTCAAATTCATTAAAATACTTATTGATATCTGTTTGACCTGATACTTTTTTACCAGTATGGTCATAACCCCAATAAGAGACAAATGAATTACCACTGTTCAATAATTCGTCTGGAGAGAACATATCAAATGTATAGATACTTGGGTCATATTGGTCAATGTCAATATATTCTGACCCTTCACCACCAGTAGATATCAATCCTTCGTCGTGTAAATAGTTTCTTAAATTGTAATCAAAGAATGATTGTTGATCACTATTCTCTTGACCACCATAACTTCCTATAACACCATCTTGATTATAATCAATATTACTTGTTGTTTCATTATGAGCATTACCAGTATTTAAACGGTTATACGTAATTGCCTTGAACGAACCAGAATCTGAAACTACACCGCTATTCATGTCTAATTCTCTAATATGGAAATTTGTTAATTGACGTGCAATTGACCAAATTCCAGTAGGGCCATTAGCTCCAGCTGTCCAACCTCTATCCCAACGTTGCTCTAATTCAAATCCAAAAGAAATTGAATGATCACCAACATTTACTGCAAAAGAACCTGTTCCACGTAATTGATCTGTTTCAGTTTTCCCAAAATAGTTGTAAGGGGAACCGATATTATTCCAAATACCATAAACACTACCAGGTACATCACCATTTCTAAGTGCGTTACCTTGTTGAATTTGGAAAAGATTATTATAATTTCCATCAGGTGAATTAGCATAAATATCATAATACTGAGTAGTAATTGCAGCTAACTGAGCATTTGTTTCTGAAGGAGAAAATCTTACTTCATTATCTCGGAAACCATTATGGATATACATCAATTTATCCTTATCAAATTCATAACTTGGAGTTCTTGATGTTGTAAATGTACCTACATGTCCATAATTAAAAATATTGTACTTGTGGTTTGGATCGTACGTATCATCTTTTGTTTTTGTGAAATCCACCATTAATGAATACACAAACGATTTTAATTTTGAAGCACTTCCTTCAGTATCATTTATAAAACGTTGCGTTAAACGACCAAATACTCTCCAGTCTAATGATTTAGAAACACCAGTGTTACCAAAATTCAAAAGTGAATTAGAATAAGAATAATTATTGCTATTGCTGTAGTTCAAAGAACCACCAAATGTTAAATTGACAGTTGGACCCGTATTAACATCAATTTTTCCTTGAGCTGAAATTACTGTACTTCGAGCATTCATTCTCCAAGGAGTGTTTTCAAAATCTGATTTTCTTAAAAATTGTGCATTACTATATGTACCTTGACCAGTTGAAGTTGGACGTAATGGATTTGCTAATAATGAATCGCGAACATCTTTTTTAATTCTATAGCTACCACCTTTTAATGGACGACTATCTAATTGGTCAGTTAAATTGGCAGAAATCAAGAAACCTAAACGTGGCTTAATTTTATTTCCAAGTGAATCTTTTTGCATCCATAAAGGACCTGAGAACATTCCTTCAACAAGGTTATATCCGAATTTATCTAAACCAAATACTTTACCATCATACCCATCTGGATCTTTTCCTTTAAAATAAAGTCCAGAAGAAACTGCTTCCAACGAACCGAAATATTTTGCAGAAGGCCCTCTAGTAGTAACGGAAATGATACCACCAGTTGCATCACCGTAGTTTGCTGGAATACCTCCTGTGATTACAGTAACCTCTTCAATAGAAGATTTCGGAAGATTCGCAGAACCACGTACTTTGATTCCATCAATATAAAAGTAAGTACCGTCAGAACGAGAACCACGTACAGAAATCTCACCTGAACCTTCATCCGAATTAACTCCACCAACTGTTGATGCCACACCTGCAGCAGAACGAACTGGTAAACGAGCAATATCTTCTCGTGTGATTGTTGCTCCTGAAGCACCACCATCTTTATCAATTAAAGGTACACGGTAAGCTACAATCTTAACTTCTTGAATTTCCTTTGCTTCTTTTGCTTTGGCAATAGTTAAATCATCTAAGAATGTTATGTTATCAGAAGAAACAATTACTCCTGTAAGAGAAGTTGGTTGATATCCTTCAGATTCATTTCTTACTTCAATGTCATAAACCCCAGCATTAATTGAATTAATTTGAAATTTACCATCAAAATCTGATGTAGCACCACCTCTAACGCTTCCACCTTGAAACAAGACTACTTTAGCAAAAGCTATTGGTTGTTTCGTGTCTCCATCTTTAATCGTCCCTTTTATAGAACCCATTCCCGTTTGGGAAAAACTATAAGTGACTGTGAATAAGACACCTATTAATAACAAGTTAAGTTTTCGTAACATAAGTACAGTTTAAATTTCAAACTATTTTGTTGCAAGAAAGCTGGTAAATATAGAAAAAAACATTTTCAATACACTAATGTTAAATAAAATTAAATAACATTAGATTAACTTTCATTAACAAAATTAGATGTATTTAACTTTTAAAATAATAGTTTTTGTCTCATTTTCAATGTTTTTATACAAGTCTAACGAATGTTAATAAAATTTCGTTTTTTTGTAAAAATTCTAAGCAGTGCCGTTTATCCAAGAAAATATACATTTAAAAAAAATTGAAGTGCATTTAATGCATTATAAAGCATTTATTCCTTCCGATTATTTAGACAATTTAACTGATCAGGAAAGGGAACGTTATTTTTCTTTTACCAATATAAAACGGCAATGTGAATTTGTTGCAACACGAATTCTTCGCCATCGCTTATTTGGCTTTGAACATATTCATTATGATGAGCACGGAGCACCTTATATAGAGAACGAAGGTTTCATTTCTATAAGTCATGCTCCTGGAGTGGTTGGTATCGCTCTTTGTAAAGATTTTAAAATCGGATTAGATTTAGAACCAAAGCGCAACAAGGCGAAAAAACTATTTCCAAAATTTCTTTCTAATAATGAAATTGCCGAGCTGGATGTGGCTTCGGAAGATGAAATGACTACAGCTTGGTCGTTAAAGGAAGTACTATATAAGTTAGCCGGAAGAAAACAAATTATATTCAAGACAGATTTGTTGATCGATAAAGTTGCTGCAAATCACTGGTCAGGGACAATAATTAATCCAGATGAAAAAATTAAAGTTGAATTAACTACATTTGTTCGAAATGACTTAATTATTTGTGTCAGCAGTGATTCATGTAAAATAGAACCATGACTATTTTAAACGCTATAGCTTCCAAATCAAATTCAATTGCTGTATTAATTGATCCTGAAAAATCGGATAATGGTCCTTTTTTGTTGGAACTTTTAAAAAAAGCTGCATTCGCTGGAATTGATTTTATTTTTATTGGAGGAAGCACCGTCACTCGGGCTCAATTCAACTTAACGGTTGATTTCATAAAAGAGCATTCTACTATTCCGCTTATTATCTTTCCAGGTTCGTCCAACCAAATTTCTCCCAAGGCAGATGGTTTGTTGTATTTAAGTTTATTATCCGGTAGAAATCCGGATTATTTAATAGGACATCATATTGATTCAGCAGCTGAATTGAGCCAAATGGATATAGAAATTATTCCAACGGCTTATTTATTAATTGATGGTGGAACGCAGTCTTCTGTTGCTTATGTTAGTCAAACAACACCAATTCCTAGAGATAAAATCTCAATCGTCAAGAATACTGCAATTGCAGGAAAATTACAAGGTAAAAAAGTTCTTTATTTGGATGCAGGGAGTGGAGCAAAATATTCTGTACCGGTTGATATTATTTCAAGTATCAGGGAATTGAATCTTCCGATCATTATTGGTGGTGGAATCAAAACTATTGAACAAATTCAAAATTGCCATACTGCTGGGGCATCAATAGTTGTAATTGGAAATAAATTGGAAGAAGACAGTGATTTCTTGTTAGACATTCATACTTACAAAAATGCACGTTTGTCAAAGGCTAAATAAAAAATTAATAAGCCACAGATTCACTGATTTTTCTTCATTGATCAAATTCAAAATTGCCATACTGCTGGGGCGTCAATAGTTGTAATTGGAAATAAATTGGAAGAAGACAGTGATTTCTTGTTAGACATTCATACTTACAAAAATGCACGTTTGTCAAAGGCTAAATAAAAAATTAATAAGCCACACCGCCAAAGGCAGCCACAAAGTGAGATGCACTGATTTTTCTTCAAAGAATTACTTTAGAATTTAGTATAACTATTCAACTGTTAATTCTGACAAAATTTTTCGTGCTTGATATGCTCCTATTTTAGGATTATAAACTTCTCCTAAATAAAAAACAATCATTACTTTTTTACCTTTTAAAGAATCGGGATTTGTTACAAATTGTTCATTGATATTTATAGGTTCCATCCAATAAAAATTCAACGTTTCATCTTGAGAATTTCTCATTGTGATAAGACATGGAATCTCATTTGAGATGGAGAGAATTGTTCCTTGTTCTATCAAAAAATCTTCCGTTTCATCTTCTTTAATTTCTTCAATTACATCGTTCATCATTTCAGAATCTTCGCCAAGAATTTTAAATGTTAGTTCAGTAAATCGTTCACATTCAACCACCAACCTCTCACCTACTTTCGATCCAATTTGTTCGATTGCTACCATTTCATCTTTTTCAGTGATTCCTAATTCTCTTGCTAACTCATTGGTATTTTGAATAATCAAAGGTGAAGCACAGTCCATAATTAAACTCAAATAACTATCATAATCAAAAACATCCGCAGTAGATTCGGTGATACAAGCGCAGGAGCCATTCACAACTTTATCCAATTCACTTTGTGAAAATGAAAATTGGCAAATTATTAAACCGATAATTATTAGTCTACTCTTCATGATACTTTTAAATTTTCCAGGATGTAATTCCCTCACTAGTGGTGAAAATAGTAATTTAATTATAATCTGGTTTTGGAGCACTATAAAACTTAACGATTTTTACAATTCGTCTTTTCGTTTTACTATATTTACCTCATGATCTTAAAACGCATTGCAGCAATTTGTTTCGGAATTTCTTTTTTAATGGCAATTGTGCTTTTTACGAATATTGGTGCTAATTTGATTCCTAAATCGATTGCAAAATTGATTTTTTTAATTGTAGGTTCAAGTGCTATCCTCTTAAACTTACTTTCCTTCCGATTCGGTAAACATGATGTAAACTTTAACTTTTTCTATTGGTTAGGCAGTTTAATCGTATTCATTGGCCTCGCAGCAATGATTATGCATTGGCCATTCGCTTTTTACATCATAATTGGTGGAATGACGATTGTAGGTGTTTCATTTATTTATACTCCAAAAATTGATGGAAGTACTTCTGAGAAAAGTGATCTGTTGGATGATGAGCTTTAGAATAGTTGCGAGTTATTTAGTTGCGAGTTGCTAGTTAAAAACTCAACACTCAAATTTAAACCACATAGCGATGTACTGAGCTTGTCGAAGTGGTAAATAGTACACATAGAAAACCTAACTATAAACTATCAGTTGTAAACTCATCACTCAACACTCAACACTCAAATTTAAACCACATAGGAACATAGTGCACATAGAAAACCTAACTATAAACTATCAGATCTAAACTCAACACTCAACACTCATCACTCAAATTTAAACCACATAGGAACATAGTGCACATAGAAAACCCAACTATAAACTATCAGTTGTAAACTCAACACTCAACACTCATCACTCAAATTTAAACCACATAGTACACATAGAAAACCCAACTATAAACTATCAGTTGTAAACTCAACACTTGTAACTAGCAACTTGTAACTAAGAAAAAACCTATACAAAAGTAGCCTTAAGGCTCATGTCTAAGCTTTTAACCGAATGAGTTAGGGCTCCGACAGAAATAAATTGGATTCCCGTTTCTGCAAAAGCACGAATATTATCCATAGTAATTCCTCCCGATGCTTCTGTTTCGTATTGAGATGGGATTAACGGTAAAACTTTTGAGATGCGTTCGGGCGTAAAATTGTCAAGCATGATCCGATCAACTCCTCCAATAGATAAGACTTCAGTTAATTCCGTTTCATTGCGCACTTCGATTTCAATTTTGAGGTCTTTATTGTTCTCTTTTAGATATTCGTTTGCTCGCTGGATTGCTGGAATAATTCCACCAGCGTAATCGACATGATTGTCTTTTAGCATGATCATATCGTACAGCGCAAATCGGTGATTGTAACCACCACCAATTCGAACAGCCCATTTTTCCATGTAACGAATGCCAGGTGTTGTTTTACGTGTGTCTAATAATTTGGTGTTACAACCTTCAATTATCGCAACTATTTTATTTGTCTGAGTAGCGATACCACTCATTCGTTGCATGAAATTAAGTACTAATCTTTCAGTGGATAAAATTGAACGGGAACTTCCTGAAACATAAAAAGCGATATCACCCTTTTTCACAGGAGTACCATCTTTCAGTAAGATTTCAAGTTTCAAGGTAGGATCAAATCGATGAAAAATAATTTCAGCTAATTCAACTCCAGCAAGAATTCCGTCTTCTTTAACAAGCAAATGAGCTTTTCCTTGTGCAGCTTCAGGAACGCATGAACGTGTGGAATGATCGCCTTCTCCAATATCCTCCAATAAAGCATTATCGATTATTTCATTTATCATGAGGCAAAGGTAAGAAGAGGAACTCTATTATTATTAGTTATTAATTGCTAATTATAAATTACTAGTTTTTGAACCAATTGAAAGTTATTAATTGCTAATTATAAATTACTAGTTTTTGAACCAGTAGGATATGTTTTATTCCCAATCAACTTGTAACTAGCAACTAGCAATTTTTTCAACTTGTAACTCGCAACTATGGATTTATGCTTTTTCGATAATCAAACTTTCAATTTTGAAATCAGCTCCAATTTTTTTGAAATGTAATGTCACACGGTAACTTTCTCCTTTACTATCATAGGTTCCAATTGCAAAAGACCCATCTGTAGATTCTTTGCCTTTGAAAATGAATTTAAATGTTGAACCAGGTTTTTTCGTGAAGAAATCTTTTAAAACTAAATTGGCTTGCGATTGGCTATATGCGCCTTCTTTTCCAAGAATATTAATCAACATTTTATCCTTCCCTAAAGCAACAATATCACTCGCATCATTCGAAATAAAAGCCTTTTCAATACTTGAATATGGAATATCACTTTGTGCAGTCAGAGACAAGATGATAGATGTTAAAAAAACATAAAGAAAACCCATTTTGTATTTTTTTTGTTTTTGAAACAAGCAAAAATAGTGCCTTTTTTTAAAAATAGAATATAGACCGCTGCGCTGTTAGAACATAGAGCATAGATTTGATCTTTTGTAAAGACACTTATCTCTTGTTTTTCAAAAGTAGATTCAGCAATCCCAAGAATAAATTGATTTGTGGGATCTTTCCCTCCTTGAGGAGGGATCAAGGGAGGTGGTTCATTCGTGAAAATAATGAGAATTTAATGCCTAAAAACTAAGCTTTAAGCCACTCCCCTTTTTCCCTTTTTGATTATTAAAGAATTTTTTACATCCTCCCCCTTTATCCCCCTCCAAAGGGGGAGATTCGAAAACTCCTGCTATAAATTAACCACAATCCTTTTTGAAAAATAGATCCTAAATTCCCAAGAATAAATTGATTCGTTGAATTATAAATCTAACTTCTAACCTCTATCTTCTATCCTCTAATTATATTTACACCGTGAAAGTTAAATTCATTTGCATAGGAAAAACTGGGAAATCTTTTTTAGAAGAAGGAGAAAGCGAATATTTGAAACGCTTGAAACATTATGTTGCTGTTGAACGGATTGAAATTCCTGATCTCAAGAATGCCAAGAAACTTACTTTCGAGCAAATCAAGGAGCAAGAAGGAAAAGAAATACTATCTAAAATTCAACAAGGCGATAGTATCATTCTTTTAGACGAACATGGCAAAATGTATTCTTCCGTTCAATTCTCCCAATTTCTGCAACAGAAATTTAATTCTGGAGGAAAAGCAATTGCATTTATAGTTGGCGGCGCCTATGGTTTTTCAGATGAAGTATATGCTGCCGCTGCAGGGAAAATAAGTTTGTCCTCAATGACCTTTTCACACCAAATGGTGCGCATGATTTTCTTCGAACAATTGTACCGCGCAATGACTATTTTGAAAGGAGAACCGTATCACCATGAATAGAAATTAGAACATAGACCGCTTACTTCGACAAGCTCAGTACAAGTCGCTGTTAGAGCATAGATTTGATCTTTTGTAAAGACACTATACTCTTGTTTTTCAAAAATAGATTCTAAATTCCCAAGAATAAATTGGTGCGTGTATGCTTTACCCCTTTGGAGGGGGACTAAGGGGGAGGACACACAAAAACTGCAACTAACAGAAGCATATAATTTACTGCATCATCAAAATCTGTCTTGGTGATTAAGGGTAGATTTAGAGAATCTTTGCTTCCTCCCCCTTTGTCCCTTTTTGATTGTTAAAGAATCTTTGCATCCTCCCCCTTTATCCCTTTTTGATTGTTAAAGAATCTTTTGCATCCTCCCCCTTTATCCCCTTTCGATAAACTCAAGGCGACGCCTCCAAAGGGGGAGATTCTAAATCCCCAAGAATAAATTGATTCGTGGGAGCTTTCCCCCTTTGGAGAGGGAGATTCGAAAACACTATTTTACATTACCCAAATCTTCTCTATGTTCTAAACTCCAAGTCTATTCTCTAGAAAAAAATGTATTTTTGAAAAAACAAATTCTCATCAATGAATGATGCTCCGTTTCTTATTGATAAAAACTATACCTTCTTTACACCATTAGATATACTTTCTACACTTCTAGGTATTGCTGTTTTATTGATTATTTTATATCTGAGAAAGCGCAGGAATCATCAATTGGACTATTACAAATACTACATCCCAGCATTTTCTTTTAAGGTGCTTTTTGTAATGGCAAATGCCATTTTTTACATTGTTTCCTACGGTGCTGGTGGAGATTCCATAGGTTTTTGGGATGGTGCGGTAAAATTAAACCACTTATTTTGGGAAAATCCATTTGGGTATTTTGAAGAAATCTATCGATCAGACGAAGGAAGAACGCTCTATAAAAACTTTAATCTCATTACAGGATATCCTGATAGTCATATATACGATGAATCAGAAAGTTTTTTCATTAGTAAGATAGCCTCCTTTTTTACCTTTTTCACCTTCAAAGGCTATATATTGATGTCAATTATTTTTGCATATATCTCCTTTAATGCATCTTGGAGATTGTTTGAATTGGCAAGAAGTTTTAAAATGCATAAGGACTGGCATTTGGCTTTAGCTATCTTCTTTATTCCTTCGTTAAGCTTTTGGTGTGGTGGTATTTCAAAGGACACTGTCGTTTTCGTAGCAATTTGTTATTTTCTGCATAACCTCTTTATCATTCTGTCAAAGGAAAAAAAACGAAAATTAAAAAATTGGATTTATCTCTTGGTTTGTGTTTTTGTGATCATACAAGTACGCTCATTCATACTTGTCACTTTGTTAGTGCCCTTACTATTTGCATATAGCGCCCGGTTAGCTAAAAAATTTGAAAACCGAAATTTTGAAAGATTTACACTTAGACTTTTTATTACTACGATAGGGGTAAGTGCCATTATCATATTCTTTCAAACAACTGTTGCAGATGAATTTTTAAACGAAGCTGCCGTCATAAATAAGGATATGACCACCAACAAAACATATGGTACCAAACGATATGACCTTGGAATAACGGATTATAGTCCAATTGGAATGGTTACCGCTTTTCCAGAAGTTGTAATCGCAGGGTTTTACAGACCTTTTATATGGGAAGCTTTGAGTTTTTCGTTGATCTTGAACGGGATTGAAAGTGCTGTTTTGATGTTTTTCACTTTTAGATTTCTCTTGAATAGCCATATTTTAGAACGCATTAAACGAATCCGTCAACATGAATTTCTCGTGTTCGCATTTTTCTTCGCATTAATTCTTGCCTTTTTTGCAGGCTTTACATCAATACTATTTGGTGTTTTAGTTCGTTTCAAAGCACCAGTTTTGCCATTTTTAGTAATGATATTAACGGCGCATTATATTGAGGAGCAACAGGTGAAAAAGGAAAAGAAATTGGAGGATAGAGGTTAGAATTTAGAGCATAGACCGCTTACTTCGATAAACTCAGTACAAGTCGCTGATAGAACATAGAGCATAGAGCATAGATTTGATCTTTTGTAAAGACACTAAACTCTTGTTTTTCAAAAATAGATTCAGCAATCCCAAGAATTAATTGATTCGTGCATGCTTTCCCCCTTTGGAGGGGGACTAAGGGGGGGAGGACACAACAACAACAACAACAACAACAACACCAACTAACAGAAGCATATAATTTACTGCATCATCAAAATCTGTCTTGGGGATTAAGGGTAGATTTAGAGAATCTTTGCATCCTCCCCCTTTATCCCCCTCCAAAGGGGGAGATTCTAAATTCCCAAGAATAAATTGGTTTGTGGGATCTTTCCCTCCTTGAGGAGGGATTGCCTTCGGCGCTGCTTCGCGGTAAGGGAGGTGGCATCTCGACTATCGCTCGATGTCCCTCCGACTATCGCTTATTTCGACAGGATCAACACAGAGCAATGTCCCTCCGACTATCGCTTATTTCGACAGGCTCAACACAGAGCGATGTCTCTCCTGCTGTCGAAACCGGACGCCGAGCGATAGTCGAGGCGGAAGGTAATCTTAAACTTAGAAATTATTCCTATTTTTACATGACTAAAAAATCAACTTCGTGTCCAACAACCATAAAATAATTGACGCTTCTCATTCTAGTATTATTCCTGATTTCAAGGAGTTGTACCGATACAAGGATTTATTTATCACACTCACGTGGAGGGATTTTAGAGTGCGTTACGCGCAAACTACTATTGGCATGTTGTGGGCCTTATTGCAACCTGTTGTAACATTAGCAATTTTAGCATTGGTTTTCGGTAAGTTCGTCGGTGTTAAAACAGATATTCCTTATTTGTTATTTGCAATGACTGGTATGACGATTTGGACCTATTTTTCGTTCGTAATGACAAATGCTGGTTCGTCCATTATTGCGAGCCAAGGAATGGTGAAAAAAATCTACTTTCCACGTTTAATTATTCCACTTTCTAAAGCTGCAGTTGGATTAATTGACTTAGCAATTTCTTTGGTCATAATGATTATTTTGATGTTCTATTATGGTGTTGTTCCAAGTGCCAACGTTTGGCTTGCTCCAGTGTTTTTATTGTTCGGAATGATTGCAGCATTGGCTGTTGGGATTTGGCTAAGCGCATTGACCGTGCGCTACAGAGATTTTCAACACATTGTACCTTTTATGGTGCAAATTGGGTTGTACATCACTCCTATCGCCTACCCTGCTGAATTTGCAATGCAACAATTACCAAAATGGGCAGCAACTATTTATTATTTAAACCCAATTGCAGGAGTTGTTCAAGGTTTTCGATGGGCAGTATTTGGAGGAGAAGCCCCTGGTTCCTTGATGTATGTTTCCTTCGCAATGATCTTAATTCTATTCGTATCAGGTCTATTTTACTTTAAGAAAGTGGAAGATGATATGGCGGATTATGTGTAAAGAGAGCATAGACCGCTTCGCTGTTAGAACATAGAGCATAGATTTGATCTTTTGTAAAAAAGCAATCAATCGTTTTTCAAAAATAGATTCTAAATTCCCAAGAATAAATTGATTTGTGCATGCTTTCCCCCTTTGGAGGGGGACTAAGGGGGAGGACTTTCTTTCTTGCTTTTCAAGAAATTGAATCCGATTTTTACCATTCTCATGCTTTTATCACTTTGGATATTAAACTCGTGGGATCTTTCCCCCTCAAGAGGGGGACTAAGGGGGAGGACTTTCTTCTTTGACTTTACATGAAATTGAATCCGATTTTTACCATTCTCATGCTTTTATCACTTTGGATATTAAAAACGAATCTTTGCATCCTCCCCCTTAATCCCCCTCCAAAGGGGGAGACTCAAAAAATCTTACGCTCCTTGAGGAGGGAACAAGATAGGTGGTATCTCGACTACCACCTGTAGCAGTCTAGTTTCCTCTAACCTTAATTCGTAATCAGCAATTTATTCATTGCATCAACATCCCCATTTCTCATTCTTACGAAATAAGTTCCAGCTTGAATTTGAGAAATATCAACATCATACGTATAGAGTCCTGCTGCTAAAGATTGAGTTGGCAATATTGTTTTGATTAATCGTCCTCGCGCATCCACTAATTCAATCGAAACATCAGCATCTAGTGTGACCAAAAGTTCAATTGTTACGTTATTACTTGCTGGATTTGGATAAATTGGCAATAATACAACGGCTTCTCCAACAAGGTTTTTACACACTTTATTATTGTCTAAAAACACTTCTGCATTGTTATTCAAATCAAAACCAACACCGGTAGCACATAAAAAAGCTTCCGCACCATTCGCCCCTGGAATGTAGGCATCTATTGTTGAGTTAAAAATGTAAATTTCACTTGCGCCAGGAATCAAAATCCCATTCCAAACTTCTGAAGCCACTGGGCCATCTGGTAAAAGCACCTTTAAATCAGCATGTGTAATCGTTATTGAACCTTCATTTTTCAATTCAATCCCGATTGTATAAAAACCATTGATATCTTGCACATACAAGTTGGAAAGAGACAGGTCTAAACGCATCGGTTGAATCGATATTTGCATCGTTGCAGTATCCATGCATCCCAAAACATTCGATACAAACATACTCACAGTAACAGTAGAATCAACATAATTACTTCCATACTGATACGTTGTTGGGGAAACAAAATTCAACGAATTTCCATCACCAAAATCCCAAGACACAATGCTCAATGTTGGTGTTGTGCTCGTAAATGTAATAGGTTCACCAGCAGCAATAATGGAAGTAGAAGCAGTAAAGCTTGCATCTAATTCTTCAACAATATCGATAAATTGATTTGCCATTGCTGTGCAGCCCATGTCTGATGTTACTTGCAACACAACCTGTTGTTGTCCCAAACTGTTGAAGATAAAATTATTCGTTGGCCCTGTTAATGAATCTGTCGTATTTAAGATCCACAAAGAGGATACAACACTTCCAGATACAATCGTTGAGTTGTCTGTCAAGCTGGTATAAGTGCCCATACACATTGGGCCAACATTCATCGCAGCAACAGGATTTGGATTTACGTTCATTTGTTGTTGCAAGGTGTTAACACAACCATTTCCAGCCGTTGCTGTTAATGTTATTGTGTGCACGCCAATATTCGAGAAAAATTTAACGGGTAATGGCAGAATTGAACTTGTTAAATCCCCAAAATCCCATAAATAGGTGGCAGGCGCTTCAACTACACTTGTATTCGTGAAAGAAATCGGTGCACTCGCACAGGCATCAGCTGCAGTAAAAGCAACAGTTGGAGCTTGATTAATTACAAGTGGAATTATCACACTATCAATACACCCATTTGT
>CAMDNE010000021.1 GCA_945902745.1 Chitinophaga pinensis | reverse complement strand
GAATGTTTTAGTTGTAATTGATGAAGCTGATAACTGTTCGGTTCCTGTTGTGGCATTTGTAAGTGAATCCACAGATGGAGCTGCATGTCCGGAAACAATAACAAGAATCTATAGTGTAACGGATGCATGTGGAAATACTATTAATGTTATACATTTAATATTAATTACAGATCCTATTTTCCCAACGGCATCTAATCCAGTGGCGGTGAATGTTCAATGCATAGCTAATGTGCCAGTACCAAATATTTTGGTTGTAACGGATGAAGCAGATAACCAAGGAGTCCCGGTTGTTGCTTTTGTAAGTGATGTTTCAAACGGATTAACGTGTCCAGAAGTTGTTACAAGAACATACTCAGTAACGGATATTTGTGGAAATGTAATTACCGTTACTCAAACTATTACTGTAAATGACATTACGGCACCAACAGCATCAAACCCTGTTGCGGTTAATGTTCAATGTATTGGACAAGTTCCAGTACCAAGTATTTTGGTTGTAACGGATGAGGCAGACAATTGCACTGCTGTTCCAGTAGTTGCATTTGTGAGTGATGTATCAGATGGTAACACATGTCCTGAAGTAATAACTCGTTCCTATTCAATTACTGATAACTGCGGTAATGTTACCATCGTTACTCAAACAATAACAGTGAATGATGTTACTGCACCAACTGCTTCAAATCCTATAGCAGTGAATGTTGAATGTATCGGGGATATTCCTGTACCAAATGCATTGGTTGTTACAAATGAGACTGATAACTGCACAGTTACTCCAATCGTTGTATTTGTTTCAGATCTTTCAGATGGTAATACTTGTCCTGAAACGATTACACGAACATATTCTGTGACGGATAACTGTGGAAATACAACCAATGTTACTCAAACAATTATCGTAAATGATATCACTAATCCAACAGCATCTAATCCTGTAGGAGTAAGTGTTCAATTAATTTCTTTGGTTCCAGTTCCTAATATAACTGTTGTAACTAATGAAGCTGATAATTGCACTGTATCTCCGATAGTGGCATTCGTTTCAGATGTTTCAGATGGTTTATCTTGTCCTGAAACTATTACTAGAACATATTCAGTTACTGATGATTGTGGTAATTCAATTAATGTTAATCAAACAATTATTGTGAGTGATTTGATTTTACCTACTGCTTCAAATCCTGTTAATTTAAGTGTTGAATGTATTGGTGATGTGCCTTTGCCGAATATTTTAGACGTGATTGATGAAGCTGATAATAGCGGAACGGCAACTGTTACATTTGTTTCTGATGTTTCAAATGGAAATACATGTCCAGAAATTATTACGCGGACGTACTCTGTTTCTGATAATTGCAATAATATAATTACAGTTTCACAAACAATTACTGTAAATGATATTACAGTACCAACAGCATCGGATCCTGCACCCATAAATATTCAATGCCTTGGAGGATTATTATCTTCAATGGCTGTGCCAATTGATGTTTTAGTAGTCACAGATGAATTAGATAATTGTTCCGTTCCAGCAGTTGCATGGCTAAGTGATGTTTCTGATGGTAATACCTGTCCTGAAATTATTACACGAACCTATACCGTTACAGACGATTGTGGAAATTCAATAAATGTTACACAAACAATTACAGTAAATGACGATACCAATCCAACTGCTTCCAATCCAATTGCTGTAAATGTTGAATGTATTGGCGATGTTCCAGTTCCTAATGTTTCTGTAGTCACCAATGAAGCAGACAATTGTACTATGTTGCCTGTTGTAGCATTCGTTTCTGATGTTTCAGATGGAAATACCTGTCCTGAAACTATTACTAGAACATATTCAGTTACTGATGATTGTGGGAATTCAATTAATGTCACTCAAACAATTGTTGTAAATGATGTAACAAATCCTACTGCATCAAATCCTGTTAATATTTCTGTTCCAGGTTCAATGAATGTTCCTGCACCAAATATTACTGATGTTATTAATGAATCTGACAATTGTACCGCAAATCCGGTTGTTACGTGGGTCAGTGATGTTTCAGATGGAAATGTTTGTAACTTAGAAGAAATCACACGAACATATTCGGTAACTGATGATTGTGGAAATCAAATATTTGTTAGTCAAATTATTACAATTCTTGCAGTTTATCCACCTATTGATGCGGGACCAGACCAATCTATTTGTATTGGAGATATTACAACTTTGACAGCTGTGAATCCATTAGGTGTTCCAATAACATGGGATAATGGAGTAGTTGATGGTGTTCCGTTCAGTCCGACAGTAACGAATACATATACCGTAACAGCTGATAATTTAGGTTGTATTAGTACGGACCAAGTTGATGTTGTTATCAAACCACTTCCAATTGTGTCATTTATGCCGGATGTTAACATTGGTTGTACGCCTTTAACTGTTAATTTTACAAATCTCACAGCTAATTCTGTAAATGGAGTATGGTCCATTAGTAATGGTGATATGATGACAGGAGTAGGTACAGTTTCCTCTACAATTACACAACCAGGTTGTTTTGATGTAACATTGACGATTACTGGAACAAATGGCTGTGTGAATTCATTAACATCAACGGATTTAATTTGTGTTGAGGCATATCCAATTGCGGCTTTTAGTCCATCAGAAAATGTGTTAACAACATTAAATACTGAAGTGCTATTCGATAATAATAGTATCGGTGCAACAAACTACTCGTGGGATTTTGGAGATAACTCACCATTAAGTACTATTAATTCCCCGATTCATGTTTATCCGGAAGAGGAAGGAGTTTATCAAATTATGTTGATTGCAACTACACCTTTTGGATGTGCAGATACCGCATATGCAACAATTCAAATAAATGAAGAATTGTTGTTCTACGTTCCGAATACATTTACACCTGATGACGACAATTTCAATCCAACTTTCCAACCTGTATTTACTTCAGGATTTGATCCGTTTGATTTTACATTGTTGATTTTTAATCGATGGGGAGAAATCATCTTTGAATCACATGATGCTTCAATAGGATGGGATGGTACTTATGGCAGTAAAGGCCAAACAGAAATGGTTCAAGATGGTACTTATACTTGGAAAATTGAATTTAAAACATCACTCAATGATGAACGAAAAATGATTGTCGGTCATGTGAATGTGATTCGATAAAAGTCAAAAGATTAATTAGAATAAAAAAGGGAAGTGAAAACTTCCCTTTTTTATTAAAAAAAATAATGGTTAATCTTAAATTTAGTTTTGAGAAGTTCTTCTATTTCTTTCCTTCATGATTAATGATAACTCTCTACCAGTTTGACCTGCAACAGATGTGTTTTCATCAGCTCGTCTCAACAGATAAGGCATCACTTCTTTGATCGGTCCATAAGGTACATATTTAGCAACATTGTATCCTTCATGGGATAAATTGTAAGAAATATGATCACTCATACCTAATAATTGGGCGAAATAAATTCGGCTATCATTTTTTGCAATTCCATTCTTTTCAAGAAGATCAATTAATGCTAATGCGCTTTGTTCATTGTGCGAACCTGCGCAAAGTGCTAAACAATCAATATTTGAAACAATAATGTCTAATGCTTTATTAAAATCATGATCACATGCATTTTTGTCAGGTTGTATTGGAGAAGGATAACCTTTTTGTTTTGCACGTTCACGTTCTTTTTCCATGTATGCCCCTCGAACTAATTTTATTCCATAGTGAAATCCTTCTTTTCTTGCAATTATTATTTCTTGCTCCAAATATTCAATTCTATCATGACGATACATCTGCAACGTATTGAATACTATTGCTCTTTCTTTGTTGTATTTCCGCATCATGTCTAACGTAATACGATCAATTATATCTTGTATCCAAGTTTCTTCTGCATCAATGAAAACAGAAACGTCATTTTTAAAACCTTCTGAACAAATTTTATCAATCCTTGAAATAGTTGTATCAAGTGATAATTTTTCTTCATCAGTTAATTTTGCATGTATGTCATTTGCTTTCTCTAAAATTGAAAAACGTGAAATTCCAGTTACTTTGAAAACGGCAAACGGAATATTAGGGTTTCCCTTAGCTGCATGAATAGTCGAAATAATTTCATCTACTGTAGCATCAAAATCTACTTCACTTGTTTTTCCTTCAACAGAATAATCTAATATTGTGCCTACACCAAAGTCCCCAAGTATACTAATCGTTTTCGTACAATCAGCAATCGTTTCACCGCCGCAAAATTGACTAAAAATAGTTTTTTTAATTATACCTTTTATTGGCAAACCAATGTTTAGAGCGGTGTTTGTTGACCATTTACCAACTTTAACCATTGTTGGACTGCCAATAATTTTAAACAACCAATAGGCTCTTTTTAAATCAGCATTCGATTTGATTTTGAATGCTATTTCTGTATCGTCAAAAGAAATCATAATGTAAAATTAATTCGTTTTATTTCATAATGGCTAAATATGACCTAGCTTTATTTATTTTTGTTGAAAATTAATGAATTCCTGCATATGAATTTATTCAAATCTAATGCCTTTACAATTGAGATTGGGTCAATTTTAGACTCTTCTTTGAACGATTTATTATTGAAAACCTACTCTCATTCGAAAGTTGTTGTCATTGTAGATGAAAATACCCATGACAATTGTTTAGAGTATCTTTTAACTTCTTTTGATTCATTAAGAGAGGCGGAAGTGATGCTTTTGCCGGTTGGAGAAGAGAATAAAGTTATGGAAGTTTGTTTCCAAGTTTGGCAAGCTTTGACAGATTATCAAGTAGGGAGAAAAGATTTGATTATCAATCTTGGTGGAGGAGTCGTAACAGATATGGGTGGATTTATCGCATCTATTTACAAAAGAGGTGTTGATTTTATTCACATCCCAACCTCTTTATTAGGTATGGTTGATGCTTCGATAGGAGGAAAGGTAGGAATCGATTTAGGTCCTTATAAAAATCAATTAGGTGTTTTCTCTCATCCGAAGAATATTTATATTGATAAAATATTTCTAGAAACTTTGCCAGAAGAAGAATTATTGAACGGATATGCTGAAATGTTGAAACATGCCCTTGTCAATGATAAAAGTCAATGGGGAAAATTGAAAAAAATATCATCAATTGATAAATTGAAGGATGAAACAATGATTCATGATTCTGTTAAAGTGAAATTTGAAATTATTGAAAAGGATCCTTTGGAAAAAAATGAACGAAAAAAATTAAATTTTGGTCATACAATAGGCCATGCAATTGAAGGCTATTTCATAGATACTTCACCTGTTGCTCATGGTCATGCTATAGCAATAGGAATGCTTGCAGAGTCATTCATTTCAATGAAACAACAACGTTTAAAATCTGAAGAGTATTACGAAATTGAGCAATTGATAACAAATAAATTCCCTTTGATTCAGTTGGATGAAGTGGCAATTAAAGAAATCATACAAATTGCTAAAAACGATAAAAAAAATGAGTCGGGAAAGATTTTTTGTGCTTTATTGAATCGAATTGGCAACTGTTCAATTGACAATGAAATTCAAGAAAATGAGATTGCTGACGCTTTATTCTATTTAAACAAGTTTGCAATTTCTATGAATTAATTGCTTTTGAGATTAATTAATTTCTTTTTTATTTCTTCCAATTTAGAAATGAGATCTTCATTTTGAAGTGGTGAGGAAATAGATTTGAAAGAAGTGCTTTTTTCAGACAATGCTTTTTTAGCACCTTCCAACGTATAGCCATTTGTTTTAACCAAATTATAAATCTTGTTAAAATTTTCAATGTCTTTAGGAGTAAACATTCTATTGCCTTTCTTGCTTTTCTTAGGTTGAATTAAATTAAATTCTTTCTCCCAAAACCTTATTAGAGAAGCGTTTACATTGAACATGTCAGACAACTCACCTATGGTATAGTAAAGTTTTGTTAGCTGCTTTATATCGATTTCTTCCAAAATGTAAAATTGATTGAATCCCGAAAATAGTTATATTTTTGCAATCGCAATGCAAGCTTATTCATTCATATTAAAATATTTGTTGCTTTTAGGGTGTTTTATCTCTTTAAGTTCTTTTGGTCAAACTGTTGGTAAAGAAGATAGTGTTCTTGTAGCGGTATCAGATTCAATTGCCAAAACAGATACAATTGTTCACAAGAATAGCCAGCAAGTTGATGACTTAATCTCCTACGCAAAGAAATTTTTAGGAACGCCCTATCGCTATGGCGGAATGACTCCCTCTGGTTTTGATTGTTCTGGTTTTATCAATTATATTTTTGGAAATTTTGGTTTTGAATTAACACGTACAAGTTATGGTTTGGCAGAATTTGGTCAAACAGTGAAATTGGCGGATATCCAACCAGGAGATTTGATGTTTTTTAAAGGAAGCAATGTCCATTCAACCCAAGTAGGACACGTTGCGATGGTTGTTGAAGTTTCTCCTGGAGCAATTAAGTTTATTCATTCGGCATCAGGCGGTGTTGCGATTAATACGTTTAACACAAGTAAATATTACATTCCACGTTTTATTAAGGCAAAACGTTTGGATTACGGTGTGAGAGAGTAATATTTTAAATTCCTTTTTCATTTTTTCAGGAATACAGAATCGACGCTACTTTTATTCTTGAGTTTTAATTAGAAAATAGGTTCGACATATTGCGAATTCGCGAATTCGAGAATTTTCAATCATAATATTTTTTATATCCCATTGTTTTTTACAATTCTTAATATCAATTCAAAAGTTATACTTTAGCTTAATATAAAATAACCTTTTGGAAAATACAGTACAAGAATCAAAATGGAATCAGCGAAGACAATGGCTTTTTGTCTTTTTAGTTGGCTTATTTGTAACAAATGCAATAACTGCTGAATTAATAAGTAATAAACTTATTGAAATACCATTAACATTTTCCGTTGGAGATTCAAATTTTGGTCCTTTTGTGACAATAGTGGGAGTTTTGCCTTGGCCAGTAGTATTTATCTTGACGGATTTATTAAATGAATTCTATGGTGAAAAGGCAGTTCGTAGAATCTCTTGGATCACAGCCATCTTAATTGCATATTGCTTTTTAATTGTGACTTTAGCATTACACCTTCCAGCAAAGGAAATTCCTGGTTCTTCTTTAGCAACAGATGCTGAATTTACCAAAGTTTTTGGTCAGGCTCAAATGGTAATTGTTGGAAGTATTGCTGCTTTTTTACTTTCTCAATTGATGGATGCAACGATTTTTCATTGGATAAAGAACAAAACTGGCAATAGATTTATTTGGTTAAGAAGTACAGGAAGTACGGTGATTTCTCAGATGGTCGATACAATTGTTGTTTTATATGTGGGATTTGTATTGCCCGGTACTCTTTCTTTCAATGACTTCCTGGAAATTGCTCCAACAAATTATTTTTTGAAATTAGTGATTGCAATTTTATTAACTCCTTTAATTTATTTAGGGCATTATTTGGTTAAGAGATATTTGAAAATTGAAAAAACTCACGTGTGAGAAGATCGGTTTTTTAAGTGCCAAAACAAATACAAAACAGCTAAAAGTGCCATAAAAGCACCCAGTAAAAATCCGATGGTAATCGATTCTAATGTATTGTTATAGGTTAAAATAGTTGAAAAAGCCCCAACCATAATTCCGATTTCTAAAGCAATAAACATTGTTCCTGTTCCTACTCCACGTCTTTCAGGATGCGATAAATCTGCTGTCCAAGCAAATAATGTTGGACTCGAAATTCCAGTTGCAATTCCAAAAACTATTGCAGCAGTTGAATATGCTTTCCAATCTTTAGCATAGCCAATCAATATCATACTTGCAATTAAGAAAATAATCCCAATGATTAATGTTTTTCTTCGACCAATTTTATCAGATAAAGAGCTGGTTAATAACCGGATAAGAATTGTCGACAGAACATAAATTCCAAAAAACCATCCTTTATTTCCAATCCCTAGAAACGTAGACATGTCTGGTGTTAAAACGAAGATTATTCCGGAACAAGTTGCTGTTAAAAACATGACCATGGCTGCAGGAAGCACACTAGGTTCAAAAACATCTTTGAGGGTTATTTTAAGTAATTGTGGTTTAAAATTCTCCGTCTTTTCAAGTGTTTCTTTTACAAAAAGGATTAAAATTCCTGAAATCACTGCGATAAAACTGGAAAATAAGAACAGGTTATTCATTCCCCATTCGTTGTAAATAAAAGAACCAAGTGATTGACCAACACCAATTCCAAGAGAAATAAAAGTACCCCAAATACCCATTCCTTGTCCGCGACTTTCTGCCGGAAGTAAATCTGTAACCATTGCAGTTGCTCCTGTTGGTAAGAAGCCGGCACTAAATCCGTGTAGAAATCTGAGTACAAGGAAAAACCAAACAGAAAGTGAAAGTGGGTATAAAAGTGAAACAATGAAACATATGATTAATCCAAAAATCATCACTTTCTTTCTACCGATAGTATCAGATAATTTACCTGAAAATGGACGAGATACAGCAGCTGAAATTGTAAACAACGTAATTATCAATCCTTTGTGATTTGCTCCACCTAAATCTGTGATGAAATGATTCAATTCTGGCAAGATCAAATTGAAACTTGTCATAAATAAAAACATTGCAAACGACAAAATCCAAAAATTCTTGCTGTATTTACGACTCATGGGTGCAAAAGTACTCCTATTCTTTACAGTCGAAAGCTGAATCGTTGAATTATTTGTTTTTAACTCGTTTTATTCTTGAAACTCGTTTAAATTTGCAAGGGAGTTATTAGTTGCAAATTACTAATTACAAGTTATAAATACTATGTGACCTATGTGTCTATATGGTTTTAATTTAACAATGAATTACGAATTGTTTGAATCCTATGTGAACTATGTTCCTATGTGTTTCAGAAAAATCACGAATTCCAAATTAATTAGAGTATGTTAAAAGAAGCAACATTTGGAGCTGGATGTTTTTGGTGTATTGAAGCATGTTATAGCGAAATGAAAGGAATCATTGAAGTTTATCCTGGTTATGCTGGTGGACAAACGATAAACCCAACATATAATCAAGTGTGTGAAGGTAAAACTGGCCATGCAGAAGTTGCTCGCATTGTATATAACGATGAGGAAATAACTTTTGAAGAATTGTTAGAGGTATTTTGGTTTGTGCATAACCCAACACAATTAAACCGACAAGGAAATGACATTGGCACGCAATACCGTTCAGTTGTTTTTTACCATGATGAGGAGCAAAAAAAAATAACGGAAGAATATAAAGCACGCTTAACAAAAGAAGAAGTTTGGGATCAACAAATTGTAACAGAAATTGTTCCGATTGCTAACTTTTATAAGGCTGAGGCGTATCACCAAAATTATTTGGCTCTGAATCCAGAGAATATGTATTGCCAATCTGTTGTGCGACCAAAGGTGGAGAAATTTAGAAAAGTCTTTGGAGAAAAGTTGAAATAATTCCCTTTTTGGCATGTATCCGACAGCTGGCGGATTATGCTAAAAAGATTTTGTGGTAAAAAAGTGACCAGTCAAATAAATAATTTCAAATAAACATGCTCGCTGTTTCTTCAGATATTTTTTTACGTTCAATCATTTCATTCACAAATTGTTTTCCTTCCAAGGAACGAATAATGAATTTTCTTTTTGAACCATTTTTAGAATGAAGCTTAAAAACCAAAAGAATGTTACTGTCTGCGAGGGCGCCGTATTGCGTTACTATAATTTTATAAGTATGTACGTCAATATGATCTACATCCTGCCAAGCAAAATATTTTGAGAAAAGTTTTTTAATTTTAATTCCGTTATCATCTGTTTTTACTCTGTGGCACCCAGTCGCAATTACATATACGAGAAGAGGAAGAGTAAGCCCAAGGCAACACAAAGTTAATAAACCATAATTCATAAATATTTGCAGCCCACGACCGTAACCTGCCATCAATTTACCCTTTATAAACCACATGATCTGCAAATCATACGTTCTGGAAGACATGGAGTTTTTTACATCTAGTGCCTTTGCTTCAAATTTATCTATCCATAGACAACTTGCAGGAATTTTAGATTTAAGTTCATTGACAAATTTCACGCCTTGTGGGTCGACAGAATCTATTTGGAGAATTTGAAATAATTGCTCCTTTCCATCTTCCTTTATAATTTTAATATCGTATTGTAATTTCTGAGTAAGCGCTCCCTTTTTTATAGTAACACTGCTTATTGTAGTAAGAGGGGCCACCTTTTTTGCAAACATTATTTTTGTGAATAACTGATCATCATCGGTAAAACCGATTTCTGTTATTCCTGAACCCATATTGAACTCATATTTGGATATTAGATTATATTCTGCCATAATTTATTTTTTTTATTCACTATACTTTTGAAGAAATCTTTAATCTAAAACAAGAATCAAAAAAAAAAGTCTACTCTCGCGGACTTTTTTTTTAATATTAGTTGAATTTTTATAATTCCTCCATTATCTCAATAGAAGGATTAACTGTATTTAGTTTTCTGGATTTTTTTGCTGCTTTATTTTCCATTTTTTTAGCTTCTTGTGCTTCAAATTTTGCAAATTGCTCAGCATTGAGAATCATCTTCAATTGCGTTTTACGTCCCTCAAGATTGCCTTGAATATAAGTTTTTTTCATTTCTTGAGTCATGTTAACATCATTGCGAATTGCTTCATTTTTATTCGCAACACCAAGATTTAACTCAGCAACTTTAGAAACTTGATCTGGATTTAATAAAAGTGCTTTTGTCATGTGCTTTGTGTGAGCATTAGCACGTTCTTGAGCAGTTTTTTTAATAGTTTCTTGTGCCGAAACAGCTGTTGTACCGATCATTAAAGCGATCCCAACAAATAATACATTTAACATTTTCATAGTTCTTATTTTTTGATTGACTTGTTCGTTTACAACAAACATGCCTAATTTATAATCATGCTAAAGTAAGAAAAATCACGTTAGAAATCACACAATTTAACCTTTTTTAAAACGAGGATTGTTGTATTTTTAGAAGATGATTTTACAAATGATAGGTTTGCTCACTTTTTTATTGATGACTGTTACTTCTTGTAGTACAATAACTTCAGTTGTCAATGCATCTGAAACATTGAATCTGAGCAGAAAAAACCTAACCGAAATTCCCGAATATGTATACGAATTAAAGAATTTAAGAACGTTAAAATTGTATGGAAATTACTTGGATTCGATATCTTATAGAATTGGAGAACTGGAGAATTTGGAGGAATTATACATCGGCAAGAACAATTTAAAAACACTTCCTAAAGAAATTGGTCTTTTAAAAAATTTAAAAATTCTTTCCGTTCAATACAATGAAATATCTGAATTACCTCCTGAAATTGGACTTTTGGAGAACTTAGATCAACTTATATTAAATCAAAATGAATTGAAAAGTCTCCCAAAAGAAATAGGAAATTTGAAGAAGTTAGAAATGTTGCAATTGAAATATAATTGGTTAGATAGTCTGCCAGATTCACTAGGAAATTGTGTTCAACTGAAATTTTTATACTTGAATAGGAATAATTTATCTGAATTACCAGAAAGTCTTGGAAAAATTGCTGGTTTAAAAGAAGTTTACGTCGCTGGTGCTGGGCAATTGGTTTTAATTCCTGAATCTTTTTGTGATTTGAGGTTATTAGAAGTATTAGAAATCGATATGCGAACAGTTGTTCCGATGTGCCTATATGTGAAACAAACGAATCGATTGACTATTATTCAGAAGTAATTTTTTGGTTCTCAACAAAAGGTTAAAGGTAGGTAAATAGTGCATTTACCTTGTATATCTAAAAATATCAGCCACAGATTCACTGATTATTTTTGTGCTATTTGCGAATGACTAATTTGTTTCTTTAAAGAAAGCTTCTGTTGAGAGAATAAAATCTGTGCATCTGTGGCAATGATTTATGTTTCAATAATATGTAATTTTTGTAAATCGTGGTTTAATTGCTCTTGAATTGATGTTGAAAACCTAATTTATAACGCTTTGAACCTAGTGGAAACAGACGTTTTACGTAATATTGCGAAGTTGCAATTTTGCAATATTTAGGATTGAGAACACGCTAAAAATCAATCGTCTTTTTCTGTAATCATCACTGCAAACAACACCAAATCATATGAAAAATGTGCTGCAACACTAAACCACAAGCCAAAATGTTCATACCCAAATGAAATCAAAATGATAAACGGCAATACAACTAAACCATACAGCGATTTCTTAATGTTTACAAGACTGAAATAACCGTGAATTGCCACAAAAACAAAAGATGTAATCCAAACACCAAAAAAGGTTTGCATTCCAGATCTAAACAAAAGTTCTTCTCCTATTCCTGCACAAAGTGAAAGAAATATAGCATCAATAAAATTGATTTTTAACCCTTTTATCAATTGCTCTATTCCTAATGGAATGGATTTGAAAACAGGAGCTTTTAGAATAACCGAAGCAATAAATGCGTAAATTATACCGAATTCTAAGCCATATAATATTGGTATTGGGGTTATTTTATCAAGTTGGATAAATGATTCCCATTGCACATCTTTGAGATAATGCACTGCAAAATAAGCAGGAATAGGAAAAACAATTAATGTAACCCAACCTAATAGGTATAATTTGAATTTACTTATCATTAATAACGTAAATGCTTTACTGTATTCCCGTTATTGATTAATTGCTTCAATGATTCAATTCCAATTTTCAAATGGTTGTCAACGAATTTTGACGTCACAGCGGTATCACTTTTGTCTGTCTTAACTCCTTCTGGTGTCATTGGTTGATCAGAAACTAACAACAATGCGCCAGTTGGAATATGGTTTGCAAATCCAACAGTAAAGATGGTAGCAGTTTCCATATCAATCGCCATCGCTCGAATTTTTTTCAAATAGTCTTTAAACTCTTCGTCGTGCTCCCAAACGCGTCTATTGGTTGTGTATACAGTTCCAGTCCAATAATCTTCGTTAAAATCTCTTATTGTGGTTGAAATCGCTTTCTGTAATGCAAAAGAAGGTAAGGCTGGAACTTCTGGCGGAAAATAATCGTTACTTGTTCCTTCTCCTCGAATTGCTGCGATTGGTAATACTAAATCTCCAACTTCATTTTTTCGCTTTAATCCACCACATTTACCGAGAAATAAAGCGCCTTTTGGTTTAATTGCTGAAAGTAAATCCATACACGTCGCAGCTGAAGCACTTCCCATTCCAAAATTAATGATGGTAATTCCATTCGCAGTCGCACATTGCATCGGTTTTCCTGTTCCGATAATTGGAACATTATGCATTTCAGCAAATTTCTCTACATAATTCAGAAAATTACATAATAAGATATATTCGCCGAAATTTTCTAGTTCTTGACCAGTATAACGGGGAAGCCAGTTATCTACAATTTCTTTTTTTGTTTTCATGTTAAGGTTTTTTAATCTTTCGAATATCCTACTGGCACCTTTTCTCCTGCTAAAATAGCAACTTTTAAAGTGTTTTCTACTGGTGGAATCGGACAAGAATATCTATGTGAATATACACAGTAAGGATTATAAATCGTATTTAAATCCAAAATTGTTTTGTTCCCATCCGGAATTTGAAGATCCAAATACCTGCCGCCACCATACGTTTCATGGTTACTTGAAGCGTCCCTAAACGGAATAAATAAATAATTTTTAAATTCCTTTTGTCTGCGTAAGGCCATATTTTGATAAACAGTAAGCGTTTGGTTTTTTCCATCAATTAAAAATTCAACATACCCAAATCTTCTATAAATAGGCGTTCTTGTCGTTGATGTTGGCATTTTGAATTTCTTACCAATGGATTTCGTGAAAGTAGCAGTGATTCTGAAATTTGAATCTACGTCGAAATAGGCGAGTCCTTGAAAGTCTGCAATTTCCTCCAAAGATAAAATATGTGTCGAAGTATCAATTAGTTCGCCAGTATGAATTATACGCAATTCAATAATTGAATCTTTATATGTTTGAGAAAAAACATTCGCTGAATAGCAAATAATAAGAAGTAGTAACGTTTTCATCTTGTTAATTAAAAATGGAGCTGCCAACACGAACCATCGTACTTCCTTCTTCAATTGCAAGTTGAAAATCACCACTCATTCCCATAGATATTTCCTTAAACGAATTTTCAGTAGGGAAATATTCAGTTTTTAATTGACTGAAAATGTTTTTTAGGGATTTAAATTCACTTCTCACTTGATTCGAATCACTTGTGAATGAAGCCATTCCCATGATTCCAACAATACGAACGTTTTTCAAAAGTGCAAAATCAATTGAATCCAGAAACTCTCGAGCTTCTTCAATAGAAAGCCCAAATTTGGTTTCTTCTTGAGCAACATGAAATTGTAAAAGACAATCTATGGTTCGTTCGTTATTTAATGCTTGTTTATTGATTTCTTGTAACAATTTTAAGCTATCAACTGAATGAATTAACGCAACGAAAGGAGCAATATATTTAACTTTATTTGTTTGTAAATGACCAATTAAATGCCATTTAATATCTTTCGGTAAAAGAGGATATTTATCAGCTAGTTCTTGAACTTTATTCTCTCCATAAACACGTTGCCCGAAATCATAGGCTTCCTGAATTGCACTGATTGGTTGTGTTTTAGAGACCGCTACAAGGATCACATTTTCAGGGATTTGTTTTTGAATGAAAGCTAATTTATCTTTTACCATTATTCATTGATATTGTAAATTGTTAATCCACTTCTCAATTTTGGCTCAACCCAAGTTGATTTTGGAGGCATAATCATCTTGTGATCAGCAACTTTTTTAACTTGTTCCATCGTAATTGGGAATAGAATAAATCCAACTTTAAATTTTCCTTCGGTTATTTGACTTTCAATTTTTTCAATGCTTTCTGCGCCACTGATAAAATCAATGTTTTCGTCAGTTTTTAAATCTGAAATTCCTAAAATCGGTTTTAATACAGCTTGAGTAAGGATTTCCGCATCCAAACAATTAACTGGATGGTTATGGTCAATGATCTCCGGTTTACATTGTAATAAGTACCATTTCCCTTCAAGACACATTGATAATTGATGTTCTTGATATGGCTTAATTGCTTGTTTGAGTGATTCAATTGTAAAGCTTTTAGAAAGCAATTCTAAGAATTCATCATTTGTATGATTATTAAGTGTTTTTACCAAACGATTAAATTCCAAAATCTTCATTTTGTTTTCATCAATGAAAAATGCTAGAAAATAATCTTCATTTGGAAACGGTGTTTTTCCTTTTGTGCTTCTATATTTTTTTAGACCTGAAGAAGAAGCTGAACGGTGATGTCCGTCAGCAATATAGGTTGCTTTTAACGTTTCAAAAGCAGCAGCCATTTTAAGCGTTTCCTCTTCATTCAATACCCATAATTCATGTTTTATCGTGTCTGTTGTAGTGAATTCATATTCCGGACGCGTACTAGAATATCTAACCAACAAATCATCAATTGTTTGTTCATGCGGGTAGGAAAGGAGCACAGGTTCAGCATTATAACCAACGATGTCTAAATAATTCGTAAACATTGCTTCTCTTGTAGTTAAAGTTGCTTCGTGTTTTTTGATGAGATCATTTTCATATTCTTCAACACTTGCTCCAGCAATTATACCAGTGAATTCGTGCCCGTCCTTCGTTTGGCGATAAATGTAAATATGTGGTGTTTTATCTTGAATCAATATCCCATCTTCCAAAAACTCATTGTATTTATCACTAACATGGTCAAAACGTTCTTTTGTGTTTGCTTTTGTATGTGAAGCACTGCCAAATTCCGGATTGATAATATGCAAAAAAGTAAAAGGATTGGATTCCAATTTAGCGAAAAGCACATTTTTTTTGTATGAATAATAGGGGCGTGTAGCGACAAGTTGAACTTTGTCACGCACTGGGCGCAATGCTTTAAAAGGTGCTATTTTTGTCATTTAAAAGGCGAAATGAAATTAAGCGTTAGTAAATTGACCGATTATCAAACTTGCTAATTCTTCACCAATTCTGTCTTGTGCCTCCATTGTTGCAGCACCAATATGTGGCGTACACGCAATGTTTGGATGACTTAATAATTCTTTTCTAGGATTCGGTTCATTTTCAAAAACATCCAAGGCAATAGCAGCAACTTGTCCATTGTTTAAAGCTACAAGTAAATCATCTTCATTGATAACACCGCCGCGAGCTGCATTAACTAAGCGAACACCTTTTTTCATCTTGGTAAATTCATTAGCTGCTATAACTGCACTTCCATCAGCTTGTTTTGGAACGTGAATCGAAATGTAATCTAGTTTTCCAAGTTCGTCTGTTAAAGATAGGCTTGGAGTGATACTTACCGTTGCACTATTTCCATTACCAATTGGAACGTTAATTGAAACTGGAGTACTGAATTGATCAATCGCAATGACATCCATTCCACAGCCTAATGCATATGAAGCTAAGCTTTGACCAATACGACCAAAACCAATGATTCCTAATGTTTTACCACGTAATTCAACGCCCTTCGCATATTTTTTCTTAAGTGTAGAAAAATCACCTGTTTCAATGTTTTTATATGAATCATTTAACGAGCGTGAAATGGCAAATAAATGCCCCATTACTAATTCAGCAACAGATTGAGATGAAGACGCAGGAGTATTTATTACAGTAATTCCTTTATCTTTTGCATATTGAACATCGATGTTATCCATTCCAACACCTCCACGACCAATTAGTTTCAATCCTGGACATGCATCAATCACATCTTTTCTCACTGTTGTTGCACTTCTAACAAGAATCATTTCAATTCCTTGTGCATTGACTTCAGAAGCAAGATTATCTTGATCAACTTTTTCTGTAATTACTGTAAAACCAGCTTTTTCTAACAATGATTTTCCTAAATCTGATATTCCGTCGTTTGCTAAAATTTTCATACTAAATAGATTTGTAATTCGTAATAGATTAAAAGATATCTGAGCTAATCAAATGGTGACCGAGGTTGCTGAGCTTGTCGAAGCAGTCGAGATCAACCATTTTTTCTTGTAAATTCTTTCATGACATCAACTAATACTTGCACACTTTCAATAGGAAGTGCATTGTACATTGACGCTCTATATCCTCCAGTAGACCGATGGCCTGGTAATCCAACAATTCCAGCTTCTTTCCACATTTTATCAAAAAGTTCTTGATGAGCATCGTCTTTTAATAAGAAAGTAGCATTCATGTTTGATCGATCTTCAGCATCTACACTTCCAATAAATAATGGGTTTGCATCGATTTCCGTATACAATAAATCGGCTTTTGCATTATTTTTAGCTTCCATTGCTTTAACACCACCGTTTGCTAATAAATTACGAAGGTTTAACATCGCTACATATACTGAAAATACAGGAGGAGTGTTTAACATTGATTCTTTTTCAACTTGTTGTTTCAAATCAAAATAAGTTGGCATGAATGGCGATGTTGATTTTCCAAGAACGTCATCTTTCACGATGTATAATGTTGCACCAGCTGGACCAAGATTTTTTTGAGCACCAGCATATATTAAATCAAAATCACCAACATTAATTTCTTGAGAAAAAATATCTGAAGACATGTCGCAAACCAATGGACGATCCGTTTTTGGAACAGCTTTAAATTGCGTTCCGTAAATTGTATTGTTGGATGTATAATGAATAAAATCTACATCTGAAGGTGCGATATAATCTTTAGGTATATAAGAGAATTTTTTATCTTCTGATGAGGCAAATACGTTTACGTCAATTCCAAGTTTTTTCGCTTCTTTGATTGCGCCTGAAGCCCAAGTACCAGTATTGATGTAGCCAGCTTTTTTAGTGTCACGCATCATGTTCAATGCAGAAATAGCAAAACCAAGTGTTGCCCCACCTTGAAGATATGCAACAGAATATCCTTCAGGAACATTTAATGCTTTTTTCACTAAATCAATTGCTTCATCCATTACCGCAACAAAATCTTTATGACGGTGAGAAACTTCTAGAATTGATAATCCATTAAAATCTAAAACTGCAGCAGCAGCTTGTTTGAAAACATCTTGAGGTAAAATACAAGGTCCTGCTCCGAAATTGTGTTTCATGGTGTTCTTTTTTATTGTGTTTTTGTTTATGCAAATTTCATTAAAATAAAAGATATCTCGCGTCAAAAAGAACTTTATTTCTTTAAAAAAGAGATAAAAAAAAAGCTGTCAATTATGACAGCTTTCAACTATTATTATTCAGCTTTTTTTGCTGGTTTTTTTTCTGTTGTTGCTTTGGCTGCTGGAGCTTTTTTCACTGCAGGTTTTTTCTCTGCAGCAACTTTAGGTACAGCTACCTTTTTTTCTGCTACTGCTTTAGGTGCAGCAACTTTTTTCACTGCAACTTTCTTAACAGCTACAGTTTCTTCTTTATCAGCTACTTTCTTTGCAGCTGGATGTGCTGCTGTAGGCATAACTTTTCTCTTACGAGTGTTACCATAAGAACCTCTTGTTCTTTTACCTTTTGCTGTTTTAATATCTCCTCTTCCCATAATATTCTAAAAGTATTTTAATACGACACTGCAAAGATATTATTCTTTTTGAAATAATCGACGTCTAAATTCATCTTCCATCTCTTGTCCGCTTCGAAGTATTTTTTTACACCATTTTAATTTAAGTAACGTTTGTTCTTCTTCTGAAAGTTTCCATGTAATTTCAGAGTTCTCTAATCTGTGACGAATTGTATTCAAAGTAATTGCCACAGAAACAGAAATATTGAAACTTTCGCTAAATCCGTACATTGGAATTTTTACAAATTCATCAGCCATTTCAATTATCTCTGGAGAAATTCCTACATGTTCTGTTCCAAAAACCAATGCAATCGGCTGATCTAATTTTAAATCATTAATTGTGACATCTTTAGTGTGAGGTGTTGTAGCAACAATTTTATAACCTTGTGCTTTTAATTTTTGAATGCAATCAATTGATGGCTGTGTTCCTTTATCATAATTATACAAGTCCACCCATCTTCCTGCTCCTAATGCAATATCGCGTTGTACTTTGTATTGATTGTTCTTTTCTATTACATGTAAATCTTGAATTCCGAAACAATCACATGATCGTAAAACTGCGGAAGCATTATGTTCTTGGTGAATATTTTCTAATACTACCGTAATGTGCTTTGTTCTTTCTGCAGCAATTCGATCATACATTTCTTGTTTACTCGGTGAAATGATTTCGTAAAATTCGTTTAATACTGCTTTATCTTCTTTAAACATGTGTGAAAGTTGAATGCAAATATAGAATAATTAGAAAAAAGTATGGCTTATCAGTAAATGATCCTGCGTTAAAGGGGCTTAGAAAATTGTATGATAACAGCTTCCGGTACTTTTTTATACGAAAAAGTAGTTGAATGATCAATTCTTTGAAAACCGAAATTTTTGTAATGCATTTCAAACTCTAATGAACATACTTTAATTGCGAGGTCATATTCCTGTTCATAAAAACAAAACAGTTGAAATTGACTTATCAAGTTTTCAAAGACCAATCCACCATTTCTATAATCTCCATGAATTGCTATTTTTCCGATTTCTCCAATTTTTTTTGTTGAATAACTATTGATTAATCTTTTAGATAAGTATTCGTCAGGATAGTATCTCTCAAAAGGGAAATCGTTAAGGCATGTTATTAAGTTAATACCATTTTCTGAGATAATCTCTTTTGTCCATTCTGAGGTATTTGTTGGATTCGATGACGTCATTCGAATATATCCTATTGGAATATTTTTTAGATATGCTCCAAAATGATAGGCATTAATATCAAATGGGTTTATATCAAAGTCATTCATATCAAATTCATTTTTATCATGAGTCATGTCAAACGAATTCATGCTAATAATCTCATTATCCTAAGAATAAACTTGATGTCTTAATTGAAATAAGGATGCTAATTCACTTTTCTATAAAGGCTGTCGATAATTTATTTTCATTCTGTAAAGGAGATAAGTAATAGTTTAGTTCCTTTATAAAAAATGAAAGCTCTAATTGTTTAAACAAATTCAAGTTTTAACAAAAAAAAAGGAGAATCTTTCGATTCCCCTTTTTAACTTCTTTACAGAAATAGGATTAATTAACCTTTCCAGAAAGTTCAGCACCAGCTTTGAAACGTACAACGTTCTTAGCAGCGATTTTGATTTCTTTTCCTGTTTGTGGGTTACGTCCTGTTCTTGCAGCTCTGTTAGAAACTGAAAAAGATCCGAATCCTACTAGAGAAATTCTGTCTCCAGTTTTTAATGCGTTAGCTGTAGCTGTTACAAATCCGTCTAATGCTTTTTTTGCATCTGCTTTTGTTAATCCAGCCTCTGATGCTATTGCATCAATTAATTCTGCTTTGTTCATAGTTTTTGGTTTTTAGAATGTTTGTTATTTAATTACCGAAGCAAATATATCTGAATATCCCACCCACACAAGCATTTTAGTAAAAAAAAGTGCTTTTTTGTTGAAAAAAGCACCATTTTGTTGATAACCATGGCTGAAACGCCCATTTTTCAAGGTCATTTCGACCAGTAAACGTATTTTGTCGGTGAATGAATCAGTGTTCTATTTGCCAATCTGAGACGTTATTTCCAGCAGAAAATTCTTTGAAATTCATTTTCCGTTTGCCTTCCATTTGGATTTCAGTGACTTTTAAATAAAAATCCTTGCAAGGAAAGTAAATACCATCAATTTCTTCTCTTAAAGAAGTGTAATCATTTGAAGGAGTGTTCGTTTTTTCAGATAGAAAGACTTTGAATGTTTTTTCTTCTACTTTAACTGAATTTTTCAAGGAGCACCATGCAGCAGGATAGGGTGAGAGCCCTCGGATAAAATTATGGATACTATCGATGTTCTGATTCCAATCAATTTTGCAATCTTGTTTAAAAATTTTTGGTGCAATTTTCAATTCACCTTCTGCAAGTTTTAATTGTTCAATACCAATCGCTTCTCCTTTCATTATTTTTTGCACGGTTGACTCAATTACGATTGCTCCTAAATTCATCAATCGATCGTGCAATTCTCCAACGGTTTCATTTTCGCCTATTGATAATTTCGCACGTTCAATGATTTTTCCAGTGTCAATTTCTTTTTCAATGAAAAAGCTAGTTACCCCAGTTTCTTTATCTCCATTAATAACAGCCCAATTGATTGGAGCTGCACCGCGATAATTTGGCAGTAACGACGCGTGAAGGTTAATTGTTCCTTTTGGAGGCATTGCCCAAACGACTTCAGGCAACATTCGGAAGGCTACAACAATAAATAAATCGGCACGTAAATCTTCAAGTTGATTGATAAATGTCTCATCTTTTAGATTCGTTGGTTGAAGGATGTTTAATTGTTTTTCTACGGCATATTTTTTTACTGCACTTTCATTAATCTGTTGTCCACGTCCAGCTGGTTTGTCTGGTGCTGTAATAACTCCAACAATCGAATAGTTATCTTGCACTAGTTTATCTAGAATACAAACGGCAAATTCAGGAGTGCCCATAAAAACAATTCGAAAATCTTCTTTTTTTATCATACTATCTTTTTCTTCCAATCAAAAAACCGCAAATATAAAATGGACAAGAGTCCCATGCATCCGAAATAAACGTATTCTACGGACCAAATCCAAAAAATATCTACTTGAAAAACTTTGATTAATAAATAACCCGTTAACGTATAAACCGCCACACATATTACTTCAATTGTAAATGAAACCATCGTGTTTCCACTTCCATTAATCGTTTGGAAATAAACACTGAATAAGCCATACATCATTATTGAACCTGCAATGAAGCGCATTATTTCTGCACTTTTATCAATGTATTGTTCAGCAGGATTAATAAAACCAATTAATTGCTTTGGGTAAAAAATTGCACCATGGAAAAAGATGAACAAAGAAATGACGGTCATTAATTGAATTCTTCGTTGAATTATTTTTAACGAAGTATGATCTCCCTTCCCTAAATATTGTGAGATATAGGTTTTCGTAGTTCCTGCAAATCCCCAAATTGGAACAAAAGCTAGAAAATAAATCGCTCGAATATTTTGAGAAACAGTTAATTCAAATTTACCTATTTGTTCAATCCATGTGAAAAAGATTGTCCAAGTGGCCAATGCAATAATTCCTTGAAACATAATTGGACTGCCAATTTTAAACAATTCTTTTAATGAAGGAAGATTAATGGAAAAATGAGAAAAGAGTTTTAATTTTTTACGTTCCTTTGAAAAAATCAAGAAGATTACTAAAAACACCATTCCACATGCGTCAGCAATCGTATTAGCCCAAGCTGCTCCTTTTAATCCCAATGATGGGAATCCCCATTCTCCAAATATCAAGACGTAATCCAATAAAATGTTGGAACTCGCTGTGATTAATGCGGCGATTAATACTACCCATGTTTTTCCAATCGCTAAAAAGAAAGCTTGAATGGATAACGTAATCATTGCAAAGAAAAGCGCAAACCCACGAATATGAATAAATTCAACTTGCAAATGCGCTAAATCCTTGTGCTTTGAGTAATAATTCAACAAATCTGGCATTACCAATTGAATTATTAAAAATAAGACGAAAGCAATCATAAAGTTTGAAACAATTGAAGAACCAAAGATTCTTCCAATCGCATTTGTATTTTCCTGTCCAATTCTTCGTGCAATCAATATTTGCGCTCCATCTCCCATTCCTGCTAACGCCATGTAAACGGTAATGTAAATCAATCCAGCATTTCCAACAGCATCAAAAGCCAATGTACTATAACGACTCAAAAATGCAGCATCCGTAATTAATACAATAGACTGAATGAAACTGGAAACCATCAATGGCACAGCTACACTTAATATCGTTTTGTATTTTAGATCTAACACTTTTTTAGTTACTAGTTATTAATTACAAGTTATGAGTTATGAGTTATGAGTTATGAGTTATGAGTTATGAGTTATGAGTGCTTTGACTTAAAATCCGATTCTTTTAAAAAATCAAATCTCAGTTCTCTGCTCTCTGCTCTCGGTTCTAACTAGTCCACCTGAATCACCAATCCTTTCAAATATTCACCTTCTGGATGAAAAGCATTAATCGGATGATCCGCAGGTTGGTGCAATTGCTCTAAAATTCGAACATTACGACCAGCTTCAATTGCGGCAGCGATCACAGTATTGTTGAACAAATATTTATCGACTACTTGAGAACAAGAGAACGTAAAAATTAATCCTCCAGGTTTTATTTGTCTAATTGCGTTCGCATTTAAACGTTTATATCCTTGAATCGCTTTGTGTCTTTTCTCTCTGTGCTTTGCGAATGCCGGAGGATCCAAAACGATAATGTCATATTCTTCTGGTAAGTCTTTCATGTATTCCATCGCATCAGCAACGATCGACTTGTGTTTATCTTGAAAATTATTTAAATCAACGTTTTCCTCTGTTAAAACAATCGCTTTTTTTGAACTGTCTAATGAATGAACTAACTCAGCTCCATTTTTCAATGCTAAAAGACTGAAACCACCTGAATAACAAAAGGTATTCAACACTTTTTTACCCAAAGCGTATTTTCCTAAAAGATTACGATTCTCTCTTTGATCAATATAAAATCCTGTTTTTTGACCCGTAACCCAATCAATATTTAATTTCACACCATGCTCCAAACAAATATGTGGAGTGACGCAATCACCAAAAATATATCCGTCTTCAACATCCGTTCTTTGAGGAAGTGTTTCGCTCGATTTTGAATAAACAGCAATTAATTTGTTTCCAAATGCTTGCTTTAATCCTTTTGTAATCGCTTTAATGGAAACGTACATTCCGATGCTGTGACATTGAATTACAGCAACGCCTTGGTAATAATCAATAATTAAACCTGGTAATGAATCACCTTCTCCATGAACTAAACGACAAATTGTGTTGTCATCCGTCAATAATTGAAGATTTTTTCTCAGTTGAACAGCGTTTGAAATACGTTCAATGAAAAATTTATCATCGGTTGGTCGGTCTTCAAAAGTAAGTACTCGAACCGCTATTGTGGCATGTTGAAAATGTCCTCGTGCTAAGAATTCACCTTTGTGATCAACCACTGTGACAGTTTCTCCATCTTTTAAATTATTCGTATCACTTGCGATTGCACCTGAAAAAATCCATGGATGACGACGCAGAATAGAATCGATTTTATGTTTGTGTATTTGAAGTGTACTCAATTGGAATTACTTTATTGCGATTAATATGAAAAAGCAAAAGTAACAAAAGGATGTGGATTCTCTCTATTCATTCGTGCCAATGCTTGGAGGAAAGTATGTATTTTTACACCAATAAAAACAAAAAGAATGAATTGTAAAATCCATGTTTACCTTTTAAACGAGCATTTTTCCCAAGAACATGCTGATGCGCACTATAATGGTGAAGAATCTGAAAATAATTTAAAACATGAGTGGGAGGATGAATTTGCAATAACTTCTAACGTAGAAAGTATTGTTGAACATGAAAAAGCATCATTTCCACTTCAAGGGCAATTGCCTAATGGTGAAGAATTTTCACATGATGTGACAAACATGTTTCTATTTGAAATTCAATCTTCTGATGCGCCAGTATCTTTCGTTGGTGCGTCTGCAAGTATTGTGGAAGCACATGAATTAATAAAGGATGAAAATGGCTTTACGATAAAAATATTTTTGAAGGATTTTGAACCAATGTCGAACCCAGTTCCTGGAATTTATGTTGCTTCAAAAGAGTTTCCTCAAGCGTTGGTTTTTTAATGTTAAAAGTTCAAGATCTTCAACTTAATTTTGATAGAACAATTCTTCAAAACATCAATTTTTCTGTTGGTGAAGGAGAAATTATTGGCATAGTAGGGAAGAGTGGAGCAGGAAAAACATCATTACTCAAAATTATTGCTGGATTACTTGATTCGACAAGCGGACACGTTTTATTTGAAGGAAAAAAAGTAATTGGACCATCGGTGAAATTGGTTCCAGGTCATCCGGAAATTCAATTGGTTAATCAAGATTTTCATTTGGATTCTTATTTTACTGTTGAAGAAAATATTCGGGAACAAATTCTTTATCTACCGAGAAAAGAACGAGATGCTTTTGTTGAAGAATTATTGGAATTAATTGAATTGACACCGATTAAAGCACAAAAAGTAAATACGCTTTCCGGTGGAGAATTACAACGTTTAGCAATTGCAAAAGCGTTGGCGTGTGAACCTAAAATAGTTTTGTTAGACGAACCTTTTGTTCATTTAGATGGAAGGTTGAGAAGTAAAATGATCAATTATTTGTTAGAATTAAGGAACGTCAGAAAAACGAGCTTTATTTTAGTTTCACACGATGGATCAGAAATGCTAAGTTTGGCAGATCGAATTTTCTCTATGAAAAAAGGTGTATTCACTCGAAAAGGAAAACCCCTCGATTTTTATTACAAACCGAAAAGTGGTGAAGAAGCAAAATTATTTGGCGCTATTAATTCGGTGAATATTAATGGTAAAAGAATTCTATTCCGTCCAGACGAATATGCAATCAGCGAAGATGAAAATGGTTTTGAAGTAGAATTTAGTCATTCCTTATTTACGGGACCGATTTATGAAAATTACTTCACTACAAGAAATAAAGAGAAGATCGTATTATATAGTTTAAATAAAATGGAAAATGTCCGAAAAATCAGCATCTACAAAAAAGGATAAACGTTTACCACTTATTGAAGTTCCTGCATTAATTAAAGAATCTGTCCTTGATTTTTTTAAAGAACAAGGCTTGTTTCATGGTGCGGCATTGGCTTATTACACACTGTTTGCAATGGTTCCTTTGTTTTACCTGAGTATCTCTTTATTTGGACGCATTATTGGCCAAGAAGTGATGTTGGAAATTATCAGTGATTTATTGAGAAATAAAATTGGTGTTCAAGATATTTCTGGAATTATGGATTTCTTAAAACAGCTCAATTTTGAAAAAGGAAATTTCCTGATGGAAATGGTCAGTATTATAGCTCTTTTAGTAGCAAGTTCTGCGGTTATTGTTTGCTTAAAACAGAGTATCAACGAGTTTTTTGACTTGGAAATCAAATTTTCTTCCAAAAGAAAAAAAATCGTAAAAGGAATTCTTTTCCGCTTACTTTCGATGCTTTTAATTGCAGCGATGACCGTTTTTATTATTATACTTTATTTCGCTCAGTCCATCTTATTGTCCATGAATGATTCCTTTTTTGAAGGAAATGAACTATTGAATTTAATCTTATCTGGAATCACAAAACATGGTTTTGCAATCTTTAGCAATGCCGTTATTTTTACGTTTGTTTTTAAATATGTCCACGATGGATTTGTTCAATGGAAAATTGCAATTGGAGGTGCTGTTATTACTGCAATCATGCTATATATTGGGCAACTTTTAATAAAGTATTATTTATTTAATTATTTCTTTGGCGCGAGCGCAGGAATAGCTGGATCCCTCTTTATTATTTTGGCTTGGATTTATTATAGTTCTCAAATTATATTCTTTGGTGCCAAATTCACGGCTGTTTACGCTAGAAAAGTTGGAAGACCAATTCATTTTAAAGAATAAAGTAATTTCTTAAACTTGTTGCCTTTTGAATATTGATTAAATAATTGTCATTTAAATGATTATTATATAAGAATAAAAATTATCTTTGATTTTATAATTCAAATATTGAAGCAATGGAAATCGGAAATAATTTAAAACTTTTAAGAAAAAGACTTAAGAAATCGCAAGAAGAAGTTGCTCAAGATTTGAATTTAACACGTTCTACTTATAGTGGGTATGAAAATGGAGTTGCTCAACCTAATTTAGAAAGTTTAGTTGCATTCAGCGATTATTACAAAGTTCCTATTGATGAGTTGGTTAAAAAGAATTTTGAAACATACTCCGAAAGTGAATGGGAGCGATTGGATAAAGGTTTGTATGCAGATGTGAAAGGACAAAAATTACGTGTTTTAACTTCTGTCGTTGATCAGAATGAAGAGGAGCTAATTGAAATGATCCCAATGAAAGCAAGTGCAGGATATACTTCTGGTTATGCTGATCCTGATTACTTAAAAGTATTACCAACTTTTTTTCTGCCTTTTCTCTCAAAAAATAAAAAATACCGATCCTTCCCAATCATTGGTGATTCTATGCCACCGGTTGTTGAAGGTTCACAGGTTGTTGCAGAATACATTCAAAATTGGATGACAATTCGTTCAGGAACACCGTGCATTGTAGTAACAAAAGAGGAGGGAATAGTTTTTAAAGTGGTACATAATCTATTAGACACAAGTCAGTCTTTTCAATTGTGTTCAACAAATACATTTTATAAGCCGTATTTGGTGCACGCTAACGATATCATAGAAATTTGGAAATTTGTGAATTACATTTCACCTGAATTACCTGAAGTACGAATGGATGACAATGATATAAGTAAGTCAATTCAAGAGTTACAAAAGGAAATTCACGATTTGAAAGTTGCGTTGGAGAGATAGTTGCTAGTTGCTAGTTGCGAGTTACTAGTTACGCTCCAAAAAACCACAATGTTTTCACTTCGATAAACCCACTATGTTTACTCAGTGCATCGCTATGTGCCCTATGTGCCTATGTGTTTAATTTTTTTCTTTAGCTTTCTTAATCCAAAACAATCCTTCCTATTTTAAAAAATAATAATCCTTTTTATTTTGAATTTTCCCATCAAGAATTAGTTCTTTTAAACAAACTAGAATCATTTCAGTGGAGGCATTTGTCTTATTTACACACTCTTCAATAGTAGATTCAACTTTCAATATTTCTAGAAGAATTGCCTTTAGTTCTTTAATAGAATAGTCTGCAACAGTCTGATTTTTACAAACATCACATTTACCGCATGGTTGTATTTCTTGTCCAAAATAATGGATCAATTGTGACGAGCGACATTCATTTTTTGTAAGATAACTAATTGCTGCATCCAACTTTTTTCGAGCATTTTCTTTTCGTGAAAAATATACTTCTTCTGAAAGATTTAAATAATTATCTGGTAATCTTTCGTGGATTAATGTTACAGATGGGAGGGAGCTGCTCCAAGTGATATCCAAAATCCCATTTTTTTCCAATTGCTTGAGTTGAATATTTAATTCAGGAGTAGAAATATTAAGCCTTTTAACAAATTCTTTTTCGTGAATTTCAAAATAGGAATCAAATACACCTGGATAACTTCTTGATAAGAGCGTTGTTAAACCAACCAATTTTGAGTGTTGAATTTGAAAATTATATAATTCTTTATTTCCAACTGCGAACTTCACTTTCGTAGGATTGAAAACACCTTCAGAAAAAACTAAATCGCCGTTTAATTCTAGAATTTTTAATGAATTGTAGGTAATTAATGGGTTTAAATTAAAAGAAGTACAAAACTTTTGAATTTCAAAAAAATATGTTTCATCAAGCCCAGAACCAATTGCTATTTTTAAATGGTTGCACAGTGCTCGATACGTTAGTTTAACGGTTTCGGAAGGTGGAAATTGGTTCTCATTGCGTTCAATGAGTTTATCAATATCTCCTTGTTCCCAAAAAACAATTGCCCTAGATTCTTTTCCATCTCGGCCTGCTCTTCCTGCTTCTTGAAAATAGGCTTCAAGTGATGGCGGAAACTCATAATGTAAAACAAAACGCACATTTGGTTTGTCTATTCCCATTCCAAAAGCATTGGTAGATACCATTACGTTGATTTTTCCTTCCAACCAATTTGTCAACATCAGATTTCTGTCGTCTTTGTTCATGCCTCCATGATAAACCCCAACACTAACCTTATTTACTTGCAAAATCTTTGCTATCTCCTTAACACTCTTGCGTGTCTGGCAATAAACAATTCCACATAGCGAAAGGTTTTTCGTGCAGTAATCTACAATTTTTGCAAGCTTGCTTTCGGATTTATAAGCCTCATAACTTAAATTAGATCTTTCAAATGAGGCTTCGTGAATTTTAGGATGTTTTAATCGTAATTGCTTGATAATGTCTTCTCTGACTTTTGAAGTTGCAGTTGCTGTGAGTGCAATAATTGGTACTTCTGGGTGAATTTCACGTAACTTATAAATTTCCTTAAATGATGGACGAAAATCATGTCCCCATTCAGAAATACAATGCGCTTCATCAACAACAATGAGTCCAATATTCATTAATTTGAAGCGTTCTATAAATAGTTTCGACTGCAATCTTTCGGGTGAAGTATATAAAAAATCTAATCCTCCAAAGCGCGCATTATCGAGCGTAATATCAATTTCACGGTAACTCATACCGCTAATTATCGACTTTGCACGAATTCCTTTTGATTGTAAATTGGTAACTTGATCTTGAATTAATGCAATTAAAGGAGATACAACAAGCGTGATACCTTCTCGTGCAATACCTGGTATTTGAAAGCAAATTGATTTTCCTCCGCCAGTTGGCAGAAGGGCAAGCGTATCATGACCATAAATTACATCGTCGACAATTTCTTCTTGAATAGATCGAAAGTGATCGAAACCCCAGTATTTTTTTAATATTTCACGACTTTTATCCATGCTTTAATTCAGAACTCAAAAATAGAGAAATTAATTTCTATCAATGAACTTAAATTTATTTGATTGCTCAATCATTCTACTTATCTTCGCAAAACGAAATATATACTATGTTACAAGACACCATTTCAGTTAAAATCACCAAGACTGCAAACTCCCATATTGGAGATGTAGATTGGGATAATTTGCCTTTTGGCCGAGTTTTTTCCGATCATATGTTGGTCATGGATTATTCAGATGGTGAATGGCATCAACCTGAGATTATTCCGTTTGCGAATCTTTCCCTTCATCCTGCAACTTCGGCAATCCATTATGGCCAGTCGATTTTTGAAGGAATGAAAGCCAATAAGGCTGAAAATGGAGATGTATCTATTTTTCGTCCAGCTATGAATGCAAATCGTTTCAAGGAATCGTGTGAGCGTATGTGTATGCCTACAATTCCTGAAGATATTTTTACTGAATTGGTTCGTAAAACTGTTGAAGTTGATAGTAATTGGATCCCAAACAAAGAAGGTTATTCCCTTTATATTCGTCCGTTTATGTTTGCAACCGATGAGTTTTTAGGAATTCGTCCCTCTGAAACATATAAATTTGTGATTTTTACTTGTCCTGTTGGAGCGTATTATTCTGAACCTGTAAACGTGAAAATCGAAGAGTTTTATACGCGTGCATCTGTTGGTGGAGTTGGAAGAGCTAAAACTGCGGGGAATTACGGTGCGGGATTATATCCTGCGAAACTTGGACAGAATCAAGGTTTTCACCAATTGGTTTGGACGGATGGGAAAGAACATAAATACATTGAGGAATCAGGAACAATGAATATTATTTTCGTCATCAATGGGATATTAATTACGCCTTCTGAAGATGCAGATACTATTTTAAGAGGAGTTACGAAGAGGTCTGTTATTGAAATTGCCAAAAGTTGGGGGATTCCTGTGGAAGAAAGAAGAGTTTCTGTTGAAGAAGTAGTTGCTGCAGTGAAAAATGGAACAATGCAAGAGGCTTTTGGTGCAGGAACGGCTGCTACAATTGCTCCAATTGCGAAAATTGGTTACCGCGATGAAATTCTTGAATTACCATCAGTTGATACATATGTTATATCAACGAAAATCAAAAATTACTTAGATGATTTGAAGGTTGGAAAAATCGAAGATACTTTCGGTTGGTGTTTGAAAGTATAAAATATTAAAAAGGCTTCCGTCGACTGACGGAAGCCTTTTTTTATGGAAATAAAATGTTTTTTCATCTTCATGAAAAAAAAATATGCGTTCAATTTTATTATTCTTTGTCGTTGTTTTCTGTATTGCGGGATTCGGGTATAGCCAAACTGATTCAATATTGGTCGTTTTTGATTTTTCTGATGACACATTTAAAGAAAGTATCCAAAATGTGAATGCGACATTTACAATTTCCTCGAAAACAAAATACCGAACATCCAGCTCAAAAGGAAAAATTGAAATATATGTTCCTAATAACTCATTAGTATCCTATAAATGCAATCATGCAATTTATGAGTCTGTTTCAGGCGTTAAAAAAGTGTTTTTGAAAGAAGTGACTGACACTTTTACAATTTCAATTGAAATGGTCGCTTCTAAGATAAATTCACTAAAAGAAATAGTCATCAAAGCGCCAGGAGTTCCTGATACTGTTTTTGAATCTAAACGTTTGAGTGTTGCTGATTTTGAAGTTCAAAAAAATGGTCGTTTAGTTTTATTGACATATCCAAAACAATTAAGAAAAGGAAGTGAATTGCTTTTGTATGATGGAATAGAAGTTCTTAATACGTTCAGTGTACCAGGGATTGCGCAAGAATTGGTAAGAGATTATAGAGGAAATGCACATGTTGTTTGCGCTGAAAATGTTTATGGATTGCATATAAATGGACAAAATATTGAAATTTCCTCTTTGGAAAAAGAGTATTATTTAAAATACTTAGCGCCAATATTAGATACGAATAGAAACAAAATGTTCTTCTCTAATTTCAATAAAGATTATCCAGCATTTGAATATTACACGTTTGATCAACTAGATTCAACTTATTCGAAAATCATCAATATTAAGGATGATCTCATGATGGAACTGTATAAGTCGGAATACAAATGGGTAGATGTTCGCACTAAATTATGGGCGAAAGCAAAAGAACATGAAACGGGAATAGAAGCTGAAATTTGGGTTGGCGCTAATTACTTCACGCAATCAATCTATTACAAAGAATTATATGCTCCATTGTTTTCAAAAAACGATACAATCTACGTATTTGATTATTACAGAGACAAATTATTTTCCTTTGACAGAATAGGACATCCAATTGATAGTGTTGCTATTTACCACCATTATCAACCAAAATCTACGGGTTGGAAAAAACAATTACTTCAAGACAAAGGGACGGGAGAAATTTATGCCGTTTATGACCGTTCAGGGTATTCTTATATCGGATTGATTGATCCTAAAACAGGTGAAATAAAAGAACAAGTTCGGTTGGAATTTCGTTACGTTGATAAAATTTGTATTCACGATAATTTCGTGTATTATATTTATCGTCCCTTTGAAACAGCTCAGAAAAAATTCTTGTATAAAGAAAGATTACCGTATAATTTTGGTTTTGCAAAAGTTCCTTACGGAACAGAAACTTCAATTGAAACAGGTAAATGATCAGAATAACCACCTAGATATTTTGCTCCGCCATACGTTCTAAATGGAACTATAATTCCTTTGTATTCTGTCAAAAGGTAATCAAATGAATGAATAACGCCAGATTCTGGAACTATTTTGATTCCTTTTTTCTTTGTCATTCCGTGTGATACAAAAATATGATCTAAAATATCCCATTCTTCTTTGTAGTTGTAACTTCCTCCAAATTTTCCAGAAGTCGCACAAATCATTGGTGTTAATTTTTCTTGAATTAATTGAGGAGCTTTATCAATTGGATAATCATTCAAATCACCCATAAATACAATCTTGTAATTACAATTGATTTTCAACAAGGAATCAATGAAGTGACGAGCAGTATTTGCCGCTTGCAATCTATTTGCTTCACTTTCATCTTGTCCAGCTCTTCTGCTTGGCCAATGATTCACCATTCCAATTATAGTATCTTTTTTCATCGAAAATTTAGCCCACAAAATATCACGTGATGAAGGTGCAGTTTGTTCAGGTAAAACAAATCTCAAAATTCCAGATTGTACTAGTTTTAGTGTTGAACTATCGTATGCCAATGCGACATCAATTCCACGAGCATCCATGCTTTCGTAATGAACAACACCGTATTTTTGCATTGTCGTAGAATGTTTCAAAACATCACGAACAACAGTTTCATTTTCAATTTCACACATTCCTATTAGCAGTGGATTTTTCATTTCTCCCAAAACTTGGTTGATGTGCTTCAGTTTCTCAAAATATTTCGCTGAATTCCATTCGTTTTTACTTGCAGGTAAAAATTCTGCATCGTCATTTACACCATCTATCGTATCAAATAAATTATCCACATTATAGAAGACAATATTTCTAACGGTTTGTGCGCTAGAACCTAAACTGAGTGTTAATGCAAATACTATTAAGACGATAAATTTCATAAGTCGATTTTTTGATAAAGATAAGTATTACAATCTCAAGTTGATTTGAATGATTATTAATTTAATGTGAATTCATTATCCAATTCCTCGCCATTGGTCCTTCGCAGAAAATTAAGTCAAGAATCGATAAATTTGGATGAAATTCTTTGCCTGTTGAAAATACTTGCTGATAAAACGGCATTTCCTTTAAAGAATTAAAATCTTCTAATCTGAAATCCTGAATGATTGAATTCTCCATATATTCAGTGGAAAAATTCAGATCAATTGGAATTGACAACCATTCTAAAATTCGTTTAGTGATAGTTGATGTGTATAGACACAAATTCTTTTCTTTATTGAAAATCAATTCTTCGACTTCCATTCCATAATGATCAAAAAATGGGGCAGAGGAGTAGGCTGTTTTTATGGAACGCCATAATTTTACTTGCCAATCTGTTTCTGTACTTAATTCAACCTGGTCTATCAATGTTTTTGACCCATTTGGACGGTACAACGGAACATTCAATTGCTGCAAGCCATTTGGAGAAAGAATTTCACATCGAGATCGAATTGTTCCTTTTAGAATATGTTCTTTACCCTCGAAAATTGGATTCGAGGAATTGGCTAATTCTTTAAAGTATTGCACATTCCCAAAAAAAGCAATTGGAAATACCGTCCGCATTATTCAATCAGTTTAAACAATCGATCCCAACGAATTCCGATACTTGGATCAGCACTTTTAGAGAACCACACCATTGATGCTCTTCCTACAATATGATCTTCAGGAACAAATCCCCAAATTCTAGAATCGGCTGAATTGTAACGGTTGTCTCCCATCATCCAGTAATAATTCAAGGAAAACGTATAGTTAGTTACTTTCTTTTTATCAATGTAAATCCCATCCTTTTTTTCTTCTAATTGATGTCCTTCGTAAGCTGTGATTATGCGACGGTACCAAGCAATGTTCTTTGCAGAAATAGAAATTGTTTGACCTTTCTTTGGTATCTGAAATTTCGTAAAATCAGTAATGGTATTGTTGATGTATAAATCTTTTGGGAATTGACCTAGATTACCCAACAAATCTGAAGCAATTGGCTTGTACGATTTTGTGTCTGAATATTGAGGATATAAAACCACTGTAAATACTGCTTCTGGATTGTTTTTTGATAAATCTTTTAACTGTTTTTTTGTTAAATTCATTGTGTATGTTTTCCCTCCATCTTGCGTATAATAGTCGCTTCTACTATCTTCCAAACCATAACGCTCTCTCATCGTCTTTTTACCAGGTTCTAAGAAATTGGTAACCGTATATTGTAAGTTTTGGAATTCAGGAACAAACGCAGGTTTTCCATTAACATAAAGAATTGAACTTTTAATTTCCATCCAATCTCCTGGCAAACCAACACATCTTTTGATATAATTTTCTCTTTTATCAACTGGACGATAAATTACACCATAAGTGCTAATTGTTTGACCATTTTGATGTGCAATTTTTTCTTCTGCAAGCATTGTTCGCGCTTGTGATTTATATTTTTCGAGACTTTGAATCATTCGCTTATTCAAAAATACATTAGCGAAACTATCTGCAAGTGTTAAATCTCCGCCTTTTTTTGTCAAACTATCTGTATAAAATTGTTTGGCGATTTGGTATTGTCTGCCAGTTTCCGGGTCATTTTGGAACAAGAAAAACGCTTCGTTATTTACAATTCCATGATAATCATGTCCCATCAAACCATCAGGCATTCTTGGGTCATAAACAGCAGTATCACCAGAAGGATAGTTGAAAACAACAACATCGTTTCTATAAATTTTCCCAAAACCAGGAATTCGTGTGTAATTTCCTGTTTCTAACGTAGAATAGGATTTAACATTCACCCAAGGCACCGTGTTGTGAACCAATGGAAAAGATAAAGGTGTAACTGGAACTTTTGGTCCATAAGCCAATTTATTCACAAATAAGAAATCTCCTACTAATAAGGTTTTTTCCATCGAACCTGTTGGAATTTGAAAAGGTTCAAAAACATAAGTTCTAATAATACTTGCTGCAACTAATGCAAATAGAATTGAATCTCCCCATTCTTTTACTTTCGATTTCGCTCCTGGTTTTTCTCTCGTAACCGCATTTAATCCTAAAGCGATAACGTGACCAATAATTGGCAATGCCAACAACAAGGCTAAATGATCTCCCCATGCTCTATCCCCAATTTCTTTGCTGTTTGCCCAATTTGTTTCAGGTAAAATATCCTTCTTAGAATTTGCAATTTTTGCCATTATCAGGTAGGGGAAAAAGATTCCCTGAAATGTATCTGCCAAAGAGTAATATCCAAAACGACGAATGTATGAAACGTTCACCGCAGACCACATTACAATATGTACACCTGGAAAAATCAAAAGCAAAGACCAGAAAGGTTTTCTGCAACCAATTTTAAAAGCTACGAAATAGTTGTAACCAGGAACTAATGCTTCCCACGATTGGCGCCCAGCTTGCTCAAAACTTTTCATCCACATCGCTAAATATGGGTGAACTAAAAGGAATAGGTAAAAATAAAGTACGTTCATTATTGGTTTAAATTTAATACATCACTCATTGTATAAAGTCCTTTTTTGTCCTGTAACCATTCAGCGGCAATAACAGCACCTAAAGCAAACCCTTTTCTATTATGAGCTTCGTGAGTAATTGTAATAGTATCTACTGGTGATGAATATTTTATAATATGTGTTCCAGGTACATCTGGCTTTCTATATGAAGTTACGCCTAATTGACCATTATTTGTATGAGGAACATGCCCTTCTCCCAAAACCCAAGAGACATAATCTTGATTATTTTCCAAAATTCCGTTGGCTAAGGTTATCGCCGTACCACTTGGAGAATCAAGTTTTTGAAGGTGATGAATCTCTTCGAGACACGCCTTGTATCCTGTTTGTCCTGAAATTAATTGTGCAAGTCGTTTATTTATCTCAAAAAATATGTTGACTCCAATGCTAAAGTTAGAAGAATACAAAACACTTCCATTTTGACTTTCGACTGCTTGTTTTACGATATCTAATTGATTGTTCCAAGCCGTTGTCCCAACAACAACTGGAGTTTGATGATCAATGCAATATTGAATGTGTCCAGCAGCTAAATCTGGTTTAGTGAATTCTATTGCAACATCAACATTGGATAAATCCGTATCAGAAAGTAGTTTTTCACTTGAAACTTTCGCAACAATAGTATGTCCACGTTCTAAAGCAATCTCTTCAATTGCTTTTCCCATTTTCCCGTAACCAATTAGTGCGATTTTCATATATTCTAATTAAACAAATTTAGATTTTTAAGATAATTGAGCAATAGAATTAATGAAAATTAAAGTTAAATTTTAATCCAACGGTATTTTGACCAAAATATGCAGGTTCAATTGCCAAACTTAAATCTTGTGAGATATCAAAATGAACAAAATGAGCTTCAATTCCTGCATCAATTATTTGTATTAAATAAACTGCTCCAACTCCAAGAATTGATAAATCTCTCCAATTTAGATACTGATCGTAGAGCGTCAAAACACCTTGATCATCATAAGCGCTCCATTTATCATTTAAAATATTTCCCTTTGACCTATTGGTATATTCTTGTTTTAACGATTGTTGAGTTAACTGATTTTTGACTAAGAAATATCCAGTTGTTCCAAGCGCTCCATAAATAAGTGGGACTTTCCAATAGGCTTTCTTTTTTCCTTTTGGCATGGCAATGTGATTGTATACTTGACCTGCTCCTGGAATTATGGCTGAAAAAATAACTGCTTTCTTTGGTGAATGAACCTTTATCGTGTCTTTTACAACAAGAGTAACAAGGCTATCTTGCGAAAACACACATGTATACCCTAAAACAAAAACACCAAAAAGAAAAAGTCTCATTAACGGTTTAGAATTTCTATAATTCTATTCAAATCAACTTCTGAATTGAAATTGACAATTAACTTACCATTTCCTGAAGTAGATTTTTTTATCTCAATTTTAGTAGATAATTTATCTCCTAAATGCTCTTTGAACGTGAATTGACTTTCAGTTATCTTAATTGCTGAAGAAGAATTCTTAGGATTACCTTCATTCGTTCTTGGTTCTACATAACCTTCACGAATTAATGCTTCTGCATCACGAACAGAAAGACCATCTTCCACAATTCGATTAAAAATCGCCATTTGCAACGATTCATCACCAGCAGAAACAAGTGCTCTAGCATGTCCCATTGAAATTACATTATCGCGAACACTCGCTTGAATATCAACTGGTAATTTCAGTAATCTCAAATGATTCGTAATACTTGAACGCGATTTCGCCACTTTTTGACTCAATTGATCTTGTGTCAAGCTACATTCTTCAATCAATCTTTGGTATGAAATTGCTACTTCAATTGAATTTAAATCTTCCCGTTGAATGTTCTCAACCAACGCCATTTCAAGCATTGTTTGGTCATTTGCAACACGAATATAAACTGGAACTTCTGTCAAACCAGCCAATTGTGAAGCTCTAAAACGACGTTCACCAGAAATTAACTGATAATTGTCTCTCCCAAGTTTTCTAACTGTTAAAGGTTGAATAATACCGTGAATTGCAATTGATTGACTTAATTCTTCTAAAGCAGCCTTTTCGAAATTTGTTCTTGGATTGAAAGGATTTGCTTCAATGCTATTAATAGGCAACATCGAAACGGACCCAACTAGACCAGAATTTGTGTTTGCTGATTTTGTTGTAATATCAGTTTCAGAATTTTCTAATAAAGCACTTAAACCTTTGCCAAGTGCAGATCGCTTTTTTATATTAGAGCTCATCGTTGAATTCAATTATTTTATCCTCGTTGCCGATTTTTGTTAGATTGTTACGTTGTAATACTTCGCGTGCAAAATTAAGATAATTAATTGAACCTTTACATGCTGCATCATGCATTACAATGGTTTCACCAAAGCTCGGAGCTTCGCCCAATTTGGTATTTCTATGTATGACAGTATCAAAAACCAACTCTTGGAAATGTGTTTTAACTTCATCAACTACCTGATTAGCCAAACGTAATCGTGTGTCATACATTGTCAATAAAATTCCTTCAATTTCTAAATCTTGATTTAGACGTCCTTGAACTATTTTTATTGTATTCAATAATTTACCCAATCCTTCTAGTGCAAAATACTCGCATTGAACAGGAATCATTACTGAGTCTGCTGAAGTAAGCGCATTTACAGTAATTAAACCAAGTGACGGCGAACAATCAATGATAATGAAATCATATTGATCTTTAATCTTTTCTAAAACAGCTTTCATCAAATGCTCTCTGTTTGGAAGATTGATCATTTCTAATTCAGCACCAACCAAATCAATGTGAGAAGGTAAGATATCTAAATTAGGATTTTGGGTTTTAATAATTAATTCTGATGGATGAACATCGTTAATTAAACAATCATAAATATTTCTAGAATGTTTGGTGTCTAATCCAACGCCAGATGTAGCATTTGCTTGTGGATCAGCATCTACAATTAGCGTTTTATACTCCAGTACACCTAAACATCCGCCCAAATTAATAGCCGTTGTTGTTTTTCCAACCCCTCCTTTTTGATTTGCTATTGCAATAATTTTTCCCATTCGATTCGTTTGAAGCATAAAGATAATATAACCAAACAGGATAAATGAAAATATTTATCCCGAATTATCAACCATGACTATGTTGAAATAATCATGAACTTTGTATTAATACTTGGAATTATAAATCGTCAAATGACACCGACGAATATGCTTCAATAGATGAAGATTCTTCTGAAATGAGCTCTCCTGAATTTCTCATTGATTCGATTTTTAATAAAACATCATCTAATCCTTCTTTGAATTTCTCAAAATCTTCTTTGTATAAAAATATTTTATGTTTCTGGAAACCTTCTCTACCGTCTTCACTAAAGGTTTTTTTACTTTCAGTTAATGTGATGTATAAATCATTGCCTTTGGTAGCCTTTACATCAAAAAAATAAGTTCTTTTCCCCGCTCTAACGACTTTAGAATAGATTTCACTGTTTTTGTCATTTTCCATTTTCACTGAACAATTAAGTACAAACAAATATGGTATTTATTTTTTATAAAAACAAACCAATGTTATTTTCTAGTATCAAGTAATAAGTAATAAGTAAAAAGTAAAAAGTAAAAAGGCCCTTCGACAAGCTCAGGTAACTTTTCACTTATTATATTGAGTCTGCATCTAATTCATCCGCCTTAGTAGATTCCTCTGTCAGTTGTTTAATATACATTTCGGCATATTGACCTTTTCGTGCTAAAAGTTCATTGTGCGTTCCTTCTTCTACTTTGGTTCCATCATGAATAACAATAATTCTGTCTGCATTGCGCAAAGATGATATTCGATGACTAACAATTAAAGAACTTCTTAAATTTTGTTCATTTTTTAAATTGGACAAAATTTTCTCTTCCGTTTCAGTGTCAACAGCTGACAAACAATCATCTAGAACTAATAATTTAGGATTGCGAATCAAGGCTCTGGCAATACTTACTCGTTGCTTTTGTCCACCGCTTAGATTTACGCCTCGTTCGCCTAATAACGTGTCGAATTTATCTGGAAAGGCAACAATATTTTCATAAACGGCAGCTTTCTTGGCGCTTTCTTCAATTTCTTCTAGTGCTATGTTTTCATTTGTTGATCCAAATCTGATATTATCGGCAATCGTTTCAGAAAACAAAAATACATCCTGTGGAACAATACCCGTTTGATTTCTAAAGTCTGAAAGATTGATTCTTTTGAGTTCTTGACCATCAATTAATATCCCCCCTGAATCGACATCAAATTGCCGCATTAATAAATTGATAACAGTAGATTTTCCACTTCCTGTTCTTCCAATAATAGCAAGTGTTTCTCCGGGATTTATTTTAAAACTTAAATCCTTGATTGCTTGAATTCCAGAATTTTCATACGTGAAAGAAACATTTTTAAACTCAACTGTACCATTAAAGTTAAATGGTGCTTCAGTTGGGTTTGTTATGGATGGTTCTGTTTTCAAAAATTCATTGATACGAGTTTGTGATGCAGCTGCTCTTTGAATGATAGACGTTACCCAACCAACACTTGCAAATGGCCAAGTAAGTTTATTGACAAATAGTATAAATGCTAAAATCCCACCAAGTGTTATGCTTTGATCGTATGATTTCAATCCTCCCAAATAAATTGTTAAAATGGTACTTAAACCAATTAGAAAAACAATAGTTGGCATGAAAAACGCATTCACGATTACCAATTTCATACTCTTGTTTTTATAGAATGAAGCTGATTTATTGAATTTGTCATGCGTTTCCTTTTCTTTGCTATACGCTTTAATTACTCGAAGTCCCGAAAAAGTCTCTTGAACAATTGTTGACATCATCGATTGTTCTTTTTGAACTTCCGTACTTAGTAAGTTCATTTTTGATGATACTTTATAAATCAAAAAAGACATTATTGGTAAGGGAATAAGGACGAATAATGTTAAACTTGGACTAATATCGATCATTTGAAATACCACCAATCCGAATAATGCAACAAGGTTTATCGTATACATTAATCCAGGACCAATATACATTCTAACTTGACCAACATCTTCAGAAATCCGGTTCATAAGGTCGCCAGTTGTATTCTTTTTATAAAAAGAAGCATCCAGTTTTTGATAATGTGAATAGATTTCATTTTTCAAATCAAATTCAATCAAACGAGACATGATAATAATAGTTTGGCGCGTTAAAAACAGAAAAAAACCACTTCCAAGTGAAAGTAGCATATATATACCACCTATTTTTAATGAAAGCAAAAGCGCATCTTGTAATCCATTAATGGGATTCTCAAGCAGCAAATTATCAATCGTAGATTTCACATAAAGAGGCATTTGAACCCCGAAATAATTTGAGATTACGATGAATAAAATTCCCAATAGGAACCTCCATTTATATTTTATAAAATATTTGTTGAGATAGCTCAGTGACTTCATACGATTAATTTCCTATTTTTGTGCCCAAGTATGCATAACGATGTAAATACGGAATGCAAAAATAGACATTCAGCTTGAATTAAAATTATAACATTTGTCGTTTAAATATGTTTGATGTTAAAAAAATTGAGGACACGAACCTCATGGAAAATCCGGTGATTGCTCAAATGAGTAAATATAATCACGAACAATTATTGTTTTGTAATGATAATGCAACAGGGTTAAAAGCTATTATAGCTGTTCACAATACTGTATTAGGACCTGCCTTAGGTGGAACACGCATGTGGGCTTATGCCAATGAAATGGATGCATTAACAGATGTTTTGCGTTTATCTCGCGGTATGACGTACAAAAATTCAATTTCAGGATTGAATCTTGGTGGGGGAAAAGCTGTTATTATTGGTGATGCTCGCACAATGAAATCAGAAGCGTTGATGAGACGTTTCGGAAAATTTGTGAATAGTTTAGCTGGTAAATATATCACTGCGGAAGATGTTGGGATTGGCACTGCTGATATGGTTTATGTTAACATGGAAACAAATCACGTTGTTGGTTTGCCAGGAAAAAGTGGAGATCCATCTCCAGTTACAGCTCATGGAGTTTATGTTGGAATGAAAGCATGTGCTAAGGAACAATTCGGTTCAGATTCGTTAACAGGAAAGAAAATTGTTGTTCAAGGTGTTGGACATGTTGGCGAATATTTGGTTAAAGCCTTGGTTGCAGAGCACGCCGAAGTTTATATTTCAGATATTCACGAACCAACGCTTCAACGTATTGCTCATGAATCTGGAGCTCATATTGTTGGATTAAATGAAATTTATGACATTGACATGGATATTTATGCTCCATGTGCTTTAGGCGCTACAATTAATGATGACACACTTTCTCGTTTGAAATGTTCAATTATTGCAGGTGCAGCCAATAATCAATTGCAACAAGAAGATATTCACGGAAGATTAGTGATGGAAAAGGGAATCATTTATGCTCCTGATTTCGCGCTGAATGCTGGTGGGGTGATAAATTGTTATTCAGAAGTTAAAGGACTTTCTTCTGAATGGGCGATGGGTAAAGCTGAAGAAATATACAATACTATAGGAAACATCGTTAAACGATCTAAATCTGAGAATATACCAACATATCAGATTGCTAATAAAATGGCAGAGGAAAGAATCGAGTCGATTGGAAAAGTAAAATTGCCATTATAAAAAATGCTAAATAGAAGACATTTAAGAATCAAAGTTTTACAGGTGCTTTATGCCTATTTTCAATCGAATGAAGAAGATTTTCGTCGAACGGAAAAAGAATTAATGCAATCTGTAGAAAGAATCCATGACTTGTATATTTATTTGTTGTTGACTTTTTCTGAATTGAAAGTAGTTGCAGAAAATAGAATTGAGGATCTAAAAAAGAAGATTCGTCCTACCGAAGCTGATTTGAATCCAAATTTGATGTTCATTAACAATGAAATGATTCAAATTCTAGAAAGTAGTAAGGAGTTACGACGTTATTCTGAAGCAAGAAAGGTGAACTGGATTGGAGATGAAAATCAAGAAATGTTTCGTAAAATGTTTATGCAAATTAAAGACAGCGAAACCTATATTGAATACATAAACAGCGAAACAAAAGGATTTGAAGAAGATAAATCGTTTGCAATGGAATTATTCAAAATGGAAATTGCTAATTCTGAGATTTTATATAATTTCTTCGAAGAAAAAAGTATTCATTGGATGGATGATATTGATTTAGCTTGTTCAATGGCGCTTAAAACGTTAAAAACTGCAGAAAAAGATGAAGTTTTAACAATTTTACCATTGTATAAAGAAGGCGATGATGAACAAGAATTTATTAGAGATTTGTTGAGAAAAACTATTTCGTTAGATAAGGAAAATGAATTGTTAATTGATGAACTAACGAAAAATTGGGAATTAGATCGAATTGCTAAAATGGATGTTATTTTAATGAAAATGGCTATTACTGAATTGCAAATTTTTAATAATATTCCAACAAAGGTAACGTTGAATGAATATATTGAGATTTCTAAATTTTATAGCACGCCAAAAAGTAATGGATTCATCAATGGTGTTTTAGACAAAGCTATTGATCGATTACAAAAAGATAAGAAAATAGTAAAAATTGGTAGAGGATTAATGAATTAATTTTATGAAAAAAATACTTTTTATATCAAGTGTATTGTTTCTTTTTTCAGCTTGTTCTGGTTCAGATAAGGTTGAAATTGGAAATAAAACAACCATGTTGGTAAATCCAGTTTATGATGGCGGAACTGTTGTTAAAGGAGAATTAATTACTGCAAAATTTGTAGTTGAAAATACAGGGAAATATCCATTGGTTATTGCAGAAGTTAAAGGTTCTTGTACGTGTACAGTTGCTGAAAAACCTGAAGATCCAATTTTACCGGGAAAATCAGGAATAATTAAAGCTGTTGTTGATACGGACAGAACAGCAACTGGAATGATTTCAAAATCGGTTCGTATTGTTGCAAATACAGAGCCATCAGTGACAGAAGTTGCTATTAAAGCAACAGTAAAATCAATTAAGTAACTAAATTAAAATCAAAATAAAATGCCACAACAAATTATAATGCTTGTATTGATCCTAATAGTATTTTACTTTTTTATGATCAGACCACAAATGAAGAAACAAAAAGAAATGAAAAAATTCAGAGAAAATCTTAAAATCGGTGATAAAGTAGTTACCATTGGAGGGATACATGGAAAGCTTCTTGAAGTAGCGGATGCTACAGTTTTAATTTCTTCAGAAGGAACAAAATTACGTTTTGATAAAAGTGCTATTGCAACTTCAACTGAAGATACATTGGTAGCGAAATAGTAGTAAAAAAAAAGTTTTAAAACCGTCTTTGATAAAGGACGGTTTTTTTTTTATAATTGGGATTGCTTGTTTGATAGTTCAAATCAGCGAAATAAAAAACAAATTCATTTCTTATATCCATACTTATTTTCTTTTGTATCTTTATTCCACAATAATTATTTAATAAACATTTACTTATTCATCATTCAATGAAAAAAATTCTAGTAATTTCTCTTCTATTTCTTAGTGTGTTATCATGTTCGGAAGAAAAAAACTGCAAAGATTGCCCTGAATGTGGTGTTAATTTGAACGTTGAAGAAGTAACAATTGAAGATGCAATTTCGAATGCAAAAAGCACCGTTAATCAAGGTGTGGATTCTAATGAATTGAATGCTTCAATTGCTAAAATCGAAGAAAAATACGGAGAACAATGGGATTTTTGTGATTGTGTTGTGAAAGGGGATTCGATTAATAAAGCTTTTTCAAAACCAAATCTACCTGACAAAGAATTTGATCGTTTATCAGCAAGATTCGATGAAATAGATACCAAATGTCAAGCATTTAGAATTCAAGATGCTAATAGAACTCCTGAACAAAGAGATAAGCATGAGAAAAAAGTTCGAAAGTGTTTAAGAGATGCTGGAGTGAAAAATAATTAAAACAAAAATCGAACTTAATTTCTCGTTATAAACAATCCAATAAGGATAGAACTTTCTTAGTTGTTTTTATTTTAGAATTATTATTCATATTTTTAATCGAATTTAAAAAACTATTATGAAGAAAATTATTTTATCTGCAACAATGTTGACTGTATTGGTTCTTGCATCTTGTGGAAAAAGTGCGGTTTGTGATTGCGCTGAGACAGGTTTGTCAATGATGAAAGAAGCTAAAGAAGCTAAAATGGATCCAGCTAAAATGACAGCTATCCAAGAAAAATACAAAGGCGACATTGAAAAATGTGAAAAATTAGATGCAGGTAAAACTGATGCTGAAAAGAAAGCTATGGAAGCTGAATTGAAAGAATGTGAATCTTTCAAAGAAATGGAAAAAATGTCTAAAGAAATGATGGGTCAATAATCAATCATTTTATACATTATAAAAATAGGTGTCCTTTGGATGCCTATTTTTTTTTTGATCAAATTTTAGTAACTTCGCTACATGTTATTGAAAAAATGGCTTGTTTATTCTTTGCTCTTAAGCTTTTTCGTTGTGTTAACTCCTCGAGAATTATGGCATGATTGCGGACATGTGCATGAACACAAGTCCTTTAAAGATACACATTTTGATCAAAAAGATTGTTTTGCGTGTTATTTTAGTTTAGGAGTAATTAGTCATCATTCTTTTCATTTTTTCCATTTTAAGAAACAGTACTTTGCAAAATTTGATTTAACGCTAGCTTCTTTATATTTTAAAAAGAAATTCGAACAATTTTCTCATCGGGGTCCACCAACTATTAGTTAATGTAAAAAGTTTTTACTCATTGGAGTGAAATATTTCTTGTTGTCGGCAATTTTCTTGTCCGACACTATGTTCATTATCTAATAATTTTAAAATGAATCTTTTTAGTGCAACAATAGGAGCAATCCTATGTGTAAATATGGCGTTCACACAAGTATTTACAGGAGAAGTGAGAAGTGCGGAATCAAATTCGTCAATAGCTTATGCTAAATTTTCTATAGTAGAAATAGAAGTTGAATTTCAGTCAGATTCACTTGGACGTTTTAATTATTCAAACGAATTACCGAACCATTTTACCGTTCGGATTTCTGCACAAGGATATGAAACGCAACTTCTATCAATTGAAAATACTCATCAAGTTTACCAATTTAAACTCAACAAAAAACACATTGTTCTCGATGAAGTGACAATTTCAGGTGCAAAAAACACCCTTCAAAGAAATAGCGCTATTCATATCGAAACAAGGAAGTTAAGTGAGCTAAATACTATCAGTGCCACTACACTTGGAGAAGCGCTTGCGACAATTCCAGGTGTATATAATTCTTCAACAGGTGTTGGGATCTCAAAACCAGTAATTCGAGGTTCGCAAGGAATTCGAGTGGTTTCGTTCCTAAATGGTTTACGCATTGAAAATCAACAATGGGGTGGAGATCATGGAATGGGAATAACCGAGCTAGGGATTGGGTCTGTAGAAGTGATTAAAGGCCCTAATTCTTTGCTTTTTGGCGCGGATGCCTTGGGCGGTGTTATATATTTTAAAGATGAAGCGTTCGCCAAAAGTAATTCACATGAAATCACAGCAAAAACTCAATTTGAATCTGTTAGTTTGGGAACAAAAAATCAGTTGATGTATAAAATAGCGAAGAAAAATGTTCGATTGAACATTGGAGGATTATATACTAACAATGCTGATTATCAGCTTCCTTCTGGGCAGTATGCGCAAAATTCTCGATTCAACGATAAGGCTGCAAAATTATCTCTTGGCATCAACAAGGGAAGTTGGTCAATGAATCTGAGGTATAACTTCTCTACTACCCGCGCAGGAATTCCAGGGCACACACATGATTCACTTGTTAATCCAGCCGATTTTCAAGTGGATGATCAAAAAAGAAACAATACAGTTCCTGCCCAAGTATTTTTCAACCATTTTCTATCTTTTGAAAATAAATGGTTTTTAAAACGAAATGAAGTTTCAATATTACTTGGTCAAACAGTAAACCGATTGACAGAATATGAGGATAAATTGACCATTCCAGGAATTAGTGCAGATCTATTCAACTCACTTTATTCAGTAAAATTAAAAACTCAATTAAATGAGCAATTTTCACTCATTTCTGGTTTTCAGGGAATGTTTCAAAACAATGTAAATAGTTCGAAAGCAACTGAACAACTTATACCGAATGCGACAACCATGGATAATGGTGCATTTGTTATAGCTTATTTTGAAAAGAAAGGTTGGAACCTTCAAACTGGTTTACGTTACGATTTACGTCAAGTCAATAGTTTGGAAGCATTCAAAGGTACCGACCCAATTCAACGAATTTATCAAGGTTTGAATTATTCAATTGGTGGTGTTAAATCATTTGAAAAACAATCTGTTAGACTAAACGTGTCTTCTGGATTTAGAGCGCCACACTTGTCAGAATTACTGGCAAATGGTTTTCATCATGGCGCATTAAGATATGAAATTGGTTCAGTCGATTTGAAATCAGAAAAAGCCAATCAATTGGATATATCTTACGAATTTTCCGGTGAGCATTTTGAATTTGTTATTAATCCGTTTGCCTCTCTATTAACAAATTATATTTATTTATCACCGCTCGACACCCTGATATCATCTTTGCCAGTTTATGAATACAAACAACTATCAAAAGGATATTCTTATGGAACGGATGTAAGTTGGCATTGGCATCCGCACTTTGCTCATTGGTTGCATTTAGAAAATTCTTTTTCTTATGTTTCAATTGAAGGCACTGGGGGTTTTAATGTTTCTTTATTACCACAATCGCGATTTTCAACGCTCCTTAAATTTGAAATCCCAATGAAAACCAAGTTAAGAATCGAGAGTTTAAGTGTTCAGCATCTGTATTCTTTTGAACAAAATCAAGTTGCAAGTTATGAAACGGCTTCCCCAAATTATCAGGTATTTAATATTGGTCTTCAAGGGAAATTAGTAGGAAAAAGACCTTTAGAAATAAAAATTGGTGTTAAGAATGTATTCAATACAAGGTATATTGATCATTTATCACGATTGAAAAATATTGACCTTCCGTTTCCAGGGAGAAATTTTTATGTAGGAATCGTTTATCAAATAATGTTTAATCAAAAATAAAATAATATGAAAAAAGTAATGTTAAGCCTAGGAATTGTTTCTTTATCAATTTTGACTTTAGGTTCATGTAAAAAAAATAAATGTACTGAATGTCACTATGAAAAAGGTGGTGTTGAAGTCGAATTAGGA
>CAMDNE010000020.1 GCA_945902745.1 Chitinophaga pinensis | reverse complement strand
AAATCTATAATTCCAACTTCTGTTGCAGGTTCAATGACGTTCTTGAGAATTTCAAGAACGTCCATTTCTTCTTTATTCAATGAATTTATATTTAAGCTCATTTTGAATTATTTACTGAATAATTCCTTTTCCAAATCAATTGCTTTTTTGAATAAGATGTTGTTCTCTAAATGTATATGATGGTGCAAATCAAGCTCGTATTCTTGTAATTTTGAAAAAAGAACACGATAAGAATTACAAGCATCTTCAGGCGGTGTAAAGTTATTACTGAACTCTTTGATTTTGTCCATATTGCCTCCTGCTGAAACATGCTCAGCTTCCATCATGTTGATAGGATTTTCAATAGTCCCAAATGGTGGTCTTGAAATTGGAGTTCCATTTCTCTTTGCAACTACTAATTCTTTGATATAGGGAAACAATATCATTTCTTCCTTTTGCATGTGGTTGTTTAATTCTTCTGCAACTTCATTGTAATAATGTGCGATTTCCACAACTTCTGGATGACGATCACCGTGCACCCGAGCAACTTTATTACTGTATTCGTGTAAGATTGGATGTGAATTTTCTATGTATTTGTGATGTTTATTAATAATGTAGTCAGCTAAGAAATCTAGTTCCCAACTATTATAATCTTCAGATTGAGAATTGGTTTGATTTTCTATTTCACTTAATGCTGCTTGAACTTCTTTTACATCAAGACCTTTTTTCTCGCATGCTTTGTCCAATGTTTTTTTTCCTCCACAACAAAAATCTAATCCGAATTTGCGGAAAACTTCTGCTTTTCTAAAATCTTGAGCTACCATTTCACCAATAGTTTGAGATTCCTCACCTAGTTTATTTCGTGTGATTTTAACTTCCCATACTTCAGGGCCATTTGCTATATATTCCCAATCGAAAATAGGCCCTCTTTCCGCTATCATTTGATAATAAAGTGGTTTTGGATCATGGTCATTCTGAATGATAAATGCTTGTCCACCAGTTAAAGCATCAAAACGGTCAAATATAGTTGGGTGTTTTAAGCGGGGTTCTAATTGTGTTACATCTAATGTTTCCATTTTATTTTTTTTAATAGATTTCTTGAACAAATGTATTAGTTATTTATATAAAAGATTAAATTGTCCTATTTAAAAATGTTAATTTTTATAAATTGAATGTTAACACTCTGCTGAATGTATGAATCATAATTGTTTATATTTTTCCTTGCAACCCTTTATTAACAGATGTTTATAACTTTAATTCAATGCATTAAATGCTACTGTCATCTGAAATATTGATGGTTATGAACAGTTTTTTGTTATTAAGTTATATAGGACAATAACATCCAATATAAAGCAACTTTTATACATTTGATGAAATCATTATTTTATGTTTTCGAAAGCTTGTGAGTATGGAATTCGTGCCTGTGTCTTTGTGGCACTAAACTCTATTGATGGAAAAAGGGTTAGTCTGAAAGAAATTTCAAATTCAATTGATTCTCCTGAACCATACACAGCAAAAATATTACAAAAATTAGTGAAATGCAGACTGATCTTTTCTGTCCAAGGCGCACAGGGAGGTTTTGAATGTGTTACAGCAAGTCTCAAGAAAACGACTATTGAAGATATCGTTCTAGCAATAGATGGTGATGCAAGTTTTTCAATGTGCGTATTGGGCTTGAAGGAATGCTCTGAAATAAATCCTTGTCCAGCACACAAAAAATATAAGCATATAAAAAACGAATTTAAAAATATGATTAAAACAACTAGCATTTTTGAAATGGTCACAGACTTACAACAAGGAAAAGCTTGGTTGAAAATTGATTAGTCCAAACTGAAAAAATCGAAGAGAAATGGAAAAATATGTTATTAAAAGAAATGGGGAATATAAACCTTTAGAAGAATATAAAATCACTGAAGCAATCCGCAAGGGTTTTGAAAGTGTTGGTACAGATTATGACGAAATAATTATAACCAATGTTCTTCTTGCGCTTAATTCTAAAGAAGTTTGGTCTGTTGAGGAAATTCAGGATGTTATTGAAAAAGCACTTTTTAAAGCAGATTTTTTCGATGTTTTAAGATCTTTTATGGTTTTTCGGCATACCCGAAAGATGCAACGTGAAAATTCAAACGGACTCACCGAAGACACAACTTTTGTAAACAGTACGCAAACAATTGAGGAATATGTAAGTCAAACAGATTGGCGTATAAATGCAAATGCAAATACTTCTTATTCCAATGCTGGTCTAGTGAATAATGTTGCAGGAAAAGTAATTGCTAATTATTGGTTGGATAAAGTTTACACCCAAGAAGAAGGCTATGCTCACAGAAATGGAGATATCCATATCCATGATCTTGATTGTTTGACAGGTTATTGTGCCGGATGGAGTTTACGTGTTCTTTTGAACGATGGGTTTAATGGTGTAAGAGGAAGAGTTGAAAGTAAAGCGCCAAATCACTTCCGCGAAGCACTTGGTCAAATGGCAAATTTTTTAGGAATTCTTCAAAGCGAATGGGCAGGTGCACAAGCTTTTAGTTCATTTGATACTTATTTGGCACCTTATGTTTTTAAAGATGATTTAAGTTTTACAGATGTCTTGAAAGCGGTAAGAAGTTTTGTCTACAATTTAAATGTTCCAGCACGTTGGGGACAATCACCTTTTACAAACATTACACTAGATTGGGTCGTTCCGGATGATTTGAAAGAACAAATCCCAACGAGAAACAACCACCATATTTTTTCTAATATACAGGATGTTGATTTTATTACTCGAATAAAAGAAAGAGGTGTTGAAACTCCTGAAGAAATGAGATATGAGCATTTTCAAAAGGAAATGAACATGATCAACAAGGCGTATTATACTGTCATGACTGAAGGAGATTCTAACGGACAACCGTTTACTTTTCCAATTCCAACTGTAAATATTACCGAAGATTTTGACTGGTACGGTGAAAACACAGACTTGCTTTTCGAAAATACAGCAAAAATTGGGTCTTCCTATTTTCAAAATTTTATAGGAAGTCAATTTATTCTAAATGAGCAAGGTGAAAAAGTTGAAAATCCAAATGCTTACAAACCTAATGCTGTTCGAAGTATGTGTTGCAGATTGCAACTAGATCTTCGTGAATTGTTGAAACGAGGAAATGGGCTTTTTGGTAGCGCTGAAATGACAGGAAGTATAGGTGTTGTGACGATTAACCTTGCACGACTAGGTTATATTTATAAAGGAAATAAACAAGGGCTTTTTGAAAGATTGGACTTCCTTTTAAACATTTCAAAGTCAACTCTTGAGAAAAAAAGAGTTTTTATACAAGATATGTATGATAGAGGACTTTATCCTTACACAAAAAGATATTTGCCTCATTTTAGAAATCATTTTTCTACGATTGGTGTCAATGGCATAAATGAAATGATCCTAAATTTTACTAATGGAGAAGATGATTTAACATCTACAACTGGAATTGATTTTGCAGCCGAGATTTTAGATTATATCAGAACTCGAATGCAAGAATACCAAGAAAGTACTGGTAATCTTTACAACTTGGAAGCAACTCCAGCAGAAGGAACAACTTATCGATTTGCGAAGGAAGATAAAAAACGATTTAAAGATATTATCCAAGCTGGATTTGATGAAAATGTATATTATACAAATAGTTCTCAAATTCCTGTAGACCATACAGAAGATCCATTCGAAGCATTGATGTTACAAGATGAATTACAATGTAAATACACAGGAGGAACTGTTTTGCACTTATATATGCGTGAGCGATTAAGTTCAGCAGAAGCTTGTCGAAATATGGTGAAAAAGGTGTTGTCAAATTTTAGATTGCCTTATATCACAATAACACCTGTTTTTAGTGTTTGTCCAACCCACGGATATCTTTCCGGAGAACATGAGTTTTGCCCTAAATGTGACGATGAATTATTAGAAAAATTAAAAATTAAAGAAAACAGCTATGAACACAGTAACTGAAACAATGAGTAAGACAAATCTGTTAAAAGACGCAACAGAGCTAAGAACAAAATGTTTAGTATATACTCGAGTAATGGGTTATCACCGACCTATTGAAAGCTTTAATATTGGTAAAAAAGGAGAACACAAACAAAGAGCACATTTTGTTGAGCAATGTTGTAAATAATCCAATTCATAATATCTCACCTTTCACTTTACTTGATTATCCGGATAAAACGGCCTGTATTATTTGGTTTGCAGGCTGCAATATGCAATGCCAATATTGTTACAATCCAGATATTATTGACAGTAAGGGAAAAGTGTCCTGTGGTGAAGCATTGTCATTTTTGAAATCGAGAAAAGGTTTATTAGATGGCGTAGTTTTGAGCGGAGGAGAATGCACGAATTACAAAGGATTAGTAGATTTTGTTGTGGAAATCAAAAAACAAGGATTCAAAGTCAAACTCGACACAAACGGGTCAAATCCGCATGTCCTAAAAAAATTAATTGAAGGGAATTTGATTGATTATGTAGCATTGGATTTTAAAGCCCCAAAGGAAAAGTTTTTTGAAATAACAAAATCTAAACTATTCGAGAGGTTTGAAAATTCATTAGAAATGCTTGTTAATAGTTTAATTGAATTTGAAGTTCGGACAACAGTGCACAATTCACTTTTATCTAAAGCAGATTTGAATGGAATGATAGCCTTTTTAAATATAAAAGGCTATAGAAATAAATATTACATCCAACAATTTGTTAATGATACGCCAACAGTTGGAGGTTTGGGGTACTCAAAAAATGATTTTTCGATCAATGATTTTGATTCAGAAGAATTGGAATTAGTACTTCGAAATTAAAATCAATTTTTATGACACGCATCATAGGATAGAAATAGTAAACACACGAATTTTGAAAATTAATTTAGGATGAAACACACGCTATATATTATTGGTGCTTTGATTCTTTTAGTTGCTTGTAACAATTCAACAAGTAAAAAAGAAGTTGAAAATGTATCCGTGGAAAAACCGTATAATGCTAAAATTGGAGCAGGGAAATTCGATAATGTAATTTTATCAGATACACTTGATGAAAAGTTAATTGCCGAAGGAAAGAAATTACTTATTTCAAAATGTATTTGTTGTCACAACTTGACCACTGAAGCTTCTACTGGTCCTGGCTGGCTAAATATTACCGAAAGGAGATCTACTGAATGGATTCTGAATTTCTTAACGAATTCAGAAGAAATGCTTGATAAAGATAAAACGTTGAAAGCCCAAATATCTGCTTACAAAGTTAGAATGCCTAATCAAAACCTGAGTGATAATGATGCAAAGGCAATTTTGGAATTTATGAGAAATAATGACAAAAACAATTAATGATAAATTCCAAAACGAATTCTACTAATATTCGTGTAACCAAAAAGTTTACATTGGATTTTGCACATGCCTTAGATGGTTATGACGGGTTGTGTAAAAATATTCATGGTCATACTTATCATTTCAGTGTAACATTATTGGGTCCGATTCGCAACGATGAAGGTCATTCAAAAAATGGATTCGTCATTGATTTTAAAGATGTCAAAGCAATAGTAAAAACCGAAATAATTGACGTTTTCGACCATTCACTTGTTTTAAACGAAATGTCGGATATTGCAAAAAATGCTGTGTTAACTGATTTTAGTGAACGAATTATTTACACATCATTTCAACCAACATGTGAAAATCTCTTAGTTCATTTTGTTGATTTAGTAATTCCAAAACTACCGGTCGAAATTAAATTAATCACTGCACGATTGGATGAAACACCAAGTTCATATGCAGAATGGTTTTTAGCTGATCAATAATTCAGCTTTTCAATATTAAACACAGCTGTAAATCTTCAATTTAGTGTGATTTAAATCATTTAGATTTATTTCAATAAATGCACTTCCCTTCCCCTTTCTTCTTGTAATTGCTTGATAAATAAGATAAATAGTATATACATATCCTTATTTAGAAGGATTCTATTTATTAAAAATTTTTAATCAGACTTTAATTTTATGATATAAATCATTTTATAAGCTGTGCATTAAAATCAATTTTACACTATAATTATCTATGTAATGGAAAAAGAAAGATTACTTAAAGGAATTAAACTTGTTATTCTAGGTTCAGTAATAAGTTTATCGACAATGTCAACCTTTGCTGCTTCAAGCAGAGCGATGCAACCTGAAGAAAGTGCAGGAATAAAATATTTTGAAGGCTCAAGTAGCTTTTTAAATGGAGGGCCAGCTTGTATTTCATGTCACAATGTGAAAAATGATCAATTGATGACTGGAGGACTACTTGCAAAAGACTTGACGGACGTCTACACAAGATTAGGTGAAGGAATAGCAGTATGGTTATCTGCTCCACCTTTTCCTGCAATGGCAGCATCCTACCAAAATCACCCTTTAACTGAAAATGAAAGAGGAAAATTATCTGCTTTCTTAAAGTATGCAAATGAAGTGAAAGGAAGTCAAACTGCAAAAACTGGGTATTCAACAATGTTGATTGGAGGACTAAGTGGTTTAGCTGGTTTGTTGATTATCATAAACTTCATGTACATGAATAGAAAGAAAAAAATGGTTAAAAAAGACATTTTTGACCGTCAACATAGCGCTTGGGATGCCAAACATTAATAACAGTAATAGTTACATTAAATTCAAATAAAATGAGCTGGATTGAAGATATAATATCGCCAAATACTCGTAAATGGGAAGAATTCTATAGAAATAGATGGCAATATGATAAAGTAGTGAGAAGTACCCACGGTGTAAACTGCACTGGTGGGTGTTCGTGGGCAATTCACGTAAAAGACGGTATCGTTGTATGGGAAATGCAACAATTGGATTACCCTCAATTTAATAAAGATGTTCCACCATATGAGCCAAGAGGCTGTCAACGTGGGATTTCTTATTCATGGTACTTGTATAGCCCAATTCGTGTTAAATACCCAATTATTCGTGGTGCTTTAATCGATCTTTATAGAGAAGAAAAGAAAAATTGTGGTGGAGACCCAGTTTTAGCTTGGGCAAATTTACAAGCTGATTCTACTAAAAGAAAAAGATACCAACGAGCTAGAGGTAAAGGTGGATTTAGAAGAGTTAAATGGGATGAGGTAATTGAATTAATCGCAGCATCAAACATTTATACGATTCAAAAATATGGATCGGATAGAATCATTGGTTTTGCACCAATTCCAGCAAAAAGTATGTTGAGCTACGCATCCGGTGCTCGTTACTTACAATTGATGGGAGCAGTTAACTTGTCTTTCTATGATTGGTATTGTGATTTACCAAATGCTTTCCCAGAAATTTGGGGTGAACAAACAGACGTATGTGAATCTGCTGACTGGTTCAAATCAAAGTTCATTGTATCAATGGGTGCAAACCTTGGTATGACAAGAACGCCAGATATTCACTTCTTCTCTGAAGCAAGACACAATGGAACGAAAACAGTTGTAATGGCACCCGATTTCAACATGGTTGCAAAACATGCTGATCAATGGATTCCAGTTCACGCCGGTTCTGATGGTGCATTCTGGATGTCTGTTACGCACGTAATACTACAAGAATACCACGTAAATAGACAAGTTCCTTATTTCATGGACTACATTAAACGTTTTACAGATTGTCCTTTCCTTGTGAAGTTGGATAAAAATGGAGACGTTTTAACGCCTGGTAGAATGATGCGTATTGGAGAAGTTTCTGAATTTAAAGATGCTGAAAATGGCGAATGGAAATTCTTGAACTACGACGCAACAACTGGTGGACTTATTTCTCCAATGGGAACAATGGGTTACAGATGGCAAGAGAAAAAAGGCCAATGGAATCTTAATTATACAGATGGTGAATCAGGACAAGGATACGATCCAGAATTGTCTTTACTTGAAAAACACGATGATGTACTTCAAGTTCAATTTACTGAATTTGGATTAGATAAAAAAGCATACAGAGGAGTTCCTGTTCGTTATATTACAACGAAAGACGGAGAAAAAGTTCCTGTAGCAACCATTTATGACCTTACAATGGCTCAATATGGCGTTGGACGTGGATTAGCAGGAGATTATCCTACTTCTTTCGATGATAAAGATGCTGCATACACGCCAGCTTGGCAAGAAATTTTTACTGGAATTGGTAGAAAAGAAGTTATCCAATTGGCACGTGAATGGGCTAGTACAGCTGAAACAACTGAAGGTGCTTGTATGGTAATTGTTGGAGCAGGAATAAACCACTGGTTCCACGAAAACTTGATGTATCGTTCAGCTATTATGGCGCAAATGCTTACGGGTTGTAATGGTAAAAACGGTGGTGGAATGAATCACTATGTTGGGCAAGAGAAATTGGCTCCTATGGATTCATGGTCAACAATCATGAGTTCGAAAGACTGGGATACAGCGCCACGTTTACAACAAGGACCTATCTGGCATTATATCAACTCATGTCAATGGAGATATGACGGAAATCAGAAATACTATAATTCTGTTCCTGATAATAAATTGGCAAACATGCACTCTGCTGACTGGGCTGTTATGGCAGTTCGTAACGGATGGATGCCTTATTATCCTCAATACAACAAGCATAATTTCGCAATTATCGAGGATGCTAAAAAATCTGGCGCGAATACAGAAGACGAAATGCGTAATTATATTGTTCAGCAATTGAAATCTGGAGAATTAAAGCATGCTATCGTTGAGCCAGATGAGGAAATTAACTTCCCAAGAGTTTGGTTTATCTGGAAAGGTAATGCAATTGGAACTTCAGCAAAAGGACATGAGTACTTCTTAGATCACTATTTAGGAACGCACACAAATAAAATTGCGGACGAAGTTGCAGGAGAATTTGTAAAGGATATCACGTATAAAGGAAAAGAAGCTCCAAAAGGAAAAATGGATTTGGTGATTGACATCAACTTCAGAATGGACACTTCAGCTTTATATTCTGATATCGTTTTACCTACTGCATCATGGTATGAAAAAGCGGATATCAATTCAACGGATATGCACTCGTTTATTCACCCACTTTCTGAGGCTATTCCTCCAGTTTGGGAATCTAAAACAGACTGGCAAATATTCCAAGAATTGGCATTGAAAGTGCAAAACATGTCTAAAAAATATTTACCAAATCCAGTGATGGATGTAGTGAATGTTCCATTACAACATGATTCAAAGGATGAAATCACTCAACCACATTTGTTAGACTGGTCTAAAGGGGAATGTGAACCAATCCCTGGAAAAACAATGCATAAAATCGTCTTCAAAGAAAGAGACTATACAAAGATCTATGATAAATTCATCACTCTTGGAGATGGTGTTGCTAAAAATGGACTTGGTGCACACGGTAACAACTACATGTGTGAGGATGTTTACGAAGAGATGATTCAAAATAAAGAGCATGTTATTCGATTAGATAATGGGCAAGAATATCCATCACTAAAAGGGGATGTTGAAGCAATTGATGCAATCTTGAAATTGTCGACTTTAACAAACGGAAAATTGACAAAGCGTGCCTATGAAAATATGGCGAAGATTATTGGAAATGAAGAAATTGCAAAGCTAGGCGACGGATACGAGCAAATATCTATGGATTATAGAGACTTGCAATCACAACCTAAACGTTATAATTCTTCTCCACTTTGGTCAGGTTTAATGCATGAAGGAAGGACATATTGCGCATACACATATAATATAGACATGTTTGTTCCTTGGAGAACATTGACTGGACGGCAACATTTCTACCTTGATCATGATGCTTATATCGCCTTTGGAGAACACCTTTCAACATACAAACCATCACCTACTCCTGAAGCTTATGGAGATTTAAGAAAAACAGTGAATGATGGTAAAGCAAAAATGTTGAATTGTTTAACTCCTCACGGTAAATGGCATATTCACTCAACTTATGGCGATACGCTTCGAATGTTAACGCTTTCAAGAGGTAACGAGCCATGTTGGTTAAGTGAAACAGATGCAGCTGAACTTGGGATCAAGGATAATGATCACGTTGAAGTTTACAATGACCACGGTGTTTATGTTGCACGAGCTTGTGTGAGTGCACGTATTCCTAAAGGTGTTTGTATAGTTTATCACGCTGTTGAAAGAACATATAACATTCCTAAATCTCAAATTAGAAGAGGTGAAAAAGGTGAACCAAGAAGAGGTGGAATGAACAACTCATTTACTCGAGTTCACTTGAAACCAAATTTAATGTGTGGTGGATACGGACAATTTACTTACCACTTCAATTATTGGGGTCCTGTAGGCGTGAACCGTGACACACATGTGTTGGTTAGAAAAATGGAGATAGTAGAATATTAATAGTTAGTTAGAATAACAAAAATTCATAGTTATGAATATTAGAGCGCAAATATCCATGGTTTTTCATCTTGATAAATGTATCGGATGTCATACATGTTCAGTTGCTTGTAAGAACATCTGGACAGATAGACGTGGAGCTGAATATATGTGGTGGAACAATGTTGAAACCAAACCAGGAACAGGTTATCCTACTAAATGGGAAGATCAAGACATATACAAAGGTGGTTGGGAGAAAAATGGTGAATCTGTATCCTTAAAAGGAGCAGGTAAATTGAAAGGATTGAAAAATATTTTTCACAATCCAAACATGCCATCATTGGAAGATTACTACCACCCATGGTCGTATAAATACAGTGATCTTTTCACTGCTCCTGAAGGAGATGACCAACCAATTGGTCGTGCAGTTTCGTTGATAACTGGCGAACCAATTGATATTAAATCAGGGCCAAACTGGGATGATGATTTAGGAGGTTCTCCGGATTACGCTCGAAAAGATGTCAACTTTAAAGACTTGACAAGTGCAGATCAAGAGGCGATGTTCCAATTGGAACAAATGACAATGATGTACTTACCAAGAATTTGTAATCACTGTTTGAATCCAGCATGTGTTGCTTCTTGTCCATCTGGTGCTCTTTATAAAAGAGGTGAAGATGGTGTGGTTTTGATTAACCAAGAAAGATGTAGAGCTTGGAGAATGTGTGTTACAGCATGTCCTTACAAAAAGAGTTATTACAACTGGCATACTGGGAAATCAGAGAAATGTATTCTTTGTTACCCACGTTTAGAATCAGGTCAAGCACCTGCTTGTATGCACTCTTGTGTTGGACGTATCCGTTATTTGGGAGTAATGCTGTATGATGCAGATCGTATTGAGCAAGTTGCATCAAGTGACGACAAAGATTTATTGCACAATCACTTAGATATTTATTTGAATCCAAATGACCCAATGGTTATTGCAGAAGCACGTAAAAATGGCGTTCATGATTCAACTATCAAAGCAGCACAAAATTCACCAGTTTATAAGTTTGTGAAAGAGTGGGGTATTGCTTTGCCATTGCACCCAGAGTTTAGAACATTACCTAATCTTTTCTATGTTCCACCAATGTTGCCTGCAATGGCACAAGTAGACGAAAAAGGATTGTATCAAACAACTTCAGAAGAATTGTTCCCAGGTATTGATCAAAACCGTATGCCAATGAAATACCTTGCTTCTTTATTCTCAAATGGAGATACTGCGGTAATCACAAATGTATATGAGAAATTACTAAGTGTGAAAATGCATAGAAGAAATGCAACTGTTGGTGACTTAAATGACGAAGAAGTTAAGAGATTAATGACCAAAGCTAAAGTAGGTCCTGAAACAGCGGATGCAATCTTTAGATTGACTTCACTTGCAACTTTTGAGGAGCGTTTTGTAATACCACCAGCACACAGAGAAGAGTCTATCGAAATGTTAGAATCTACTGCTGATGCTAAAGGTGAAACAGGATTTGGATTCAAAATGAAACCAAAAAGAGGTTTATAATTGAAAAAGAGTAACCATGAAAAGTAGAGACCATTATAATATTCTTGCAGAACTATTCAGGTATCCTGATGAAACGTATAAGCAGAATGTGGCAAGTTGTGCAAAAATGCTTAAAGGGAAATATGATGAGGCTTATGCCGAAATACTACCTTTTGCTCAATATGTTGAAGAGAAATCAATGCATGAAATTGAAGAAGCTTTTGGTAAAACATTTCATATTCAAGCAATTTGTTTTTTAGATCTTGGGTATGTATTGTTTGCGGAAGACTACAAAAGAGGAGAATTCCTTGTCAAAATGAAGGATGAGCAACGAAGAGCAAATAACGACTGTGGAATTGAACTGGCGGATAACTTGCCAAATGTTCTAACGTTACTTCCACTTTTGAAAGACGAAGAATTTGTCGAAGAATTTGCAGCAAGAGTTATGATTCCAGCACTTGATAAAATGTTGGCTGAGTTTGACTCTGCTCGAATGGAACTAAAAGATAAAGTTCGTAAGAAAAAGCAAAAAGTGATTTTGATGGAAGACATGGAAAATAAAAACATTTTTCAGTTTGCTATTAATTCTTTAGCACTTGTTGTTAAAGAAGATTTCAAAAACACACACTATAATGATCCGGTTATTGTTCCAACACTTGGCGGCAATTTCCTAAAGAGTTGTACCACTTCATGCGCTACAACTCCTGAACCAGTAAAAACTAATTAATATGACTCGTCAAGAAAAATCAAAGGTAACGGGACTCAGCTTAGAGTTAAGTTCTGTTTGGAAAAGAGTAAAAACTGTATCGGTTTTTGTACTTTTCATAAGTGCCCTATTCTCTTCAAAAAGTAGTTTTGGTGCTACTGGTGAGGAAGTTTACAACAAATTATGTATGTCATGTCACAGTTTGACGGATAAAGTTCTAATGGGGCCTGGTTTACAAGGTGTCGGTGAAAGAAGAACGGAAGCATGGGTAATTAAATGGGTGAAAGATTCTCAAGGATTAATTGCTTCTGGAGATGCAGATGCAGTGAAATTGTTTGGAGATTTCAATAAAATACCAATGCCTGGTTTCCCTCAATTAACAGATGAGGAAATAAAAGGTTTTTTGGCTTTTGTAAAATCTAAAGAAGCAGCTCCTGGCGCAGCACCAGCAGAGGCAGGAGCAACAGCTGCAGCTCCTGGAACACCAGCGCCAGCAGTAGGAGTTAATTTGAATTATAATTTCATCTTTTGGGTCTTCTTATCACTTGTTATTGTTGGATTCATGTTATACAGATTCAAGAAAAGAACAAATGAGAAAGTAGAACAAGTTGGATACCATGGAGAACCACATAGTATTCCAAATTATGGATTTTACTTTTTGATATTCTTGTTATGCGCTGTGGTAGTTATCTTCATATTAGCCACGGTTCTTAAACAAAATGTTGGAATGGTGAGTACACTTATGTTCATGGTTTTGCCTTATGTAGCTTTTGGTATTTTCATTGTTGGAAGTATTTATCGATACATGAATAGAGGATATCAAGTTTCTTCTTTATCTTCTCAATTTTTAGAAGGAAAGAAGTTGTTTTGGGGAAGTCAACCATTTCACTGGGGATTATTAGTGCTATTCATTGGTCACTTAACGGCATTTTTATTCCCATCAGCTGTTTTAGCTTGGAATGGGGAGCCAGTTCGTTTGTTGATTCTTGAAATTTCATCTTTCGCTTTCGGATTATCTGCTTTGTTAGGATTGATATTATTAATCAAAAGGAGATTATCTGCTAAAATGCTTTTAGTAGTCACAAATAAAATGGACATGTTAGTCTATACAATTTTGTTTGTTCAAATAATCACTGGATTAGGAGTTGCATTTTTTGTGCGATGGGGTTCTTCATGGTTCTCAAGTACATTAACTCCTTACTTAAGATCTGTCTTCTCTTTCAATCCTGATATTGACGCTGTTTCTGCAATGCCGTGGTGGATTCAAATTCACATTATCTCAGCATTCCTTATTATTGGTGTTATACCATTTACACGATTTATGCACTTCTTAGTTGCTCCATTTGATTATATCTGGAGAAAATACCAAGTGGTTATCTGGAATTGGAATCCAAAAAATATTAGAACAACAACACGTCACAATTTTGGTAAAAAATCACGCAATCATTAATATTTAACGCTGCAATGAATTAAGCCATTCGTTCGTCAATTGACGAACGAATGGCTTTTTTTGTTTTATGACACGAATCATATTTTGCATTGAAAACAAATAGTTACTTAGCGTTATATTATAGATTCTAATCTTTTATTTTCACTTAAAAACTCCTGAGGAGTTAAATATTTGCAACGACGGATGCAATCCGTCGTGGTAAAAAATTCAAAGACAGTTTTAGCGTGTGTTTTTCATTAAAAACCATGACAAAACTAATCTAGTGAAAATTAAATGATAAGCGTTATATTTTATAAAACACATCGAAAAGTGTAATTTAGCCATTGAAAAAGAGTATAAATGTTAAACAGAATAAAGCAAAATATCAGATTTGATAGAAATGAATTCTCTGGATCTTTCGGCGATATCGGAACTGATTTACCTCTGATTGTAGGGATGATTATGGTTTCTGGTATCGACAGTGCCAGTACATTTATCATTTACGGGATTTTACAAATTGCTTCTGGCTTGTATTATGGAATGCCAATGGCCGTTCAACCCTTGAAAGCCGTTGCAACACTTGTTATTGCAGGCAATATTGCTGGTAGCGTAATATACGGTGGAGGTCTAGCAATTGGGATTATCATGTTATTCCTAACCATTACGGGGTTGATTAAAAAACTTTCCACTTTCATCCCAAAGGCTGTCATTCGAGGGATCCAAATGGGATTAGGCTTGATGCTGGCTAATATTGCCTTAAAGAATTACATCGTTGAAGGATCAGGAGTCATGGAATATGGATTGGTAATCGTTGCCTTCACTATTGCATTAGTGCTTCTTGGAAATAGAAAATACCCACCAGCATTGTTTATAATCGGATTAGGGATTCTTTATGCGCTGTTTTTTCAAATAGAAAATCCAACAACATTATTTTCTTCAGTAAAAATGGAAATTCCGAATTTTCATATTCCAAAATGGGATGATATTGCAACCGGATTTTTAATTCTTGCATTACCACAAATACCTCTATCTATCGGTAATTCTATTTTGGCAAGCGACCAATTAGCAAAAGATTTATATCCTGAAAAGAAAATTACAGTAAGTAAAATTGCTTTTACATATTCTTTAATGAATATTATTAGTCCATTTTTTAGCGGAATTCCAGTTTGTCATGGTTCAGGAGGAATGGCAGGTCACCATTCTTTTGGTGCTCGAACGGGCGGATCAGTTCTGATTTATGGTGTTTTCTTTCTTATTCTGGGGTTGTTTTTTAGTCATAGTTTCGATCAAATTGTAAAAATATTCCCAATGCAAATACTTGGTGTAATTTTATTTTTTGAAGCAATAACACTCGTTTTTCTGGTTAGAGATATTCAAACTAAAAAATCCGATTTTTACATTGCTTTAGTTGTTGCATTAATTGCATGTGGACTTCCATATGGTTTTTTGATCTCTATAATTCTAGGAACTATTCTATATTACAATTCAACCAGAATTAATATTTTGAAATGATAAGTGTATTTGAATATTAGCGATTTCGTCGTTATTGAAAATGAGCAACAAAAATGAAAATAGTAAATTAGGACAGAATATTTTGGAAATACATCCGCGTGTCTCAGCGTTTTCTGCGGGATAAAAAGTGTCAAAAACATTTCCCGCAGAAAACGCAGACGAATAATAAAGGATTAATAACTGTTATTTCATTCAATCCGTTTTCACTGCGTGGCTGCCTGTAACGGTGTAATAAATTTGAGACTAGTCAATAAAATAATCTTGAAATGACAAGCATCATGCTTTGTTCTATTTTTCTTTACCAATTTTGCGAACTCGATTTTAATTTAAAGAAAAATGAATAAAGAGAAATCTATCTATTATTGGCTGCTGTCTGGTTGTTTGTTGATTGCATTAATGATTATAATCGAACTCAGTTTTATAGTAAATTAGGGCAGAATATTTTAGGAATGCATCCGCGTGTCTCAGCGTTTTCTGCTGGATAAAAAGTGTCAAAAACATTTCCCGCAGAAAACGCAGACGAATAATAAAGGAATAATAACTGTTATTTCATTCAATCCGTTTCCACTTCGTGGCTGCCTGTGCCGGTGTGATAAATTTGAGACTAGTCAATTAAATAATCTTGAAATGACAAGCATCATGCTTTGTTCTATTTTTCTTTACCAATTTTGCGAACTCGATTTTAATTTAAAGAAAAATGAATAAAGAGAAATCTATCTATTATTGGCTATTGTCTGGTTGTTTGTTGATTGCATTAATGGTTGTAATTGGCGGAACCACACGTCTTACCCAGTCAGGTTTATCGATGGTAGAATGGAAACCAATTGTTGGAGCGATTCCTCCCTTGAATGAAGAAGCTTGGGTAAAGGAATTCAATTTGTACAAAAAATCTCCTGAATTTAAAGTTTACAATAATCATTTTACGCTCAAAGAATTTAAATCGATATTCTTTTGGGAATATTTGCATCGACTAGTTGGTAGAGTAATAGGGCTTGTTTTCATCATACCATGTTTAATTTTTTGGTTGAAAGGAAGATTTTCGAAAGAATTGAAAAAAAGGGTACTTCTAATTTTACTCGGAGGAATCTGTCAAGGTGTCTTGGGGTGGTTGATGGTGAAAAGTGGTTTAGTAAAAAACCCTCATGTGAGCCATTATAGACTAGCGGCACACCTTATGGCAGCATTAATTCTTATAATTTACATCTATAAAACCGCCCTTTGGGTGAAACATGGAGAAAAGAAAAGAACTATTCCTTTGCTTAATGAACCTTTAATAAATAGCACTCTCATTTTATTGATTCTACAAATTATATATGGTGCTTTTGTAGCAGGTCTAAAAGCAGGTAAAATGTATAATACTTTCCCTAAAATGGGTGATTCTTGGTTCCCATCAGATTTGACTTATTCTTTTCAAGAAAAAGGAATGTTAGCACTTTTTGAATCACCATCTGTTGTCCAATTGATTCATCGAATTTTGGGAATTAGTTGCTTTTTCTTAGCGACATACATTTTAATAAAAAGCAAAGAGTATCATTTTTCAATTAGAAGTAAAACAAGGTTATTTGGATCTCTCATTTTCATTCAAGTTGCAATTGGAATTACAACCTTAATCTTATCTGTTCCAGTAAATTTTGGAGTTTTACATCAAATTGTTGCATTAATAATTCTGGTTGTTGGATTCAATATAAAATTTGCGTCAAAATACGAATGGGGAAGATGATATTTTAACCTATTCTTTCACTTTTTCCTTAAACCCAAATTTTTGTGTTATTCCCAACCAAAATATATTTGAAGACTCATAAGTTGAAGCCGAACTTCGTTGCCCAAACTGATAGCAATAAGTCAAACCGATATTCAGCTGCTTGTTGATTTGCAATGCAGGTCCAATTAAAATTCGGTTATTATCAAACGTATTATAAATAATCTCTTTTCCAAGATTGATAAACAATTCATCACCAAAATTTAAGAGGAGCTTGAAATCTGGGTTCTTCGACGACAATTTAATAAATGGTAAGGTAAAATAAAGCCTATATCGCAATCGAAAATTGAAAGACGTCGGGTTTGCCGCATTCGTCTTGTTTTGAAAGGATCTTGCTTCAATTCGAAAGCGATTTTGCAGTGTAAGCGATTTAAACTTTATAGTAGAATTGATTTCTTGATAAGGACGAATTTCAATAATACTTGTTTTAGAATCATTGAATGCAGTAAAACATGCAATTCCACTTACTCCTTGAAGATTTTTTCCTATCGGATATGCAACACCTGTTCTGCTCGTAATTTGAGACCAATCTTGAATGTCTCCTTTTGTCCGGAAACCAATATCGCTCATTAATAGTAATTTTTCAGAAAGCTTTATTTGCGTGTAATATTGTAACCACTGTTGATTCGAACGATTTACAATCTTTTGGGCATGACAATTAATTGAAATAGCCAGAAACCCAATAAATAATGTTGAAAATGACCTGATTTTCATAGTGTAAAAATAGTGATTAAAGTTGAGTTCTAATTTCTTAAGATGCCCGAATTATAATGCTACATAAATTATAAAATGTGGACTATTAATTGGATAGCGCATATATCATTAGTGCAATTCCTCCTATAAAACTTGTCATAAGTGTAATTACCATTAACCGAAAGGTTCTCTTGTCATTTTTTAAGTTTCTATTGAGCCAAAGCATCCCTGCCGCAAATAGAATGTATACAGAAAGACATAATCCAATTAAAAATACGGTGTTTTTGTCCATCTTACTGTTTTAATTATACAATAGTATAAAAAACAGCTTTGAAAAAATGTGATATAAATCATTTATTGAGGTGACTTTAAACTATATCTTTGAAAAAAATCAAATTATGATAGTTCAACAGTTTAATGAAAATGCCGTTCAATACAAGGATTTTCAAATTTGGGATGTGGAAAACATGGACGCTTTTTTCAATGGGAATGGCGTTATACAAGAAATTTTTGAAAAAGATTACAAAACACTTGTTTCAAATTTTGATGCAAATCGAACAGATATTGCTGATACAAACATGGAAATCATGGTGAAAATTTTGGATCAAATTGGCGACAAACATTTCATGATATTTACCTTACACGACAAAAATCATTTGGAATTAGTGCAAATGCAACGCACCAATGCGATGACCTTTGGTATCAACATTGAAGAAATTTCTCCAGATCACGTTTATATCATGATTATGGATAAACACAAAGAAGTGAACGTAGGAATGTAATATCTATAAAAGTAATTTAAAGGTCATTCATCATTTGATGGATGACCTTTTTTGTTTTTTATTCGGATCGTTTCTATTTTTTAATCGATTTATGACTTAAAACAAGCATTAGTAGGACTAATTCATCTGAAATAAGGTGTTTTTGACAGTATAAAAAATTAAAAATCAATAAGTTAAATGTCAATATTAAGTGTTTTTAACTTTTTTTATGAAATTCCAAATTGTATGATTTACGTCATTTTATACGCATAAAGTGCTTAGTAGATTTGTTCTATAATATAACACAAAGGTTATGGGAAGTTTTAGAATATTTTTAAAATCAGGACATGCACCAACATTATTTGCGTCCTTTTTGTATTTTGATTTTTGCTTTGCAATATGGGTGCTTAACGGAGCGATGGCACCATTTATAAGTGAAGAATTTCATTTGACGGATGCACAAAAAGGATTTATGATCTCCGTTCCAATTTTGGCTGGAGCCATTATGCGTTTTCCTTTGGGAGTTTTATCGCAGTACATAGGTCGTAAAAATGCGGCTTTAACTGAAATGACGCTAATTATGGCGGCAATGGTTTTTGGTTATACGATGGTAGATACATATTCTGATGTATTAGCAATGGGTGTATTACTTGGTATCGCAGGAGCTAGTTTTGGTGTTGCACTGTCATTAGGGTCAGGTTGGTTTCCGCCAAAATATAAAGGATTAGCAATGGGAATTGCTGGTGCTGGTAATAGCGGGACTGTACTAGCAATGTTATTCGCCCCACCATTAGCAATGCATTATGGATGGCATGCGGTGTACGGAATCGCAGCTTTTTTCATGCTTATTCCAATGATTGTAATGATTGTTTTTGCGAAAGAACCACCTGATAGAGAAAGACAAACATTAAAAGAACATTTATCTTGTCTTTTAGAGCGTGATGGTTGGTCGTTTAACTTCATTTATATCATCACTTTTGGTGGATTCATCGGTTTGGCAAACTTTTTACCAACTTATTTTCACGATCAATTTGGTGTCACAAAAGTTGAGGCGGGACAATTAACAATGCTGGCCGCATTAATGGGTTCTGCTATCCGGGTAGTTGGTGGCTGGGCCGCCGACAAATGGGGAGGGGTTAACATCTTAACCATGGTCTTTGGTTTTGTAATCTTGTCTATTATAATGGCGGCATTTCCAATTGGAGTTACGGGGACAACGATTCTCTTTATGTTTACCTTTGCCGCACTTGGAGCTGGAAATGGTGCTCTTTTCCAACTTGTCCCTTTACGATGGCCCCTTGCAACTGCTGTAGCAGGAAGTATGATAGGTGAAATCGGTGCCTTGGGAGGAAGTTTTATTCCAAATGCAATGGGACTTTCAAAACAGAACACAGGTTCTTTTTTCTGGGGGTTTATATCATTCGCGATTTTAGCAGTACTTGCATTCATTGTTTTAAGAGTTTCACAGCGCAAATGGACAGCGAAATGGGTTGATAAAGGTGGACGTGCACGAATTATTAAAGAAGACATCGAATTTGAAATTACAGAACACATTCCTGGGTTAACTGTAATTCCAAGTAAAACTTCAACAGGGGAATTGGCTTATAGAACAATAATTTATCCTGTTGGAAATTCAGAATTAGCTGACAAAGCAAGAGATCACGCAGCTTATTTAGCGAATACAACGGGATCAAAATTGCTGTTACTTTATGTCAACGAAAAATCGCACAGTACAGGTTTACTGGCTACTGATTCTGACAATTTCTCAGCAATACGTGATTCTTGGATTCACACAGGAAAACAGGCTTTAATAAATGAAGCAACAAAATTACGTGATTTAAATGTCAACAATATTGAAGCTGTTTTTGGACAAGGAGATATTGCACATGAAATAGTTACTATTGCCAAAGAAAGAAATGCAGAATTGATTCTCTTAGCGAGTCACGTTGCTTCTCCAATCGGTAAGTTACTAATGGGAAGCAGAACACATGAGATTTTCAAAGAAGCTACTTGCCCAATATTAAGAATAGTTCGATAATTAATATTTACCTAAATTAAAAGTTATGTCAACTTGGTTAAACAAATGGGAACCCGAAAATGAAGAGTTTTGGAATTCTGAAGGAAGTAAAAGAGCATGGAAAACGTTATGGATCACAACTGGAGCCTTAATTTTTTCTTTCGCTACTTGGTTTATAATGAGTGCTCTTGTAGTAAAACTGAATGGAATAGGGTTTAAATTTACAAAAGATGAATTGTTCTGGTTGGCAGCAATGCCTGGTTTGGCAGGAGGTATTTTAAGAATTGTACATACATTTTTACTGCCAATATATGGTACACGTCATGTTATTTCTATTTCTACATTCTTGAAAATTATTCCATGTGTTGGAATTGGATTCGCAATTATGGATACATCAACACCATTCTGGATGTTTATGGTTCTTGCATTTTTGTCTGGTTTTGGTGGTGGCGATTTCTCGTCTTATATGCCTAGTACAAATCTATTTTTTCCAAAACGTTTAAAGGGAACTGCTTTAGGTATTCAAGCAGGAATTGGAAACTTTGGGGTGAGCTTGGTACAGTTTTTAACTCCAATTGTAATTGGTTTTGGGGTGTATGGTTCTTCGGCAATGTTTACAAAGGTCGAAGCGAAAGACGTGCAAGCACAATTTGAGATATTAGGGAAGGAACAGACGGTAAAGATTTTTAGCACATTAGATCCTGAAATTCAAGGAAAGGTTATTAGTGCTGTTCATCCAAAAGTCCTTAAAAAGTTTAAAGTTGATCCTAAAAACGTTGATTATGTTGCAAGTTTTGAAAAACTTCCGCCTTTAGCACAATCACGTGGTTTTGCAAATATTCATCCAAAAGCAGCTGAAACAGCTCTAAAAGAATTCAAAGCTGAAACAGCAGTTTCTAACAAACCTATTTATTTGCAAACAGCTGCATTCTGGTATGTTCCATTCTTGTTGATCTTTGGGTTCTTAGCTTGGATTCAATTGAAAAGTATTCCTGTAAAAGCTTCAATCAAAGAGCAATTCGACATTTTCGGTGATAAACATACGTGGTATTGTACAATTACATACCTTATGACATTTGGTAGTTTTGCGGGTCTAGCAGCAGCTTTCCCAATGTTGATAAAAACAGTTTATGGGCCTTTCCCAGATGCTCCTGATCCTTTAGTATATGCTTTTTATGGACCACTTATTGGTTCAGCAAGTCGTGTTCTTTTTGGATTTGTCGCTGATAAAGTGGGTGGAGCTATCCTGACAACTATTTCGGGAATTGGTTTAATAGTTGGTTGTAGTATGCTAGTAGGCATGGGTCTTCTTGATCCAAAAAGCTTGGATCAATTCCCAATGTTTGTTGCCGTAATGCTTGGGCTTTTCTTCTTCACAGGAATAGGAAATGCAGCAACTTTCAGACAATATCCAATAATTTTCCAACATAATCCTCGTCAAGCAGCAGGAGTAATTGGATGGACAGCTGCCATTGCTGCATTTGGACCGTTCATTTTTGCAATGTTAATTTTGACAGCAATCAATGCTTCTGGGACTCCTAATCCATTCTTTATTGGATTAATAGTATTTTCTTTAATTGCAACATTAGTAAATTGGTACTTCTATCAACGAAAAGGGTGCGAAAGACCAAGTTAATGCACAAAGTTAGGTGAACGAAGGGCATGCTTAAAAGTTCAATAGTTGGCTTATAGATTCCCATCTCGAGTATCCCTTCGTTTAATTTTTTATTTAAAAACAAACAAAATGAAAACGCAAAAATTAAAAGCGATTTGCCTTATGTTAGGAGTAACATTTGCAAGTCAGGTAGAAGCACAATTTTCTGTTAATGGTCAATATATGTCACGTGGCGAATATAGACATGGTTTAGGAACTCTTGCAGATACGAACCAATCAGGTGCAATGTTTATTTCTCAAAGAGCAAGATTAGGAGCAGAATTCAAACATGAAAAGTTTAAAATGAATGTTGCAGTTCAAGATGTTAGAACATGGGGAAGTGTTGCAAATTCAGCTATCGATACAAAAGGTTTATTGTCAATATATGAAGCAAATGTTGAATTGTTAATGTCAAAAAAATGGGCCTTGAAAGTTGGTCGTCAAGCTATTTCTTATGATGATGATCGTATTTTTGGAATATTAGATTGGTCAATGCAAGGAAGAAGACATGATGCTGCAATTTTGAAATACCGCGATAGCACATGGTCTGGAGATGCAGGTTTTGCTTTTAATCAAAATGCAGAATCATATAAATTGGCGCAATATACTGTGAATAATTATAAGAACTTCCAATATTTATGGGTGAATAAGAAAATTGGAAAAGGAAATTATAGCTTCTTGTTCTTGAATAATGGTGTTGCGTATAATAAGTTAAATACTTCAACTGGTTTAACAGATTCTATAACTGCTTATTCTCAAACAGTTGGAATTAGAGGGGAATACAAAACGGATAAATTTAACTTCGCAGGTTATGGTTATTACCAAATGGGCAAGAGTGGTTCTAAAGACATAAGTGCATATGATGTTTCAGTTGAAATTGGATATAAACCAGTCAAAGGGTTTTTATTAACTCTTGGCGCTGAAATGTTATCGGGAACAAGTCAAATTGATACTGCAAATAAAGTGAATAATTCATTTAATCCTTTTTATGGCACGAATCATAGATTTAATGGATATATGGATTATTTCTATGTAGGAAATCACTTAAATACAGTTGGGCTTTTTGATGGTTACCTCAGATGTAGTTATACAAAAGACAAGTTTATTTATTCATTAAACGGTCATTACTTTAGTGCAGCAGCGCCAGTTAGAGACTTGAATTTCCCAACTGAATATAAAGCAAGAAATTCACATTTAGGAGCTGAACTTGATTTTACACTAGTGTATAATTACTGTGATGGAATCTCATTCCAAGGTGGATATTCTCAAATGTTCGGCACAAATACACTGAAAGCAATTAAAGGAGGAAACATTGCTGTGGCAAGTAATTATGCCTATATTATGTTAATTGTTCGCCCAAACAATCCAGTGAAATTTCCTAAAGTTGGGTTGAAAATGTAAGCGTTTAAAAAATAATAGTTTATCAAACCCGAAGTTTTGCTTCGGGTTTTTTATTTTAATTCCATTTGATGCTTTTAAAAAAAGTAAAAAGAGATGTCTCTATTTTAAAAGATGATTTAAATCATAAATAGTTTTGTATTCTCTACCGATATTTACATAAAAACATAACGGTAATTTTAGCGAAAATGAAATTCATAAATAAGGAAACGGGAAGAAGAGTTGGTTCAAAGGATGAAGAGTTAAAAGAACATTCTAAGAAACTAAGAGACGAAGATCCAATTTTAAGAAATATCGACAAAGAAGAGAATTTGGAAGAGTTTTCTGCCATGGATCCTCCCGAAGCATATGATAAAGAAAGAATGTTAGGTTCTGACTATGAGAACATGAATAAATTCATTCAAGAACTTATGGATGAGCACAAAGAAGTGGTTGAAAAAACGAAAATATTTGATGAAGCGTTAGTTGCGTTTCGTGAAAGTGGGTTCGTTTTTACAAATGAAATAAATATCGCTTTTAATGAATTCTTCGTTTATTTTGACGAACACATTCTTCCTCATAATCGAAAAGAGGAACGACATTATTTCAGAATTTTACACGACCGTTTAATTGAGTCTGGAGAACATGGGAAAGGGGAAAACCCAAGTACAGCAATCGATTTAATGGAAGACGATCACACGAAATTTATTCAATTGGCTAGTTTGGCGTTTAATTTTCTTGGGCTAGGAACAAGGTTGAGAGACAATGAGTCTCGAGCGATGACGTTCGATTTAGCATTTAATTCAGGGAGAGAGCTAACAGAATTATTAAGATTGCATATCTTTAGGGAGGACGAAACATTATTTCCTTTGTCTCAACAATTATTAACAGAGCAAGATTTTGCAATTATCAATGGATAATCAAATAGAAAAAATAGTCGACAAATATGGCAGAGTGCATGATTATTTGCGCATTTCTCTAACTGAACGCTGTAATTTACGTTGCTTCTATTGTATGCCAGCTGAGGGGATAGAATTGCGTGATAAAGCTGAGTTTATGAGTTCAGAAGAACTTTTGGCTATAGCTAAAGTTTTCGTTGAGCTTGGTGTCAAAAAAATAAGATTAACAGGAGGAGAACCACTTGTTAAAAGAGGCTTTGATGACTTAATTCAAGAATTGGCGAAACTACCGATAGAAATAGCATTGACTACGAATGCAATTCTTATAGATTCACATTTGGATGCACTTTTAAAAGCGGGAATAAAAAATATAAATGTAAGTTTAGACTCTTTAAAAGAAGAGAGATTTAACACTATTTCAAGAAGAAGTTACTTTCACAAAATAAAAGAAAACATCAGTTTACTTTTAGAAAATGATTTCAATGTTAAAATCAATGTAGTCCTAATGCGCGATGTCAACGATGATGAAATTATCGATTTTGTAGAATGGTCTCGAACTGAAAAAATTCATATTCGATTTATTGAATTCATGCCTTTTGATGGAAATAATTGGAACCTAGAAAAAAAGGTATCATTAAAAGAAATTATAGATAAAGTGAACTTCTTCTATGGAGCTGATAAGGTGATGAGAATTGAAGATGCAAAGAATGATACGACAAAAAATTACCAAATTAAAGGTTCAATCGGATCATTTGGTGTCATTAGCTCTGTTACAAATCCTTTTTGCTCAACGTGCAATAGAATTAGATTGACGGCTGATGGGAAAATAAAAAATTGCCTGTTTTCACAATCAGAAACAGATTTACTTACTGAATATCGAGCAGGAAATCCTTTAAAAGAATTAATTTTGAATGCAATTCATTCTAAATATAAAGAACGAGGAGGTTTTGCTGATTTCAGCAATGAAACGGTAAGGAAAATGAAGAATAGATCCATGATTACGATTGGTGGTTAAAGAAAAAGTATAGCTTAAATGAATTCTATTATACAAAATTATTGTTCAGATGGGTGGAATGAATATATCGAATTCCACAGCAAAATAGTCCAGGTTAAAAAAGGGGATTTTATTTTTGAAACTGGACAAGCCATTGAAGGACTCCACATAATTCATGCTGGAAAAGTAAAAATCACTACAAAAAACGGGAATGATACTGAACGGATTATTCGATTGGCCGCAGATGGAGACATAATTGGTCATAGAGGGTTTGGTGGTTCTTGGAAATATTCTGTTTCTGCAATTGCGCTAGAGAATACTGATCTTATTTTTATTCCCTTAAAAATATTCAACGAAGCTGTAATTGCTAATTCATCCTTTGCATATGCTATGATGATCTTTTTTGCAGAAGAATTGAGAGAATCAGAACGCTTAGCAAGTCAATTACCAGTTCGAAATATGGTGGCATCAGTGCTGTATAATAACTATGAAGTATTCGGTTTTGCAAAAGGAAGTGAAACAAAATTGAGTTTTACACTTTCTCGAACTGATTTAGCGAGTCAAGCGGGCGTGCGATATGAAACGTTAGTTCGAACGTTAGCCGAATTGAATACTGAAAAAGTAATTAAAATTGAAGGTAAATTCATTCATCTTTGCGATATAGAAAAATTGAAATCGATAAAAGAAGGCGAATTAAATTAAGGCTTTATTTCAGTTAAAATTTTTGGTTCATCTTTTATTAAGATACTACCTAAATCCTTGCTTTCAAGAAGTCCTTCTTTGGTTAAATCAGTTATGATTTTTGTCACAGCTCTTTTTGAAATACCCGTTAATTCAGATAAATCTTCATTTGTGATGTATGCTGCTATTGAATTATTTGACCGTGTAATATTGTTGAAAATCTCAAAAAGAACTCGCTGCCGTGGTGAATTATCAATATAACTTCTTGTTCGAATGTCCGTTAATTTAATGCGTTCGCACAAAATTTCAATTATTTGTTTAGAAAAATGTTTGTTTTCAAGTAATAAATTTTTGAAAGCGATTTTTTTAATTTTTAGCAATTTAGAATCTTCAATTGCTTTAGATGAAAAAGTGTAAATGTCAATTTCATTGATGCACGAGGTTATTCCAACAAATTCAAAAGCTTTAGTTATGCCAATGACCCATTTGTTCTTCAAAACCTTTATAGAACCAGATTCTATAAAAAAAACAAAATCATTTTTTTCACCTTCATTAAATAAAATATCGCCAGAGGATAAATTTATTTCTTCACCACTGAACGAATCCTTGATGAATTGTAAATTAAATCTTTGATTATCCTTGTCCATAGTTCTTTACAAAATCGATTGATGTAAAACTATGAAAGTCAAATACTAAATAATATGATTCAAATCATTAGAAGAATTGACGAAATGGATATTTTGTATTAATCGTATGTGTTGGAACAACGAATTAAATTTGGCAAATCTGAAATAATGATATTTTTTCCATCTAATGCAATCATGTTTTCATCACTCAAAGTTGCCAAGGTACGAATGGTTGATTCTGTAGATGTGCCAGCCATATCGGCAATTTCAGAACGAGTCATGTTTATATTGATTGTTTTACCATCAGCAAGATATCCAAATGTGTTTTTTAGTAAAATAAGAGATTCCGCAATTCTTTCCTTTACAGTTTTTTGAGCTACATCAATTAAATGTTGCTCTGCTCCTTTTAAATCTTTCGAAAGTAATTGGATAACTTGCAAGGATAATTTTGTGTTTTGTTCTACAACTTGAAGAAATTTCTCCTTTGAAATCATACAAATATGCGAATCTTCTAAAGCTGTCGCTGTCGCATGATATGGCTCATCACTTAACAAAGAACGATATCCCAAAATATCTCCGTTTTTTGAAAAACGTACAATTTGTTCTTTTCCGTCTTTCCCTAATTTGGTGAGCTTCACTTTTCCATCATACAAACAATACAATCCATTTGCATGATTGCCTTCGTAAAAAATAACTTGCCCTTTTTTATAGAAATTGTCTCCCTTTTTATCACTCAACAATTGTTTTTCGCTTTCAGATAAATTACAAAAGAATTCTTTTGAATTTCCACAATTACTGCAAGAAGGTATTTCAATCGTATTTTTTTTCATATTTACACCTTAAAAGGAAATACATACTCATACAAATATAGTTATTTATGATGTAAATCATATGATTAAGTGAGGGTCTTTATCAAATTTGTATAAAAAGTAAATTCATGGTAAGTGTAGAAGAAGCGTTAAATAGTATTACGCAAGTTGCGAAAGAATTAGGAGTAATAGAAATTGAAGTAGGAAAAGCAACGGGCTATGTTTTAGCAAAAGAGTGCGTTTCAACAATCTCATTTCCTCCTTTTGATCAGTCTGCAATGGATGGGTACGCTGTGAATCATGTTCAAGGGCAATTGAAATTTAGCGTTATTTCTGAATTAAAAGCTGGCGATTCTGCTGAAAAAATTAATTTGAATGTTGGTGAAGCATGCCGTATTTTTACCGGAGCGATGCTTCCGGAAAATACCACAGCTGTTGTAAAGCAAGAAGATATTGAAAAAGAAGGTGATCAAATTCTCCTTAATAAGTTAATTGAAAATGGTGAAAATATTCGACTTTGTGGCGAACAAATAAGAGAAGGAAATGTTGCTGTTAAAAAATATACAGTGTTAAATCCTGGCGCTATTGGATTCCTTTCAACAATTGGTATTGAAAAAGTCAACGTGTTTAAAAAACCAAAAATTGCTGTTATAGCAACTGGAAATGAATTAGTTAGTGCAGGTGAAATTCTAAAAAAAGGTCAAATTTTCGAATCCAATACAAACACGCTTATTTCAGCACTTTCAGTTTACGGTTTTGAAGCAAATGTTTCGATTGTAGAAGATTCATATGATTTGATTCGAGAAAAAATTGAGGTTGCTATCGATTCGAATGATTTGGTTTTAATTACCGGTGGAATATCAGTTGGAGATTATGATTTTGTCGGGAAAATTCTAGCAGATATAAATGTCACTGAAAAGTTCTATAAAGTGAAACAAAAGCCTGGTAAACCTTTGTTCTTTGGCCAAAAAGGTGAAACTCTCATTTTTGCATTGCCAGGAAATCCAGCGGCAGTTTTAACTTCATTCTATATTTTTGTGTTGCGCGCTTTGTCTGGGTTAACTGGTCGTAAAGCTGACTTTTTAACTTCTAAAAAAGTACAATTAGTATCCAATTTTGAAAAATCACCAAATCTTACTTTTTTCTTAAAAGGCAAACTTGAAAACGATACAGTTTCAATATTACCTGCTCAAAGTTCTGCTATGTTAAGCTCATTTATTGAAGCAAATTGCCTAGTTAGATTGGAAGAAGGTAAAGCACAATGGGAGGCTGATGAAATGGTGGAAGTGTTTATGATTCAATAAACTTTTATATGTGATTTAAATCATAGAAATAAGGGAGATGTTTCGTTACTTTTGATCGATATATTTTAATTTACATAACGGTATGGACCTTTCTCAAAAATATAATATCAAAAGTAGGATATGGATTAGTACTGAACAAGGTACGTTTCTTGGGGAAGGTAGAATTGAGTTATTAAAGAAAATTGATGAAATGGGTTCCATGTCTAGAGCAGCGAAAGAAATGAAAATGTCGTATAAAAAGGCTTGGGGTCTCGTTACTTCGATGAATTTGCATTTTCCAGAGCCTCTTGTAGTTGGCACGACTGGAGGAGTAAATGGCGGTGGCTCGATTCTGAGTGACTCAGGAAAAAGATTGGTTGAAATATTTACTCGTTTAAACGAAGAAAATAAAATCTACCTACAAACTGAACTTGAAAAATTGAATCTTTTAGGATGAACATCACAGGAATAATATTAGCTGGAGGAAAAAGTTCTCGCATGGGATCCGATAAAGGATTACTTGCTTTGAATGGGGTTCCAATGATAAATCATGTGATTAATTCTTTGAAGAAAGCTGGAATTAAAGAAATTATTATTATCTCAAAAAATAGCGAATATCAAAAATTTGGATTTCCAGTATTTCCTGATATTATTGAAGAAAAAGGTCCTCTTGGTGGAATCTTTACTGGTTTATCGAAATCGAAATCAGCCAAAAACTTAATTTTAAGTTGCGACATTCCATTCCTCGATGAAACAATTATTGATATTTTGATCCGAGAGTCTGGAGAAGAACAAATTTCAATTGTTAAATTTAAAAATCAATTGCATCCGTTAATCGGAATTTACGATTCAAGTTTACTGAAATCCTTAGGCGAACATTTGATTTTAAATTTGTTGAAAGTGGAACAATTTATAAATGGGTGTGATTTTAAAATTCTCGATATTGAAAAATTGTTACCTCAAATTGAGAACAAATCTTTTTCAAATATAAATACCCCTGAAGAATTAAGAAAAAGTGAGCTATGAATTGTGAAGTACGATTTTTTGGAATGATTGCAGAGAAATTAAATCTTCAAAATGAAGAGCTTAATTTGGATACAGATATCTTCGATTTAAACGATTTGAAAAAATCAATCAAATTGAAATATCCTGCACTTGAAGGAATGACATTTACAATTGCTGTTGATGGAGTGATATCTAATTCGATTCGAGATAAAGAAGTAAAAACAATCGCAATTTTACCTCCTTTTGCAGGTGGTTGAATTAGGCCAAAACGACCTAGTTCAGTATAAAAACTCCGTAGGAGAAGTTGCGTAGCAAATGAAGACCAAGCGATAGTGCAGGGAAAAATGTTTGTAACGACGGATGTAATCCGTCGTGTAAAATGTTAACAGAAATCGTTTTTGGCGTGAGTTTTTGAATAAAAACCATGACAAAAACAATAATAAATGTAAGTTTAATACCAAATAGGTTTGACTATTAGTTGATAAAAAATGCTAACAGAAAACGAAATAGCTTATTATTCACGTCAATTATTGGTTGACGAAATTGGTATGGCTGGTCAACTCAAATTGAAACAAGCCAAAGTGTTGGTTATTGGTGCCGGTGGATTGGGTTGCCCCTTATTGCAATACATTGCAGCTGCGGGTGTTGGAAACATTGGAATTATCGATGGGGATTCCGTTGATGTATCAAATTTACACCGACAAATTCTCTTTGATTTTAATTCAATTGGAAAAAATAAAGCTGTCGAAAGTAAAAATAAATTGACGGCATTAAATCCATATAGTGAGATCGAGGCTTTTCCTTTTACACTTGAAACTGAAAATGCTTTAGAGATTATCCAAGACTATGACATAATAGTCGATTGCTCAGATAATTATGCAACCCGATTTCTTGTAAATGACGCATGTGTATTGTTGCGAAAAGTATTAGTTTATGGATCCATATACAGATTTGAAGGACAAATAACTGTGTTTAATTTTCAAAATGGACCAACTTATCGGTGCATGTTTCCAGAACTCCCAACTGAGGAATCGACATCAAATTGTTCCCTTTCTGGAGTTATCGGTGTTTTGCCAGGAGTTATTGGCGTTTTACAAGCAAACGAAGTAATAAAAATAATTACTGGAATAGGAGAGGTGCTATCTGGCAAACTACTTGTTTATAATGCGCTCAAAAATACCACGGACTTCTTTTTAATTAATAAAAATCAGGAGTTTGATTATGAAGCCTTGTTCAAAGACAAGCGATTAAATAAAGAGAATTATTCCTCTTCTTGTTCGAATTTAGAAGTAAATGAAATAAATCATCAACAAGTGTTAGATGAAAGCGATCAATATATTTTATTAGACGTTCGGGAGGTTGGTGAACTGCCTTTTTTTGAAGGAGAAAATATATTGAAAATCCCTTTGGGTGAACTTAAAAATCACGTAAATATTATCCCGAAAACGAAGAATATCGTAGTTTTTTGCAAATCTGGAAATCGAAGTAAAAAAGCCATTGAAATACTTCAAAATGATTTTGAATATGACAATGTGATTAATTTAATAAATGGAATTTCTACACAATTTATAGAAGAATGGGAAAGGAAGAAAAAGCACTAAAAAATTGTTTCAGACAAGGAGCAATCTCTGCTCAATTCATTGGAGATTCAATTGCCAAACACCAAACAAAAAAAACAATTGGAGCGCACCAGATTTTTTTAGGTCAAGTTAGAGCCGACGAAATTGATGGCAAAGAAGTAATGGCGATTGAATATTCTGCCTATGAAGAGATGGCAAATAAAGTGTTTGAAGAAATTAGAGAAGCAGCATTTCAACAATTTGAACTTGTGTGTATGCACATTTATCACAGTGCTGGTGTTGTAGAAACTGGTGAAATTTGTTTGTTTGTTTTCGTTTCGTCCAAACATCGAAAAATGGCACAAAAAGCAATTGAATTTATTGTTGAAGAAATAAAAGAAAAAGCACCAGTATTTGGCAAGGAATTGTTCGCAGACTCATCACACAATTGGAAAGTCAATATTTAAAGGAAATGGTAGAAATTACACATAAAAATAAATCACTTCGAGTAGCTATTGCTCAGGCAATTGTAACAGTGAGTAAGCAAGAAACAATTGACGCAATTGTCAATAAATTGGTGCCAAAAGGGGATGTTTTTGAAATGGCGAAAACCGCTGGATTATTCGCTGTTAAAAAAACCGCAGACATGATTCCTGATTGTCACCCATTACCTGTTGAATACACAGCAGTTAGTTACAGAATTGAAGGACTGAACATTTTCATTGAAATAGAAGTGAAATGTATTTATAGAACGGGTGTTGAGGTCGAAGCAATGCACGGCGCAAGTGTGATTGCTTTAACAATGTACGACATGTTGAAACCGATTGACAAGGGAATTGAAATTAACAATATCAAACTCGTTGAGAAAAAAGGTGGTAAATCAGATTGGAAAAATAAGTTTGAAAGTCTTGGTTTAAAAGCGGCAGTAGTTGTTTGTTCAGACACTATAAGCGCAGGTGTAAAAGAAGATAAAGCAGGGAAAGCAATCATCGCTAAATTGAATACATGTTCAGTGGACGTAATTGATTACGTTGTTGTTCCTGATGAAATTGCAGATATTCAACAAATCTTGAATAAGCACGTTGGTGAATGCACGGATATTTTGATTTATACAGGTGGAACGGGTTTATCTGTTCGTGATATTACACCTGAAGCAATTATTCCTCTTCTTGATAGAAGAATTCCAGGAATTGAGGAGGCAATTAGAAGCTATGGACAAGAAAGAACTCCGTTATCAATGCTCTCAAGAAGTGTAGCAGGAGTTAAGGGAAAAACGTTTATTCTGGCACTGCCTGGTTCAACAAAAGGAGCTACTGAATCGATGGAAGCAATTTTCCCATTTGTATTGCATTTATTTAAAATTTTTAAAGGTGCTCGTCACGATTGATAAATGTATAGTTACAATAGTTTTCATAAAATAATCGTTGTTGGTCTTGTAATCGCTTGGGCGATGTACCAATTTAAAAGTCGTAACAATGACGATTTGAAATACAGTAATGGAGAACCAATCCGCACTGGTGAAACGTTGAATTCAAAAAATCAAGGCACTTGGACATGGTATCACCAAAATGGAAAAGTTCAGATCACCGGAGCTTTTAATGTTGGAAAAAGAGAAGGTGTATGGAAAAGTTTTGACACTTTAGGTAATATTATGATCGAAAGTAATTACAGAAATAATTTATTGGACGGCGTCTTTATTCAATATGGCACAAACGGTGAAATAATTAGAAAGGATCTGTATAAAGAAGATAAATTGATCAATTCTGTTCCAATTGAATAACTCCTCAAATCGCAGAAATGCTATTGCATTATAGTTGGTGATTTAAATCATAGAAAATTTCGTGGGGGCCAACTATTTTTGTTGCGAAAAAACCGTGCGTCATGAACACAAAAGATAAAATCCATCAAATAGATTTAGATGAAGTTATACGGAATAAAAATCCTCGGCTTCTAAAGCTTTTGCCTCGAGTAGTTTTAAATTATATAAAAAGAGTAATTCATCAAACAGATTTTAATTCTTTTTTAAGAGAAACAAAAGATCTTCATAACCATGATTTTGTTTGCGGGACTCTGAAGCATTTTCAAATTAATGTAATAAGCCAAGGACTTGAGAACATTCCGAAAGAAGGAGGCTGTATTGTTGTTTGCAATCATCCATTAGGTGGTATTGATGGTATTGCTGTCATGCAAGAAGTTGCAAAACGCAGAAAGGATATAAAGGCGTTAGTGAACGATTTATTGATGAATTTACACAACCTAACGAGTTTATTGATCCCAATTAATAAGCATGGAAAAAATGCAATCAATAATGTAAAATTATTGGATAGAACCTATGCTTCAGAAGAATGCATCATTGTTTTTCCAGCGGGTTTAGTTTCTAGAAAACAAAAAGGGGAAATAAAGGATTTGGAATGGAAAAAAAGTTTTATTTCAAAAGCTATTCAATACAAACACAATGTAATTCCTGTATATATCGAAGCAAAAAACAGCCGATTTTTTTATAATTTAGGGTCCTTCCGCAAAAGAATTGGAATTAAAGTTAACCTTGAAATGTTCTTCCTTGTAGATGAGGTGTACAAACAAAAAGGAAAAACGATCAAAATAAGTGTCGGCGAACCAATTCCATATACCACTTTCACAAAGTCATTAACGCATTTAGAATGGGCAGAAAAAGTGAAAGAAATAGTTTATTCTTTGAAGAAAAGTTAAGAGTAAAAAGTAAAAATGCTGATTTCCTTTTCCTTCTTCCCTTTCCCTTTTCCTTATTTCCCCTTAAATTAACAATCTTGATGGAACAGTTGACGCATTCAATGCGTCCGAACATTCTTTGCACGAACAATATCCTCCAGAAAGTACTTATTTAACACATCTGCGATTTTCCGCGTTTTCTGCGGGATATAAGTCTTTAAATAAACTCTGTTAAATCATCTGTTAATCTGAAAAGAATAAATCAAGTTTTTTCTAATTGTTGAGTCGCATTTAATGCATCAGTGCACTCTTTCCACAAACGATAACCTCCCGAAAGATTTCTTACTTGAAAACCGTTTTGCGACAATATGCGTTGCGCCAAATATCCTCTTAAACCAGCTTGACAATAAATCGAAATTCTTTGATTTTTAGGGAATTCATTCAACCTTTCTCTAATTGAATCCAATGGAATATTTATTGCAGAACAAATTCTACCTTTTTTAAATTCTAGGGATGTTCGAACATCTACGAGAAATTCATCTTTTGAAAAATCTGTTATATTATCCCAATAATAAACTTCGACCATGTCATTTAGCATATTTTCGGCTGCAAATCCGGCCATATTGATTGGATCTTTTGCTGAAGAAAAGGGTGGAGCATAAGCATGTTCGAATTCACATAGATCTGTTACGGTTCCGTTTTGCTGTATAAGAAGGGATAAAATATCAATTCGTTTGTCAACACCTTTATTTCCTGCAACTTGAGCTCCTAATAAAGCACCGCTTTTAGGAGAAAAAGCTAGTTGAATCGCCAATTGTTCAGATCCCGGATAGTATCCTGCATGTGAGCCACCGAATACTGTTGATACAAGATGCGGGATGTTATTTGCTACTAATTGTTTCACAGAAAGTCCAGCTGTTGCAACTGTATGATTGAAAACCTTAACAATTGCAGTGTTTATGGACCCGAGATACGAATTAGTATTACCGAAAACAATATTATTTGCACAAATTCTCCCTTGTTTATTAGCAGGTCCAGCCAAGAAAGAAGTAGTTGATTTTTTGGTTATAGGATGCTTGAATTCAATGGCATCGCCAACGGCATATATGAATGGATTAGTTGTTTGCATAAATTCATTCACCAAAATTCCACCAAAATCACCAATTTTCAAATTTGCATCAACCGCCAGTTTTGCATTTGGCTTAACACCTATAGATAAAATCACAAGATCAGTTTCTAGTGAAGGCGAACTTTCAATTTCGACAATTAATCTATTGTTTGCAGATTTTGAAAAACCAACAACTGAAGAATTCAATTTTAAGTCAATCCCTTTTTCAACTAAGTCGTTTTGAAGAATTGCTGCAATAGGAAAATCTACTGGAGGTAAAACCTGATCTGCACGTTCTATTAATGTTACATCTAAACCTAAATGATGTAAGTTCTCCATCATTTCTAACCCAATAAATCCAGCTCCAATAACTGTTGCATGTTTCATTGTTAATTGCTGGACGGCAGCTTTGATTAAATCTGTGTCTTTGACATTTCTAACGGTAAAGATTCCGGGCAAATTAATTCCTTTTAAAGGAGGTACAATTGGAATTGCACCAGGTGCTAGTACCAATTTATCGTAGGTTTCAGAATAATTAGCACCAGTAGAACTATTAAATAATTGTACACTTTTCAGGTTAGAATCAATGCTTATTGCTTCTGTCATGGGGCGCACATCAATATTAAATCTTTCATTAAATGAATTTGCAGTCTGTACAAAAAGTTTATCACGGTCCTTTATCACGTCACCAATGTAGTACGGTAAGCCACAATTTGCGTAAGAAATATATTCGCCTTTTTCTACAAGAATTATTTCTGCTTTTTCATCTAGTCTTCTTAGTCTTGCTGCGGTAGAAGCTCCACCTGCAACAGCACCAATTATGATATATTTCATTGACTTTTGTTTCAAAGATAAAGGGTCATTTAAAAACAAAATGTGATTTATATCACACAAAGAGTTGATTCCTTTTGCTTTTTGTTTTTATCACAAAAAAACCTACCGAAAAGGCAGGTTTTAAAATAACACGGAAAATGTTAATTTTAAGCTGGTAGTTCAAAAGATGTTTCCCATTTTTCTCCTGTTTCCTTATTAATACAAGTTAAATGTAGGAAATTTGTGTCTTCATCTTTTTTAATAATTCGATCAGCAATAATACTTGCTTTTTTTTCTTCATCAGCCAATTCATCGCCAACTCTTGGTAAAAAAGGGTAAAGTATAGAAATCCGTTCGTCTTCAGTGGAGATCAATGGCAGAGCAGCTTCAAAAATAATTTCCTCAAATTTTTCTGCAATAATCTCGTCATTCATTTCGTCTTTTGCTTCTGGCTTCAAATTATTTACCCAAGTATAGAATTTCTCAGTTGCGTCAATTTTTAAACGTGCTTGAATATAATCAGGAAAAGGAGATCGTATATGATTGTCATCTGTATACCAAAAAGCAAAAGTTTCCTCTACAAATTCACTGCTTTCTAATGTATGATTTTCTAAAATTTTCATTTTCTTATAGATTTGATTGACCCATTGATTATCACAAAACTACTACACTTTCGAATTTATAAATATGATTTATATCAGTAAAGTGAAATACATTAATTCTTAACCATAGGTTATCAATATATGAAGTTTATGTTCGTCCTTCAGTGACATTTGTCGTGATTGATTTTTTATTATTATTTTAGAAATCTAAAACATACTACATGATTCCAGATCAACAGATTGAAGAACCTCTATCGTTAAGCATGACACCCTATATTGGCGCTTGGACGAAAGCTGAAGCCGCACATTTACTTAGAAGAACAATGTTTGGAGCAACAAATCAGCAAATTTTAGATGCTGTTTCAAATGGAATGGCTGCCACGGTAACAGCTTTATTACAAATTCCTGCAATAGCTGACCCGATAACTTACGATGCAAATGACACGATATCAGCCGTAGGGACGACCTGGATAAATAGTGTTTACCCTATAAATGTAACTGCTGCCCAATTAACAGAAAATGCACGAATTAAATCTCTGGCGGCATGGATGATGAAAAGAATCAATACTGAACAAGTTAATATTTCAGAAAAAATGTGCCTTTTTTGGCAAAATCATTTTTCAGCTACTGCAACTTTAGATTCTAGAGCTACCTACAATTATCATATGTTATTGAGATCCCAAGCTCTTGGAAATTTCAAACAACTTGTAAAAGATGTTACGATTGATCCATGTATGATGCTGTTTTTAAATGGTGCAAGTAACAATGTTTTTAGCCCCAATGAAAATTATGCAAGAGAGATTTTAGAGCTTTTTACAATTGGAAAAGGTCCGCAAATTGGTCCTGGAGATTACACCAATTACACAGAAGATGACGTTGCTGCTGGTGCAAAAATATTCACAGGATTTCTTGTTGAAGGATTAAGAAGTGATACATTGACGAGTCCAGTGTCAACTTTTTATCCAGCTTTACACGATGCAACAACAAAACAACTTTCAGCACATTTTGGCAGTGTTACAGTTACTGATAGTGGAGCAACAGAATATTCAAGTTATATCGATATTATATTTCAACAGCCGCAAGTTGCAACTTTCATATGTACAAAACTGTACCGCTATTTTGTAAATTATGATTTAACGCCAGCAGTTTTAACGAATGTCATAGCTGAAATGGCTGCAACGCTGATTGCTAATAATTATGATATATTACCGGTGATGCAAGAATTGTTAACCAGCGATCATTTTTATGATGTTGCTTTGAGAGGTTCTATGATTCGTGGACCTTTAGAAGCGATTTATGGTATGTTTAATGCAACATCTTCAGCTCCGAATTTCAATTTAGCCACTGATTCGGACATGTATTTAAATCTTTATTGGTTTGCAGAAAATATGGGTCAGGCTTACGCAACTCCTCCTAGTGTCGCTGGTTGGATTGAATACTATCAGGCACCAGCATTTTCGAAATTATGGGTTAATTCCACACATATAAAATCACGGTTTGATTTAGCAACTTATATAACTGTTTTTACTGGTATTCCAGTGAATGGAGATAATTTGAAATTAAATGCATTAACATTTGTCGATGGTTTATCGAATCCATATAACGCCATTACAGTTATTGATGATATGTGTGATGTGTTTTGTCCAAAAACAATTTCAGCTGCTCAAAAATTAACGCTTAAATTAATCTTGACAAATGGTCAGCCAGATTTTGAGTGGAATTTGGAATACACCAATTATATAGCGAATCCAGGAAATACTGCATTTTCAAATCCTGTGAAACAACAGGTTGAATTAGTATTAATGAGAATTTTTCAAATCCCTCAATTTCAAACAATTTAGGTAAAAAGTAGCAGTATGAAAAGAAGAAATTTTATAAAAAATATATCATTAGCCTCAATTGCAACTCCTTTTGTCCTAAAAGGAATTAATTATGAGGCTGTTTCGAAAAAATTATTCAATTATTCGAAAAATGCACAGGATAGAGTATTGGTAATCATAAGGTTGAACGGAGGGAATGATGGTTTGAATACTGTAATTCCTGTTGACCAATATGCAAATCTTGCACTTCAAAGGGCCAATATTGTCATTCCAGAACCATCCATATTGGCAATTACTCCAGAAGTTGGTTTTCACCCGGTTATGACAGGAATGCAAAGCATGTTCAATTCTGGACAATTAACAGTGGTGCAAAATGTTGGCTATCCTGAACAAAATCGTTCACATTTCAGATCAATGGATATTTGGTCAACTGGAATGTTAGATCAGAGTGAAACACGTGGTTGGTTAGGACGTCAATTTGACAACGATTATCCAAATTATCCTACTGATTATCCAAATGTAACATATCCAGACCCTTTTGCGATAAGTATGGGTTATGAAGTATCTTCAACTTGCCAAGGACTTATGGCAAACTTTTCTCAAGCACTAGAAGATCCTTTTTCTGTAGTTAATTTACTGTCAAGTAATGTTACTAATGATGGAACTTATTACGGATCTCACATGGAATATTTAGCCACGTTGATTGATCAAACAAATGCATATGGAGGTCAAATAAATACAGCCGCTATTGCTGGAAATACACTATCTACGTTATATGACACCAATAATCCATTGGCAATGCATCTTAAAAGTGTTGCTCAAATGATTTCAGGAGGACTAAAAACGAAGGTGTACATTTTAAATGTTAACGGTTTTGACACTCATAATGCACAAGTTAGTTCTACAAATGTAATGGCAGGTGCGCATGCAAATTTGATTAAAACGTTATCTGATGCAATTAATGCTTTTCAAGATGATTTGAATTTACTTGGAATTTCAAATAGAGTTGCTGGAATGACTTTCTCGGAATTCGGTCGACAAATAGCATCGAATGCAAGTCTTGGAACGGATCACGGTGATGCTGCTCCATTATTTTTGTTTGGATCTTGTGTTAATGCTGGTATCATTGGTCCAAATCCAACTATTGGAAATGTAATCAATGACCAAGAAGGTGTAAGTATGCAAATTGATTTTAGAGATATTTATGCATCGATTTTAAAAGACTGGTTTGAAGTGCCAATTGTGGATATTCAACCTTTGTTTGAGCAAACTGTTACTTTTTATCCAGTACTTGGCGCATGCAATGTTGGAATTGAGGAAGAGGAATTTGCTAAAAACAAAATCTTATTGTTTCCAAATCCTGCGGTTTCAAATACATCAATACGTTTTGAAGCACAAAGTGAATGGGTGAAAATTGAAGTAGTAGATTTCAATGGCCGTTCTGTAAAAACTGTTTTCGATAGCAATATAAATCAAGGAACGCATACAATTTCATTTGAGATAGTTGATTTGAGTCCTGGAGATTATTTCGTTTCAATTCGGAAATCTTCTGGAGATCATACAGCGAAACTAATTAAGATTAAATAAAGCATAAAAAAAGGTGATTCAAATTATGAATCACCTTTTTTCGAATTTCAAATCATTGAATATTCAAATCAATTACATCCCCATCTTTTTCAAATCATCTAAAGTCATTTCTTTATAACCTTCAGGAACGGTCATTTTAAATAAATCACCTGATTTTTTATCTAATTTTTCTTCTAAAGTAGCTACTGTCATTAACATTTTCATCCCACTATTATTGATTTCAAACTGCATTGGAAATCCTGGGACATCCTCGTTTAAATAACTCTGTCCCTTTTTAGAAACTGCAATGTCTTCGGTGTACCAAAAAATCGTTTCACCACCTTCTTCATCTGTTAATGTTGCTTTTTTACAGACATAATTTGCTATAGTTTTTGTTTCATCACTTAACACAACATCATACTTTGGCTTTTCAGGTTGATTTTCAGTCATCTCAGTAGTTGTAGTTTTAATGGCGTTATTTCCCATCATTCCTCCCATCAACATAAGAAGTTCTCCAGATTTTTCATCTGTAATTGTTGTCATAGTCATCATGGTACCCATTTTCATTTCTGAACGAGTGATTTTGTCTTTGAATAAAATATCCAACGTTGAACCTTGCATCATTCCTACTGCCATGGCCATTTCAGGGTTGTCCGACGACATTTCAATCTTATAAGTAATATGACCTTCTGTAAGTTGAGCAACTAAAGTAATTGCTGTAGAAGCTACAAAAACAAGTGATAAAATAATTTTCTTCATAATCTAATTAATTTAATTTTTAAATAAAGATATCTCAATAAAACAATTAAGAACCCATCAACCAACGGTACAAATCATTTCCATTGGCATATAAAAGAAGACCCATTAAAAGGAAAAAACCAATATATTGAGCTACTTCTAATACTTTTTGAGGTGCTTCTCGTCCCGTTACAATTTCGTATAATAAAAACACAACATGTCCACCATCTAAAGCTGGAATCGGAAGAATATTCATAAATGCAAGAATAATTGAAATCAACGCTGTGTTCATCCAGAAAATTTGCCAGTTCCACGTAGAAGGGAACATTCCTCCAATTGCACCAAATCCACCAATAGATGTTGCTCCCTTTTTCGTAAAAATGAATTTCAATTGAGAAGCATAATCGCTCAAGGTGTGAAATCCTTTATCAATACCTTTCCCAACACTTGCGCCAAAACTGTAATCAACATGTTTGATACTTTTCTCGTCAAAATATTCGGTTGTTTTAACTGCAAATCCAATTGTTCCTTCAGGTTTTACTTGAGTCGTTAAAGTTTTTTCTTCGCCATTGCGAACAATCGTTAATTCAGCTTTCTTGTTTTTTGAAGCGTACAACAAGCGTTGAATATCATCGTAATAAACAACTTTTTCTTTGTTGATTTCAATGATTTTATCTCCTTTTAATAAACCTGCTGTCAAAGCAGGCGTTTTTGCCATTACGGAATCAACTTCATTTGATTTATGTCGCAGTGCAATTGCAGGAAATGCTCCATTTTGAAACAATTCATAATCAATTCCTTCTGGTAAAGTGATAATTTCTTTTTTACCATCAGCGTGTTGAACATTCAATTTTCTGCCATCTCGCAACATGATGATATTATTGATATCGTTAACATGTGTGATTTTTTGACCATCAATTGATAAAATATTGTCTCCCGACTGTAGATTATATTTCTCTAAATACGGGTTAATTGCAACTCCAGCTTTTAAATCAGTAGGTTTAATTTGCTCTTCACCATAAGCGAACATCACACAGATGTATATAAATATCCCTAATAATAGATTGACAGTTACACCACCAACCATAATGATCAGACGTTGCCATGCTGGCTTCGCTCTAAATTCCCACGGTTGAGGAGGCAAAGCTAATTGCTCCTTATCCATTGATTCATCAACCATCCCAGCGATTTTAACATATCCGCCCAATGGCAACCACCCAATTCCCCATTCTGTATCACCTACTTTTTTCTTGAAAAGTGAAAACCAAGGATTGAAGAAAAGATAGAACTTTTCTACTCTTGTCTTGAAGATTCTAGCTGGTATAAAATGACCAAATTCATGTAGAACAACAAGAATAGAAAGTGAAAGTATTAATTGTGCTGCTTTAATTAAAAAATCCATTGTATAATTTTAAGATGTAAATATAGTACTTTAAGCCATTTCAGAGTTCTCAGTGAAATAACCATTTTGAATAAAATAGTCTAGCATCGATTCTTTCAATAAATGCTGTTGTTCCCGGTCTTCTAAAGGTGGTAATTGCTTATTTAGCTTGAAATGTGGCCAATTTTGTTCATCATGACCTTGGAATTCATAATATCCATAAGGTTCCAATAAAGTACAAATAGCAATGTGAAATAAGTCTGTTTTTTCACTTTTAGAAAAATTTCTATAACCACTTCCTAGCTCATTCACTCCAATTAGAAAAAGAATCGCTTGAACGTCCATTCCTTCTCCAAATTTTTCTTCCAGGCTTGCTTTCAATTTCTGAAAACGTAATTCAATGTCAAAATCCATGAATACAAAAATACAAAAGTGAGCCGACTTAATGAATGAAATAATTTTCAAATAAAACAAACTATTTTTGACAACGATTTTGTAATTTCATCAAAAAAAAAATCTCATGAAAAAACACATCTTATTTTTAGCAATTAGTACATTATTTATCGGATTGTCAAGTTGTAGTGGCGACAAAAAAGCAAGCGAAGACGAAAGTCAAGAAGAAAAAAACTGTTTTTATTCTTACAATTCAGGAAGTACAGTTCTAGAATGGACAGCATTTAAATTTACGGAGAAAAAAGGTGTGGCTGGAACTTTTAATAAAATCACTATTGAAGGTATGGAGAAATCTGATGATCCTAAAAAAATGATTGAATCATTGAAGTTTTCTATTGAAACTACTTCTGTCGAAACGCAAAACGAAGAGAGAAATGGTAAAATCGCTAAATTATTCTTTGGCACAATTACTACTCCAATGATTACTGGAAGGGTTAAGTCGTTAAGTGATAATGGAAAAGCTACGATTGAAATTGAAATGAATAAAATGAAAAAAGACGTTGTTGGAGAATACACTTTGGAAGATGGAATGTTTAATTTCACTGCAACAATAGATGTGTTGAATTGGAATGCTGGAAATGGTATTACTACCTTAAACACTGCTTGTAAAGATTTACATACCGGAGCAGATGGTAAATCTAAACTTTGGTCTGAAGTGGATTTGTCGTTTACAACGGAATTGATGTCTGATTGTGATTAAATTTTGTTAGAAATCGATAAATTACTTTAATTGTTGTAGATAATAAAAAATGGTATTGTCCCTAGGGGGCAAAATAAATGGCGCAAATTAAAATTTGCTAGAGCGATATAGTCCCTATGGGACATTGGTTAATAAGTAAGATAGCTTAATGCAGAAAGAATTATTCGAATTGAAACTTGTTCGATAAAACGGAAAATGTCCCGTAGGGACTGCATAACTGTAGCAAATGTGTTTCCATTTGCGTTTTTGTCCCTTAGGGACTATAAATTTCCCCAAGTTCTATGTACAATGTGATTATTTAAATGTTAGTTTGCAAAAACGGTTAACAATACAACGTTAAGAAATACAAAGCCTATCGATTTTCGGTAGGCTTTTTTCGTTTAATTTTCCAGTATGAAATAGCCTTGAATGGAACGCCGAATAGTTGTAAAAAACTTGAATTGGCATATTCCATAAGGCGTCTAAAATAAATTAAGTATCACATGAATTTTATAGATGTTCTCATCATTATCCCTTTAATTTACGGTGGTTACAAAGGTTTTAAACACGGTTTAATAATTGAAGTTTTCACGATGCTAGCGCTTTTCGTTGGGTTATATGCTGGTATTAACTTTTCCGATTTTGTAGCGGCGTTTTTTAAAAAATCATTTTCTTGGGATTCAGAATATTTGCCAATAATTTCCTTCACGATCATTTTTTTAGCTGTTGGAGCGATGGTATATTTCGCTGGGAAAACAATTGAACAAATGGTAAAAGTTGTCCATTTAACACCCATCAATAAATTTTTTGGAGTCTTTTTTGGTGTTTTGAAAATGCTTTATATCGTTAGCGTTATTCTTGTTATTACTGAATCATATGACGAAAAAAGTGATTTCTTCCCTGAAGAGAAAAAGGAAAGCTCGTTAATGTACAGTCCTGTTAAAGCAATTTCAACCTATTCGATTCCAGGAATGGACAACAGTACTATTTTCTTGAAAAATGCATTTAAAGCTGAAAGTGATAGCACTGGACTCTCGGTAGAACAAGTGTTAAGAGCCAAAGAAATTGCTGATAGCCTCGGAATAGATGCGAACGATGCCATGGAGATTAAAAAAATTCATGATCAATATGATTCTGAATCCAACTGAGATTATATTAAAACAATTCTCCTTGCGTAAAAAATGAATTCTCAAAAGGCATTTGGGCTTCAGGAATATTATTTTCTTTACTTAAAATTATTTTCTTATTGACTTCAACAGCTTTCATGAAACTTGAATCAATTGGATGAATGAACGCTTTTGGATCTAATTCCCCTTCTATCCATAATTTTTCTTGTGAGGAATCAAGAACTACGGGCATCCGTTTTTTAGTGTTGTGAATCTCAGCCATCAATTCATTCGCTGGACAGGTTAAAATAGTAAATGTCTTTCTTATAGTTCCAAGAGTTGGATCCAACCATAAATCATATAACCCTGCCATCGAAAAAATAGCTTCATGAGCCGAATAAATGAAATACGGAATTTTTTCTTTTCCAATTGTCTTCCATTCAAAAAAACCTGTTGAAGGAACTATGCATTCTTGTCGATGGATCAAATGGTTGAAACTTGCCTTTTCATCAATTGTTTCGACGCGTGCATTTAAAGTCATTGAAGCAATTTCTTTGTAATCCGAATCCTTAAACCAAGATGGAATTAATCCCCAATTCATCTTTTCTAAAGTTGAGTCTTTGGTTACAATCCGCCAAGTTGGGTAGCTGAATCCAGAAGAAAAGAACACGGGACTTTCATCCATTCCTTTTGGAATTTTCTTCCCATATTTCTTGGCAAGATCGATATTTTTTGAGGTAGACGAATTACTATAACACATGTTTTATTATGAATGGGAAGCAAAAATTACCACTTATTCTGTTAAAGTTCAAGTTTTTCAAGTGGTTTTACGCAATTCTTTAAGATAATTTCCGTAGCTTTGCGCCCTCAATAAGGATATCATGTCAATTGGTGTAAAAATTTTTTCTGGAAGGGCTTCAAAGCATTTAGCTGAAAACATTGCAGCTGGCTATGGTCTTCCTCTTGGTGATGTTAAAGTTACTGAATTTAGTGATGGTGAATTTCAACCATCTTTTGAAGAAACTGTTCGTGGACAAGATGTATTTATCATTCAATCTACAATGCCTCCAAGTGATAATTTGTTTGAATTATTATTGATGGTTGACGCTGCTAAAAGAGCTTCTGCTAGAAAAATAATTACCGTTATTCCATATTTTGGTTTTGCTCGTCAAGACAGAAAAGATAAACCAAGAGTTGCAATTGGTGCTAAATTGGTTGCCAATATGTTAATGGCTGCTGGTGTTGACCGAATAATGACAATGGATTTGCATGCTGATCAAATACAAGGATTCTTTGAAGTTCCGGTTGATCACTTGTTTGCTTCTACGATTTTCTTTCCTGAAATGGAAAAATTAAATAATGGCAATTTAATCATGGCTGCACCCGATGCTGGTGGAGCGAAAAGAGCCAATTCATACGCTAAAAAATTAAATACTGGATTAGCAATATGTCATAAACAACGTAAAGTTGCAAATGAAATTGCTGAGATGACAGTGATCGGTGATGTTCGCGGAAAAGACGTTATACTTATCGATGATATGTGTGATACTGCTGGTACATTGACAAAAGCTGCAGATCTTTTCATGGAAAATGGCGCTTTAAGTGTTCGTGCATTTTGTACACACGCTGTTTTATCTGGACCTGCATTTGATCGTATTGAAAAATCAAGATTAACGGAATTGATTGTGACTGATACAATTCCTTTAAAACAAAAAAGCGATAAAATTAGAGTTGTCTCTGTCGCAGACCTATTCTCTGATGTGATTCGTCGCATGGTGAATAATCAGTCCATTAGTTCACATTTTATAATCTCATAAATAAATACAAATGAAAACAGCACAATTGAGCGGTTCGTTAAGAACGAACGTAGGGAAGAAGGACGCTGCCGCAGTAAGAAATGCAGGAATGGTTCCGTGTGTTCTTTATGGTCAAGGTGAGCAAACTCACTTCGCAGTAAAGAGAAATGATATCGAGAAAATCTTTTTCTCACCAGATGTATTTCAAATACATTTAGATATCGAAGGTAAAAAAGCGAATAGCATTATTCGTGAGTTACAACGTCACCCAATGAAAGACAATATCTTGCATGTTGATTTCTTGGAATTGAGTGCAACAAAGCCAGTACAAATTGGATTACCAGTTAAATTAACAGGTTCATCTCGTGGTGTTATTGCTGGAGGTAAATTAATGCAAGTTTTCCGTTTGTTGAATTGCGTAGGTCTTCCTCAAGATCTTCCAGAAGCAATTACAATTGATATTTCAGGTTTGAAAATTGGTCAATCTATTCGAGTTAGCCACTTAAACATTCCAGGAGTACAATTATTAGACCCTGCGAATGCAGTTGTTGTTTCGGTTAAAATGGCACGTGGCGCTACTAAACCAGCTGATACTGATGATGAGGAGGAAGTTGTTGAAGCAGCATCAGCTGAAGAAGTTTAGTCCAACAACTTTATGTATAATCGGTATTACTGAAGCATAAGATAAAATTTATATCTTTTAAAATCCCGGTTGTTTATTCAATCGGGATTTTTTTTGTCATGTTTTTTTAAAAATTTTGATTCTTTTCTCATAAAATCGAAAAGAATTTGCTGGTTAGAGAATGAATTGTTAAATTCATTCTCTAACCACAGCACAATTGCCTATGTAACCAACCAACCTAATCTACTGCGAACACGTCTATGGGATGTAGATAGTGCCGATGCCCTGTATGGGGATAAAACTATTATAAGTTTAATAATTTAACAAACTTAAATTCAAGTAATAAATGATAAAAAATACGTTCCACTAGCATATTTCGATAAATCTATTTTTTGTTCTGATTGTACAATACTGGTTCGACAAACCAATTCACCCAATGTTCCTGTGATTTCAATTTCTTGACCTATTATGTCTTTGGTAACAGATAGGATAAAGACTCCATTACTAGGATTTGGATAAATTGCCAGCACTCCTTCTGGAAGCTCATCGATGCCAACCAAACTATATGTAACACAATTGGAAGTATCCATACATGACAAATTATTGGAAACAACAACCGCATATATTCCATTTGCTAACGGAGTATAGAATTGATTAATTGCTCCCACAATACATGTCTCATTCGAGCAATCGATCCATACATGAAAGTCATTATTTCCCCAATTGGTATTTACAGTGGCTGTTGCGCTATATATTGATTCTTTCCATAGAATTATTGGTAAATTACTGAAATAGTTGTTCACGGTATTTCCAGATGCATTATTTATTACATTACTACAACTAAAATTTTGAATGAATAATTGACTCCCACTTGAAAAATTAGCACCACTTTCTGCACAATATTTATTCGGTTTCCTTTTCGTTGAATAAGGTTTCCCGTTGCAATTCAGAAGAAAGTACTATTTTCTTTGATTCAATTGCTAACTGCTTTGCTTGCGCTTTGTAGCTTCCATTGAACAAGGAAAATGGATATTCCTATTGTAAAATCTGAGAAAAAGGTAAGTCCTGAACCAATTAATGCCGCAAGACAAACGATAATGTATTCGTATTCCATGTTTTTAGGCTAGAAAATGGAATAAAATCAGGTATAATTCACACACCTCCCATCGAAAAAACAATGGAGGGTGTGTAAACATATAGTTGAATTCACAACTAAAAAACTCAACTAGGGTTAATTTTTTTGAAACGGAAGAAACATTTGTTCTCCATTAATCAATTCTAATTGTAATAGATAATTCCCTGGAAGCAGTTCGAAACATTCAATAACACCATTCGTTATTCCAGCTTCAAGTACTCTTCCTGATAAGTCAACAATTGTATATGAACTGTTTGGTTTACAATTTGTAATCGTCAATTGATTGTTGACTGGATTTGGAAATGCAACCATTTTTTCATTCGATTCACTTTGAAGACCAAGCGATTGACCATTGGTGCGAACGATTAAATGTCGACTAAAAACCTCATTGGTTGTTGTATTCTCGAGTACAAAATCCAGTTCACCAACCTGAATGCTATTTCCAACCGTTGAATGAATTCCGATTTTAACCAAATTACCGCCAAACCCATTATTATACCAATCATTATTGACGATATCAGGAAATGCAAAACTTGTTGAAGGCATGTTATTCAATAAGCAGCTAAACGGATTACAAATCACATAATACCAACCTGCAGGTAAATTGATGTTTTCTGCTCTAGCAATACAATTAAACACTTGACTGTTATCTGTCGTTAAATGACCTTTAAAGTCAACAAACGAGCCCGCAGTAATAGTTGTGTCCTCGTTTTCTAAATCCCATGTCAACGATTGTGCAACTGATTTACCTATTACTAAACAAAGTAACAAGGTAAAAAATACCTTATTTTTCATGGTTTGCTTTATTTGCTGATGAGTAATTTACGTGTATATTGTTTGTTGTCAGCTGTTTTATAACCTACGAAATAAACGCCATTTGTTAAATCACCAATTGGATATGTTTTTTCCAAAAGTGTTCCTCCAATAGCAAGGTTCGTTTCTAAAACGGAAACAACTTCACCAAGAGCATTAAACAAAATCACATCTCCGGTAAGCTCTTGTTGACTTCCCCATTGCAAGGTTACTTCCGAACCAGATACAGGATTCCCTACAATTTCGAAGTCAACTGAACTTGTACTAACTTCATTTATTCCAACTCCAGACTCTACCAATTTCACCTTGTTTGCATTCAAGACTTTACGTTGATCAAATGGTCCAGAATAAACAACCGCAGCAATGATTTCAACGTGCTCAGGAGTTACGGGGACAACACAATCTGGAGAACCAAATTCAGGCAATGTAAAGGTGTAATTCTCTGTAAACGATTGCCCTGCCATTACATTAGCACCAATTACACCTGCATTTCCGAAGAAACCAGACGGTTGGTATTTCACCACTTGAATGTGTGCGTAGTGATTAATCCAAAGAGCTCCACCATCACTAATAAGGTCAAAATACCCCAAATCATTTGCCGAAGATTCACTAAATGCATTTTGTGCATAGTCAACACCTTCACCAATTACGGAATCTTGAACGACGACCAAATAAAAACGCATATCACCAGAGGCTGCTTCACAAAAATCACCTGTAATGTCAACTGAAACCTGACGCGTGGCAGCATTATATGTATGATTTAATCCGATAGAAACAGGAACATAGGTATTTGCCATTTGTGCATCGTAAGCAATTTCTGCATCCTCAACTACTTCAGTGTCTGTTCCCTCTTGATTGTCATAATTGTTTGACATAAACGTACGATCAACCATTACAGAAGATTGGTAATCCATATTAAATATATTGTAGAAAGCACTGTAAGGTAGATCGTTTTGTCCCCAACTTCCTATTCCTATAGGAGCTTGCGCATAATAAACCATCGCAATGTTATCTTGGTGGGCAACATACAATTGCTTAATATCAGCTAAATGGAACGTACACGGTCCACAGTTTCTAGCACATGCCATTTCAAGCAATGACATTTTTGGCGCACAACCTTGCCCTTGGGCAACTGTTGTTAACGAAGAAAAGAGCATGACTCCTAAAAATAAATTTTTCATAATCTAATTTTTGTTTTAAAGTTTAAATAAGTAGTTTAGTAAACAATGTATTACAATATTATTCGCAAATACTGGTTTTATTACTCAATTGTCGTTCACATTCGCGAATGTGCACGACAATTGAGTTAATTAATCTTTTACAATTCTAATTGCTTGAGATGATGTTCCATTGGTAACATTTACCAAATAAACACCTGATTTTAAATCTGAAATATCAACCCATTTTGTATTAGTTACATTTTCTAAGGATTTGATCAACTTA
>CAMDNE010000019.1 GCA_945902745.1 Chitinophaga pinensis | reverse complement strand
AGAGAAGAGGATTTATCTGACAAAAGAAAAGTTTTAATATTTCTTACGGAAGAAGGAATTGAACAACGCAAAATGGTCAAGAATTTTGTTCTTGGTTTCAATGAACAAATTTTCAATAAAATACCGAAAAGTAAAATGAACGCCTTTTTTGAGGTGGCTGAAAAAGTAGATTTATTGATTGAAGAAGAAATGAAAAAAATATAAATAAAGATAAATATGAACAGACATATTAAAAAAGTAGCCGTTCTTGGTTCAGGTGTCATGGGTTCGAGGATCGCTTGTCACTTTGCAAACATCGGATGCGAAGTGCTACTTTTAGACATTGTTCCACGGGAATTATCACCTGAAGAAACAAAAAAAGGATTAAGCATTGAATCTCCTGCTGTTAGAAATAGGATTGTAAATAGTTCTTTGCAAACAGCCGTTACGTCCAACCCCTCTCCGATCTATCGTAAATCATTTGCCCAAAGGATTAAAACGGGTAATTTTGACGATGACATGTCTAAAATTAGAAGTTGTGATTGGATTATTGAAGTAGTCATTGAGCGATTAGACATCAAACAAAAAGTATTTGAACAAGTTGAGAAATACAGAACTCCAGGTACGTTGATAACGTCAAACACATCTGGAATTCCAATTCACATGATGCTTGATGGTCGTTCTGATGATTTCAAAGCACATTTTTGTGGATCACATTTTTTCAATCCACCGCGTTATTTACACTTATTAGAAATCATACCTACTCCTTCAACAAAACCTGAAGTGGTTGATTTTTTAATGGATTATGGAAGTAGATTCCTTGGAAAGAAAACAGTTCTTTGCAAAGACACTCCTGCATTTATTGCCAATAGAGTTGGCGTTTTTTCAATTATGGCTTTGTTCCATGCGGTGAAAGAAATGAATTTAACGGTTGAAGAAGTTGACAAATTAACGGGACCTGTTTTGGGTCGACCGAAATCGGCAACTTTTCGAACATGTGACGTTGTTGGATTGGACACACTTGTACATGTTGCAAATGGTCTGAAAGCAAATTGTCCAACTGACGAAGAAAAAGCACTGTTTGAATTGCCTGATTATATTTCAAAAATGGTTGAAAATAATTGGCTTGGATCCAAATCCAATCAAGGTTTTTATAAAAAAGTAAAAACGGCTGATGGGAAAAGTGAAATTCTTGTATTGGATCTAAATACATTAGAATACCGTTCTGCTGAGAAGGTAAAATTCCCAACACTTGAAATGACAAAACCAATTGATGACTTAAAGCAGCGTACTAAAATGTTGTTCATGGGCGTTGATAAAGCAGGTGAGTTCTACAGAAAACTATTTGCAGGATTGTTTGCTTACGTTTCAAATCGCCTTCCTGAAATCACAGATGATCTTTATAAAATAGACGATGCTTTAAAAGCTGGATTTGGATGGGAATTAGGCCCGTTCGAAACATGGGACATCATCGGTTTGGATCAAGGATTAAAATTGATTGGAGATAATAATAAACAAGTAGCTACTTGGGTTTCTGAAATAAAAGCTGCCGGTATTAGTACTTTTTATAAATTAGATAAAGGTCAGAAACAGTATTATGATGTTTCATCAAAATCGTACAAAACGATTCCTGGCACTGAAAATCTTGTTATTCTAGATGCGCTTCGAAGTGAAAATAAAGTTTGGGGAAATGCCGATACGACAATCGTAAATCTAGGAGATGGAATATTGAATATCGAATTTCATACTAAAATGAACACGATTGGAGGCGGAGTTATTGAAGGAATTAACAAAGCAATCGATCTTGCAGAAAAAGAATACAAAGGTTTGGTCATTTCAAATACTGGACAAAATTTCTCTGCTGGCGCTAATGTTGGAATGATCTTCATGATGGCCATTGAACAAGATTATGATGAGTTGAATTTTGCGGTAAAAGCATTTCAAGATACGATGATGCGCGTGCGTTATTCTAATGTCCCTGTGATTGTGGCACCTCATAACATGGCACTTGGTGGTGGATGTGAAATGTCAATGCATGCTGATAAAGTTGTAGCTCACGCAGAACTTTACATGGGGCTTGTAGAATTTGGTGTAGGTTTAATTCCAGGAGGCGGTGGTTCTAAAGAATATGCAAAACGCCTTTCTGAAGAATTACATGCTGGAGACATTAAAATCAATCGCTTAAGAGAACGTTTCTTAACAATTGGACAAGCCAAAGTTTCAACTTCTGCTTACGAAGCATTTGATCTTGGGTATTTAAGAGAAGGGATTGATGAAGTGGTCGTAAGTCGTGATCATCAATTGTCTCGTGCTAAAGCAGCAACATTAGAATTGGCTAACAAAGGTTACATTGCTCCTAAACGTGAGAAAAACATTACAGTTATGGGTCAAGAAGGTCTTGGAATTGTATACGTGGGAGCTAATTCTATGTTATCTGGAAATTACATGTCAGACCATGATCGCGTGATTTCGGAAAAACTTGGATTTGTTCTTTGTGGAGGTGACTTAAGTGAAAACACGCTGGTTACAGAGCAATATTTATTAGACCTAGAACGCAAAGCATTTGTTGAATTGTGTGCTGAACGAAAGACTTTGGAACGGTTGGAATCATTGGTGAAAAACGGTAAGATATTAAGAAATTAATCTTCCCCCTTTAAAGGGGGATTGAGGGGGATGGCGTTTAAATAATCTGTTTTATTTCCACCCTCCTTAATCCTCCCTCAAGGGAGGAAACAAAAAAATAGCATGAAACAAAGAGCATACATAGTAACAGGATTTCGTTCCGCAGTTGGAAAAGCGGGAAAAGGTGGATTCAGATTCTACCGACCAGATGATTTAGCAGCAGATGTAATTAAACATTTAATGGCAAGCGTCCCTGAATTGGATAAATTGCGTGTAGATGATGTCATCGTTGGAAATGCAACACCTGAAGCTGAACAAGGATTAAATGTCGGTCGAATGATTTCGTTAATGGGATTAAATACTGACAAAGTCCCCGGAATGACTGTCAACAGATATTGTTCTTCAGGTTTGGAAACAATAGCTATTGCAACAGCTAAAATAGAAGCTGGAATGGCTGAATGCATCATTGCTGGTGGTGTTGAATCAATGTCAACAATGGCAATGGGTGGTTGGAGAATTGTTCCTAATCCAAAGGTTGGAAAAGAAAATCCAAATTGGTATTGGGGAATGGGATTAACAGCAGAAGCAGTTGCAAAACAATACAACGTAACACGTGAAGAACAAGATGCTTTTTCTCTTCATTCACATGAAAAGGCAATTGCAGCAATCAAATCAGGAAGATTTAAAGATGATATTGTTCCAATAAATGTTGAACATATCTTTTTAGATGAAAATGAAAAACGACACGTAAAAAATTACATTGTTGACACAGACGAAGGACCTAGACCAAGTACATTAGAATCACTCGGTAGTTTAAAACCTGTATTTGCAAATGGCGGATCCGTTACCGCAGGAAATTCTTCACAAACCTCTGATGGTGCCGCTTTTGTTATTGTCATGTCGGAAAGAATGGTAAAAGAATTGAAATTAGAACCGATTGCTCGTTTAGCTTCATATTCTGTTGTTGGTGTTGAACCAAGAATCATGGGAATAGGTCCAGTTGATGCAATTCCAAAAGCAATTAAAGCAGCTGGTTTGACAATGAACGATATCAATCTTGTAGAATTGAATGAAGCGTTTGCTTCGCAATCTTTAGCCGTAATTCGTGAAACAGGATTAAATCCAGCTATTGTTAATGTGAACGGAGGCGCAATTGCTATGGGGCATCCACTTGGTTGCACAGGAGCAAAATTGTCTGTTCAAATCATGAACGAATTAAAAAAACGAAACGAAAAATACGGAATTGTTACAATGTGTGTTGGAACAGGACAAGGAGCAGCTGGGGTGATAGAAATACTATAAAGAAAAAGGACTGGAGGACAAAAGACAAAGGACTTGTCACGTTTGAATTGTTTCAGTAATCCTCTTCTTTAGAATGGCGAATCGGTTTCCCCCTTTGGAGGGGGATTAAGGGGGAGGAACTTATGTTATACTAACCGCTTTCAGAAATGAGAGCGGTTTTTTATTGAAAACACCTTGAATTAAAAGTCATTTGCCACATTGAAGATTTCCTCCGTATCTTTGCGACATGAATTCAGAAAAGCAACACATCGATTCCATACTTTCAAAAATTGGTTTCAAAGAATTAAACGACCTTCAAAAAGAAACATTAGAAAAGAGTAAAACAGCAAAAGACATGTTTATTCTTTCACAAACAGGTTCTGGTAAAACATTTGCCTTTTTGTTGCCTTTATTCTTAAGATTAGAGGAGAAATCAACCGATATTCAAGCTGTCATTCTTGCGCCATCTCGTGAATTAGCTATTCAAATTGAAGGAGTTTTTAGATCAATGAAAACGAATTTCAAAGTGCTAACATGTTATGGTGGTCATTCCATGCAAGTCGAAAAAAATAGTCTTTCTGAATCTCCTGCTGTTCTAATTGGAACGCCTGGAAGAATATGTGATCATATTACGCGTCATACAATTGATCTTTCTCAAGTCAAACAATTCATTGTAGATGAATATGATAAAAGTTTAGAATTTGGTTTTGAAGATCAAATTAAATTCATTTATGAAGAGTTTACCAGTTTAGCTTTTACAACGCTTGTTTCAGCAACAGAACATAAAGAATTCCCGACTTACCTTTCATTTGATCATCCGGCAGTAATTAATCATCTATCCAATTCTGAAGAACCAGCAATTAATTTTTGGAATTTTCCTATTAAAACGAGTACCAAATTTGAACGACTTTTTGATTTGTTGTGCTCCTTCAATGGTGAATTAACAATCGTTTTTTGCAATTTCAGGGAAGCGACAGAAAGTGTCAATGAATACTTATCAGAAAATGGTTATGACTCTGTCATTTATCATGGTGGAATGGAGCAAGACGAACGAGAACGTGCATTGATTAAATTCAGAAATGGGAGTTATCACACACTAATATGCACAGATTTAGGATCACGTGGATTAGATATTCCAGAAATTCAACATGTTGTTCATTTCCAATTCCCTCACAGTGAGGAAGCATTCATTCACAGAAACGGCAGAACTGCAAGAATGAAAGCAAATGGTTCTTCTTATCTGTTAATCAATAAAGAGGAAGAAACTCCGGATTACATCCAAATTCCAACGACTGAATACAAAATCCCAAATGATTTAATGGGACCAATGGAAAGTCCATGGATTACCTTGTATTTCAGTGGCGGCAAAAAAGATAAAATCAATAAAATTGATATCGTAGGCTTTTTAGGTCAAAAAGGAGGATTGAAAAAGGAAGACATAGGACTTATAACCGTTCTGGATTTCACTTCATATGTTTCAGTCAAACGAAAAAATATTAAATCTCTTCTAAACACTATTCGACAAGAAAAAGTAAAAGGAAAAAAATTGAAAATAGATATCTCTAAATAGGACAAGAGACAAAGGACAAAAAGACAATTCCGAAATTGAAATTTTTCCAAAATGCCAATCTATGTTCTAGGTTCTATATTCTATGTTCTTTTTTTAAGTATGCACGCATAATATAAAAAGTTTTTATTAACTTAGTGCCAGTCTATTCAAAATACGTTATTATAATGGCAACTTTAAACACTAACCCAATTAAAGGCGGTGAATTTATCATCCGCAAAACAACTCCGAACGAAATTTTTATTCCAGAAGAGTTCAACGAAGAACAAAAAATGATTGCTCAAATGTGTGATGATTTTATTGATCAAGAAATCAAACCTCATCTTGACAGAATCGACAAAATGGAAGAAGGTTTAATGCAATCCTTATTAGATAAAGCTGGTGAGTTGGGAATGTTAGGAATGACTGTGCCAGAAGAACTAGGTGGAATGGGCGTTGATTTTAAAACATCTCTTTTAGCAACCGAACATTTAGGTAAAGGTTATTCTTTCTCAGTTGCCTATGGCGCTCATACTGGAATTGGTACTTTGCCCCTATTATATTACGGAACAGAAGAACAAAAAGCGAAGTACATCCCAAAACTAGCAACAGGTGAATGGAAAGCGGCATATTGTTTAACGGAACCAGGTTCTGGATCTGATGCTAATTCTGGTAAGACAAAAGCAGTGTTATCTGAAGATGGAAAACATTATATTTTGAATGGACAAAAAATGTGGATCACAAATGGTGGTTTCGCAAATTTCATGACTGTTTTCGCGAAAATAGACGCAGATGAAAACCTTTCAGCATTTTTAGTTGAAGCTGATTCTGAAGGAATTTCTTTAAATCCTGAAGAAAAGAAAATGGGGATTAAAGGTTCATCCACACGACAAGTTTTTTACAATAATGTAAAAGTTCCAGTAGAAAATTTACTGTCAGAACGAGGAAATGGTTTTAAAATCGCAATAAATATCTTAAACATAGGCCGAATTAAATTGGCTGCAGGTGTATTAGGTGGTTCGAAAGAGGCATTTAATGCTACTGTAAAGTATGCTAATGAACGTGAGCAATTCGGTCGTTCTATTTCAAAATATGGTGCAATTCGCTATAAATTGGCGGAACAAGCAATCCGAATTTTTGTATTGGAATCAGCAACTTATCGTGCAGGACAAAATATCGACGATGCTATCGCTGGATTAATAGCTGGTGGAATGCCAAAAGGTCAAGCAACATTAAAAGGAATTGAACAATTTGCTGCAGAATGTGCGATGTTAAAAGTTGCGGGATCTGAATGTTTGGATTATGTTGCAGATGAAGCAGTACAAGTCTATGGAGGAATGGGTTATTCTGCTGAATCACCTGTAGAAAGAGCTTACCGTGATTCGCGCATCAATCGAATTTTTGAAGGAACAAACGAAATCAATAGAATCCTAACGGTTGATATGATATTGCGTCGCGCAATGAAAGGCGAATTAGATTTAATGGGACCAGCAATGAAAGTCGCAGGTGATTTAATGAGTATTCCTGATATGGGAGATGCACCAACAGGTGTCTTCGGAAATGAGAATAAATACTTGGAAGGATTCAAGAAAACGATTCTGATGGTTGCTGGAAGTGCTGTTCAAAAATTGATGCAAACCATGGCAAAAGAACAAGAAGTTTTGATGAATATTGCTGATATGGCAATTTGGACGTACCAAGCAGAATCTGTTTTATTGCGCGTTGAAAAAATGATTGAAATGAAAGGTGAAGCAGCATGTGAAGCGCAAATCGCAATTGTAAAAACATACTTCTATGACATCGCTGATAAAATTGATAAAGCAGGAAAAGATGCGTTGAATTCTTTTGCTGAAGGTGATGAATTACGCATGATGTTGATGGGAATGAAACGTTTCACGAAAACAGAACCTTTCAATCCAAAAGCAAGCCGTCAATTAATCGCGGAAAAGTTGATTACTGCAAATAAATACGCTTATTAAAAAAAATTATTGAATAGTCTTTTTGTCATGATTTTATTCAAAAATATATGCCAAAAAGGGATGTATTACATGTTTTTTCGCTGGATTACATCCAGCGCTAAAAACATATAACCCCTAAAGGGGTATAAATTCATCTTGTAGTATAATAACGATTATTTTTGAAAAAACATAGTAAGGCTCTCGTTAATAGACGGAAGCCTTTTTTGTTTTAAACAATCTCAACCACTTTTTCTTGTTTTTCAACAAGCACACCAATTTGTTTAAAGAAATGATTTTCGGTTTTTAAAAGGTCAATTACGTTGTTAACTCCATCTTTATCCACTGCAATTAACAAACCGCCATTTGTTTGTGGGTCACATAAAGTCAATAAGGATTCACCGCTAATTCCAACTACTTTCTCACTGAATTCTTTCCAATTCCTCATGGTATTATCTGGGTAAATCATCTGAGAAGCATAGGCTGAAACGCCATTCATCAAAGGAACTTCTTGGTAAGTAAGTTGCGCAGACAAACCACTTCCTTCAGCCATTTCAATTGTGTGGCCAATCAATCCAAATCCTGTGACATCTGTCATTGCATGCACTTCTTCAAATTTCCCTAAATTTTCGCCAATTTTATTCAATTTCACTAATTGTTGAAAAAGTTCCAATCTATACTCTTCGTTAAGTATTCCTCGTTTCATTGCGGCAGATAAAATTCCTGATCCAATAGGTTTTGTCAGAATTAAAATATCTCCTGCTTTGGCCGAATGATTTCTTTTCAAATTTTTCTTCGCTACAATACCATTTACCGCAAGTCCAAAAATTGGTTCTGGATTTTCAATTGAATGTCCACCTCCAATTGCAATTCCGACACTTGCGCAAACATCGCGTGCTCCTTTTAAAACTTGCGCTGCAATTTCGTTTGGTAGTTTATCTGTTGGCCATCCCAAAATACTTAAAGCCATCACAGGAGTCCCTCCCATCGCGTAAACATCACTAATAGAATTTGCTGCAGCAATTCGACCAAAATCGTATGGATCATCAACAATAGGCGTAAAAAAATCGGTGGTACTCACCAAAAAACTATCATTTCCCATGTCCCAAACAGCCGCGTCGTCTCCTTTCGAATTACCGACAATCAATCCAAATTCGTCAGATGAATGTTGATTGGATAAAATTTCTCGCAAAGCAGCCGGTGGTAATTTACATCCACAGCCTCCGCCTTTTGTGAATTCCGTTAATCGAATTGTCGTTTTAATTTCCATCTTTCAAAGAAATGAGTTGTTTTGTAATTTCTAAATAACTAATTCCTTGGGCAGCAATTTTCGTTATTTTATTCGTTGTGTTTTGTTCTAAGTTATATGAATATGTTTTATCATAATAGATCAAGGCCCTTGCAAAGGCTTCTCGAATTTCTCCGTTTTCCAACAATTCAATTGCTCGTTTCACATGTTGAGGACCTAATCTTTTGCCAATTCTCAACATAGCAACTTTCAAATCTGCAATCGAGAAATCAGCATAGTCAGTCATGATTTGGTCAAGACGTTCTTCAAAATCACGATCTAAATAAATTTTTTCAGTCGTTTTCATTTGCGACCAAATTCCTTCGGGGATCACCCGCGCACCAATTGTTCGACTTTCATCTTCAATCCAAATGATTTTGTCTTTATCCAATTTGCGAATTGTTGCAAATAAATTATTTTCAAATTGTTCTTGTGATGGTTGATCCTCCATTCCCAGAGCACCAAATGTAGAACCTCTATGATTTGCAAAATGTTCCAAATCCAGAATTTGTTCTCCTTGTTCTTTCAAAAGATTTAATAAAATTGTTTTTCCAGAACCAGTTTTTCCTCCTAAAACAATAATTTTTAATGGCTCCTCAAACGATTTTAACACAACTCCACGAAAAGCTTTATATCCACCTTTCAAAAGAATCGGTTCTATTCCATAGAATTCTAACAGAAATGCATAGAATTGGCTTCTCATTCCACCTCTCCAACAATGAACCAAAACTTGATTGTCTTTCACCAGTTTAACTCCTTGTTTTAAACGGATACTCATAAATGGCCCAAGTAATTCCAACCCTTTAAAAACGGCAGGTTCACGGCCATTTTGTTTATAAATAGTACCTACGATTTTCCGTTGTTCATCAGATAATATTGGGATATTCCCAGCTGTTGGAAAGTGACCACTAAAAAATTCATTTTCACTGCGGACATCGATAATCGGCATCTGGTCGGCTAATTCAATAAATTCCTCAATGGAAACAGATTTGGTCATTGTGTAAAGTTAAGTTATAGTTCCAATAATCTTAAACAAAAAAGCAGGTTATAAATAACCTGCTTTCATTAAATAATTAACTATTTATTTTTTCAGAACAATACCATCTGCTTCAAAACCTAATTCGAATTTAGGTTCGGTAATTTTTGCAATTTCTTCTTTACTTTTCCCTGCATCTTCAGCAAAATGTTTTAAAAGTTCTACGCTTACCGTATCCCAATGTGCCATTCCATGTATATATACTTCAGTGCATTTTTTTGTTTTAGGGGGTATGGTAAAATGGTCTTTAAAACGAACCATGATTGGATCACCGTTTTCAACTGGAATATTTATCCAACATCCTGCTTTCGAACATACCTCTGAAATTTCAGTAAAAATAGTAAATTCCATTTCCTTTGTTTTCCCTTCAAATGACTTTAACATTTGACTTACTGAAATTGCTTTTGAAGTATCAATTTTAATTGGACCATAACTTTTCCCTAGCTCTATTGATTGATCTTCGATTTTTTCCTTGTTACCACAAGAAACTGCGACAAAAGCCAAACTTGCAATAAATAATAATTTTTTCATTTTTTTAGATTTTTGAGCAAAGATGCATCGTTTATTGTAACAATACAATGACTAAGGTCATGTAAAAAGCAAAAAAGGTCATCCGTCAGCTGACGAATGACCTTCAAAAAATCAAATTTTTCTTATTTCATGAAATTAATATAGAACTCTTCAGTTGAAATAGTTCTACCATCGATAATTACATTTTGAATACCGCAGGCTGTTAAAAAACGGACAACAACATGTCTGTTCTTTTCATCATTCGTTACCATTGTAATTTTCGCTTCATTTGTTTTCTCTGAATAAACTACAGTGAAATAATGAACATAATATTGAGCATTTTTCGCTACCTCGTCAGCAGTTAATTTATTTCCAAGAATAAAAGAATAGTTTCCTGTTTCTTTACTTGAAATTAATTCAGTTTTTGATTGTGCCTTTGCACTATTAATTTCTTGTGCATATGACATTGTAACCATACTTACAACTGTCAAAACTGATAAAAATAATGTTCTCATATTGTTTGTTTTTTAGGTAGACGATAGTTGTGTTTAAAAAGTTGTATTGACTTCTGAAAGCTAATGTACAATTTTTTTGCCAAATTTGTTTTCTGATGTTTAAACTTTTATCATTTTTCGACGAGCACAAAATTGAAGCCGGTTGCGATGAAGCTGGACGTGGTTGTTTAGCAGGTCCAGTTGTTGCTGCATCAGTAATTTTGCCGAAAGATTTTTATCATCCATTATTAAATGATTCAAAACAAACGAGTGAAAAACAACGTGATTTATTGCGCCCAATAATTGAAAAAGAGGCAATATCATTTGCTGTTGCTTTTGTTTCGCCTGAAGAAATTGATGAAATCAACATCTTACAAGCAAGTTTTCTTGCCATGCATCGTGCAGTAGATCAATTAAATATACAGCCCGAATTATTATTAATTGATGGGAATCGTTTTAAGCCTTATTCTAACATACCTCATGAATGCATCATAAAAGGTGATGGAAAATATTTAAATATTGCTGCTGCTTCTATTTTAGCCAAAACATATAGGGACGAATATATGGAAAAGTTGAACGAAGAATTTTTAGCTTATTCATGGAAACAAAATAAAGGTTATCCAACAATTGCTCATAGAGCCGCGATTGAGAAATATGGCCCCACTGTTCATCATCGAATGTCTTTTACCTTATTAGCTCCTCACCAACTTTCATTGTTTGAGTAAACAACTCATTGTTCATTTAAATAATTTTGTAGCTCAAATTTTGAAATTTAAACTGCTAATTTTGGACAAATTCAATCAAAATGCGCGCACGTTACCTTTTAATTTCTTTAGGAATAATAAGTCTATTCTGGATTGGCTTTGTTGCAGTTGATCTGATTGATAAAAAAGATGCCTTATCACCTTCTTTCCTTTTTGGAAAAGAAGATCATCAATTATTGATTATTAATAGGAAGGCGGAAGTGGATTTAAATGCAATTCCTTTTAAAACAAATCCTAAAAATCACGAAATAATAAATACACTATTGCCATTTATAAAAGATGAAAAATCAATCTATATAAGTGCAGAACGAAGGCATTTTTTAATTGAATCAAAGTTTCATTGGACTAAAAATAAGGTGATTCAATTACTTAGAAAAAGTGGTTTGAAATTCGAAACAAATGGGTTGAAATCTTTTCAAATCACGAATTACAAAATTGAATTTAACAAGAACTTCTTGTACTTTCATGAATCTAATTTCACAACAACGACACAAGAAAATTGGTTTACGTTCGATCGAAAATCAAGCGCTGCATTAATTGATTTTAATTCAGAAATTCCATCGCTTCAAGAAATCTATTTTAAAGGTGCGAATACTATTGAATTTCACTCAAAAAATGATAAAAAAATCCTTGGAAATCAAGTGGTAGATCAAGAGTTGTTTTCTTCTGTTTTGCCTAAAAATATTACAGATTATCATTTCAAGGAAAAGGAATATGCTAAAAGCACGGATTCGATTTTCAGAATTAATGTCATGTCGAAATGGGTGAACAAAGGCTTTGTAACAATTGATTTCAAAGGTAGAAAAGTGCTCTTCTCTGATTTTATAACAGGTCAGGATCCAATAAATGTATTGTGTGACTATCTAAAAATGGATGTAGACAATGAGGCACATGCTTTTTTCGAAAATGTACAATTAACAAAAGACTTTCCGAGCCGAAGTTCAACTGGTATTTATGTCTATTCCATGAATGACTACGTTTTAATTTCTGAGGATCAATCAGCATGCGAAGAGATTATTGCTCAAAATAAACTTGGTAATACGCTGTCTTCTAATCCGCCAGCGTTGGCGTTTTTATACGATGGCCTTCCAGCTCGAGTTTCTGAGAGAATAGTGAATTCAAAACAAAAATCAAGCAGGACAGTTTATAAATCTAAAATTTTAGAAACACAATTAATGGTTCACCAAAGTGAAGACGCACAAATTGTTATTGCGAATGGTGAAACATTAACAATTAGTGTTGATGCTGTAATTCAAGATTTTATTTCTTTTGATGGAAAAGGCAATGCTGCAGTTTTAACAGCAACAGGTGAATTAATGTATTATATCAATGGAAAACCTGCATGGGTTAAAAACTTAAATTCAAAAGCAATAGGTTCAATTACGTATATTGAAGAATTTCAACTTCTTCTAATAACATGTAAAAATTCGATCCACTTACTTGACAAGCAAGGATTATATGTTTTTGGGGGACCAATAAACTTAGGAGGAAAAACTCCTTCGCAGATTGCAACACATTATAAATGGAAAAATAAAATGTACTTGGTTTATCCTGATCAAAGTGGCAATTTAATTATGTATAATTCGAAGGGAGCTTTGCAAGGGAATATAAATACCAATATGAGTGATATAAGTGCACCAATTGATGCTTGGGTGAGTCAAAATAAATTATTTTTTGGGGCACATTCTTCAACAATTTTCAAAATGTTTGATGCGAATGGTAAAAAGGAATTTCGATCATTCAATTTACCTGGTGAAAGCCAATCTTTTACCAAATCGAATGAATTGTTTTTGTTTACTAAAGAAAGTGGAAATTTACTATACCTCGATCAAAAAGGAAATAAACATTCACTAAATTCAAGCCTTTCTGGAAAACTAATTAAAACTACAACAGGAAGAAAGGAAGGCTTTTTAATAAACAGTAACAATCAAACCATTTCTGTTTTTAGTTCGTTAGGCATACAATTGGGAACAACAAAAACAGATTTTACAGACATTGAATACAGTGATGTTCAAACAATAAATGGAAGAACTTATGTCTCTCTTATTGATGGTTTGGAGAATAATGTATATTTGTACCAATTAAATGGTGAGAAACTACTCGACCAATCGTTTGAAGGAATGAAAAAAAGCATGCTCAATTGGGCAGATGGTAATTTAATTCTAACAACGATAGTTGATAACTATTTAATACAATACAACTTAAAACTTTAAACTTTAAACTTTACTTTATGAGAATTATCCAAAAAGCAATTTTGTTTTTTAGTGTTTCACTTGTTTTTCAAGTAAGTTCACAAAACTATTTAGGCATCTATGGCAGCAATTATTCAGGCGTTATGGGTACCGATATCCAACCTGCAAGCTTCGTAGATAGCCGATTTGTTGTTGATGTTAATTTGGCAAGTTTCAGCGGAGCTGCGTGGAATAATGCAATGTCTTTCACCACTGCTGATATGCCAAAATGGTGGACGAAATCATTCGGAAGCGATACTCCAACACCGAACCCATATAATGACTGGATGAGTCCAGATAGCACTTTTATGGATCGTTATGTTAAGCGAAATTACGATGCTAACTCTACCAAAGTTTTGGGCATATATAACAATGTTCAAGTTGACGTTTTAAATTTCATGTTTCATATCAAGCCTACTATTGCAATTGGTTTAGCGGTAAAGGTTCGTTCAATTACAAATATTGACGATATTGATCCAAAATTAGCAATGCTTTTTGAAAAGGATTGGGATATTTCAACGTTGTGGAATCAAAAATTCAATGAAAAATTATTAGACATCAATCATTTATCGTGGGCGGAATATGGATTTGTTTATTCTCAAGTTATAAAAGACGATGGTGAGCATTTCATGAAAGCTGGTGGAAAAGCAAAATATTTAACTGGTTTTGCTGCTGCATATATGCACACGAGTAATTTTCAATATAATGTATTTAACCAAGATTCTTTACAACACTTATCTGGAGATATGTCTTATGGTCACTCCACAGGAATGCTTGAAGACTTAGGCACAAGTAATGCTACTGGCGGAATGCCTCAAGTAGCATCTAAATTTGGTTTAGGATTAGATTTAGGTTTTGTTTACGAATGGCGTCCAAATTGGAAAGAGTATAAATATGATATGGATGGTGAAACAAACATCTGGAGACAAGATAAAGAGAAGTATAAAATCAGAGCTGGTGTTTCTATTTTGGATATTGGCGGGATGAAATTTGCTAAAGGAGGATTAAGCGGGGACTTCTCTGTTAATACTGATAAATTTTTCAATTTCAGAACAGTATTTAAAGGAGACAATTCAATTGTTGATGTTGATGGCACAATTGATAGTTTAATACAAAATGATGCAGATTGGACTGCAACAGAAGATGCAGGTTCAACATTTTTCATGCAACTACCAACAGCAATAAGTTTACAATTAGATTACCATATTTGGAAAGTATTTTATGTGAATGCTACTGGAATGATAAGCGTTCAAAATAGAAACAATCCTCACCGTGTTCGTGTTCCTAATCAAATAACGGTTACTCCAAGTTTAGATCATGCTTGGTTTGGATTGCATTTGCCGTTATCATATAATGGTTATTCAGGATTCAAAGCTGGAATCGGTGCTCGTTTAGGACCTTTAACAGTTGGAGTAAATGATTTCGGTCTCCTTTTCGCTTCTGGCAAAAAAATTAATGGAGGAATGGTGTATGCTGGATTAAGAGTTCCTATTCTTTATACTGAACCAGAAGATATGGATGGTGATAAAGTTTCCGACAAGGTTGACGAATGTAAAATTATACCTGGAGTTTGGGCATTTAAAGGCTGTCCTGATTCTGATGGAGACGGAATTAAAGACATTGAAGACCATTGTCCACAAGAAGCTGGTTTGGCTGAATTCCATGGTTGTCCAGATAAAGACGGCGACAAAATTCCTGACAAAGATGATTTATGTCCAGATCTTGCTGGGGATGCTAAATATAAAGGATGCCCAGACAGAGACAATGATAGTATCATTGATCCAAATGATGACTGTCCTGATACTCCAGGTTTAGCGGCATTTAGAGGTTGTCCTGATACTGATGGTGATGGAATTAAAGATGACGAAGATGCTTGTCCTGATATTGCTGGTCCTCTTGTTAATCAAGGTTGTCCTGATACTGATAAAGATGGAATTTTTGATTTCTTAGATGACTGTCCTGAAGTATATGGACCAAAAGAAAACAAAGGTTGCCCATGGCCAGATACAGATAATGATGGATTATTAGACAAAGACGATGATTGCCCAAATCTTGCGGGTCCAATTAAAAACAAAGGTTGTCCATTCCAAGACACTGATAATGATGGTATCTTAGACAAAGATGATGACTGTCCAGCGACTCCAGGCCCTGTTTCAAACAAAGGTTGTCCTGTTGTTGAAAAAGAAGTTGAAGAAATCTTGAAAATGGCTTTCGATAACTTAGAATTTGAAACTGGAAAAGACATCATTAAAGCTTCTTCTATTCCTTCATTGACAGAATTGGCTGGAGTATTAAAGAAGAAAACTACTTGGGGTCTTCAAATTTCAGGTCACACAGATAATGTTGGTGATGATCAGAAAAACTTGATTCTTTCTAAGAAACGTGCTGAAGCTGTTAAAGCATTCATGGTTTCTCAAGGAATTGATGCAAGTAGATTGAATACATTGTTCTTCGGTGAAACAATGCCAATTGCAACAAATGATACACCTGAAGGACGTCAGAAAAATAGACGTGTGGAAATGAAAATCATTTTTAAATAAGAATCACTTTTAATTTTATAAGGGTCGACTTTATTAGTCGGCCCTTTTTTTGTGCCTTTCTGATTTTTTTGATATAATTTTAGCCCATGATAAATTTCACCAAGAAACACCGTTATCTTTTTAGTATTCTTTCAGGCTTATTGATGATAGTTTCTTTTCCATTTACAGGAAGTCTAACTCCTTTGGTTTTTCTTTCATGGGTTCCACTTTTAATGATTGAAAACAACATCAGTCAGAAAAAATATCGGTCTGGCAAAGTATTTATTCATGCCTACATTGTCTTTTTCATCTTCAATATTGGAACAACTTGGTGGATTTGGAACGCTGATTTAGGAGGTGCAATAATGGCTTTTACCTTAAATGCTTTATTGATGTCGATTACATTTTTGTTGTTCCATTTAACAAAGAAAAAACTGGGTTCAAAAATTGGATATTTTTCTCTAATCGTATATTGGATTGCATTTGAATATTTTCACTACCACTGGGAATTATCTTACCCATGGTTAAGTTTGGGGAATAACTTCTCTATTGTACCATCATTCGTACAATGGTATTCTTCTACGGGCGTATTAGGTGGTACACTTTGGGTGTTAATTATTAATGTTATTGCTTTTAAATTAGTAGAAGGAGAAATCGTTAAGAAGGCAACTAAAAAAGCTCAACGTACTTTACTCATCCAACTAATAGCAGTTTTACTTATTCCTATTAGCATTTCACAAATTCAATATTATTCCTATTCTGAAAAAATCAATCCGATTGAAGTAGTTGTTTTACAACCGAATATTGATCCTTACAATGAGAAATTTATCGCCCCACTAAGTATTCAATTGAAAAAATTATGTGATTTAGCTGATCCAATTGTCACCAAATCTACGGATATTGTTATCGCACCAGAAACGGCTATTAGTGTTGGGTTCTGGGAAGAAGATCTGCATATTTTGCCTTTTTATAACTATTTAAAATTACGTAAAAAGAGCTGGGGGAACATTGCTTTTTATACTGGTGCATCGACAGTAAAGTTTTTCAAAAACAAACATTCACATGCTTCAAGAAAAATTGAAGGAGGACCAGGTTTTTATGAGAGTTACAATAGTTCCTTATTGATGGATGAGGAGAATATTTCTACCTTTTTACACAAATCAAAACTTGTATTAGGTGTAGAAAAAATACCTTTTTCGAGTTGGCTTCCTTTTTTGGAAGAATTTTCTATTAATAACGGGGGTACATCGGGAACACTTGGAATTGAAAAAGAACCGAAAGTTTTAAGAACGAATAAATTCACATTTGCCCCATCCATTTGTTATGAATCAATTTATGGGGAATTCATCGGGACACAATGTAAAAAAGGTGCCCAAGTAATTTTTATCATTACCAATGATGGCTGGTGGGGAAATACACCTGGCTACAAACAGCACATGAGTTTTGCACGCTTAAGGGCAGTTGAAAACAGAAGATCAATTGCACGTTCCGCAAACACTGGAACAAGCTGTTTCATCAACCAAAAAGGTGATGTGATAGAACCATCTAACTGGTGGGAACCAATTGCTTTGAAGCAAAAAATCAACCTGAACAATGACATCACGTTTTATTCCACGTTCGGTGATTTGCTTGGTAAATTCCTTGCTTTTATAGCGTTTGGGTTACTTTTCGCAACAGCATTTAGGTATTTTAAACGAAGCTAACTCCCTATTCGTTAAACTTCAAAATACCAAATCGTTCTTTTTTGCCATAAACGGCATAAAGCAACATTTCATTCGTTTTGTAATCGATGTGAAACATTTTAGGAACTGCTAATGCTGTAATTTCTTGTCGGTCGAAGAACGTTTTTCTAGAAATTGCTCCATCTTCTAAATCAACTTCTACTATAGCAACAACATTCTTTTTCTTTCCAAAATTTGCTGGGTACGTTTTATCAGCATCCAGAAATTTACCTTGTTCGTCATAGTTTTTAACATGATCATTGAAGATAAAACATAATTTACCTTCATCAACAAAACGTGCATACGAACTATAAGGACCACCATCATTTGTTGACACTTGATATTTATTTATTTTTTTTAGCCAGTCAAACCCACCGTCAACACCAACTTTAAACGCTATAATATCGTTGTAATAATATGTGTAGGTAGTTGTTGTTGCTCCTGTTTTTGGATCACGATAAGTATTTACTACAACATAGTATTGTTCTAAGGAACCAACAACACTTCCATCTTTTAAAACTTCGGTTTGCCGCATGACATAATTGTACAATTGCGGTTCACCTTTCCCCTTTTGTTCTTTCTTATCTGCTTTTTCTTTTTGTCGGTCAGACCAGTCTTGCGTAATGAAATCTTTTCCAAATTTCTCAAAACCTTCATCAATCACTTCTTGTTTGTCAAAGTTTGCCCGCATATAAAACAATCCAGTAACACCTCCAACTCCTTGTTCTCCATAAATACCAGTTAACGTAAAAACCCGATCATTATCTGAATTCATAGTCATTGCTTCAACTCTTTTTCCTTCAAGATCTATGGTAAAATCCTCTAAATCATCTGGTGTAATATGCAAAATATGCATCGCTTTGTAATTCAAATAATTTTTGAAAATTTTCTTTTCTTCAGCAGGTTCAAATTCTGTTACTGAGATAAAATAATCACCCGTATTCGATAAGTAATGCTCATTTATCGTTGACAATTTCCCTTCAAATGGCAATCTATAATCACCGTCAGACACTTCATTTAATTCACTGTCAAATATTTTAAATCCATATTTATCCTTTTCTTCCTTCTTGCCAGGAATTTCCCAAACAACACCAAAGAATTCATTATCTCGTGAGCTAATAGAATTAAAAAAACCTTTTGATTTACCTTTCTCTAATTCATAATGTGCCAATTCTTTTGACGGACCTTTGGGCAACATATCGTTTCCATACTCTTGCATAAAAAAATGATTTGACCCTTCTTTTTTATCAGAAAGGAAAACAAATAATTTTTTTCCAACAACTTGAGCACTTTCGAAATTTGCCATGCCACCATCAGCTTTCATTTCTAATTTTCCTGTTGCTGTGACAGTAAAATTTTCATGATTGGAAAACTTATATGAACCTAATAAAAAGCCTCCAGTCCATCTTAACGCATAAAAATCTTTACTCTCTTTTGGGAGTATCGAAACCATTCTTCCAGTTCCATTTTCCAAAATTCCCCATTCGATATTATAACCTTGACCAAAAACAGAACTAAGGGTTGCAATACAAAAAATTAAAGTGGTGATTTTCATGATTTAATTTTAATTAACTAATTGAATTCCTGTAAAATTTTCTGGTGTAATATTTTTTAATTCAAGTTTTAGATTCTCTGAAATTGGCAAAGTTTCTATAAATTCGTGAACAGTTTCTTTTGTAACCGCTTCATTTTTTCGCGTCAAACCTTTCAATGCTTCATACGGTTTAGGAAATCCTTCTCTGCGCAGTATTGTTTGAATTGCTTCGGCCACGACTGCCCAATTATTTGCTAAGTCTTTCTGGAAAGCAGCTTCATTTAACAAGAGTTTTTCTAAGCCTGCATAGGTTGATTTAATTGCAATAAATGTATGAGCTATTGGCATTCCTACAGTTCTCAAAACAGTTGAATCGGTTAAATCTCGTTGCAATCTTGACACTGGTAGTTTTGCTGCCAAATGTTCAAAAAGAGCATTTGCAATTCCAATGTTTCCTTCTGAATTTTCAAAATCAATAGGATTCACTTTATGTGGCATGGCTGAAGAACCAATTTCACCTTCTTTCAATTTTTGTTTAAAATATTCCATTGAAATATACGTCCACATGTCACGGTCTAAATCTAAAATAATCGTGTTAATACGTTTCATTGTGTCAAAAAGCGCTGCTAAATTATCGTAATGCTCAATTTGAGTAGTTGTTTGACTTCTATCTAATTTAAGAATAGTATTGACATAATTGTTAGCAAAAGCTACCCAATCGTGATTTGGAAAAGCAACATGATGCGCATTTAAATTTCCAGTTGCGCCCCCAAATTTTGCGGAAAACGGAACAGCTTTTAGTTGTTTTAATTGAATAGAAAGTCTTTCAGAAAAAACTTTAATTTCTTTTCCTAATCGCGTTGGAGAAGCTGGTTGACCATGCGTTCTTGCGAGCATTGGTATATCTTTCCAAGTATTTTGTAAAGATTCCAATTTTTCAATCAATTTTTCAATTAGCGGATAATATTGCTCTGTCAATGCTTCCTTTAAAGATAATGGAATTGATGTGTTATTAATGTCTTGAGACGTCAACCCAAAATGAACGAATTCTAGGTATTCAGTTAAACCAAGTCCAGTCAATTTTTCTTTTAAGAAATACTCAACAGCCTTAACATCGTGATTCGTAACTTTTTCAGTGTCTTTGATCCAGTTTGCATCTTTTTCAGAGAAATTGGTGTATAACTCGCGTAATGCTGAAAAAGAATCTTCAGGGAAAGATTTTAATGGTTCAATACCAGTTTGTACCAATGCAATAAAATATTCTACTTCAACGAGTACTCTATATTTTATAAGTCCAAATTCTGAGAAATACGGTTGTAATTCTTTTGTTTTTGCTTGATATCTTCCGTCAATAGGAGAAATTGCTGTCAAACTACTGAATTCCATTTTAATTTAATTAGATGATTGATAACCTTTTAGGGTGCTTTTTTTCTTTAAAATGCAAAGATAACAAAACCCTAAGTATTCTTCGTCTTATACTTTCAGTTTGATTATTTTTGACTATGAAATTTTTGACTCATTTTTTCTTCGGACTGAAAAGCTATTGGAAGGCTATTCTTTTCATAAAAGAACAAAAATTCTATTGGTATATTCTGATTCCTGCGATTTTCATGCTTGGGGTTTATAAAATTGGTGCAATTATTCAACAACGAACATTTGTTCCTCAAGTTGAAAATATGAATGAGATTGTATGGCAAATGATTCAACTACTTTTTGAAATTTCTATCGCCTTGCTTTTAATGAACTTCGCGAAATATGTTGTAGTGATAATACTGTCACCTCTTCTTGCCCATCTCAGTCAAAAAACAGAAAGAATATTAACAGGAAATAAATACCCATTTGATCTGAACCAATTTTTAAGAGATATAAAGCGAGGAATACGAATTGCTTTAAGGAATTTCTTTTGGCAATATCTCTTCTTTATTATCATTTTTTTAGTCTCAATGATTGGCTGGCAAGATCCTAAAAGCTCACCTGTTTTTTACCTGATTTTTGTCATCGCTTTCTATTATTACGGCTTTAGTTTCATGGATTATGTGAACGAAAGGAGGAAATTAAATATAAATGAAAGTATCATCTTTGTTAGACAACATAGTGGATTTGCCATTTCAATTGGGCTCATTTATTCTCTTTTAATTCTTGTGCCGGTAGATATTCATATAATTTTCAATTTATCTGGATTTAAACAGAATGGATTCTTCTTTGGATTAGGACAATTTATTTTACATATTACGCTTTGGATTTCTGCTTCCACAGCACCAATTTTAGCAATTGTTGCTTCAACTATTGGCATGAATGAACTTGTCGATTTAAAATTAAAAAGAAAGTCAAAGTGAAAAAACTGAAACACAGTAAAATAGTAGCGCTCAAATTTCCATGAGACGTAAAAATTGCTTTCTTTTGTAAATTCTTTTAAAGAATATAACGATCACGCAATTCAGAAAACTATGTTTAAAATTTGTTTTTCCTTGTTTATATTGGTTTTAACCACTCAAACACTTTTTTCAAGAGATTTTGTTTCACCACCAGATACCGTGAGTAGTATTGTTGATAAAACGACAGCACTATTAATGATTGAAGAAGGAAAGACACAGTTTAATGAAGGTAAAGTGCGTGATGCTTTGGTTAAATTTAGAGAAGCAGCAGTAAAAGATCCATTTAGTTGGAGAGCACCATACTGGGTAAGTCAGTGTCATTATGCCATGAACAATTATGGATTGGCGTTAAAATATGCAAGCGAAGCAGTAACTTTAGATGATGATGAAATTGATGCAGATGTCTATGAATTACTTGGTAGATCTTATCACCGAATTGGTAGTCTTGACTCAGCGATGGTCAATTACAACATTGCTATTACGAAACTTTCAGCTGGTCGCTCAAAAGACTTACAATTACAATTAAGAATTGAGCAATGTCTGTTTGCCAAAGCAGAATTAGCGGGTCCAAATAAATCAAAACGAGTTGATATTAAAACGATGAATTCTGGTTATGGTGACTATTGCCCTATCATCACTGGAGATGGGAAAAACTTATATTTTACATCTCGAAGAAGTGACACAAAAGGAGGTAGTATGAATCCAGATGATCAGGAATTTTTTGAAGATACTTATTGTGCTGTTTGGAATAATGATACGCAAGATTGGGACAGTTTAACCAATGAGTTAGGCAGAATTAATTCTGACGGTTTTGATGCAATAACATTTATTTCTAGAGACGGTCTGCAAGGTTTAATGACTGTCAACACTACTGCTACAAACGCGAAAAAGACGACCAAAGGGTCAGATATTTTCACCTTTGAAATGAGTTCTAAAGGAAAATGGTCAACACCACACAGAATAAGTAGTAAGTCTGTCAATACCTCTTTCTTTGAAGGATCTGCAACAATGACGGCTGATGGAAATACGATGTATTTCGTTTCGGATCGAAAAGGAGATAAAAGTTCAACAGATATTTATGTAAGTCAAAAAACAGGAAAATCTTGGGGAGATGCAAAACCGTTGCCTTTCACTATTAATACTATCGGTAGAGAAACGACTCCATTCATTTCTGGCGATGGACGATATTTATTTTATAGTTCAGATGGTCTTCAAGGAATGGGTGGATTGGATATTTATGTTGTTGAAAATTTAGGTTCAACTTGGGGAGACCCAATCAACCTAGGGATTATCGTAAACACAGTTAATAACGATTCACATTTTCAATATTATCCTGAAATGAACAAAGCCGTAATGTCAAGTTTTGAAATTATTGGTCAAAAAGCAAGTATGGATTTATATGAGGTGGACATGACAAATTTCGTTATGCCAACAGGAAAATAATGAACTTTATGGAATTAAGGGTGTAAGTGCATCCTGAAAGCACCACCTTTCAAGTGGTGCTTTTTTTATAACTTAAATTTTAAACTATGAAAACAACTTTTCTCTTTATCCTAATTTCAATTATTTCTTTCGGTCAAAAAGAAACTACGTTACCTTCTGAAATTAAGAAAGTAACCGTCTTCTTCCAGGGAGCACAAATAGAACATCAAAAATCAACTGAGTTAAAACCCGGAAAACAAGAAATCGTTTTTGAAAAATTGACGGATTTTTTAGATCCTAATTCGGTTCAAGTTAAAGCAATTGGTGACATGACAATCCTTTCAGTTCGCACGCGCAAGAACTTCGAAGATTTAAAAATGTCCAACGAAGAAATTGCAAGTTTGAATACCAAAAAACACAAATTAGAACTGCAAGATCAAGTTCTAAGAGATGAATACGACATTTTAGCTTTAGACAAAAATTTACTTTTGAAAAATCGTGATTTAAAAGGAAATGCTGATGGATTAAAAGTAGCTGAATTAAAAGAAGCTTATGCGTTCATGCATTTAAAACTTACAGAGATCAATACACGTCAATCTGCCATCTATAATCAGTTGGAAGATTTGAACAAGGAAATGAATCGAATTGAACAAGAAATTACTAGTCAGCGCAGTAAACCAGTTACCAACTTCACAGAAATCATCGTTGAAGTAGACGTTGAAAAAGCAACAAAAGGGGAATTTTTCTTTACGTATATTACACCAAACGCAGCATGGAAACCTTATTATGACATGCGCAGTGATGGTATTGGTCAACCAGTTCGTTTAGAAGCAAAAGCTTTGGTAAGTCAGACATCTGGTATTTCATGGAACAATATTGATTTGGTGCTTTCAACCAATGATCCTTATGAAAATTCAAAAGAACCGACTTTAAATCCTTGGTATTTGACTTACTATAATTATCCTCCACAAAAACAAGTTTACCAGCGTCAGATTCCTCAAAATGATTATTCAGGTGAAAAATTACGTGGTGAAGTTATTGATGCATCGACTGGTGAACCATTGCCTTTTGCAAAAATCTCTTTCCCTTCTAATCCAAACGTTGGCGCAGTAACTGACTTTGATGGTAAATTCGAAGTTATTGTTCCTCGTGGTGAAAAATTTGTTTCAGCAAATTATGTTGGATACAATCCAGTTCAGTTAGGAATCACTGCTCCGTATTTGAAATTCTTTATTCATTCTCAAGAATTGGTTTTGGAAGAAGTTATGATTTCCGCTGAAAGTTATGATTATGAAGTTGCGGATGTAATGAGTGTTTCTAAATCAACAAGTAACCAAGAAGGTTTATTTAGTTCTAATAGAAGAGAAGGCAGAAAAAGAAAAGCAGATAAAGATTACTCTGCTGCATATAATTCAAATTTAGCAGGTGCATCATCTGGAGAGTCTTACAATTACTCATCCAATGCAGCGAGTGTCGCTACACAAAAAGATTTACGCATGGAATATGCTATTCAGTCTAAATTTACGATTCCTTCTGATGGCATTGATCACCGAGTTCAAATTGCAACGTATGAATTGCCAGCTAAATATGAATACCATGCAGCACCAAAAATGGATCCATCCGTTTATCTTGCAGCACAAGTATCAGGCTGGGAAAAATTGAATTTATTGAATGGTGAATCGAATTTATATTTCGATGGAACATTTATCGGGAAAACATATATTGATGTTAATTCAACGAAAGATACTTTATCCTTCTCTTTAGGGAAAGACAATAAAATTCAAATTGAACGCAAACGTATTCAAGAAAAAAGTACAAATAGAACCATCGGTTCTCGTCAAAAGTTTGAAGTTACTTGGGAAATCAAAGTAAAAAATAATGGTGGAGCAGCAATTCCAATTCTCATTAAAGACCAATTCCCAATTTCAACAAACAACGACATCAAAGTTAAAAATGGTGATTATACAGATGCTCAATTAGATGAAAAGACAGGAATTTTAACCTGGAATTTCTTATTAAATTCATCTCAAAGTAAATCCTTGTTATTCAATTATTCAGTAGATTATTTGCATGGAAGTGTGTTGTATATTGAATAAGTATTTTTAGACTTAATCAGTTGGAATATTTAATGATGGCCACAGATGCACAGATTAGAAAAATTTAATCAGTGCTTCTGTGGCTTACAACTTTTAGAACCACAAGAAATAGTACTTTTGTTCCATGAATAGGTATTTTATCAAGATTTCATACAAAGGGACAAATTATTTCGGCTGGCAACGTCAACCAAAAGAAATTTCTGTACAAGAGGTTATTGAAAATATCCTTTCAAAAATGTATTCTTTAAAGCCAATAACGATTCTTGGATGCGGAAGAACAGACACAGGCGTTCATGCAAAAGAATATTTTTTTCATGTTGATTTAGAACCGCTAGATTCCATTGATCAATTTGTTTTTAAGTTGAATCGCATGTTGCCGGATTCGATTATTGTGCATAATGCAGCATTAGTAGATGACGAAAAACATGCACGTTTCGATGCAAAAAGACGCACGTATCGTTATTTTATGCATCAAAAAAAAGATGCTTTTATCACTGAAACAAGTTGGTACTTTCCTCAAAAAATGGATATCTCTAAAATGAATGAAGCTGCTCAATTATTGCTTGGCACAAAAGATTTTACTTCTTTATCTAAATTACATACGGACGTTAAGACGAATATTTGCACGATTGATAAAGCGCTTTGGGTTGTTGATGGGAATCAACTGTATTTTGAAATTAGTGCAGATCGATTTTTGCGTAATATGGTGCGCGCAACAGTTGGGACTTTGATTGATGTTGGAGTAGGTAAAATAGAACCTGGAAAGATAAATGAAATTATTGAGGCTAAGGATCGGCAGGCAGCATCGATATCAGTTCCGGCACGTGGATTGTTTTTGTGGGAGATAGAGTATTGAAGGGTCAATAAACATTGGGGTTCTGCGCAATATTGCGAAGTTGCAATATTTAAATTTTGCAATTTTTATTTTGATACAACTATCTTTCTTCTTAACTTCAAGTAAAAAGAAAAATCAATCATGGGAGCAACAAAAACAGATCACTATTCAAATGAAACAATTCAATTAGCCAAATTAGCAAATGCTTTAGGACACCCAGCCAGGATTACAATTATCAAAATTCTTAAAGAAAATCCATATTTTCGCAATGTTGAATTTCAAAAAATTCTTCATCTCTCACAAACAACAGTTCACAACCATTTATTAAAGTTAAAAACAGCGAACATTGTGAAATTTAATTATTTCCCACATGAATATCATGTGAATTTAATATCTGAAAATTTAGATGAATTAAATTATTTTATTCGCGATTAATGGAAATGTTTAACTCAACTTTTCTAAAACAATTGAGCATGGCATTCTAATAGTCAAAAAAACGATTTAATAACTACTCCACCACCAAAATATAATTCGTCTTCTTCCCCTTACCCAACAACACATATTTGTCATTGATTAAGTTCTCATTCGTCAACATAAATTCTTCTCCAACTTTTTCTTTGTTCACTGAAATCGCGTTTGCTTTTAATTCGCGACGTGCTTCACCGTTAGAGGATAAAAATCCAGCTTTACCAGCTAATGCTTCGACAATTGAAAAAGAAGTTCCAAACTCAGCTCGACTGATTGTTGCTTGAGTCACACCATCAAAAATCGTAAAGAAATCTTTTTCGGAAAGTGATTTTAAATCCTCTGAAGTAGATTTTCCAAATAATATGTTAGACGCAAGTATAGCTGTTTTCAAGGCATCTTCTCCATGAACACGAATTGTAATGTCTTCAGCGATTGCTTTTTGCAAAATACGTAAATGAGGTGCTTCGTTGTGTTCTTTTTCTAAAGCTTCAATTTCACTTTGAGCTTTTAAGGTGAAAATTCGGATGTAATTCACTGAATCAGCATCACTTGAATTCAACCAAAATTGGTAAAACTCATAAGGTGACGTTTTTTCAGGATCCAACCAAACACTTCCTCCTTCTGTCTTTCCAAACTTCGTTCCGTCTGCTTTTTTGATTAGAGGAGTTGTTACAGCATACGCTTCTCCCCCACCTTTTCTTCTGATTAATTCTGTCCCAGTTACAATATTTCCCCATTGATCAGAACCACCACATTGTAAAATACATCCTTTGTGTTGATTCAAATAATAGAAATCATACCCTTGAACAAGTTGGTAAGAAAACTCCGTAAATGACATTCCTGTTTCAAGTCGCGACTTAACAGAATCTTTCGACATCATATAATTTACTGAAATGTGTTTTCCAACATCACGAATGAAATCCAAAAAACTCATGTCCTTGAACCAATCGTAGTTATTCACCATTTCTGCTGAATTTCCACCACTGTTAAAATCCAAGAATTTTTCTAATTGCCCTTTTACACAAGCAACATTATGATTCAATGTATTTGCATCCAACAAATTTCTTTCTTTCGATTTACCTGAAGGATCGCCAACCATTCCTGTTGCTCCGCCAACTAATGCAAACGGCTTGTGACCAGCACGCTGAAAATGAACCAATGTCATGATTTGAACTAAATGTCCAACGTGCAATGAATCAGCAGTTGGATCAAAACCAATGTATCCACTAGAAACTTTTTTATTCAATGCTTCCTCAGTTCCAGGCATGATGTCGTGCACCATTCCTCTCCATTTCAATTCTTCGATAAAATTTGCTGGCATTCTTATTTCGTTAATTCTTTAAATACTTCTTCGAGGGTCTTTTCTTCTGTTTTCAGCGTCAAGACCAATAAATTATTTTGTTGAGCATGTTGAGCAATTACTTTTCTCAAATCCACCTCATCTGTTGTTTCCAATAGCCATCCGTTGTTGACTTTTTCCACTTTTCCAACATGCTTGATTTTAGAAAGCATTGCTTTAGAAACTGTTCCGTCAAATTCAGCATAAACAGTTTGATGAGATAAATCAATTTGCAAATGTGAAGCAGTATCATCGGCAACAATTTGACCTTTATTGATAATCACAACACGGTCGCAAATAGCTTCAACTTCACGCATGATATGTGTAGAAAGCATTACTGTTTTAGATTTTCCAATTTTTTTAATGAGCTCTCTGATTTCAACCATTTGATTTGGGTCCAAACCTGATGTTGGCTCATCCAAAATCAAAACCTCAGGATCATGAATAATTGCTGCTGCTAAACCAACACGTTGACGGTATCCTTTTGATAAAGCACCCAGTTTTTTATCTTGTTCCAATTCCAAACCAACCGCTTTGACCATCTCTTTGACACGATCTTTCAAATTTTTAACATGGTAGATTTTTCCAACAAATTCCAAGTATTCCTTTACATACATATCAAGATATAAAGGATTGTTTTCTGGTAAATATCCAATCTTTCGACGTGTCTCTAATGAATCAACATCAACCGGCATTCCACATACTTTTACTTCTCCAGAAGAAGCTGAAATGAATCCAGTCAATATTTTCATTGTTGTCGATTTCCCAGCTCCATTTGGGCCAAGAAAACCAACTATTTCACCTTTAGCAACGGAGAAAGTTACATCGCGCACTGCTGCTTGTTCACCGTAATATTTGAATAGGTTTTTTACCTCTATTGACATGATTCAAAATTTGAATTGCGAAGATAAGGAATAATAGATGAAGGAGGAAAAAAAGTAAAAGGGAAAAAGGAAAAAGTGTAATTCCAGAGAACCAAATTACTTTTTACTTCTTACTTTTTACTTCTTAATAAAAAATCAAAACTCAAATTTCTAACCTATCTTTGCAACAATGTCAATCAAAGGAAACGTATTAAAATCGACGGGTAAATGGTACACTGTAGAACTCATGGATGGTTCTGTAGTAAGTTCACGTATTCGAGGTAAAATTCGTTTGGAAGGTCTACGCACTACCAACCCAATTGCTGTTGGTGATGTTGTAGTAATGGATGAAACACCTGATGACGAGGGGAAATACATGATTTCTGATTTTGAAGTACGCAAGAATTACATCGTTCGAAAATCAACGAATCTGAGTAAGCAAATGCAAATTCTTGCTGCCAATGTAGATCGTGCTTATTTACTAGTCACCACAAAATCTCCTAACACACATTTAGCATTTATTGACCGTTTTTTAGTTGCAGCAGAATCTTTCAGAATTCCGACAACTTTACTTTTCAATAAAATTGATCTTTATGATGAAGATGAATTGTTTTATATAGATGCGTTGTGCGATTTATATGAATCGATCGGATATCCTTGTTATAAAATTTCGGCTGAAAACAAGTTTAACATTGACTTTCTAAGAGAAGAGATTAAGGATAAAAAAGTAATGATCTCTGGTCATAGTGGTGTTGGGAAAAGTACTTTAGTAAATGCTTTAGATCCAAAACTTCATTTAAGAACTGGTGAAATTTCAAAATCACATTTACAAGGTCAGCATACAACTACTTTTGCAGAGATGCACAAATTGACAACCGGTGGTTATATTGTTGATACGCCAGGAATCAGAGCATTTGGAATTGTTGATTTAGAAAAAGAATTTTTGTCTCATTATTTCCCGGAAATGAGAGCTATGATTGGTGCTTGCAAATTTCACAATTGTCAACATTTGAATGAGCCAAAATGTGCTGTAAAAGATGCTGTGGAAAGTGGACAAATTTCAGAAAGTAGGTACGCGTCTTATCACCAATTGATGATCGAAGATGAGAACGAAACATTTCGTAAAAATATTTACGGATGAGAATAGTGTTACAGCGAGTTTCAGAAGCATCTGTTAAAATCGACAACCAACTTGTTGGAAAAATTTCAAAAGGCCTATTGTTATTGTTAGGAATCGAGCACGAAGATGAAAAATCTGATGCCGATTGGTTAATTCAAAAAGTAATTGGAATGCGTGTTTTCAGTGATTCGGATGATAAAATGAATCTTTCAATCAATGAAATTAAAGGGGAATTTTTAGTTGTAAGTCAATTTACATTGCACGCGTCAACGAAAAAAGGAAATAGACCTAGTTTCATTCAAGCTGCACGACCTGAAAAAGCAATTCCATTATATGACTATTTTTGTGAGCAACTTCAACATGTTTCAAAAATTAAGGTTCAAACTGGAAAATTTGGCGCAGACATGAAAGTAAGTTTGATCAATGATGGACCTGTGACGATTGTGATTGATTCGAAGAATAGGGAGTGATTTTAGTGATGAGTGTTGAGTGAGGAGTTTAGAACTGATAGTTTATAGTTTAACTTTCTATGTGAACTATGTGCCTATGTGGTTTAGAAAGAGTGCAAAGTGTTGAGTGATGAGTGATGAACTGATAGTTTATAGTTTATAGTTTAACTTTCTATGTGAGCTATGTGTCTATGTGGTTTAGAAAGAGTGCAAAGTGATTTGTGTTGAGTTTAGAAGTGATAGTTTACAGTTTAAATTTCTATGAGAACTAAATGGTTTATTAAAAATATAGATTAGAACAAAATGACGATTAAAGAAGCGCAAGAAAAAGTTGATCAATGGATCAAAGAATATGGTGTTCGTTATTTCGATGAGATGACTAATACAGTGATGTTGATGGAGGAAGTTGGTGAAGTTGCGCGTATCATGGCCAGACGTTATGGAGAACAAAGTGAAAAGGAATCTGATAAAGGAAAAGACCTTGGAGATGAGATGGCTGATGTATTATTTGTATTGATTTGTTTGGCCAATCAAACAGGAATTGATTTGGAAGAGGCAATGAAAAAGAATTTAAAAAAGAAAACAGAACGTGATCATTCACGACATAAAGAAAATAAAAAATTAGACTAATGGCTTTATCAAAATTACGTGCAGAACTTGCTGAAATATTACCTGATAAAGGCATTTCAGAAATCAATGAATTTCAAGTCAAAATAATAGACGCCGTTAAAGCTGGGAAAAATATTCTTGGAACGGGACCAGAAGGAAGCGGAAAAACAACAGCAATTTTACTATCCGTACTGCAAAAAATCACTGAACCAGGAGAAGGATCACCACGAGCTATTGTAGTTTGTTCCACCGACCAAAAAGCAATAGAATTGCATGCTCAATTTCATAGAATTTGCAGAAACTTAGACTTAACTGTTGATTTAGCGAATGAGAAAGGGAATCAAATTCAACAACGCAATGACATTTTTGATGGCACTGAAATAATTGTGGGTACGATGCGTCGTATTTATGATTTGTACATTCAAAACGGAATCAATGTGAGTCAATTAAAAATGTTTATTTTAGATGATGCGCTTACATTATTTAAAGATGGTCATAAAATGAAAATTGAACGCGTTGTTGAAAGCTTGCCGAAATGTCAACAAATGTTATTTTCATCAACCATGAAGGATTACAGAGTTCAAGAATACATTGAGCAATTTATTCCTTATGCCGTTTCAATCGAAACTGAATAAACAACAATTGACTTAATTTGTTAATAATCAAAAGTGTGTTATGGAAAGAGAATTATTAACTGAATTTAGACCTTTAATTCCTGGGTTAACATTAGAAGGAACTAAAACGTTAGAGTCTTTTCAAAATAATGTGTTACGTCCTGTAATTAAATTTCAACATGGATTTATAAAGACGTATTTTGAAGCAAATTCCCAATTCAAACCGCTTATAACCAATAAAACGTCTAGAACAGAATTTCAAGAAACGGTTAAGAAATTTATTGGAAATCAACCCAACATTAAACATCAGCTCATCGGTTCTATTCTTGGTTTATTGACAGAAAATGAATTGGAATTTTACTGGAAAAATCAAACTGAAGTGAACAAGCGCATACACCAAATGATTTGCCAACGTGTTTCAGATACGTTTTATTAAATTTTAAACAACTGATTATCTATTAGTTAAATCAGAATTTTTTAAGAATAATTTTGAATTTCATATAGTATAAATTTCAGGGATTGAAAAATAATACAATGCGCGCACAATAAATTCTAGAGGTCTTGAGTTATAATAAATAACCAAAAATACCTCTCCAATGAAAATCAATCTCCTTTTTTCGTCCGTATTGCTGTATGCCCAAGCTTCAGCACAACTTCATCCAGGATTTAATCCAAAAGAAGCAAAAGATCTAATTTTACTATGTAATTCTTTCACATATCTAGAATTATATGGTAGCGATAGTGCTGTGATTCCTGAATCATGTCAAAAAATTTATACATCTCCAAGCTATGGCATGGATAATAAATTTCAAGTTTACATTCAAAATGGTGTCGGAATTATAAATTTTAGAGGGTCCACTGATAAAAAATCTAGTTGGTTAGAAAACTTATATTCAGCAATGATTCCTGTTGAAGATGTGATTCAAGTTGATAATAACAAATTCTATTATAAAGTTGGGACGGATACCGAAGGAGCCGTTCATGCTGGCTACATTTTAGCACTTTCTCATTTTCAAGAAGATGTGTTAATTCAATTGAAAAATTTAAATCAAAAAGGGATTTATAGCTTCATAATAACTGGCCATTCTCAAGGTGGTGCACTTGCACAGGTTTTAAGAGCTTCTTTAGAATATTTACCTGAAGAAAAAGCTTCAAAAAAGAACACGTATAAAGTATATTCATTTGCAAATCCAATGATTGGCAATATTAATTTTGCCAAAGAATACAACAAGAAATATGCTGAAAAAGAAATGAGTTTTAGTTTACACAATTCTGAAGATTTGGTTCCCCAAATGCCAATGTCATATAATGATTCAACTTATTGGAAAGAAAGCGCATTAACCATTTTAACAAGAGAAGAAAACTTTAATAAAAAAAATATGCTGTTTGAAGGAGCAATTCAAACGTTTGAAAATCCAATTAAAAAGCTATCTAATGTTCTTTCTAAAAATTTGAACAAACAATTAGAAAAGGATCTTGGAAATATAGTAATGCCAAAATTTAGAAATGATATAAATTATAGTCATACAGGTAAGTTAATTCTTTTGCCTCCTACTGAATATCCTTTAGAATTAAGGGATTCAACAATTTTGAAAGACAAAGGATTAATGGCAACGTATGAAAGAAATGAGAACGGGGAATTTGAAGATAAAAATTTATATAAAAAGCCTAAAAAATTGTTGCAACATAAACCTTACAATTACTACACTTCTGTCTTAAAAGTTTATTACCCTAATGAGTATGCGAGTCTAGATCAGAAGTATTTTGTGTTGTCCATTGAGAAGTAGTTTTTATCAATTGATCCACCACAATTTTGTCAATGGGGAATGTAAATTCCCCAATTTCAAGACTTTTCAAATCAATCCAACGGTGTTTTTCTCCTTCTATTTTTAATGGTAATTCATGTTGATTGACTTCAATATTCTTCCAGTCTGTATAATCAACGAAATAATAAAATGAAATGAGCTGGTGTTTCGAATTGAAGGCCGAAACTTGAAATTTCTCATTGAAATAAAACAAGTCACCAACTTCCACATCGATGTTTAATTCTTCTTGGAATTCACGTTTCAAGGTTTCTTTAAATCCTTCACCAAATTCCATTCCTCCTCCAGGAAATTTTGTAAAAGCATGCTTGTTTCTAAATTCATCAGAAACCAAAATTTGCCCCAAATCATTAATCAATAGACCGTAAACACGCAGGTTGAATTTCTCCATTAAATACTTTCCAAAATTGATTTAATATCTGGTCGGAAATACAATTCAGATTTCATGATTTTCCCATCTTCTCGATAAATCGCATTGCCATCAGCATCTAATTTACTCATGTTCGAACGTTGAATCTCTTGAAAAACTTCTGCAATCTTATGTTGCAATCCATGCTTCAAAATCGTTCCACAAAGTATGTACAATTGATCCCCTAAAGCATCCGCAATTTCAACTATATCGCCATTCATTGCCGCTTCCAAATATTCCTCATTTTCTTCTGCCATCAATCGATGACGCAACAAAATTTCAGATTTTGAAAGTGACGTTGTTTGCTCGTAATTATTTTCTATACCGAAAGCATTGTGAAATTGTTCAACTGCTTCAATCGTTTCTTTAAGTGTCATGACTAATTTTTTGATTTCAAAAATAGCACATGTTAGCTTTCGATAGAAATTTATTGCTAAGGAGTTATTACTATTTTTCGACAAAAAGTGAAATTTCTAAAATGCAGAAATCACTACTCTAAAGCCCGTTGATGGATTTGGCCCAATGTATTTCTGTTCCGATTCAACACGAACATCGTAGCCAGTGTTTCTCCAAGAGCCTCCCATTGCGACTCCGTTTTCAACAATCATTTCCGCTACATTTCCATTTAAATTATATATATTGAATTGGTTTGTCCAATAAGAAACAGAAGGTGCTAAAATATCTGAAAAACCATTATCCCAAAAATCGCGAGGAGCAACAATAATTTCCAACTTACCTGTTTCTTCATTTCTATGTATATCTTCTGAACCGAACTGGGTGAAATTACATTGAATTTTTCCTCCTGAATTTCTAAGTGAATTTGAATTCCATGCATAGTTTGCTTCAGAATCTCCTCTTGCCGCACGAACATATTCTGCTTTTTCCATGAGTCGAAACTTGAATTTGCCTGTAGTGGCTGACTTTTGATCATATCTTTCACCTAACCATTTGCAATACATTTGAGCTGCTTCATGAGAAATATTTACGACTGGATAGTCTCTATATGCTGGGTGATTGTGATAATATTGAACATAAGCTTGATTCGAAAAATTAAGTGAGTTCCAACCCAAGGTATCAATGGCGGCAATTTTTAATGACTCGAGCTCTCCTTTGCTTTTTAAATCATACAGAAATTCCAAGTAATCGAAATTTGTCACTTCTTTGTTGTAAACATAAAATGCCTGTATACTAACTGAATCGCCATTAACAATAGCTATACCACTAGGAACATATACAAATGCTTTTGTTAAATGCTTTTTGAGATCAAACGATTTCTTGTCACTCAAGGTGAAGGATTCTATTGTCAAAATAACCAATAGAAAAATTGGAAATAAACGTGTTTTCATAGTTTGAGTTTGGTGGTAATAACGATGGGAATTATTTTTGTTACAAGTCTGAAGGTAATGTTAACGCATTCAAATCATCCCAAAAATTAGGATAACTTTTAGAAACAACCTCTGCATTTTCAATAATCACGTGTGAATTTGCAACTATTCCAGCAATTCCTAAACACATTGCGATGCGGTGATCGTGATGCGATTTTACATTCCCACCTGAAATAGATGCTTGTCCATGAATCACCATTTTATCCTCTTGAAATTCGATTTTAATTCCCAATTTGTGAAACTCTTGTTGCAATGCTTTTCCTCTATCACTTTCTTTTGTTGCAAGTCGATGAACGCCTTCAATTGTTGATAGACCTGGAGTTAATGCCGCAAAAACTGTTAACGCTGGGAATAAATCTGGACAATGAGTTGCATCAAAATGAAATGGTTTTCGATTCTTACCATCGACTTTGAATCCATTTTCCAAATTGATTAGTGTACAATTTGCAATTGCTAAGGCTTCAAGGATTTTTTTATCAGCTTGCAAACTCGTCATGGACAATCCTTTTATTAAAATATCGGATCCTAAGGCAGCAGCAACAATCCAATAACTGGCCGAGCTCCAATCAGATTCAATACTGTATTCTGCTGGCAAATAATGTTGATTTCCTGCAATTATAAACTCTTTAAAATTCTGTTTTTCTATCGTAATGCCAAATGCTTTTATGGTTTTTAATGTCATTTCCAAGTATGGAATACTTTTCAAATTTTCTACTGTCAAGTATGTTGTACCTGATAAAATAGGAAAAGCCATTAACAATCCTGAAATGTATTGTGAACTTTGAGAGCCATCAACAGTTAAAGAAGTTGCAATCATTGGACCATTGATTTTAAAAGGCAAGAATCCATTATTTGAATTAAAATCAACTTTCAATTTCGGGAAAGTAGCATCAAAAAAGTGCATTGGTCTTTTCAATAAGGTTCCGCTTCCTTCAAGCATAAATTCTCCGTCTTGTGCTGCACAAATACTCGTTAGCAAACGCAGTCCCAAACCGCTTTCTCCGACGTGAATTGTTTTACTCAAAGGAAATTTATTGATTCCGCAAATTTCAATTGAATTTGAATCGATTCGTTGCACTTTTGCTCCTAAATCAGCAATAGTTTTCAGCATATTCAATTCATCTTCACTTTCTCCACAATTTTTTAGAATTGATTTTCCATCAGCCAAACCAGCGCATAAGATTGCTCGCTGTGAATCACTTTTAGAAGGTGGAATAAGAATTTCGCCTATCAGAATTGCTGGGTAAATTTCTTGAATCATTATTTCGAACTATCGTTTTCAGATTTCGGGTTCATCACTTTTATTTGGTGTCGAATAGATTCTTGGTGCATTGCATCCATAAATTGGCGCACAAATTTTTCTGACAAATCATAATCAGCGCTTAAATCCAACCGTTTGTTAATAATTCTAGCCCAATGTTCTTGTTGCAAAATCATGATGTTATTCTCTCGTTTGAATTGTCCGACTTCTTCGCTTAGTGTCATTCGAGCAGTTAACAAATCAAATAATCGATCATCTAAAATGTCTATTTTATCTCTTATTTCAACTAAATAGGAAGCAAATTCGGTTGACACTTCACTGGAACGTAAGACCAAACTATTAATAATTGACTTTAAATTATCAACTGTTACTTGCTGTGCTGCATCTGACCAAGCTTTATCAGGATTATTGTGTGTTTCGATCATCAATCCTTCAAAATTCAAATCCATTGCTTTTTGAGAAACTTCAGCAATCAAAGACCGATTTCCAGTAATATGGCTTGGGTCGCAAATAATTGACAAATCTGGTCTCCGCTCTTTCAGAGCAATTGGAATCTCCCAATTCGGTACATTTCTATATTTTGGGTGTTTATACACGGAGAAACCTCTATGAATCGCTGCCAAATCATTTAACCCTGCCTTTTCTAGTCGTTCAAAGGCACCAATCCATAATTCCAAATCAGGATTCACTGGATTTTTTATTAACACGGGAATTTGAGTTCCAACAAGTGCATCAGCAATTTCTTGCACTGCAAAAGGATTTACAGTTGTTCTTGCTCCAATCCATAACACATCAACTCCAGCTTTTAATGCCAATTCAACATGTGTTTTATTCGCAACTTCTGTCGCAACTGGTAAACCAACAGCTTTACCTGCATCAACTAACCATTTCAATCCAACTTCTCCTACTCCTTCAAAAGAATCAGGACGTGTGCGTGGCTTCCAAATTCCTGCACGTAAAACACTCGCCAACTTATTATCCGCAATTTGTTTTGAGATAGTAAATACTTGTTCTTCCGTTTCAGCACTGCAAGGCCCTGCAATGACGAATGGTCTAGCCGATTCTGATATTAATTTTTGAATTTGCAACACTAAAATATTTAGAGTATAAAAATACAACGTTCTTATCATCTTTGCCTCAAATTGATTGAAGAATCTCTATCTTTACATTTCCTATTCTTGAATCTTAACCGTATGAAAAAATTTATCTCCCGTCTACTTATCTTTGCTGCTCTTATATATACAGTAGGCTGTGGTTACATGTATTTTGCTCAGGAGAGTTTTATTTTTCATCCAGAAAAAATTTCTAGAAATGCAAAAATTGAATTTTCGATTCCGGTTGAATTAATAAACATTCCAGTAGAGGGTGCAAATTTAAGTGGCGCGCTTTTCAAGGTGGAAAAACCAAAAGGATTAATTTTCTTTTTACATGGCAATGCTGGGAATTTATTAGACCAAGAAAATGCTGCTAAATTTTATACAACTTTAGGGTATGATTTTTTCACTGTTGATTATAGAAGTTTTGGCAAGAGTACTGGTGAAATGAAGGATGAAAAACAATTTTTCGAAGATGTTCAGACAACGTATAATTTGATTAAAAAAAGTTATAATGAAGATGCAATCACGATCATAGGTTATTCTGTCGGAACAGCATCTGCGGCAATGTTAGCATCAACAAACGACGCGAAAAAATTGGTTTTAATTGCGCCTTATTATTCGCTTGTTGATATGACGGTTAGAAAGTATAAAATTATCCCAACGTTTTTATTGAAGTATAAATTTGAAACATATAAATACATCCAAAAAGTTAAAAGTCCAATTTTAATTATTCACGGAGACATTGATTCAGTAATTCCATTTGAGGCATCACAACAATTGTCTAAACTCTTGAAAACAGGAGATGAATTTTATCCGATCACGAATCAAGGACACGATGATTTTGAAAAAAACTCCAAATTTTCAAATGCTATCAACCTATTCCTAGAAAAATAAATTAATTATTTTTTCATAGTATGGTTAAATTAATTTAATTTAACGCATTCTTTTGTAGAATCTCAATCCATTTAGTATGTTGAATTGCATTATACAAAAAACCACTCTTTTTTCTTTATTAATTATTTTTGCATTAAACCTTAATGCACAATCTGACCATTGGGAAACTGTTGTGAATGACAATAGTAATTGGAGCTATTCTATTCCAACTGCAGCGACACCAAATACGTGGATTTCTCCTTCATTTGATGCCTCTTTATGGAGTGTTGGACCAGGAGGCTTTGGCTTCGGCGATAGTGATGACAATACTGCTATACCGTCAGGCACAATTTCGGTTTATCAGCGAATTACATTTAATGTTGTTGATCTTTCTTTGATTACCAAGGCAATATTTAACATGGATTATGATGATGGATTTGTTGCCTATCTAAATGGTGTTGAGATTGCTCGTAATGGAATGACAGGCATTGGACAGCCAAATTATAATCAGTTAGCATCAATTTCGCACGAAGCAGTTTTATATTCTGGTGGTTATCCAGACCAATTTGTCTTTACTCAGGCACAAGTACAAAGTGCTATTGTAAATGGAACAAATGTTCTTTGTGTAGAAACACATAATCAAACTTCAACTTCTTCTGATGTCACTTCAAGAGCTTTTTTGTCTTTTGGAATATCCGATAATTCAGCAAATTATGGCCCAACACCTGCATGGTTTGTTCCCCCAGTTGAACTATCTAGCTCAAACTTGCCAATTGTTATTTTGAATACAAATGGAATCACAATTCCTGATGAGCCAAAAATTGATGGATTCATGGGCATCATATACAATGGTCCTGGAGTAATTAATAATATAACAGATTCAACGAATGAATTTTATGGTCAAATTGCAATTGAACGGAGAGGTTCTTCTTCAAACACTTTTCCAATGAAATCATATGGTTTAGAAACAAGAGGGCCAGACACCTTCATAAATTATAACGCATCGATTTTTGATTGGCCAGCAGATAATGATTGGATATTATACGCTCCTTACACTGATAAAGCAATGATCAGAAATGTCCTTACTTATAAAATCGGTAACGAAATGGGAAGTTGGGCGCCTCGTACACAAATGTGTGAAGTTATCCTGAACGGAGATTATATTGGTGTTTATGTTTTCATGGAACGAATAAAAGTGAATCCAGGTCGGGTAAATATTGATCCGTTAAATTATTCTGACACGCTCAATAATGAATTAACAGGCGGTTACATTATTAAAATTGACAAAACAACTGCAGGAGGAGTAATTGCATGGAATTCTCCATATACGAGTGCGGCTCCTGGCTCAAGTAACATAGGGTTTCAACTGCATGACCCAGATGCAATTGCCATGCATCCTTCACAATTACAATATATTGAAAATATAGTAACTAATTGGGAAAATGCTTTAGCTGGACCAAATTTCACTGACCCAGTTTTAGGTTATAAACCCTTCATTGATGAAGCCTCATTTATCGATTTTATGTTGGTTAACGAGGTGTCAAAAAATGTTGATGGTTATCGAATTTCAACATATTTATATAAGAATAGAGTTAGTGAAGGGGGAAAACTTGTGGCTGGACCACTTTGGGATTTTAATTTAGCTTTTGGAAATTCTGATTATTGTCAAGGTTCTGACACAACAGGTTGGGAAATTAATTTTAATTCAGTTTGCGGTGGAGGCTGGCAAAACCCTTTCTGGTGGGGAAGATTGCTTGAAGATCCTACTTATTCTCATGCATTAAAATGCAGGTGGTTAGAATTGCGTCAAACAAGTTTGAATACCAATTATATACTTTCTTACATTGACAGTATGGCAACAGTTTTAGCAGACCCAGCTGCTCGTAATTACAATCGCTGGCCAATTTTAGGAACATATGTCTGGCCAAATAACTTCGTGGGAAATACCTACCAAGAGGAAATTGATTACATGAAAGAATGGATTACAGGAAGGCTTATTTGGATGGATAATAATATGTTTGGAATTTGTGACGATTTAGGTATTAAAGAAATAACTAACTCAAATCAGGTTATTGCATTTCCTAATCCAACAGAGGGAAAACTTACCATTAAAACAAATCAACATTTGAAAAATGTTGCAGTTAATATAATTTCAACACAAGGTAAAAACATTCAAACATTGGAATTTAAAGACTTCGATGAAACAACAATTGACGTTTCAAATTTCAGTGAAGGAATTTATTTCGTGACAATTCTTCAGAATAATGAATTTTATCAAACTATTAAAATTACAGTAAAATGATTTCCTATTTAAAAGCAAGTATTCTATCTATCCTATTAATTGGCGCATTTTCAAGTTGTAAAAAAGTTGCTGGCCCTGGCGGTACTTCAGTAATTCGAGGAACCATCGTTGGGGTGAATAATTCAACTGGAAATGCTGAAACAATTGATATTACAGTAAAACAAGGCCTTGACATTGAGCACGGTGATTATTTTATTTTTAATGGTCCTGCAGGTGGTTCATTATATTATGTTTGGTACAATAATCCAACATGGGTTAGTAATGGTGATCCTCAATTACAAGGAAGGGTTGGCATACAAGTTAATTACAATTATAGCGCTTCAAACCTAGAAATTGCGAACGCTACTTTAACAGCAATTGAAGCTTCTTTAAACGGTGATTTTACAATTTCTCAAATCAATGATATATTAACATTGGTTAGTACAAGTCGTGTGGAAATTACAGATGCAGATAATGGTACAACAAATTTTAAAGTTGATGTTACTAATCAAGGAAAAGCCGATGTTAATGGTTCTGAAATGGCAATTACTGAAGAACGCGTATATTTAATTTACGGCGACGGAATAGTTTTTAATGATATTGCTCGCACTGGAGCAGACGGTTATTTTTCTTTTGAAGGATTACAAGTTGGAAAATACAAAATTTATGCTTTAACGAAAGATGCAACTTCTGGTGAAAAAGTTCCAGTTTATAAAGAAATTGAAATTACAGAAAAAGCGAGTATTAATGAAATTGGTGTGATTTCAATCTTACAATAATGAAACTACATCTGTCAATTTTCTTTGTACTTTTTGTTTTTGGTTTATCCTTTTCTCAAAATAATTCCTTTTACAATCGATCTTCTATTGCTGCTAAAGTTTATTTGATAAAAAAACTTTCTCTCAGTGCTGAATTACAAGGTAGATGGAATTTAACTGATAGAACTTATTCAAAATCACTCGTCACCGTGGAGTCAAAATTTGCATTGACGCAATCGATAAAAATTGGTTTGTTATATCGCAATTCTTGGCAAACCAATAATCACGCACTTTTAGATGGCAAAAGACAAATGACTTCACAACGAATTTCATTTGGAATTCAACTAGAACCTTCTAAATGGCTAAAACTTGATAAATATCTTGGAATTCAATTTACCAGTAAAATTCAATATGAAAATTTTAAGTTCAAACGAGAACAGCTTTATTGGCGCAACAAATTAACATTAAGGCCGCAAATCAAAAGTAAAATCATTAAACCTTTTTTAAGTGCAGAATCATTTTATCGCAGCAATCAATATTACTTTTTGTCGGGAGATGAATTTATAACTGAAGGATTAATGAATGAAATGCGTTATTCTATTGGAACTGATTTGGAAATTAATAATTCAAATACTTTTACGATTGGATTATTATTGCGCGATTATCAAACTACGAAAAATAACAATTTCATACTGAATTTATCCTATGAACATACGTTTAGGAAAAGTAAAAAGAAATAGCTGATTAATTATTTTTTTTCAAGCCAATAAAGTCTTTCAGATAAAATGGTTCGAAATAAGCAACATCTTCAAATTGTTTCTTGTTGAATTTTTCAAAAGCCAAAGGAACTTGTCCCGTTGCCGATGAATAAATTGACTTGTCAATAGTGCAATTTCTATTCTTCCAAATATCCTCAAGTTTGTTTGCTCCATCGCCAAAATAGACGAATGGTTCAAATTCTTTGTAACTATCTTCTGTGATAATATCTGCGGAAATAGCTTTCAAGGATGATAAGTTGGAATTGTATAAACCATTAAACTCCTCCATTCTTCGTGCATCGATTAGCGCACATAAGTTGATGTCTTGATGTTTTTCATTGGCAAGAGTAGCAAGTGAAAATAATGAATCGACAGCAATTAAAGGAATTTCTAATGCATAGCACAAACCTTTAGCAGTTGAAACGCCAATTCTCAAACCAGTATAAGAACCAGGTCCAGAAGCAACAGAAACCGCACTTAATTCCTTCAAAGAAATTTTACTTTGATTTAAAACATCCTGAATATAGCTTGTTAAATTTTCCGCATGAGAATATTCATTGCTCAAATCTTCTTTGATCGCTAGTTGTTTTCCATCACAAGAAAGTGCAACAGAACAAACTTTTGTAGATGTTTCAAGATGAAGAATGTAAATCATCCTATTTTACAATTTCTAATTTGAACCCGATACCGTGCACATTTGAAATTTGAATCGAATCATCCTCTTTGAAATATTTCCTCAATTTAGTGATAAAAACATCCAAGCTTCTACCCACAAAATAATCATCTTGACCCCAAACCGCGTTCAAAACAACATCCCTTGGAACAACTTGATTTTTCAAACGACAAAGAATTTTCAAAATATGCGCTTCTTTTTTCGTTAATGTTTTCTCAAAGTTAGGATGAACCAATTTATAATTTATTGTATCAAAAGCATATTGGCCTAATTGAATAATCGTTTCTTCAGGTGCATCAACAATAATGTTGACCCTTTTCAAAAGTGCAGAAAGTCGAACTTGTAATTCCTCAATACTAAATGGCTTGGTTAAATAATCATCTCCTCCAGCTTTAAAACCTTCGACTTTATCTTCAGTCATTGATTTTGCTGTTAAAAACAGAATAGGAATTTCATTATTTATTTTGCGAACATCTCGAGCAAGACTGAAACCATCTTTTTTCGGCATCATCACATCAAAAATACACAGATGAAACCTTTCTTCATTAAAGCGCTTAAACCCTTCAGCACCATCAGTGCAAAGCGTAACGCTATAACCATCAGATTTTAACTGATCGGAAATAACAAAGCCTAAACTTGTATCATCTTCAACTAAAAGTATTTTAATTTTCATGGGGTCGAATATACTGTAAATATAAAAATTTCTCTGTTAAAACTTTTTCGACAATTAGTGAGATTTGTTAAAAAATGAATTGAACAGAGCTTCTTTTTAGCATCATATTTAAAGGCGTATTTCAACGATAAATTGAGAATTACATTTGGGTGTAAAGAAACAAGAGCCTTGAACGGGCGTTCAAAGCTCTTGTATACTAATCAACCTAACCTACTACTACTAGAACAAATCTAAGTATTTTTTATGTTTGTTCAACACATTTTTTGAAGATCTTTTTAAAATAAAAAAATGGAAAAAATATAATTCACGTTAAAAAGAAAATGTTTTTATCCCAATTAACTTTCCTGAAAACGTTCTAAAGCTTTGGTTTTATTGTTGTTTGAATAAAATACAATTTAGAATACCTCAAATTTATCTGAAATTTACATCCTTTAAGATTCCAATATTCTACCTATATTTATAAGCATAATAGTTAAACGTTAACTTATTTTCACACAACGATGGTAACAATATTAGTAATAGACGACGAAGAAGACATTAGAGAATTGTTATGTTACAATCTCAAGAAGGAAGGTTATGATGTTTATTCGGCCGAAAACGGTGAAAAAGGATTAGCATCAATGCTTGCGAACAAACCTGATTTAATTATTTTAGACGTCATGATGCCTGGAATGGATGGTATTGAAGTTTGTGAGGCAATTCGACGGACTGACGGTTTTCAAAAAACATTGATTTGTTTTCTAACTGCACGAAATGAAGATTACAGCCAAATTGCAGGCTTAGATGCTGGTGCAGATGATTATGTTGCTAAACCTGTAAAACCAAAAGTATTAGTTAGTAGGATCAATGCTCTTTTGCGCAGAAAAGGAATGATTTCATTAGAATCTGGACATGTGAAAGATCTTGTTATTAATCGTGAGAAATACGTAGTAGAGAAAAATGGTGCTGTTATCCATTTACCGCGAAAAGAATTTGAGTTATTGGCATTGCTTGCGTCAAAACCAGATTACGTATTTGAACGTGATACTATTCTAGATAAAGTTTGGGGCTCAGATATCGTAGTTGGTGATCGAACTATTGATGTTCATGTAAGAAAATTACGCGAAAAAATTGGTGAACATTATATAAAAACCGTGAAAGGAATCGGATATAAATTTGTTGAAGTTCAAAATTAACTTCCTGCCTCATGTTAAATAAATTTATCTTCATTATTAACTAAATGTTACCTTGAATTAACAATCTAGTAACGTTTCAATAATTCTAGAATAACTGTATCAGCGTTCCTTTGTGTCGAAAAAAAACAAAGGACATATGAATACAAAAATCGCTGGTTTACTTCTATCATTTTTAATAACTTCCATAGGATTCACGCAAGGAATAATCAAGGGAAAAGTAACAGACGCCGTTTCTGGGGAGTCAATTCCAGGAATCAAAATCTCCATAGAGGGTTCTGAAGCAAAAGCACTCAGTGATTTAGATGGTCATTTTGTATTTGATGAAATTAAAACAGGTACCTATTCAATATCATTTTCTTACAATAACTATAACACCAAAATAGTAACAGATGTTATCGTTAAAAATGCAGAAACGACAGAACTTGTTGTTGCAATGGAAGCGGTTGTTAAGGAAATAGGTTTGGTGACAATTCGTGTTAAAATTGATAAAGAATCAAATGAAAACTTGATAATTCTTCAACGGAACAGTGCTGGAATGGTAGATGGAATAACGGCAGAAAATATTAGACGATCTCCAGACAGAGCGGCGAGTGATGTTTTAAAGAGGGTAAGTGGAGCAAGTATTCAAGATAACAAATTCGTAATTATTCGTGGATTGAACGACCGTTATAATACCGCAATGATAAATGGTTTACCATTGCCATCAACAGAGGCAGATAGAAAAGCATTTTCTTTTGATATATTTCCTTCTGTTATGTTAGACAACATGTTGATTTTTAAAACTGCAAGCCCAGATTTACCTGGTGATTTTGCTGGAGGCGTTATTCAAATTAACACAAAAGACGTACCTGAAAAAGATTTCATTTCAGTTACTGCTGGAACCAATTTCAATTCACAATCAACTTTCAAGGAATATTCAACATATCAAGGGAGTAAAAACGATTGGATTGGACTAGGAGCTTCGGATCGAGCATTACCATCCGACATATTAAGTACATCAGAATTTAAGCCACTACTTTCAAACCCAGCTACAAAATTTGAGAATAGCAAAATTTTCTCTAATGATTGGGGGATTGACACAAAGAAATCATCACCATTAGGTCAAAGTTATCAAATTGGTTTTGCTAAAAACTTAAAACTAAAAAAGAATGAATTTGGTTTTATTGGCGGTCTTACTTACAACTATAATAGAAGATTTTTAGATGTGACACGAAGAGATTTTAATGAAGATGGATCAATACTTTTCGATTACAATGATGCTACCTACAGAGAAAATGTTACGTGGGGAGCCATGTTGAACTTTGCATACAAAATTGGAGAAAACAATAAAATAACTTTCAAAAATATGTTGAGTAATAACTCAACGGATCAGGTTATCAAAAGAACAGGCGAAAATATAGATGCAGACCAAATTGTTTCCGCAACAACGCAACAATATACGAGTAGCCAAATGCTATCATCTCAACTTTCGGGAGATCATTTATTGGAAAAGTCAAAAATCAAACTCAAATGGGGATTAAATTACAGCAAAACTCAATCCGCTGTTCCGAATTTAAAGAGAATGCTTTATACAAAAAACAGGACTCCACAAGGAACGATTGGAGACTCTGTTTTTACTGCTTATGTACCATTTGGATCTCCTTCACCAGACTATGCAGGACGCTTTTTCTCTGATTTGAACGAAGATTTATTTGCCGGCTTAGCTGAAATAACAATTCCTTATAAAATGATGAATCAAAAAAGTTTGATAAAAGTAGGTTATGCTGGTTCAATTAAATCAAGAACATTTGATGCCCGCGTTTTTGGATATGCAGTTAATAATCCTTCACTTTTCAACTATGATCTTTTATATCAACCTCAAGATTCTATTTTTTCAAGTGAAAACATCAATGCAGCAGGTTTCAAATTAGGTGAAACGACAAATCCCTCTGATTCCTACACTGCTTCGACAGATTTACATGCCGGATATTTAATGACAGATCAAAAATTTGGGACGAAATTCAGAGCAGTTTATGGCTTGAGACTTGAAAACTTCAATCAAAAATTAAACTCGTTGACATACGGAGGCGACACAGTGACGATTGATAACACTACTTTAAGTTATTTACCTTCTATAAATTTAGCGTATTCACCGACTAAAAAAATCAATATACGTGGCGCAGCATCCAGAACAGTTGCTCGACCAGATTTTAGAGAATTAGCGCCATTCGCTTTTTATGATTTTAATTCCTCATCAGCAGTCGTTGGTAACGATACTTTAATATCTTCTAATATCACGAATTTAGATTTACGTTTTGAGTATTTCCCAGGTAATGGGCAAATCATTTCTACTTCATTCTTTTACAAAGATTTCACAAACCCAATTGAAAACACGGTTTTCTTTGGTGGTTCTGGGTCAAGAACCTACACATATAGAAACGTTGCAAGTGCAGTAGATTATGGAATGGAAATTGAATTGAGAACAAAGTTGAGCTTTATAGATTCACTATTCAATACTGAAGCATTAGACAATTTTACTTTCTTTACAAACTTGACATTAGTAAAATCAGTCGTTGATTTATCAAATGTTGCTCAAGCCGTGACAGATGAAGAAAAATTCAGACCAATGCAAGGACAATCACCTTACCTTATCAATGCAGGATTAATGTATCAAAATGATACCTTAGGATTTGGAATAAACTTAATGTTCAATAGAATAGGCAGAAGAATCGCATTCGTTGGAACAAATGGCTACCAAGATATTTATGAAAACCCAAGAAGTATTTTGGATTTTCAAATAACGAAAAGAATTCTGAAAAAAGGTGAGTTGAAATTAAACGTAAGCGATATTTTTAATCAAAAAGCTGTATTCTATCAAGACTTTAATCGTTCAAAGAAATTTGAAGAAACTGAAGACAATCAAATAAATGGTATAAAATACGGCAGAAATATAACACTTTCTTTCTCGTATAATTTCTAATTAAGAAAGATAATACTTATTCTTTCATTTAAATCTAGCCTCGAAATAAAATTCGAGGCTTTTTTATTGCCAAATAATATATCCTCAATTGCCAATTCCTAGGCATGTTAACATTGTGGTTTTATTTATTAATCATTTCTTAAACTAAGAATAATTCCTAGCTAACCTTTAAGGAAGACATCCGTTCTACTTTTGCTTCGATAAAAATGGGTAACGCAGCTTCCCAAAAAATACTGCGAAAAAAAAAATGAAAATGAAAATGAAAACAAAATTACTTTTTATTGCATTTGCTTTAGTAAACATCTTTAGCATAAATGCACAAGTTAATGTTTCGGGCGATATTGTATCGAACACTACTTGGACAAGCAACAACATTTATAACTTAACTGGAGGTTTTGTGTATGTTACTAATAATGCTACTCTGACAATTGAGCCAGGAACAATTATCAAAGGAACTGGTGCTGCATTGGTAATCACTCGTGGTGCCAAAATAATGGCACAAGGTACACAAACACAACCAATTGTTTTTACTTCATCACAACCAGCTGGTTCAAGAGCTGCAGGAGATTGGGGCGGAATTTTAATGTTGGGTAAAGCACCTATCAATGATCCGGCAGGGCAAAGATTAGGTGAAGGTGGTATTGACCCAGTAAAGGGACTGTACGGTGGAACTGACGAAAATGATAATTCTGGTGTATTAACATATGTACGTATTGAATATGCTGGTATTGCATTCCAACCAAACAACGAGACAAATGGTTTAACTATGGGTGCAGTTGGAGCTGGAACAACGATTGACTATGTTCAAGTTAGTTATGGTGGCGATGATGCTTTTGAATGGTTTGGTGGAACAGTGAATTGTAAACACTTAATTGCTAATAAGACTTTAGATGATATGTTTGATACTGATTATGGTTTTACAGGTCGTATTCAATTTGCAGTTGCAGTTAGTGATTCTATGGTAGCAGATATCTCAGGATCAAATGGATTTGAATCAGATAATGATGCTACAGGAACAACAAATGGTCCATTAACGAAGCCGATTTTTACAAACGTAAGTGTTTTTGGTCCAAAAGCGACTTCAACAAGTACTGGTTACAATATCAATTACAAAAGAGCATTGCACTTGAGAAGAAGTACATCAACATGTACGTATAACTCAGTATTTGTTGGGTTTCCAGTTGGTTTGAAAATCGAAAATGCTAACACAGCAAATAATGCTCAATCCGGTACTTTGCAATTCAAAAATAACATCATTGCAGGTTGCACCCTACCTTTAGATTCTGCAGCAATAACGCCATCTACATTCGGCATGAACCTTTGGTTCAATGCAGGTGGAAATTCAATTATTGCAAATCCTCAAGGAGTAATGGCAGTTGCACCAACAAATTATTTTGCACCTAACTTTTTATTACAAGCAGGTTCACCAGCACTAGCAGGAGCAAACTTTACGTATCCAAACTTGAACAATGCTTTCTTTACACCTACAACTTATAAAGGTGCTTTTGATGGAGCAAATGACTGGACAAAATGTTGGTCAAACTTTAATCCTCAAACAACAGATTACAATACACCAGGTATTTCTTATTTAGCTGTTTCAGCTACTGCTGGAGGACCATTAACTTTCTGTCAAGGAGGAAATGTTGTTTTAACTTCTAGTGCTGCATTAAACAACACTTGGAGCAATACAGCAACAACTCAAGGAATTACAGTTTCAACAAGTGGTTCTTATACTGTAACAACTACAAATGCTGCTGGTTGTGTTGCAACTTCAGCTCCTATTGTTGTTCTTGTAAATGCTTTGCCTACTACACCAACAATCACTCCTGCAGGATCAACAACTTTCTGTCAAGGTGGTTCTGTTGTATTAACTTCTAGTGCTGCATCTAACAATACTTGGGGTGGTGGAGAAACAACACAAGGAATTACTGCTACATCAAATGGAAATTATACTGTAACTGTAAATGATGCAAATGGTTGTCAAGCAACTTCAACTGCAACTGTTGTTACTGTAAATGCTTTGCCTGCTACTCCAACAATTAGTGCAAGCGGTTCAACTTCATTCTGTACTGGTGGATCAGTTACATTGACTACAAGTAACGCAACTGGTAACTTATGGTCAACTGGCGAAACTACTCAATCAATTAATGTTACTGCTTCAGACGTAATAACTGTTACATATACAAATGCAAGTGGTTGTGAGGCAACTTCATCAGCAACTACTGTAAACGTTAGTGCTACTCCAGTTCCAACTGTTGTTGCAACAGCAACTCAAGCTTGTTCAGGAGAAACGATTACATTAACAGCTTCTACTTCTGATACTTATTTGTGGAGTAATGGTGCAATAACTCAAACAGTTGATGCAACAGCTAATGGAACGTACTATGTTACAACAACAAATGCAAATTTATGTGACGGTGTTGGTCAATCTGCAGATGTTACTTTAACATTTACACAAACTCCAGCTGCAAGTGCTACAAACACAACTTCTGGTAATGTTGTAACATTTACAAACACATCAACAAATGCTACTTCTTACTCTTGGGATTTCGGTGATTTTTCTAACTCATCAGCTGCCTCACCAGCACATGCTTATGCTGCTAACGGTAGTTATACTGTAACATTAACAGCAACTAATGGAAACTGTACAGATGTGATTACTTATACACTTGTAATCTCTGTTGGATTGAATGAAGTTGAAAACTTCGCAGATGTTAAATTGTATCCAAATCCAACAAGTGCTAATACTACTTTAGAATTTGAGAATCAATCAGCTAATGAAGCGACTGTAACAATCATCAACCAGTTAGGTCAAATCATTACTGTTCAAAATGTACAATTAGAGCAAGGAAATAACTCAATAGAGTTAAATACAATTGAATTAAACAATGGATTATACACTGTAGTTCTTCAAACAGAAAACAACAGCGTTAACCGTAGATTGATTATTCAAAAATAATTTAAACCACATACCTAAGAAGGGCTATCTAATCTAGGATAGCCCTTTTTATGGGTAAAGAAATTATATGACAAACCTAAAAGGACATACCTTATTATTAATTGACGATGAACCGGATATTTTAGAATTCCTTTCCTATTCATTGAAAAAAGAAGGCTTTAAAATTTTCACAGCATCTAATGGTGAAGAGGGAGTTAGAATGGCACAACAAGTAAGTCCATCACTTATCCTTTTGGATGTTATGATGCCTGTCATGGATGGTATTGAGACGTGTCAAATTATTAGAAAAGATTTAAATATCACACAACCAATCATCGCTTTTTTAACATCTAGAGCAGAGGATTATTCTCAAATTGCTGGATTTGAAGCTGGCGCCGATGATTACATCACGAAACCAATCCGACCAAGATTATTGATTAGCAAAGTAGAATCATTGTTGCGAAGATTAGAAAAACCTGTTCAAACACAATCAGAATTAAAGTCAAATCATATTCAAATTGATCGTGAAAAATTCATGGTTAAGACTAATGGAGCTAATTTACTTTTACCTAAAAAGGAATTCGAATTGCTGGAATTGCTAGCAAGTAGACCAGGAAAAGTGTACACAAGAGATCAAATATTAACAATTGTTTGGGGCAATGAAACTATCGTTGGTGAAAGAACAATTGATGTTCACATTAGAAAATTGCGGGAAAAACTAGGAGATGATTATATTCGTACTATAAAAGGAGTCGGATATACATTTAGCGAATAGAAGTGAAAAATTTAAAACCAATTCATTTACTTATTGGAGGCAGTGCGATTATCTTCGCACTCACACTAATTATAACATTCATTATCGATATACAGGTAATGAATTTTCCTTTTTGGGTACTTATCGGATTGCCCTTTACTACAGGTTTAATTTCTTTCGGAGTCTTTTATTTCTTTATAAAATACTTCATTAACGACCGTTTAAAATTACTTTATCGTTCAATTAGAAAAGGAAAAATTACTAAGGAAAACGACATTAAATTTAAAATTACGGATGACGTTATTGCCAATGCCGAAATTGAAACCAAGAAATGGACTGAAGAACGAAATGTTGAAATTTCCAAATTAAAAGAACAAGAAGCATTTCGACGTGAGTTTCTAGGTAATTTAGCTCACGAACTAAAAACACCTATTTTTTCTATTCAAGGGTATATTTTGACTTTATTGGATGGGGGTTTAGAGGATGAAAATGTGAACCGCTTATTTTTAGAACGGGCTTCTAAGGCAACAGATCGCATGGTTAACATCATCGAGGATTTAGATCAAATAACCAAATTAGAAGTCGATCGCTTAAAATTAGAAATTCGTCCTTTCGACATTCATGAATTGGTGCAAGATGTTTTTGATTCATTAGAGATAAAGGCAAAAAATAAAAATATCACGCTTTCTTTTGCCAAAGATTATAACAGTATTTTCGTCAATGCCGATAAAGCGAAAATCTCACAAGTCATTATGAATTTAGTGAGTAATTCAATCTCATATGGCAATGAAGGAGGAAAGACAATCGTTCGCTTATTCTTAATGGATGATATTGTTACCATTGAAGTTTCGGATGATGGTCCTGGAATTGAAGAGCAAAACATTCCTCGTCTCTTCGAACGTTTCTATCGTGTTGAAAAAAGTAGAAACAGAAATGAAGGTGGATCTGGACTTGGTTTAGCAATTGTTAAGCATATAATTGAATCACATGGTCAAACAATTTCTGTACGCAGTACATTTGGTATTGGAAGCACCTTTTCATTTAGCTTAGACAAGAGTAAAAATCAATCTGTCGGTTTGTTTTCTTCGCGGGGAGTGCAGATTAAGTGATTAATCCTTCATGAGACCTAGAGTTGTGAAAAGAATTCATTAGTTCAAAAAACAAACGATGCATATTCATGCCGAATTGATCAACTTATTCAAAGACTAGGCAATCGGAAAATTCATTAAAGAACGATTCAAGAAAAACAAATTTGATTTGATTTCGATGCAAAGTTCAAGCTAGTTATAATGGAGCTACTCTTTCACTATTTTGATCACTTGCTCATCTACATTGAAAAAATAAATCCCTGACTCACAATTAGATAGATCAATCGAAAAATTTGAATTTAAAATATAATTCTCTATCATTACTCTTGCTGACTGATCATAAATTCGATAACTTTTTCCTAACAAGTGTTTATCAAATTGAACTTGAATTGCACTATTGGTTGGATTCGGAAATAGTTTGATCCAATTTAATTCAGGTGCGCTATCTTCCAAACCCGCAATACACACTTGACCTATTAATCCCGGAATTAGTTGGCTAATATAGGTTCCATTTCCTAATTGTCCATTATTATTATCTCCCCAAGAGTATAAGGATCCATTCGTTTTTAAACCTATTGAATAACTACCATGGGCACCAACCTCTTTCCAATTATTATCGGACCCCACCTGAATAGGGATATTTACAGACACCGTGTTTCCAAAACCAAGATTACCAGAAAAATTACTTCCCCATCCCCATAATGTTCCATCGGTTTTTACCCCCATTACTGATTGTCCATAACATGCAGTTGAAATTTTCTCCCATAGTGAACCCGGAACAATTTGAATTAAACTATTCTCGTTAATATTCGTTCCATTTCCTAACTGCCCATAACTATTACTTCCACAGGCCCAGAGTGTCCCGTTTGTCTTTAAAGCAAATGTTAAAGCTTCCTCTATTGAAATATCTTTCCATTCAGAACTGGAACCTACTTGTGTTGGTACCGCAGTTGAAGTGTTATTTCCTAATCCCAGTTGTCCATAATAATTACCCCCCCAACTCCAAAGTGTCCCATTTTGTTTTATTCCTACAAAGTTAACGAAAGATCGTTTCACCTTTTTCCAATCCGAAGCTGTACCCAATTGCACCATTGTTATAATATTTGGATTTGGCCAATCTTCACCCCATATCCATAAAGTGCCATCTACTTTTACTCCACACACTCGCCCATAACTAACCGATATAGAAATCCATTTACTTGATCCAATCGGAAATGGGGTTAATTGAAAGGATGTTGAACCGTTCGCCATTTCTCCATAATTATTATATCCCCAACCCCAAAGTGTACTATCTTCCTTTATGCCTAAATGGATATCATAACTATTATAAATTGTATTCCAGTCTGTTGCTGAAGAAATTAATACTGGTGAATTTTCACTTTACAGATTTCCATTTCCCAATATTCCTATACCCCATCCCCAAAGTGTGCCGTCAGTGCTAATTGAGAAAGACATCGAAGTTGTATCTTGTGGTTCTGATATTTTCTCCCAGCATTGCCTATAACAATGAAGTGAAAAAAAAGTGGTTAGTAATAGTATAGTTTTCATAATGGTGTATTTTGTGAAATTCGTAGAGCAATCTTAATAAGAATATAAAAAACATTGTTCCTGATAAAAACGGAATCATAAAATAAAGATAACGAAATCATTGGATTTTCTGCTTCGTTATAGAAAAACAATAAATTAACCTGTACAACTGTCTAACCTTTCAGCCTTAAAAGCGTGCTTTTAAAGTAGTTGCGGTAAATCGCTTTAATGGTCTGGATGGGATTCGAACTTTTGATCCATTACCAACCAATTTCCAAAACACAAAAAACCCTTTACCAGAAGACTGATAAAGGGTTTTAAAAAGCGGCGTCGTCTCGGTAGCTATCGGGATACTCTCCCATCCGCCAGCTATCGGACACACGTACCATCAGCGCATATAATTATAAAAGAAAAAGCCCCGATCAAATGAATGATTGGGGCTTTTAAAAAGCGGCGTCGACTTACTCTCCCACCCTCAAAAGGGCAGTACCATCAGCGCAAGCAGGCTTAACTTCTCTGTTCGGAATGGGAAGAGGTGGACCATGCTGCTATAG
>CAMDNE010000018.1 GCA_945902745.1 Chitinophaga pinensis | reverse complement strand
AAACTGAGGTATTATTTTCGTTAAACAATAAAAAACCAAGAATTGATATTATAGTTAGTAAGCCAACTCATTTCAATTTATATTGACCATGCCAAACTCAATTGAATGAGTCACAAGAATATTTTTTGAAAAGCCTTGACAACACTTATAAACCTTGAGAAACGGAACTTTTGGGCATAAAAAAAGCCTCCGATTGGAGGCTTATGCTTTTAACTTTCGCGGTCTGGACGGGACTCGAACCCGCGACCCCATGCGTGACAGGCATGTATTCTAACCAACTGAACTACCAAACCAATTTTTTAATCTTGCGATCTCTCAAAACAATGAGATTCAAAATTGTGTTAAATGCTTTACGTTAAAAGCGTGTGCAAAGATAATGACTTTTTTAAAACCTGCAAGACAGATTACTGTTTTTATTTAAAAATATTTCTAAAAACCTTAAGTTTTAAAGGCAACGTCTTGTTATTTAGGGTACTTATAGCTACAAAAAAAGCTCATTTGCCAATTGACGAATGAGCTTGTAATAGTGACCCCGTTTGGATTCGAACCAAAGACCTATTCATTAGAAGTGAATTGCTCTATCCAGCTGAGCTACGGGGCCATTATGCATTACTTAAATTGAAAAAAAAAAGGGGGATGATCTCTCATCCCCCTTGTCGGGGCGGCAGGATTCGAACCTGCGACCTCCTGGTCCCAAACCAGGCGCGATGACCGGACTACGCTACGCCCCGAACTATAGTTCTTTTGATTTCAATTTTTTTGTTTCTGAAACGTTATTCAGAAAGCGAGTGCAAAAGTAATCAGATTATTAGATTTTGCAATCTTTATTTGGTATAATTTAAGAGAAAACCGCATTTTAAATAGTAAATACAGAATAAAATTAAGTTTTCTTCCAATATTATTTTGCGGAGAGAGCGAGATTCGAACTCGCGGTACAGTTACCCGTACGTCAGTTTAGCAAACTGGTGGTTTTAGCCACTCACCCATCCCTCCGGGTGTTCAAAGAACTAGAGGGCAAAATTAATAAAACCCTTGACAACTCAAAGCTATTTCAGAAAAAAAAGTATAAAATTTACAACTTGTTGATTAGAAGTAAAGTGTACTGACTTTCATTAATTGAAGTATACCAATTAAGAACCACAATAAATGAATCGGATAATTTATTGTGTATTTATAACCTAGTAACGCTATTAAAATGAACGAAATAGTTTCGAAAACACCTATTGATGTGAACATGGTGAACAAAATAGGTAGGAGGGTGATTCCGAAAAATAGATATTTCAATCGTGATGTTGAAGTCAAAAAATAGATTCCTAAACCAATCAATAAAAAAAGATAATAGGCTATTTTTAATAAGTCCAACGAAATTCCTGAAACAAAAACCTCCATTTGTTCATTCGTCATGAAAAAGGACCAGAAGAATTGAGTCGAAATAAGATTAAAGATGTTTGCGGTAGTAAGAATCACAAGAAGTGATTTTTTAGCGTGCCAATTCCAAATCAAAAATTGAATCGAAACAATCAAAACGATTAATTCATTTAAAGGAAAAGGAAATAAGATAGCTCCCGTATCATAGAACAGAAAACTAGCATAAACGACAAGTGTAAGTATTGCTAGGGTTACTGAACGTTTTTCACGGTTCATTTCTTCTTTGCTAAAGCTGCTTCGATATAATCAAAAGTGGAAAGTATAACAGCTTTTCCATCAACAATAGCAATATCGTGTTCAAAATGGGCGCTCGGCATTCCATCTGCGGTAACAATCGTCCAATTATCGTCCAATTGCATTACTTTTTCAGTCCCCATATTAATCATTGGCTCAATAGCAATCGTCAAACCATTCTGGATTTTTTTACCACGTCCTCTTCTTCCATAATTTGGTACTTGTGGATCCTCATGAAGTGTTTTTCCTAAACCATGGCCAACCAAATCTCTTACAACTCCGTAACCATGTTTTTCAGCATGTGTCTGAATTGCCCAACCGATATCTTCAATTCTATTCGCAACTGTACATTGTTCTATTCCCAAATACAAACATTCTTTTGTTACTTGAAGTAATTTTTTGATTTCAGGTTTTACAATTCCAATTTCAAAGGTATATGCATGATCGCCATAATAACCTTGAAAAACGGAACCACAATCAACAGAAACAATGTCTCCATCTTCAAATGGACGATCAGTAGGTAAGCCGTGAACTACTTGCTCATTAACAGAAATAAGCAATGTACTCGGACAACCATAAAGTCCTAAAAAACCAGGAATTGAATTTTGAGAACGAATATAATCTTCCGCCATTTCATCCAAAAATTTTGGAGTAACACCAATGTTAATTTCTTCAGCTACTTTTCCAAGAGTTCTACTTACTACTTGCGCTGCTTCACGCATGATTTCAATTTCTTCTAAGCTTTTATAAATTATCATATTTCGGTTGAAGATTTTCATTTCGTGCGCAAAGATACGAAGGATTTGGAATATATAATTCAAAACTCCTCCCGATGTATCGGGAGCCCAAATAAAAAGGCTTCCCAATTTGAGAAGCCTTTTAATCTATTTTAATCAGCCGTTTTATTAAGCCAATACTTCTTTTACTTTATCTGCTGCTTCTTGCAATAGAACGGCAGAGTGAACATTCAATCCTGATTCGTCAATTAAACGTTTTGCTTCAACAGCATTTGTTCCTTGTAAACGAACGATAATTGGAACAGGAATAGAACCCATATTTTTGTATGCATCAACAACACCTTGAGCAACACGGTCGCAACGAACGATTCCACCAAAGATATTAATCAAAATAGCTTTAACATTTGGATCTTTCAAAATAATGTGGAATGCTTTTTCAACACGTTCAGCATTTGCAGTTCCTCCTACGTCCAAGAAGTTAGCAGGATTACCACCTGAAAGTTTAATTATGTCCATTGTAGCCATTGCTAAACCAGCGCCGTTTACCATACAAGCAACGTTTCCGTCTAATTTCACAAAGTTTAATCCAGCTGCGTCAGCTTCAACTTCTGTTGGATCTTCTTCTGTTTTATCGCGCATCGCCAAATAGTCTGGGTGACGGAACAAACCGTTTCCATCCATCGTTACTTTCGCATCAACAGCGATAATTTTATTGTCAGACGTTTTTAATACTGGATTGATTTCAAACATTGAAGCATCAATACCATCATATGCTGCATATAATGAAAAAATGAATTTTGTCATTTGCTTCAAAGCTTCACCTGATAATCCTAGATTAAAAGCAATTTTACGTGCTTGAAATCCTTGAACACCATAACGAGGATCAATTAATTCTCTGTGAATAAGCTCAGGAGTATGCTCAGCTACATGTTCTATATCCATTCCACCTTCTGTAGAATAAACTATTACATTTCTAGCTTTCTCACGGTCCAAAAGCACTGACATATAAAATTCAGAAACTTCAGATTCTCCAGGGTAATAAACATCTTGAGCAATTAAAACCTTATTTACCTTTTTACCTTTTCCGTTTGTTTGTGCTGTTGTTAAATGTCCACCAAGGATCCCTTTTACAGTATCTTCAACTTTATCAATTCCTTTGGCAAGAACAACACCATGAGAACCAGTTTCTTCAACTGTTCCTTTACCACGTCCACCAGCGTGAATTTGCGCTTTAACAACGTACCAGCTTGTACCTGTTTCTTCGGTTAATTTTTTAGCTGCAGCAACTGCATCTTCAACTTTGTCTACAACAACCCCTTCTTGGATTGCAACTCCGTAGCTTTTCAAAATTGATTTACCTTGATATTCGTGTAAGTTCATTCTATGAATTTTTGTGAGGTAAAAGTATTGTTAATTGGTAAAAATTTCAATATTAATTTAACATATTTTAAAAGTACTTATGAACGAGCGCTTTTCCATGAGCTAACAACCTGTCTAGAAGCATATTCTTTCTTGTCTCGTTCCTTTATAGAATCCCAAATTTGATTGATTCCATGTTGTAAAGCATCCTTTTCTTCCTCCATTGACGAATACATAATCTTAGGGTCTTCAAAGTAATGTTTCACGAAATTTGTATCAAACTTTCCAGATCGAAAGGCTTCATGTTTCAGAACATATTTTCCAAAATCCAAAGTTGTTTTCAATCCTGAAATTTGATAATTGTCAATTGCTTTGATCGTTTTTTCAATAGCTTCTTCTCTTGTTTTACCCCAAACGACTAACTTAGCAATCATTGGGTCATAATAAATTGGGATAGTCATTCCTTCAACAAACGCATCATCTACTCGAATACCTTTACCTGTTGGAATACGGTATCTTTTCAAGGTTCCAATATCCGGTGTAAAACCGTTTAAGGTATCTTCTGCATATACTCTTACTTCAATAGCGTGTCCATTAATCGAGAGTTCATCTTGAAGTTTAGGTAATTTCTCACCCCTCGCTACGCGAATTTGCCATTCAACTAAGTCTAATCCAGTAATTTCTTCTGTCACCGGATGTTCAACTTGTAAACGCGTATTCATTTCTAAAAAGTAAAATTTCATATTGGCATCAACAAGAAACTCAACTGTTCCCGCACCTTCGTAATTACAAGCTTTACAAACAGCCACTGCTGCTTCTCCCATTTCTTTTCGCAATGCTGGAGTTAAAACAACACTTGGCGCTTCTTCTACCACTTTTTGGTGTCTTCGTTGTATCGAACATTCGCGTTCAAATAGATATACAACATTGCCAAAACTATCGGCGAAAACTTGAATTTCAATATGTCTTGGTTCAAGCACAAATTTCTCAATAAATACAGCGTCATCTCCAAAAGAAGAACGAGCTTCTCCTTGAGCCATGCGCATTTGTTCAATAAATTCTCCTGAATTTTCTACTAAACGCATTCCTTTTCCACCTCCACCAGCAGAAGCTTTAATCAAAATTGGATACCCAATTTGCTCTGCAATTAGAATTGCTTCAGCCACATCAGTAATAGCTTCATCCACACCAGGTACTAAAGGAACGTTGTAGGATTTCACTGCTTGTTTTGCGCTCAATTTGTCTCCCATCAACTCCATTGATTCAGGAGAGGGGCCAATCAGTTTCATTCCAGCATCTTTCACTTTTCGAGCAAAATTTGCATTTTCAGATAAAAAACCATAACCAGGATGAATAGCATCAACATTTAATTCTTTACAATAGTCTAGAATTAAATCTTGTTTTAAGTAGCTTTCTGAACTAGGACTTTCTCCAACGTAAACAGCTTCATCAGCTTCTAAAACATGTGGTGAATTTCGATCTGCATCAGAATAGATTGCAACACTTGTGATATTCATTTTTTTTAGCGTTCGGATTACACGACGTGCAATTTCTCCTCTATTTGCAATAAGAACTTTTTTCATTCTACTATTGATCCTTAATGTAGTTTTATTTTACCGTAAAAATACAGAATTGATTTAAGTAAAAAACAATTTGAATAGAAGATTTAGGATATTTTCATTTTATTATCCGGAACAATAAACTGAATAGAATGGTCCGAAGCTAGTGGAATTGGAGTTTGTCTTTTTTTACGTTTAACTGGATATTTTTTGTTTTGCTTTTTTCTAAATACATCTAAGAAATGCTGCATAAGTTTGAAATTTTCAAAATTGTCATAATCTTCTTGATAAAGGAGTCCCGCTCCTTGCGTAAATGGTCCTAATTGCTTGTTTTGAATTACAGAATAATCATTCGATTCATTGAAAATGTTTACTCTGAACGTACCACTTTCATTCAAGAGATAATCTAAATTAACATCTCCAATTAAAGCACTTTGACTTTGTTGATTAACAGTATTGTTTTCTACACCAAAACTTCCTGTAAAAATTAATCGGTCATTTAAAAAGCCTTTTGAAACCCCAAATTCATAGGAATTTTCTCCTGTTAGTTTATCAGAACCTAAATTCACATTTAATTTATAGTCTTTTGAGACCATTGCTAACATTGAATTGATTTGATTCGTCACCAAATCTAATGCTGCAGATCCATTGGCAGCTGTGCTACCTGTTAATGGTTGAAATTTTTTCCATAATAACAATGAAAAAAATTGACGATTTAATTCAACAGGGTCATTTGTAATTCTCGCTAAAAATGTTTTGTCTGTTTCACTCGCTTTTGGAGCTTTTATATCAAAACCAATACTCGGTTTTATTAACGATTCCGTTAGTCCCAAATAACATAAAACCTTTTGATTTGTTCCTTTCCCTGTGCCTTGTAATTGATCTGGAGCTAGTTCTGCTAAATTGGCATTAACTTCATAATAGGTTTTTAAATCTAGAACAGCATTATAAGGATCCCCTGTCCATGCTATTGTTCCTCCTTCAACAATATGGAATGGTTGTTTTATTGGACCTAGCGCAAAATTATATAAACCATCTTTTACTTGAAAAGTACCATCCATCGTTAAATCACCCAAATTATCAAGTTTTATTGCAATATCACCACTTCCTTTTGTGGATATTTCATCACCTGTTTGTTCGTTGAATATTATTTTTAATTGAGCGTCAGGGGTAACTCTAAAATTTAAATTTAAATCAACACCCGTAAAATCTATTTTTGCTGGATCAATTGAAACAGATTGATCTTTTTTCTTGAAAGTAATGAAGCTTTCTTCTTCATCCAATTCAGCAGCACCATACATTGGAAATATTACAGTCGTTCCTTTTCCTGTTTGCAAATCAACAGTTATTTCAATATTATCAGCATATCCAAAGATGTCTGCAGTACCTGTAACATAGGCTTTTCCATAGTAATAATCACCCTCCTTGTATTTAGTATTCAAAACCATGAATTTATCAATTGGTTTACTCGAGTTAAATCCAAAGAGTCCCCCTTCTTCTTTTATAATGTCATTTTCTAAATCAAATTGCAGGTCAAAATTCCAATCTTTGTAATTTTCATGATATACAGAGCCTATCAATGCACCAGTGTTTCCCTCTTCGTCTAAAACGGGCATATTATCTATGTAAAATCCATATTCGTCAACAGATATTTCACCATTAAAACCAAAATTAACTCCTAAAATTTCAATTTTGGCATTTCCACCGATGAGCTCAATGTCTCCATCTAATTTTGGAGAATCTGGTGTCCCTGTAACTTTTAAACGGCCATCAATAACTCCCTTTATATTATTTACAATATCTGGATCCATAAAGGCATTCGTGAATTGAAGATCAGTTTGATCAAAAAGCAAGTTGAAATCTAAATTTTCTGTTTCACGATCTAGAAAATAATTACCGTCAAATTTGAAAGTTTGATTTCCTTTATAAAGTAAGTCGCCTATCAAACCGACACTTTCTCTGGCTTTATTCCATTCGGATTGAAAAAACACGTCGCCAACTTCTTCATTGTTAATGTAAAGGTCTTGAATCGTTGCATCACCCATGTAATTAAGGTTTGTATAGGGATTTGAAATATTTCCCCAACCATTAATTAGTCCTTTCATATTTACATCTGCACCGATAAGAACACCTAATTCTTTCAAATCAATATCATTAATTTTGAAATTGAGTTTGTCAAGATCGTTTCGAGAAAGACAGCCATCTATTGAAATGTATTGTTTGTTGCGTTCAACTTTAAATTTAGAAATATGTAATTCATTTTCCGCAATAGAAAAATCGGATTGATTTTCTATTTCCCAGCGTTGGTCATTGATACTAAAATAGGAAGGACGTAAAGTGAAATTTAGATTTTTATTGTCAATTATTGATGTTTCCCATAAGATCATCGATTCATTCAACGTATTGGGATTCCATGATAATTCAGAAATAAGTGATTTTTGTTTCCCTCCAGTTTTAAAGTGAACATTATCGAGTGAAATGGAATCATTATAAATAAATTTATTTACAGAATAATCCGCAGATATTTCTTTAGAAGTTAGTGTTTGAATCAAATCAATTCCCTCAAATACCATTGTTTGATAAATGATTTTCGAAGAATTTAAATCCATAAAAAAATCTTCTTTTAATCCATCGTAATGGCCAATTAAAGAGCTTCCAGATGAAACATTAATATCGGGGGCAAAAATTGCTAGGAAATTATTCAAATCTTTCGCCACGATAGAATATTTAAAATCGCTTTTAAAAGAACTAGGTTTCTTCCTCACAACTTTATCCTCCACAATTGATGGAAAAACTTTCACGAACTGATCAGTAAAATCAGAAAGAAGGGTTGCGAAATTAATTTTCCCTTTTAATTCGACATCAGCAACAGCACTTTTTATCGTAAACTCGTCTTGAATTGCTCCTCTTAAAATAGATACCGTTAGACTTGGAATTACAATTTCTCTTAATCCTTCAGTATATATCAAAGTATCCATGGTAATGTAACCCGACATGCTATTGGTTGTTTTACCAGTAATATTTACGGTAAAACTTGATATCAAAGTTGTACTATCCGATTGAGTTATATTTAAATTGGCAAGAATCGCTTTTGTAAGGTCGACTGTGAATTTCATGTGCTGATTTCCATTGAAATCAATAAAACCTTTATAAACAAGATTTAGATTATCATCTTTCACGTCTATTTTTGCCATAAAAATATTATCAATAAAGCTACCATTTGAAATATCAATATTGTTATAAGCGTAATCCATGTAATCAAACCTATTGACGTGACCTTTCATGAAATTGAAATGGATATCCGAAATTGAAAATACTTCTCCCGAAAAGAAAAAAGTTCCATCTACAACACCAAAGTTGCGATCATTCAAAAATTTACCTAATTGGAATGTTTCAATTTTAACATCATATTTCGATGCTTCAGATTTCTCGAAAAAATAGGAATTGTTTTGCGGATTTTCGGTAAACATTATACCGTTGTCGATTTTCACTTTACCGAGGTTCGTTTTTACATAATCTGCCGCAATTACGAATTGAGAATAAAAACCGTCTAGACGAACATCTTTTGCTTCAAAAAAGGCTAATCGTTCAAGGTATTTGTCAAAACTTAAGTAATTCTCTTTGGCTGATTTTGGTAGTTTTATTTTCTTTAAATCATTTAGATAAACATAAGCGTAATCAATGTTTTCATTGAAAAAGGCTTTGTTTAATTCGTTGAAATTTGGTAAATTAATTGTTCCTTGAATTAGTGTCTTTTTACCAACGCGTAAATCAAGATTACTTATTTTAAGATTGTCTACTTTGTTGTTAACCTTGCCTTTTACATAAACTATTTCATCCATTCCCTCTAGATTATGTGCGAAATAGGACACGTCCTTTAAAGAGACCTTGCTTTTCGCTAATAATCCATCAAAAGTTACACTATCAACAAACGTTTGAATATCAGCGTAATCATTCATCAATAAATGAAGCTTAGGCAAGTATATTTTTGATAAAGGAGTTGTAATTGTTGCATTTTGAACTTTAATTCCCTTTGAGGAAACAGCTGCATCAGCAGAGAATTTTGTTAAAATAAACCCACTTTTTTCTTTTGCTCTCAGTTCTTTAATTTTAGCGGTAATGACTCCTTTGTCAGAAGAGAAATCGGTAGCATTTAAAAATACATTATGCAAATTGATATGGTCAAAATCCATTCCATAGGTTGAATAATCTTTTCTATAGTCATCGTATTTAAAGTTGATGTCGCTCAATTGCAGTTGACTAAGGCTTATTTTCATCGGTTTTTTGCCTGATTTGCTTTTTCCAGATGAAAAATAATCGGAAAGGAACCAATAGTTGTAATCACCAGTTATCTTGTCTCTATTAATGTGAATATGCCCTTTTTCTAATTCTGCTTTCCCGAGTTTGATATAGTTTTTATTTAAATTCAGTTCGTCTAATGTGACATAAATAGTTTCGATTGAAGCTAACGTGTCCTTTTGCTGATCTAAGATAAAAACACCATCAAGTGCAACTCTATCGATAAAAACAATCGAAACTTTGTCGATGCGTATTGTAGTATTCAGTTCTTTTGAAAGGAATTCAGTTGCTTTTTGAGCTAAATATGTTTGAACGGGACTTGTCCGAATTGCAAAAGCAAACACTATTACAGCGATCAAAATCCATTCCAAGGAAATTCCAAGAAATCGTCCAATTATTTTGAATACTTTTGTCATTTAGAATACAAATTTAACAATCTTGCGGCAAAAAGAAATAATCATTTTAGGTATTGAATCATCGTGTGATGATACATCCGCCGCTATACTCAAAAACAACACCATTCTTTCAAATTTGATTGCCCGGCAAGATATTCATGAAAGTTATGGAGGAGTAGTGCCTGAATTAGCAAGTAGAGCGCACCAGCAAAATATTATTCCAGTTGTGGATGCAGCCATTAAAAAAGCAGGAGTTTTAAAGAGTGAAATTGACGCAATTGCATTTACTAGAGGACCTGGATTAATGGGTTCATTGGTTGTTGGAACGTCTTTTTCCAAAGCGTTTGCAATGGCAATGAATATCCCAATGATTGACGTTAATCATATGATTGGACATGTTTTAGCGCATTTTATCGATGAAGACGGCAAAGCACAACCTAAATTTCCTTTTTTATGTTTGACTGTTTCTGGTGGACATACCCAAATAGTTTTGGTGGAGGATCATCTAAAAATGAAAGTCATAGGAACGACTATTGACGATGCTGCAGGCGAAGCTTTTGATAAAGCGGCAAAAATGCTTGGATTTCCATATCCAGGAGGACCGTTGATTGATAAACATGCCAAAAAAGGTAATCCGAATAAATTTGAGTTTTCAAAATCTTCAATTTTAAATTATGATTATAGTTTTAGTGGATTGAAGACATCAATTCTATATTTTTTGCAAAAGCAAGTGAAGCTGAATGAAAATTTTATCTCTGAAAACTTGGATGATTTGTGTGCTTCTATCCAAAATGCAATTATTGATTCACTGCTAAAAAAACTGCAAAAGGCAGCCAATGAATTGAAGATAACCGAAATTGCAATTGCTGGAGGGGTTTCTGCAAATAGTGGATTAAGAGAAGCTTTAACAAAATTGAGTTCTGAAAAAAAATGGAACGTTTACTTTCCGAAATTTGAATATTGTACTGATAATGCTGCAATGATAGCTATTACAGGGAAATATATGTTTGAAAAAGGAATGTTTGCCGATCAATCAATTGCAGCAACAGCTAGATATTCTATGGCTGAATTCAACATTTAATCGATTTAATAGCCTTTTTATTCATTCACAAGGCCTAAATATTCATTTTGAAGAAATAAATGAAAATGAATTAGTACCTTATTAATTCAAATATCATACTATGCAAGCAGTTATGAAACCAGAATTAATCGAAAAAGAGTTAATTAGTGCATTGTCCTTTATGGAGAAGCAAACAGTTAAACAACATCCAGAATTGTTGACACAAATTGAACGTGCAACTATACTAGGAAATTCCCATCGGAGTAAAGTTTCAATCATTTTTCAAGATGATAGTGGCCTCAAAAGGGTCGACACAACTATTTGGGCTGCTGGAACAAAATTTATTTGTTTAAAGGGAGGCGTGTGGATCCCTATAGATAAGATTCTAGAAATCAAATTGTAATCTCTGCAAAACTTCATTATAGGTTATCAAAAAGGCACTTTAAAATCAAAATAGGATTTCAAGGATTATTTGATTTCAGAACCTTTTATCTTGTTTGAATTATGTAGATTTGGACAAGATTATAAACGGATGAACAGTAAACTATTAATTATTTTTTTGATTTTCTTCGTGTCTATTGGTTTCGGTCAATCCAAAATTCAATGGAGCTATACGTATAATCAAGATCAGAAAGCAGTTGAAATTCAAGCGACGATTGCTGATGGGTGGCATTTATATAGTCAACACATAGATAATGAAATTGGCCCTGTACCAACTAGTTTTCTATTTACTGAAAATGTTCAAATCAAGTTAATTGGCCAGGTAACTGAACCACTTCCAATCCAGAAATACGATGAAAATTTTGAAGCAATGCTTGACTTTTTTGAAGGTAAAGTCTTATTTAGTCAACGTATTTCAGTCAAAGGTTCAACAACTATTAAAGGCAGTGTGACCTATATGATTTGCAATGAAACCATGTGTCTTCCGCCAACAGAAGAGTTATTCTCAATCTCAATCAATAATTAATTTTAATAGAATACTATGCAAAAGCTAATAAGATCCATTATTTTAGTTTTCACTATAACAATAAGTTTTTTTCAATTAGATGCTCAGGATGGTTGGACAGATAAAATTTCTTGGTCCTTCAAATTAGAGAAAGTAGATGAAAGTCATGCGAATATTGTGGCGACAGCTAAATTAGCTGATGGTTGGCACGTTTTTTCTGTAAATCACGACCCCAACAAAGCTGATCTAACTGGATATCCAACAAAATTTGAGTTTCCAAAATCTAAAGATTATAAATTAGTTGGGAAATTAATTGATGGAATAAAAGCTCATACAGTAGTTGATGAATTAGGCACCTCTTTGTATTTTGAAAAAACGGCAATTTTCAAGCAAAAAATTGAGATTCTTAATGCTAAACCATTTGAATTGACCTTTGATTATGCTTTTCAAATTTGCGATGAGTTTGGTTGTAAATTCCCACCTGACCAAACTGCGAAATTAAAAGTAAGTGGTTACAGTCCATCCGCAGAAGCAAGTGCAACAGCTGTTGCAGAAGCTGCAACAGCTGTTGCAGAAGCTGCAACAGCTGTTGCAAAAACAGCGAAAGAGGCAAATTCTGATGAGACAAAAATTCAAGAGAAACAAGTCGAAATTTTCCCCGCAGATTCAAAAAAAGACAAAATAGAAATTAATCTTTGGATTATATTCTTTACTGGCTTTGCTTTTGGTTTTGCAGCTTTGTTTACCCCTTGTGTATTCCCTATGATTCCTATGACTGTGACTTTCTTTACGAAAAAATCAGGGAGTAGAAGAAAAGGGATTTTAAATGCACTTTTTTATGGATTTTCAATTATTGTTATTTATGTGACTGTTGGAATTTTGGTAACAGTACTTACTGGTAGTTCAGCGACAGTTTATGAATTCTCAACAAGTGCATTCTTGAATTTAATATTCTTTGCCATTTTCATTCTGTTTGCATTTTCTTTCTTAGGTGCATTTGAAATAAAGATGCCTTCTTCATGGGTCAATAAAGCGGATTCCAAAGCGGATAAAGGTGGTTTTATTGGAATTTTCTTCATGGCATTTACGCTAGTTCTTGTTTCATTTTCATGCACGGGTCCAATCGTTGGAACAGCCTTGGTTCAAGCGATTTCTTCTGGTTCAATATTAGCTCCTGCTTTTGTTATGGGTGGAGTAGCAACTGGTCTAGCTTTGCCATTTACCTTATTTGCAGTCTTTCCAAGCGCCATGAATTCGTTACCTCAATCTGGAGGATGGTTAAATAGTGTTAAGGTTGTTTTTGGATTATTGGAAATAGCAATGTCCTTGAAATTCTTAAGTATGGTCGATTTGGCATACCATTGGGATTTCTTGACGCGCGAGATTTTTATTGCGGTTTGGATTGCCGTATTTGCAATAATGGGGCTTTATTTACTAGGGAAATTAAGATTTTCACACGATACACCTTTAGAGCATTTAAGTGTTACACGTTTCATGTTTGCTCTTTCATCAATCGTTTTTGCAATCTACTTGTTACCTGGAATGTGGGGAGCTCCTTTGTATATGATAGATGGAATTGCTCCACCTCGAACACATTCAGAAGATAATTTCCGTTTTGTGAAAGGAAACCCAGAAATAGAAGGTGATACATTGTCCTTGCGTTTTAAAAATGATATGCATGAAGTTGGAGATGGATCTATTCTAGTATTCCATGATTTAGATAAAGGAAGAGAATATGCTCGTTTGGCAAATAAACCAGTTCTTATTGATTTTACAGGTTATTCTTGTGCAAATTGTCGTAAGACTGAAAATATGGTTTGGACAAATGATAAAGTACGTTCAATATTGCAAGAACAAATGGTCATTATATCCTTGTACTGTGATGACAAAGAGTTGCTGCCAGAATCCGAGCAAGTGTTTTCGAAAGAGTTGAATGGTAAAATGAAAAACATCGGGAATAAATGGTCTGAATATCAAATTAAGAAATACGGACAGTTATCTCAACCTTTATATATTATTCAAGATGTAAATGGAAACGATCTTTCTGAACCAAGAGGATATGATCCAAGTGTAGATAGTTATCAAAAATTCCTGACCACGGGAATAGCGAAATTCAAAAAGATAAAATAACGTAAATAATATTGATAGCAAATCCTCCGAGTTTTCGGGGGATTTTTGCTTTATATTCTCTTTTTCACAACAGATAAGTATAAACACTTATTAGCAACTAGTTGTCTGTTTGTAATTTTCTTTTAGGTAATAAAATTTCAATGGTCAATGCAAAAACTCCCCGTTTATTTGCAGTATAATTAATGTTAATACAAAACGCTATGAAATTTTTAAAAGTTATTTCGATTTTATTATTGTTACCATTCGGTTCTTGGTCTGCTCCTCTAAAAACAAAAATTGCACTAGGAATACAGTACACTAAAACAAATGTTTCATGCTTTGGCCAGACAAATGGTCGCATTGAAATTGCAGTTTTTGGTGGTAAAATGCCTTATGTAATTCAGTGGCAAAATGGTGAGACTTCAAACGTGATCGAAAATTTAAGAAGCGGTACATATAAAGTTAAAGTGCAAGACCATAGTGGGACAATATCTGAAACGTCAATAACGATTGAATCTTCGTCTCCATTGACAATAACATTTAACAGTAAAAATGAATATTTAGTTGATGCTTTAAATGCTTCTATGAATGTTTCATTGTCCGGAGGTACTCCATGGGAAAATAACAATTCCCCATTTTATTTCATTCGTTTGGATGGCAAGGCAAATTTCCTAGATCCACATTCTTTAGATGATGGAACTTACAAAATGACAATTGAAGATGCTTTAGGATGTTCAATGACAATCCCAGTAAAAATTGATTTCGAAGAAGCAAATTCGAGCCCCTTTCAATTAGACAAAATTAACGATACCCAACTTGGGGAAATAAAAATGACATTATATAAGCCTGCACAAGCTAGCTTGACGGCAGCACAATAATATTTGTTTAACGCGCAAATTTAATATGTTTTTTTTTGGGAAGTGAATTGCGATAGATGTATATCTATCGCAATTCTTTTTTTATTTTTACGGTGTGAACGATTTCCTCCAAACTCCAATAGAATTTTTAAAAGGTGTTGGTCCGCAACGAGCTGAGTTGTTGCGACAAGAAATCGGTGTATTTACATTCAATGATTTATTAAACTATTTTCCTTTTCGATATATTGATCGCTCAAAGTACCATAAGGTATCAGATTTGCCTTTCCTTGATTCATATGCCCAATTAAAAGGTAAGATTATTCATGTTGCAGAGGCAACTCTGGGCAGACAAAAAAAGTTGACAGCAAAATTTCAGGATGAATCTGGAGTAATAGATTTAGTGTGGTTTCAAGGAGCAAAATGGATTAAACCTCTTCTAAAAGTTGGGGTAGAATTTCAGATTTTTGGCAAAGCAAAGGTATACGGAAATCTTTGGAATATGCCTCATCCTGAAATGACTGAATGGAAAGATGTACTACTAAAAACGGGCTTGCAACCAGTTTATTCGACAACAGAAAAGTTAAGTGCAAAAGGCTTGCATTCCAAAGGGATAGAAAAGCTTACGGCAAATTTAGTTGCGCAAATTAAAGGTCGTATAAGTGAAACTTTACCAATCTATCTGCTTAACGAACATCGATTAATAGGAAAAGAACAGGCATTGTATCAAGTTCATTCACCAAATGTAGATAACGACTTTATTCAGGCTCGATTACGTTTGAAATTTGAAGAATTGTTCTTTTTGCAAATGGAATTATTGTTGAGAAAACACATCACTATGAAAAAATCGAAAGGTTTTGTTTTCGCTGAAGTTGGAGATGTTTTTACTGATTTTTACGCCAATAATTTGCCATTCGAATTAACCGGTGCCCAAAAAAGAGTTTTAAAAGAAATAAGAAAAGATTTTTTAACAGGACACCATATGAATCGCTTGTTGCAAGGTGACGTGGGAAGCGGGAAAACATTGGTTGCGCTTTTGACGATGCTGATTGGCATTGGAAACGGTTATCAAACAGCTTTGATGGCACCAACAGAAATTCTTGCAACCCAACATTTTGAAACGTTAAGTGAAATGTTAAAGGAGTTACCAATTCGCATTGAACTGCTTACAGGATCGGTCAAAAAGAAAAATCGTATCGGAATTCATGAAGGACTCGAAGATGGGTCTGTTCATATTCTTGTCGGAACGCATGCTTTATTAGAGGATGTCGTGAAATTTCAAAACCTTGGGATTGTTGTAATCGACGAACAACATCGTTTTGGAGTAGCTCAAAGAGCAAGAATGTGGAAGAAAAACTCTACTCCGCCTCATGTTTTAATTATGACGGCAACACCGATTCCAAGAACGTTGGCAATGACATTTTATGGAGATTTAGATGTTTCAGTCATTGATGAACTTCCTCCTGGTAGAAAAGCTATATCGACTATGCACCGGTACGAAGCAAATCGATTAAGAGTGTTTGGATTTATAAAAGAAGAAATTGCAAAAGGGAGACAGATTTACATTGTTTATCCTTTAATCAACGAATCGAAAACGTTAGATTTTAATAATTTAATGAGCGGATACGATGCAATTACGCGCTATTTCCCTTTGCCAAATTATCGGGTAAGTATTCTTCACGGTCAAATGAAACCAGAGGATAAAAATTATGAAATGCAGCGTTTTGTAAAGGGCGAAACCCAAATCATGGTGGCAACAACGGTTATTGAAGTTGGTGTCAATGTTCCGAATGCATCTGTAATGATCATTGAAAGTTCCGAACGTTTTGGATTGTCACAATTACATCAATTACGCGGAAGAGTAGGTCGAGGAGCCGAACAATCGTTTTGTATTTTAATGACAGGCGATAAACTATCGAAAGACACCTTGAAACGTGTTGAAACGATGGTTAATTCCAGTGATGGATTTGAAATAGCTGAAGTTGATTTACAACTTCGGGGTCCCGGAGATTTAATGGGGACACAACAAAGTGGATTATTGAATTTGAAAATTGCTGATTTAGCTAAGGATTCACAGCTCGTTATTTTAGCACGTGATGAAGCTCGAAAAATTCTTGAAGAAGATCCAGGACTGGAATTACCAAAGCATTTGAAATTGAAAGAAATCTTAATTGAAGTGCTAAGGTCACGCCCTAATTGGGGGAAGATTGCTTAGTCTTTTTTTTACCTTGTTCATCGCTTTTAATCTGAAAAATACATTTGTTGATACGAAAACTCTTCTTTTTTGGATTAAATAAGTAAAAATCAAAGTTTGTGTTTTTATCTCTTTTAACATCTTTAAGTAGAACATTACATTCATAGATTAAAGTTGTACTGCCATTTTTTTTGAGTTTTGTTTTTAATCTTGGTTCAATTCCACGCCAATAAATTAAATTGTTTTCTTTCTTTAGTTTGTCAGTGAAATTAAAAACGAAATTGGGAAGATCTCCTCTTGAATTAATGTTTTTTGCGTCATATTCGATCTCAATATAAAATTCTAATAAAGTAGATTTTTTAGGAATTATTGGAATTTTACCAATTGAGATGAATTCTGTGTTTTCAAATTTCTTATCTGCTTTTTTATCTTCAGAATAAAATAGTGTAAATAAATTTTTAATGGTAATATAATCTGATGCAATTTCAAATGGAATTATTTGATTTTGTTTGTAGGCATAGGTGGAGAACTTTCGATAAAGATTGAGCTGATTTTGAATACTATGAGTCAATTTTGTGTCTTGTATACTAGTGATGTCGAGATTTTTACCAATTTTAAAAACTGTTCCTTTACTTAAAAAGTAATTTCCATAGATAGTTCCAAAAAGTTTAAGATTATTTCCTTTTATTGGCAAATAGCGATTACTGGCGAATTTATCATTTAATACTAGCACTTTTCCAGCGAACGGAACTTCATCTGGTAAATTGAGTTTGGGATAATTTTTTAATAAACTAATAATAGATGGTGTTATATCCAAGTGGCTAACTACTTCTCTAGATATTTTACCTGATTTTAAAAGTGGTGAATAGACCACTAAAGATGTGTGAAAACTCGAAATTGCATCGAAAAAACAAAGTTCAGATCCATGATCACCAACGATGAAATAAATGGTGTTCTTGTGTTCAGGATTTTTTTCAGCTTTTAAAAAGTAATCTTTCAATTGGTCATCTAAGTAGGCGTACGAACCAAATTTCTTTGCGTTTTTCAACAGATGTGCTTTTTCTGGTTCCTCAAGATTTGATTTTTCAACAAATTTCGTGACAGATTGAACATACTTAGATTCGTTCGGATAGGTGAATGGTTCGTGTGTGGTGAATGTTAAAAATACATCAAGACGATTCTTCTTTTTAACAGGTTTTTTGTCCAACCAACTTTGTTTGAAAACATCACCATCAGTGTAAAACTCATTATTAACCTTCTTGAAGTTTTTATTCCAATTGTGGACAAGATAATCAGTTTGGTTGAAATTCATGAATCCATTCATGTTTGTAAACGATAAATCCACACCACAATAAAATCTTGAATAGTAATTCTTTTTTAAAAGCGACATCAATGAATAATGAAAAGGAATCGGATTAATACCCATTGCAGAAATATTGTCTGGAGCAATAGGAAGTGAAGCCAGGGTAGCTGGAAGCACATTTAATGTTCTCTCACATGTTGAAATTGTGTTTGGGAAAAACAAACTTTTTTTCGTTAAATCCTTTAGAAAAGGCATTAGATGAATTTTTAATTTCTGTTCGTCACTGATGAAATAAGAATTTAAACTTTCAACTAGAATAATTACAATGTTTGGTGGTTTTTTTTTGTCAAGATTAAATTGATCCTTAAAATCACTTTTCTCATTCATGCTGTGCATTAATGGAAAATCACTTTCCGATCTCTCAAATGGAAAAAAGGCAGCGTTCAATTGCTTAAAATCATCTGGCTTTATTAGACCTTCGTTTGAATTGATATTATTGAGAAAGTAATCAATTGATTCATGAATGAAATAATTGAAATGGTTATTAATGATCAATGTTTTACTTGGAATACGTGATCGATAAACGCTAAATGAACAAAATAACGTGCAGATTACTAATGGGGTGAAAATGTACGTAAAACCTAGATTAATTTTTTTAAATTTCTTACCCACATAGAAATAAAAGGTAATGCCTGCTATTAATAATAAAAAAGTGCTGAAATGAATATAATCTTTCGGACTAATAACGGCTTCTAAATCATTCCAAGTGAGAAAGTAAATACTTGAATCCAAAGGAATTTGCATTAAAACAAAATATTGACTCAAGCCTGCTTGAATAAGAATAATGCTTAGAGACAAAATATGAAAAACCCAGATTGCTCTTCCCTTTAAAAAAAAGTAAAAAGGTAGTTGAATAAGAGAAATAAAAACAACAGTTAGAAGGACGAACCAAAAATCGAAAAATATACCTTGAATTAAATAACTTGTAGAATAGTCTAATAATCCATTAAAGAATTGAATAAACTCAACAATACGGATCACCCACACGACTATTAAGCTGCTCATCCAGAAAGGAATAGAGCTAATTAAAAATGCTTTATAATTATTCACAATTCAAAGATAAGTTTTTTACTAACTTCGTACTTGTTAAATTCACAAACATTAAAATGCTTTTTTCCATTAAATTGAATAATATGAAGTTAGTTTTAGTTTCTTTATTTTTAGTTTTTTCAAGTTACTCGTTTAGTCAACTAATTAGTGGTGATTTAATAGATGAAGGTCGTAAAATGATTACTGTTTCAACCTTCAAATTAATTGACAACAATGAGGGAATTGCCTTTTATCAATTGGCAGTAAATAGAAAGGGAGAAGTTACCTCAGCAACATTATTGAGCGCAGGTACAACAATAGTTTCAACTCCTACCCGAATGAAAATGAGAAATTATTTGATGACGTTAAAATTTGAAGAAGGAATGTATTACCCTGAATTTCATCATGTTAAAGTTAAAATTACGTCCTCAAAACTTTAATTAATCACAAAAAATAGTTTTGTAAACGGCATCATATTTCGCCAAAATCTTCTTTCTTTTTAATTTCAAAGTAGGAGTTAATTCTTCTCCATCAACACTAAATTCATTTTCTAAAAGGGCGAATTTTTTTATCTGTTCCCAATTCCCGAAATCTTTATTGAATCCGTCAATTTCCTCTTGAATTTTTGCCAAGACATAATTGTTTTTGGTAATAGAATGATTTGTAGCATCTCCCAAATCGATGTTTTTATGTTTTGCCCATTCTCTGATATATGCAAAACTTGGAACAATAAAGGCAGCGGGGAATTTTTCACTTTCACCAATAACCATTATTTGTTCAATGAATCGAGATTCTTTGAATTTGTTTTCCATCACTTGAGGAACAATATATTTCCCGCCAGAAGTTTTGAAAATTTCTTTTTTACGATCTGTTATTTTTAAAAATTTCCCTTCTTGAAACATACCAATATCACCTGTGTGGAACCAACCTTCGGAATCTATAACTTCGGCAGTTAATTCAGGTAATTTATAATAACCTATCATGACATTTGGACCCTTAACCAAGATTTCACCATCTGCGGCAATCTGAACTTGAACATCATCTATCAAAGCACCAACCGTTCCAATTCGAATTCCTTTTGAAAAACAATTAACAGAAACGACAGGCGAGGTTTCAGATAAGCCATAGCCTTCTAAAATTGGCATTCCAGCAGCCAAAAATATTCTAGCTAATCGTGGTTGCAATGCAGCACTTCCAGAAGCTATAGCGCGAACATTTCCACCTAATGCTGCTTGCCATTTTTTGAAGATCAGCATGCGAGCAATAGCCAATTTTAATTTATACCACAAACTTTTACCTACAACATCATATTCCTCTCCAACAGAAACTGCCCAAAAGAATAACTTGCGTTTTATTCCTGTCAACTCGTCTCCTTTAGCCATTATTTTATCAAACACTTTTTCAATTAATCGTGGAACGGCCGTAAAAACATGTGGTTTTACTTCTCGAATATTATCTCCGATAGTATCCATTGATTCTGCAAAATAGATGGAACAACCCAAATGCATATATAAATAATGCAACATGCGTTCATAAATATGACAAACAGGTAAAAAGCTTAAAACACGAGAATTATTATCAGCTGGAATTGCTTCAATACAGCTATCAACATTGGATAAAATATTGTGATGAGAAAGCATTACACCTTTTGGGTTACCTGTTGTGCCAGAAGTATATATGATTGTTGCTAAATCGTGGTTTTTTACAAGATTTATTTGGTCTTGCACGATTTGAATGTCAACTTCTTCAGACCTATTTGGTATTTCATTCCAATTTGGGCATCCTTCGATTGTGTCAAATGTAAATAAATGTTCCAATGTGCTTACTTCACTTCTTATGTGCTGAATTTTTTGATATAACTCATGATTACTTACGACACACAATTTAATCCCAGCGTCATTTAGAATATATTTGTAATCGTTCTCAGAAATATTTGGATAGAGCGGAACAACGATCGCCCCAACTTGTTGAATTGCAATATCCATGATATTCCATTCATAGCGGTTATTAGAAACCAAAGCAACATTGTCACCTTTTTGAACTCCAAATGCAATCAATCCTCTAGCAACCTGCATTGATTGATTCAAGAAGTCAGCGGTTGAAATTCCTATCCATTCTCCTTTTGTCTTCGTGACAAACATTTTTGAATTCGGATATTTTTCTAATTGATAACTTGGGATATCGAATAATCTCGTTGACGCAATCATATAAAAGTGGTGTTTTTTATTATAGACGAATATATTAATAATAATTGCTAAACAAAGTAAAAAGGTAAAAGGTAAAAGGAAAAATTGTGATTCCAAGAACCAAATTACTTTTTCCTTCTTCCTTTTTTTCAAGTATAGTTAATGTGTTGATAACAATTTGTTAATTGCAGGTAATTGAAAACCGACCAATATTCATTCAAAACAGTGGTTTGTTCGTTCTTGTAAACGAATTGGTAATTCACGTGTATATTTAAAGAAATTACCCGTTATAGAAATCTATGAGGGTGTAACTTTTACCGTTCTCAAATTGTTTAACTGCTAATTGCAAACGAAAATTTTGAAAAGACACGAGTACAATAGTGTATTAACCGAGCACAGCAATAAATTATATGGCTATGCAATGAAATTTCTTCGGAATTCGGAGGATGCGGAAGATATTGTACAAGATGTTTTTGAAAAATTATGGATCAACCGAGATAAGATACTGGTTGAGAAAGCGAAGTCATGGATGTTTACATGTGCTCACAACGCGATGTTGAATTTAATTAACAAAAAACAACGATTACAGCTCCCTGGAAATGAAAAAATGCCAGAGAAAGCTCATAAAGATGTGAATTTGTTTGAATCAAATCAAGTTGTGGATAGAGCTGTAAACATCCTGCCAACGATACAGAAGAGTATCATTTTACTTCGTGATCTTGAAGGTTATTCTTACGACGAAATTGGAGAAATTTTAAATTTATCCAGTTCACAAGTTAAGGTTTATCTTTTCAGAGCAAGGAATAAAATTAAAAAGCAGTTAAAAGGTTTGACAGAATTGGTATGAGTAATCTTTCTTATTCAAATATTGATCGTTGGCTTTTTGAGCTTGTTGAAGGTAATTTATCCCCCGAACAAATAGCTCAATTGGAGTCTTTTCTTATGCAACATCCAGAGTTAGATGTTGATAAAGATATGTGGGAATTAGCGAAAGTTGATAAGCAAGAATATGTTTATCAACATCAAGAAAAATTCATCAAAAGAAGACCCGTTGGAATTTATATGTCATTTGGATTTGCTTCTCTTGCAATTGTAATAAGCCTTGGTTTTTTGAATTTTTATTCTTCTCAACCTTTTGGTGCGAAATTGAATACTCAAGTGCTGACTTCAGTTAATAAAGTTGGTCAGTTCGAAACAATAAACTCATTGTCAAAAAAATCAACGCCAAACAATCAAAAGCAACTTGATGAAATTGAACTCAATATAGTTTCTGCTTTAAATGATAATTCGGTGTCAGTCAAGAATAATTTGTCCCACAAAAATTCTAATTATACTGCCTTCAATTCAACATCAAATGTTGCAGCTAATTTAAAAGATATTAGTAAGTGTGAAATTAATAAAACGACTTTGGCAATTGCAGAAAATACAATTGGCTTGGAATCCTTTGAAACTGAAAAAGTCAAGGAAATTCCTTTTGTTCAGATTGACAAAGACTTTGCTCTAAAATCGAAAGACAATAATTTAAGTAGTAAACGATTTGCGCAATCAGATTACAAAATGTCGTTTGGATCTAAAATGAACAAGATTGGAAGATCCATTCAGCGTATGATGGATAATCCAGTAGCATTGAAAAATACAAAAGATCCCTATTACCATGTACCTGGTATGCAGTCGATGGACGTGAATTTTGGCTCAGTTGGCACATTGTTAGCAACGAGAGTTCAGACAGTTTCAAGAGCTCAATGGCTTGGTGAGAGCAATCAACAATTGATGAATCAACTTTCTATAGATGGTTATTCTTATGGAATGCGTGGTGGATTAGGTTTTCAATTAAACCAAAATTATTATGGGAAAGGTGAAATTGTAAATTATAATGCTTCCCTTATTTATTCTCCTAAATTTTCAATTGCTAGAAACGTTGTATTAGAACCATCTTTGAGATTTAAAATGGGTAACAAAGCAATTAATTCTGCCCAAATTCAGTCTGGAGCTGTTGTCGAATATGACAGAATGAATCAGCAAGAATTTTATGGAAATGGCACCTCACCATCAGGTAAATCATTATGGTATAAAGATTTAGGCTTAGGTTTAATGGTGAATACGAAATGGTTTTATATTGGAATTCAGCAAGACAATTTGTTAAGACATTTTGATAATATTTATTCGTCAGACATTACTAATCCACGAAGAGTAGGAAAACATTTTGTTGGCACAATAGGAACAGATTATGAATCTAAAAAGGAGAATTTAACTGTTTCCCCTTATATTGTCTATCAACAAAAGGAAGTACTTTCAGAAGGTTGGTTGGGTATTAACTTTAGATATCATTGGTTAACATTGGGCGGCGCAATTTCATCTAATTTGGAACCTGCAGCTTCACTTGGAATGAAATTCAATCATTTTATGATTGCTTATAATGCTGATTACACTTATTCTCAATACCTAAATGGGACGCGATTGTCCCATCAATTGACATTACGTTTTTTATCTAAACCGAGTCGTATAGGACAACGACTTTTAAATCAATAACTATGAAAAAGATCTTCGGAATCATATCAATTCTATTTGTTTTTGCAAACGTGCAAGCACAAGATCCAACGTTTACGCAATTTTATTCAAATCCACTCTATTTGAATCCCGCTTTTGCAGGTTCTTTTGGTTGTCCTAGATTTGCATTAAACTATCGTAATGAATGGCCTCAGTTATCAGGAAACTATGTAACATATAGTGCATCTTACGATCAATATTTCAAAAATATTTCTGGTGGATTCGGTGTTTTAGCTACTCATGACCAACAAGGTCAAGGGACAATTAAAACTTCAATGCTTGGAATTGTTTATTCTTATCATTTGAATCTTGGAAGAAAATGGAAAATGTTATTTGGTGTGAGAGCATCTTGGTATCAAAAATCTTTGGATTGGGATAAATTGACTTTTGGCGATATGATTGATCCACGAAGAGGATTTATTTATGCTACAGGTGATGTTCCTAGAGGCGGTTCACACGGTTTCTTTGATGCATCTGCTGGGACAGTAATTTTTAACAAACACTTTTTCGCTGGATTTGCTGCACACCATTTGAATACTCCAAATGAATCAATGATTATTGGAAATTCACCAATGCCAATGCGTTTTACTGGTCATATGGGAGCTGAAATTCAATTAGGAGCAAAATCAAAATATTCGAATTCTACTTCGATTATGCCGAACGTGATTTACCAATATCAAAATGGTTTTCAAGAATTAAGTATTGGAACATACATTAAATATGGTTCTTTTAATGTTGGAGCTTGGTACAGAAATAGAGATGCGTTTATTTTAACAATCGGAATAAATACGGGTAAATTTAAATTAGGATACAGCTATGATGTAACTGTCTCTAAATTGAATAACGGAGTTTCAGGTGGATCACATGAAATCTCAATGGGAATTAATTTGAATTGTAAAAAGAAACCAATTTCATTTAAAACGATTTCGTGTCCTTCTTTTTAAAAATATGCCACTCTTAGTCTTCCTGGTTTTAAAGGGTGGTCTTGTTGCCTAGGGAACTACTCCCTAGTAAGTTTGTTGGAAAGGTTTACTCCGTAGAGTAAACCTTTTTTAATTAATTTGATCAAAATAAGAAGGGATTCTATCAATTACATCTTTTTTGGTGCGTATCCAGTAGCAATTTGAGTGAAATTCTAATTCGATTAAATCAGCATCCCTAAGTTTGTTGAGATGTGAATTTACTGTTGATTTTACTAGTTGAAGATCTTTAACAAGATCAATATTTCTTGTAAATGTTTCTTGTTTTAGGAGTGCTAAAATTCTAATTCTTGCAGGGTGAGCAAGAGCTCTAGCAATGTTGGCAGATTTTATTTCGTCGATTGAATATTGAGTTGTTTTACTTGCTCCCATTTTAAGTTTTTAATGTTGTTTCTACCTAAGTTAACTTAAAACTTTTGTTTGAACAAGGAATTCAGTTTCAAAATTCGCGAATTCGCGAATTCGAAAATTTGCGAGTTCGCGAATTCGCAATATATCGAACACCAAAATAGCAGTAATATCGGTATCAAAAAATCACTCTGTCGAATAAACCTTTTTTCCTTTTATATAAGTATATGATGAAAAATTTGGCTGAAATTCTTTTAGTGCAACAACTGGATTTTCAAAAATTACAAATGTGGCATCTTTCCCTTTTTCCAAGGTTCCAATTTCATTTTCCTGAAAAGAGGCAAATGCAGCCCACGTTGTCATTCCTTTAATACATTCTTGTAAAGTTATTGATTCATTGTTGTAGAATCCTCCAGATGGATAATTATCACCATTCATTCGATTAACAGCTGCATGAATTGTTAAAAATGGGTCTGTCAATTCTACCGGAAAATCTGTTCCAATTGCCAACATACCGTATTGATTTAATAGGGTTTTATAAGCATAAGCACCCATCATTCTTTTGGTTCCGATTCTATCTTCAGCCCATCTCTGATCACTTACAGCGTGAGTTGGCTGAACAGAGGGGAATACACCATATTTACCAAATAAATCAAAATCTTTAGGGTCAACAACTTGTGCATGTTCAATTCTCCATCGGTGATCACGGTTTGTTTCGAAAATACGTTGATAAATGTCTAACATTATTTTATTGGTTGAATCGCCAATTGCATGTGTGTTCATTTGATAGCCAACCTTTTCACAAATGGAAGCAATTCGTTTCATTTCATCCATACTTGTTGTTAAAACACCAAAATGATTGTGCTGATCTGAATACGGTTGTTTCAATAATGCTCCGCGTGAACCAAGTGCACCATCACCCATCACTTTAAAACTTCTGATTAATAAATTCTTGTAAGTATAAACACCGTTCTTTTTAGCAAAATCAATATTTTTATCGCTGGACATTAACATCGCATACAAATTCAAATCAAAATCGTGTTTGTCTATCAATTCTTTGAATAAAGCGATATCTTCAAATTGAATTCCTGCTTCGTGAACTCCTGTAATACCATATTGAAAAAGTTCGGTTTGAATTTCTCCAATTGCGTCAATAATTTCATTTTTTGGAAATGGAGGAATGAGCTTATAAATAGGATTCATAGCATTATCAACCAGAAACCCTGAACATTTACCATCTTTCAAGTGAATAATACCACCGTCAATTTTAGTTGAAGGGTCAATTGAGGCAAGTTTCAACAAAGCATCATTTGCTAATAAAGCATGTCCATCAATACGAGTAAGACAAATTGGAATCGTTGGAAACAATTTATTCAATTTTTCATTTGTTGGAAAATCTTTTGAAGTCCATAAAGATTGATCCCAACCTCTACCTACAATAAATTTACGCTTGTTTTTCTGTTGGTATTTTTCAATTCGAACCAACAGTTCATCCATTGATTTACAACCGACTAAATCAACACTTAAAATTTGCTGAGCATACGATAAAATATGTCCATGTGCATCTGTGAATCCAGGATAAACATCTTTGCCCATAGCATCAATTTCTTCATTTGCGCTGTACCTATTGAGAATTTGTCTTTCAGGACCAACTTCCACAATTTTACCATCTTTAATTGCCATTGCTTCAGATACAACATTTGCATCATTCATGGTGTGAATCTTTGCATTATGAACAATTAAATCTACTGATTTCCCTTTGTAGCAGGAATTTAAGATTAAAGTCAAAAAAGGAATAAGGAAAAATGAAAAAGTGAAGATGAATCGCATAATCTTTTAGTTTTGACAAAAATAATCAATAATCCCAAATCAGAAATCCCGAATCTCTTTAGTATCTTTGCACCCAAATTGAAATTTTCATGGAGACTCCAAAAACATATGAGCCGTTAAAGGCAGAAGAGAAATGGTATGCACATTGGATGGAAAAAGGTTATTTTCATTCAGTACCAGATGATCGTGAGGCATACACAATTGTAATTCCTCCTCCGAATGTCACTGGTGTCTTACACATGGGCCATATGTTGAATAATACAATTCAAGATGTATTAATTCGTCGAGCTCGAATGCTTGGGAAAAATGCATGTTGGGTTCCAGGAACTGATCATGCATCTATAGCAACAGAGGCGAAAGTTGTTCAGAAATTGCGTCAAGAAGGAATTAAGAAATCTGATTTAACACGTGATGAATTCTTGAAACATGCATTCGAATGGAAAGATAAGCATGGTGGAATCATACTAGAACAGTTAAAAAAACTTGGTGCTTCTTGCGATTGGGAGCGCACAAGTTTTACAATGGATCCAGGGTATTCTGAATCTGTTTTGGATGTTTTTGTTGATTTGTATAAAAAAGGCAGAATATACCGTGGTGTAAGAATGGTAAACTGGGATCCAGAAGCGCTAACAGCTGTTTCTGATGAAGAGGTTTTGCACAAAGAAGTAAATTCAAAGCTCTTTTACGTTCGATATAAAATTGCAGGAAGTGATGATCAGTGGTTGACAATTGCAACAACGCGACCTGAAACAATTTTAGGTGATTCTGCAATTTGTATCAACCCAAATGACAAAAGATTTACGCATTTGCATGGTAAACAAGCGATTGTTCCAATATCAAATAGAATAATTCCAATCATTCAAGATGATTATGTTGACATGGAATTTGGTACAGGTTGTTTGAAAGTAACTCCTGCGCATGATACAAATGATTACGATTTAGGGAAAAAACATAATCTTGAAACGATTGATATTTTCAATGATAATGGCACTCTGAATGAAAAAGGGCTACATTATGATGGTTTGGATCGTTTTGAAGTTCGAAAGCAAATTGAAAAAGAATTATACGATAAAGGTTATTTAGTTAAGACGGAAGATCATATCAATAAAATTGGTTTTTCTGAACGTACAAATGCCGTTATCGAACCAAAATTATCGCTGCAATGGTTTGTGGATATGAAGGAGTTGGCGCAACCAGCTTTGGAGAATGTAATGAATGGAAATATCAAATTTCATCCAGATAAATTCAAAAACACCTATAAACATTGGATGGACAATATCAAGGATTGGTGTATTTCGCGTCAATTATGGTGGGGACATCAAATTCCAGCTTGGTATTTTGGATCAGGTTCTGAGGATTATGTTGTTGCGAAAACAGCTGATGAAGCGATGCAATTGGCAACAGTAAAAGCTGGAAGAGCAATTAGTATTTCAGAATTGAAGCAAGATGAGGATGTTTTGGATACCTGGTTTTCAAGTTGGTTATGGCCAATATCTGTTTTTGACGGTTTAACAAATCCAGGAAATGAGGAGATCAAGTATTATTATCCAACAAATGATTTGGTAACAGCACCTGAAATTATGTTTTTCTGGGTTGCACGAATGATTATTGCTGGTTACGAATATATGGGTGATCTTCCATTCAAGAATGTTTACTACACTGGGATTGTACGCGATAAATTAGGCCGTAAAATGTCTAAATCGTTGGGTAATTCGCCTGATCCAATTGAGTTGATTGAAAAATATGGTGCTGACGGAGTGAGAATGGGTGTTTTAATTTCTTCTCCTGCTGGAAATGATTTACCTTTTGATAGTTCTCAGTGTGAACAAGGTAGAAATTTCACGAACAAAATCTGGAATGCTTATCGTTTAGTTAGTGCTTGGGATGTAAGAGAAATTGAACAACCAAAATCATCTATAAAGGCAATTGAATGGTTTGATGCTAAGTTTAACCAAGAATTAGCAATCATAAACGACTTATTTGATAAGTTCCGTATTTCAGAAGCATTAATGGCAATTTACAAGTTGGTTTGGGATGATTTCTGTTCGTGGTATTTGGAAATGATTAAACCAGGTTATGAGCAACCAATTGATTCGAAAACAATTGAAGCGACGAAAGATTTCTTTGAACAAATATTGAAAGTAATTCAGCCATTCACACCCTTTATTGCTGAAGAAATTTGGCATTTAATTCGAACTAGAAATGATGGTGATGATATCATTATTGCTGAATGGCCAAAGGTTAAAGCAGTGAATCAAGCGGTTTTGGATTCATTTACGAAAGGTGAAGAAGTAATTATCAATATTCGTAATGTTCGAAAACAAAACAACATTGCTAACAAGGTGAAAATGGATCTTTTCATTAAAAAGAATAATGAAATCGATTCTTCTTTTGATTCCGTTATTGTGAAAATGGGAAATCTTTCATTGTTAGAATACTCGGAGACTGCAATTTCAAATGCCAATTCATTCATCGTAAATTCAAACGAATATTATATTCCATTTGGCGATTCTATTGACATTGAAGCAGAAAAAGCTAAGTTGAAAGAAGAATTAGAATATACCAAAGGATTCTTGAATAGCGTTCAGAAGAAATTACAGAATGAAAAATTCATGGCTGGAGCTCCTGATCAAGTTGTTGTGATGGAACGCAAAAAAGAATCTGAAGCTTTGAGTAAAATTGCTATTCTAGAAGAGAAACTGACAAGTATGGTTTGATTTTCAAGAAATAATATTTGATTAAATTGAATTGAAAAATCATTATTGATAAACACAAATTTGAAAATATGTTACACTTTTTAAAAAAGCAATTAGCGAAATATAAACAAGCTAAACAAGGAGTTTTGGAATACGGAAGTGAAGTCCGAAATTTTGATATTGAAGGAATTGGAAAAGTAGATTTTGCTCAGTGGTTGCACCCTTCTGAAAAGCCTGTTATTTTAACGAAATCTCATGTTGACTTTTATAGAGAACTTGCACAAAAAGGTGGGGTCATCGTTGATATTGGCACACATACGGGCGACACGACTGTACCAATGGCGCTAGCAGTTGGGAAAGAAGGATTGGTTATAGGTCTTGAACCAAACAAATATGTTTTTAAAATTCTTGAAAAAAATGCTAGTTTGAATAAAGAAATCACATCAATTGATGCTTTCTGTTTTGCTGCTACGAAAGATGAAGGGAGTTTTATTTTCAATTATTCTGACGCTTCATTTTGCAATGGTGGTTTTCTTTCTGAAATTCAAAACCAAAAACATAATCACAATTATGAATTAGAAGTTCAAGGAAAGAACTTACAGGATTTTCTTTATAACAATTATGCTCATCGATTAGAAAAATTGGATTTAATCAAGATTGATGCTGAAGGCTATGATAAAGAAATATTGAAAACAATTCCAAAAATCTTAGAAACTTACAAGCCTAATCTGATGATTGAGTGCTATAAAAAACTTACTTCAGAAGAAAGAGACGAATTGTTTGATATCACAGCTGGTCATGGTTATACACTTTATTATCTTGAGAATTTTGAAGAAGGAGGGTTGAAGGTTGAGATTTCTAAAGATCAAATGAACGATAAAAAACATTTTGAAATGTTAGCGATTCACAAGGATCGAATGTGATAATTACAATCCAAGAACAGTTTCTACTTTTTCGCAAACCTTGTGATGATTATAGATAGATACAGCATCAAGCAAAATTGATTTGTCGATTTTTTCATGCTCAAGAAAAGCTTTGATTTGTTCAGATAGACTTTTGGCATTTAGCGGTTCAAATAATCGGCCATACTTTCCTTCTCCTAGTATTTCTGGGCTTCCACCGCCATCACTGGCAATTACTGGCACTCCAGATGCCATTGCTTCGATTGTTACCATTCCAAACGTTTCTGCTTTGGATGCCATGATAAAAAGATCTATCGCAGCATAAAACACTTCAATGTCTTGTCGAAAGGGTCTGATAAAAACCCGATCCGTTAAATTGTATTTGTCAATCGTTTGATTTATTTGTTCAGTATATTCTTGCCCAGAACCTATTGTTGGCTCTCCCAAAAAACAAACATTAATATCCTTGTTCTCTAATTGGTTAATTGCCTCAAGTAATAAAAGATGTCCTTTAAAAGGATCAAAGCGACCACTAAGCCCAATGGTAATTTGATTTTGAGGAAGATCAAGAATTTTTCTTGCCGATTCTTTTGATACATTATTCGAAAACCGAGATAAGTCAAGCGCTGAAGGAATAAAGTGAATTTTATTTTTATCAATTCTTGTCAATGTTTTCACTTGATTAACTAACCCATTGAGAGGACAACACCATGCGTCCAAACCTTTGTATCGAATAGTGTGAAATAGATTCTTTTTGGAAACACCCATTTGCATTTCCATGAAATAGGACAGGTGTACTTTGTGATCCGCTTTTCGTTTGGCAATTACACTTACGCTTAAGTCTCGTGTATCTCTAATAATAAGATGTGTAATAAGGAATTGATTTAGAATTGTTGCAAGTTTTTTGCCTGCCTGGAAATCATAATACTTTCGGTGGTCTTCTATGTAAGCTACTGCAATTCCAACAGATAAGCAGGATTGAGCAACAGGAGAATTTTCTTTGCAAATCATCAAAACGTTATTCCCTCGTTCTTTCATCCATAAAGCATTCTTAAGTTGGTTCATCTCTAACCCTCCCCAGCTAACAGAACTGCATAAATAAGCAAGGTGAATTGAAGAGCTTTTCTGCATCAAAATAAGTTGTTATTTGTAAAGTACTTTCTCTACACTACTTTTAGAAATATAATGATAATTCTCTTTTGCCTTTTCAAAAATTTCTTTTGCCCATTTCAAATTTTCAGCATCTTTTGATAAAGCCGTATAAATAGGCATAAGGAATTTTCTTCGACCAACTTTCATCAAGAATTTTCCCATGTTTGGACGAATATCAGTGTAGCCACTGTTGATTCCTAGAACATACCATTCATTCATGATTTCAGAATTACCCCAATTTTTAAAATTCAGATTCTTATCCAATTTGCGCATTAATACAGGGTCAATTTTCTTAGGTAAACGGCGGATAAATGCCATCCATTCTTGTGCGATATATTTATCTCTAGTTAATTGAATGATTTTTTTCTTCTTCTTTTTACGTCCTTTAATCTTAATCCATTTGATTTGTTTTTTGAAGATATCTTCACCCGCTGCAAAACGATCAGCTAATAGTTGAACTTGTTCAAATCGAGGGGAAACTATTTTCAAGCAATTTTTAGGAATTCCCTCCTTGTAAATCCAATCATTCGTATTGAATTTAAGTTGGTTAGGCTCTAATAAATTTACATTTAAGTAATCCACAAAGATTTCAGTATTGATAGTCTTAAATGCATAATGGTTAAAATAGCTATTGATGAATTTGTCAAATTTCTCTCTGCCAATCTCATTCTCTAAAGTTTTCAAGAAAAATGCTCCCTTTGTATAGGCAATGTCTGTCATCCCATCATCAGGGTTACGGCCATTTAAATTCAATTTTAATTGCGTGTCTTCTGGATGCTCACCGCTCGATATATCAGCCATTTCAGCCTCCAATTCTTGAAACTCAATTAAAGACAACATATCAGCGATTTCTTTTCCATAAAGTGATTCCATGATTCTGCTTTCGAAATACACTGTAAATCCTTCATTTAACCAGAAATCGTCCCATGAACTGTTCGTTACAAGATTTCCAGACCAAGAATGTGCTAATTCGTGCGCTATAACAGAAACCAAACTTCTATCGCCTGCTAAAATTGTTGGATTCACAAAAGTCAAACGTGGGTTTTCCATTCCTCCAAAAGGAAATGAATAAGGTAAAACAATTAAATCATATTGCTCCCACTGATATTTACCATACAATTTTTCCGCAGCGCGAATCATTTTAGATAAATCGCCAAATTCATATGCACATGAATTAATCATTTCTGGCTCTGAATAAACGCCACATGTTGGACCCAATTTTCTGTAGCTTAAATTACCAACAGCTAAAGCAATTAAATAGCATGGAATCGGCTGATTCATTTCGAATTCATAAATCCCTTTTTCATTCTTTTTTGTTGGATTTTTTGCACTCATAACGGGCATTAAATCCTTTGGAACTTTCACTTTTGCAGAATAAGTTAAACGATTAGCAGGTGAATCTTGCAATGGAATCCATGAGCGGGTTAGAATTGCTTCTCCTTGCGTGTACATATACGGATGTACTTTTCCAGCCGTTAGTTCAGGACTCAACCAGTCTAATGCTTCGGTTTTTTCCGTCGTTTTATAATAAATATTGATGTATTTAGTGTCTTTTGTGATTTTAACTAATAATGGTTGACCAAGAATAGAATCTTTGTCCCAACGACCAATCATGAAATCCGTTTCTTTTTCTGCTCCTTTTCCTAACGTGATTTTTTGAATGTCTAATGCTTTGATATCGAAGATTGCTGTGTCAGCTCCAAAATTTTCCATTTCATGTCGAGCAACTCCATAAACTGTTTTCTTTTCAAAATCAACATCTAAATCTAAATGTAAATGTTTTGTTCGAATTTGATTTGTATTGGCATAACTGTGATTATCTAAACTTGAATCAGCAATTATCTCGGTTGGACTTAGATTCTTTTTCTGAGGTTCATCACATCCGTTAAATAAAAATATAGATAGAAATAAAAAGGTAATTAATTGGAGAAATTTCATTGTTTTTAGAACATCAGTTTACACAAATTTAATTTTTATTCTGTGATTCGCAATCTTTGAAAGGATATGATACACTCCTTACTCAATTTTTCAACACATAGGTACATAAGCCACATAGGAAATAAACTATCAGTTTTAAACTCATCAGTCTGCATTATCATTTTTTCACTCCTCACTCATTTTTCAACACATAGGCACATAGGCCACATAGGAAACAAACTATAAACTATTAGTTTTAAACTCCTCACTCCTCATTCATCACTCCTCACTCCTCACTCATTTTTCAACACATAGGAACATAGATCACATAGAATATAAACTTTCAGTTATAAACTATAAACTCATCACTCCACACTCATCACTTTTCAATCTTCTTCTCCATCAAATACCTCAAAACGTCTGAAGCACCCATTAATCCAAAAAGCGCAGGCATATAACTGATTGTCCCATAAAAAGAACGTTTGAAGTTGGAACCATCTGTTAATTTTAAGGAAGATTTCTGTTGTAATTCAGAAGAAAATACTGCTCTTACTGATTCAAATTTGACATTTTGTTTTTTGAGTCGTTTTTTTAGATGAGATCCAAGCTTACAATTATGGGTAAGATTTAAATTTGTTACCTGAACGCGGGAAGGATCTGTTTTTCCACCTGCTCCCAAATGAGAAATGATTTTAACTTTCAACCGTTTACATGCAATAATCCATTCCAATTTTGGAGTTACAGAATCGATACAGTCCATTACGTAATCAGGTTTGTATTCTTCTAAAAGCGTCCAAACACGTTCTGGTAATACAAATTCTTGAACGATGTTCAACTTTAAATCTGGGTTAATATCTAACAAACGTTCTCCTAAAACAACCGCTTTATTTTTTCCTATTGTTGAATCTAAAGCTGTTAGTTGACGATTTTTATTTGTTGGATCAAACACATCGCCGTCAATAATCGTCATTTCACCAACACCTGCACGAGCGATAAATTCAGCAGCAAATGAACCAATTCCGCCTAATCCTACAATTAAAACATGTGCTTTTTTAAGTTTCGCTAATTTATCTGGGCTGATTAATAATTCTGACCTTTCTAACCAATTACTCATATTCTGAAAATGCGTTTAAAGTTGTTTTCTATTATTTGTTCTAACTCTGACAAAGATAAATTTTTTAAAGTTGAAACTTTCTTATAGACTTCTAAAATGGTGATATGTGAATCGTCCGTTTCTAAAAATAGGCGATCAGTTGGAATCCTCAGAAGTGCTTCTTGTAATTTTGTGTTATTCATTATTCCCGCACCAATACTGATCATCAAACCTTCTTGCAGAACACTTTCTAGAATTGCAGCTTTACTAAATCCATGAAAAATCCAAGTTTGTTTGGGCTGAAGTTGTTTTTTGATAGCTGCGATTTCATTCCACGCTTTTACGCAATGAATTATCACAGGCCTATTTATTTTTTCAGCAATTAAAACTTGATTAATAAAACATGATTTTTGAATTTCAAATGCGGGTCCTTTAACTTTGTCAAGACCAATTTCGCCAATTGCTAACATGAATTTGTCGTGTGCTTTATTTTCTATTTCGCTAATCTTTAAACCATTAGTCTCAGAATCCCATGGATGAATTCCAAAAGAATAATAACTAGGAAAATCGAATATGTCAGAATAATTGACTATTTCAATAGAATCAGCACTCTTATAATGTGTATGTATGTTTACTAACATTTAACCAATAGTTACCATTCAAACAACGAATATTTAAATAATTTTTTATATTTTCACGCCTTAAACTATAATATTATATGGAAAATTCTGTACAAAAAGGACATCCAAAAGGATTATATCTATTGTTTTTCACAGAAATGTGGGAAAGATTTAGTTACTATGGAATGAGAGCAATCTTCACCTTATTCATGGTGAATGCATTGATGTTCGATAAATCCCTTTCTTCTACAATTTACGGTAATTATACTGGATTAGTTTATTTGACACCGCTTATTGGTGGTTATGTTGCTGATAGATACTGGGGAAATAGAAGATCGATTTTCATTGGTGGTATCATGATGGCAATTGGTCAATTTTTCATGTTCCTAGCCGGAAGTTTTTATACTGAAGTAGGCTTTGCAACTACTATGATGTTTACTGGACTTGGATTTTTGATTTTCGGTAATGGTTTCTTTAAGCCAAATATCTCTACAATGGTTGGTCAATTATATCCAGAAGGAGATAAACGAGTAGATTCAGCATTTACGATTTTCTATATGGGTATCAATTTAGGGGCATTTATAGCGCCATTAGTTTGTGGAACATTAGGAGAAGTTTATGATACGGATGGACTTGTTGTTCCTGCTGCATTTAAATGGGGATTCTTAGCTGCTTGTATTGGGATGATTATCAGTATTATTTCATTTGAATTATTAAAAAACAAATATATTGTTTCTCCAACAGGTTCAGCCATTGGTGCAAAACCAATTAAAGTACCTAAGGTTAAAGTTGAAGGGAAGAAAATTAATTATAAGCAAATAATCAACTGGAGCGTTATCTCACTTGTTTTGTTCATTTTCTTCAAAGGAATTGTAGCATTGGATTTAATTGGTGCTTTTATTTACACTGCATGTATTATTGCTCCTGCTTCTATTATTACTGATAAAAGCTTAACTCCTGTTGAAAAGCAAAAAATATGGGTTATTTTTATTATTGCCTTTTTCGTAATATTCTTTTGGTCAGCATTCGAACAAGCAGGAGCTTCATTGACATTCTTCGCACAAGAGCAAACAGATCGTCACATGTTTGGAACTGAGATTCCATCATCTTATTTCCAAAGTATAAATGCTGTTGCTATCGTTATTTTTGCTCCAATTTTCGCTATCCTTTGGACGAAATTAGGAAAGAAAAACAGAGAACCATCCTCTCCTGTTAAACAATCAATGGGATTATTTTTATTGGCTTTAGGTTATTTGATAATTGCAATGGGCGTAAAGGATTTAGATCCTAGCTTGAAAGTAAGCATGTATTGGTTAGTTACACTTTATACGGTACATACGTTTGGAGAACTTTGTTTGTCGCCAATTGGATTATCTATGGTTGTGAAACTTGCGCCAATCCGTTTTGCTTCTTTATTAATGGGAGTTTGGTTCTTATCCACCGCTACAGCAAATAAATTTGCTGGTGATTTAAGTTCATTGTATCCTGAAGAAGTTCACATGGAAACAAGTGTTCCTGCTTCAAGTTTTACCTTTAACACCACTGATTCTTTAATGAATAAGAATGTTCAATTAGACAGTAATTTTGTTGTTAAATTAGCTGCAATGCATCCAAATTCAGTTGCTAATATTGAGCTTGTTTCAGATAGTTTTGAAAAAGAAAAAGAATTGAGCTTCGTTGAAAATTTCAAAGTAAACATGTTTGGTTCTGGACCAGGAAAAGCAGATTCATTAGTTGCTATTACTCCAGTGAAAGCATCTGAAAATGAAGTCTCTGAATTCCACTTGAAACAAATCGTTGGTTCTGATCCTAAGTTTGCATATGCGAAATTCTTAAGTGAAGACGCCAAAACATTATATGTTGTAAAAAATGTTGTTGGTAAGAAAGGAAAACCTGATACAAACACAATTGAAGTATGGAATCTAAAACCAGAGAAACCTGTTTTCTTAGGGATTAAAATAGAAAATTTATATAATTTCTTCATGATTTTTGTATTCATGGCTGGAGGAGCTTCAGTGATTTTATTCCTACTTTCTAAAAAGTTATTAAAAATGATGCACGGTGTGCGTTAATTAGAATTTATAGTATTTTTGAAACAGTCCTCTTTTTTGGGGACTGTTTTTTTTTGAATCTTCATCCAAAATAAATGATAATGAAACAACGCAAACACCCAAAAGCTTTACCATTTTTATTCTTCTCAGAAATGTGGGAACGTTTCGGTTACTATTTAATGATCGGAATCTTCACGCTTTATTTAAAAGATACAGTTGATGGATTTTCAATGACAGAGGCTGAAGCCTCAGATTTATATGGGACGTTTATTGCTTTTGTATTTCTTACACCTTTTGTAGGTGGACTTTTAGCAGACAGAGTTATAGGTTATAGACGCTCGATAATATTTGGAGGCTTTTTGATGGGAGTAGGGTATTGCCTAATGTCGATTCATGACTTAAATATGCTTTATCTTTCCATGTTGCTTGTAATTCTAGGAAATGGGTTTTTTAAACCAAATATTTCAACGTTGTTAGGTAATTTATACAATAACGAAGAATACAAATCTAGAAAAGATGAGGGGTATAATATCTTCTACATGGGAATCAATATTGGTGCTTTTGTTTGTAATTTCTTTGCTGCAGCATTGTATAATTCAATTGGATGGGGAGCAGCTTTTATAGCAGCAGGTGTAGGAATGTTTATTGGGATTGTTATTTTTTGGGCTGGAACAAAGCACTTCAAACATGTGGACGTTATTAAACCAGCTACCGGAAAAGACATGCCTCTTTTGCAGATATTTGGTGTAATTTTATTACCAGCAATTGGTTTTGGACTAATAGGATATTTTTTACCTGAACCCATCGTTGGAAGTCGATCGACAGATGCATTTTTGTTTGGTTGTATTCCTGTCGTGTTCTTTTATGGCAGACTATTGTATAAATCACCACCAGAAGAAAAAAGACCTATTGCAGCAATGTTGGCAATATTCGGTGTGGTAATCGCTTTTTGGGCAGTCTTCAAACAAAATGGTTCAACATTAAGTACTTGGGCAGATCGATATACTGATCGAGCTATTCCAACGGCCATGTTGCCAACGATGAAAACGTTGCATCTTGTGGATACAATTCCATATAAAAAGGATTCAGTTGTTGTGATGGATCACCAATTTCGAACTGCCGATAAAAATCATAAAGAAATTAGCTATCCGAATTATTATAAAAATTTGAAGGATGAAGACAAACCGAAAGAAGGAGAAGCGGTTTATGCTTTCAATACAAACATTTTTCAATCGGTAAATCCATTTTGGGTTGTTGCTTTAACTCCCTTAATTCTTGCCTTTTTTGCCTTTTTAAAACGAAGAAAAAAAGAACCTTCTACGCCAACTAAAATTGCTTTTGGCTTGGTGATCTCAGCATTGTCATGTTTGGTGATGGTAGGAGCCGTATATGCAAGTCAAAATGGCGCAATCAAATCGTCAGCTTGGTGGTTCATTTCGTCCTATGCCGTAATAACGATTGGTGAACTTTTCTTAAGTCCGATGGGATTATCTATGGTAAGTAAACTAAGTCCACCGCGATTGACAGCTTTGATGATGGGAGGATGGTTTCTTGCAACTTCAATCGGGAATAAACTTTCTGGTGTATTAAGCAGTTTGTGGGATGGTTATGAAAATAAACAGAACTTTTTCTATGTCAACTTTATATTGCTTGGCGCAGCTGCATTATTGATGTTCGCTATGCTGAAATGGTTGAATAAGATTTTCAAGGATTACGCTGGATGATAACAGTAGTAAAAAAGGTAAAAGTGAGATTCCATGGAGTCAAATTACTTTTTACTTCTTCCTTTTTCCTTAATTTTCCTTCTTTCCCGTTTAATCATTTCCTTTTCTGTCCCTGAGTTAGTCGAAGGGTCCTTCTTCCTTTTACCTTATTCCCTTTTCTTCATCCGAAAAATATATTCTTGTTTACGACCTTTTTCAGTTCCTTTCACAACCACAATCAAGGAGTCTTTTTCTTTGAATTTGTAAATAATTTGTGTTGGAAAATCATGTTTTTTATTTTCGAAAATCCATTCGTTTACTTTTTTGGAAATTAACCCAAAACGGATTATTTCTCCATGATTTTGATTGGAAACAGCAGGAATATAATAGATTGAATCGTTTTGTGCCACCAATTCAATTTTTTCAGAGAATGCAGTATCCTTTCCGACAGTCATTACACTTGAACCAGTTAATAATGTGTCGTTTTTCCAAGTCCATGTTTCAGTGAATTTAGAATCACCATTCACTTCAACCCAGGTTCCAGTTAACTTTTTGAATTCTTCTAATGGCGCTTTTTGAGTAGAACACGAAGCTAACATCATTAATAAGAATGACGTAAAAAGCGCTGTACTGAGCTTGTCGAAATTTATGTAGTGTTTAACATTGGTTACTGAGCTTGTCGAAGTAGCCTTTTTCCTTTTTTTTCCTTTAATCATTTTCTATAATTGGAATCAAATCAACTCAGCTCAATTCCCTGCAATTCCACCAAATTATTGTAAACGCCATTGTCTTTTATTAATTCATCGTGCGTACCAGTCTCAATGATGTTCCCATTTTGAATTACTAAGATTTTATCCGCGTTTTTAATTGTAGATAAACGGTGAGCAATCACAAAAGATGTTCTACCAACCATTAATTTATCTAAAGCATCTTGAACAAGTCTTTCCGATTCTGAATCCAATGCTGATGTTGCTTCGTCCAATATTAGAATTGTAGGGTTTTTAATGATCGCTCTTGCAATAGCAATGCGCTGTTTTTGTCCACCTGATAATTGAATTCCACGGTCTCCAACTTGTGTTTCTAATCCTTCTGGAAATGAATTAATGAATTCTAATGCATTCGCTTTTTGAGCAGCATCAATGATTTCAGCTTCTGTTGCTTCGGTCTTCCCGAAACTGATATTTTCTCTAATTGTTCCTGCAAATAAAATTACTTCTTGCGGTACCATGGCCATTTGACTTCTCAAATATTCGACATCAATATCTTGAATATCTACACCATCAAAAAGAATATTCCCCGAATTGAGTGTGTAATAATTCATTAAAAGTGAAGAAATTGTAGATTTTCCAGATCCAGAAGATCCAACAAGTGCGATTGTTTCATTTGATTTAGCCGCAAATGAGATACCATTAAGAACCGAAATATCACTTCTTTGAGGATAAGAAAAACCAGCTTTTAGAAATTCAACATTTCCCAATATAGCAGGCTTTAATTGCCCTTTTAAAAGTTGTTTTTCGCTTGGATTATTGATGATATCCATTAAATTTTCCGTTGCACCAATCGATTTTTGAATACTTGCGTAAAGTTCCGGGATAGAGCCAATGGAAGCACCCATCATGATGGTATACATGACAAATGAAAAGAAAGATTGAGAAGATAATTCTGGATTTGGACCTTGTGTCATTAATAATCCTTGCCAAACAATAAAAACTATTGCCCCAAACAAACAAAAGATAATAAAGGAGATAAACAATCCTCTCCAAACACCACTCTTTATGTTCAACGCTCGAATTTCTTCTATTGCTTTGCCATATTTTCTTAGAATGAAATGTTCATTGGTAAATGATTTTACATTCGCTATTCCCATTAATGATTCTTCAATAATTGAGTTGGATTCAGCTGCTTGATCTTGTGCTTGTTTAGAAAGTTTTCGAATAAATCGACCGAAAAATACAGCAATAATTGCCATAATTGGAACCGTAGCTAGCATGATTAATGCTAATTTCCATGATAGGAATAATAGAAAAACAATACCACCAGCAATAATTACTACTTGTCTAAAGAATTCTGCAACGGTTGTTTTTAAGGTGTCTTGAAGTTGTGTGATATCAGACGAAATCCTACTTGTTAATTCACCTACTTTATTCTGATTGAAAAAGTCCATTGGCATAAAAATCAACTTGTCAAATGCCGATTTCCTAATATCACGTAAAGCATTTTCAGTAACATTGGTGAAAATCACTACTCTGAAATAGGAAAATACAGATTGTACTCCGAAAAGAATAAACAGCACAATCGCTACGGTATTGATGTTTTTTAAATTGATTAATTGAACTGAATCTGCTGCAGAAGTTGGTGTCGCACTTGTTGAACCACCGCCTAATAATTGACCCATTAAAAAAGGAAAAAGTAATCCAGCAGATGTTGATAAAATCAAGAAAAACCAACCAATTAAATACGCCCCACGATAAGGCTTTAAATACGTGAAAATGCCTTTTGCCTTTTGAATGCTTTCTTTTGTAAGTTTGACTTTTTTTGATTTATCTTTGTTTGGTCTGAGCATTTTATATTGTAATTTTTAGACTACAAAAATAACCCTGAAAAACGGGTTTTGATTCTTTTTTAGTTTTTTTATTTGAAAGAGTTTGTTTTTTTGAAAATTACGCTATCTTTGCAATCCGAATTTTTGACAACAGAATTAAGTAATATATCATGAAAAGAACGTTTCAACCATCAGTTAGAAAGAGAAGAAACAAGCACGGTTTTAGAAGTCGTATGGCAACTAAAAACGGTCGTAGAGTTTTAGCGGCACGTCGTCGTAAAGGAAGAAAAAGTCTAACTGTGTCTTCAGAGCCAATGCACAAGCGTTAATTTTCAACGTTTTGACAAAAATATTAAAACCGATGTTCACAAGACATCGGTTTTTTTCTTTGCTGTATTTTTAAATTAAACCTATCAGTTATAAACTTTAAACTATCAGTTTTATAGGGGTAAAGTTTTCTTGAAAATAGTTTGAAACAACTCAACTATTTCACTATCTTAATATAAATGTTTAATCAGAATACAACCATTTATGTTAGTAAAAACCTACAGTAGCACCGTTTTTGGAATAGATGCAACAACTATCACAATTGAAGTTAATCTTGGAATTGGTGTAAATTTTTTTCTCGTTGGATTACCAGATAGTGCGGTAAAAGAAAGTCAACAAAGAATCAAAGCAGCCTTTAAAAATAATGACCTAAAATTCCCTGGAAAAGAAATAACAGTTAATATGGCACCAGCTGATATTCGAAAAGAAGGTTCTGTATTTGATTTACCTATTGCAATTGGAATATTAGCAGTTAGCGAACAAGTTGTAATCGATAAATTGGCCGAATATATATTAATTGGTGAACTATCTTTAGACGGAAACCTTAATCCGTTGAAAGGAATTTTGCCAATCGCTTTACAGGCTAAAAAAGAAGGATACAAAGGAATTATTGTTCCAATGGAAAACGCCAACGAAGCTGCTGTTGTTGCTGGATTAGATGTTTTGGGCGTAAATAATCTCATGGAAGTGGTGAAATTTCTAAACGGAGAAGAAATAATTGTTCCTTCAGTTGTAAATATTGTAGCCGAATTTGAACGAATGGTCGAAGAACTTGAAGTTGATTTCAAAGATGTCAAAGGCCAAATGAACATCAAACGAGCTTTTGAAATTGCAGCAGCTGGCGGACACAATGTTATTCTGATTGGTCCTCCGGGAGCAGGAAAATCGATGCTAGCAAAACGACTTTCTACAATTTTGCCTCCAATGAGTTTGGAAGAAGCATTGGAAACTACAAAAATTCACAGCGTCGCAGGTAAAATCAAAGGAGAAAAAGGATTAATCACCCAACGGCCATTTCGAAAGCCCCATCATACAATTTCGGATGTGGCACTTGTCGGTGGAGGCGGTTATCCACAACCTGGTGAAATTTCACTCGCTCACAACGGCGTTTTGTTTTTAGATGAATTGCCAGAATATAAACGCACAGTTCTTGAAGTAATGCGACAACCACTAGAAGATCGCTGTGTAACAATCTCCAGAGCAAAATTCTCAGTGGATTATCCTGCTGGTTTTATGCTCGTAGCCGCAATGAATCCGTGTCCATGTGGATATTATAATCATCCAGACAAACAATGCGTCTGCGGGCCTGGCATCGTTCAGCGTTATTTGAATAAAATTTCAGGACCTCTTTTAGACAGAATTGATTTACATGTAGAAGTTACACCCGTTTCATTTGATGAACTAACAACCGATGTTCCTATTGAAGGAAGTAAAGAAATTCGTAAAAGGGTGGAAGCAACCCGTAAAATTCAACAAAGAAGATTTCATGAAAGATCAGGAATGCATTGTAATGCTCAAATGACACAAAATGATTTAGACAGTTTTTGTAAAATTGATGAAACGGGAAGAACTATTTTGAAAACCGCAATGGATAGAATGGGATTGTCTGCTCGTGCCTACGATCGCATTTTAAAGGTTGCACGCACAATTGCTGATATTGAAAACTCGGAGAAAATCGAATCAAATCACCTAGCTGAAGCAATACAGTTTAGAAGTTTAGATCGAGAAGGCTGGGCGGGTTGAAATTATTTTAATCATGTGATAAACATCATTTTTTGAGCTGATTAATCTCATTTTAGAAAAGTGAAACGTACTTTAAATTTGTATTATTAAAATTTAATTATGAAAGTACTTTTTACATTTTCTGCGTTTTTTATTACAGTTTTCATGCATGCTCAATCGAGTATGAATTGCAATAATTTATTTGTCTCGCTTTCAAGTGATGGGCAAAATCTTTATTTCTCTTCAGATCGACATAGTCCAGGAGGAAACTATGAGATCTATAAAAGTGATATTGATGGAGTCTCAAATTTGATACGATTAACCAATACCTCGGTGAATAACCTATTTGCGCATGAAAGTCCTGATGGTTCAAAGGTGATATGGCAATCAGGAGATGCTAGTACCACATCAGAAATTTGGATGATGAATTCAAATGGGACAAATCAAATCCAATTAACGAACAATTCTGTTCATGATGGATTTCCGAATTTTTCACCAACTGGTCAAACTATTGTTTTTGAAGCATGGGATTTAGACGCCTATCCAGAAATCTTCACAATGAATTCAGATGGGTCCAATAGAACGCAAATAACGCAAGTAGCTGGAGCTTATTGGCAATCGGCACCAATTTATGATCCAACGGGGAACTACATTTATGTTTCGATGGGATATAATGCAGATAATCATTATACCCGAATGAATACTGATGGTTCCAATTGGGTGGATATTACCCCGCCAAATTCATTTGGTACTTCGGAAGGTGGATTGACGTTTAGTCCAGATGGCACAAAAATTATTTTCCTAACAACAGAATTTGTAGGGTACAATAATGGTTCGGATATTATAATTGCTGATTTAGATGGCTCAAATTGGAATCAGATCACTACTTCAAATGGTGGAGCGTATTATTATTTCCCAGTTTGGGCAGCATCGAATGATGTCTACTTTTCCTATAATTCAAATGGTTCAAGTTATTGGTCGATTAATAAAATGACTTCAGCAGGCGCGAACAATGTTGTCTTAACAAATTGTTCGGGTGTGGGCGTTGAGGAGCAATTGAAAGTGCCGTGTGAGTTTTTCCCAAATCCAGCGACCGATATATTAACTATTCAAAGTGAGTTAGACGTTCACGTAGAAATTTATGATTTAATGGGTGCCAATGTACTTTCTGTAACAGGTTCAGAAATTGATATCGTTAATTTGGAAAAGGGCATGTATAATATTGTTGTGTTAGATTCTAAACAAAACATTTTAAGACGAGGAAAATTTATTAAGGAGTGAAAAATTTGTATCTCTTTGTGAATCGACAAAAAAAAGCATAATGTATTTGCTAAATTTCTTTATTTTAGATCTAATTATTTATTCGTAAACAAAAACGAAGAAAAATTTGTTTATTGAATAGTAATTAAAAGATCAATTAAAATAATATGAAATACCTTTTCTTACTACTGATAGGTAATTGTTTTGTACAATTAAATGCTCAGTATCAAATTGGGCATACCACGATAACGTATATCGATGCTAGTCGTTCTAACCGCTCAATCGCAACGGAAATATATTACCCTTCTTTAACGGCTGGAAATAATACAACCGCTGCATCTGGACAATTTCCAGTAATCGTTTTCGGACATGGTTTTGTAATGGCTTGGAGTGCATACCAAAATATTTGGGAGCATTATACGCCGCTAGGTTACATTTTGGTATTCCCAAAAACTGAATCAGCTTTAACTGTCGATCACCAAAATTTCGGTTGGGACTTACAATATTTAGTAACTAAAATTCAGGATGAAGGTCAGTTAGGCTCTTCGGTTTTATTCAATGCGGTTGCTCCTGAAACGGCATTAATGGGCCATTCAATGGGAGGAGGAGCAGCTTTTTTAGCAGCTGATTCATTGTCCTCAAATGGAAATACTAATTTCAAAACGTTAATTGGATTGGCACCTGCTGAATCGAGTACAAATGGCGTTTCCTCTATTGCATCTGCTGCTTCAGTAACCAAGCCATCCTTGATTTTTTCTGGCAGTGGAGACGGCGTTACACCGCCAATTGACCACCATATTCCTATGTACAATGGATTAGCATCGTCATGTAAAGCTTTTGTAAATATTTTAGGTGGAGGTCATTGTTATTTTGCTCAAACAGATTTTTTCTGCGATTTCGGTGAAACAGCAACCATTAGTGGAGTAACAATAACGCGTTCACAGCAGCAGCAAACTACCTATGCCTTATTAGATAATTGGTTGGATTATTACTTGAGAAATAATTGTGCAGCGAAAGATGAGTACATGACTGATATTCAATCTATGGCTGGGATTATTGGGCAAACAACGTGCACAGAGAACGTATTACCAGTTATTACAGAAAACACTGGAAATCTAATTTCTTCCGTTAGTGGAATAAGTTATCAATGGTATTATGAAGGTAATGTTATAAGTAATTCTAACAGTATATCGATTTTACCCACATTAACGGGTAATTATACTGTTGAAGTTACGTATGCAGATGGATGCATTCGTTTGAGCACAATTTATGTTTATACAATTGTTGGACTGGAAGAATTTACCAATAATTATTCTATTTCGCCTAATCCAACTAATGGAATTGTCACCATAAAAGCAAATAGTGCTGAAATATTGACTGTTGAATTATTTGATGTTTTTGGAAAATTCATTGATTCAATTAAAACATCAGATACGATTGATATAAGATTTCTGAATAATGGAATCTATTTTTTATCGATAGAAGGAATTAAATATCGAATAATTAAGAATTAGGTCACATCATTGAATTCCGAAACCAATTCCTAAAACCTCTTTTTTAGAAATATCAGAAGGGCATAATTCCATCGTTTTATTTTGTTGATTGACAATGAGCATCTGAATTTTATAGTCCAAACACAAATCAATGTCATGAGAAGAAAATACAATGCATTTTTGTTCTTCAAGAGCAATTTTAGAAAGTAGGTGAATCAATTTAATTCTGTTTCCATAATCTAGAAAAGCTGTTGGCTCATCCAACACAATAATTGGGGTGGTTTGAGCCAAAGCTCTAGCAATTGCAACGAGTTGTCTTTCCCCATCACTTAAATTGACAGTAAATTTATCTTTGAATGAATTTAGATTTAAAAGTTCAATTGCTTTTAATATTGCTTGGTTATCCTTTTCTCCTATGCGACCGAAAGCATCTGTGTAGGGTGTTCGTCCAAGACTAATATATTCTTCAACAGTTAAAAATTCAACCCCATCAAATTTGGAATCAACGTAAGCGATTTTTTGAGCGAGTTCTTTCGCAGAAAAAGTAACGTGACTTTTAGAATCAATGAATAATTCTCCACCTAAAAGTGACTTTTTATTGATTATTGTATTTAATAATGTTGATTTCCCAGAACCATTCGCACCAATTAAAGCATAAATATTTCCAGCTATTAAGTTCAATTCGGGAATTCGAATCAATACTGATTTATAACCTATTTCACACTTGTTGAATCGTATCATTTTAACCTTTTTAAAACGATGAGAATGAGTAATGGGGCACCAATAATTGACGTAAACGCGTTTATTGGCAATTGAATCCATTGTTCCAAGTATTGAATAATTGCATCTGAAATAACCAAAAATGTTGCACCTATTAAGATATTCCCAACGATTAATTTACCATGCGATTGTGTTTTAAAAACTGTTCGTACAATATTTGGAACAGCCAATCCAACAAATGCAATTGGTCCACAAAAAGCAGTGATAATTCCTGCAAAAATAGCAGTGATACTTATAGTTGCAATTCGAATGGTTTTGATATGAATGCCTAAAATCTCACTCGATTTCTCTCCTAAAACAAGAACATTTAATGGTTTTATTAAAAATAAACTCAAGCCAATTCCAAGAATAAAAATGATCGAAATGATCGGAAGTTGACTCAATTGAACGTGTTGTAATGATCCCATCGTCCAAATAGTGAAGGATTTTAATTCTTGTGCACTGCTAAAGGTTTGTAAAACCGAAATTAATGCTCCTGTAAAACTTCCAAGCATCAATCCAATAAGCAACAATGAAATATGCGATTTCACAAATATCGAAAAGCCTAAAATGATAAATCCAAATACCAAAGCGCCAATTAAAGCACTTGTAATGATTCCAAAATCACTTTGAAAAAAGGAAATTCCTGTCATCATGGTGAACGCAACAAAAAGACTTGAACCTGAATTAATCCCAAGAACGTAAGGTCCAGCCAAAGGATTATTAAACAATGTTTGCATCAACATTCCAGAAATGGAAAGACCAGCACCTGCGATGATTGCCATTGAAAGGCGTGGGATTCGAAATTCTCGTGCAATCAATTGATTCGTGTTTTCTGGGTCAAAGTGAAAAATGGAATCGCAATAATCTGAAAAGGAAATATCAATTTGTCCTGAAAAAAGATGCCCGACAATTGAAAGAATCAATATCAAAAAGAGTACGAAATAGAGAAACAGGTTCCGTTTCTTAGTAATCATTGACAAATGTTTTTATAAAAATAAAGCTTTTTTTGAAGCTTCACATCAGGATGTAATAATTGAATTAAATCAGACAAAACATGTTGAGGTTGAATCGCACTCATTTCCCAATAATAATTCATGTTATTTGAATAACAATAAACATTCTTGTTTTTCACAGCATCGAAAAAATTCATTTTTGGATTCATTTCAAGAATTTCTTGGATACTTGGATGCTCTGGATTAAGCCAATAAGTCGTTTTCGTATTTTCTGAAAGAATTTTCTCGAAACTTAGAGCCAAACTTCCTGTGCCTTTTGTTTTTTTATAAACATATTCAAGATTTGCATCTTTAAAAAGTTGTGCTGTGAAACTCTCTCCTGCTGGTGTATACCAAATGTCACCTGTGATATTCCCACTGAAAACAGTTGGAGAAATCCTTGACTTTTGTGCGAGTCTCTTCAATGAATCATATTCTTTAACCAGTTGATTGAAATAGTTTTCTGATTCCTCTAATTGATCTGTCAACGCTCCCAAAACTTTTATCCATTCTGCTTTTCCAAGTGGATTCATTTCTTTCCAATCGTAATTTGGGACACATTGAATGCCGATTTGTTCTAACTGCTTTTGGTGTGGAAATTCTTTACCAAAACCACTGTACATAACAATTGATGGTTTGATTTTAATCAATTTTTCAAGGGCAATCATTCCCTCAAATCCAACTTCATCGATTTGACCCTTTTTAACTCCTGAAAGAACTTTGGAATTCCATACATAGTTTTTGTCAGCAATTCCATTAATTACTTTCTCTTGATTTAACACAGAAAGCATCCCTATTTGTGTGCTGGATAAAGCGGCGATAGACTTAATCGGTATCATGATGCGAGAATACCCTTTTGGAATTGTCGTTTCCAATTTTCGTGTTAAGGCATATTTTTTTTCAATTGTATTTTTTTCTGGATCAAGAATGTGTAACAAAAGTAGACTGTCCGACTTTTCTATTTGAACGTGTTTTGCAAATTGGATTTCATCGTTTTCATGAGGTCCATTTTGTTTTAGATTCTCATTACAACCAGCAATAATTATGGAAAAAAATACAATCTGAAAGAAGTAAAAAATGCGCATAGTGCAAAGATGCATATTCCAACTAAAAAAAAAGAATTTGATTCAAAATACTCAACTTCATTTACCTTTTATACCATATTTAAATGTTGATTTCTCCTTCACTTAATTTTGGTGTAATGCCGATCTGGATTTTGGTTATGCTGGATTTTTATTCCAGTATTATCAAAGACTAATCGGTATTATCTTAACTTTAACTAAAATATCTACATGAAAAAAATCCTCATTTTCCTCATCCTTGTTGTAAGTTTTACATCAAATTCTCAATCTAAAAAATATTACAGAAATGTTTATCAAACAATTTTTGGAGAATATGTCGGTGTTTATCCCATAGATTCCATTCAAGCGCATTTGTCAAATCATTATGTGTTCAATTATGACGATGAAAACCGTGTCTCTTCAATTGAAAGTTTCGAGAGAATTTCAGGTTATAACTTGTATTCTGAAGTATTATCTGCCGTAATGTTAGAATTTGAATATGAAGCTGATTCTAAATTAATATTTAACAGAATCATTGATTGGTCTGGCGAAACTTTTCGTTCAGAAGATTATTATGAAGTAAAATATGAAGGGAAGAGCGTCTCACAAATAATTCATAAAACTTCAAATTTAGAAGATGAGTATTTCAATGAATCTATTTTAGCTTTTGTTTATGATTCAAAAAATGAGTTGATTCAATTACAAATGGAAGGTGACTCACCTTATGAATATAGTTATCGAGGTTTGGGAATTGTAGATGTGAAGTTAAATAAGTTTAAACAAGTGGAAACAGAAACTATTCATGAAATTTTAGATCAAGAAATCGCTATTCAATATGAAAAACGTGAATATACCTATGACGATTATGGGAATTTTATTACGATTAAAAGCTACAATCAAGCAAATGAGCTTAATAATTCAGGCTATAATGTTGCTTATACCGTTTATTCCTATGACAAGAATGGATATGAGACTGGTAAAATAATGTATGGTTTTGAAAATGAACGTGTGGATTATATCAGTACAGAATATATTTATGAAACGGAAGAAACGTTAACGTATATTACTCCTTGTGAAACACGTTCAATTTATGATTCAAATGGAAGTTTGACATCCACAAAAACATACAATAAGAACGGTGAAACATTCGAAGATGAGTTTGGAATCCATGAAATTGCTTATAAAGCAGATTTAAATTCGGGTATTTATACTGAATTTTATTACAATGCAAAACATCAAAAAGTAAATGGACAAATGGGTTTTGCTGGCAAGGAAATTCACAAAGATTCCAAAGGGCGAATTACGTATGAAAAGTATTTGGATTCGTTGGACCAACCAATTATAAACTCATTTGGTGTTTTTATTGTGGTTGATGAATATCAGGATGAAGAAGGAATAATCACTGAAACCTATCTTGATGCTAATGGCAGTCCTATGTCTGATAATACTGGAGCATATAAGTATGAGAAGTACATTGAACAAGAATCGAGTGTTTATGAAAAAGCATATGGAATTGAAGGAGAATTATTGGGAGAAGATGAAATTTACGATTTCCGCATTCGCTATTCTTATACAGCAGAAAATAGTTTGCTAATTTCAACAAGTCACTATGATTTGGATCGTAAGCATATATTGTGTGAACAAAATTTCTACCAAGAACTAAATACGTATTCAGATGATTATTATCTATTGTCAACCCACTATTTTGACACTGAATTGAATCCTGTTAATGCTTATTTTAATGATTTGTCTTATGCTAAAATTGAATATAAACGCGATGAAGTAGGCAATGAAATTGAAATGGCATACTTTGACATGGATGGCAATCGTGCTGTTGATGAATATATGATTTCCATTTACAAAACAGCTTATAATAGCATGGGTGGAATTGTACAAGTTGACCGTTACAATACTGAAATGGAATTGTTAAATCCAACAATAGGTTACGCAACCGTGAAATATCAATACGATTCTAATTTTTCGCTTTCAGAAATAGCTTTTTACAATCATAAAGGGCAATTATGGCAGGACGAATTAGGAATTGCTAAGTACACTTTTGTGAATGAAAACAATCAAGTCATAAAAAAAGCATTCTTTAATGCATTAAACAAACCAACAGCAGATCCTCAAGGTGCATATCAAATTGCTACTTCTTATGTTGAAGGAGATAAAATTAGCGAGATCAAGTATTTGAATAAAAAAGGCAAAAAGATGAACAATTTAGAAGGTTGTCATCGCATAAATTATTCTTATAATGAATTAGGAAATGTAAGTAGAATAAGTCTGTTCAATAAAAAAGGCAAGCCAGTTATGGCAGATCCCTTGTTTTACGGAACTAAGTTTGTTTACGTTGAATTCGTTTATGACGAAGCAGGTTATTTGTTAGAACTCAATTACTTCAATGAAAACGGTGAGATCGTTTATACACAAACGTCTTGAACGAACAATTGACTGGTCGTATGTATACCTCAAATTGAGCTCAAAGAATGTATAACGATAAATCCTTTAGTGCTTTTATCTGCGTTATCTGCGGGAATTGTTTTTTGTTCTCCCGCTGATATCGTCGATAAGCGCAGAAACACTGTCAAAATGTTCTGAGCAATTTCGAAGGAACTCATTTTGTCTTTTATATCTTATTAAAAAAAATAAAAATATCAAACACAAAAAAACCGACTCATTGCTGAATCGGTTTTTAATAATTATTTGAATTGGATTATTCTCCAATAACTTCAAATTTGAATACTGGCTTAACTCCTTTGTGAAGATTAGCTTCAGCTTCGAATGTTCCAACTTCTTTAATTGGCTCATCTTTAATTTTAAGTGATTTACGATCGATGTCGAAACCAGCTTTTTTCAATGCTTCAGATAATTGAACTGTATTAACAGATCCAAAAATCTTTCCGTTTTCACCTGCTTTAGTAGCAATTGTAACAGTAAGAACTTCTAGTTTAGCAGCAATTTCTTGCGCTTCAGCCAATAACTTAGTCTCTTTGTGAGCTTTTTGTTTCATAACTTCTGTATGCGCTTTTTTAGCAGATGCAGTAGCTAATATTCCGTATCCTTGAGGAATAAGGAAGTTACGACCATAACCATTCTTTACCGTAACTACTTCATTCGCGTATCCAAGTTTGTCAACGTTTTTCTTTAGAATTACTTCCATGATTTAATATTTTATCCTGTTTAACAATCGTCTTATTTCAACATATCTGCTACGTAAGGAAGTACAGCGATGTGACGTGCACGCTTAATCGCTTTGTTTACTTTCTTTTGGTATTTTGCAGTAGTTCCTGTGATACGACGAGGTAAGATTTTTCCTTGCTCGTTGATCAATTTCAATAAGAAATTAGGATCCTTATAGTCGATGAATCTTATTCCGCTTTTTGAAAAACGGCAATATTTATCTTTTCTGATTTCGATGTTAATCGGAGTCAAATAGCGAATATCGTTTTGTGCCATGATTTTACGTTTTTAAATGTTAATGATTAAGCCTCTGCTGGTGTAGCAGTTTTCTTTTCTCCCATTCTAGCTCTGCGCTTTGCAGCCCATGCTAAATGGTCTTTTTCCATTTTTACAGTTAAAAAACGCATCAAACGCTCATCACGCTTCATTGCTAATTCTAAACCTGCAACAACGCTTCCTTCAGCGTCGAATTCAACTAGGAAATAAAATCCTGTTGATTTTTTTTGGATTGGGTACGCTAATTTGCGTAATCCCCAGCTCTCAGAGTGCTTGACCTTTCCACCCAATGACGTAATTTCGCCTTCGAATTTCTGCACTGCTTCCTTTGCCTGATCATCAGACAAAACGGGAGTTAAAATGAAAACAGTTTCGTAAGAATTCATAAATAAACTAATTTGTTATTAATACTAATTTCCAACTAAGTCATACTTAGCGGGGGGCAAAGGTAGGAATAAAATCTTTATGTTGATAAAAAAGTGCTATTAAGATTCTCAATTTGTACATTTTACAAGCTGAATTTTGCACCAATATTCGATTTTTTACCTTAAAAGTACTCAAAATTCCAACTATATTAAGACGTTCAGCTGTTTTGAAATTCATACCCCCTTTAGGGTTATGTGTTTTTAGCACTGGATGTAATCCAGGGAGAAATACAAGACTGATGGTATTGAATTTAGACAAAATAATAAAGTCTAATAATTGCCACAGATGCACAGATTAAACACTTTAATAGACAAGAAAAGATGAAAAATGTTGAATAATTTGATAATAGAATAGGTTAATCTGTGGCTGATATTCTTATTTTTTAATCGTTTTAAACAATCATTTTTTTCAATATTCTATGCATTATCTTTCTTGTTCCTTTGCGTTTTTCCATTGATTTTAACTAAATTTGTGCATCGAACTTTTAATAGAATTATTACCTGTAAATGTGCCACTTTAGCGCTTTTTCAGATAGTCATTAATCGTTCGTTTGCACGAATTAGTAAACTACCCGATTATAGTAAAATAGCTATTTATGAATCATTATCAAGAATACATCAAGGAAATCGAAGAAAGAAAAGCACAAGGACTTCACCCGAAGCCAATTGATACTGCTGAAATTGTGAACGACCTGATTGCACAGATCAAAGATACAAACAATGCATATCGTGCCGATTCATTGAAGTTCTTTATCTACAATACGTTGCCTGGAACAACTCCTGCAGCAGTTTCTAAAGCGCTTTTCTTGAAGCAAATTATTCTTGGGGAAGAAATCGTAAACGAAATTACTCCAGCTTTTGCCTTGGAATTGTTATCACACATGAAAGGTGGACCATCAATCGGTGTGTTACTTGATTTAGCATTGGGAAGTGATGCAACAATTGCAAAAAGTGCTGCGGATGTCTTGAAAACACAAGTGTATTTGTATGATGCAGATGCGGACCGTTTAAAGGTGGCGTATGAAGCTGGAAATGCAATGGCAAAAGAAATTTTAGAAAGCTATGCGAAAGCGGAATTCTTTACAAAACTTCCTGAAGTTCCTGAAGAAATTAAGATCGTAACATTCATTGCTGGAGAAGGTGATATCTCAACTGATTTATTATCTCCAGGTAATCAAGCTCACTCACGTTCTGACCGTGAATTACACGGAAAATGTATGATTACGCCTGAAGCACAAGCTGAAATTACAGCGCTTCGTGCACAACATCCAGATAAAAGCGTGATGTTGATCGCTGAAAAAGGTACGATGGGTGTTGGATCTTCTCGTATGTCAGGTGTGAACAACGTGGCACTTTGGACAGGTAAACAAGCAAGTCCTTACGTTCCTTTCGTGAACATTGCACCAATTGTTGGTGGAACAAACGGTATTTCTCCAATCTTCTTAACAACTGTTGATGTAACGGGTGGTATTGGTTTGGATTTAAAAAACTGGGTAAAGAAGACGGATGCTGACGGAAATCTTGTTCGCGATGAAAATGGTGATGCTGTTTTAGAGCATACGTATTCAGTTGCAACTGGAACAGTTTTAACCATCAACACAAAAACGAAAAAATTATACAACGGCGATAAAGAATTAATCGATATCTCGAAAGCATTGACACCACAAAAAATGGAATTCATTAAAGCAGGTGGATCATATGCGATCGTTTTCGGTAAGAAAATTCAAACATTCGCTTGTAAAACATTAGGAATCGACATTCCAACAGTATTTGCTCCTTCGAAAGAAATTTCGAACGATGGTCAAGGATTAACAGCTGTGGAGAAAATCTTCAATAATAATGCTGTTGGAAATACGCCAGGTAAAGTATTACACGCAGGATCAGACGTTCGTGTTGAAGTGAACATTGTTGGATCGCAAGATACAACTGGTTTGATGACGGCTCAAGAATTGGAATCAATGGCTGCAACAGTTATTTCTCCAATTGTGGATGGAGCATATCAGTCTGGCTGTCACACAGCATCTGTTTGGGATAAAAAAGCACAAGCTAACATCCCTAAATTGATGAAATTCATGAATGAGTTTGGTTTGGTTACTGCACGCGACCCAAAAGGCGTTTACCATGCAATGACAGACGTTATTCATAAAGTATTGAACGATATTACAATCGACGATTGGGCAATCATCATTGGTGGTGACTCGCATACACGTATGTCGAAAGGCGTTGCTTTTGGTGCGGATTCAGGAACTGTTGCCTTGGCATTAGCAACTGGTGAAGCGTCCATGCCGATTCCAGAATCTGTAAAAGTGACGTTCAAAGGCGAAATGAAAAGCTACATGGATTTCCGTGATGTGGTGCATGCAACGCAAGCGCAAATGTTACAGAAATTTGGTGGTGAGAATGTATTCCAAGGAAGAGTAATTGAAGTGCACATTGGAACATTGACGGCAGATCAATCGTTTACTTTTACCGATTGGACAGCAGAAATGAAAGCGAAAGCATCTATTTGTATTTCAGAAGATGCAACCTTGATTGAATCATTGGAAATTGCGAAAAGCCGTATCCAAATCATGATTAATAAAGGAATGGACAACCACTTGAATGTATTGCAAGGGTTAATCAACAAAGCAAACAAACGCATTGCTGAAATTCAAACAGGTGAAAAACCAGCTTTGACGCCAGATGCAACTGCGAAATATTACGCTGAATTAGTGGTTGACCTAGACCTTATCACTGAACCAATGATTGCCGATCCAGACGTAAACAACAAAGACGTTTCAAAACGCTATACACACGATACAATTCGTCCGTTGTCATTTTACGGTGGAACGAAAAAAGTAGATCTTGGATTCATAGGATCATGTATGGTCCACAAGGGTGATATGAAAATTCTTGCTCAAATGTTGAAAAACGTAGAAGCACAAAACGGTAAAGTAGAATTCAAAGCGCCATTAGTCGTTGCTCCTCCAACATACAACATCGTTGATGAATTGAAAGCAGAAGGTGATTGGGAAGTTTTGAGAAAATACTCTGGATTCGAATTCAATGACAATGTGCCAAAAGGCGAAGCACGCACGAAATATGAAAACATGTTGTACTTAGAGCGTCCAGGATGTAACTTGTGCATGGGGAACCAAGAAAAAGCAGAAAAAGGAGATACTGTAATGGCAACTTCTACACGTTTATTCCAAGGTCGAGTAGTGGAAGATACAGAAGGCAAAAAAGGAGAATCATTGCTTTCTTCAACACCAGTAGTTGTACTTTCGACAATCTTAGGAAGAACACCTACGATAGAAGAATATACAAAAGCAGTGGAAGGAATTACATTAACAAAATTCGCTCCTTCACATAAGTTGTTAGTGAATTAAGAATAGCGATATAAAAAGAAAAGCCCAGTTTCGTGAAAGGAATTGGGCTTTTTTTTGGGGTGAAGAATGGGAGGAGATACGTATCAGGTTGCGCAGATTGGACCTAACGTTTTGGAGCTAAAAGAAGTGCGGCTTTGAAACCGAAATGTTTTCTACCGACACAATATTAATTAGTTGCCGAAATACTGTACTCTTTTTTGCCTACATAAAAATACTAAACTTTCGCGAAGCGGCAACTTGTAGGCAAAAAACTTATACTAATGCTAGCATTTTTTTTAGGTACTGTTAGCGGTTCGTGCTTTCTATTC
>CAMDNE010000017.1 GCA_945902745.1 Chitinophaga pinensis | reverse complement strand
CTATAGCAGCATGGTCCACCTCTTCCCATTCCGAACAGAGAAGTTAAGCCTGCTTGCGCTGATGGTACTGCCCTTTTGAGGGTGGGAGAGTAAGTCGACGCCGCTTTTTAAAAGCCCCAATCATTCATTTGATCGGGGCTTTTTCTTTTTATAATAATTAGCAAAAATTAGTCGAATATGAAATATAAGTTGGAGAACAAGGTTCGATTCCTGTTGGGACCACTCCACAGGAAAGCACGCCAAAATCGGTGTGCTTTTCTTTTTTGCCCCCTCCAGAAGTCTTGTCAGCGTTGAGTATTAGAGAAACCACACGATTCATTTCGAGGGTTCGAACTGAATTTTTCTCATATACCATCTTCCGAGGAAATATCGAACCAATTATACGTTGCTTTGTTGCTGTATCTCTTTGTATGTATAGGTTTTCGATGTTTGAAAGCAGTTCGATACACCCATCAATTTTGGATTCAATATTTAGTAAAGTGTTACTTAATTTATTCAATTCTCTTGTTGAATTTGTGATAGATGTTTCGATTTCGATTTTAATTTCTTTGTATTCTGTAGACGTAATTTCGCCATCGAGCATAAGTCCACGAGCATTTGTCGAGCGAAGATTTTGCTTAGTAATTTCTTTTTGAATTTTATCAATTTCTGTTTTGCTATCTTGGTTGTTCTTCTTCATTTTACCTTTGATGATAGCACCTAATAATTGAAGTCGTTTTGCTTTGAATTTCAGTTCGCTCAATAGGTTAACAAAAGCACTATTTACCACTTCTGCTTTTTGTCTTTCTTTACAACCATTCGAACAGTGATAATAAGGGTAATAATCACCTCTCCTTCCTCTGGATGAAGAAGCGGTAAGTGTCAAACCACATTGAGGACAAATTAAATGTCCACGTAAAGGGAATTCATCACGAAGCAATTTGAAAGTTTTAGGAACTTTTCTTTTTCGGCCCTCAAGAATATCTTGACAAGCGAAAAATACATTCTCATCAATAATTCCTTCATGCTGTCCATTGACCCATTCTTCTGGTTCAGTCTTATAGGCAGGAACACAAATTTTTCCAATATAAACTTTATTGCGAAGCATTTTCCAGAAAGCATTTTTACTGCTTTTCAAGCCCTTTTGATTCATTTTCTTTCGTAAATCGTCTATACTATAAAGTCCAGTAGAAAAATCTTCAAAGGCTTGTTTCACTAGTCGTTCAGTATCACCGCCTTCTGGAGAAATAATTGGCCGATTGGATTCATTGCGTTTGTTTTTATAGCCTATTGGACAGCCCCCCAAACAGCGACCTTCTTTCTTTCCCCTTCTAATTCCGTGAAAGATATTAAGGGCTCTGCGGTCGTTGTCAACTTCAGGAGTTGTAAGGTAGATTGCGAGCATTACCTTTTGCTCAGGAATCTCTAAGTCTAAAGGCTGTTCCATTGCCCTTGCTTCCACATTCAATTTTTTAAGTTTCGCTATTTCAGCGTATGCTTCAGTGGCATTGCGAGAAAAACGATCCCACTTTAAAAAGTAGATGTAGTTAACCGAATTTTTATTCGCTTTTAAGAACGCCATTATTTTCTTCCATTCAGGTCGATCAAAAGATTTACCACTTTCATCATCGTGGTAAAATCCTACAACGTCAATATTCTTATTCTCACAGAACTTATACAGTTTTTCTTTTTGATCACTTGGACTGTATCCGTTGTTCTGCTCGTCCGTTGACACCCTTGTGTAAATAATCGCTCTTTCGTTCATTGGTTTTCTTTTTTCTAATTTTTTTCACTGGTAGTTCTGAGAAATCAGTCGATTCTATGATTAGTTCGGCAAACACCGAAAGCCAATCTCTCATTTCCAAAATTTCATTATCTGTCAATCCATCTGCTTCTTTGGATAGTATTTCTTTACATTGTTTTAGTGTTAACATTGAGTTGCTAAATGCAACTAAAAGCCATTTCTTTGGGTTTTAATTTGTGTTTACTTTAGAGCCGAATATCGGGTCTTAAATCCTTGTTTTGTTTTTAAAATATAGATTCTTGTCATTACGGAATTTAATTGTCACTTCAGAATATTCGTTTAAGCCCAAAATCCGTTTAACTACCTTTGCTTTTTGATCTAAAATATTCCCATCCTTTTCAATTTCAATTATGATTGTTTCCTTCTTACTTTCCAATTTAATGGTTATCTCCTTGAAATCTCTTTTGCGAATTGCCTCTATTACCTTCATCTCTTTTAGGTCAAGAAGATTTATTGACACGGCAGTTTTTTCCGTTTTATCATCATCAAGAAATTCTTCGATAATACTTCTTATTGGAATGAACAAGCATGGCTTTTCAAAATAAGGTTCAACAAACGATTCGAATTCGGCCATCGTTTTAATTGAAAAATAGCCTACGTCATATTCATCTTCTCCTTTAGATAATGTAATATATCCTTTATCATTTTTAAGAAGCAATCCCATAACTAGATTTCCAATAAGGGTTTGATAAATCTCGAATTCTTCTGGAGAACTATTAACTTCTTCCTTAACCAAATCTATAACCCGAATAATTTCGCGGATTTTCTCTTCACTGAACTTACTCTCACGCAGAAACTCAATATAGTCGTCTTTCTCAGTAATGAGGATGTCCATGTAATTTGAAAACAGTTTTTCTTTGGTTTCCTTAATTTTCTCAAAAGGAACACCATAATCTCGCAGAATTACAATGATCTTAATCCATAAGTATTCAATAAGGTTTATTTTAATCCAACCTTTTTTAGATTCGTCTGCTCCAAAACTTTCAATCAAACCAGATTTTTTCCAATAGAAATAAGTCCTTGCTGGAACACCTGTAATAGATAAATTCATTATTGGTTCATAGAGTTTAGGATAGACTTTTTCAATGGCTTGGAGTGTAATTCCATGATTATTAATTGTCTGTTCTAATTCTTGAATATTATCATTAGTCATATATTTTTATTTAAACATCGCACAAATATACATTTTAATTTCGTATGTTTGTCGAATGAAAGCAAAAAATTTATTAAAAGCAAAAATTGAAAGGCTATACCGGATGGACAAAGAATCCGATCGCTACCGTGTTTGTCTTAATGATGGAGTAGAATTTATGGCCAATGACAGAAGAGAGAAACATTGTTGCCCTGAATGTGCAGATGAATATAGCAACGAAAAGAAAAGATTAGCCAAATTAGAAGAGCAACAAAGTCTAATCGAAACAGAGGAAGTTTTGAACGAAATTATTGAACAAATTAATAATGAAGAAAAAAACCTTAAGATTTTAGATCAATTTCATTTGAAAGCCAATGGCTCAAAATTTAATATGGATTATTTATCTTCCATTGGATTCGATTTCTTTTCTAACAATGGAAAAGGTGAACTTTTCAATATTGATCCGCAACTTAATTGCCATTTTATCCAAATTGGAAGTTACAGACTTTACAGAGTCGAATTTTCAGAAGTATTAATTAAAAAAATCATATAAATCAATTTACAATGTTAAACTACAACACTATAAACGATCTTTTCGGTGCTCCATTAAATACAGTTGGAAGACCTAACGTTCCATTCAAACTGAAAACTTGGCATGTTGTCGGTGGTCTAGTTGTTGCATACGTTTTATACAAAGGCGTAAAGGCAATTAACGAAGATTATCGTTCATTCTTGGCTCCTAAACTTAAAAAGGAATCTGATTTAGATTAAATTTCTTAGAGTGATTCCCACAAAAAAGGAATTAGAATGTTGAAATGCACGCAATAATGTTTCTTAGTAAGTCCCACTAACTGTTGCTATTACATAAGCACCAGAAGAGGTGTTAGTTGCTATGACCGTTCCATCTTTGATTATTTTAACAATAACGGTTCCTGAACCATTTTGGTTTTGTGCCGATATATAAAGAAATCGTGGGTTGTCATTTACTTGTGTCCAAGTATATTGCCATCCAGAACCAATATTGGTATATTGTGCCGTGCCACTGGGAGCAGCCTCTATAGTCAAATCGTAATTATTTGCAGTTCCTGTTACTTCATAAGCGTATTTATGGGTAACGTCTTTTGCACAACTTGTCAAAACAATTAATATTGTTGTAAAAAATAATATTTTTTTCATAATTCTATTTTTAATTTTCATCAAAGGTGATCGTTTAAGTTACATTGTACAAATAATGTATGTGCTGAACCCAACTGCTACTAAGGCTAATAAAAATCTGATAATTGCTATATTTTCTTTCATAATTCTATTTTTAATTTTCATCAAAGGTGCCCGTCATTATTGACAATTAAGGTCAAAAGTGAAAGCGTGCATAAAAATAGTTTGACAACTTAGGTCAAAAGTTTGCGGTTGTGCGTCTAAATAGCATTATTTGCAGAAAATAAAGCAAATGTTGAATCAGCATAAAATACTTCGTGTCCTGCAATTCATTTCCTTTTTGGAGCAAGAACCTTCAAAAACGGTCGTTCAGTTGGCCTCTTTACTGGATACCACAGAAAGAACAGTTTACCGTTATTTGGATCTTGTGAAAGAATGTGGATTTGATGTACAACGTGATAAAATAAACCGCTTTTTTATCGTCAATGACCGCAGTAATGGTATTCGATTCACTCCTGAAGAAGCAGATTATTTGAAACAATTGGTTTTGACAAACGGACGGAAAAGTAAGTTGAAGGATGCTGTCTTAAGTAAGATTTATCTTTCGTCGGATGCGACAATTGTTGCTGGTCATTTAATCAATGCCAAGAATGGTAAAATTGTTGAAAGGCTCTCTAATGCAATTGCAAGCATGGAACAGGTTATTTTGAAAAAATACCAATCGATCAATTCTGAAACAATTTCCGATAGGGTAGTTGAACCTTTTGGTTTTACGGATAACTATTGCACGGTGATGGCTTTTGAACCTGCATCGTTTAAAAATAAAACGTACAATATCGATCGGATTGCTTCTGTTGAATTTAACTATCAAAAATGCCATTTTGAAAGTGAATACGAACAGCAAATTTTAGACGCATTTGGTTTCGCTTTTTCTGGGGATAAACATCCAGTTTATTTAGAACTTCCACTAAAACAGTATTTGCTTCTCAAGAACGATTTTCCTATGACAACGCCTCACTTCAAATTCAATGCTAAAAAAGATGTATATGAATTAAATATTGAAGTAAATGATTTGGCTCCAGTAGAGCGATTTTTGAGAGGAATGGTGGAGATTTAAAATCAAATAATTGAAAAAAAATGGTCGTTTCAAATTCTACTCCTGCCATACGAGAAGGTTTTCTACTTCTATTATTTTCTTATCTTTAGTCATGAAATTCAACAACCATGTCTGAAATCCGTGATAAAACAAAAGCTTTAGTAGATTTCCGTGATGAACGTAAATGGAAACAATTTCATAACACTAAAATTTTTATTATGAAAAGAATTATAATCCTTATTTTATTAAGCGTGCCACAATTTTTAATTGGCCAAAAACTTAGTCTAAATGAATTTATATTACTATGTAATAAGAAAAACTGGAATGAAGTAAATGTTTTAATTGGTGCAAAAGGATGGGAATATTATAATTCAAAAGCTGGTAATTCAGAGACTTATAACGAAGTTAGCTGGTCATTTGGGTTAGAACCATACAATGATAAAGCCAAAGGGTGGCTAACACTTTATACTTACGAAGGCCTTCCAAGTAAAATTTGGTTCCAGGTATTCAGTAAAAAAATATTTACTCAAATTGAGACATCGATAGCATCAGCAGGATTTAAGCTAATTAATACTGACATTTCGAATAATATTGTTGATGCAGAATATTCAAATGACAAATACACTTTGAATATTTCATATTCCAAAATAGAAAATGATGATTACTATGAATCGGCATCTACAGCCTACACAATAATTGTTACAAAAAAAGGGACAATTTATGACCCTGATAATGGCAGAAAATATGAATATAATGATGATTTTCAGGTTATAAGTGAGTATGATTTAAAAGATGGCGAATTACATGGAGAATTTATAAGTTTCTATCCTGGCGGTGCAAAAAAGACCGTTTCTCATTGGAGTAAGGGTAAGTTGGAAGGTAAAGCCACCGATTTCGAAGAGAGCGGATTGATTTTTTTGGAGCGTTTTTATGCAAACGATGAGCTTAATGGCATCCTGAGAGAATTTGAAGACGGAGTGCTTATAAGAGAAATAAATTTTCAAAATGGTCTGGAAAATGGTCTGGAAAAAAACTATTATGCCAACGGTAAAACAAAAAGTACAGTTGCCTATTTAAAAGGAAAAAAAAATGGTGTTGCATTTGAATATGATGAAAAAGGTATACAAATAATTAAAGAGACATATATTAATGGCATTAAAAATGGATTAGTTGAATATGTTTTATTTGATGATGACGCTAATCCAAAACGTATACTAGATGGAAAATTATTAAATGGGGAGTTGGATGGTAGAATTATTTTACGATCATATGATACAAAAGACACTATGAAAATAGAATTTTTTGATCGAGGCATTAGGACAGGTAATTGGAAAAAGTTTGAAAATAAGAAACTTTCTAGCGAAGGTTCATTTAAAAATGATGAACTTGAGGGCTTATTTACTGAGTATATTACAATTGGAGAAAATGCTGGCAAGATTATTTGTGAAACGAATTATAAACAAGGGAAGAAACATGGTTTAGAAAGTGTTTATTATAAAAAAGTCACAATATTAGATAATGATGAAAATGGATCTATTTTTTTTCCTGTAAAAGAAAACAGCACTTATTATTTTGATACATTGAATGGGCCTTATTCTTATGATGATTTCAAAAATACAATTAGAAAAGGGGCATATAAAAATGATTTAAAAACTGGGTTTTGGTTAGAAACACTATGGGGCATATATTGGGAGTCCGCCGAATATCCTTTGATTTATAAAGGGAATTATCTAAATGGAGAAAAAGAAGGTGAATGGAAAGGATATGTTAATGACAAATTATACGTCACTAATTTTTTTAAAAATGGTGAATTAAATGGTGCAAATCAATTTTATGAAGAAAATGGTGATTTAGGCACTAAAAATGTTTATAAAAATGACGAAAGGATAGAAATTCATTTATATGCTAATAATTTCAATAATGAATCAATATTCCTTGTTGGTAAGGTTAATCAAGTCGCACAATATGAACACGAATTGAAAGCTGAAAATGTTATTAGAACAATACAATTTTCCATATCCGATGAAGTGAGCATGGATGATTCTAAATTTTTGACATATTTTAATGAACAAACAAATGCATTAAACACCATAGAGTTGTCTGAATTATTCAATAAAAATGGATTGTATTACATTAATTCTCCTCTAATGATTATTAAGGGGGATTATTTAAATAACAAATATCATGGAGCTTGGGAAACTCTTTTTAAAGACCAAAATGTTATTCAAATAGTAAATTATTCAATAGATGCCGAGATGGGTGAATCATTTGTAAATGCTGATAAAACACCATTTAATGGAACTTTGGTAATAAATCTTGAAAAAAATTCTTATTCAATCAAAATAAAAAATGGTTTGCGTCATGGATTTACAATAGAAACGGTTGATGGCAGTGTTGTTGATAAAACAAAATATAAAGAAGGAATTCCAAAAAAATAGATCGATATTTTATATTCTTGAATTATTTAACATTTAATAAATTCTGCTACAAATCCATCAAAACCCCAAGAAATACTTATCTTGGGAGACTTAAACTATTTACAGTAACTATTTCAACTTTTCAATGGCCACAGAACAAAAAGCTAAACTCGAACAACAACTTTGGAACATCGCAAATACTCTTCGTTCCAACATGGATGCAGATGATTTTAGAGATTACATATTGGGATTTATTTTCTATAAGTACCTCAGTACGAAAATGGATTTGTATGCCAACGAAATTCTAAAACCAGACGGTTTAACCTTTAAAGAATTAGAAGGGCACAAGCAAGAAGCAGAATATATGGAAGCAGTGAAAGATGCTGCTTTGGATAAATTAGGATTCTTCTTGAAACCATCTGAATTGTTCTCTGAATTAGCACATCGCGGGAATGCAGGTGGAAAAAACAACTTCATTCTTGGTGATTTAGCGAAAGTGTTAACCAACATTGAGCAAAGTACAATGGGTTCTGAAAGCGAAGAAGATTTCGGGAACTTGTTTGCGGATTTAGATTTAACAAGCCATAAATTAGGGAAATCTGAAACAGATAAAAATGAATTGATTGTAAAAGTATTGGTTCATTTAGATGAAATTGATTTCGATATTGAAAATACAGAAAGCGATGTTCTTGGTGATTCCTATGAATATTTAATTGGACAATTTGCCAGTGGAGCAGGGAAGAAAGCAGGCGAGTTTTACACGCCACAGCAAGTAAGCAGTGTCTTGGCTCAATTGGTAACCGTTGGAAAAGACCAACTGAAAAGTGTGTACGATCCAACATGTGGTTCTGGTTCTTTGCTCTTGCGCGTTGCAAAAGAAGTGAAAGATGTAAGTGCGTTTTACGGACAAGAAAAGAATCCTACAACGTATAACTTGTGCCGAATGAACATGATTATGCACGATGTACATTACAAACGCTTTGATATTAAAAATGAAGACACCTTAGAACGACCACAACACATTGACCAACGTTTTGAAGCAATTGTTGCAAACCCTCCGTTTTCTGCACAATGGAGCGCTAGCCCTTTATTTATGAGTGATGACCGTTTTTCTGCTTATGGTAAATTAGCACCAAGTAGCAAAGCAGATTTCGCATTTGTGCAACACATGGTGCACCAATTAGCGGATAATGGAACAATGGCAATTGTATTGCCGCACGGTGTTTTATTTAGAGGAGGAGCCGAAGGACACATACGTAAATACTTGATAAAAGATAAAAATTATCTGGATGCAGTGATTGGTTTACCTGCTAATATCTTCTACGGAACAAGTATCCCAACGTGTATTTTGGTCTTGAAAAAAGACAGAAATAAGGACGCTGAACGCAGTCGAAGTGTATTGTTTATAGATGCCAGCCAACATTTTGAAAAGGTAAAAACGCAAAACATGCTGCGTTTAGAAGACATTTCTAAAATTATTACAACCTACGAAAATCGAAACTCAGAAGAAAAATACAGCCATTTAGCTCCTTTGACTGAAATAGCTGAAAATGATTACAACCTCAATATTCCTCGTTATGTAGACACGTTTGAAGAAGAAGATGCAGTTGATTTAGCCTCCATAACAATTGAGTTACGTGAATTGGCTGAATTGGAGAAAACGACAAATTCTACCATTGAAAGTTTTTGTAAAGAATTAGGAATAGAAACACCATTTTGAGACCGATGGAAACGATACAAATAGAGAAGGTTAAAAAGTTGATTCCTGAATTGAGGTTTTTTGAAAATGAATGGTATGAAATTACACTTGGTGATCATATAAAAATCAAAAGTGGGAATAGTCCTTCAAGTTATAAATTCATATATGAAGGAAGATATCCTTTTATTAAAGTTGAAGAATTAAATAATTGTATTAAATATCAGAATAGTAGCAGATTTTATTCTAATGACATCAAAAATTTAATAGAGAAATTTTCGGTTATTTTTCCCAAAAGAGGAGCCGCAATCTTAAATAATAAAGTAAGAATAAATGATTGTTCAATCTTGATGGATAGTAATATGATGGCTCTTACTCCAAAGAGGGATAAATTAGATTATGAATTTCTCTATTATAAAATTGTTAAAGAAGAATTGTTTAAAATTGCTGATACTTCAACTATTCCTCAAATTAACAATAAACATATCGAGCCATATAAATTATTCATCCCCTCCCTCCCCGAACAACAAAAAATAGCCTCTTTTTTAAGTGCCGTAGATGAAAAAATACAGCGACTTACCCGTAAAAAAGAACTTTTGGATCAGTACAAAAAAGGCGTAATGCAACAATTGTTCTCTGGAAAATTGAGGTTTAAAGATGAGAATGGGGAGGATTATGTAGATTGGGAGGAGAAGATATTTGAAGATATTTACACATTTTATACTACAAACTCTCTCTCTAGAGAAAAATTGAATTACGGAAAAGGGGAAGTGAAAAACATCCATTATGGAGATATTCATACCAAATACAAGACACTTTTTAATATAAATAATGAATTAGTGCCTTTTATCAATTCAGATTTTGAATTATCTAAAATTAAAAATGAAAATTATTGTCAGGAAGGTGATCTAGTAATTGCAGATGCTTCTGAGGATTATGCCGATATCGGTAAATCTATAGAGATAATAAATCTTCAAAACACGAAAGTAGTTGCTGGTCTCCATACATTTCTAGCTAGACCAAATAAATATAAAATGTATATTGGCTTTTCAGGTTATTTATTAAAATCTGAAAATTTCAGACAGCAAATTATGACCATTGCTCAGGGAAGTAAAGTTTTAAGTATTTCAACTGGTAGAGTTGGGAAAATAAATTTAAACATCCCATCATATTTTGAACAACAAAAAATCGCCACTTTCCTATCCAGTATAGATTCTAAAATAGAAAGTACAACCCAACAAATAACCCAAACGCAAACCTTTAAAAAAGGCTTGTTGCAAAAAATGTTTGTGTAGAAATATGAAAAACAATTACGATAAAATATTTCAGGAGGAGGTATTACGGTTATTGAAAGAATTGTATAACAATCCTATTGATATGGCTGAAACAAAAATCAAACGCGTTGTAATACAAACCGAAAAAAGATTTGTTTCTTACTTAGTGAAACATGATTTAGTTTCAGAGATAAAATCAGCTAATGGTGGAGGTAAATGGGGTTTACAGCTAGAAAGTAATGGTTACGAAGTGTTTGAAAAATATAATGGATGGGATGATTATAAAAGGCAAGTAATTGATAAAAAATCAAAATTAGAAAAGGCAAAAAATCTAGCTGTAAAATATTGGTGGGTTACAATAATAATATCTTTGGTCTCTCTTGCAGTAGCGATAATTGCATTAATGAAATCATAATATGGAGCATCAACTTAAACAATTTATCGAATTACAAAAAATCGCCAATTTCCTTTCAAGCATCGATATTAAAATAGAAAGTACAACCCAGCAAATAACCCAAACGCAAACCTTTAAAAAAGGGTTATTGTAATAATTGTTTTATTTAAAATATAACCATGAAATACCCAGAAGAAGCATTTAAGGAAATCCTTAAACATTGTATTGAAATAGTTGAGCCAAATGAGATATTAGATTGCGAATTGATTGAAACAAATGAATATCAAAAACTTTGGAAAGAATTAGCAAAACATGAACATCCTTTTTGGAAACGGGTTGTTTTGAATTACTCAGCTAAATTATATGATCCTGAAGTAGGGTTTTATGGAATATATTCAGGAAATATTATAAATAATTTTGAAAAATTATTTCCAGGAACTGTTGAAGAATTGTTTCTTTACTATTACCAAATTGATTTAGACAAATGGAAAGAAGTTTATAATGAAGATGAGGATGAATATTATTTCTCAAATGATTATGAAAAAATTAGTCGTTTTTCTATTGAAAAATTCGTTGCCATTGCTGTTTGCAATGATTATAATAAACTTCATAGTTTCATCGATGGCCATTTAAATAGAATCTAAACTTGTTTTATGAGCCACCAATCCGAAGCCATTCTTGAAAATAACCTAATCAAACAATTGATTGGTTTGGGTTATACGTCCGTTAAAATTACGGATGTGGAGGGTTTGCTGTCCAATCTTAAAAATCAACTGGAACTTTTCAATGAAACTACTTTTACACCAAAAGAGTTCGATGCAATCCTCAATCATTTAGCCAAAGGAAATGTATTTGAAAAAGCAAAAACCTTAAGAGATCGTTTTCAGTTAACCAAAGAAGATGGCACTTCCTTTTATGTGCGCTTTTTCAACCAAGAAGATACAAGTAAAAATTTATATCAGGTTACTAACCAAGTGTCACAAGAAGGTTCATTTTTAAACCGATACGATGTAACCCTTTTGGTAAATGGTTTGCCTTTGGTTCAAATAGAATTGAAACGTTCTGGAATTGAAATTAAAGAAGCGTTCAATCAAATCAATCGCTACCAATTACACTCTTTTTGGAGTAATAACGGATTGTTTCAGTACGTTCAATTGTTTGTGATCAGTAATGGTGTAAATACAAAATATTTGGCAAACAACCGTCTTCAATCGGTAAAACAAACGTTCTTTTGGGCAGACGAGAACAATAAAAACATTACAGAACTAAACGAATTTGTTGCTGCGTTCTTAAATCCAACGCATTTAGGTAAAATGGTGGCGCATTACATCGTTATCAATGAAACGCATAAAGTAATGATGGTTTTGCGTCCGTACCAATATTTCGCGACGGAAGCCATTATTAAACAAGTTTCTCAATCCAATGACAACGCCTACATTTGGCATACAACAGGTTCTGGCAAAACATTAACTTCCTTCAAGGCAAGTCAAATTATCATGGAATTACCTGGTGTTCACAAAGTGGTTTTTGTTGTCGACAGAAAAGATTTGGATTACCAAACCATGAATGAATTCAATGCATTCAAAAAAGACAGCGTTGATGTAACGGATAATACCCATTCATTAGTTCGGCAGTTGAAAGACAATACGAAATTGGTTTTAACGACCATTCAAAAATTGAACAATGCGATTTCCGAGCGTTTTAAATCAGGGATAGATTCATTGAGAAACCAGAAAATTGTGTTCATTTTTGATGAGTGCCACCGTAGTCAATTTGGAGAAACGCACGGACGTATCACAGAGTTTTTTGCCAATAGTCAGTTAATTGGTTTCACTGGAACACCAATTTTCGCTGAAAATGCTTCTAAAAATGAATTAGGAAAACGCACTACCAAAGATTTATTTGGAAACTGTTTGCACAAATACGTCATAACAGATGCTATCCGAGATGAAAATGTTTTGCGTTTTGGAATTGAATACGTTGGAAAATACAAAAATAAGAGCAATGCTTTTATTGACATCGAGGTAGAAGAAATTGATAAGAAAGAGGTGCTTGATTCAGAAAAGCGTTTAGAGAAAATTGCTGATTATATCATTGCTTACCACGATCAAAAAACATTTCGAAAAGACTATTCTGCCCTTTTTGCAGTCAGCAGTATTGACAATGTCATCAAATATTACGACATCTTCAAAAGAAAGAAAGAAGAAGGATTGCACGATTTGCGCATTGCCACCATTTTCACGTATGGTACCAACGAAGATTCGGAATCTGCTGCCGATTATCTTCCAGAAGAAGAGGATTGGATGGAAGCGGCTGAACCAATGGCGCTCTATCAATCGAGTCATACACGCGATAAATTGGAAGGATACATTGGTGATTACAACAAAATGTACAATACCAGTTTTTCCACGAAAGACAGTCAACAATTTGAGAACTATTTCAAAGACATCAGCAAGCGTCTAAAAGAGCGAGAGAAAGAAAGTTTCAATAACGAGAAAGACCGTTTAGACATTGTTCTCGTTGTAAACATGTTGCTAACTGGATTTGATGCAAAGAAAGTAAACACGTTGTATGTTGACAAAAATCTAAAGCAACACGGTTTAATACAAGCATTTTCAAGAACCAACAGAATTTTAGGTGAACAGAAGTCGCAAGGAAACATTTTAGCCTTCAGAAACCTTAAAAAAGCAACGGATGAAGCAATCACCTTGTTTTCGAACAAAGATGCCATAGAAGTTGTAACAATGCCAGATTATGAACTAATTGCTGTCAAGTTTGATGAAGCATTGATGTTCTTGCGAGAAATTGCACCAACCTATCAAAGTGTCAATGAGTTGGAAAGCGAAGAAGACGAAGCGCTTTTTGTTCAAGCATTTAGAAAGTTGATGCGCAACATGAATGTGCTGCAATCCTACACCGATTTTGATTGGGAAGATTTGCACATCGATGAGCAAGAATTTGAAGATTATAAAAGCAAGTATTTAGACTTGTACGACAAGGTTAAAAGAGATGCTCAAAAGCAAAAAACATCAATTCTTGATGATATAGACTTTGAATTGGAACTCATTCACCGAGATCAAATAAATGTTTCCTACATCTTAAAATTGCTAACACAATTGAAAGGTGCTAAATCGGCAGCAGCTTCAGCACAGCGTAAAACCATCATCGATTTATTAGGAGGGGATATTAAACTTCGTTCCAAACGTGAATTGATTCAAAAGTTCATTGATGAAAACCTTCCATTCATCCAAGACGTTGATAAAATCGAAGATGAATTTGAAAAGTACTGGAGCGATCAAAAAGTTTTGGCTTTAGAAAAGTTGTGCACCGAAGAGAATTTAGACAAAGCCCAATTCAAAGCATTGATTGATGCCTATATCTTTAGCGGCAGGGAACCAATTCGAGACGAAGTTTTCAAATGTTTGGATAACAAACCAAGTGTATTGCAAGCAAGAGCAATTGGCGAACGTATCATTGAAAAGATGAAGGAATATGTGGAGGTGTTTGTGATGGGAATGATGGGGTAGAATTGTTTAAGTTTAGCGATTGGTTATTGCTGATTTAGATGAATTAGCAAGAAAAGGAGTAAAAGGAACATCATTGACTAAGAAATAAAAAATTTGAATGGATGGATTTATTTGATGGGAATAAGAAAAAAGCATTGGAATTGAAAGCGGAGATTGATAAGACGGATAAAGATAGTGATAGGATGGTTTATGCGTTGTATGGATTGACGGAGGATGAGATAAGGATAGTGGAAGGGGCAAAACTAATTTAATTTATTAAATACCAAAGAATGGAATTCAACATTGATCAACCGGCTCAAAAATTTACTAATCATTTGAATGTTCCGTTCAATGATCGAATTATTTTTTCTGGCCCTTTTGGTACGGGAAAAACCTACTTTCTAGAAAAGTATTTTGAAGAAAATTCGAACTACAATGTCATTCATTTATTTCCAGTTAACTACTCGGTTGCTTCGAATGAAGATGTTTTTGAGCTAATTAAGTATGATATTCTTTTTGAATTGTTGGGATTGGATGTGGATTTTGAACATATTGAAATTCCGCATATTGAATTTTTAAAACATTTTGCCGCTAAAAATGCACATCATATTCTTGCTCCGTTTCTAAACCTAATCCCCGAGACAGGAAAAAGTTTGTACTCTATTTATGAAAAACTTCAAGCGCTGGGTGAAAAATACTTTGAAGAATATGAAGGTGCAAACACATCAGATAAAAAAGCTGTAATTGACTATTTGGGAGAATTTACTAAAACAAAAGGATCTATTTTCGAAGAAGATTTTTATACCCAATTGATTTGCCAATTAGTTGACCAACTGAAAATAGAGGTGACAATAGAAAAAAAATGTGAAACTGTTTTAATAATTGACGACTTAGACAGAATTGATCCTGATCACATTTTTAGAATTTTAAATGTGTTATCAGCGCATTTAGATAAAAAATCTGATTCAACTAATAAATTCAATTTCGATAAAATCATTTTAGTTTTTGATCAACAAAATGTGCATAAGATTTTTCAAAACAGATACGGCTCAGATGTTGATTTTAGTGGCTATATAGATAAGTTCTACTCAGACAGAATTTTTAATTTCAATAATAATTCAAGTATTTCAATTAATTTATTAGAATGTTTAAAAACGATCCAAAGACCTGATAATAATCGTTTCCTTGATATACATGACAACGGAAGTTTATTTACACAAAATATAATTTATGTATTAACAGCATTAATAAATTCAAATAAATTAACCATTCGAAGATTAAAGAAGATAATAGGAAAACCTTTTAAAAGGTTAAGATATAAACCTCTCCTTAATGGAACTGATCATTTGTACAATAACCAAAATCTAGAAATATTTTTTCTAATTGAATTTCTCTTTTCAATTTATGGTAGTTGGGACGAATTAATTGAGTCAATTTCAATCTGTATTGAATTTGACTCAATTGACATGCCTAAAGAATTTAGAAAGCGATTCATAAGTTTTGCTCTCGTAGTTCTTGACTCTGAACAGCACAATTTTAATGCAACGCTTAAAAGTTGTTTATTTAATCACAAAATATCCGACCAATCTTTTACTTATGACACTCAATATTGGCACGAAAGTCATGATAGTTTTCTATGTAATATTCAAAGGATATCTTATATCACCGACCCGATGAAAAAAATGGATTCCCCAAAGTATTTCCCTATATTAATTGAATCAATTCTAATGCTAAAAGAATTAAATTCCGTGCAATTAGAATTCAATTAATATTAAATCTATGTTGAATCCCGCTCCACGCAGTTGCGATGCTGCGCCTAATAACTACTTGATTTTAACTAAGAACATATTTTAGTAATTTAACTCTACAAAAAAATGTGTTACACTTAACGCAAGAAAATGAATAATTATGAAAGCAAACGAACTACCAATAAATAACTTCCTACAAGCGCCCAACGTACAATTCGTTATTCCTGTTTATCAGCGTAATTACGATTGGAGAATTGAAGAATGCAAGGAATTGGTCAATGATATCATTTCAGTAGAGAAGGACAATAGAGGCACCCACTTTATAGGAAGTATTGTGTTTATTCATGAAGGAACATATTCTACAAGTGAAGTGAAAGAATTGGTTATTATTGATGGTCAACAGCGTTTAACTACCATCAATATTTTATATGTGGCCTTGTATCGTTTTGCAAAAGAGCAAGGAATGGAACAGGAAGCGAATATGTTGTACAACATGTTTCTCACCAACCAATACGTGCAAAATGAAGACAGTAAATTAAAACTGAAACAAACAGATAACAATTCAAATGCCTTCAAAGCAATCATGTTGGGCACCGAAAGAGAATTTGGAAGTTACTCCAATGTTATTGAGAATTATAGTTTTTTTCGAAGTGTAATTGATGAAGAAACGTTTCCGCTTATTTTGAATGGTTTAAAACGCTTGATTTTTGTTGAAATTTCGTTGGAACGAGACAAAGACGATCCACAACGTATTTTCGAAAGTTTGAACTCAACGGGCTTAGACCTTTCACAATCCGATTTGATTCGCAATTTTATTTTGATGGATTTAGATCCAAAAGACCAAAACAGAATCTTCGAACAAATCTGGAATCCAATCGAAGAAAACGCAAGAGATTTAGTAAAACAAAAATCAATGGTTTCTGATTATATCAGAGATTATTTAACTTTGAAGAATAAGAAAATACCAAATAAAAACAGTGTCTATATAGAATTTAAGAAACTGTATCACAATAAAAAGGACGAGGTTTATCACCAAGAATTGGAAAACATTAAATCGCTTTCAATTCATTACAAAAAACTGATCAATCCGCAAACTGTTGCTGATGTCAACCTCAAACGCGAATTGGAATACATTGCACGTTTGGAAATCAATGTGGCATATCCATTTTTATTGCAAGTTTTTGAAGATGCCGACAACGGCTTGATTGATACGCCAACGCTTTTGAAAATCCTTAAATTGATTCAGAGCTTCGTTTGGAGAAGGTTTATTGTTGGCTTACCTACCAATGCCTTGAATAAAATTTTCATGGTGCTTTATGCAGAAATCGATATCGAAGATTATTACGATTCCTTGGCTATTGCTCTCATGAAGAAGAAGGGGAGTGCTAAGTTTCCAACCAATGAAGATTTGCAAACTGCTTTGAAAGACAAGGACTTGTACAACATACAATCCAAGAACAGAAATTACTTGTTTGAATTGTTGGAGAATCACAACAACAGAGAATATGTAGATACTTCAAGTGCATTGATAACCATAGAACATATTTACCCACAGAATCCGAGTGAAAAGTGGCACAACGAGTTGAATGGAGAAGAATTAAACCTATTCAAAGAGAAAAAGTTAAATACCATTGCCAACTTAACGCTTTCAGGAAATAATGGCTTGTTAAGCAATAAATCATTCCAAGAGAAAAAGGAAATGAACAAAGATGGCGGTGAGCAAGGATATAAATTCTCTCGCCTTTGGTTAAATGTTTATTTAAATCAAATTGATAGCTGGAATTTAGAGAAATATGAGGAGCGTTTTGAAATCATTTACAACCGTTTTTTAGCCATTTGGCAATACCCAGACATTGCGCTTCCTGAAACAGATACGTTAAGCGAACAAAACATTTTTGATGCTGAATCACCAAAACATCAGAAGTTGGAATATTTTATTTTCGAAAACACGAAAGTGGAGGAAGAAACAATCGCTCAAATGTATTTTTATGTTGTTGGGAAACTCTATGAGAAAAATCCAGAGTTATTATTATCAAATGAACTCGGATTTAAAATCACCCGTTCAAAAGAAGATTTTCGCGCACCACAAGAGTTAGTAAATGGATATTTTATTGAAGCGAATATTGATAGTCAATCAAAATTTAGTTTGCTCAAACGCTTATTGGCTTTGTTTGAATTGGAGGATGAACTAATTATAAAATATGATTTAGGAAACAATGATAAACCAAATAGATTTATTGTTCGCAAGAAATTCTGGCAATACTTATTACCACGATTAAGTAAAGTTACACCTCAATTTGATCAAATCTCACCCAATAACGATGCATGGCTTTTAGCTGGTGCTGGAGTTGGCGGTATTTACTATGGTTGTGTTTCAACTAAACTTGAAGCACGTTTAGAATTTTTAATTGCAACATCCTCTTTAGAGCGAAATAAAAGACTTTTTAAATTTTTAGAAAAGAACAAATCATCAATCGAAGAAGTTTTTGGTGATGCATTGGATTGGTCTGAAATGCCAAATAATAAAATGAGCATTATTAAGTTTCATAAACCAGGTGTATCCATTTATTCTGAAACAGAATGGCCAGAAATAAGCGACTTCTTTTGTGCGTATTTGCCAAAATTCATTAAAGCTTTTGAAGGATTCATTGATGAAATTCGAGAAAAGTAAAAACAGTGTTCATCCCCAATCAAATATATCAACTTATAATCGGAATGGTGAATGTGTTAATAGATGATGCACTTTCAGATTGTTTGGCGGATGAGGTGATAGGATTGGTTGACTAAATATGGGTCAACATTTATTTTTTATAGAAATCTAAAATTCGGTTAAATTTTATCAAATTACTAGTGCGAAAATGCCATATAATAAATAATATACTAGTACGAAAACACCATATATCAACTAATTTAATAGTATTAAAATACCAAATAATAAATAATATAATACTACGAAAATACCACTTAATGCAGTTTGTAAGGTATTTTCAAGTTGTATAAGCATTAATTCAAATCCAATCAAAATAATACTTAATTCACGATTTTTTTGACTCAAAAAAAGACTCAAAACGAGCGTAAACAATTGTAACTGGTCGTTTACGGTCGTAATTAATTTTCACGATTAAAAACAATCGTAATTAGTCGTAAGTGCTGATTTTCAATTTATTACACATAATCGTAAAACGATTGTTTACGATTTTAATATGGTTGTATACGATTGTAAGTTATTTTACGAAATAATTTTTTTTCTAAAATGTTCTTAATGATGTTCATTTTGATGTTGTGCCTAAACATTTATATGTTGCTTCAACCTTTTAGAATTAAATTCATTCTTCATCTTTTTCAAGTCCTTTCCACCAATCTCCTGGGTTGCCTTCTAATCTCACCTTTTTCAGCAAAGGGTTTTTGCTTAGATCTATGGATGTTAGTTGGTTATAATTGCACCACAAAGAAGTTAAATCAGTATTATTAGACACGTCCAATGATGTTAGTTGGTTTGCTCCAGAACTCAAAAAAGTTAAAGCAGTATTTTTAGACAGATCCAATGATGTTAGTTCGTTTTGGGAACAATTCAATTCAATTAAATCTCTATTCTTAAAGACATCCAATGAAGTTAGTTGGTTTTGTTCACAATACAATATAGTTAATCTAGTATTTTCTGATACATCGAGGTGTGTTACCTGATTTTCCCAACAATTCAAATAAGTTAAAGCGGTATTATTAGAAATATCCAATTTTGTTAGTTGGTTCCAACAACAATCCAAATAAGACAAATCATTGTTTTTAGAAACATTCAAGGATAATAATTCATTTTGGTTACAATCTAAATAAGTTAACGCAGTAAAATACTCCACCCCTTCAAGACTAACAATTAAGTTTTGCCAGTTTTTTAAAGATGAACCAATATCAATCTTTGTGATTCCTTTAATATCTCCATATGCAACAGTGCCATCAGCAAACTCAAGGTTGTACTCTTCAATTAAGTAGTTCTGAAAGTTAGCATCTGGAATTGCAACCCTAAAATTATCATTAGGCAAAACCTCTATATTCTCGATTTCTTTGAGGAGTTTGTTGGTAATAGAGATTGATTTACCAACCGTTATTAACTCGCTTGAGCCTTTTCGGATTAAATTCATTCTTCGTCTTTTTCAAGTTCTTTCCACCATTCACCTAGGTTACCCTTTACAGTTGGTTTTTTAAGTAAATGATTATTACTTAAATCTAAAAATGTCAGTTGATTTTCTGAACAATTTAAATTAGTTAAAGCAGTATTCTTGGTAATGTCTAAGCATGACAATCGATTATGACTACAATTCAACAAGGTTAATTTAATATTCCTAGTGACATTTATACTTGCTAATCGATTACGTGGACAAACCAATTGGCCTAAATATATATTTTCACTTAAATCCAATTGCGTTAAGTAATTACCGTTAATCCATAACTTGTTTAAAGCAGTATTCTTTGCGAGATTTATATTTGTAAGTTGATTTTCTTGACAATGTAGGTCAGTGAGTGCAACATTATTTGTAACATCTATGCTTGTAAGTTGATTTTCTTCACAATGTAGGTCAGTGAGTGCAACATTATTTGTAACATCTATGCTTGTTATTTTATTTTCAGGGAAGTGTAAACTTGTTAAATATTTATTTTGACTAAGATCCAAATTTGTAATTTGGTTATCCCAACATTTCAAAATCATTAATGCAGTAAAGAATTGTATTCCTTCAAGACTTTGAATCTCGCATTTACCACAATTTATTTCAGTAATACTCTTTATATCATAATAAGCAACCGTTCCATCAATAAACTTAAGGTTGTATTCTTCAATTAAATACTTTTGGAAATTTACATCAGGTATAGCAACTCTAAAGTCATCACTTGGCACAAAATCGCTGCTCTCAATCTCTTTGAGGAGTTTATTGGTTATAGATATTGATTTACCAACCTTAGTTAACGCGCTTGAGCCTTTTCGGATTAAATTCATTCTTCGTCTTTTTCAAGTCCTTTCCACCAATCTCCTGGGTTGCCTTTTAATCTTACTGTTTTCAGAAGAGGATTGCCGCTTATATCCAATGCCTTTAGTTGGTTGTTTTCACAATTCAAAGACGTTAAATCTTTATTCTTAGAAACATTCATTGATGTTAGTCCGTTTGTAAAACAATTTAAGCTAGTTAAAGCAGAATTCTGAGATACATCCAATGACTTTAGTTGGTTTGCAAAACATTGCAAAAAAGTTAAAGCATTATTCTGAGACACATCTAATGTTGCTAGTTGGTTGTCCCAACAACTCAAAAAAGTTAAAGAGATATTCTTTGATACATTCAAGGATGTTAGTTGGTTAGAATAACAACGCAAAGAATTTAAAGCAGTATTCTTTGCCAAATCCAATGATGTAAGACGGTTTGAACCGCAATTCAAAAAAGATAAAGAGATATTCTTTGACACATCCAAGGTTGTTAGTTGGTTAGAATAACATTCCAAATAAGTTAATGCAGAATTCTTAGAAACATCCAAGGATATTAGTTCATTTAGGGAACAATTCAATTCAGTTAAAGCAGTAAAATACTGCACCCCTGCAAGGCTTTCAATTAAGTCTTGGAAGTTTCTTTTGTATGAATCAATATCAATCTTTGTGATTCCTTTAATATCACCATATGCAACAGTGCTATCAACAAACTCAATGTTGTATTCTTCAATTAAATATTTTTGGAAGTTCAAATCAGGTATAGAAACTCTAAAGTCATTACTTGGCACAACCTCTCCATTCTCAATCTCTTTGATAAGTTTGCTGGTAATAGATATTGATTTACTAACCTTAGTTAGCGCGCTTGAAGTTTTTCGGATTAAATTCATTCTTCGTCTTTTTCAAGTTCTTTCCACCATTCTCCGGGGTTGCCATTTAAACTTATCTTTTTCAGTAGAGGATTGTAAGTTAGATCCAATGAAGAGAGTTTGTTATCCCAACACAATAGAGTAGTTAAAGCGGTGTTCTTAGATACATCCAATGATGTAAGATGGTTTCCCCAACAATCTAACCAAGTTAAAGCAGTATTCTTAGACACATCCAAAGACGTTAGTTGATTAAAATAACATTTCAACTCAGTTAAAGCAGTATTATTAGACACATCCAATAATGTTAGTTCGTTACAATTACAATCCAATTCAGTTAAAGCACTATTCTTGGATACATCCAATGATGTTAATAAGTTAAAATCACACAATAAAGTAGTTAAAGCAGTAAAATACCTCAGACCTTCAAAGTTTTTAATTGAGAGCCAATTAGCTTTAATAACTGTGACTTCCTTAATCTGTCCATACGTAACTGTGCCATCAGTAAACTCAAGGTTGTACTCTTCCATTAAATACTTCTGGAAATTCTTATCGGGAATAGAAACTCTAAAGTCATCACTTGGCACAACATCTCTGCTCTCAATCTCTTTGAGCAGTTTGTTGGTGATAGAGATTGATTTACCAACCTTTATTAACTCGCTTGAACCTTTTCGTATTAAATTCATCATTCACTAAATTGTTTCTATTTTAATTTGTAATTCTAAAAGTTCCACTTTTAGTTTCTCTTTTAGATTAGTGAAATATTCATCAAAATCTTTAATCTCCAAAACAGTATTATAGGTATCACTTTCTTTAATAATAATAATCTGCTCTTTAAGTTTATTTGCCTTATCTTTCAATTGTACTATAATTGCCTTCAAAATATTTTTATCGTCAATTTCATCCCTCTTAGTTCTTACCAATCCATCTTTTTCAAGGTTATATAATATTTCGCTAACTCTTTTTAAGTCTTGATGCTCATTGGCCTCATTTAAATCTTTGAAAATTTCATTAGCTCGCTTTTTAATTTCTTCTGATTCAGTTTCAAATAAGTTGGGATGGCATAAAAATGCAGCCTTGCGATATTTCTTTTTTAACTCTTCCTTTTCCTCTATGGTTACCTCAAATAAAACTCTTTCTCTTTCTTCATTTACTTGCTCTTGATATTCTTCCTCATCTCTTTTTGCCTCTTCAAATTTCTCGTCATTATCCTTGAAAACAAGTTTTCTCAATTTTAGTATTTCAAGAATAATTTCACCTAATTCTATTGTATGTTTATTTTGAAAATCAGAAAGTACCTTTCCTAGCTCTATTTTTTCGTTGTCAAATGCATAGACTTGATTCTCAAGATTCTTAATCTCTAATTTTAAAGCTATTATTTCTGGATCAATCCAAATCAATAATTGATTATGTTTTTGAATGAATAGTTGAATTTTAGTAATTGCAGAAGAAAATTCATTTATCTGAATGAATTCCAAAATTTCATTTAGGTCTGAATGAAAGTCGAATTGCTTTAATTTTTCAGTGGTTGATTTAATGTCATCAATATCTTCTAGTAGGATGAAGTTTTTCAAAATCTCCAATCTTTTCAAAATTTTATCCAAAGGAAAATTTAAATCTAATTTGGCATCCTCTGGATAATATTTATTGCGAATGTTATTAAACTCTGAAATGAACTGATTCGCCAATGAGGTGTCATCCTTTGTAATAATAATATTTTCGTGGTTCGTTTCTGCCTTATAACTCCAATTATATGAACCTGTGATACTTGTTTGATGGTCTATAACACAAAATTTATGATGCATTAAATCGTTATTTCCATCACCAATAAAATATACCTTGGAATGTTTTATTCTCAATTGGTCATAATCAACATATGACTGATCATTGATTAAATCGTCAGAGACCATTAAATAAACTGAACACCCATTATTAGCCTTTTCAACTAATTTACTAAATAATTGTTTGTTCGTAAACCAAGCAATTGCTAAGTAAATGGAACTTTTCGCGTCACTTATTTCTTCTCCAATCCTGTCTGCTATGTTTTCAAATATTGCTTCTGTTTCCATTTTTTTTTTAATGTTATAGCACCAAAATTAAATAATGTCATCAATATAGGAAGTTTGTAACTTATAGATGACATTTTTTTATTGTACTGATAAATTAGTCCTTTTCCAAACCTATAAATTTCTCCTTTCTTTGAAATAGTCAAAATCAAAAGAATTATCAATTTCAATAATATACGTTGAGTTGAAGCCATTAGATGTTCCACCAATTGAATCGAAATTAAGTTCATTCTGATCAACAATGGGGTAAGAGCCAAATGGTTTGAATTCTTCCAACATTTTTTTCCTGTTTGTCGGAGGATTAAACGCCAATTCGAAAAATAGTTTTTCTCGTGCAATTGCCAGATTGTAATCATCAACTATTTCTATAAAATAGCCAACATCTTCTGATTCAGCAAGTATTAAGTACTTCTTCAATGTATATAATAGTTTTTTCGGTTTTGTAAATAATGTAAGATTAAAACAAAGTAACAGCGGAACTTCATTTTACGTTTTTTTTGACATTTTAATCCAATCTGTTTTAACAAGAATGAAATCTTCAATTAGCCATCCAAAAGTACATCTCCATTCCTCTTTTGTCCATATTATCAAATCTAATATCCTCCGAGCAATAAGGAATTGCAATTTGAAAGTTTTCTCTTAATGTTAAAAATAATGGCAGGTTGAATATCTTTTTTACTTCTAAAATTGTTAGGCTAAAATAACCATTGTGCGTTAAGAAAACATGATTTCCAAACATATCATATGCAGGAACAGGATTCGTACTGAATATGGTATAAAGGGAAATATAATTCAAGTTATTTTTCAAATATTCATCTAAGTTATCTTCAATTTTATGTGCAGCATAAAGTTCCCAAATCTTTTTCTCTGCAGGACCATAGTTTGAATAAAATCCAAGGACAAAACCCAGCGTTTCAGTTTCTATTAGTAACATATACTTTATTTGTTTAACTGGAATAATTAGCGGCAATGGTTTCATATCAATTCAATTTAGAGTAATGACGAATTAGTATAATCTAAAAGGCTTTAAAGTTGGATTTGAAAAAATGTCAATTCGATAATTCAACCTTAAATTTATCTTGCGATGGTTTTAAACATAAACATTTTAGTGTCATAAGCATATAATATCGATAATTCATCTGTTGTATTAAAATCTGCAGTTACTGTAAATGCATTTTTAGTACTGGATTCTTCACCTGTTGCAATATATATTAGCTTCCATTTTTCAGTTATTGGATCAAGGAAAGTAACTACATATTGAGTATTTATAGGCAATATTATTTTAATTTGAGTAGATGATATTTTTACTGTTGGAATTTCTTTTTCTAACCACCAGCCTACAAAGGTTGTGTCTTCATATATTGCTCTTCTAAGTTCCATATCTACATTGTAAGCCGCTTTAATGTTTACAGTGAATGTCATAGTTTGCGATTGTACTCCTTGACTAAGCATTAAGAGTATCATTAAGATAAATAGTTTCATAAAAGACCAGGATTAAGCGTTAATATTGATTTCTTTAGGCTTAATCCCTAAAAGTTAAAAAGTAACAAAATGCATTTTTTAGGTTTGTAAAAAACATGTAAGTAGTTCAATAATATGTTGGTCATTATTTTGTTTTTAGCATGACATAAGAGTCTATAGCTTTTCACTTCAACACATTTCCCAACCTCTCCAAATCCTCCAAAAAGGGGTTCGAAAACAGGTCAGTGGACTCCACAAATATCAACATGAATATGAATCATTTTTCATGAAAACCCCTAAATTTAAGAGATTATAAAAAACACGCTTGTTAACAGAAACAAATAAATACAACTAATTACAATTAAAATTACAACAATTCGGTTAACAGACTTATCACCTATTTTTGTTAACCGAATGCCAAAGAAGTCCTATTTATATGACTTTGAGCATTCTATTTAATTGCCCGATACAGCTCTAAAATGATGTGCATCGTAATTCCTTCCATTTTGTAAAGTTCTTCGCTTGAAATAGCCAAAAGTTCATCGTTCGATTCTATTCCATGAAATTTCATGAATGCTTCGATTTCCTGTTGTACCGGATAACCTGAGTCGTTGTCAGTTCCAGATGAATGGAGATTGATATGAAGTCAAAATCTTTTGGTGTCTCACCCCCATTGATTTTAGCAAAATAAATTATTTTAATTATTTCTGTTAACGGTAGAGTCGCCAAACCAAATTATCTACATCATTGACGTCATCAGGAACACTACCTTTCACATTCATTTTGATTCCACGCATTAATGTTCCTTATTAGGAACAACACCGAAAATAGGGCTTTGATAGCAATTAATAGTGTTTTTTTAATGACAAATCGTCAATTTGTATGATATTGTAATAATGGTGTTCGCATGAATAACATCGAGCGACTATACTAATCTTAAAGTCTGTTTGGAGGACATCGAGCGACAGTCGAGATGCCATCCTACTTCAATGCCTTATAATTCTCCACCCAAACTGGATCTTGTATGTCAGATAAGATGTTCCAAAAATTAGTATCCAAAAAGAAATCAGCATCCACGTTGCGCACACCATAATTGTTGAATAAAAACAGTTCTTGTTTTGGGGAAGGACGAAATAATTTACTGCTCCAACCTTCTCCTAAATTGGAGCGATACGGATAGGTTGAAAAACGAATCTTCCATAGGGAATCAAACGGAATGCAATAGGTGGATTCCTTGTATGAAAAAGTATCGATGATCATGCCACATTGAAGATTGCGTTGTTCAAAATAATTGATACGTTCTGGGTTGTAGATACTCGGCCAATTTCCAGAAGCAATATTGATGAATTCTGTTTCTGATACTATACGTTTGTTGCTTAGTGTTCGCCCGTTATTGAGAAAGCATACAAACATGGTTATTTGAGAGTTTGATTGAAAAGCAATGCGCACACCAAATACTCCACGAGCAACAATTGGTTCAGGTGTTTTAACCGAACCTGCCAAAAACCATAAGAGTATAAGTGAAATGCGCAACATAGGATTCATCAAAACTTCTGTTGTTTAAATTTACGTTTATTTTTTTCTAAAAACGAAAAAAAGTAAGAGTGTAGCAAATCCAAGATAAAGAAATACCCAAATCCAACTTGTTGCCAAAAAGAAGGTAACTAAAAATCCTGGAATCAGAAATATGGACAATAGATGAAATTTCCCTTGGTTATTAGCCATTGTTACGTGTGATATTTTTGGTTTTTAATTTATGTCTAATGCCGAATTAGATTTACTTGCAGGATTATTCCAGTTTTAGCAAAACTTAATCGGTATTATTAGTTGTCAAAATGAATAATTTGAGTAGGAGTGATGCAATAATTCAATGGAATGTCATATTTGTTTAGATCATCAATTTCGCTGAATTCCTCAAATAAATGCAACCCAATGAAAATACAATTTGGAGCACATTTTTTCAAAAAACGATCGTAATAACCTTTTCCATAACCAATTCGATAACCGAATTTGTCAATTGCTAACAAAGGTACAATTACAAAATCAAATTGAATGGGTTTAATAACAATTCCATCTTTCGGCTCGGGAATGCCATACGCATTCAAAGACAATTGCGCTTGTGATTCATATAAAATGTGCTTTAATTGAGCGGAATCAGGAGAGGTTTTAGGCAAAGCAATTTTAGCATCAAGGCTAATTCCTTTTTCTAAAATGATATAGGTATTAATTTCCTTTTGTCGCTCTATCGGTAAAAATAAACTCAGTGTTTTAAACGTTAATTGGAATTTTGAGAACAATGAATTACAGATCATTTCAGATTTTTTTTCTAATTCATCAGGAGATAATTCGATCCTTTTTTGCTTGAAAAGTAGACGTAATTCTTGTTTTGTCATTAAAGTATTTTAATAAATTTTTCGCTTGAAACTAACCCTTTCGAATTTCAATCGTTCATCTTAACACGGCAACAATATATAAATAATTCATTGAAAGAAAGTGGGTTTTATTGTGCTTATTTGGATTTAAAAAAAATAACAATTAATTAGTCTATAAAAAAAGTGGATTCGAATATTTGTAATTAAATTTACTGAATGAAAAAGACCTTTACAATTTTTGCTGCAGTTTCGTGCATTTCATTTGGAATGAACGCCCAAGTCACAGAAGAAGATTCTACTTATGTTGCAGAAGAGACTTATTACGAAGAAGTCGAAGACACGAATCGAGTAGATGACACTTTTTATTCTACTCGTGTAATCAATGGTCATTCAATTGAAACACTAAGAAAAGGTGTCTATGAATTAAGAATTGAACACCGTTTTGGAGATTTGGCTGGGACAGACGGCGGGGCTCAAACCATGTTCGGTTTTGATAACTTGACCGATATGCGCATCGCTTTGGAATATGGGATTACTGACAATTTAATGATTGGTATCGGCAGAAGTAAAGGAACTGGGGAACCTTATCGATCGTTAATGGATGGTTTTGCTAAGTACCGTATTTTCCGTCAAGAAAAACATGGTTTTCCATTTTCACTCTCTGCAGTCGCTACAATCAATTATACTTATATGAAAGCGTCTTCAGATGTTTCTCAAGTGAGTCATTTTCCTGAATGGCAACACAGATTTGCGTACTCGACTCAGTTGAATTTTGCGCGGAAATTTGGAGATAGATTAAGTGTCGCTATTATGCCAACACTCGTGCATAGAAATTATGTTGCAGCAGATGATGTGAATACACTTTTTGCTTTAGGAGGAGCTTTGAGAATTGGTCTTACTTCGAAAATGGCAATTCTTTTAGAATACTTTCAAACTTTCGCTGACCCAACTTATCGTGGAGCAAATACAAATAGTTTGGGGATTGCTTTCGAATGGATCACTTTTGGACATAATTTCACCATTAACCTTACCAATTCAAGAGGTTTTGGCGATGTGCAATTCATTACATATACCTACGAAGATTGGTTGAAAGGACAATTTAGGCTAGGTTTTTGCATTGGTAGAAAATTCGAAAAAGAGTAAATCATTTATTTTTTATATACCATGGTAAATATATCTGAATTGTTTTACCTTTGTACGTATAATTAAATTTTAAAGATTATGAAAAATATATTTTATCCCCTTTTAGCAGCTACTGTTTTGTTAACTTCTGCTATGTACGTTTCTCCATTGCAAGATTTTAAAATTGCGGATGGTTATTCAATTGCATTTAAAAGTAAAGATCCAAGTGGTGTTTTTAAAACAATGAAAGGAACAATCAAATTTGACGAAGCTGATTTGCCAAATTCAAAATTTGATTTACAGTTTGTTGTGTCTTCGATTTCAACTGGAAATGGTATGATGAATAAAAAAGCGCAAATTGAAGAATGGTTCAATGCTGCGAAATACCCAGAAATTAAATTTACGTCTACAAAAGTTGTGAAGTCTGGTTCTGATTATTCAGTTTCTGGTAAATTGACAATTAAGGGAATCACAAAAGAGAAAAACATTCCTTTAAAAGCAACTAAAGTTGGTGCAAATTACACGTTTAGTGGAAGTTTTACAGTGAATAGAATGGATTTTAAAGTGGGACACAAAAGTGATGCTGTTCCAGATGTTATGAATATTAGTTACGCTATTCCAGTACTTAAAAAATAAAAATATGTTTAAAAATCATTTATTTCACGGAATAGCTGCAGGTCTTGTGTCGGGTTTGGCATGCTACTTATTCTATTCAACGCTAAGAGATGAATTCATGTATGATTTCTCAAAAATATTCACAACAATGAATCTTTTTGCAGCATGCATGTTTGGATGTGTACTAGCTTCCGTTGGGTTTTTTGCTGCAAAAAAGATAATGCCAAAATATGGTGAAATCGTTTTCAATTTTATTTTTACAACGTTGATTTTTGCTAGTTTAATTTCACCAATGATGCATAAATTACCGTTGGATTTTGATGAATATTTAACAGTAATATTTCCAACTTTTGCAATGACTTTACATTTCTTTCCAGCAATTTTCTGGTTCGCATTGAAACCTCTTTTTATCAGAAAACAATGAAATATCAACACTTAATTTATGCTTTTGTAATCGTGACTGCAACTTCGCTTGTTTTTTCTTGTAAAAAAGACCAAGTGCCAGTTGTTTCGGATTGTGTTGACACAGTTTATTTCGCTACACAAATTGCACCTATGATTTCATCCAAATGTTTGAGTTGCCATGATGTTGGAAATAGTACGGGATACACTTTGACAAATCATACAAATATTTCAGCTAATGCATCAGCTGTTCTAAATTCTTTGCACGGCGCTTCTGTGGCCTTGATGCCTAAAGGAGGTCCAGCTTTAAATGATACGTTGATTCAACAATTTGCGTGCTGGATCAATCAAGGAAAACTTAATAACTAAATCTAAATTAACTATGAAAAAAAATTACATCTTATCTTTCTCAGCTTTAGTAATTCTTGGAGCTGCTTCTTTTCAAAAATCAGGTGATTTTAAAGTTGAAAAATATTTTGCGAAAAATGGTCATTTGAGAAATTCTTCTGGCGCGGCTGGTGGAAGAACTGGTGCTCCTGGTGAAACAAATTGTACTGCTTGCCATTCAGGAACAGCACAAGATGGAACTACAGAAAACAACTTAACTGTTTTGTCTGGTGTTTCACCTGTAACATCATATGTTCCAGGAACAACCTATTCTGTTGCATTAAACATGACTTCTAGCCCTGCAAAAAAAGGTTTTCAAGCTACTGCTTTAACATCAGCAGGAGTTATGGCTGGAACATTTACAGGTGTTGCTGGAATTACAGCTATTAATACTGCGAGCTCAAAAAGTTATGCAAATCATACTGCCACTAGTAATACAAATGCAACCACTTTATGGGGTTGGTCTTGGACAGCACCTGCGACTAATGTTGGAGATGTTACTTTTTATGTTGCAACCAATAAAACAAATAATAGTAATACAGATGCTGGTGATGTTATTTATTTGTCTCAACACGTAATTACTTCAACTCTTGGTTTAATAGAGCAAACTGACAATCAATCAAATTTTACTGTTGGTTATTCTCCAGAAAATAATAGCGCTGTATTTAGCTTTACAACATTGAGTGTGGGTGAAATGATGTTAAACCTTGTTGATTTGAAAGGTCGATCAGTTTTTCATTCTGATCTTGGAACAGCGCAAATTGGTCAAAATAACCAAAGCGTAGCTTTACCATCTGATTTGAAAAATGGAATTTATATTGCGAACTTCTTTGTGAATAACAAGGTAATGTCTGCGAAAATTATGATTCAGAAGTAATAGAATTTTCTATTAAAATATGGAGCCTGGCTAATAAAGTCAGGCTTTTTTATGTCAAACGTTTTGTGATTAATTCTTCCACCTTCTTGTAAAACTGATAGGGTTGATAGGTGCGCCATTCGATATCATCTAATTCACCACCCATAGCGAAATAATGGTCAATATTTACCTTTTCAAACTCTTTGGTCACATGGTCATGGAAATTTATCAGCGCAATCCATCCATCTTCAACATCATCAAACCATTCTTCGTAATAGCAATCGTCCGAATAATGGAAATTTAAAACATTCTCGCCAATTAATATAAATTTAGTTATTCCTTCGTCAATTATTGGGTCTATGATATCTCTTTTGAACGTCATAATATCATTCTCAATTGCATCGTTCCATTCACCAATCAGTTCAATTATTGCAAATTGGTCGTCGTAGTCAACATAAAGTATTTTGATAAAAAGTGTTGGTGAACCCATTGTATCCCATTGAGGATGAATGTAAAAGTCATACACTGAATTGTTAAACTCAAACTCACTATATTCTCGTTCATAAAATGGAGACAATGGATCCTCTGAAGCGATGTAGTCTGTTCTCCATAAATAAAAAGGTTCAATTAAATGCATTGTCAAATTTAAGGAAGTTGGCACATTAAATGCTATGTCGGGTTGAATTAAATTTTATGTATTTTTGACTATTCAACATCATCGATTAAATTTTTAACATGAAAAAGATTTTTGGAATTTTTATTTTAACGCTTGTACTTATTTCCTGTGGAGGAAACAAAGATGGCCGACCTGTGCAGGATTATTTGTCTGCTTTCCTAAATGGAAACGAGAAAATAGTTGCTTTTGGGAAAGCTGATATCAACACAATTTTAAATAAAACAGAGTACAAAAAAATTCCAAAGTTTGGATTGGTGATTTCTAAAGAATTGGAGTCTTATAAGAAAAGTTTGAATACTGAAACGCCTATCTTTTTTGCTTTAGAAGGGCCTTTTTTAGAAGATGGTACGCCAGAAACAAGTTACGCTTTTTTCGAAGTTGTGAATGCTGATTCGTTGACGCAAAAATTGACGCAACAAGGATTTGATCTTGAAAAATCTGGAGATGTTCAGTTTTTCCAAAGTGGTGATGTGAGTTTTGGAATCAGAAATAATTTGGCAATTCTAATCTCAAAGAAAGCTGAATTTGATGGAAAGAAACTATTAACTGAAGCATTTGATAAATCTACCGAAGATGTTTCTGAAGGTAAGATTGATGAAATTCTTAATTCAAAAGGAGATGTTGTACTTGGAATGAGCATTGCCAATTTATATGGAACTTCGAATACCGATTTATCAGATTTAAGTGCAGACAAACAAAAAAGTATCAAAGAACTTGTTGCTGATTCATACATGCAAACAACCATGGCATTTGATAATGGCGCAATTGTTATTGAAACGAAAAATTATTTTTCTGATTTATTGAAAAGCAAAATGTTCTTCAAAAAAGACGGTGGAGCATCAATTGTTTCGAAACTGGGTACAGGAAACCCGAAAATTGGTTTATCTGTCAATATCGACATGAAAAAAGTACAAGCTTTTATGGATGAATATTCTCCAGGTGCTATGGCGGATTTAATGGATATGTTAGGCGGTGAAGCACAAATGGCAATGGCAATGGGAGGAAGTGATGGTTTAGCTGGTCTTTTAAGCGGTGAAGTTGCAGCTGTAATGGTTGGAGAACCAAATGCATATGAAGGAATGTCAGATTTCAATGTTTATGTTGGATTAGGAAAAAATGGTCGAAATTTAGCGGAAGGATTTAAAGGCTTACTTTCTTTAGGAATGGCAAAAGTTGATTTGGATAAAAACGGTTTATCTGCATTCAGTTCAATGAATTTTGTTCCTCAAGCAGGGAAGAGGCTAAATGTTCCTGCTGGTTGTGAAATATTTGGTAAAAAGGGAGTAACCGCTTTCGTTAATTTTGAAGGAATTGATTTAACTTCTTTCGAATTTGAAGATGCTCAAAAGATGATTTACTTGATTAAATACGTCACTTTTGAAATGGATGAAAATGGCAGTAAAATCGTTATTAAAGCTAAAAACGGAAAAGAAAATGTGCTTAAACAAGCAATGGATGTTGTTGTGAAAGAGCTTTCTGGAAAGATTGGGAATATGACGATCTAAAAAATAATAAACAAAAAAAGAGGTTTGTCAATAGATAAACCTCTTTTTTTATGCCTTAAACTGACTTGTTACGGCTACGCTGCAGTTGCACTGCTGCGCCCCATTGCTTTTATAAATCCATACTATTTTAAATTATTCTTTTTTGCCGAAGCATTATAAATACGTAGGAGCGAGGATCTGTAACTTTTTATGCCACAGATGCACAGATTAATATAGTTCTAGTATGATTTGCTGTGTTGATCAAAATTATAATTTACTGCAGACAATCTTTTTGCATTATGCAGCGGATTTAACGCACCTTATTTGCTAAAAAAATATAATCTGTGAATCTGTGGCAAAGATTAATTAATAAAACCGTTTAGGCTTTCTATCCCGCTTTTTCGCTTCGCTGCAGTTGCACTGCTGCGATTAAAGTGTTTTGTAAATTCACTTTGTTTTAAATTATTTTTTTTTGCTGCAGTATTTCAAATGTGGGGAGGGGATTAATAATCAGTTATTACTTTAATCTTTTTTTGCCGCAGCAGTGTAACTGCAGCGGAGCTGATTACATTGAGAAAAGAAGCGAAAATGTCTTTCATCTCAATTGTGAAAATGCTACACAATCAAAAATCTCTTCACATTGCTGATAGATCATATCATGTAAAATAAGTTGTGAAGCCAAAGCCAATTGCGTATAATTTTGAGAGTTATTTCCAAAATCACCAGCGGTAGTTTGCCACATCAGCGTAATCAATTCTTGACTTCCAACTGTTGGATTGATCTTATTGACAACCGCGCTCACATTCATTGAACCAGCATGGTAAACGTGTAAAACGAATAAACGAAACCATAAATCAGATTCATTGTATGTTAAGTGGTGTGCATTTAAAATTCTTTTGGCTTCAGGAATGCACACACGACTTATTAAACGTGAAGCACCATAGGCTGATCTATCAAAATCTTTTCGTTCGTCAATTTGACTGTTTACTGTCAATCCTTGTGCTCTTGCAACGGAAGGCATTAATTGAAATGCTCCATACGCTCCAGCAGAAGATTTTTTAAGTTGTCCTGGACTTTCTATTAATAAAATAGCTTGCGCATACCAAGGATCTACACCAAATCGTTCGAATGCCTCAACTCCTTTTGATAAACTCGGATAAACTTCTTTGAATTTATAAAAATCATTCTTTCCTGTTGTAACATTTATTTGTGCATCACTGGCCAATGAAAATTCCGTGCGCAAGCTGTCTTTAAAAATCCCTTTTTGAAGTTCAGTTTGTTTCGACCAATCTCTCACAGACATTTTTTTCAAAACAACTCGCGATGCAGCTACATTAATCAAACAAGAGTCTGGAGACAGTACCATGATTTGTTTCCAAAATTGAGGTTGTGGAAGTACATCCCAACGATCTTCAAAGAGTGATTCAGCATGCATTATGGTGCTTACAGTTTGGTTGTTATGAACTTCAATTTTTTGGTCATCCCACGATTTTTTGGTTTGACTAAAAAATACGAAAGGCGAAAATATAATCGCTGTAAATAATAAAATGCGCATAATAATGAGTATAACAGTTATTCAAGATAAGCATTTCTATTTAAAACGTTACTAATTTTTAGAAATTTAACAGGAAAATAATTTATAACATATACGATTATGCTGGATATTTTCACCTTCCTTAAACCTCACTCAATGGAGGTAAGTTAAAATTATCCTTAAATTTACACATGGATTTAATCAAAAAGATACTGAGTTTTCCCATCATCGTTTTGGTGAAAATATATCAATGGATTATTTCTCCTATTTTCCCAGCAGCCTGTAGGTATAATCCAACTTGTTCTCATTACATGATTGACGCCCTTAAAATTTGGGGTCCATTCAAAGGAACGTGGTTAGGACTAAAACGGATTGCTTCTTGTCATCCTTGGGGTGGCCATGGTGATGATCCAGTTCCAGAAAGAAAGCCTTCTACAATTTCAGATACAAAATCAAAAAGTTAAACAACTTTATCGAAGTGCCTAAATATTCTTGTATGTGTATACTCTGCTTATTTTTAGCATTTTCAGCGGGAAGTTTAACTCATTTTTTGTCCAAAAATTTCACGAATTACCACAAATTTTTTCTGTCATCTGCGTATTTCTGTGTTTTTCGCTGGATATTACTAAGAGAACTATAGAGTTTTAAACCGTTGAAATAACCCACCTTTTACCATTTCATAAACGAATAAAAGCAGCACTGGAATGTATTCTATTCCTAATAGCCAATTGGTTGTTGCAACATTTCCATTGCTATAAAACGAGTAAGACAAAAATACGGTAAACGACCAAAGAATCAGAAAGGTGTAATTTGTGAATACGGAAAGAAAGATTGCTGGTAAAATATACCATGGGTGAAGAGTCGTGCACGACAGGAGGTAAATAAAATAAGCAATTGTCATTTTTGAAAACAATTCTTTAGGAAGCGTAATTTTCTTCCAAAAAGCTAGATAAAGTATCATTATTAAAGTCGTAACGGAAAGAATAAACGAATAATGACCAATTTTGTGGTAATAATAATGCAATGGGTCTAATTGCAGTAAAACGAATAAGAAGGACGAATTGAATTGAAACAATTCAAAGTACAAGCGAATGCTATGCGTGAAGTGACTGATATTTGAGCTATTCAATAGGAACATTGAAACGACGAGAAATCCTATACCGATAATAGAATAAGTAATCATTGCTTTTTTCCATCCTAAAAAACGCCAAAGAAATGGAATTAGGAGTAGTGGAATGAGTTTAATTTGAATGGCCAATGAAAGAACCATTCCAGCTGGAAAAATCTTCACTTTTATTAAATAGTAAAAAGCAACAATTAAAAAACTGATCATTACACCTTCAAAATGAACATTTCCAATGCTTTCGATTATAAAGAGTGGATTTAAAAACAATAAGAACGCTTTGTTTACCTTGATTTTAATAAGTTTTAAAAGTTGAATTAAATAAATTAATCCAGTAAGTTGGAAAATAGCAATAAGACTTTTAAGAAGAAGTGTATTGACATAAATTGAATCTGAAAACCACGTTGAGAAAATAAAGAAATATTGATTTAACGGCGTATAACAACTGTAATTGGTTTGAGATAATTCGCCCATTCCAGCGTGGAGTTCTTTTAAATAGTTATTGGAAATAAAATGTTTTGAATGGATGATTTCATTCGGCGTAAAATCGAACGGATTGACTCCTTTCCAAAAGAGTTCGCCATCCCATAAAAAACGGAAATAGTCAGTTGATAAATGGGGAGTTGAAATTATTCCTAGAATAAAAGTAAAACACGTCAAACCAATGAATTCGTTCGTTGAAATGTTTTTCGAAGGAATGACTAAAAAGAAATACGCTGCAAACGCCAACGTATATGGCAGGAAGATGGAAAGAAAGTGAGATCGATTTTCTTCATTTAACACAAAGAAAATACTAGTTAAAAAAAGAAAAGTGGATAGATACACTAACCACTTTTGATTTATTTTAAAAGACATTTCATATCATATTAAAGGCAATTATTTACCACTCACTCGAATCTCTTTAAGTGTAGAGAAGAAGATTACAGCATATCCACAAGACAACATTAAATGAAATGGTACCATTCCGAAATCACCGTATATAGCTCTTATAACGGCAGTATAACCAAATACAACCATTAATATTCCTTCTAGAATATTGATTATTGATAAACTCTTTTTATCGTATTTATTTCCTTTGAATTCACTTTTCACTAAAACATTGAATTTAGGAGTTCTAACAAATGAACTTTTAATTCCCAAATAACCTTCAATAACTGCAACAGTATTACTCAAAGAAAGTCCCATAGAAACAACTAAGAATTGGAAAAAACGTCCAACAAAACGGATGAAAGATCCAAAAGTGTTTGCTGTTTTATCTCTGAATGCATGCCAGTAATAGAACATCAAGAATACAGTACTAATGATGAATAATCCCATGTACTGTAAGATATAATTCAAATCAGAGAAACTGTCTTTAATATGCAATACCGCTAAACTTAACATCGAAACGATTAATATAAACACGAAAACTGATGAATTGAAAAGGTGAGACAAACCATGAATTTTATCTGACATTTTAACACCTTTTGCCTTGATTAATGTTTTCCACATTTTAACAAAACATTCAGCTCCACCTTTCATCCAACGGTGTTGTTGACTTTTCAATGCAGACATTGTAATTGGTAATTCAGCTGGTGCGATTACATCCTCACAATATTTAAATTTCCATCCTTTTATTTGTGCTCGGTAACTTAAATCTAAATCTTCAGTCAACGTATCATGTTCCCAACCACCTGCATCTTCAATACATTTCTTTCTCCAAACTCCACCAGTTCCATTGAAGTTGATAAAGTGTCCAGCAGAACTTCTTCCGCCTTGTTCAATAGCAAAATGCCCATTTAGTCCAAATGCTTGAAGTTCCGTTAAAATAGAATATGTTTTATTAATGTGTCCCCATCGTGTTTGTACAACACCAATTTGGTCATTTTGGAAATAAGGCATTGTTTTTTGCAAGAAATCAGGATCTGGAATGAAGTCAGCATCAAAAATTGCAATAAAATCACCTTCAACTTTATCCATGGCTGCATCTAAGGCACCAGCCTTGTATCCAGTACGATCAATTCTGTGAATGTGTTGAATGTTAATTCCTCGTGCCGCAACTTCAGCGACTTTTTTCGCGATTAATTCTGTTGTCTCATCGGTAGAATCATCCAAAACTTGTATTTGGAACTTGTCTCTTGGGTAATCGAATTGAGAAATAACTTCAATGATTCGGTCTGCAACGTATAATTCATTAAACATTGGAAGCTGAACCGTAACTTTTGGAGTTGTTGCAGGATCAAAAACAGGTTTCACTTCTGGCGTATTTTTGTTTCTGCGTTTATTCTTTACGTATGCAATCGCCAATGAAAATTGCAAAATACTGTAGAATAATACCAATAATAAGCACAAACCATAAATCGTCAATAAAATTTTCGCTAAAAGATGCGACCAATAATGCTCTTTTATGATTGTTTTCCCTTTTGCATTGGTCATTTTTCGATCTCCCCAATTGAATAACCAAGAAACTTTTAAAGAAACTGGGATAGGTGTTCCGAATGTAAAATTCTTTGCATGGTCTTCATTCAATTCAACATCTTGTTTGATATCCATGTAATCTTTATCCGTCACATGCAGTTTATATTTTCCAAATGGGATGTTCTTGAACACAAACTTTCCGTCTCCATCAGATTCAGTTGTGAATTTTACTTTACCAGTAGTACTAGTAAGTGTTAATTCTACTTTATCAGCTTCACCATTAGTTCGTTGATCAACCAATGTTCCCGTAACAATTTTAGAGGTTTGAGCCTGAACTGATATTGAAAAAAGAAGGGCGAAAATTACAAAATGTAGTCTATTCATATAGTTGTTCAATTAATATAAAAACGAAAAGCGACCAAAGTTAGCTAAAATCGGTATTTAAAAACAGCAAATATAATTTTTATTCCTGCGAGTAGTGTACCTTTTATTGTTCCTGATACTTTTGACACGCCAATTCTCTTCCTATAACGCACTGGAACCTCACAAAAATGGTACTTTTTCTTTGCTGCTTTTATCTGCATTTCGATTGTCCAGCCATACGTTTTGTCAGCCATGTTAAGTGCAATTAATTTATCATAGAGAATCGCTCGAAAAGGACCTAAATCCGTGAATTTCGCTCCATAAAAAAGTCGAATTAATTTTGTTGCCAACCAATTACCGAATCGTTGTTGAGGAAGTAATGAACCTTTTTCTCGTTTCCCTAAAACACGCGAACCAATAACCATATCCATGTTTTGTTCAAGTATGGGTTGAATTAATTGAGCTATTTCCTCAGGATAATCAGAAAAATCACCATCTAAAAAAACAACAATTTCTGGAGATTGATTTTTTAAATAATCCATTCCTGCTAAACAAGCCCAACCATAACCCTTTCTGTTTTCTGTTAAAACAATTGCTCCGGCTGAAATTGCCACATTTACTGTATCGTCAGTTGAATTGTTATTCACAACAATTATTATTTGAACAATATCTTTTGGAATTGCATTTACAACTTTCCCAATAGATTTCTCTTCATTGTATGCTGGAATAATTACTGCGATATTCATAATTAGTCAGAATAGTTGTTATTGTCTATTGACCAATCATATTTGGAATAGGTGATTTTAGGATTGGTCCACAAAGGAATTATTTGATTGCGTTTTAAAAGATCAATGATGCCATTTTCAGTATTAAAATCCTTTTTATACCACTTAAAAAGTTCACTAATTTCCACTTCATTTTTAGCAGTGTCATAACTTGAAGTGCTTTTCACGAATGATTTTTCGGCTAGTGTTAATTGTTGTTCTAGGTCAGTTGGATCATAAAAAGCAATCGGAGGACAAGAATTTGCGCCACAATTTAATGCGAAGTGAATGCGATAATTTAGTTTTGTTGGGCGTAATTGTTTAAATAAGCTTTCGTTCTTACTTTCAGTTTGAAGTCTCAATATTCCATTTTCAATTGAATTCAAGCTCATTTTCTCTCCTCCAATAGTGATACTTTGACCTGTGAAGAAAGCTTTTTTATTTTTATATATAGTTGAATCTTTTGAAAGTTTATATTGAACCAAAGCATTGTAGCAATTTAGCCAAAAAGCAATTTTCTTCTCGTCTGAATTTAAAGAAGCAATCAATATTGTGTTATCTAAATTTTTTAATGTATCAATAAAAGCTTCTGTTTCATTGCCAGATTTTTGTTGAAGCAAGAATTCTTGTGAAAAGGATAGAAAATCTTTCGGATTTTTAAAGTCATTTTCATTGTTACAGCCAGTAAATATGAATGTAATTAAACTTATAATTGAAAATAGTTTTAGAAAAGTCATTCACGTGTTTTAGATAAAAATAAGCAAAAAAAAACTCTTGATTTTAAAGAATGAATCCTTTCGTATCAAGAGTTTAAATTAGTTTGATGGATATTGAAATTATTTCCAAACACCCATTTTATTGAATTTTTCTATTCGATCATTGATTCGAACTTCAGGACTCAGTACTTCTAATTCTGTAATATATTTTTTAATATTCTTTTTAACGATAGCAAACATTTCTTCTTGACTTCTGTGAGCACCATTCAACGGTTCTTTGATAACGTCATCAACTAAACCATTTTTTTTCATGTCTGTTGAAGTCAATTTCAATGCATCAGCAGCTCTTTCTTTAAAATCCCAAGATCTCCATAAGATGGAAGAACAAGATTCAGGAGAAATAACGGAATACCAGGTATTTTCTAACATCACAACTTTGTCGCCCACACCAATTCCTAATGCTCCACCAGAAGCGCCTTCTCCGATGATAATACAAATCACAGGAACTTTCAAACGCATCATTTCATAAATGTTACGCGCAATTGCTTCACCTTGACCTCTTTCTTCAGCTTCTAATCCTGGATAAGCTCCTGGAGTATCAATAAAAGTGACAATAGGTTTGTTGAATTTTTCTGCCATTTTCATCAATCGCAACGCTTTACGGTATCCTTCAGGATTTGGCATCCCAAAGTTTCTATATTGCCGCATTTTTGTATTGATACCTTTTTGTTGACCAATAAACATTACAGTTTGATCATCAATTAATCCAAAACCACCAATCATCGCTTTGTCATCCTTAACACTGCGATCGCCGTGTAATTCCTGAAATTGGTTATTTGTTATTGCATTGATATATGCCAAGGTATATGGTCTGTCAGGGTGACGAGACAATTGAACGCGTTGCCATGGAGTCAATCCCGAGAAAATTTCTTTTGTTTTATCAACTAGTACTTTCTCTAACTCGTTGATTTTATCAGACATATCAACTTCCGTGCTTGCACCAATTTCTTTGGTTTGCTCGATTTGTTCTTCTAATGCCTTAAGTGGCTCTTCGAAATCTAAATAAACTGACATAATTATTCATTTTTGAGAGGCGAAAGTTACGAAAATAGTTTAGTTCTTCTACTTTTGTCCTATGATATTATTTCCACCTGCGAAGATAAATCTTGGTTTGAATGTTTTACACAAACGAGCCGACAACTATCATGAATTGGATTCATGCATGCTGCCAATACCGTTTACGGATGTTTTGGAAATATTACCTGCTAAAGAGTTTTCGTTTATTCAAACAGGAAATTCAATCCCAGGTTCTTTGGAAGATAACTTGTGTGTAAAAGCATATCGTTTGATGGTTGACAACTATTCAATTCAGCCTGTTTATATTCATCTCCGGAAGGAAATCCCTATGGGTGCGGGATTAGGAGGTGGGTCTGCTGATGCTGCTTTTGTACTCAAAGGAATCAACGATTTATATCAATTGAATTGTTCAATCGAAGAACTTCAAGCGCTTGCTGCAACACTTGGCTCTGATTGCCCATTCTTTATAAGAAACGAAACACAAATAGCAAAAGGTAGAGGAGAAGTCTTGTCTTCGTGTAATTTAAATTTGAAAGGATATTACCTCAAATTAATCAATCCGGGTATTCATATTGGAACGAAAGAAGCGTATGATGGAATCGTTTTCAATGAAAATAATCAATCTGTCAAATCTATAATAGAATGCCCAATTTTGAATTGGAGAGAAGCATTAAAAAACGATTTTGAAACAACAGCCTTTGTTAATCACCCTGTATTATCGCAAATAAAAGAACAAATGTATCGTGAAGGTGCGATTTATGCTTCAATGTCAGGCAGTGGATCAACGATGTATGGAATATTTTGGGATGAACCGAAGTTGAGCTATTTGGATAATAAAGGGTATTTGGAATTGATTGTTAGATTATGAATTACGAATTACGAATTTTTGAAACCTATGTATTCTATGTTCCTATGTGTTTAAAATTGAATCACGAATTTTTGAAAACTATGTGGCCTATGTGTCTATGTGTTTCAAACAGAATCACGAGTTTCATTTTTTCACTACCCTTTTCACTAATCTATCCCCAAAACCATTCTCAAGAATCACCAAATAAATCCCAGCGGATAATGTTGATAAATCTAGACTAGTAGTTTGTTTGAATTCTTGTTTGGAAACAACTTCATTTCCATATAAATCAACAACGGAGTAAGATAAAACATCCTTTTTTTCTGAATACAAGGTTAAAGTTCCATCTGTTGGATTTGGATAGATGATAAGATCAAATTCATTTTTCAATTCTTCAACATCAGATTGACTATTCGGATTGACTTCAAAATGATATAATCCACCTAAGTCTTGCCCTACAAATAAATCTAAATAGCCATCTTGATCTATATCATTCACATGAAAAGAACTGTAAGCGCCGACATTAATGTTTAGGAAATTGTCAGATACCAAATTAAAGCTAGTTCCCGAAAGTAGATTTGATTCAATACCATTATAGTAACGCAGTGTTCCATCTATTCCTCCCAAAAATAAATACAGCGTGTTATTTTCTTTGAAGAAATGAGGAACAGGATAGCCATCAGGTGATGTAGTCGCAATGTCAATATTTCCTAATGTATCATTTAATAATTGAAAACTTGGAATTGTTGCTGTTCCAATATTCTGATAATAGAGCAGTTCTCCCGTTTTCTTGCCGATTATTAAATCCAATAAATTGTCTTCGTTTAAATCAAAGAGTTGCGGTGAAGCATATTGTCCAGCTGTAATTATCCCTCCTAAATTGTCACTATAATTAAGAATTGGTGCTGCAAATGAAATAGCTGGAGCAATACTCGTATTTTGAAAATAAACCAAGGTTCCATTTTCTAGTCCTAGAATTAAATCTTTATCACCATCATTGTCTAAATCTCCAAATGTTGGTATCATTCTTAAACCAAAAGTTGATGAAGCCAAATTCAAGAAATTATTATCAATAAACGTAAATATTGGATTAGTGGTTGTACCCGTATTTTTATAATAGGCAATGCTTCCTTCTTTATTTAAAGTTGGTTTGTATCTGAAAAAATTCGATACAAAAAGGTCTTCTAAACCATCTTGATCGAAGTCAAAAAAAGTTGGAATACTCCCCGTTCCATGCTCAATCATTTCATTTTGGAGGAAATTATTTACTTGGTATGAAAACAAGGGATTACTATTTGTCCCTACGTTTTTGTAATACAATACACTTGTCTCGTTTTCAGAAATATTTTTAGCATTTGCACCAACAATTAAATCCTTTTTACCATCAAAATCGGTATCAACCCAAAAAGCAGCTGGAAAAATTTGCATGTTAACAGGTAATGAATTACTAGGAAAAGAGCCATCAACGCTAACTATAAGAGAATTCGTGTTAGGAGCTGACCCTCCATTAATAAGTAAATTTAAATTCGGGTAGGAAACATCTCCTAAAATTAAATCTAAAACACCTGAATTATCCATGTCTATTGCCAAAACCGTTGATCCTGCATGCTTCGCTTCAAGAACTGTAGGTTTTTTTTCGGCGGTTGAATTGTCAAATACGGGAAATTCTGCTCCAGGCACATTTCCTGTTGTGCATTCCAAAGCAGCATCGTTCAAATAAACACTATTTGTACTTAAATCCTCACGATAGCCTCCCCAACATTGATTTTTTAATACAAATTCTAAAGAATCTGGAATGCCATATAATTCCATACTTTGATTTTGGTGGTATTCTAAATGCTCACCACTGATATGATAAGTTAGAATATCTAAATCGCCATCTCCTTCAACATCTACAAGCGCTGGAATGTCAGAAGAACTCACATATAAATTTAAATTGGAACCCCAATAATCAGAATACAGTAAATTCTTGGCAACAACCCATTGAATTCCGTTTATTAGGTCGCCAACATTTCGGTAGACTTTTATCCCACCAATACCATAGGCGAAAAGGTCTTTTCTTCCATCATTGTCATAATCAACCATCATTGCGCGGTATCTTAAGTCAGTTGGAAAAGATGTTTGGGCATTGTATTTTAATTTATATTGTTTTATCCCTGCAATTGTTTCTTGCAGAAATACACGAATATTGTCACTGCTTTTGTCAAATACAAATAAGTCGAGATCTCCATCGAAATCGAAATCAAAATCAGAAAATTGCACATAATTTAAACCGCCAGACCAAGCTAATTTTGAAGTGTCAGAGCCAATTTTAACAACAATTGAGTCTGAATATTCAAAATTGAATTGAGCTTTCAATTGACTGAAGAACAGCAATAATAAGCATGATGTTAAAATTAATTTCTGCATATTTGACGCGTGTAAACCGAAAAAAGAGTTTTTAGAAATCCAATAAAGGCACAAAAACAAACTTCATAACGATGCAACTTTCTACTTCCAAATTAGTCAAATTTGTAAACAAATAAAAATTTATGAATAAAATCGCCTCACTTTTTATCTTCTTATCAACCGGGTTAATGTATGCTCAGGACAGTTCCTCTGTGCTTTTTATTGGGAATAGTTACACGTATGTCAATGACCTTCCAACTGTTTTTTCAAATTTAACCACTTCGTTGGGTGATGAGGTGACAGTTGATTCTAAAACGAACGGTGGATTTACTTTTCAAAATCATGTAAATGACCCAATTACATTTTCTAAAATTCATTCCAAACCGTGGGATTTTGTCGTTATACAAGGTCAAAGTCAAGAACCATCATTTGAGACAAGTCAAGTAAATATCAATACATTACCTCCTGCAGTTCAATTAGCAGATAGTGTTTATACTAATTCATCTTGTTCGCAGTCACTTTATTATATGAGCTGGGGTCGACAAGTAGGTGACCCGCAATGGGATTCAATAAATACGTTTGATAAAATGAATGGCCGTTTGAGAAATGCCTATTTGCGTATCACAGATTCTGCACAAGCTTCTGTTGCTCCTGTTGGTGTAGCTTGGAAATATGTTAGAGACACTTATCCAACGATAAATTTGTATGCTGCAGATGGCTCTCATCCAAGTTTGGAAGGAACATATCTAGCTGCATGTACTTTTTATGCTTCAGTTTTTAGAAAATCACCAGTTGGCGCAAGTTATACCGCTGGTTTAGATTTAATTACAATAAATGCGCTACAAAACGCCGCGGCCATTTGTGTTTTAGATAGTTTGCAAACATGGCATTTAAGGGCGAAAGAAGAGATTTCAATTGCTGATTTTCAGTATACAGTTTCAGGGAATTCAGTTCAATTCTTAAATGATAGTTGGAGAAGTACTAATTATGAATGGAATTTTGATGATGGGTCTACTTCATATGAAATAAACCCATTACATGCTTATCTAACTGCTGGGACTTATACTGTTCAGTTAATCTCATCAAATGAATGTGGAGATGATACCTTGTCTATAGAAGTGGTAATTGGGCCATTGACGGTGAATGATTTGAATCTAACTCAGATAATAAAGAAAACGAAAGCTCCAGGACTATTTAATATTGAAGGATTTGAAAATTTAAAGTTGAATGATTTTACAATTTATGATATCACTGGAAAGGAAATGAAATTAGCAAATAGTGATTTGATTCAACCTGATAACAATTCAATTATTATCGATCTTCGTGAATTTCAAAATGGTATGTATTTTCTGAAAATTTCCACAGATTCGGGAGAGGTTACGATTGATTTACTAAAGCTTGATTTCTAGATTTTATTGAAGTGAAATAGCTAAAAAGAAAGGGTGGTCTAATTGAACCACCCTTTTTGTTTTAAATTATTTCTATGATAGTTGATTTTGCTTTTCTGACTTTTTTAAAATGTTGAGTTGCATCATCTTCAGAACGATAACCAAGTGCACAAACCACTGTAGCATGTAAATTTTGAGCTTTCAAATTCAATACCTCGTCATAACCTAGAGGATCAAATCCTTCCATTGGTGCTGCATCTACGTGCATTTGAGCTGCTGCATGAATCAATTGACCTAAAGCAAGATAAACTTGTTTACCATTCCATACAAGCTTTTGTTCGGAGTCAAAATTATTGATCGTTCTTTTCATAAAATCACCATAACCAACTAATAAATTTGCATCAATTCCTCTTGTTGTGGCTGTATTTAAAATATGTTCATCGATATGTGAATCTTTGACGTCAAGATAAGAACATAGCACAATCAAATGCGATGCATCAGTAATTTGTGGCTGACCATAAGATTTGGACTTAAGTTGTTCTCGAATTGAAGGGTTGTCTATTACTAAGACTTTAAATGGTTGCAATCCATAAGCAGAAGGAGCAAGACGCAAAACTTCAAGTAAAGTAGTTAAATCGTCTTCTTTTAGTCTTTTGGTTGTATCGAATTTTTTTGTGGCATAACGCCAATTTAAATTGTCTATTAACGTATTCATGTTGTTACTGTTTAAAAATTAATTGAATTGTTCTTTTCTGTTTATATTAATCAAAATCCATTGGAATTTCAATTGCTAAAATTTTACTTTGACTATTTGCTTTCAAAATTACTTTATCAGTATCCCAAACACCTAAAGCATCTTTTTGTTTTAATAGTTGGTTGTTAATAGTGACTTCACCGTCTATTACCATGAAATAAACACCATTTTCTTTGGAATTGAATGAATATGAAAGTTCAGTATTATTATCTATTTCAGCTATTTTTATCCATGCATTTTGATGGATCCATGTTCCTTCATCCTCCTTGTTTGGACTGACCAACTGTAAAAAGTTGTTTTTCATTGCTTGTACGTTCATCTCAAATTGGTCGTAGCGAGGCACAACATTACGCTTGTTAGGAAAGATCCAAATTTGAAACAAATTCAATTCTTCGTCTTTACTGGGATTGAATTCACTGTGTTGAATTCCTGTTCCAGCACTCATAACTTGTATTTCTCCCGTTTTGATGATAGAGGAATTCCCCATACTATCCTTATGTGCAATGGATCCTGCTAGCGGAATAGTTATTATTTCCATGTTATCATGAGGGTGTGTTCCAAATCCAGCTCCTGCTGAAACTATATCATCATTTAAAACACGTAAAGCACCAAAATTTGTCTTATCAGGGTTATACCAACTTGCGAAGCTAAAAGAATGTTTTGCATTTAACCATCCATGATTTGCTGCTCCTCTAGAATTAGATGCGTGAAAGATTGTTTTCATTGAGTAAATTTTATTTCTTCCGCAAATATACAATAAACCTTTTTATATTTACCATGGTATATAAATATGACTGAATGATTATTTCATTTAAAAGTGATGCAGGTCACTTTTTGTATTGTGAATTAAGATTAACTTTGAGAACAATAATTTTTTATGAAATATTTTTTATTATTAGGTGGTTTAATTGGGTTATTTTCATGTTCTGAAAAACGAGAAACAACAACGCCAATTCGAAAAGAATTAGTTGAAGCTGTATACTCAAGTGTTACAATTGAGCCAATTGACGTGTACAAAGTAAATGCTTCAATTTCTGGATATTTAGATGAAATAAAAGTAAAAGAAGGGGATTTTGTAAACGTTGGTGATGTTATTTTTTCGATTTCAAACAAACCAATTCAACTCAATCAACAAAATGCTCAATTGAATTATGAACTTTTAAAAGATTCATATAGCGGAGAAGCAAATTTAATCGAGGAAATGCGCTTGGATTTGCAATCGGCGAAACTGAAAATGCAAAATGATTCTTTGAACTATTTTCGATTCAAAGCTTTATTCGATAAAAATGCATGTTCAAAATTTGAATTTGACAATTCGAATCTAGGCTATGAAGTTTCAAAAAACAATTATAAATCTTTAAAGAAAAGGATTGTTCGAAAAGAGAAGGAATTAAAAAACCAGATTGATCAATCCAAAAACAATGTGAATGCCAGCTCCTTGAGAACAGATGATTATACTATAAAGTCGAATATTACAGGAAAAGTTTTTCAATTGTTTAAAGAAAAGGGCGAGTTTGTTTCCATGCAAGAGCCTTTAGCCATTTTGGGAGATCAAAATAAGTTCAAACTAAAGATGCTAATTGATGAGGTTGATATTTCCAATATTGAAATGAATCAGAAAATATTGGTCACTTTAGAGGCTTTTAAAGACAAAGTATTTCATGCGCGAATAACGAAGATTTCGCCTAAAATGGATGAAAGAACTCAAACATTTGAGATTGAAGCTGAATTCGTGAATCCACCGAAGAAAATGTATATGGGGCTTACTGGTGAAGGGAATATTGTCATTAATGAAAAGAAAAATGCAATGGTTATTCCGAGAGATTATTTGCTCCCAGGCAATAAAGTTGAAACTGCAAATGGAATGGTTAAAGTCTCTACTGGTTTATCAAATTGGAGTTATATTGAAATTTTGTTTGGAATCAGTGAAAGCACCGTTATCTATAAACCAGAATAATGAAATATAGATTACTTTTTTCTATATCAAGAACTCATTTGTGGTCTCGTAAGAAACAATCATTGATTGCTGCTTTGGGTGTTACTTTTGGAATAGGTGCGTATATCATCATGATGAGTTTCATGACAGGTTTGAATGGCTTATTGGATGGATTAATATTAAATAGAACCCCACATCTACATTTGTATAATGAAATTAAACCAACGTTAAAACAACCAGTGGATTTGTACTCGCCATATGCTTCCCAAGAAAAAGTAGTTAAATCAATCAAGCCAAAAACTAGTCAAATAAGAATTCATAATGCCATTCCATTAATCGCTTTTTTGAGTGAGCAATCCTATGTCAAAGGGGTGACTGCTCAAGTGAAGGCCCAAGCATTTTATTTGGGTGGAACATCTCAATTAAACGGAGTAATAAGTGGAATTGAAGTTTTAAAAGAGGGAGAATTATATAACCTGAACGATTATATAATTGAAGGTTCGTTGAAGGATCTTGCTCAAAATGAAAACGGGATAATTTTGGGAGCTGGTATCTCAAAGAAACTCTCCTTGCAAGTTGGTTCTGTTATTCAAATTGCTACTCCGAAAGGTGATATTCAGGCAATGAAAATTGTTGGGTTATATCAAAGTGGAATTGCTGATGTTGATAATGTACAAAGTTACGTCAATATAAAAATGGCACAAAGAATTATGGGGCAATCCAATAACTATATTACTGATATTAATATCAAGCTTTTGGATATGACGCAAGCCCCAAAACTTGCTAAAAAAATGAGCGATTTATTTGATTTAACGGCCATTGATATTCAAACGGCTAATGCTCAGTTTGAAACCGGTTCTTCTATACGAACATTGATTTCTTATGCAGTTTCAATAACCCTTTTAATTGTTGCAGGTTTTGGAATTTATAATATTTTAAATATGCTCATTTATGAGAAAATGAATGACATTGCAATTTTAAAAGCAACAGGTTTTTCAGGTAAAGACGTAAAATGGATTTTTATCAGTCAAGCTTTAATCATTGGCTTTATCGGTGGCTTACTTGGTTTAATATTAGGATATGTCGTCACCGTTATTATTGACCGTACTCCTTTCGATACAGCCGCTTTGCCAACAATTAAAACGTTCCCGATAAATTATGATATTGGGTATTATATAATTGGAATAACGTTCGCCATGATTTCCACATTTTTTGCAGGTTATTTTCCTTCACGCAAGGCAGAAAAAATAGATCCTGTTGACATAATAAGAGGGCAATAGTAATGGAAGCAATACTGCGAGCAGAACATATTTTCAAATCATTTAAAAAACCTGTAGAAATACAAATTTTGAATGATATTTCTTTTGAAATAGCAAAAGGAGAATTTGTGTCTATTATGGGGAAATCTGGATGTGGAAAATCTACTTTATTGTATATTCTTTCTACAATGGATACTGATTATACGGGGAAATTATTCTTAGATGGTCAACTTATCTCTGGTGAAACACCTGATAAATTGGCGCTTATTCGCAATGAGAAAATTGGCTTTGTTTTTCAATTTCATTACCTTTTAGCAGAGTTTACAGTTCTAGAAAATGTAATGTTGCCGGCAAAGAAATTGGGAATTAAAACATATCAAGAAATTGAGCATGATGCCATGTTGAAGCTTAAATTATTAGGTATTGACGACCAAGCCTTAAAACTTTCTAGTCGCATTTCAGGTGGACAAAAACAACGTGTTGCGATTGCTCGAGCCTTAATTAATAATCCTTCTATCATCATGGGAGATGAACCGACGGGTAATTTGGATAGTAAAAATTCAGATATTGTCTTTGATATTTTTAAAGAATTGTCAGTTGAAGAACATTTGTCGTTGTTGGTTGTGACGCATGATAGCGATTTCGCTAAAAAAACAGATCGTATCATAGAGATGGGGGATGGGAAGATTATTTCTTAGGCCTTATCGTGAAATTTATTTTAATAAATGGAAGTAACAATGTCCTTCTATTATTTTTTCATTAAAATCGGTCGCTTTATATTTAATAAAATAGACACCTTCTTCAACTACTTTCCCATTTGATTTACCATCCCAACCTTGGTTTAAATGAGTCATTGTCGTTATTTCATTTCCCCAACGGTTTAAAATTAGCGCTTCAAATTCTGCTCCGTTTTGAACATCTATAAAATAGAAATCATTTATGTTATCGCCATTTGGAGAAAAAACATTTGGTGGAATAACAGTCATCGGCGGAATAACTTCAATTTGAGTTGTCCAAGTATCAGTGCAAATTCCATTCGATGCAGTTAAAACAATTGTATAAATTCCAGCTGTACCATAAGCGTTTGAAATATTAGCTGAAGTACTTACATTTTGAATATTCCCATCTCCAAAATCCCAAATATAACTTGTTGCGTATTGACTTGTGTTTGTAAAATCGATTATCATCGGAGCATTACCATAATTATCACTAGCTGTGCCATTTGCAATTGGTAATGTCAAAGAAGTAATCATAACATCATCTGTATCAGTGCAACCATTTGCATCTGTACCTGTTAATACATAAATAGTTGTTCCGACTGGTGGTGTAAATGATACGCCATTTGTTACGCCATTATTCCATGAATAAGTCATTGCTCCTGCACCTGTCAAAGTTACTTCAGAAGGTGTAAGATCATTGGGTTCGCATAATATTTGATCTAATCCAGCATTAACTACGGGTAATGGATTGATAGTTACAATCGCAGTTTGATTCTGAGCTTGTGAGCATTGAGCACTACTTGATTCAGAAATATTCGTCAAAGCATATGTATAGGTCCCTGGGGTAATTGTTGGGACTTGAATTGTTGTTGTTCCACTCGTAAGAATAGGTGTTTGAGCTACACCATTCAACGTATAATCTATAGTGTATGGAGCTGTGGCTCCTGCGCCACCAAATATAACATTAGATGGAGGTGAATTTTGGCAAAGATCTATAGTGCCTGCAATTGTTGCGGTTGGCAAAGGATTCACGTTGACTGTAAGAGCGACGGTCTGTGGTGCAGTGCAAGATCCAATTTCAGTTACAGTCAATGTATAAATTGTAGTAATTAATGGGGTTGCTATAGGATTTGAAATGTTAGGATTATTCAGTCCTGCCGCGGGAGCCCATGAAAAATTAAAAGTTCCACTGTTACAGCCGTTAGAGGCAGATGCTGAAAACTGTGTGTTTTCAGAAATACAAATTGTGTCTTCTGCTAAACTTGCGTCAACAACAATTGGGCTAGCACCGGTAACTGTAAATGTTTGTTCTGGGGTGTATATCATACAAGATGTTTCAGCAGCTCGCCATTTATACGTTCCTGGACAGAAGTTAGTTAGATCAATTATTGTTAAAGGGTATGGTGTAACCAAGTTATTGGTTACTGAAAATCCATTGCCACCGTTCAAACAAATCTCTGCAGAAAAATAATTTGGAACACCTGTAAAAGAGGCATTTGAACAAATTATTTCTATTTGCACAGTGTAACAACAATCCCATCCAGCGTTACTGGTAAAGGATAATTCTAAATTGGTTCCGCTTATATTTTGTGTAACATTAGAAAGATCTCCACATGGACTGCAAGCATGAGATTTAGACGAAAATAGAATAAAACCAAGCAGTAATAATAGGGATAAATTAATTTTCATTTTTTCAGTTAAAGAAGTGGTGGATATATAACTTTTTTCAAGACGTACTTATGTGAAATTTAGTTGCTTATTAATTAGAATTACTCAAAATTGTAGTCAATTTTTTTTCAAGATCTTCAATTCTTTTAATCAATTCAAGATTTAGGTTTTCTAAATCAGTAATTTTTTTTTCTTGTTCTTGAACTGAATTAATTAACGGCACAACAAATTCAGCATAGCGTATTGAATAAAAGTCATTTTTATTTTTCGGTCTAACCAAACCACTAAAGTCTGTATTTAAATCGTTTAATAATTGTTCTACATCTTGAGCTATAAGTCCTGAGTAGACTAAATTTTCTTGTCCTTTGGCTTTGTAAGTGTAGTTTACAGGTTGTAATTTTGTGATAAACTCCAATCCTAATTTACACTCTTCAATATTTGTTTTCAATCTTTTATCAGAAAACGTACTCCAACCAACCTGTCCACCGATTGATGTAACAGATGTATTGCCAAGAATTATAGAATTGTCCGCATTAACAATAGCACCAGCTCCAAAAGCAGCTGCATTTGTAAGATTGCTACTAGAACCATTTGCTTCAAATCCTGCGAACGTATTATTGTTCCCAGAGATATTGGCTAGTCCTGTAAAATTGCCAAGAAATACGTTAAAACTACCCATGTTATTAAAGTAACCTGCATGGGCTCCAATAAATGTATTTTCTGCACCACTTGTATTAGAACTTCCAGTAGTTACTCCCATGAATGAGTTGTGATTACCGTCTGTATTTGATTGACCAGCATAAGCGCCTATAAACGTGTTTTCAATCCCATCAATATTACTGAAACCAGCCCTACGGCCTAGGAATGAATTCATATCACCATTTATATTTGCTGCACCTGTTTCTGTTCCAATGAATGTATTCTGTGAGCCTGATAAATTTAATGTCCCTGAATTGAATCCAAAGAAAGAATTGTTAAATCCAATTGTATTAGATGCGCCAGTATTATTTCCAACGAATACGTTTCCAATTCCTTTTACCCATAACACTTTTCTGTTATTAATCATATAACTGCTGTCTAAAGGGATGTTTATATTTCCATTAACATCAAGTTTTTGCACGGGAGAAGCAGTTCCTATACCAATTTTGTTACCATTATTATAAATGTTGCTATTGTTAATTACCCAAGTTGAACCATCCCAGTAGGGTGTGTTCCCAGCTGAAGTTCCATTTGGTAAAAATGCAATTCCTGAATAATTAGAATACAAAGCATAGGGAACGCTTAAAAGTTCACTTGTTCCGAACTGTAAATAACTTGTTCCACCTGTAAGATCCCCTTCAATTTCAATATATTTTGCTCCATTTGACCAATCAACGCCACTAATTGTACCTGTCAAAGAAGCTCCAGCGCCAATCGACAGATTGAATAGGCCATATTCATTAGTCACAACAGAATGAGTTTCTTGAAAAACAATTGTACCTGATGCGCTTAGATCATGAATCGATATCCTAATACCCAAAGGCAAATTTGGTAAAATTAAACCTGCTGCATCTCTAGCGATTGATTGATATTTAATCAAATTTGGAGCTTGCGCATTTGAAATGGTTGAGCATATTGCACAAAATGCGATGAAAGAAAGTTTCAATACGTTATTAATCATCTTTAAGTTTAATTAAGCGTTGAATAAATCGTTTATTTTCCAATGGGGTAGTTAATTCAAAATAATAGTAGCCAGCATCTAAGACCGATAAATCGATAGTCAATTGTTCACATGCTGGAGAGAAAAGGATCTCATTTTGATACACTATTTTATTTTGGTAATCAAAAACTATAAGATCAAAAACAGCATGCTTGTAATTGGTTTGAATTTTTACTTCTGAACTAAATGGATTAGGGAAAATTGTTATGTCATTTAAGAAAAGATTGTCTGATAGCACTAAATACCCTTCTTGAATTTGTTGGAAACCTTGAGTTAGCTGATAACTTGCTGTAGTGACTGTTTCAGTTACTACTTCTCCAATTGTCCAAGACAAACTTCCTTCAGAATTATTCCAAAATTCACCTGCATTTGCAATCACTTGTTGCGCAGTTACTTTCATTGAAAAAAGTAAACATAGAATGATATAGAATTTAAGCTTCATTAAACTTTAAAAAATTAATAATTCGAAAATTACAATAAAAACAACACATTTTATTATTTATTCTATTGTTCTAAAATGAAAAATCTAATGAAAGATCGAATAATTGAAATGAAAGGATAAATTGATTTAAAGACAAAACCCCTAAGAAATTTGATACTTCTTAGGGGTTTCTAACCTTTCAGCCATAAAAGGCGTGCTTTTAACGTTGTTGCGGTAAACCGCTTTTGCGGTCTGGACGGGACCGAGTATGCGTTAGCCTTTGTATTGTTTTTCAATTAGTTAGGTGTTGTAAAGATGGGCTTGTTCGCCGCATTGTTCACCTTTAATCAATTGCTATTTGCTTGAATTTAAAGAACGAGTTCTGAAGTAAAGGTACTAAAACCATGTATTTGAAACTAAAATTAATGTGAAATCTTTAGAAAAACGGGTGGTTTTGATCCTGAAATAAGGACCGTTATAAAAGACAAAACCCCTTCGACATTGATACATCTAGGGGGCTTCTAATCCACACAGCCATATGTGGCTTGTCTTAAATATTTTTTCTAATTGCTTAGAGTGGTGCAAATATAGGGATTTAATCGAGATTAAGTGCTATTCACTTTATGTTTGTGAGATATCGTTTATAAACTTTTTATTTGTCTGTTTTCAAAACCTCCAAATTTGTGAGAAATAAATACCTTTAGGCTATTGATAAAAAGGAAATTGCATTAAAGATTGCCCATAATATGAATATAACAGAAGCATTATCCAAACTAGAACTCGAAGAAGGAGCAACATCTTCAGAGATTAATTCACAATACCAAGAATTCTATAATGAGTTCCAAATGCGTATTACCAATGCTCCAACTGAGCATCAACGGAAATTATACCAGAAAAAGTTAGAAGAACTCTCTGAAGCGTTTAAAGTTTTAGGAGGTGAAAACTCGGAAAGTAATACGCAAGAATTACCAGGAATTACTGAGTCAGATATTGTTGAAAATGAAAAAGCTATTGACTCAGCAGTCTTACATCCTATTGAAATGTCTAAAGAAAAAGCACTTCAGTTTTTAGGGCTAAGTGAGAAATTCACATCTAAAGAATTGGAAAATGCTTTTAAAAGCAAAGTATCATCTTGTGAAACAGGAAGGGATAATGCAATAAGCACTTCAATTCGAAATGCATATGAAGAAGCAATAATAGAATGTAATTCTGCTCATAATTTGCTTAAAGATTATATATTCATAGCTCCACCAATAGTAAAAGTAGAAAAGCCAACTCCAAAGGTTTCAAAGAATAGTTCAACCTCAAAAAAGAAATTGCTTTTACCTGTTTCAATTGTAAGTGGGGTAACAATTGTAATAACTCTCTTTTTCGCATTTGGGAAAGTGGGCTCAAACTCAGATAAAATTATAGATCCTACTTTGGATATTAAATATGTAAAACTTAAAACCGAAGCAGATTTATTAGCAGAACAAGGTAATTGGCAAGAAGCGCTTGATAAATATAAGGCAGCTTATAAAATGGTTTTAACGGTCGAAGTTAAAGATAGCATTTTAAGCATGAAAAGTCATGTGGATTTATCTAATCAAGAAAAACTTGCAATTAAAAAAGCGAAACTAGAAGCTGAAGAATCAGAGAGAAGAAAAAATCTAGAAAAAGAGAAGCAAAAGAAGCTGAACGCGAAAAAAGAAGAAGGGTTTGAAAATGACCCATACGAGGGTGGTGAAGTACTTTATTTTGATTATAAACCTGATTGACCCACAACGAAGCATTATCCAAACTAGTATTCGAAAAAGGAGCATCATCATCAAAAATTAATTCACAATACCAAGAATATTATAATGAGTTCCAAATGCGTATTATCAATGCACCAGCAGAGTATAAACGGAAATTGCACAAAAAAAATGGAACAACCTGCGGAAGCATTTGTAGTTTTAGCTGTGTAAAGCATGGAAAGTAACACGTAAGAATTACCAGGTATTACAGAATCTGAGGTTGTTGAAATATAAAATGCGTTAAATCTTCTGTTTCTATTCAATCTGAAATATCAAAAGAAAAGGTATTTCAGATTATAGGGCTTGGCACACATCGTATGCGCATAGATCGGGATTTTAAACTCCTTATCAATTCATATATTTCAATTGTTTTAGGCAGTTTAGCATGAAGCGGTCGGTTTTTTTCTATATTACAGTGCCGTGCAAAAGTGTTCTGAATTCAACAAAATTATAATATCTTTAGACGATTAATATTGACTTCAATGACCCACGAAGAAGCATTATCAAAACTAGAAATCGAAGAAGGAGCAACATCTTCAGAGATTAATGCGCAATACCAAGAATTCTACAATGAGTTCCAAATGCGTATTACCAATGCACCTACTGAGCATCAACGGAAATTGTACCAGAAAAAATTGGAGGAGCTAACCCAAGCTTTTGAAATTTTGAGTGGAGATAGCTTGGAAAGTAACACGCAAGAATTACCCGGAATTGCTGAGTCAGATATTGTTGAAACTGAAAAAGCTATTGACCAAACAGTCTCACATCCTATTGAAATGTCTAAAGAAAAAGCACTTCAGTTTTTAGGGCTAGGTGAGAAATTCACATCTAAAGAATTGGAAAATGCTTTTAAAAGTAAAGTATCATCTTGTGAAACAGGAAGAGATAATGCAATAAGCACTTCAATTCGAAATGCATACGAAGAAGCGATTATAGAATGTAATTATGCTCACCAATTACTTAAAGAATATATCTTCATAGCTCCACCAATAGTAAAAGTAGAAAAGCCAACTCCAAAGGTTTCAAAGAATAGTTCAACCTCAAAAAAGAAATGGCTTTTACCTATTTCAATATTAAGTGGGGTAATAATTCTAATAATTCTCTTTTTTGTATTCGGGAATGGGAGCTCAAGTACAAATGAACCTATTAATCCAGCCAACCATGATGAGTATGTTTCTTTGAAAAGCCAAGCAGATTTATTAGCTAAACAAGGGAATTGGCAAGAGGCACTTACTAATTATAAAAAAGCCTATTCGCTTGTTGAAACATCTGAAGTTAAAGACAGCTTGACAAGTATGAAAAATCACTTGCTTTTGGCATCGATCAAAAAAGATGACGTTGTTGATGTACAGAAAGAACAGGTAAATATGGAACAGGAAAAAGAGGTGAAAGAAATTACCTTGAATAAGCCTGAAACAATTTCAAAATTAAAAGCTCCTTCGGAAATAAAAAAAGAGGTTGAAGCAGTTGTAAGTCCTAAGAAGCCAATTGATGAGAATTGGAAAAAAAAGTACGATTATGTTTCTAAACTTTATGATGGGTGGTACTATTTTGTGAAATTAAATGGTAAGAATGGTATTGCAAATCAAAATGGCGAGATAGTTGTCCCATTATTGTATGATTTACTTCAACAATTTTCCGAAGGTTTAGCTTGTGCTTCCATCGGTGATCCTCGAGGATCTGGTAAAACGGGATTTGTGAATAAATCAGGTGAAGTTGTTATTCCATTTATTTACAAAGATGCCACAAGTTTTGATGGTGGCCTGGCAGTTGTCAGCCAAGGTGGTAAATATGGATTTATCAACAAAAAGGGAGAAGTTGTTATTCCATTTAAGTTTGAAGAATTCGGAGGATTTCGCGATGGTTTAGCACTGGTAAATATTAATGATAAATATGGCTTTGTGAACAAGAAAGGTGAAGTGATAATTCCTATTAAATATAGTTGGGGCGTCGATTTCCGGAACGGAATTGCATCGGTAGGAGGAATTGGCGGGAAAACTGTCGAATTTGATAAAAATGGGAGTTGTGTAGAAGGGTGTAATTACAAGTTTTAAAAAAAGTAGCTTACAAACTTTTTAACTTACCAGAACGAGTTGATATACAGCCAGTATACTTGTGTTTCTGCGTGCAGTATAGTAAGAATCGTAGCAAATTTTCAATTCCCCAATTTCTAATTTGACAGAACGATACGAGCAGAACATTGCCTCATTAGCGAAGATTGAGGCACTTCTATAGACCAGTTTTGCGTTGGAACAGTGTTTCAGCAGTGGTTTTCTGAACTTCTACGGTAACGATGTTCGGGCTTTCTAAACCTAAGCAGTAGAAGATTTAACTATTTAGCGACTTTAATTGTTATTCCTTTTTAATCGCGACTCGTACTGAGCATTCGTCGAAGTATGCGGTCGATTTCCCTTCATTATATAACTCCATGTCAAACGTTCTAATTTCGACTTAATTAAATACCTTTATCCAATCAACACCAACCAATGAATAAAGACGAAGCATTATCCAAACTAGAACTCGAAGAAGGAGCAACATCTTCAGATATTAATACGCAATACCAAGAATTCTACAATGAGTTCCAAATGCGTATTACCAATGCTCCAACTGAGCATCAACGGAAATTATACCAGAAAAAGTTAGAAGAACTCTCTGAAGCGTTTAAAGTTTTAGGAGGTGAAAACTCGGAAAGTAATACGCAAGAATTACCAGGAATTGCCGAATCTGAGGTTGTTGAAACAGAAAAATATGCTCACTCATTTGCTTCTATAAACAATAATTTTGAATCTGAAAAACAAAGCTTAATTAATAAAGCTATTCCTCTGCCAGAAGCTTTAATATTGTTAAATGTGAAGGAAACTTCATCATCTGATCAGATTGAAAAAGCTTATCTTACTAAAAAATCAGAGCTCGAAAAAGAATTACATAAAGCTAAAATTGAGGCCGTTAAACAGGTTTATAGGCAAGAAATCGAAAAGCTAGCTGACATCTGGTTGGCTCTTGAACCTTGGCTTCAGAATAGAGTAAATCAAGATAATTTTTACTCAAATCCATTCAAAGAAAAGAACGAATTTGTAAAATTTACAAACAAGAAAAAGTACTTAATCATAGGTATAACTCTAGTTGCAGTTTTCGTAATTTCAATCATAGTAATTGGGGGATTACAACAAGGCTCTGCCAATGAAAAGCAACTTTCCAAATTTTCTTCTGAAATAGAATTACCCTTTAAAACATCAAAAAAATATGATGAAATAAGGCATTTCAAAGATGGAATGGCTTGTGTCGTACTGAATGAGAAACTTGGTTTTATTGATGAATCAGGTAGAGAGGTAATACCTTTGATATATGAATATAATCGACGACAATGCACTGATTTTCTATTCGCGAGTGGATTGGCTCCTGTAATTTTAAAAGGGAAGTGTGGATATATAAACAAGGGGGGTAAGTTAATAATCCGAAATAATTATGATTGGGTTATGCCTTTTAATGAGGGTGGAATGGCTAAGGTGGGGATCGGTGACAAAAATTGGGTGATTGACAGAAAAGGAAATAAACAAAATTTAAACCCTGATGATATTGAAGATAGATATTATATAATTAATCATGATGATTATCCTGAAGTTGAATATTTTGACAATGATAAATATGGCTGTTTTGATAAAAAAGGAAATATAATTATTCCTCCAATCTATGAGCGGATTCATTCATTTTATAAAGGAATCGCAGCAGTTGAATTGAATGGAAAATTGGGTTTTATAGATGCTAAAGGAAAACAAATTGTTCCTTTTAAATATATCTATGATGAAATTTTTGATTGGTATGGAGGTTTAGCAAGAGTCTATATGAGTGGAAAAGGATATGGTTTTGTTAATGATAAAGGTAAAGAAGTAATTCCATGTAAATATGACGAGGCAGAATTTTTCGTTGATGGTTTATGTCCTGTTGCTAAAGATGGGAAATGGGGATATATTGATAAAAATGGAAAAGTTGTCATTCCTTTAAAATTTGAATCTGCAAAAACCTTCGCTTTTAATGAACAACTAGCATTAGTAAAATACAAAGGAAGAAGATATTTTATTGATAAGAAAGGAAATCTAATTATTGATTGTCAATAAATAGGAAAAAAAATAAATCTCAAAGTACGATAAAATAAATCAATTAGGATGAATCCACCTCGTTTTTTAATTATTAGATGTGTGTCATAGAATAGTTGCACCTAAAAACATTCAATTCTAACACAAGAAAAATATTAAATGGTGAATTGCTATGAAAATTATTTCTTTTAAGAAACCCAATCTATACCAATAATTGATGTTGAATTTATTGAAGGTTTTGTTTTAGTTAATACTTGAGATAAAAGGGTTTTTATCAAGTAAGAATAGAAAAACGAAAGGTTATAAATGGAAGGTGTGAGTAAAAGTATTACAAAATTAATATGTTCGTGAGAAATAAATACCTTTATCTGATCAACACTAACCAATGAATAAAGACGAAGCATTATCCAAACTAGAACTTGAAGAGGGAGCAACATCTTCAGAGATTAATTCACAATACCAAGAATTCTACAACGATTTCCAAATGCGCATTACCAATGCTCCAACTGAGCATCAACGGAAATTATACCAGAAAAAGTTAGAAGAACTTTTAAAAGCTTTTGAGGTATTAGGTGGTGAAAGCTTGGAAAGTAACACGCACGAATTACCCGGAATTGCTGAGTCAGATATTGTTGAAACTGAAAAAGCTATTGACCAAACAATCTCACATCCTATTGAAATGTCTAAAGAAAAAGCACTTCAGTTTTTAGGGCTAGGTGAGAAATTCACATCTAAAGAATTGGAAAATGCTTTTAAAAGTAAATTATCCTCATGTGAAAAAGGAAGGGATAATGCAATAAACGCTTCAATACGAAATGCATATGAAGAAGCGATTATAGAATGTGAATATGCTCACAAATTACTGAAAGAGTATATCTTCTTAACTCCACCAATAGCAAAAGTAGCAAGTCCAACTACTCAGATTTCAAACGACAACTCAGCTTCAAAGAAAAAATGGGTTTTACCTGTTTCAATTGTAAGTGGGGTAATAATAGTATTAATTCTCTTTTTTGCATTTGGGAATGGGAGTTCAAACACAGATGAACACATCGATCCCGCTACACATGATAAATATGTTTCTTTAAAAAGCCAAGCAGATTTATT
>CAMDNE010000016.1 GCA_945902745.1 Chitinophaga pinensis | reverse complement strand
CTATAAATCAATTAAAAGAAGAAATAAATGAATATATAAGCTATTATAATAACGACAGAATCAAGTCGAATTTAAACAAAATGAGCCCGATAAAATATCGAGCTCATTATTATCAATAATTAGTAATAAATTTGTCTAAACTTTTGGGGTCAGTCTAAAAAGAGGTGATTTTTTTATTCTGTATTATTTAACTCGCTCATTTGAAATGAGAATCTAAATTTTAGATGAAGTCTTTTTACTTTTCTTGCAGTTTATTCAATGCATCAATACTTGATTGCACTCCTACTTTTTGATAAATATTGGATAAATGCCTTTTTACCGTAGCTTCTGATATAAAAAGTTGCTGAGAAATTTCTTTATGACGTAATCCGTTTGAAATCATTAGAATAATTTCCTCTTCACGGCTAGTAATTTGGTATTTTTCCAAAGCAGATTGAAGTATATTAATTTTAGTGTTTTTATTCTCCTCCGTTTGCATTTCATGGTTGAAATGCGCTATTTCTATTGCTGAAAAAAGGTCTTCATTACTGAATGGTTTCACTAAAAAAGCTTTTGGACGTGTCTGCTTCGAACGATCAATAGTGTTACGATCACTATTTGCTGTTAAAAAAATGATTGGAAGTGAATGATTGGCATTAATGTAATGTGCTAAGTCAACACCGTCTAATTCGTCATTTAAGTTGATGTCGAGTAAAACAATATCAGGCTTTTCTGATTCTAACATACTGATTGCTGATTCATACGAATAGGCTGGTTTTGTTGGTAAATAACCCAACTTTTTTAAAGCCAATGAAATAGTTTCTGCTATAATTATTTCATCCTCGACAATACCAACTTTAATTTTTTTCATAGAACACGTTTACTTCGTTTTTGATTTTCCTTTAAATTTTATCGTGAACACGCTTCCTTGTTCGTAATGGTAAGTAACGGAACCTTTAATTTGCTGTGATAAGCCACGAATTAATTTTAATCCCAGTGTTTGAGAATTGTCAAAATTTATGTTTGGAGGTAATCCGGGTCCATTGTCTTTAAAAGTCAATTCGTAGGTGCCATCATCTATCGTCTGCAAATTAATTTCAACACTTTTTTTCGCTTGAGTCAATGGTATGTATTTATAGGAATTTGTAAGTAGCTCATTCACAATCAATCCCAATGGTATAGCATTATCAATATCAATGTTAATTTCATTCGGATGCATAATGTATTCGATTATTCTGTTTTCGTTTTCAAAAAGTTCTTTTGAATGGGTTGTTAGATTCATTAAAAAAGCATAAAATGAGATCTTTTCTAAATTTGTCCCTCCGTAGAAGTTTTGATGAATCAAGGCGATACTTGTAAGCCTAATTTGTCCTTCATTCAATGCTTGAATTGCTTTTTCATCTGTTAATTGATCTTTTTGCAACTCTAATAAACCTGTTATAATCTGTAAATTGTTTTTTACGCGGTGATGCAATTCTTTCAAAAGTATATCTTTATCTTCGAGCGCCATATTTAAATCCTCTGTTCTTTCTGCAATTATGGTTTCTAGTTTAACGTTTTGTTTTTTCAGAATTCTACCGCGATACCAAATTATTAAACTAATGGTTAGAATTAACAGAAGAATAGAAAATACAATAAACCATGATTTTAAATAAAAAGGAGGTATTACGGCGATTGGAATTTTAAGTGTTTGCTTTTGCCAAGTACCGTCTTCTAATTGCGCTTTTATTTCAATCTCATATTCACCGTGCGGCATACTCCCAATAGAAATGCTCGAGTTATTTGTGTAAATCCAACTATTTTGAACCCCAGCTATGCGATAAGCGAATTGTTTTTTTCGTGTTTTATAATCTAACAATTCAAATTCGATTTTTACTAGTCTGTCGGTTGGCAACCAGGTAATTTTGTTATTCTTACTATTTAATGTCCAATTTACAGATTGCTCCTGATCTGTTGAATACATCGTAATTTCAACGATATTAAATGGGATATTTTGTTGTAATTGGATTTCATTCAGTTCTTGAGGATTAAATTCAACAAGCCCATTGATTCCGCCAAAATAGATCCAACCATCCTCTGATTTGAAAGAGGAGGTTCTATTGAACTCATAATGCGGCAAGCCGTCCTTCATACCGTACCGTGTAATCTGGTTATTTAGTTTATTAAAACAGCAAATTCCGTCATCAGAACTAATCCACAAATTATTAAATTGATCTTCTTCAATTCGGTAAAGAACCATGGATGGAAAGCCATCTTTGCTCGTAAATTGTTCCATTTTACCATTCGCACCACTCTTATTCCAGTCCCATTTAAAAAGCCCCTCGCCAGAGGTTGCAATCCATAAACAGTTATTCTTATCTTCATGAAGATCTAAAAAACCATTGATAGGAATCAAGTTGTTCTTATTTTTCGCTTTTGGTCCATAATAGTCTATTATTAGATCATTTTGGATGCGGTAAATTCCGTTTTCTGCCAAAGCTAATAGGCCCTTTGATGACTTTAAAATGCGGTAAACATTTTTTATTTTAGGAATCGTGACGTATTTATATGCTAGTTGTTTACTGGTATGATTAGTTGTATTGAATGAACAAATATTCGTTGTTCGACCTAAATAAAGGGTGTTTTCATCTTTTTGAAAAATTGTAAAAATGATTTCATCGTTGTTTTTATCAATTGCATATCTTCGAAAAAGCTTATTGCTTGTGAGATCATACTCTGTCAAAAAATTATCGCCCGTATAAAGTGTATTTTTTAGTTGGAGTATGCCCCAGTAAAAACCACCATTATTGATGAGATTTCTTTTGTTCTTAAATATTGCTCCGTTGGCATTTGCAAATATCATTTTATTGCCATTGGTAGCAGCAACCGTAATACCTCTCATTTGATAGAGTGAATTCCCCGTTTCATCTTTTGTGTAGAAAGAATGAAAATAATTTGGCTTTAAACTAATCTTAATTACACCATTTGACGTGCAAAGCCAAATATTATTTAATCCATCTTTAAAAAAATGATTGATATTCCAGTTGTCTATAAAATCAATTTCTGATGGTTTCAATAAGTACAAAGTCTGACTATTTTCAATAAAATAAACACCACTAGCGGGATTAACTACGAGTTGTGCTTTGTTGTCAAATGTTGCGAAGATTCTTCCATTTTTAATGGTTGTAAAGCGTTTATCAATACAGGAAGTAAAGGCAATTTCCTTGATGCGAGAAGATTTATCTTTTACACTAGCCTGATCCGTTTTTTTGAGGTGCTTTTTACTTATAGCTTCTTGGTAGGATTCTACTTTACATGTGGAAGCATCAATTACGTCTATTTTATTGGGTATTATTGAGGGGCCCCATTGAGTACCATACTGAATGAGTAGTAAATTATTCTCGCTTAATTCTATGTTTAAAACCAAATTATGCGAAAGCCCTTCTTTTGTGGTAAATAGCTTGAAGTTTTTTCCGTCGTAGCGATTTAACCCATTTTTAGTACCAAACCAAATAAAGCCGTTTTTATCTTTCACAGCGCAGTAAACTGAGCGAGATGCTAGGCCATCATCAACTGTAATATATTCTTTTGTAACAATAAAATCAGTGTCAGATGGATTCAATTGAGCATAACAAACACATTGTATGAATATAAAAACGAAGGCTAAAACAGAACTTATTCTGAACATTATATTTGTATAAATTGACCTAAAAATAAGCCTTTATATATGACTTAACTAGTGTTTTAATCCTTTTTGTTTCCAGATACCAAATACCACGCTACCCATGCATCCATTTGGTTTACTGAATTTGGGCGTAAAAGAATCTCGCGCTTGGAATCCAAGAGATAAAAGGTTGGGGTACCAAACACATAATAATCCTTAACTACTTTGCTTTCCCATTTTTCATAATCGCAGTAGGCGAAAAAGGGATAGGATTTTACCGCTTGCTCAAAAACTTGTTGGTCTGTATCTAACGAGACATAAACTACTTCTACACCCAAATTGCGCCATTTCACATAGTTTTGTATGAGTTTTGGAAGTTCCTCCATGCATTTAGGGCACCAACTGGCGCCAAAAACAACTAAAGTGTATGGTGTGGTTAAGTTGGATAAACTGTTAAACATGTTTTGCTTCATGCCATTCAGATAGGAGGAGTTACCCATACTAATATTCGGTGCACTATTTCCAATTTTCATTGCGCGATAGGTTTCTAACTGCTTTGCAAGGTCACTATCGATAGTGCAACTCGTTTCATTTAACACCTTTATGGCTAAATACTCCGATGCTTGAAACAAGCTATGACGCTCTAACAAATCAAAAAGGAAATCGCTTACTTCGTTGAGTTTCTTATTGTCTTTTATAAGATTCGCTTGCATCGCATCGATGGAGCGCTTCATTTCTATAAAAACGGAATCCAAGGATTTTCCGCTATTCTCCAAAAGCCAAAAATGGCTTTCGATGGCATCTTTGAACAATCCACTTTTATATAGGCGCTGGTCTGTATAATCTAAACTGCGAAAAGCCGCAATTGTTGAAGCTATTTCATTAGGGCGGTACTGTGCAAGGCTGGAAACGGAACTCACTAATTTACGTGTAGGCAAAAACCAACTCACATAGCTGTCTTTGGGTAGTTGGGCCAAGAAGTTTTTATCCTCATTATTAATCCGTGCTTTTTCATTTTGAATAGCCTTATTCGCTGTGATTTGAGTTGAAAACAAGCTGTCTTGAGAATAGATTTTCTCTAGGTAGATCCATGCACTCAGGGCTTGTTCTCTGCGCGGGTGTTCTTGTGCATATTGCTCAAACAACAGATTTTCTTGCCCTTTGGTAATTTTTATTGTTTCTGCTGAACTTAAAGCTTCCCCAACAAGCTCAATATCTTCTCCGCTCAGGATAACAAACAAGGGTTTTTCATCGGCAGATAGTAGATAACCCACGCCATAATCGGCCTTAGAATACGTAAGTTTGAAATTTCCGGTCACATCTATCTGTGAGCTTGAAATTGGGTAATTTTTAAGGCCATTAAAGCCTTCCAATTTTATCTGTTGGTTAGCTAATTGTGCTAAGTTTCCCGAAATTGATTGTGAAAACCCACACACACTTGAAAGCAATGCCAGGTTTAAAAGAATGTATTTTTTCATTCTGTTTTTTTAAAGTAAAAACGCTCTGTCCATTGGAACAGAGCGTTTTGTTTCCCATCAATTCTGATTGAATAAAATTTAGTTTTTAATGCAACGCACAGAGTGCCCATACGCATGATTTTCATCAGCTGTAAAGGAAACAGAGGAGCCCATAAGTAAAAATTCACTCTTTTTAACACCAGATAAATAATCCACATAAATCGAACTACTCCAATAATGACCCCAAATTCCGGCAAGTGCAATACTACCACCCGTGTTACGCTTGCCCGCATAAGTCAATTTAAGCGGGGAAGAAAAAGCTCCTGCACCGTTATTGCTGCTCCAACTTAAGCGTTCTGCATTTAATTCAGTTACTGTGGGTAATCGATAACCAGCAGGACATGGATTGTTTATTCCATTTACACCCTGCCATAGATTATCATTTTGTGGTGTCCGCCAATCTAAAGGATCAATTTGATAATCACCAAATACCGTAATAAAGTTTCCATTTGCTGGTTGGTCTGTGCTGCTCAATGTTGCTGTGGTAGCCGAGTTCCTGCACTGGTGTCCATCACTGCCCCGACCCCACTGGTATAAATCGCCGTAAGCCGCTGCATCTGTTGAACTTGTTGCTGCTTGTGAAGCACCTAAGTTTCGGTCCATCCAAATTTTACCTGTTGTAGGGTTTAAGACATTTACAACCAAAGTTGCACCCGAACAGAAAATAGAACCTACAGGATATGTAGGTTGAACAATTGGTTGTTCAGCAGACCCACAGGTTTGAATCCAACTACCAACAAAATAGTTTAAACAATTGGTACTTGTATTAAAAATAACAAGACCAACTGATGGAGATGTAATCGCATCACGCTGTGCAGTAGTCATTCTTGGAGGTAAAAAACCTTGGGTTGTACTCGCAATTTCAACTTTTGCTGAAGCATCGGGAGTAGTTGTTCCAATACCTACTCCTGCACCATTGTTGTGTATATTACTATTGTTTACCACCCAAGCTGACCCATTCCAGTAAGGTGTATTTCCAGCAACTGCCCCAGATGTTAATAATCCCGTTGCGCCTTGAGGACCTGTTGGACCCGCGGCACCAACTGCACCGGTAGTTCCTGGTAAACCTTGAATCCCTTGTGCGCCTGTTAATCCTGTTGGTCCAGTTGGACCTGTTGCTCCTTGTGGACCTGTTGGACCGGCAGCACCAACTGCACCATTAGTTCCTTGTAAACCTTGAATTCCTTGTGCGCCTGTTAATCCTGTTGCTCCAGTGGCTCCTTGTGGACCGGTTGGTCCTGAAGCACCAACTGCACCGTCAGTTCCTGGTAAACCCTGAATTCCTTGTGTTCCTTGAGGGCCTGTTGCTCCTTGTGGACCAGCTGGCCCTGTAGCTCCGACAGCACCATTTGTTCCTGGTAAACCCTGAATTCCTTGTGCTCCTGCTAATCCCGTTGTTCCTTGAGGACCTGTTGCTCCTTGAGGACCTGTTGCGCCATCGATTCCGTTAGTACCGTCAATTCCATTTGTTCCGTTAGTGCCATCCACTCCTGCTGGACCTTGGTTTCCTTGCGGACCCGCTGGTCCTTGACCATTTCCTGAAGTTTTAGCGTATAATGCATACGGTACACTCATCAATTGGCTTGTTCCCATTACAGAATAGTTTGTTCCGCCTGAAACATCAACAGCCGTTTCCATAAAATAGGGCCCTGCTGACCAATCAATGTTGGCGAAGCTTCCACTTACAAGCGTACCGTTTCCTATTTCAAGATTCACTAAACCATAGGCATTAGTAGTTGGTGCAAACGTTTCAGCATAAACCGTTGTTCCTCCAATACTTCCTTGTTGGATCGTCATGCGCATCCCAACCGCTTGGTTGTTTAGAATGGTATTCCCAGCATCACGAACGACTGCTTGGTACTTAAATCCTTCTGGCGCTTGACCGAATGAGCTAAATGACAGCGTTGCTGCTGCAACGATTGATAATAGTATTCTCTTCATCTTAATGTGTTTTAATAAGTTTAAATGTCTTACGCTTCGACAAGCTCAGCGACCCTTCGTTGCTATCTTCGAAAATTAATTCAAGTGAATATGATCCTGGAGCCAATTGACTTACCTGAATTGGTGTTTGCTCTGCAGAAAGAATGTTTTGCATAACCAATTTTCCTTGTGCATCATAAAGCGTATATGTTACATTTTCAAACACACTTGTCTTTATGTTCAAAACATCCTGCATTGGATTAGGAAAAATAGTTGCTTGGTAGTCCGGAGCAAAATCTTCCACTCCTAAAAAGTTCCAGTTCGTTTGATGGAAACCTTGGGTAAGGTCATTCGTTCCATTCGAGCCTGTGTTGATAATCACTTCTCCAACCGTGAAATCAATACTTCCATTTGCGTTGGAATACGTTTGACCTTGCGAGGAAACTACTTCTTGAGCGGATGCTGAAAAAGCGGCAAAGAACGTTAAGAAAAGAAAAATTTGTTTTTTCATATGCATCTAATAAGAATTTAAATACAAATTTCGGTGGTTTGAAACAGAAAGTAAATACAACTTTAGTTGTATTTTTTGATTGTTCTCTTTTGAATGGCAAGGATGCTAATTTCTTTTAATTAGGACTTATCTATCTGATATAGATATAATTATATCTTTAAAATCAGTATTTTAAACTAAAGGAGATATTTTCACTTTCGCTTTATATTCTTACAAAGCATTTTTTTTGAAATGGGAGGAGATTGAGAGAATGGAAATAAAATGTAGACTATTATTATTTTAAAAATAAAAAAACGACTGATAAAGAACGAGAATCAGAATGAAAATGATGTAAAACAAAAACGAGAATGACGCTCTCGCTCTCATTCTCGTTTTGTTTTGTGACCTCGTTAGGATTTCATATCCCGTCGCATTGTTCATAGCAAGCATAGAACCCCAAACTGCTATCGCAGTTATGGTTTTTTCATTCACAATCGCTTTTCAAACTGCGTTTTGAGCACACTGTAAAATGAAAAACCACGACTTAGAAAGTCGAGGTTCCTTTAGTGACCCCGACAGGATTCAAACCTGTAACCGCTGGAGCCGAAATCCAGTGCGCTATTCAGTTGCGCCACGGAGCCTTTTTTCGCTTAAGTGGAGCAACTGAAATCCTTGTATAGATGGTTGCGCCACAGAGCCTATTGTGTGACAAAAATACTCGTTTTTATTTGTCTTATGAAGGTAAAATTTACTTTTTCCAGAATTGAATGGACATTCTTTTAATTTCGAGTGTTGGTCCGCCAGGATTCCAAACGTACACTTTAACAACAGCGCCTTCTGGATAGCTTCCTATAACACTGCTTTTTATAGAAATTGAATTCTCTCCTTTTTTTGATGCATCCGAAAGTTGATATTCAGCTCGTTTAAAAGTCTGGCCATTTCGTTCAACTGAAACGACTAGAATTGAATTTGTTACCTCTTTAGATTCAAATTCAATTTCACAATCCACAATGCTACAATTTTTGACTAGTTCTTCTCGGTTTGGTGAAAAAGCGGTTTCTTTATCTACTTTGAACGACCCGCATTTTGAAAAATTAAGTGAATAATTCGTCACTTTCGTTTCTGAAAGTTGTTCTATTGAATTAGAAACTTCCCAAAACCAACAAGCGTCTGATTTTTCCATTGATTTTTTTAGAACTTTAAAAGATGTACAAGGCGCATTCCCTGTATTGTAAACCCTGATTTTTGCCCTAATAGGATCACCAATCTCATAACAAAGTGTGTATTTCTTATCTAATTCAGTAATAATTAATCCGTCAGGATCTTGCACTTGGTTATGACTTAAGAGAAGAATAATTTTTTCGTATTGTTTCAAATCGCCCAAATTATTCAATTCAGCAACACTATTTAATGGAAAAATATCATGAGACTTATATGCTTTCTCTAACGTTTTATACTTGTGAAAAGCTTCATTATCATAATAGTACATCAAGTCCCTAGCTTTATAAGATGCATTCACTATAACTGCAACTTTTCTTTTTTGAAAACTGTGCACCATCTCTGCCGTTTCCTTCCATCCTTCACCCTCTCTTTTTCCTGGTTCGAATTGATAGCAAAAATGGAGCATTAACAAAAGAAAATAGGATCTATAAAGCCATTTACCTTTCTCTAAATGCAAGAATAAGTATCCAATGGATAAATACAATCCGAAACTCGAAAACAAAACGTATCTGACCTGAAAAGAAGGAATATATTGGGCTAAATAAAAATTAATTAAAAGTGGGAGAATAAATAACAGCCAAAACAATAAAAATATCCGCCAAGAAAATCCTTTTTTAAACCAAGAATAACGCATCCCCAAAACCAAGAAAATTGGTGATAGAAAATAAGGAATAAAGAGTAAATAGTAGGCACTGTCATTACCAATCACTTTAAGTAAAATATAATTGAAATCTTCAAAAGTTGATAAGCCAAGCCAGAAATTCTCGTCCGGAACCACACTCCTAAAGATTAATAATTGCGGCAAAAATAATATTGCACTTAAACAATATCCTAAGAAAAGAAAGAGGACCATTTTTCTATCTACTTTCCAATAAAATAAACAACCTAAAAACTGAACTATTGGAACCAAAACGGCATTGTAATGTGTGTATGGAAGTGCAACATTTATTATAATTAATGCAAAGAACCACTTCCTTTCTCTCGTATCCAGGAATTGTATTAACGAATAGAATGAAGCAGCTGTAAGAAACAAAACGAGTTGAAAAGCACGTATTTCATGACTAAAATCAAAATGCAAGTTAGAGCATAAAAAACAAACTGAAACGAAAACGACGAACCAATAATTTCCTATTCTTTTTGTCAATTTAAAAAGCACTATTGCCGTCCCAATACTGATAATAATATTTAGTGATTTAACTGCAACGATTCCTATTCCAAAGATTTGTATCCAAAAATGCAAGAGCAAATAATACAGTGGTGGATTTGCTTCATTGTTCAATGTCTGCAACAACTCATTGATTGATTGTTGTGAATAAAACACACTAAAAGCCTCATCTCCTTGCAATTCAAGTTGATTTACTGTGCCAAATTTCACAAGTGAATGAGCAGCTATTAAGATTAAAAACAGCCCTTGATAAGAATGTTTTTCTGAAAAAAATAATTTAAACTTTAGTCTAATGTCAGTAAAATTCATTCGTCTCTATCTCAGATTTTAGCCAAATATAATTGTATTTTAACATTCATAGAAGTTTTCGATTTTCTTCTTTTGTTAAACCCTATTAAAATTGCTAATTTTACTCTATTATGTAACTTATCAAATAATTGGCTAAAAGAGTCGTTAATTAGGCAATGAAATTATTTTACTTCCTTTTATTATTAAACTTTAGCCTTTCCGCCCAAGTAGGAACTGGTGAATGGAGATTGCATGTTCCTAATAAAAAAGCTATAGATGTTGTCGTTGAAGGCAGTCTTGTTTACGCTGCTTTTGGAAATGGCTTGCAGGAATATGATACAGAACTAAATGAAACTAGTCTCTGGACTGATGTAAATGGATTATCTGATATTAACTTAACTTGTTTAGGATATGATGTTTCTCAAAAAGCGCTATTCATTGGGTATGACAATGGAAATATTGATAAAATCGTAGATAACAAAGTCACAAATATTCCTGCTATAAGACTTGCTCAAGTGCCAGGAAATAAAAGAATTAATAAAATAGTCCCCTTCCAAGGATTTATATATTTCGCAACTAGTTTTTCGATTGTTAAAATTGACCCAATAAAAAATGAAGTAAAAGAAACGTTTTACCCCACGCTTGAAGGTTCAGCTATTTTGGATATAGCATTTAGAGGAGATTCTATTTTTGCTTTGACTCCTGAAAAACTGCTGCGTGCGAATATTAACAATATCGCATTAGGCGATCCTTCTCAATGGATTGTTGATACAAGAATAGCTGTTCTTTCATTAAATTCTTACAAGGATATTGAAATAATTTCGGATCAGCTTTTTATCATACAACAAAACGAAGCATACGGATTAGATTCTATTTTCCATGTTACGAATACAGGTAAAACAAATGTTTATAATGAACCTTTTAGCATTGAAATAAATTCTTTAACGACTGATCAAAATCGTCTAGTAATTAATTCTGACGGCGGAATCTATATAGTAAATTTAGACTATACGTATAATAAAGTTTATTCAGCATATTCTTTGAATACATGGATTTCGGCAGAAAATAGTTGTACAGTTTCCGGTGTTACGTGGGTTGCGGATAAAACCTTAGGACTTTTTAAAATTAACAATGAATATTCATTGACAACTTATCCTTTTGAAGGGCCGCCAAAAAAAGATTTTTATTCAATGGATTGGCAAAAAGGCAAATTAGCAGTTGTTGGTGGGGGTCTTTCTTCAGCAGCTTCAACATACGGAAGTTCTGGACTGTATTTGTTTGAAGATGAAAAATGGGCTTTGCGTGATAAAACCAATATGACAATGTGGTCCACTGCAAATATTTGGGACTATTTAGCTGTTTCAATTGATCCTACAAATTCTGATAACATTGCTATTGGAACATATTCAGAATTACCAATTTCAATAATGGATAATTCTGGTCAAGTGTCAAAAACATTTACTCCAGCAAATTCGACTTTACAGTTCACTGAATTAGCCTCAACAAATGCAATGATTACATCCATAACGTATGATGAATCAGGTAATTTATGGGTGTTAAATGGCTATTCAAATACACCTTTAAACGTCTACACCAAAGAAGGAGATTGGTATGCTTATGATTCAGGAAACGCTGCTGAAAATAAATTTTCCAGGAAATTAACGGTTGATTATAATGGGAATTCGTGGTTCAGTATCGATGGGTCTGGTTTATTCGGGTATAATCCAAATAAAACATTTTCAGATATTAGTGATGATAAACAAATAAATTTAAACAATGGTGAAGTTACAGGTGCTTTACCTTCAAATACGGTGAATGCTATTGCTGTTGATTTTGATAATGAAATTTGGATAGGTACAGATAATGGTTTTGCAGTATTATATAATTCTGCTTCATCTTTTGATGCTAGTGCAGGAAATTACAATGCCCAACGTATAAAAGTTGAATATGAAGGGAATATAGAATATGTTTTAGGAAATACAAATATTACAGACATTGTTGTTGATGGAGCTAATAGAAAATGGTTTGCAACTGCAAATTCTGGAATCATCCTTTTATCTGCAGATGGGTTAGAAGTAATTCAACAACATACAACAGAGAATTCCCCTTTAATTTCTAATAACATTATTGATTTAACCTTAGACCAATCGACTGGAGAATTATTTATTATTACGGATAAAGGGCTTATTTCATATCGAACGGATGCAACGTATGAAGATCCAACCTATGATAATGTAACTGTTTTCCCAAATCCTGCTCGACCAGATTTTGAAGGTCCGATAACAATACAAGGAATACGGTATAATTCAGATGTAAAAATTACCGATGTTGCAGGTAATTTGGTGTATCAAACTACTTCAAATGGCGGGACTGCCACTTGGAATGGGAAAACAATAACTGGAGAAAAAGTAACCACAGGTGTTTATCTTATATGGACTGCAGCCAATGAAGGAAAAGGACGCAAGGTTGGAAAGGTTATGGTAGTTCATTAGAATTAATCTTGTGAAACAATCCGATACAGCAATCTTTATCCATCGAATCAATTATTCTGAAAGTAGTTTAATCGTTACCTTCTATACCCTTCAAAATGGGATTCAAAAATTTATTTTTCAAGGAGGGAAGAAAAAAGGAACGGCATTATTTCCATTATCAATTTGTGAAATTATTTATTATCGACGTCCAGATAGTGAATTAGGGAAACTTACGGAAGCTAAACCTCATCTTGCTCTCCAAGACATCCCAATGAACCCTGTAAAAGCAACAATTGCATTTTTTATGGTAGATGTATTGAAACAATGTTTACAAACAGATCAGCGCGATGTTTCTCTTTTTAAGTTTCTAGAAAAAACCATTGTCACTTTAAATAGGGCCACAGATTTGTCGCTATTTGCAGTTCAATTTCTACTCGACTTTTCGCTACACATGGGAATTGACCCACATATACAAAAAACAAATAAACGCTATTTTCATTTGCAAGATGGTGATTTTTCTGATTATGACAGGACCGGAGAATTAGTTGCAGATGGGCCACCAGTAATCCTGATTCAATCAATCTTAAGAAAAGAACCATTTTCTAATCCTACGAAAGAATTAAAATCAGAGGTGTTTGATATAATGATTCACTATTATAAACTGCACGTACCAAACTTTAATGTCCAAAAATCGTTGGATGTAATTAAGGAAATTTTATATTCTTAATTTCTTGGTTCTTTGATAAACATCGTTGAAAAATCCAAGTTTTCCATTGAATTCGTTTTGAAATCTCTGACTCTAGCGTTCACCATAATCATAAAGTCATCTGTCATGATAGGCATAACAGCCGCTTCATCAATAATCATTTGATCGCACTTAACAAAAAGATTATTTCTTTTTACTTCGTCTTTTTCCATCATTGCTTTTTCGAAAAGTGCATCAAACGCTGCACTACGGAATTTAAACGCATTCACTTCAGAAGAGTTTTCTGTGATGTTACCACTATAAAATAAGCTTAGGAAATTTTCTGCATCAGGATAATCGGCAATCCAACCTGATCTCCAAATTTTAGCTTTTCCAGAAGCGATTGCTTTTTCACGTTCTGAAATCGAACATAAAACAATGTTTAAATCAATGTTTAAATTTTGTTTTATTTGAGCAGCAACTCCAACGCACATTTTATGAGGAGCTGAACCTTCAATAGCGTTTACATAGAAATCAATTGCGGGAAAACCTTTACCTTGAGCATAACCAGCTGCTGCCATTAAGGCCTGTGCTTGTGCAACATTTTGTTTATGACCTTTAACCTTATCATTAGGGAAATTATCCATCAATGGAACAAAACCGTTTTCAGCAGGCCAACCTTCACCTAAAAGGTACTTATCAACTATTTCGCTTCTATTTATTGCTAGGTTAAATGCTTCTCTTACAGCAGGATTTTTAAATTCGGCACTTTCACAAGCAAAAGCTATGTAATTCATGCTCATACTTGATTTTGATTCAACTTTGTGCTTAACATTTTTTCCAGCTTGAGCATCTTGAAGAGAACCAAGAACATTCTCAACATCATCAACAGGAATTTCTAGAACGATATCAACTTCTTTATTTCTGAATGCTAACAATTCACTTTTCTTATCCTTTACATACGTCATAATGACTTTGCTTAAGAAAGGCAATTGATTTCCAAACTCATCTTTTCTCCAATAATTAGGATTTCTTTTTAAAGTAACTCCTTTATCGTCCATTGATTCTAGCATAAATGGACCTGTGCCAACAGGGTGTTTTGACATTTCAGCACCATACATTTCGTATGCTTCGTGAGGATAAATGCCTAGATTTGTATGTGTTAAAATTTTATCAAATCCAGGAAAGGCTTGAGTTAGCGTTATTTCAACCGTTGCAGCATCAACTACCTTGATTCCAGAAACGCCTGTTTTAGGTAAAGCCGTTTTTGAATTTTTATAATAATCCTTTGCCCCTTTGATCCGGCTCACTAAAAGATAACTCATTTTATTGCCTTTTAAACCAGAACAAGCTAAATCTAGCGTATACTTAACATCCTCTGCAGTTAATTCTCGTCCTTCACCTCCAAAACATTTATCATCCTGAAATTTTACTCCTTTTCTAATTTTGAATGTAAACGTTTTTGCATCAGCAGAAATAGTATACGATTCAGCAAGTGCAGGCACAACCTTCATTGTTTCAATATCCAATTTTAAAAGCGGCTCATAAATTTGAGAATTGAAACGGGAAGTATAAATGTCTGAAGTTGCTAAAGGATATAAGTTATTTACTTTTTCAGAGGACATGAATTTAAATTCTCCACCATATAATTTACCACCCACAGCATTCAATTGAGGTTCATCTCCAGAACCACAAGAAGAAATTAATACTATTAACGCTGAAATAACTGGGATAAAAAGATGTCGCATGGTTTTATTGGTTTTGTAATAACAACAAATATAAAAAAATGTATTCAAATTCTATCAAATTAATAGCCTACTTTACCTCTGACACGATTTATCACATTTTGCGCAACATTTCTCGCTTTTTCAGAGCCTATTTTCAGAGCCACATCAATTTCCGTTTTGTTTGCCATTAAATAATTGTATTTTTCTCTTTGAGTAGCATATTTGGTCAGAATTAATTCAAATAAAGCCGTTTTTGCATGTCCATATCCATAACCACCAGCGATATAATTTTTTCTCATCTCACTAACTTGATCAGCATTTGCTAATAATTGGTATATCGCAAATATATGGCACGTTTCAGGGTCTTTCGGTTCTTCCAATCCTTTACTATCACTCAATATTGACATGACCTGTTTTTTTAATTCTTTGTCTGGCAGGAATATATTGATGAAATTATTGCGTGATTTACTCATTTTGTGTCCATCCGTTCCAAGAACATACATGTTGTCTTTTTCAATTTTAGCTTCTGGTAAAACAAATGTTTCGCCCATTTCAAAATTGAAACGTGAAGCAACATCTCTTGTAATTTCAATATGTTGCAACTGATCTTTTCCTACTGGAACAAATTCAGCGTCATACAACAAAATATCTGCCGCCATTAACATTGGGTAGGTAAACAATCCCGCATTAACATCTTCTAAGCGATCTGCTTTATCTTTGAACGAATGGGCTAAAGTCAACCGTTGAAATGGAAAAAAACAGCTCAAATACCATGATAATTCAGCTGTTTGAGGAACATCTGATTGACGATAAAAAATAACTCTTTCAGTATCCAACCCAAAAGAAAGCCATGTTGCAGCAGTACTATAGGTGTTTTCACGCAAAACATTTCCGTCTTTTATTTGTGTCAATGAATGCATATCAGCAATAAACAAAAACGAATCGTTTTCAGGTTTGTTTGCCATTTCAATTGCAGGAATTATCGCGCCTAACAAATTTCCTAAGTGCGGTGTTCCTGTGCTTTGCACTCCTGTAAGAATTCGAGCCATACTCTTTTTTTATTTAGGCGAATTTAGTTATTTTCATTGAAAACATAGACGTAGCGCATTTCAAGTCTTTGAAAAGAGTATTTTTGAGGAAATGAACACACTCAAAGGACTTTTCTCCTTACTTTGGAAATGTTATGTTGCGGTAATCTTTGTGATTTTCGCAGTTGCACTTTATCCTTTTTTTTGGGTCTTGTTATCCAATAAAAAATGGAAAAAAATCAGTTTTCGTTTGTTTGTGTTTTGGAGTTGGATGATGCGCGTTTTTTGTTTCTACCGTGTTAAAAAAGTTCTTGATTCTCCAATTCCTGAAGGGCCATATATTGTTGTTGCAAACCATTCTTCTTACCTGGATATCTTTTTTATGTATTCGATACTTCCGAAACATCCCTTTTTGTTTCTTGGAAAAGGGGAAATTTTGAGTTACCCAATTATTCGCACTTATTTCAAAGGGTTGAACATTCCCGTTTACAGAAAAGATAGAAGTAAGGCTGCAACATCTTTCACGTTAGCAAAAAAAGCAGTCAAAGAAGGTTGGTCGCTCGTTATTTTTCCTGAAGGAGGAATTCCAGATGAAGGAAGTCCGGCAATGATTCCTTTTAAAAAAGGAGCTTTCAAATTGGCAAAAGCATTAGATGTTCCTATCATTCCGATAACTTTTACGAATCATTATACATTATTTTCTGACCCAACAGAAATATTAGGCCCTGCAAGACCCGGTGTGTCAAAGGTTTTTATTCATGAAGCAATCACTGCTGAAGCAATTGCTGAAATGACTGAATTAGAATTGTTGAATGTTTGTTTTCATAAGATCAATGAATCGCTGGTGAAGGAAAATCCCGGTTTGATTCACAATAAATAAGGATACAATAATAGCTTTTAGAATCATTAAATCTTCGTTAATTTCTTTAGATTAGTTTTGTCATGGTTTTTAATCAAAAACACACGCCAAAACTGAATTTCGACTTTTCTCCACGACGGATTTCATCCGTCGTTGCAAACATTTAACTCCTCTGGAGTTTTTTTGGGGAAAGTAACGAAATAGGATTAAATCATTTTACTATTTTTACACCATGAAAATTACAGAAGAAATTGTTGACCATATTGCACATTTAGCGCGACTTGAATTTGAAGGAGATAAAAAGCAAGCTATCATTCAAGACATGGAAAACATCATTTCCTTCATGGATAAATTGAGTGAAGTGAATACGGACAATGTTGAACCATTAATTTTCATGACAGAAGGTTATAATAACCTGCGCGAAGACGTTGCCGTTGATTCTATCACCCAGGATGAAGGGTTAAAAAACGCTCCTAAAAAAGATTCCGACTATTTTAGAATTCCAAAGGTTTTGGATAAGTAATCACACCCATCCTCGGGATAAAGACACCCCTAGAAAAGCTATTATTAAAGCTAGTAAAAGATTCAATCTACCTGTCCAACGAGCAATCATTTTAAATTTAGGGTTTTGGTTTTGTTGCAAATCTTCTAATGCTTTATTGCCGATATAAAAGTCATGAACACCACTGATTAAAAGCATAATCACAAATAAAATTACTTTATAACTGACCGTTTTTCCATAATCATTGTTGGTGAAAAAGCTTAATTCCAAAGGGATTCCTTTGAAATACAAATTCCCGATTCCAGTTAAGAGCAACAAAACAATTACTATCCAACCATAAAAACGAAATTTCATTCCCGTTTTATATAAAAGAAGAATTCTGTCCGGGTGATTCTTGATGTTAGGCAACAACACTAATGGCAGAAATAACATTCCCCCAATCCAAAATGCAGCTGCAATTATGTGCAGGTATACTGATATGATATACCAAATACTCATTTTACTTCTTCTTTTGTCTTAACATAATGTTATATTTTAATTTCTGATATGAAGATTTTGCTTGATAAAAAATAAATTGCATATTTTGATTATTAATTAACACAAAATTTCCTCCCATATGCTCATTTTCATAAAGATTTGAATAGTCATTGATAAAAACCGGATTGTACTTATGTGGGGAAAAAGTCTTTCCGCCATTAGTTGAAAGGAATATACCAAGCTGGGCATCATCAACATTCCCTGATTTATCCATATTAAGGTTGCTTGTTTCAAAAATATTCCATGATCTTAAATTGAATTGTTTTCTCCCTGCAACCATTAATATTATCGTATCTTTTTTAATTTCAATGTAATTTGGTTCTGAAGTTTTTTCATTACTCCTCCAGCCTAAATGTTGATCAATTACCGGATTCATTTTATTTTTCTTCCAATGAACTAAATCTGCTGATGTTGCCATTCCTACACACTCATATCCCGCCTCATTTCTTCCATCATAAAACATTACAAATCCATTTCTATATTTTGCTACTTTAGCATAAAAGCAACTATTTTCATCCCACCTACCCTTTTGACCTGGCGAAAGAACAGGTGTTGTTACGATATTATATGGCCCTAATACCGATTGTTTTGACACTGCTAAACCTACATGTTTTTTACCGTTTTTATCATATCCATTCATAAAAAGAAACCATTGGTGGTTATGATATAAAATGTCAGTAACAAAAGGCGTTTGAAAATTCGAATTATTTTGATTCTTTCCTGTCCAAGTGCAAAACTTAAAATCATTTGGGGTTAAAATTGCTTTACCATTATTTGCAGCTTTCCAGTGAATTAAATCATCAGAAATTGCAGCATAAATTTGCATTTTAGGCGAGTCACATTCTGTAACAACCATAACCCACTTCTTAATTAGTGAATCATAAACTACGGAACCAAATGATATGCTTTCACCGACAAAATCATGCCAAATGTTAGGGTTTATAACTGGTGTTTTTATTTCGTTTGTAAATCCTGAAGGATTTCTATTCCAAAAAACTACTCTTTGACCTTCTTTAGGGAATCCATTTCCTCGAAGTAGTTGTCCAAGAGTAATTTTGTTTTCTGAAATAATTTTAATTTCTCGAATGTTTTCACATCCTGCATCATAATAGGGAGTTCCTTTACCCCAACCAATAGTCCAACTAGATAGATTAAACTGATTTAAATAAAAATCTTTTGGCAAATTCAATTCGATGATTGAATCAGATAAACTAATCATGTCAATTATGAAATAATCTCCTTCAATAGTATTATTCTGCTGATAATTTAATATCATACAAGGTTCTTTTAAAAAACTATCGAATTTTTTTGATTCTATGCTTTCTGAACACGATTCTAAAAAAGAACATAAAGCTATTAACAGCAAAAAAAAACGTGCAAAATTCAGACTACTTAAATTTTGTAAAATATTCAATTTCAAAAAAAATTTTTTTACCTGCATTTTAACTTTACTTCTTCTTCAACATTTCCTCAACAGCTTTCACTAATTGCTGATCTACACCATTTGTGAATTGGTTGTACTCATTTTTCACTTTTATATCTGGCTGTAATTCGTGGTTTTCAACTAAGAAATTATCCGAAACACCGCGCATTCCAATTTGTGGAATTCCGAAAACTGTTGCTCCATCTATCATTTGTTCCCACCAAACTGCTGTTCCTGTTCCAGGTACTGGCATACCGATAAGTGGACCTATTCCAAGTGCTTTGTACGTGTAAGGAAATAAATGCGCATCTGAATAATTACCTTCGCTCATCAACACACAAGATGGTTTTTGCCATTTCCAAATTGGTTCACCACCCATGTTTTTTTGTCCACGAGGTTCAAATTGCATGTACATTTTTCCGCTTAAAAAAGTAGCTAAATCATCGTGCAACCATCCACCACCGTTAAAACGTGTATCTACAATTAAGCCTTCCTTCTTATTTAATTTACCCAAAGCTTTGTCAAATAATTTCCGGAAACTTTCAGAATCCATTCCTTCAATGTGCGCATAACCTAAACGGCCGTTTGACAAACTATCTACGGTATGCTCACATCTTTTCATCCAACGTTCATAAGCTAAATGATTTTCTTGCCACGTATTGATTGGTGTTACTGTTTCTTCCCAACGTTCTTTTGAGGTTGGATTATAACATGAAAGCAAGACTTTTTTACCTACTTTTCTATTCAACAAAGGGTAATAATTCTGGTTTTTCAAAATCGGTGAACCGTCAATTTTTTCAATGATGACACCATTTTTAATTTTCTTTGAATGCAATGTTAAAGGACTTTTGTCCATGATTTCACTGATTTTCAATCCGTCTCCAGCGAAAGTTTCATCATAATAACAAGCAAAAACTGCAGTTTGATCTCCCCCTTGCATACGTGCACGGTAACCTGAACCAGTATGTGACGCGTTTAGTTCACCCAACATTTCAGAAAGCAATTCACTAAAATCTTCACCAGTTGTAATCGATGGTAATTTTTCTTGGTAGGCTGTTTTGTACATGTCCCAATCAACACCATGTAAATCTGCAACATAAAATTTCTCACGCACTTGTCTCCAAGCATGTTCAAACATATATGCGCGTTCAGCAGAGGTATTTAAAACCATTTCGCCGCTAACAGAAACCGGTTTAGGTGTTGAAGTTGCGATTTCTAATTTCGTAACAGTACCATTTTGACTGAAAAACAAGGCTTTTTGTTCATTATCTAATAACAACGCTGAACCATCAAGGCCAGTTTTCATGAGAAGCTTTGTTTCCTTCGTTTTAAATTTTGTTGTCCAAATGTCAAACCCTTTCTCGAAATTGGATAAGTAATACATTTCGGTTGCATCGTTGTTGATGATATAATCACCTAACCCTGAAGAGTGAATTGTCAAACGTACTTTGCGGTCATAAAGACCTTCCAAATCAATTGTTATTGGTTTAATTTCTGCTACTGGTTCTTTTTCTTCCTTCTCCTTTTCTTTGTGTTTTTTGGCCCCTGAGCTTGTCGAAGGGTCCTTCTCTTTTTTCGCTAAATCTTCAGCTTCTTTCCAAGCTTTATATTCCTCTTCGTTTAAAGTGAATTTGTAATATGCATCTTTGTTTAAGAAAATCGCTTCAACATCGTTTTGACCTCCCCAACTGCCATGAGAACGCAAACCATATTTGTCTGTTGCATAATACACCATTTCTCCATCCATAGAGAATTTTGGCCAAGAACTTCCGTAACCACTTTGTGTTAAATTCAATGGTTTCTCTTTTCCTGATGCTGCAACTAAACCAATGTCTGTGCTCCATCTTTCAAATTCAAAGAACTGAACTAATAAGTATTTTGAATCTGGTGACCAGGTGAAATATTGATCTCCATCAGAATAAGAATAATTATAACTTCCAGCAAGCACCTCTCTTACTTCCTTACTTTTCAAATTTATCACACACAATGTTGTTCTATTTTTGAAAAATGCTACTTCTTCCCCATTTGGAGAATATTTAGGATCGAATGTTTCATCTGTAGTTTGAACCAATGCAGTTTCCTCTAAAAGCGTCGCATTATGGAAAAACAATTCCTTTTCATTGACTCTTTTTACTTCGTAAATATTCCAAGAATTGTTGCGCTCACCAGCGAAAAGAATCTTTTTCCCATCAGGGCTAAAAGATACATTTCTTTCTTGACCAGAAGTATTCGTTATTTGTTTTGTTGTTCCAAACTCTACTGAACTTGCAAAAACATCTCCTCGATAAACAAAAACAATTTCTTTTCCATCTGCAGAAACAGCAAATTCAGAAGCATTTCCGCCAACAGGTAAAATCTTGTTGTCATTATTCAAAACATCTTTGTGGATCGTGATTTCTAATTTTGTAGAAACGCCTTTATCCATTGTATAAATTTCACCATGATACCCAAAACATACTATTCCATTGGTTGCCATTGAAAGAAAACGAATTGGATGTGTTTTAAAATCTGTTACTTGCTCAGAATAAGCTGTTCCATCCATTTTACCTTTCCAAATATTAAACGAGCCGGATTTCTCCGACAAGAAATAATACGAATTTTGATCAATAATAATAGGGTTTCTGTCTTCTCCTGTCCAATCTGTTAATTGACGATACGTCTTCATCTGCATGTCATAACAAACGATATCTCTTGCAACAGAGGATACTTGGTGCTTTCTCCATTCATTTTCATATCCTTTTACATCTTGAAAAAGCATGTAATTTCCGTCTGAACTATAATTAATTGCTTCAGCACAGATTGATAAATCCATTACTTCACGTCCACCATCAACACTTACAGAATAAACTTCTCCAAGTAAATCGTAAGGGAATTGAACCGATTCCTTGCGATCTAAACGGCTCGACATGAAAACGATTTCCTTATTATTTGGCTTAAAATCGTATGGCATATCGTCTGAAGAATGGAACGTTAAACGCGTTGGAACGCCTCCTTCTTTTGCAACGATGAAAACATCAAAGTTTCCAAATCTGTTACTTGCAAAAGCGATATTTTTTGAATCATTTGACCAAACAGGCATAAAATCGTACGCACTATGCGATGTGATTTGCTTTGCCTCGCCACCTTTTGCTCCAACAACAAATAAATCTCCTTGGTAAGAAAATGCTATTTGAGATCCATCAGGAGAAATTGCAGAATAACGCATCCATTCAGGACTTGCAAACGTTAAAAATGGCATTGCAAAAAAGATAAAGGCTATAATTTTTTTCATTTCTTAGTTTTTATATCGGAGGTTGAAAGTACTCTTTATTTTGGTTAATCGATTAAATGGGAAGTGAAAATATAATCCATTAGAAAAACTTACTACTCGCTTTAAAAAATGTAATTTTGAGATTAGTTTTGTCATGATTTTTACAAAAAAAATCTCGCCAAAACACATTAAATTGCGTTCTTTATTCTGGCTAAAACTATTTCACTCCTAGCGGAGTTTCAATAATAGCCGAAAAAAGTTGCTAATAGTCTTTAAAAACATGTCTGAATCAAAAAAAGAAAAGCACGATCCTTTCGCAGTATTAAGAATTAAGGAATTCAATTTCTTTTTGGCGAATCGCTTTTTCTTGACTTTAGGAATTCAGATGCAAAGTGTGATTGTTGGCTGGCAAGTTTATGATCTTACTCATGATGTTTTGGCTTTGGGAATGATAGGTCTAACAGAAGCGATTCCTTTTATTATTATTTCGTTGTTTTCTGGTCACATTGCTGATTCGTTCAATAGAAAATACATTATTCTTTTCTTCAGTTTTTTATTCATTCTGGTTACAAGTTTACTCTTGTATTTTTCGTTGGACACGGTTCATGTAATTAAAAACTATGGAACAACTCCTATTTTCATAGCAATTGCTTTTGTTGGAATGATCCGTGGTTTTTTATCGGCGGCATATCCTTCTTTCATGTCGCAAATTGTTCCCCGGGCTTTTTATGCCAATGCAGCAACCTGGAACAGTACTTTTTGGCATATTGCTTCTGTTATGGGGCCATCGTTGGCAGGAATATTAATTGCGGTCAACTATACCGTTGCTTACACAGTTGATATTTCATTTATCGTATTAGCCTTTTTAGCCTTTTTATTTATTGCTTCAAAACCAATTCCCGCAAAGGACAAAACAGAATCGTTGTTTGAGAGTCTTTCGGCTGGAATCAAATTTGTGTTTAAAAACCAATTGATTTTAGGAGCATTGACTTTGGATTTATTTGCTGTTTTATTTGGTGGGGCAGTTGCATTATTGCCCGCATTTGCTGATAAGGTTTTACATGCCGGATCTGTTGAATTAGGTTTTTTAAGAGCTGCCCCTGCGATTGGTGCAGTAATAATGGCATTGATTATTGCTTATAAACCACCAACCAAAAATGCAGGACGAAATTTATTTCTTTCTGTTGGTGCATTTGGGGTGGCGACGATATTATTTGGATTGTCAACTAATTTTTATTGGGCGTTATTTTTCTTGTTCTTAACAGGGGCTTTTGACAATGTCAGTGTAGTTATACGACACACGATTCTACAATTATCAACACCAGATAACATGCGCGGACGCGTTTCAGCGGTGAATGGTATTTTTATTGGTTCCTCAAATGAAATTGGAGCCTTTGAATCGGGAACAACAGCAAGAGCATTTGGTTTAAAACCGTCAATTGTTGTGGGAGGAATTTTGACTGTTTTGGTGGTTATTGTTACAGCTAGGTTGACTCCAAAATTGCGTAAATTGAACATTGATAATTTGTGAAACATTTATCATATCTTTTTCTAGAATAGTTTTGTCATGGTTTTTACCAAAAACACATGCCAAAACTTATTAATTCCAATGTTTTTCCCACGACGGATAAAATCCGTCGCTGCCAACATTTAACTCCGCTAGAGTTAATTAAACGAAAAGAAAAAGCATTTTGGTAAATAAGCCTAAACCATTACATTCACTGTATCTGCTGTAATTTCTAGTTTATATTCTTTCAAATTTCCAGTTGCTGGAGGATTTTTTACTTTGCCTTCTAGCGTAAACGAACTTCCATGGGCATTACAGAAAAACCCATTTTTGGTCGGGACAAGCGAATTTGCTTGATGAGAACATTTCATTTCAATAGCGGTGACTTAGAGATATAGATTTTTAAGTCTTATTTAGAATGAGTCTAAAATACCTTTTTTAAGGTATTGCCCCATTAATTGATTCACGACACCTTTGCATCATTCAATTTAATTAAAAAAAATATGAAAGCAATAATTACAACTTTCTTCTGTGTTCTAACCGTTGCTGTTTTTGCACAAAAAGGTGGAGTAAGCGGTATTATTTATTCATCTGATAGTATCAATCGAATTAGCGGCGTAAGTATAGGAATTGAAAAGACTACACATATTTCACTTAGTAATAGCGAAGGCGAATTTATTTTTGAAAATATTCTTCCTGGTGAATATTATATCATTATCACTTTTCATGGATATAAAAAATCAAAGTTGCCTATTACAATAATTGAAAATCAAGTAACATCACAAGCGATTTATTTACAAGAAGAAGTAATGGATCTTCCTGAGACCGTGGTTCGACATATTTCATTAACAGGCGGAGAAAAGGGAATCAAAGAAATGCCCGGTTCAGCTTATTATTTATCGCCAAAAGAATTAGAAAAATTCAACTATTCAGATATCAATCGTATTTTAAGAAGTATTCCAGGCGTAAATATTCAGGAGGAAGACGGTTTTGGTTTGCGACCAAATATTGGATTAAGGGGTACAGGAGTTGAGCGTTCTTCTAAAATCACAATCATGGAAGATGGTGTTTTAGTTGCGCCGGCACCATATTGTGCCCCAGCAGCTTATTATTTTCCAACGATTGGAAGAATGCAAGCAGTTGAAATCCTGAAAGGAAGTAGTCAAATAAAATATGGCCCTTATACAACAGGTGGAGCAATTAATATGATTTCTAACCAAATTCCTTCTGAACTTCGAGCTAAAATTAGTTTAATGGGAGGCAGTTTTGGGGGGAGAAACTTAAATGCATTTGTTGGCAATTCTCATAAATATTTCGGCTATTCAGTGGAGGCATTTCAATATGGGTCGGACGGATTTAAAACCATAGACAATGGCGGAAATGCAGGATTCTTTAAAAATGATTTTGTTGCAAAGTTTCGATTGAATACAAAAGCGGACGCGAAAATATATCAATCGTTATCTTTTAAAGTTGGGACAAGCTCCGAAAATTCTAATGACACTTATTTGGGGCTTTCTAAAGAGGATTTTGATACTTCGCCTTATCGTCGTTATGCAGCTTCACAAATAGATCAAATGACAACCAATCAATCTCAATTATCTGCTTCTTATGCAATAAAACCAACCGAATTCATGACCCTTACATCTACGATTTATCGAAACGATTTTCATAGAAACTGGTATAAATTAGATGGTGTAAAAGATAGTTCAGGAGTTAAAGTTGGAATCACAAGTCTATTATCTGATCCGTCGAGTCATGCCAACGCATTTGATATTCTTAGCGGTCAATCCAGCTTGAATTCGGATGCTCTTTTTGTAAAAGGCAATAACCGAACGTATTATTCTCAGGGCGTTCAAACAATTTTAGGATTCAACTTCAAAACAAATCAGATTAAGCATTCAATTGATTTAGGATTCAGATATCACCAAGACAATATGGATCGATTCCAGTATCAGGATGAATACAAAATGAGTGACATGGTGATGATGATGACCAAGGCTGGCACAAAAGGAACTGAAAGCAATAAAATTGCAGATGCAATTGCGGCAGCGAGTTATATTCAATACAAATTGAGTTACAAACGATTTACGACAACTGCAGGTTTGCGTCATGAGCACATTTGGTTGACTGAAAAAGATTATGGTAAAAGTGATCCGAATCGGTTTGGATCTAATCTTATTGAATCACAAAATGTTGTAGATGTATTCATTCCAGGAATTGCAGCAGACTATAAAATAAATCTAAAATTAGCTGCATTTGCTGGTGTTCATAGAGGATTTGCCCCTCCGGGAACGAATTCAGGATCAAAACCGGAAGAATCTGTTAATTATGAAGCAGGTTTGAAATACTACAAAAAAAGTATGTCATCACAGCTTGTTTTCTTCTATAATGATTACAAAAATCTATTAGGTGCGGATCTTGCTGCTGGCGGTGGCGCAGGAACTGGTGATCTTTTTAACGGAGGAGAAGCTGAATCCAAAGGTGTTGAATTCCAATTCATTTATGATGTTCTTTCATCATTCAAGAAAAAAGTAAATTTGCCAATAACTATCGGTTATACCTATACAGATGCAAAATTCAATTCTGATTTCAATAGTACTTTTGAAGATTGGGGCTCTGTCAATTCAGGTGATCACCTTCCCTATCTTTCAAATCACCAGTTGGCTGCTTCGGCATCCTTTGAACACGCAAAATTTGCTGTCAATTTTGGATCAAAATACAACTCTGAAATGAGAACTGTTGCAGGCTCTGGAGCAATTCCTGTTAACGAATTAATCCCTGCTTACTTTATATTGGATGCGGGGATGAAATACAATTTGCATAAAAATGTGACAGTACTTTTAAATGTAACTAATTTAACAAATCAAGTGTATTTAGTTTCAACGAGACCTGCAGGTTTAAGACCAGGAATGCCAAGAGCAATTCAAATTGGATTAAAAGCTAATTTCTAATTTTACGTCAATAACAGAAGAATAGGATTTATTCTCCTGTTATGACCTTTAATGATACGTTCTTTATCTGTGCCATTCGAAAGTTTGAACTAACACCAAATATAGAATCAGTCTATAAGGAAAAATTAAAAACTCCAATCGTGTTTATCCAATTCGCTCACACAAGCCACTAATAAATCAATACTTCCTTGGATATCATCTTTATGCGCCATCTCAATAACTTGGTGCAAATGACGTGTCGGAATACTTACTGCACCAGCGATGGACCCACCTTCAGTCATGCGTTGAATGCCCGCTGTGTCAGTTCCGCCAGCAGTTAAGATCTCTGGTTGCCACTTAATTTTATGTTTATCTGCTGTTTTCTTCATGAATTCAACCATTCGATAATCACAAATAGTTGAAGCATCCATGATTTTAATAGCCGTTCCTTCACCCAATTTCGTTATCATTTCATGGGCAGCTGCTCCCGGCAAATCAAATGCAATCGTTGTATCTAAACCAAAACCAAAATCAGGATTAATGCGCATTGCCGAAACATTTGCACCGCGAATTCCTACTTCTTCTTGAACGGTAAAAACTCCATAAATATCATACGGCACATCTTTTCCTTTTAGTTTTTTCAGCGTTTCAATTAATATAAAAACAGCTAAACGGTTGTCTAATGATTTCCCATTAACACAATTTCCCATTTCAATAAATTCTCGTTCTCTTGTAATTGGATCACCAATTTGAACCAATTTTTTTACTTCTTCAACGGATAAACCTGTATCAATAAAATAATCTGATAATTTCGCTACTTTATCTCGTTCAGCTGCAGTCATCACATGAATCGGTTTGGAAGCCATAACTCCAATTACATCTTTTCTTCCGTGAATAATTACCCGTTGCGCAGTAAGTGTTTTTGGATCAAATCCTCCTAGTGTATGAAAACGAATGAATCCTTTATCATCAATATGTGTCACCATGAAACCAATTTCGTCCATGTGCGCGCCTATCATTATTTTTTTTCGTTCTGCAATTTTTACACTTCCTCTTTTAATAGCATAAATATTTCCCATATTATCCAGTTCAACGTCGTCGGTTAAACCTTTTAATTCTTTCAAAACCAATTCTCTGATTTTTTTTTCAAATCCTGGGGCACCTGGTGTAGTGCAAATTTTTGCTAAAAGTTTTGTGTTGATTGCCATTTTAAAGTTGTTTTGATAAAAGTACTGAATTTAAAATAAGGGAAAAAGGAAGAAGTAAAAAGTAATTTGATTCTAGGAAACAACACTTTTCCTTTTACCTTTTAATTTTTTCCTTTTACCTTTATAGCTTATCGATTAAAAATGGCCAAAGTAAAATCAGCATATTTCTGTCAAAATTGTGGACACGAAACTCCGAAATGGTTGGGGAAATGTCCTTCTTGTGGTGAATGGAATACATTTGTTGAGGAAATTATTGAGAAAAATATTCCTTCTGTTGTTGCCTTTTCATCGTCGACCAGAAATTCTAAACCTCAAGCAATCCATACGATTGAAAACCAAGAACATGTTCGCATATTTTTAAAAGACGCTGAATTAAACCGTGTTTTGGGAGGAGGATTAGTTCCAGGATCTTTGATTCTATTTGGAGGAGAGCCCGGAATTGGGAAATCGACGTTGCTTTTACAAATGGCAGTGGATGAAGATCAATTGAATGTGTTGTATGTTTCTGGTGAAGAAAGTGAGCAACAAATAAAAATGCGTGCTGAACGGATTGGCTTGACCAATCAACAATGTTATATCCTTACAGAAACAAATATCCAAAATATCTTTTTGCAAGCTGAAGAAACGCAACCACAGCTTTTGATTATTGATTCCATTCAAACACTTTATTCGACGCACATAGAAAGTTCGCCTGGCAGTATTTCGCAAGTTCGGGAATGCACTGCTCAATTATTGAGATATGCGAAACAAACGGGTGTTCCAGTATTTTTAATTGGACACATCACAAAAGAAGGATCATTGGCGGGACCAAAAGTATTGGAACACATGGTTGATGCTGTTTTGCAGTTTGAAGGAGACCGTAACCACGTTTATCGTTTATTGCGTTCCATTAAAAATCGATTTGGGAGCACGAATGAATTGGGGATTTACGAAATGCTTGGAACAGGATTAAGACAAGTTGAAAATCCTTCTGAAATTTTAATTACGAATACCGACAATTCACTGAGCGGCATTTCAATCGGTGCAACATTGGAAGGAATGCGACCAATTTTGGTTGAAGTTCAAGCATTGGTCAGTTCGGCTGCATACGGAACGCCTCAACGCTCTTCTACAGGATTCGACAGTAAAAGATTAAACATGTTGCTTGCAGTGATGGAAAAGCGCTGTGGATTCAAATTAGGAGCAAAAGACGTCTTTCTAAATATTGCTGGTGGAATTAAAATTGATGATCCCGCAATTGACTTGGCAGTTGTTGCGGCAGTATTATCTTCAAATGCAGATTTACCGATTCCAAAGAACATTGCGCTTTCGGCAGAAGTTGGATTGTCTGGCGAGGTTAGACCAGTTAATAGAATTGATCAACGCATCTCCGAAGCTGAAAAATTGGGCTTCGAAAAAATCATTATTTCAAAATACAACAAGGGAATTGAACAAAAGAATTTCAAAATTGAATTGGTGAAATGTGGGAAAATTGATGAAGTGGTGAGGGCGCTTTTTGGATAATAGACATAAGACTGAAAGACAAAGGACAAAAGACTAAAGGGTCGAAATTAATTTGATTTTTGGAAATCAGTCTATTGTCATCAAGTCCTTTGTCTTTTGTCTTCAAACAAAATAAGAAAGTCCAATTACAATCATCGAAGCGTCGATTAAAGCATAATATCCTTCTTTTCTTTGCTTGTTGATTCCAAGAATTAAAAGAATTGACAAAATACTTCCACAGTAAAAAACAATGTTATAGCGCATATTTTCGTTGACTATTGCGATAATCAGAATAAAAAGTGAAATTAGTACAACTGAAAAAACTTTTGTACGGGTGATTCCAACCACTTGAGGAGTTGTTTTTTGGGATTTAAAATCATGTTCTAAATCACGGATATCGAAAGCAATTGTCAAGGCGACGAAATAATAAAAGTACGCTAGCAATTCTGGAAAAATTGTTGAACTAATACCGTATTCATTTACCCATGGAAAAGCAATTATGATTGTTGTCCAAACAAAAGCAATTAATGGAGATTTTAAATAGGCTATTTCTCGTAGGCTTTTTTTTCGAATGGGAACAACATAAATCAAGCTAACAATACCGGCTAAAAGTATCAATGGAATGATTTCAAATTTGCCTATTAAAAATAGAAAAGAGCTGAATCCAATAACACCAGAAATCCCAATTAAGCTTTTTAAATAAAATTGATGATGCTTCACCCAAATTAGCCAAGGAGTGAGATGGGCGCTTTTTTTTACTTTGAATAAGCGTTGGAAATTGTAAACGGATAGAATTGCACAAAAACAGGTTATTCCATATAACCACCATTTTTCTATTCCATAATTAAATGCTGTTCCTGCTGTCAGACAAAATGCGGAGAGTCCAACTAAATAATTTGAATAAACGATATGTTGAAAAAGCGGTTTAATAGCTCAATTACTCAATTTCCGCTAAAACACTATCAACTGCTATTTCTTGAATGCATTGACAGCTTTTTTTCTTTTTACAAATCGGACAATTTGGATCATATACTAAAACGTGTACATTTATTCCTAGCGGTTGCCATCTTCCTGGATGAATTGGTTTTCTAGGGGAAAAAAGTCCAATTGCTCTTACACCTAAAAACCCTGCAATATGCAACGGTCCAGTAGAGCATGCTACCAAATTTTTCACTTGAGAAATAAAGTAAATCAATTCTTTGAGGGATAATTTACCCGTTAAATCAATAATATTATCGTTGATAGGCAAATTCGATCGAAATAAATCACCTTCTTGTTCTGTTCCAGTAAAATAAACGGTATATCCTTTTGCAACCAATTCATTTGCCAATTTCAAGTAGGATGCTAATGGCCATTCCAAAGCACTTCCTTGCGATTTAGGGTGCAAAACAACCGTTTTGTTGTTCTTTTCTAAAGAATCCAATAAATCACTTGGCAATATACACTGCTCTACTTTAAATGCCGTTGTCATACTCATTACCTCTTCCAATGATGGAATTGTAGTCAAACCCAAAGGTTTTAACAACTCAAAATTCAATTGTGATTCGTGTAATGGTGAATTCTTTCTTGAAAAGTTAAGACGATGTGAGCAAGACAATAAATGGAAACTTCGATGTGACGTTCCAATTCTCATTGGGACTCTCGCTTTTTTAGCTAAAGCAGCAATCTCTTTATTTGGGAAGACATGAATAATTGCATCGGCTTTCAATTCTTTTAACGCTTCTGATCTTTGAGATGTTGGTAAATTTTCAATCAATTTCCAATCAATAAACTCATCAACAACTGAAAAACAAGCTACAATTGCTTGGGTATATCCTCTTCCTAAATAGATGAGCGTAGCATTTGGAATGTTGTTCTTTAGCCAAACACACATAGGCAAAGTCAACATAACATCTCCAATGCTATCCGTTCTTGATATAATAATTCTCATTTTCTAATCTTTTCTTGGTTCAATCGTCTCACTTCTTTGTATTTGAACTGATTGGATAAACCGCTAATTTGAGCGATTTTGAATCCGGCGTAACCGTCTAAAAAACCTTTCTTAATAACATACATGGAAAAAAACCGTGCTAAACACGACAAATATGGCGATAATACACCAACTTTTTTTCCTTGATTCACATATTTTTGGGCTGTTAAACTTGAATAATGATCGGCTCTTTTTCTGTGTTGTTCATAATTCACGTAGGAATAATGAAACAAATCTCCGTTTAATTCTAATTCAACGAGTTCTTTTGGTACTTCTAATTCTTCGTGAACAATATCTCCAACCCATTGACATTGATCTTTAGGGAATAGTCTAATCTTCCAATCAGGATACCAACCAGAATGATGAATCCATTTTCCACAATAGTTCGTTAAGCGATTAACTTTTCCTAACCCCGTGAAATCGGAATTTTTGAGAACCAAAAGACTTTTTAGTAAGTCCTCACTTATCTCCTCATCTGCGTCCAAGGATAGAATATATTCAAATTTGGCTTGTTGATTGAGAAAGTTTTTCGAAGCCGCATAACCTTCCCATGCTCTTTGTATAAATTCAACATCAAGATTCTTACAAATCTCAGCTGTTTTATCGGTTGAGAAAGAATCTAATACAATAATTTCATCAGCTATAGTTCGAAGCGAACGAATACATCTTTCAATATTTCGTTCTTCATTGAAAGTAATGATAACTGCTGAAATTGAAATTGCCATGATTGGAGATATTCTTCTAGTTATTGAGTTGAAAAACCTACGTTATTTCACTCTTAATCTTTGACCTACAGTTAATCTATTAATGTTCACCCCAGGATTTAACTTTGACAATTGTGCTTGTGTTAAACCATGTCGTTGAGAGATTTTTGAAAAAGTATCTCCTGCTTTTACTGAATAATATTTTTTAACTGCAGCAGGCTGTGTTACGGGTGTTTGCGTTTGGGTTGTCCCTCCAGGTCCAGTTTTCAATTGTAAACGTTGACCAACATAAATATTAGTAGTTCGAAGGGCATTCCATTCCATAATTTGCTCAACAGAAACACCAAATTTTGTTGCAACGGTACCAAGTGTTTCTCCAGTTTTCACTTTGTGATAAATATACGATTCCAAAACAGGCGGTTTTCCTCCGAGAGAATCTGGTGTTTCAACAATTACTTCCTCAAGAATTAACGGTTTTGGGTTCACAACTGTTGCCGTTGCATATGTTTTTTTCTCTAATTCATACAAATCAACTTCTAAACTTACCAAAAGTCCAATTTTTTCAAGTGGCCCTGAAATACATTGATTCGGCTTTGTATAAGGAATATAGGTTGTTTTATATACTGGGTTTAACGTTTTAATATCTTCAACTGGCCAATCTAATAACTTGGAAATTGTTGCCATGTGAACACCACCAGACAAACACATTGTATCTAACTGCGCATAATGCACTTGTACATCCATCGGAACAATGTTGTGTTCTGCATGATAAGTTAGAAGGTAAGCTGCAGCAATAAAGTTTGGCACATATCCTTGTGTTTCCGTAGGTAAAAATGGTCTAACCTCCCAATAAGTTGTTTTGTTTCCTGAACGGCGGATTGCTTTGTTTACATTTCCCGGACCAGCATTATAAGCTGCAAGTGCCAAATTCCAATCTCCGTAAATCCCATATAATTGTCTCAAGTAACGACAAGCCGCATCAGTAGCTAATACTGGATCCATTCGTTCATCGATGTATGAATTTTCTTTTAATCCAAAATAAAGTCCCGTTCTGTACATGAATTGCCATAAACCTAGAGCTCCAGCACGAGATTTAACTTGTGGACGCAATCCACTTTCAATAACGGATAAATATTTCAATTCAATCGGCAAACCATATTCCGCTAATTTTTCTTCAAACATATCGAAGAATAGCGTTGAACGACCTAAAACAATTCGAGCAAATCCTCTTCTGTTTTGAGCGAAAAATTTAATTGTGGAAAGTGTTGTTGGATTACAGTCCAAATGAAAAGGACTCATTTCATTCATAGATTCTAATCGTTCACAATACACGTCATCTGTGAACTGTGGATTATCTCCTTGCTCATAGTTCAATGCATTGATAATTGAATCGTAATTATTTTGGTTTACATAATCCGCTAGGAATAATTTTAAACTCTGTTCAACCGTATTTATGAATGCATCTTTACTCAACGTATCACTCGGTTTAACAAGGTGTGCAGGAGTTTGAGTAAACGCTATGTTTCCAAACAAACCAAGAAAAAATACTACGATTAAATTCTTCATACTTATTTTAGACTTTTTTCAAGATGAGCAGAAAAATTAAACACTTGTTTTTCCCCGAAATTTTTTCCCATCACCTGAATACCAAACGGCATGCCATTAGAGTGTTTCCCTAAAGGTAAGGAGATTGCAGGATTACCAGTTAAATTAGCATGAACAGTAAAAATATCTTGTAAATACATTGTAATTGGATCTTTCACGGCATTCAGTTCGAAAGCTGTAGAAGGTGTTGTCGGTAATAAGATTAAATCAAACTCATTTAGAATTTCATCAGTTCTATTTTTTAGTACGCGACGCACTTTTTGTCCTTTAGTATAATAAGCGTCATAGAATTCATTTGACAGAACAAAAGTTCCAGCCATTATTCTACGTTGAACTTCTGGTCCAAAACCTTCCGATCGCGATTTTTTATAGGTGTCTTCTACTCCTTTTGCTATACTGCTTCTATATCCAAAATGAACGCCATCAAATCGCGATAAGTTGGAAGAAGCTTCAGCAGTTGTTAGAACATAATACGTTGGTACCATGTATTCCAAATACGGAAAAGACACTTTTTCAACTGTGTGTCCATTTTCTTCTAATTTCAGAATAATTTCATCCATTCTAGCAGCAACTTCAGGATCAATTCCTTCGGTCTCAAAACTTTCTTTGATGACAGCAATCTTCAATTTTCCAATTGGTTCGAAATCACTGAATTTTTCAACGGATTTATTGGAAACGGTAGAATCAAATTCATCTTCACCTGCCATTACTTCTAAAAGTAGTGCTGAATCTTCCAATGAATTGGTAAATGTTCCAATTTGGTCAAAAGATGAAGCATATGCTATTAATCCAAAACGGCTAATTCGACCGTAAGTTGGTTTGATTCCATACGTTCCAGTAAAAGATGCTGGTTGACGAATTGAACCACCTGTATCACTTCCAAGAGCTGCGGTGCACATTCCAGACGAAACTGCGACAGCCGATCCACCGGATGATCCACCAGGAACTAGCTTATTGTTGAGATTATTTTTTACCGGTCCGAAAGAAGAATTCTCATTAGAACTTCCCATTGCGAATTCATCACAATTTAAGCGACCAATGATAACAGCATCTTCGTCAATTAAACGTTGAACTGCTGTTGCCGTGTATAACGACTCAAAACCTTCCAAAATTTTTGATGCTGCAGAAACTTTATGTCCTTTGTAGCAAAGGTTATCCTTTAATCCTATAACCATTCCGGCAAGTTTCCCTGCGGACTTATTAGCAATTTTCGCATCAACTAATGATGCTTGGGCCTTTGCTGATTCCTCAAATACTTCCAAAAAAGCATTTAGATCAGAATTTTGATGAATAACTTTTAAATAGCCTTCAACAATATCCAAAACCGAACTACCCGAAGCAAGGGTAGACTTTACTTCAGCAAAAGTATTTTGCATTTAATGAAATTTGATTAGTTTTTTTCTTCTGTTTTAGCCTCGACTTTCGTGTCGTCTTCGCCTTTAGAAGCGTCTTTAAACTCTTTAATACCTTTCCCAAGGCCTTTCATTAATTCTGGAATTTTTTTACCACCGAAAAGCAAAACAACTACAGCTAAAATTAGAATAATATGTCCTGCACTAAGAATTTGTAAAATCATAACTTTAAATTTTAATTCATACAAAGTTAAGGATTTCTTACTAAAGCACGCTTGTTATTTGATGTATTGTGTTAAATAAACAAAAAATGCCTCCCAAAATTGGAAGGCATCAACTATCTTAATCTATTTTATTACAATTTTCTTGCAACCTCAACTTCTTCAAACGCTTCAATTAAATCGCCGATTTTGATGTCGTCAAATTTATCTACGTTCAATCCACATTCGTAATTGTTTTTCACTTCTCTTACGTCGTCTTTGAATCGTTTCAATGAACCAAGAACACCTGTATGAATAACGATTCCATCACGTATCACACGGATTTTAGAACTACGTTTGATGATACCATCCAATACATAACATCCAGCGATTGTACCCACTTTCGTAATTTCGAATGTTTCACGAACCTCAGTAGTACCAACAATTTTCTCTTCAATATCAGGCGAAAGCATTCCTTCCATCGCTGATTTGATTTCTTCAATTGCTTTGTAGATGACAGAGTACAAACGAATATCAATTTGCTCATTTTCTGCCAATTTACGCGCTGCCAATGATGGTCTAACTTGGAAACCAATGATGATTGCATCAGAAGCAGATGCAAGATTCACGTCAGCCTCAGAAATTGCTCCAACACCTTTGTGAACGATATTTATTTGAATTTCTTCTGTCGATAAGTTCAATAAAGAATCCGATAACGCTTCGATAGAACCATCCACGTCACCTTTAACGATGATGTTAAGTTCTTTAAAGTCACCAATAGCCAAACGACGACCAATCTCATCCAATGTGATGTGTTTAGTTGTACGCAATCCTTGTTCACGGTATAATTGCTCACGTTTAGAAGCAATTGTTTTCGCTTCTTTTTCGTCGTCCATTACGTGGAATTTATCTCCGGCACTTGGCGCACCGTTGATTCCAAGAACTGAAACTGGTTGTGATGGCCCAGCAATAGTGATAACTTTACCATGTTCATCATGCATTGCACGAACACGGCCATAATTTTTACCAACTAAAACAACATCTCCAATTTTCAATGTTCCTGCTTCAACAAGCATGTTTGCAACATATCCTTTTCCTTTGTCAAGAGACGATTCAACAACAGTTCCAATCGCATTTTTATTTGGATTGGCTTTCAATGTTAGCATTTCCGCTTCAAGCAATACTTTTTCAAGTAACTCATCAATGTTTATGTTTTGACGAGCTGAAATTTCTTGACATTGGTATTTACCACCCCAATCTTCAACAAGGATGTTCATTACAGAAAGTTGTTCTCTAATTTTATCAGGATTCGCTCCGTCTTTATCAATTTTATTAATTGCAAAAACCATTGGTACACCAGCTGCTTGAGCGTGAGAGATTGCTTCTTTTGTTTGAGGCATCACGTCATCATCTGCTGCTACAATAATAATTGCAACGTCTGTTACTTGAGCACCACGAGCACGCATCGCTGTAAAGGCTTCGTGACCAGGTGTATCTAAGAAAGTCATTTTTCGACCATCTTTTAGTGTAACTGAATATGCACCAATATGTTGTGTAATTCCTCCAGCTTCACCTTCAGTAACATTTGCATTTCGTATTTTATCTAGTAACGAAGTTTTACCGTGGTCAACGTGACCCATCACAGTAATAATTGGTGGGCGCGCTACTAAATCTTCTTCTTTGTCCTCTTGAACTGGAATTGCTTCCTGAATTTCTGCACTTACAAATTCTGCTTCGTATCCAAATTCTTCAGCAACAATTTGAATTGTTTCAGCGTCCAAACGTTGATTGATAGAAGCAAAAATACCTAATGACATACAAGCTGAAATAACTTGAGTTGGAGAAGCGCTCATCATAGAAGCAAGTTCTGAAACTGTAACGAATTCCGTCAGTTTCAATACTTTTTCTTCTAATTCTGCAGCTTCCATTTCGTCTTGACGACGTTGTGCAACAGTATCTCTTTTTGTACGACGATTTTTAGATGCCTTTGATTTTCCTCCTTGATTAGAAAGTCGAGCAAGTGTATCTTTAATCTCTTTTTGAATATCTTTTTCTTTGATCTCAGGTTTAACGAACTTTTGTCCGGGTTTCTGAAAACCTGGCTTGAATGGTTGACCAGTTCGAGGCGCATTTGTCCCAGCTGGCCTTGGTGTTCCGGATGCTGCTGCATCTCCTGGAGTTGTATTTCCGTCAACTTTTTTAATTCTTTTTCTCTTTTTACGAGAATCAGCATTAAATGGACTTCCAGGTCTAACAGTTGGAGTTTTAGGTTTTTCAACTGGTAACTCAATTCTTCCTAACACTGTTGGTCCAGAAAGAATTTTACGTTCTACACGAATTGTTTCAATTTCTTTTGATGCTTCTTCTTCCTTTTTTGGCACTTCAACAACTGGTGTTTCAGGCTTTTTTTCAGGAGTAACTTGCACAGGAACTACTGGTTTAGCAGGTGCGACATAAGGTGTTTTCTTTTTGTCGGGACGTGTTTTAGTATTTAACTTATCCAAATCAATTCTTCCAACAACTTGCACTTGTACATCACCTTCACCAATTGTTTTTGCCTCAGAATTCTCTTTTGGCGTTTCAACTTTTGGCGTTTCAACTATCGGTTCTTCCTTTTTAGGCTCTTCTTTTTTCGGTTCTTCAAACACAGAACGCTTAATTTCCTCTACGTTAATTGGGTCTGTGTCATCAAAATCTTCTTGCTTTTCTGGAGCTTCTTCTTGCTTTGAATCGCGAATTGAAATTGTTTCACGCTTCTCTCTTTTAATAGAAGAAGTTTTTGAAAGTTCTTTCAAATCCTGATCAGCAGCAAATTCTTTTTGGAGAATATCGTAATATTCTCCTTCTACTTTTGAATTCGGATTGTTTTCAATCTTGATTCCTTTTGATTCTAGGAATTCAACAAGCGTGGAGACCCCAACATTGAGTTCTCCAGCTGCTCTTCCTAATCTTATTGGTTTTCCGGCCATATAATAATGTGTCCTTCGTTGTTTACTTATTCAGTATTATTTATTTGAATTTTTTCATTATTCAAATTCTGATCGAAGAATTCTAAATACTTCTTCAATTGTTTCTTGTTCTAAATCTGTTCGTTGAATTAAATCTTCAGGACTCATTTCTAGTACAGATTTTGCGGTATCACATCCGACAGCTTTTAATTCATCAATAATCCAGCTATCGATTTCATCTGCGAATTCTTCTAAGTCAACGTCTTCAACATCAACTTCTCCTTCACGGTAAACGTCCAACTCATATCCACAAAGTTTTCCAGCCAATTTGATGTTGTGTCCACCTTTACCAATTGCCAATGAAACTTGGTCTGGTTTCAAGAAAACTTTTGCTCTTTTATCCTCTTCATTAATTTCAACAGATGAAATTTTTGCTGGTGACAAAGAACGTTGAATTAACAACTGTGGGTTATTTGTATAATTGATTACGTCAATATTTTCATTTCTCAACTCACGAACGATACCATGAATACGAGAACCTTTCATTCCAACACATGCTCCAACTGGATCAACACGGTCGTCGTATGATTCAACAGCAACTTTTGCTCTTTCTCCCGGTTCACGAACGATACGTTTGATAGTAATTAGACCATCAAAAACTTCAGGAACTTCTAATTCAAATAAACGCTCTAAGAATTCTGGTGCTGTTCTCGAAAGAATAATTACTGGACTACTGTTACGCATGTCAACTTTCGCAACAACAGCTCGAACAGTTTCTCCTTTTTTGAAATAATCAGAAGGAATTTGTTCAGATTTAGGAAGAATTAATTCATTTCCTTCATCATCCATTACCATGATTTCTTTCTTCCAAACTTGGTAAACTTCACCTGTAACAATTTCACCAATTCTTTCTTTGTAAACTTTGTACAGATTATCTTTCTCTAATTCCATGATGCGAGAAATCAAATTTTGACGAAGAGACAAAACATTGCGTCGTCCGAAGTCAGCAAACTTAAATTCTTCTGTAACTTCTTCACCAATTTCGAAATCTGGTTCAATTTTGATTGCATCAGAATAAGCGATTTCCGTATTTGGATCTTCTACTTCTCCATCGTCAACAATTTCTTTATTCAAGAAAATTTGCACGTCACCTTTATCAATATTTACAATGATATCGATGTGTTCATCCGTGTTAAACTTCTTTTTTAACATTGCACGGAATACATCTTCCAAGACATGTTGCATTGTTTGCTTATCAATGCTTTTTAATTCTTTGAATTCCGAAAATGAGTCAACTAATTCAAGGCTATTCATATTTACCTATTTAAATGAAATAACAATTTTTGTTTCTTTAACTTGATCCATTGGGAACACGTGTTGTTCCACAATTAGCTCTTTCTTCTTTTTCCCTTCAGGCTTTTCCATTCGGGATGTTTCAATAATTATCTCTTGTTCAGAAGCGGCTTTTAAAATGCCTTCCAATTTTGTTTTATCGTTCAACAAAACTTTTACTTCTTTCCCTATATTTTTATCATACTGTGCCATTACGCGAAACGGCTTGTCTAATCCTGCTGAAGAGACATGAATTTCGAAATCTTCTTCTTCACGATCCAGATTATGTTCAACATTTCGTGAAACAGACATACAATCTGTAATGGCTACACCACCAACATGTTTATCAATTTCAACATGAATAACATTGGTGTTAGAGATAGTTAAATCAACAACAAACAAGCCATTCGCCAATTCTGCGATGCGCTCATCAATTAATTTCATTACTAATTTTTTACTAATCATATGTTATAAAAAGAGGGGACTTTCGCCCCCTCATTATGTCTTAATCTTCACTAAATCCGTTGCAAAGATAGGATATTTTTTCTTATTTCCAACATTTCATTAGAATTATGTTTTTTTAACGCCCGTGTTTTCTGAACTTTACGAAAAAATTAAGCAATGTTAATTGAAGTAAAAGATAAAATTGTTTCCACTCAAATTTTTGATAAAAAGTTCGTTTGTGACTTAAATGCATGCAAAGGTGCTTGTTGCATTGAGGGTAATTCTGGAGCTCCATTAACATTGGATGAAATTGATTTATTAGAAGACAACATTGAGAAAATCATTCCTTTTATGCGTTCAGAAGGAATTGAGGAGGTTGAGGCTAACGGTGTTTTTTACATGGACGAAGACAACGAAGCCGTTACCACTCTTGTGAATGGTGGAGAATGTGCTTTTGTTTATTTTGATAAAAACAATATTACAAAATGCAGTATTGAACAGGCATTTAATTCTGGTAAAATTGATTTTAACAAACCAATTTCTTGTCATTTATACCCAATTCGAGAAAAACAATTCAATGAATTTCGTGCTTTAGTTTATGACGTTTGGCCGATTTGCGCACCAGCTTGTGCGTGTGGTGAGAAATTAGATGTGCCAGTTTATCGTTTTTTAAAAGGACCGATTATAAGAGCTTATGGCGAAGACTTTTTTGAAGCGTTGGAAGAAGTTGATAAAGGGTTGAAAAGTAAATAAACCTTCATATTTGTTGCTATATTGGCTTCTTATTATACCATTTAATCACAATTATTTAATGAATTTTATGTTCCTAACGACGGAAATTAATTAAATTGCGCCGACCTAACGACGGAAATCAATTAAATTTATTACATTTGTAGTGTACAGAAAATTTTTACACCATGAAATACATTGGTAGATCATTAGAAAAACTCATCATAAAGCACTTAAAACCTAACAAAGTTCTTATCATTTTAGGAGCCAGACGTGTAGGAAAAACAGAGCTTATAAAACACATTCTTGCCGAAATAGAAGAAAAAACACTTATTCTAAACGGAGAAGATTTAGACACACAATTGGCTTTGCAAGACCGAAGTGTTAGAAATTATGCACAATTTTTAGCTGACACCAAGTTGTTGGTGATAGATGAAGCGCAAGCAATACCTGAGATTGGACTAAAACTTAAGCTTATGGTTGATTCCATAGAAGGACTTAAAATAATGGTAACTGGCTCTTCTGTTTTTGATTTAAACAATCAACTTGGCGAACCACTTGTTGGTCGTTCATATACATTCAAATTATACCCATTAGCACAAATGGAATTTGTCAATAACGAGAATTTGATGGAAACTCGGGGTAATTTAGATGACCGATTAATTTATGGGGGATATCCAGAATTACAGCACTTGACAAGTAATGAAGAAAAAGAAAGCTACCTGAAAGAACAAGTAAATTCTTATTTATTAAAAGACATACTTGCATTTGAGGGGATTAGAAAACAGAGTAAAATTGTATCCTTGTTACGTCTTATTGCTTTTCGTGTAGGCAATGAAATTTCTATCGAAAGTATCGGTAAGGATCTTGGTTTAAACAAAAGTACTGTCGATCGGTATTTAGATTTATTATCAAAAGTATTTATCATTTATACTATTTCTGGTTTCAGTAGGAATTTGGACAATGAAATAACTAAAAAAAGTAAGTGGTACTTCTATGATAATGGGATCCGAAATGCGTTAATCAATAATTTTAATCCCATGGAACTTAGAGACGATCAAGGAAAATTGTGGGAAAATTATATTGCTTCAGAACGAATGAAATTGCAAGAATACAGTAAATTACATACTGCCAATTTTTTCTGGCGTACACATACACAACAAGAAATTGATTGGGTTGAAGACAGGAGTGGATTATTATATGGGTATGAATTTAAATGGGGGTCAAATAAAACATCCAAAAAACCAGCTTTATGGGGAAAAGCGTATCCAGAGGCGTCTTTTCAAACAGTTAATCGTGAAAACTATCTTGATTTTATTTTGCCTTTAGAAGAATGATTTTCGGTGATATTTTATGCTTATTCAACAATTGAATACTTGGATAGAATTAATAGAAAGTGAAATGACTTCATTGAAAAAATCATTCTCAAACTAAAAAATCCCATTCGTTCGTCAGCTGACGAACGAATGGGATTTGTATTATATGTATTCTATCGGCACAATAAAATACTACTTATTATTATTTGTTGCTTTTAGCTACCACACATCTCGCAGTCTTCCGGATTTTCCAAAGAACATGCGATTGCAGCTTGTTGATCTTCAACATTCGCCAATAATGGCAACTCTTCAACAGTTTTGTCAACCGTAAACTTGATTGCATCAGTTGCAGCTTTTGTTCTTAAGTAATACATTCCTGTTTTCAATCCTTTTTCCCATCCGTAGAAATGCATTGAGGTCAATTTACCAAAGTTTGCATTTTCCATGAAGATGTTCAACGATTGAGATTGACAGATATATGCTCCACGGTCAGCTGCTAATTCGATAATCGCTTTTTGCGAAATCTCCCAAGCAGTTTTGTAAAGGTCTTTTAATCGTTGAGGAATTTCATTAATGTTTTGAATAGAACCATTCGCCGTCATGATTTTCTGACGAATATCCTTGTTCCACATTCCTTCTCTCACTAAATCTTTTAATAAGTGTTTGTTAACCACGATGAACTCACCAGACAATACACGACGTGTATAAATGTTAGATGTGTACGGTTCGAAACATTCGTTATTTCCAAGAATTTGAGCTGTTGAAGCTGTTGGCATTGGCGCTAATAACAATGAATTTCTAACACCATATTGTTTTACTTCTTCTTTCAAAACGTCCCATTCCCAGCGAGCTGTTGGAGTAACGTCCCACATATCGAATTGGAAGATCCCTTTAGAAACTGGAGAACCAGCATACGTTTCATACGCTCCTAATTCTTTCGCTAAGTCTTTAGAAGCTGTCATTGCAGCGTAATACATTGTTTCGAAAACTTCTCTATTCAATGCGCGCGCTCCTTCTGATTCGAACGGTAAGCCCATCAAAATAAATGCATCAGCCAAACCTTGTACACCTAAACCAATTGGACGGTGGCGCATGTTTGAGTTTTTCGCATCTTGAACAGGATAGAAATTCTCGTCGATGATACGGTTCAAGTTCAATGTTGCTTGATACGTAACTTCGAATAATTTATCGTGGTCAAAAGTTCCTTCTTCGGTAACATATTTCGGCAATGCGATAGACGCAAGGTTACAAACAGCAATTTCGTCTGGCGCAGTGTATTCAATTATTTCAGTACACAAGTTCGACGATTTGATCGTCCCTAAATTTTGTTGATTTGATTTAGCATTCGCCGCATCTTTGTACAACATGTAAGGAGTTCCCGTTTCAATTTGAGATTCTAAAATCTTAAACCACAAATCTTGTGCTTTAATCGTTTTTCTTCCTTTTCCTTCTTTCTCGTAACGTGTATATAACGCTTCAAATTCAGCACTGTGTGTATCTGAAAGTCCTGGACATTCGTGTGGACACATCAATGTCCAATCACCATTGTCTTTCACGCGTTGCATGAATAAATCTGGGATCCACAATGCAAAGAATAAATCACGTGCACGTTGTTCTTCTTTACCGTGGTTCTTTTTCAAGTCAAGGAAGTCAAACACATCTGCATGCCAAGGTTCAATGTACATTGCAAAAGAACCTTTTCTTTTACCTCCACCTTGATCTACGTAGCGAGCAGTATCATTAAACACACGCAACATTGGAACAATTCCATTTGACGTTCCATTTGTTCCTTTAATGTAAGAACCTGTAGCACGGATGTTGTGAATCGCTAAACCAATTCCACCCGCAGATTGTGAAATCTGTGCGCACGATTTAAGCGTATCATAAATACCACTGATACTATCATCTTTCATTGTTAACAAGAAACAAGATGACATTTGAGGTTTTGGTGTTCCAGCATTGAACAACGTTGGCGTTGCATGTGTAAACCAACCTTCAGACATTAAATTATAGGTAATAATTGCCGACTTGATGTCATTCTTGTGAATTCCAACAGCCACACGCATCAACATTTGTTGAGGACGTTCAGCAATCATTCCATCCAACTTCAATAAATATGAACGTGTTAATGTTTTAAAACCGAAATAATCGTATCTAAAATCACGGTCATAAATGATACTTGAATCAAGTAAATCTTTGTTTTCAATAATAATATTATAAACATCATCCGCAATAAGAGATGCATTTTGACCAGTTTTAGGATCGATGTATTTGTGCATATCATCAATTACTTCCGAGAACGTCTTCTTGGTTTCTTTGTGCAAATTCGACACCGCAATGCGCGATGCAAGCAATGCATAATCTGGATGATCAATTGTTTTACCGGCAGCAACTTCAGCAGCAAGATTGTCTAATACTGTTGTTGTGACACCATCATAAATTCCTTCAATCACTTTAATTGCCACTGCTTCAGGCGAAACTAATGGATCAAGGCCATAACACATTTTGATAATGCGGGCTGTGATTTTATCGAATTTTACGGCTTCTTTTCTTCCGTCTCTTTTTACTACGTACATGAGCGATCTTTTAATTTTTTTTTTGGGTAATCGGGTTATTGTATCTTTAGAAGTCTTCGTCAAGACTAAATGTTTGGTTGTTGTCACCGGATTTCACACCAGCTTTTTGATATTCTCCAACTCTTTTTTCAAAGAAGTTAGCTTTTCCTTGTAATGAAATCATTTCCATGAAATCAAACGGATTTGAAGCATTGTATACTTTTTCGTTTCCTAGCTCTTGCAACAAACGATCTGCTACAAACTCAATGTATTCTGCCATTAAATCGCTGTTCATTCCAATCAATTTAACTGGCAAGGCATCAAGAATAAATTCTTTTTCAATTTCAACAGCGTCAGTGATAATTGCTTTCACCTCTTCCTTTGTCATTTTATTTACAACGTGATTGTTGTACAAAAGACACGCAAAATCACAATGTAATCCTTCATCTCGTGAAATTAGTTCATTTGAGAAAGACAATCCTGGCATTAATCCTCTTTTCTTTAACCAGAAAATTGAACAAAAAGAACCAGAAAAGAAGATTCCCTCTACGGCAGCAAAAGCAACTAATCGTTCGGCAAACGTTCCTTTTTCAATCCAACGCAACGCCCATTCAGCTTTCTTGCGCACACAATCAAGTGTGTCAATTGCGTTGAATAAATAGTTTTTATCTTTCGTATCCTTGATATAGGTGTCTATTAGCAAAGAATACGTTTCAGAGTGAATATTTTCAACAGCAATTTGAAAACCGTAGAAAAATTTAGCTTCTGTATATTGCACTTCTGCTAAGAAGTTTTCCGCTAAATTCTCATTAACTATACCGTCTGAAGCAGCAAAGAAAGCTAAGATGTGCTTTACAAAATGGCGTTCATCATCATTTAATTTTGTGTCCCAATCGATAATATCTGGTGCAAGATCAATTTCTTCTGCAGTCCAAAAACTAGCTTCCGCTTTTTTATAAAAAGCCCAAATATCATCGTGTTGAATTGGAAACAAAACGAATCGATTGTTGTCTTTAAGCAATATTGGTTCTACTTGTGCCATTTTAAAAATTCTATTCGTTTATGTACATATAATTTCACTGTCAGAAAAGCAATTTCTCACCAGATGTTTGTCCTTAAAATTTTTGTTTCCCCTGTGTTTGAAATCGAATGTTTAACACTCGGATGACTTCCTTGGTTGGGCTTACAAAAATTGTCAAAAAACTTTCCTTTCGCAATTAAAGAAATTCACAAATTATCAATGTTATTAACATTGGCATTCTGAATCCCTTTGGGGGCAAACGTTAACGACTTTATCAACATGGCAATGAAAGATATTCACAGATTCAACACCATGATTTGTCGATAAATTTTTTCAATTCGTCAAACTGCTGAATTAAAAGAAGTTTGGTGAACATTCTCTAAAATTAACGAACTTTTTTAGCAGAGTCAAGTAATATATTTTGTTATTTTGAACATGCAATTGTGAATTGTTGTTATATATGGAAAGTCAAATAGAAAAGAGCAATTTTAGGTCAAAAACTTGGTTAGAAATAAAACGTTCTATCAGTCATTTGATCTATCCAGACACTTGTTTAATTTGTGAACTAGAACTATTAAAAGATGCTTCTGCGATTTGTAGTTTTTGTGCAGCGGAAATGCATTTCACTCATTTCGAAAAATACACAGAGCCAACAGAATTGGATAAACTCTTCTGGGGTAGGATAAAATTAGAATCATCCTTTTCCTTGCTTTACTTCGAAAAGGGGAAGTCCACGCAAAAGATATTGCATGCATTGAAATATAAATCCAACCCACAAGTTGGAATTGAATTTGGAGAAGAAATTGCCAAAAGGATGCACTTGATGACTCAGTTTCATGATTTAGACGCACTAATTCCTGTTCCAATACATCCAAAAAAAGCATTTGTTAGAGGATATAATCAAAGCGAACAGATTGCTATAGGTTTGTCACATGTTTTATCCATTCCAGTTGACAATCACTTTTTAACAAAACAAGAGCACACCAGCAGTCAAACAAAACGGGGAAGGTTTGATCGTTGGGACAATGTTGTAAATAATTTTGTCTTGAGAAAACAAGTCAAAACACTAAAACACATTGCTATTGTAGATGATGTAATTACGACTGGTGCAACAATTGAAGCGTTGGTTAGATCTATACACAAAAATTATCCTGAAATTCGCGTCAGTATAATCAGTTTAGCTTTAACGAAATAATGGAGCAACAGAAAATTTTAATTATTGGAGCTGGTATTTCGGGCATTGCTATCGCCAAACATTTTATTGACCGCGGGCATTCAATAACACTAATTGATAGTGGCATAAATAGAAGCTCTATTATTGCAGCTGGAATGATCAATCCAATTGTTTTTCGAAGAATGACCAAATCCTGGCGTGTGGATGAGTTTTTACCCTATTTAGAAAGCTTTTACACACAATTTGAAAAGGAATGTAATGAGTCATTTTTTATTCCCATTACGATTCGTCGCATGTTTTCAACAGAGCAAGAACGCTCTTTGTGGATTGAAAGACAAAACACCGAAAACTTTAAAGATTATATCTTTCCTTCAACTGAATCAGATGATAAATATGACGCTGCATTCAACCAGTTTGGTTCTGGTCGTGTTAAAAGATCTGCTTACATTTCTACTTCGATTTTTTTAGAATCCACAAAAAAATGGATAAGTCAAAACCATACACTCATAACTGATACTATCAATTATACTAACATTGATCCCGCTCAAAGCACTTATAACGGAAACGTATATGATCATATTATTTTTTGTGAAGGAGTTGAAGTGAGAAATAATCCTTGGTTTCAGAACATGCCAATTAATCCAACACAAGGCGAAACGTTAACTATAACATCTGATAGTATTATCGACAATGAATCACTGAATAGAAAATGCTTTATTTTACCAATAGGAAACAATGAATTCAAGGTTGGTTCAACGTATGTTTGGGACACTTACAATTCGGATATTACCGTTGCTGGAAGGGCTGAAATTGAAAAAAATATTACTTATTTAACAGCTGCACCATATACTGTTATTGACCAAAATGCCGGTATTCGTCCAACAACTTTAGACAGGCGACCTTTAATTGGAACACACCCTTCTTTTTCTAATCTTCATCTTTTCAATGGCTTAGGGGCGAAAGGGTACATGTTAGCTCCACTCTTGGCAAAAGAGATGGTTGAACACATTTTAGACGGAAAATTATTAGACAAGGAAATATCTATTTCACGTTTAATTAAAAATAAATAAAGGGAGTGATTTTAGGTTTTTTTCGCTGTATTACATCCAGTGCTAAAAACATAAAACCCCTAAAGGGGTAAAAATTCGACTTGTGGTATAATAACGATTACTCAAAAAGGAAGAAGTAATTTGAATCGAACTACTTCTTCCTTTTTACTTCTTCCTAAATTTTAGTCAATTTTACGTATTTTTGTACTAACAATTCAAAAAATAGATTCATATGTATCCACAGGAACTAGTGCAACCAATGAAAGACGATTTAACTAACGTTGGTTTTCAGCAATTAACAACAATTGATGAAGTAGATCAAACAATTGACAATTCTAAAGGATGTCTTTTAGTCGTCGTAAATTCTGTTTGCGGATGTGCAGCAGGGAATATGCGTCCTGGAGTTAAACTTTCTTTAAAAAATGATAAAATTCCAGCAACATTAGCTACTGTATTTGCTGGTGTCGATGGAGAAGCGGTTTCTCAAGCACGTAAATATTTTTTACCTTATCCTGCTTCTTCGCCGTCTATTGCATTGTTTAAAGACGGAAAATTAGTTCATTTCTTAGAGCGTCATCATATAGAAGGCGGAAGTGCTCAAATGATTGCTGACAATTTATCTGAAGCGTATAAAGAATTTTGTTAATCATTAGATTTAGACATAATTAAAAAAGCCTTTTGAATTATCAAAAGGCTTTTTTATGCTCACTAATTTATTTGTTACGAATCATTTTCTAAAGGTCCTTCTGTTTTTTCAGTATACAAGATCTCTTTCCTTAGAAAATCACATAAATTCCTTATCTCAAAACATTTACGTGTCCAACATATTGATCTTTATCATCAGTTATTTTGTTTTTCACTATCAATTTCCACGTATAGGTTCCATCCTGCACAATTTCGCCATTGTACGTTCCATCCCAACCGATAGAAAGATCGTGTGATTCAAAGATTAATTCTCCCCATCGATTGAAGATTAACAAAGCGTAACCATCTTCACTGATCCCAGCAGAAATAACTGGGAAAAACTCATTATTGTACTCATCTCCATCTGGGGTGAATGTATTTGGCACATAAATGATTACTTCTTCTTCTATTTGAATAATACGCTCTGTAGAATCGATACATCCATATTCAGAAACAGCATATAACCATACGTTGAAATTCGCATTAACATCTTCAATTGGAAATTGATGATACGGATTTTCAACTGTGCTCCATGCGCTACCATCTCCAAAATTCCAGAAATAATCTTGAGCACCTGTAGAGGAATTATGGAAGAATGTCCCATCATTTGACATTGACAAAGTATTATCTTCAACGGAGAAAATAGCATTGGGATTCGGCACTACACAAACGAAGTTGGTTATTGAAATTGAATTTGAACACCCTTGTGCATTAATTACAAATAAATGAACATCATAACAAGCCGAAGAACTTGAAAAATTCACAAATACAGGTCCACAATCATTAATTACTTGACCATCAGAGAAGACCCAAGTACATGAACTTCCCGGTTCTGCTTGAGAATTTATTGCAATTGGGTAACCCTCACAACTGTAAACTACAGGAGGCAAATTGAACGTTGGCAATGGGTTAGCAGTTAAAGTAACAACATCTGAGCTTACACAGCCATTGGCATCTGTCACAATCACCGTATACGTTCCTGTTCCCATGTTCAGTGCAGGATTTGTATTTTGAGATGGAACTGTATTCCATGAATAAGTATAACCTGGGGTTCCACCCGTTGGGTCTGCTTGAACACTTCCGTCTGTTGCTCCTTCACAACTAACAGCTTGACCAAAATAATTCGATAAAATTGTTGTTCCAGTTGCTAATACAGGTGGCTGAGTTACTAAAATTGTTGTGTCAAATGTACATCCATTCACATCAGTAATAGTAACGCCGTATGTTCCTGCGCCAACACCTGGTTGGTTTTGAGTTGCACCGATTGTATTTGCTGTGGGGTCTGTCCATAAATAGGAATATGTTGGAGTTCCTCCGTTTGGAACAATTGTTACGATTCCATCAGTTGAACCAAAACAACTAACATCTTGTCCATTGTAATCACTAGTAACAGAAGGAATACCTGTCAATAAAGGAGGTTCTGTCAAAGTAATTGTAGTTGTGAAAGTACATCCATTCAAATCAGTAACAAGCACAGAATATGTTTGATCAGGTAGACCAACAGGATCTTCTATTGCACTGATTGCTATACCAGCTCCATTAATCCATGTATAAGTATATCCTGGTGTTGCTCCAGAAACGGTTAAATCAATTCCTCCATCTGACATTCCAAAACATGAAATATCTTGTCCATTATAGTTTGTTGAAACTGAAACACCATACGTAAATGCTGGTGGATCTACCAAATTAATGTTATTAGTAATTGTACACCCATTTTGGTCTGTTACTGTTACAGTGTATAATCCAGATGGTAACCCAGTAGGATTTTGGAGTGCACTTATTGATGTGCCTGCAAAATTTGTCCAATCATACGTATAACCTGGAGCGCCGCCCGCTGGGGTTGCTGAAATTGCACCGTCAGAAACTCCGAAACAAGAAATATCTTGACCATTGTAATTGGAAGTCACTTGTGTTGTTGTTGTCACCTGTGGAGCAGAAACCAATGTAGTATCAACAATTAAAATACATCCATTCGCATCCGTAATTGTTACGGAATAAGTTCCAGCAGCCAAACTTGCAATATCTTGAGAAATAGGTCCATTGCTCCAAGAATATGTATATCCCGGTATACTTCCAGCAACAGACAAATCTATTGAACCATCTGCAGCACAGCCTGTAACATTATATCCGCCAGAGTAGATTGATAACGTTTCTGAATAAGTCATTGGAGTAGGTTCTGTCAAGGTAATAGAGTTTGTAATTACACAACCATTGATGTCCGTTGCTGTTACTGAATAGGTCCCAATTGGCAAATTACTGATATCTTCTGTTGTTGCCCCTGTGCTCCATAAATACACATAATTCGGACTTCCTCCACCCATTGATAAATCAACTGTACCATCACTAAAGCCAAAACAACTTATGTTATTTCCACCAATGAAAGTGGACCCAACAGTTGCCGCTGTTAATGGTGTTGGTTGAAAAAGCGTTATTGCAGAAGGAATGGTGCAACCGTTTAAATCTGTTACCAATACAGTGTATGTTCCGGCTAACAAACTTCCAATGTCTTCAATTGTGAATCCATTATTCCATAAATAAGTATATCCTGGATTTCCACCACCAATTGTTAAATCAATACTTCCATCATTGAAGCCAAAACAACTTATGTTTGTTCCTGATGGATAAATAAATGCCGAAACACTTTGTGTTAATGCTGGTGGTTCAACTAGTGTAATTGTTGATGGAAGCGAACAACCATTTAAGTCAGTAATGATAACATTGTACGTTCCTGCAGGGACATTCGATAAATCTTGTGAAGTTCCACCCGTACTCCAAGCATATGTGTATGCAGGACTTCCATTATTTGGCGTTAAATTGATTGAACCATCTGACAAGCCAAAGCAGCTAATATTTGTTCCAGATGCATACGTAAATGCAGTAATTGTTTGGGTCAATGCTGTTGGTTGAACTAAAGTTATTGAAGAATTAATTGTACATCCATTCAAATCTGTAGTTGTAACAGTATATGTTCCCGCTGGAAGTAATGTAATGTCTTGCGCTGTTGCACCGGTATTCCAAAGATAAGTGTAACCCGGACTTCCTCCTCCAATTGTTAAATCAACAGACCCATCACTTAATCCAAAACAACTAATATTATCTCCACTTGGATATAAAAATGCTGAAGCACCTTCAGTTAATGCCGTTGGTTGAGTTATTGTAATTGATGAAGGAATTGTACAACCATTCGCATCTGTTACTAATACTGTGTATGTCCCAATAGGTAACCCAGCAATATCTTGGGTTATAGCTCCAGTTGACCATAAATAGGTATAACCAGGGTTTCCGCCATTTATCGTTAAATCAACTGAACCATCACTTAAGCCAAAGCAACTTATGTTCGACCCACTAGGATAGGTGAATGCTGTAATTCCTTGAGAAAGTGCTGTCGGTTGCGTTAATGTAATTGTACTTGTAATTTGACAGCCATTTTGATCTGTAACTAATACATTGTATGTTCCTGCTGGTACATTTGTCAAATCTTGGGTTATCCCACCATTACTCCATGCATAAGTATATGGCCCAACACCACCACCTATTGTTAAATCTATCGACCCATCGCTTAAACCGATACAACTAATATTTGATCCACTAGGATAAACAAATGCTGAAATCGTTTGTGTCATTCCCGATGGAGATGTTAAAGTAACTGCGCTGGTTGTTTGACAACCATTTAAATCAGTCACTGTAACAGAATATGCGCCCGCTGGTAACAACGAAATATCTTGGTTGTTTGATCCATTTGACCAAACATATGTGTAGCCAGGATTACCGCCAGACACAAATAAATCAATCGACCCATCAGGTAAACATCCCGAAACGTTAAATCCACCTGGATAAACGAAAGGAGTAACATTTGAAGTTAAAACAGTTGGTTGAATCAATGTGATTGAAGAAGGAATTGAACAGCCGTTAACATCTGTGACTGTAACATTGTACGTTCCCGCCGGAACATTGCTCAAATCTTGGGTAATTGTTCCGTTTGACCAAGCATAAGAATATATTGGACTTCCACCATTTATCGTTAAATCAACGTTACCATCACTTAAACCAAAGCAGCTAATGTTTGTTCCACTTGGGTAAATTGTAGCGCTAATCGATTGTGTTAATGCTGTAGGTTGCGTCAATGTAATTGTTGAAGGAATCGAACAACCATTTACATCTGTAACAGTAACTGAATAGGTTCCTGCTGGAATTGCAGCTAAATCTTGGGTAGTTGAGCTGTTTGACCATAAATATGTATAACCAGGATTTCCTCCACCAATTGTTAAATCTACCAAACCATCACTTAACCCAAAACAACTAATATTATTTCCACTTGGAAAGATAGGAGAAGATATCGCTTGAGTTAATGCTGGTGGCTGAGTAAGAGTTACACCAGTTGAAATTGTACAACCATTTTGGTCTGTTACCAAAACATTATAAACTCCTGCTGGCACATTCGTTAAATCTTGTGTTAGTGCTCCATTTGACCAAGAATAAGTATAGCCTGGGTTTCCGCCGCCAATTGTGATATCAACATTACCATCTGATAATCCGAAACAACTAATATTTGTTCCACTTGGGAATGTAGATGCTATTAAACTTTGTGTTAAAGCGGTTGGTTGAACCAAGGTGATTGTTGAAGGAACAGTGCAGCCATTCACATCCGTTACTAATACATTGTATGTTCCAAAAGGAATATTCGTTAAGTCTTGAGTCGTTGCTCCATTAGACCAAGAATAAGTGTAAACTGGGTTTCCACCATTAATTGTTAAATTAACTGAACCATCTGATAAACCGAAACAGCTGATATTCGTACCACTTTGATAAACTGCAACTGAAATAGTTTGAGTTAAAAGTAACGGCTGTGTTAATGTGATTGAACTTGATATTTGACATCCAACTAAATCCGTAATTACAACACTATATGTTCCAGCTGGAACATTCGTTAAATCTTGTGTTGTAGCTCCAGTATTCCACAAATATGTATATGGTGAATTACCTCCGCCTATGGTCAAATCAATGTTTCCATCACTTAATCCAAAACAGCTAATATTTGTTCCACTTGGGAAAGTTGTTGCCGAAATACTTTGAGTTAAACCTGATGGTTGCGTTAATGTTATACTGCTTGAAGTAATACATCCATTCACATCTGTTACATTCACAATGTAATTTCCTGCTATTAGCAATGAAATGTCTTGTGTTAAGGCACCATTTGACCAAGTATAAGTGTACCCCGGGTTTCCTCCTACAACTGTCAAATCAATAAATCCATCGGCAACACATCCTGAAACATTGTATGAACCATAAACTGAAGGAAGAACTGCCGATGTTAATGCTGCTGGTTGTGTTAAAGTAATTGAAGATGTAATTGTACAACCGTTCAAATCTGTAACAGTTACCGTATAAGTTCCAGCTGGGACATTTGTCAAATCCTGAGACGTAGCTCCATTTGACCATACATAGGTATAAAGTGGCGTCCCACCATTGATTGTTAAATCAATTGAACCATTTGATAAGCCAAAACAGCTAATATTTGTTCCACTAGGATAAGTAAAAGCTGAAATTGCTTGCGTTAAAGGAGGAGGAGTTGTTAACGTTATCGAACTTATTGTTTGACAACCATTCAAATCTGTAACTGTTACGGAATAAGCGCCTGCTGGTAAAGCGGTTAAATCTTGGGTAGTTGCACCGTTCGACCAAGCATAGCTGTATGCTGGATTACCACCTCCAACAGTTAAGTCAATTGTTCCGTTATTTGCGCAACCTGTTAAATTGAAACCACCTGCATAAAGCGAAGGTACAACACCCGATGTTAAAATCAATGGTTGTGTTAAGATAATGGATGATGTAATTGTACAACCATTTAAATCCGTTGCAATTACTGTATAACTTCCAGCTGGGACATTCGTTAGATCTTCTATTATTGCTCCATTAGACCATACATATGAATATCCTGGTGCGCCGCCACCAATTGTTAAGTTAACACTTCCATTTGATAATCCGAAACAGCTAATGTTTGTTCCTGAAGGATAAATGAAAGCAGAAATAGTTTGAGTTAATGCAGTTGGTTGTGTGATTGTGATAGTTGCTGTTGCGGCACAACCTCCAGCTAAACCATTTGCATCGTGCACATTGACAGTATATGTTCCAGCTCCCAAGCCATTAATATCTTGAGAGGTTGAACCATTGCTCCATGTATAAGTATATGGTAAGGTTCCTCCTGCAGGTGTTAGGTTAATCGCTCCAGTTAAAGCACCGTTACACAAAACGTTGGTTTGTGTAAAAGTTAAAGATAAAGGTGCGGCTGGTTGAGTAATTATAACTGTTGCGGTTGCAGTACATCCTCCAGTTGAGCCATTCGCATCCGTTACCGTTACAGTATAAGTTCCTGCAATTAAAGTTATTAAGTCTTCAGTAGTTGCTCCGTTGCTCCACACATATGAGTAAGGCGATGTTCCTCCTGCGACTGTTAAGTTGATAGCACCTGTATTTCCTCCATTGCATAAAATATTTGTTTGAGAAGTGTTTAATGTTACTGGAGCTGCTGGTTGTGTGATTGTAATTGTTGCAGAAGCAGCGCACCCTCCTGTTGATCCATTTGCATCTGTCACAGATACTGTGTAAGTTCCAGCAGTCAACCCAACCAAATCTTCTGATGTTGCACCATTTGACCATGAAAAGGTGTAAGGTGCTGTTCCGCCAGCGGGAGTTAAATTGATAGATCCTGTATTTCCTCCATTACACAAAATATCTACTTTTGAAGAGGTTAATGTTAATGGAGCCGCTGGTTGTGTAATTATAATTGTTGCAACAGCCGCACATGATCCTGCAATACCATTTGCATCATGAACATTGACAGTATATGAACCGGCCGGTAAATTCGTAATATCTTGCGTAGTTGCACCATTACTCCACGAATATGTATAAGGGGCAGTTCCTCCTGCTGGTGTTAAATCGATTGAACCAGTAATTGCCCCATTACATAGAACGTTAACATGTGTACTTGAAATAGTTAAAGCCGCTGCTGGTTGTGAAATTGTAACTGAAGTTGTTGCTGTACAACCGCCAACGGAGCCGTTCGCATCGGTCACTGTTACAGTGTATGTCCCAGCTGGAATTACTGTCAAATCTTCTGTTACTGCACCATTGGACCAAACATATGAATAAGGTGCTGTTCCTCCAGCAACTGTCAAATTGATTGCCCCTGTTGATGCACCAAAACACAGAACGTTTGTTTGTGTTGTTGAAACCGTAACTGGAGCAGCAGGCTGTGTAATTGTGATTGAAGTTGTTGCGGCACAACCTCCTGTTAATCCATTAACATCAGTTACTGTAACAGTATAAGTTCCTGCAGCCAACCCTATCAAATCTTCTGTTACTGCACCATTGGACCAAACAAAGTTATATGGTGCCGTTCCACCAACTGGTGATAAGTTGATTGAACCCGTTAATCCTCCATTACATAAAACATTCACTTTAGTTGATGTCAATGTTAAAGGAGCTGTTGGTTGCGTAATTATAACAGTAGTAGTCGCCGCGCAACTTCCAGCATTTCCATTAGCATCGGTTACTGTAACAGTATATGTTCCAACAGAAATTGAAGACAAATCTTGGGTCGTTGCGCCATTGCTCCACAAATAAGTATACGGTGAAGTTCCTCCTAATGGTGTTAAGTCAATTGCCCCAGTCGATGCACCAAAACACAAAATATTCGTTTGAGTGGCAGATACAGTTAATGCCGCCAAAGGTTGTGTAATTGTAACTGATGTTGTTGCTGTACAACCACCGATCGAACCATTCGCATCTGTAACCGTAACGGTATAAACTCCTGCTGGTAAACCTGAGAGGTCTTCAGTCGTTGCGCCATTTGACCAAGAATACGTATATGGTGCTGTTCCTCCTGCAACTGTTAAATTAATTGCACCTGTAGAGGCGCCAAAACACAGGATATTTGTATGAGTTGTAGATAATGAAACTGGTGCTGAGGGTTGGGTAATAGTAATAGACAACGTTGCTGAACATCCACCTGACGCACCATTTGCATCTGTGACCGTAACGGTATATGTTCCAGCGGCTATCCCAGAAAGATCTTGAGTTGTTGCGCCATTTGACCATGCATATGTATACGGAGACGTTCCTCCTGCGACTGATAAATCAATTGAACCTGTTGAACCTCCATTACATAAAACATTTACTTTTGTGAAAGTCAATGAAATTGATGCGGCTGGCTGAGTAATTATTATTGATGCAGTTGCTGCACAACCTCCTGCTGTTCCATTGGCATCATGCACATTGACTGTGTAAGTTCCTGCGACTAATCCAACAATATCTTGCGTTACAGATGCATTACTCCATGAATAAATATATCCTGGTGTTCCGCCAATGGCAGTTAAGTCAATAGAACCTGTTGCTCCTCCATTACACAATACATTCAAATGTGTACTATTTAAAGTCACTGGTGTGTCTGGTTGAACAATTGTAACTGATGTTGTAGCAGCACACCCGCTTGTTAATCCATTCGCGTCATGAACACTTACAGTATAAGTTCCTGCTGGCAAACTATTTAAATCTTGCGTTGTTGAACCATTGCTCCAAGAATAGGTATATGGAGCTGTTCCTCCTGCAACGCTTAAATTTATAGCGCCCGTTGATGCTCCAAAACATAAAACATCTGTTTGAGTATAAGAAAGAGTTAAAGGTGCGGCAGGCTGATTTATTGTTACCGTTGTTGTCCCAGTACAACCATTTAAATCTGTTACAACAACAGAATAGGTCCCAGCAGGTAAAGAACTTAAATCTTCTGAAGTTGAACCGTTACTCCATAAAAATGTAAAAGGAGCAGACCCTGAAGTGACGGTTAAATTTATGGATCCTGTTAATCCACCATTACATAATACATCTACTTTAGTAGTTGAAAGTAATGGTAATGGTGTGACTGTAATTGGAGTTGTAAATGTACTTGTACAACCGTTCGTAGAAACTACAGTTAACACAGGATTATAGGTTCCAACAGCACTATAGGTATGATCTAAAACGGTATAAGTCCCAGTTGTATTCGAAACGCCCGTTATACTGCCGCTCGAAGCCGGTGAATTAATTCCGTCCCCAAAACTCCATTGATATGTACTAATAACCCCAGGAGCGGGTATACTTGTAGTACTCGTAATCGACGCAGTTGTCCCTAAACAAACAGATGGGTCAGTAATTGTAAAGCCTGCAATTGGTTGAGGGTAAACTGTAACCGGAACAGTCAAGACAACTGAACAAGTAGCCCCTTGCGGAGGAGTTAATGTGCATGAATATGTCCCTCCAATTCCTGTTGTTATACTTTGAGTTGTAGCACCCGTATTCCATAAATAAGTTCCAACACCTCCAGGAGCAGTTAATGTCGTTGTTTGACCTGGACAAATAAAACCAGGACTTGCAATTAATTGTTGAAAAGCACAAGATGCATCAACATAAGCGTATCCATAATGGCCTCCAAGGGAACAGTCAGCAGCGGTAAACTCAATTGTTACATTTTGACCAACGAAAGCTGATAAATTTGTAAATACCGATGTCCAATTTGTATATAACACCGTGTTTGAGCCTACAACAATAGACTGAAAATTTGCGGCATTTACAGGGTCAGCATAAACAGAGTATTCGCCGCAAGCCACATTATTCCCACTTGCGTCATAAACACGAACGGTAAAATAAGGACGCTCATTTGCAGCATGTCCATTAGGTGATTGAAAAACAACCGCATAATTGTAAGTAAAGTACATATTCGTTGGGTCTACTAAAAACGATTGAGTCATTCTAGCTGCTCCGGACCCTGTAGTTGTGCCGTTACCTAGTCTGCATGAAAAACTTCCGCCAGGAAAAACTCTTGGGATGCCAACAATTGGATCTACTCCTCCACCAAATATTTGATGATTTGCTCCAGGTCCAACTGGTGTTGATCCCGAAAAATTATAGAGTGTTGCATTGGTTCTTGTTCCTGTAAATAAGGACCAACCTGTTGTGTTTCCAGTTTCAAAATCCATGTTAATACATGGTCCATTTAAAACTTTAATAATATCTGGCTTAGGATTTTTTTCTTTTGGGATGAGCAACACATCTTCTTTAAGTTTGAACAAAAAAGTTTTCTTAATTATATCAATATCAGAAATTGAATTGCTTGGATTAGATTTTAGTAACTCTTTTATTTTTTCTTGAAAATCCATATAGGAAGAATCAACAAACTCTTGAACACCATTTTCTGAATAGTACCTATCTTCAATTTCTGCTGCTTCTGCAACATTACTTAATGATAACGAAGAAAATACTTCATCAAACTTATGGTGTTCTTCTTGTGTGAAAGAAAAATTCACACATAGGATTAATGAAATCGAAATGAGAAGTAAAGTAGATGTTTTCATATGCCTATCAATTAATTCATGTTCTTTATTTTGATAATTGAAAAAGCATATCTCGTGAAATATAATTTCCAACAATCAACAAATTTCACACTTCAACATTACGGACAAAAAATCAGTTGGTCTTCATGCTAACATAAATTAAAGATTAATTCATAAGTTAGCACTTTAATCTCGAAGTTACCATAGTTGTAAGTTGTAGCTTAATATAATTCTCCCACAGATTGGAACTAAATATATGTAAATAAAACGTTGTTATCAACAATCAGTTGCCTTATTAACAAATAAAATAGATAAGCCCTTAAATATCTTCGTTTAATTATACATTACCACATATAAATTTAAAGAAAAAGCTATCAGTAACCATAGAAAATAAGGTGCAATCAATAAGGTATTGAACTTCTTATTGTCTGAGAAATCCAAATGAATAAAAACGAGTAGGACAATAATAAAAACCAAAATAAACAGGGCCAGCAAACTCATGTGCCATTGAAAGAAAACTGGATTCCAAAGTATATTAAACACCACTTGCAATGAAAAGAGTACCATCAATTTTCTTAGTAAAACACCATTAAACGAAACGAAAACACGTGACATATACAAGCTAAACGAAACCATGATAAAACTCCACGCAAAGCCAAACACCCATCCTGGAGGAGTCCAAGGTGCTTGATTAAGGTTTTTATACCATTCATTATCTGCTGGGCTATCACCCATAAAAAGAGCCCCCAATGCGAGGGCTCCGAAGTTTATAAGTAAGAATATAAAAAATCTCATTAATTAAAAATTATTGATTGTGTAACTAATTTTCCAGTTTTCGTGGTCAATTTCAATAAATAAATACCGTTGTTTAAACCATTTCTCTCGAGTTGAATCTTTGATCCAAATTGTTCTTTTGAAATTAAATTTCTACCTGAAAAATCAAATAACTCAACACGTAATTCTGTTTCTTCTTCGAATTCGATAACCATATCGTTTTGCGAAGGATTCGGGTAGATTTTAAATTTCAAGTCATCTATTGACTCAACCAGACCTGCTCCAGTACAAAAGTCAACAGGAATATTTCCAGAACAAGGTGTAAAAGGATATAACGTTGCTGTTTGAGCAGGCGCATTTGGTGCTTGCAAAATAGGATTTGTACACGCTAATCGATCAATTAGATAATCTCTTACAAAATTAATTGTCGTATCCATATACGCTACATTTGTTGCACTTCCTCCAAGATATGGCACGTGATCAGCACCATAAAACGTATAAAAATTACTTTGTACACCAACTGCTTGAGCTTGTTCATGTAGCATTCGGCTACCATCTAAATACATTAACGGAACACCTGGATTCACGACTCCTCTATTATACTTTACTGTTCCGTCATTTGTTCCATGCATTGAACATAAAGGTAAATTACCCGCCTCTAGCCAGCCATAACTCGCTAATGCTCCACATAAATTAATCACGCCATTCACATTAGACGAATAGCAAGGATTCCCGCTATTTCCTTCAAGTCCACCAAGGGCTGTAAGATTACCCATTGGTACATATCCATTAATTTCACACGTTCTGTCGAGATACGTCAAATGCAACGCTGTAATCGCTCCGGCAGAAGATCCACCAATAAAAATATTGTTCGTATCAATTTTGTACGTATTAACTCCATCAGCTCTGTCTTTATAGAAAAATCGTACCGCTGCTCTAGCATCTTGAACCGCTCTCATTACGGCTTTCACTGAATTAGCAGAATCTATAGGAAAAAATCCAGTTCGATAATCGATTGAAGCACAAGCATACCCTTTTTTAGAAAAAGCTTGAGACAACGCGACCATGTCAGCATCTGTTTTTGTTCCACCTAAAAAACTACCACCATGTATCCAGATTATCAATGGTCGAACGGTTGCTGTATCTCCAGTTGGTTCGTAGAAATCTAATTTTAAGATTTTATTTGTCCCAGCGTAATTCAAGTTCTGTCCATAAACAATATTACTTGTTAATGTTGCTGTTGGATACACGTCGCTTGAATAACGTCCAGTAGAACAAGGCTCTTGCGCAATACCCAGAGCAGAAATAAATAAAGAAAGAAAAGTAATTGTTTTTTTCATAGTTGTGAGTTTAAGCTGTTAAAGTTATGGAAAAATAACGCCTCTATATTTTGTGGCATCAACTTTCGGAATAGTTGCTTTATATTTTTGATTTATAACACCGATGAATTCATTCGCTAAAAGTGCATTTCCTCTTGGGTTCAAAGTTATTCCATCCAATGAATACGCTCCACCAGAAACAAATTTTGCACTTAAAGAAATTCCATTATAAACTATCCCCGTTTTAAGTTGCTTGAAGAACGAATAAGAATCCACGAAGGCTAAATTATAATTTGCGGCAGCAGAAGCTAAAACCGTATTAAAGCCATTGATTGTATTTCTAATATCAACTAATTCAGGATTTGTTAAAACAAATTCATTTCTAAACGGAAATACTGACCCCATTTTATTACATTTTAACGAGTCTAAAGGGACACTCAACAATATTAGCTCTCCTTCTACCATTTGTCGCACTCCAAAAGCTCCAGCAGTTGGATCTTCAATAACAAAAGCATTTTTACCGACTTGAAAATAAATGCCAATTGGGTTATAAATTTCATTCAACGTAAAAGCATTATCGGCATCTAAGTTTAATCCGTCAAACGGAATTGTTGTGAAATATGGAAAATCAGTTACATCTGGGATATTGGATAGTGCTCCGCGCGCACCATTTCCGGTTAAATCAATCAGCAAATCAGTAATACTTCCATCAAAGCCAATACCAACAGCACCATTTACAGGTGTCAAATTTCCGGTACTTGCTCCGTTTTTAGCATATTCCAACACCTCATCCATTCCTGTAAATAAGGTGAAAAAAGTAGGGTTTTTAGCTAAGATATCTGCTTTAATCGTTCCGTTTATTGGATTGGAAGCCATCCGAGTGAAAAAAGCATTAAACAGACCAGGACCATTTGCCGAATTGCCGATACCAGGGGTTGAAAATTCTGTAGATTTTATAAAAGGTATTCCAAAATTATTGAATTTATTGCTTGAACTGTAAACATAACTGCCAAAACCAGTTAAATCACCTTGACTTGCAATTCGAAGTGGAGACAAACTTGTCACGCCCAAGCAGTCTGTTTTGTTACCTAAAAGTAATCGAGACAAACCTATTTTACTCCAACCAACCGAACTAGTTGGCATCAACGGTTGATTAAAATCTCCCCCTCCGATTAATTTAAACTGTACTGATAAAATTGCTCCGAGCGAATTTTCTTGCCCTTCAGCATAAAGTGCGTCGTCCATAAACCCACTTGTGGTTATTCCACCAATTGAAACAAATCGTGTTGCATCAACTTCCCCAGCAGAAACTTCAATTGATGTTTCTTTTGGCTTACAAGAAAAAGTCACGCTTAAAATTCCTAAGCCTAGTATTAAACGTTTCGTCTTTTTAAAATTCATCTTAAAATCTATAAATAACAGCTAAACCAGGTGCAATAACATTTGTTGTGAAGGTTCCACTTAAATTAGTTTCGATATTTGTATCTGTTCTTTTCAAATGAGTAAAGAAAATTGAAGCATCAAGCGTAAAATGCTTCCCAAGCTTATAACTTAAACCAGCAGTATAATTGATCCGATTTGCGTCCGGAGTTTCTGGAGTGACATAGCCGTTTTGAACCGGGGAAATGCCGTAAGCCATTCCTATCCGCGCAGCAATTTTTTCTGTAAAATCATAATTTGCTCCACCACGAAAGGCGAAAATGTTTTCATAACTTCTAACTGATTTTGTATCACTTAAAGAACTCGTGTTTGTTTCATAGTCGAACGCCAAAGTGTCATAAGCTTTCCAACCAACGTAATTTACATCCAAAGCAAGTGACAATTTATCTGTTGGTTTATAAGAAAAACCAAATGTTACGACTTGAGGCAAGGGTAAAGAGGAAGAAAAATTACCATTTGGAAAATTCGCTTCTAAAGAAGTCGGGACAACAAACGTTGCTTGCCCATTCGTAACGGACATATTTACTTGTGAGCGATACGTCAATCCAAATCCTATTTTGTCTGTTGCTTGAACAAAAACTCCTGCGTTCACTCCAAAGCCATTTGCTTTTCCGGCTAATTCTGCATGCCCATAATTCCCACTAGCATCCATAACGGGTAAATCTTTTTGCAAGTTCACATTTCCAGTGCAATAAACAAAACCAACTCCTAACCCAACTTTTTCTGTCAGTTTAACACTAATTGTTGGTTGAATAAATATTGATTTCAATTCCAAGCGTGTTAAAGCAAATCTTCCCATCCATTCATCTTCCCATTGCACTGTGCTTCCAAAAGGAGTATATGCTGCGATACCAAAAAATAATTTACTTTCTGCTGATTTACGATAAACCGCATAAGCAGAAAAAGGTGTTCCCATTGGTGAGTTTGTCCTAGCTGATTGATTGGTATTTGCATCTACAAAAAGGCTTCGGGCAAAAGTTGGAGTCATTGCTAAATTGACTGAGTTTTCTTTTAGAAAAGAAGTACTTCCAGGATTAAAAAATAAAGAAGCCCCATCAATGGGTAATGCCGTTCCTGCACCACCCATTCCTTGTTGCTTTTGACCTTGGAAATTAACTTGAAATCCTTGAGAAAGGACAAGTTGACTTATTAGAATAATAAATAGCGTTAGTATTAGTTTTTGCATTCTTGTATATAATGAATTAAGCGGTATTTACCGTTAAAGATAAATTAATTTTTAATTTTCGGCGATTTTAATTTTAGCTTTTTCCTTAATAACTTCTTGAATCGTTTTGTTTTCTATCTTGCTTTCTAACCAACTAATAATATCAAAATAAAGAAATGCCCGTTTTTCAAATTTATTGGTCTCTAAAACTTGCATTTCAAGTTTCAATGAATAAAATTGCTTCCTTAAATCTCTTTCACTGTTTGACAAGAAAAGGTGTTTCAAAAAATTCAAAATAGATAACTGATAGTGACTCAATATTCCTTTTTTACTAAAATAACGGTAACTCGATCTAATATTAACATCTACTAATTGATCATTCCCTAATTCAAAATGAGCAACAAGTAGCAAGATTCTTGTGAATGCATGAATATCTTCCCTTAATTCAATTTCTCTTTCATTGTGTATTTTGTTCAACCAAAAGACCGCTTTTTTATAATTTCCACTTCCTAAAAACAGGCATGCTATTTTATAATACATCAACAAAATAGAGTGTTTGTCCAATTTTGGAATAAAATTAGTCAATTCATCTTCGAGTGCACGAACGATTCTAGTTCCTGAATTAAATTCTCCAAGCATAAAATGTCTATTCATTTCATGCATATAAATCGCTTTGAATAAATTCAGATTTATATTTTCAGTCAAATACAAACTTTTATCGCGTTTAATTGATACAAGTTGTTTTTGCGTTTCAGTAAATTCCTTGAATTTGAAAAGTTTGTTTTGAACAGTCAACAATCGGTTTAACGCTTTAATATACATTTCCAATTTATGCCTTTTCATCTCAGGCTGCTGTTCAAATAAATTCACCCATTTTACAGCATACTCGTGTCCATTTGAAAAGTCCTGAATAAAGAAATAAAAGCCAACAAAAGAACTATATAAATACATTTTCTCTTGAAAAGAGAGTTTCGTTTCATCATAAATTGGCAAACTTTCTATAAAAAAAACACTCACATTTTCGAGGTCTTCTTCACTTTTGACAAAACCTTTTTGTCTATAATAAGAATCCAACTTTAAAGATAGATTTGAAAATATATTAATGTTTTTTACACTTTGTGCTACTTGATTCGTAGTAACTATTACTTTATTTACGCGTTTTTCATTCCCTGATTCTATCGTTTTCGGAATTACCAATTTTTCAATTTCCAAGATTTCCAACAACATTACAGATCTGTCATTTTCAATTGCCAACGATTTTGCTTTATCAATCATTTTGATGCATTCTTTATACAAACATTTGTTGTATAAAATCCGGGCATAATCTAAGAGCTCCGTTATCTTGATATTTTCAAGATTTGAACTATTACAAAGGCGAATACTCCTCAATAACTGAAAATAAAGATGTGCTTTTAAATTTGAAAATTGTTTCGGATTTAGTGTTTTATTCTGTTTTAGAATAACTTCTTCATCATATACTTTTTGCTTTTCAATCGCTTTATAAAGAATTATAAATTTTTTATCTTGACTATTGCTTAAACGAGCTGCATACAATGTAAAAAAACGTTTTTCACCTTTAGAAAGTGACTTTATCAAATTGAAAACTTGCTCTGATTTTACTTTAGACATCGTAATTTATAATTTACTAAATTTAGATTATTATTCATGTATATTGATAATAATTCAATATTAATCTTTTTACATGTCGTATCACTATTTTATTTTTGTTATTCAAATTAAAATGTTGAGCCTACATTCGCCACATGAATATTCAAGCTGCAATAACAGGAGTATCTGCATATAAACCTGATTACATTTTAACAAATAAGGAAATTGAACAAACGCTAGACACCTCTGACGAGTGGATAATGTCACGGTGCGGTGTGAGTGAACGGAGAATTCTTAAAGACAAAGACAAAGGAACAGCCTATATGGCCGCTGAGGCAGCAAAAACCTTATTACTAAAAAAGAATCTATCGCCATTAGACATTGAATTAATCATTGTTGCAACGGTGACTCCCGAACATCCATATCCAGCAACCGCAAATATTGTTGCAGACATGATTGGAGCAACTAATGCATGGGGATTTGATATTCAAGCAGCTTGTTCAAGTTTTTTATCGGCTTTGCAAACAGGTTCTAAATTCATTGAATCAGGAACACATAAAAAAGTACTTGTAATTGGGGCAGATAAGATGAGCAGTATTGTTGACTATACGTGCAGAAAAACATCTATTCTATTTGGTGATGCCGCAGGTGCTGTGCTTTTGGAAGCATCCACAGATGAAACGGGTATTCTAGATGCAAAATTATATGCTGATGGAAGCGGTAAAAAATCTTTATATCAACCTGCAGGCGGAAGCTTACTGCCAGCAAGTTTAGAAACAGTATCAAAGAAGCAACACTTTGTTCATATGGACGGCCAGGCTGTATTTAAAGTTGCTGTTATTAAAATGGCTGACGCAGCAGAAGAGATGATGCAACGCAATAATTTATCTGCAGACGACATTGCTTTTTTAACACCTCATCAAGCAAATAAAAGAATCATTGAAGCTACCGCTCATAGAATGGGAATTTCTATGGATAAAGTAATGCTGAATATTCACAAATATGGAAACACAACTTCAGCTACAATTCCTCTTTGTTTAGTCGAATGGGAAAACCAATTAAAAAAAGGAGATAATATTATTCTTACAACTTTCGGTGCTGGTTTTACTTGGGGAGCAATGTATGTGAAATGGTCTTACTAGGGTTTGGGTTGTTTAAATTTTTCTAGATTCCTTTTGTTATCAAACGTCCTTTTCGTCTGTATTTTCTAACTTTTCTGTCATTCGGAAGATCCTCTTCAAACCAAATAATCTGTTTCCCCATTGTTCCCTTAACTCTGGTAAAAAAGGATTCTCTTTCCGTTATTGAGACAAATGAGTTTTCGATTGCAATTTCAGGAAAAATAGTTGGTTCTGGTCGGTCTATCGTTCTCAAGGTATCAAACAAAATTGGCAATATGTCAATAGGTAGATTGTGTTTTTTGATCATCATTTGCAAAGATTTTGCTTGAAATGGATCTGTGGCTAATGCTATCCTTGTAAACCCTTGTTTTTTAGCAATAAGGTAGGAGTAATAGACATTTTCAGTGCTATGTTCTGCATTTGTGTCCAAAAAAATAGATGACAAAGGAACGCCTAATGCTTTTCCATATTCCGCCATAATCTTTGCTTCTGAAAACTTAGTATAAACCGCACCACCAGAAAAAATTATATTGTTTGCAATACCTTTTTTGAATAGAAAATTTGCCCAAGAAATTCGAATATTCATTGTGGGAGACCATGAAACGCCATCGTGCGGAACTCCAGGAATGATAATAGCATCGTACGGTGCATCGATTAATGCTTTATCAAAATACTTTTGTGATTTTCTTTTTGAAAAAGCACAGTTTGTCAAAAGGAATAAAAGTAAAAGCATGTAAAATAGGTGTCTCATCTTTCTAATATATAACTATTCTTTGTACTGAACATTTTAATTGGCAACATATATCTCTGTCAAAACAGTTATTCCTTTATTTTGTTTTAAGAAATACAGAATGCTTAAGACTTATTGCTCAAGATAACAAAATTTTTAAAGTAAGATTGATAATAAAACTTCTTAATTCAAAAGGAGTTCGAGAGTATCGATACAAATAGGTCGACTGGGGAATATGATTAAACCGTAACTTATCGATTTATCATTCAAACAGTTAAACCCAATTCACTGCTTTGCTTGGACAAATGAAAGTATCATTAACCAATGTAAAGAACAAAAGCAACTAGTTTGAATAAATCAATATCTTTATTGCTTTATTGAAGTTAATCCTTTTTTTAATTGGCCTTTACTGGAGAACAATATATAACTCGAATAAGAGTATTTGCAATCATGATGATTGTCTTGTTGCATGTTTCTGCTCCTGTTCGCGACCAATGGCATGCCATGGCAACGGCCAATTGGTTAGTAGGTGCAATCTTTGACTCTTTTGGAAGAGCTGGTGTACCTTTATTTGTTATGATAAGCGGTGCTTTACTTCTTCCAAAAAAAGAGGAATGGGGAATTTTCTATAAAAAACGATTTAGTCGCATCCTTTTACCTATGTTTTTCTGGAGTTTTATTTTTGCTCTTTTGTGGCAATGGCAATTAGGAGAAAGCAATAGTATTTTTCAATTAACATTTAAAATAATTGCAGGCCCAACCTATTACCACTTATGGTATTTTTATATGCTATTAGGGATCTATTTTGCCACACCATTTATTCGTGTTCTTGTCCAAAATCTTAATAATAAACAGTTGGAGCTTCTCATACTTATTTGGATAGTTTTTCGGTTTTTATTGCCTGGTGCTTTTGGACAATTGTCTATTTGGTTTAACTTTGACATGAGTTTAGGAATTCAACAAAATTTCCCCGACCTCTATATAGGCTATTATATTTTAGGCTATTATCTTCATCAGTATGGTTTGCCTTTTAAATTAAAACATGGAGGTCTTTGGTTTATTGTTGTTACTATTATACAAATGATTGTTTCGGCAGCGATTTACAATAAAGTAGGAACTTATCAAGAGCTGATGATTTTGCCGTATTCGATTACGGTGCTATTTCAAGCACTCTTTTTTTATTCTTGGATGCAAAATCTAAAAACCACCGCAACTCCAAAATGGATGAATATAATAAGCGTGTCTTCTTTCGGTATATATCTGATACACCCCTTAATTATTGAAGGTTTGCGACTAGGCATCGGAAAATATCATTTGGATGCTAAAACAGCAGACACGCTTTTGTCAATTCCTATTACTTGGTTGGCAACATTTTTTTTGAGTGCTATAATTATTCTAATTCTATTGAAAGTTCCTTATTTAAGGAAATTGGTGAGTTGAAAAAATGTTCTTGACAAGTAATATAATACATATAACTCAGCGTCTAGAAATTTAATATAAAGCAACAATCGAAATTCTTTAGATTGAATTTGGAATAGTATTCGAGCAATAAATAACATATTATTAAGTTGAATACACGCTAAATAAAAGCTGTTTAACTAAAAAATGGGGATAAATTACTTTACCCCCATTTAACTATATTTTCAGATAAAAATTAGTCCACCATATTTTCATCTTCACATGTGTTCATACAATCACATGTACCATCACCTAAATAGCTTAAAGGGATAGTTGATCCGTCTGAACAGGTAAAAACATTTGGATTAACAATCTCTTCTACAGGTTGCTCTTCCACAATTGCTTCTGGAGCAACATTTTCCTCTGATGCAGCCCCGTCAGCCTTTTTGTCGCTGTCAGCAGCTTCCTTTAGTTGCTCAGTTGGTGCAGATTTAAAAAGATTAAGAACTTTATCTTTAAAATCTCCCATAAACATAACACTTCCTATTGCTAAACCAATAATTAAAAGTCCTACCCACGGTTGATGCGGATTTTTTGCAGTTGCTTCTTTAACTTCTGATACAAGGTAACTTCCTTGCCACATTTGATAAACAGGCATTACTGAATAAGCATAAAGATTTACTATAAGTGCTAATAATATTGAATAAAGTAAGCCTTTCGCTAGTAAAAACAAAAGATATGTTACTTTATATTGTAAATCTGCAGATTCATTTGCTTTGAGGCTTTCCTCCATTGAACTTATAAAAGAAGACGAAACTTTTTCAAATCGTTCCTTTTGTTTTTTAATTAAAGGAACGTTTTCTACTTGGAAAGAATCTTCTTCTGCCGCCGTTATTCTTTCGTCTAAATCCTTTAAGCCATCAACCTTCGCTTTTTTACTGTCTGCTATTTCATCTTTTGCTTCATCAATCATATTACTAAACTCTTTTTTAGTAATAACTTCAGATGGAATTTTTCTTAAAGGAACAGTATTAGAAAAATAATAGCTGTATCGTTCATTTTCTGTTGCTTGTTGACGCAATTGATATTCTTTCTTTACAGTGTCAAGAAAAAGATTTAATTCATTGCTCGTTAGCGTATCATTATTAATAAGACTTTCTTTTTTATCAATCATTTTGTTATCAGACAACTCTTTATTCAACGCAATACTTTTTGCTGATAACGCAGGTTTGATAACTTGATTTTGTAAAGAATCTGCTGAAAAGTTCATAACATAATAAGGAACAATACTTATTATTGCACCAATTAGTCCAACAAAGATTGGTTGAATTAAGAAATACCAACTTCTATTAAAAGAATCAAATACAACATGTTTCAAACGTGATTTAAAACCACTTTCAATTCCTTTAGTATTGACATATATTGCTCCAACATTCGTGATAAATGCAACAGCAATAGTTAATACTAGAACCGCCATTATAGATATAACTGAAGGTGAATGCAATATTCCAGCGAAGACACCACCCCAAACAGTGCTAGAATCAACTTGATTGAATCCAAAAACAAATACTGCTAAAAGCAAAATCACTCCAATTACAGATAAAGCAAATAGAGCTGCACGTCGTCCAAAAACATGTGAATCAAACGTTACAAGTCCTACGATCCAAGTTATAGAAATTGCAAGTGCAAATGGACCTCCAATTTGACCAATCAAAGGTTGATCGAACAAATACCCACTAAACATTAAGAGCGCATATAATGCAAACCCAATCATCAATACTTTTAGCGTTCTATAATAATTCGCCCAGTTGAAAACTTTAGGAACTGAATTAATTACACTTAGGAAAACATCAACAGGAATCGTAATAAGATACTTAATTGCAACTCTTAATATTAAAAGTAAAATATCTACCACCATCACAATTAGCTTGATAGTGACATCGAAAATTGGTTTAAGAATATTGGCATATATCCAAGAAAGAATTGTTCCAATATGCTTTAAAATAAATGCAATAAAATAAACAGAAAAAATTATTAAATTATAAGCAAAAGACATAATCATTCCAATAATGACAAGAGGAAGATGCCAGCTTGGTGTCTCGCTAACAACATTTGATAATGACTCATTTTTTAGAAGTCCACTAGGTTTTTCATTAAGCCATGTGGATAAGATGTAGCCCAATACAGGGGCTGCTGCAAATAACAGGTAGTAGTAGTTCATAAATTTAATTTAAAATAATTCTACTCTTAAGGATTTTCGATAACTCCCCGAAATTTTTAATTGATTTCGGCCAACAATATGATTTAAAATACAAAGATGTTTATGGGTTTTTGCTACTCTTTGGTTTTTCGGATTGCACCACCAAATTTTATGAAACAGAATTATGGAAGACTTTTCAAAATAAATAGTACCCAAACCTAATAATTAATCATTTATAAAACAACTCTTTTGTTAACTTTTTCAAAACTAATTGATTAAGTTGTCTTTCATTCGTTGAAAATCGACGTTATTCTTGGATTGTTGTCTAATAAATTGGACCAAATCAAAGAGATACTTCTAAATAATTCAAAGAGAATATGCATTCTAATCTAAGCCTAAATAATTAGCACTGAAAAATTCAAAATTCTAGAGAAATAGATATAAATTTCTTTATTTATAGCACAAATAATCATTCATTAACATACGTTTAATCTAATCTGTGTAAATTTACACCACAGTTTGTGACACCCTTGAGGAATATTGTTAAAATACGTTTCCAAAACCACGAACTAATGTAATTTTTTTATGTCTGACATGAAAAAACTGATTTATTACTTTTGTCTATTTTTATTAAGTACCTCATTTGCAACTACCTCGTATTCGCAAACGTTAATAATGAACGAGGTTTCAAATGGTCCTGCGGGAAATCAAGAATATGTTGAGTTCGTTGTTAGTGATACTGTTGTTAGTTATAATTGCAATTCTCTAACTCCACCATGCATAGATATTCGTGGATGGATTTTCGATGATAATTCTGGTTATCATGGCGCCGGAGGGGTTGCAGTAGGAGCTGTTCGGTTTTCATTCGACCCGCTATGGGCGTGTGTTCCCTTAGGGACAATTATTGTTATTTATAACGACGCGGACCCTAATACAAGTATGCCCGCCAACGATATTTCCCTTTCTGACGGTAATTGTTCAATCATCGCGCCGATTAGTAATACGGCTCTTTTTGAACAAAATGGAACAACACCTGGTGCTGTAGCTTGTAGTTATCCTGCAACTGGATGGGTTGCCGGTGGCGCTTGGTCTACAACCCTTCTTGCAAATACCGGGGATTGTGCAAGAATAGTTAATCTAGCAGGTTGTGAAGTCTTTTCAGTTTGTTGGGCTGCGGCAAATTTAAATGGTTTAATCTATTTTAGTTCGGGGGGTTCGGGCTCACAAAATGTATGGTATTTTAATAACGGTAACCCTAATTCTCAAGTAAATTGGACAGAAGGATCAACTACAATAGGTGGTGGTGTGCAAACTCCTGGGTTACCAAACAACGCGGCCAACGCAGCATACATCTCTCAATTTAATAATAATTGTTCCCCCATTACACCTCTAATTGTATCTACTCCATCTGTAACAAATGCAGGTTGTACCTGTTCTGGAACGGCTACTGCAGCTGCAAGTGGTTCAATTTCTGGTTATACCTATGAGTGGCTCAATGCAAGCTTCGTTTCTATTGGACAAACTACTGCAAATGCAACAGGTTTATGTGTGGGCACTTATCATGTAATTGCAACATCAAGTATTGGGTGCTCAGATACAGCAACAATAACCATTTCAGCAATTACACCTCCAACAGTCAGTGTAAATAATCAAACAATATGTGCTGGAACTTCAACAACATTGACCGCAACACCTTCAACTTTGGGAGGAACATATAGCTGGTCTCCTGGAGGACAAACAACGCAAACTATTACAATAAACCCACTAATAAACACCCTTTATACAGTTACTTATACACAAGGAGATTGTGCTGTTACAAACACTGGCCTAGTAACCGCAAATCCATTACCTTTAGTTGTGGTGCAAGACCAAACCGTTTGTGCAGGAACGACTATCACCCTTTCTGGAAATGGTGCGTCAACTTATGCTTGGGATAATGGAATTACAAATGGAATTAGTTTTGTTGCCTCTGCGACTGCAACTTATGCTGTGACAGGAACGGATGCAAATGGTTGTTTTGCAAGCGACCAAGTTCTTGTTACAGTTAATGCACTACCAATTGTTAACGCCGGAGCTGATCAAACCATTTGTGAAGGAAGCGTAGTTACTTTATCTGGTTCTGGTGCAACATCGTATGTCTGGAATAATGGGGTAACTAACGGAATTTCATTTACACCAGTAACATCAGGAACTTATTCGGTTACAGGAACAGATGCAAATGGATGTATAAATACAGATTTTGTAACTATAAATATTCTTCCCACACCCTACGCGAATGTAACTGCTGATGTAACAATTGGCGATCCTGGTTTGGTGGTTAATTTTACCAATAATTCTTCCAATGGAACATCATACAATTGGGTTTTTGGAAACGGACAATCAGCAACGCTTTCAACATTAATTGGACAAACAGTTACTTATTCTGAGCCTGGCACTTACACTGTAAGTTTAACAGCTACAAATGGTGTTTGTAGTGACGTGGCAACTGTGCAAATAATTGTATTGGCATTGCCTCCGCCAACAATCCATGTTCCAAATGTATTTACACCGAATCAAGATGGTGTGAACGACGAATTCTTTGTTGAAACGAGTTTTACCCAATCTATCACGCTGTTTATTTTGAATAGATGGGGAGAAGTTGTTTATGAAACAACAGAATTAACCTCTAAATGGAATGGAGACATCAACGGAAAAGAAGCCACTGATGGAGTCTATTTCTATAAATATGAAGTGGTGGGAATAAATAGCGATGTATTAACTGGTCATGGACACATAACCTTGATTCGCTAGACGAATTGCTCTTCTTGAATGAATAAATAACTCTTAGATAACAAGTATTTAACATTTAGAGTGTAGTTTTGTATTGAGTTTATGAAACCCTTGACGAATATTTTAAAAAATACGATTCTGAAACCAGAAACTCACCTAATTTTTTTATGTCTGACATGAAAAAACTGTTGTTTTACTTTTGCTTTTTTATACTTAGCTCCTCGCTTCCAGTTACTTCGTATTCGCAGACATTGATAATGAACGAAGTTTCTAATGGTCCTGCTGGAAATCAAGAATATGTTGAATTCATCGTTATTGACACTGTCATTGCATATAATTGTAACGCTGTCACTCCTCCATGCATTGATATTAGAGGCTGGATTTTCGATGACAATTCTGGATATCATGGTGCAGGTGGAATTGCTCCAGGTGCTGTTCGGTTTTCATTCAACCCGCTATGGGCCTGTGTACCATTGGGAACAATCATTGTAATTTATAATGATGCTGACCCAAATCCTAACATGCCTACTAACGATCTTTCATTGTCTGATGGAAATTGCTCTATAATTGCCCCAATCAATAACCCAACATTATTTGAAAGAAACACAACAACTCCAGGCGCAAGCGCGTGCAGTTACCCACCAACCGGTTGGATTGCGGGCGGTGCTTGGTCAACTACCCTCTTAGCAAACACAGGAGATTGTGCTAGGATAGTTAATCTAGCTGGCTGTGAAGTTTTTTCCGTTTGTTGGGCTACAGATAATTTAAATAATTTAATCTACTTCAGTTCAGGCGGGTCTGGTTCTCAAAATGTTTGGTATTTCAATAATGGGAATCCAGCATCTCAAGCAAACTGGACCGAAGGATCTACTACACCTGCTGGAGGGTCACAAACACCAGGCTTACCAAATAATCCGGCCAATGCAGCATATATTGCCCAGTTTAACAATGCCTGCTCACCTATTACACCTCTTAATGTAACGGCTACAGTAACAAATGCTGGATGCACCTGCGATGGAACTGCAACAGCAACAGCCACTGGTTCTATTCCTGGGTACACCTATGAATGGTTCAATGCCACATTCGTTCCAATCGGACAAACTAGTGCAACTGCATCTGGATTGTGTGGAGGAACGTATAACGTTATTGCAACATCTTCAATAGGTTGTGTTGACACTGCTAGTGTTATTATAACATCTTCTGGAGCAGCTTCAGTTACAGTTAATAATGCAGTCATTTGTTCTGGGATGGGAACAGCTTTAACAGCGACACCACTTACTTTAGGAGGAACATTTAGTTGGTCGCCAAGCGGACAAACAACACAAACAATATTAATAACTCCTACCGTAACAACTACTTATACAGTTATTTATACACTTGCCGGGTGTTCAGCAACAAACGTAGGTATCGTTACAGTTAACCCATTACCAATAATTGCAGTTCCTGATCAAACGGTTTGTGATGGAACAGCTATTACGCTTTCTGGAAATGGAGCTAACACATACACTTGGACTGGTGGTATTACAAATGGGGTTGCTTTTGCGCCTTTAGCAACAACAACTTATACTGTCACAGGAACAATTACAGCAACTGGTTGCACCAATACCTATACTGCAACAATTACCGTCAACCCACTTCCAACTGTTGGAGCTGGTGTTGACCAAACGGTTTGTGCTGGTGTGGCAGTTACCTTATCTGGTTCTGGTGCCTCGACTTATACGTGGAACAATGGAGTAACAAATGGCGTAGCATTCACACCTGCTGCTACTGCTACATATACTGTCACTGGAACTTCTGCTGCTGGTTGTATTAATACAGATCAAGTAATTGTAACTGTTAATCCAAACCCAGTTCCAGTAATTAATGGTCCTTCAACGTATTGTACGGGTAACTTTGCTTTACTTTCAACAAGTACTCCTTTTACAACATATGCTTGGTCAACAGGAGCCGCAACACCAACTATTAATGCAACTATTGCAAACAATCCTATTAGTGTTGTTGTAACAAATGCATTTGGATGTTCTGGAACTTCTCCTGTTTTCCCAATAGCTGAAAACAATGTTATAACAGCCAACTT
>CAMDNE010000015.1 GCA_945902745.1 Chitinophaga pinensis | reverse complement strand
TTGATAAAGAAAACTGGCATTGACCTTCCATCTTCAAAAACTACTTGCTCACCAGTACCAACCATATAAGCGATGATACCTGAGATTCCTAATGCGGCAAACATATAGCCGTATACATCTCTAAAAAATTCTTTGGTTATTTCTTTTGTATAACCGTCGTGCTGATCAATTATTTCATTCATAGTTAATGTAATTTTGCTTGAACTAAATTAATAAATTCTTTTCTCGTTGCATCATTATTCATAAATAATCCTGTAAAAGCACTTGTCGTAGTAACTGAATTTTGTTTTTGAACACCGCGCATTTGCATACACATATGTGAACACTCAATTACAACTGCAACTCCTTTAGGATTAAGTGTTCGTTGAATACAATCTCTAATCTCAATGGTAAGTCTTTCTTGTACTTGCAATCTTCTTGAATACGCATCTACAACTCTTGGTACTTTGCTTAAACCAACAATCTTACCATCTGGAATGTAAGCAACATGTGCTTTTCCAAAAAATGGCAGCATATGGTGTTCGCACATAGAATAAACTTCGATGTCTTTCACGATTACCATTTCAGAATATTCTTCGTGAAAAATCGCTTGTTTCATTAAGTCATCTGGATTGATGTCATAACCATGCGTCAAGTATTGCATTGCTTTCGCCATTCGTTCCGGCGTTCTCAATAATCCTTCTCGCTCTGGGTCTTCACCAATTTTAGAAAGAACCTCTTTGTAATGTTTCGCTAAATCGTTTGTTATTTTATCGTCGTACATGTTGTTTATTTATTATAAAACAATTAGAACTTAAAATGGTTCTTTACCTCCAAAATATTCAACGTAATTATTTTCTGTTTCCACCAATTTGATTTTTACTAGTTCTCCACCAGCAATGGCAATTGGATTTTTAATTCTTTCCCAAATTTGAATGGCCATATTTTCTGTAGAGGCAAGCATTCCAGCTAAAAAAGGCACATCTAAATTCAAATTTTTATGATCTAATGCTTCTACTACTTCGTCTTTCAAAATTTGACTTAACTCTTTCAAATTGATGACAAATCCAGTATTTTCATTTGGAACGCCTTTCACAGTAACATAAATAGAAAAGTTATGGCCATGCCAGTTTTTATTGCTGCATTTACCAAAAACTTCCCAGTTTTTTTCTTCTGACCAATCTTCTCTCCACAATTTGTGAGCGGCATTGAAGGTCTCTCGTCTTGTTATATATATTGTTTTCAAACTATTCAATTAAAACACAAAGATAGTTAGAATTTGGAATTTGAAATTCGGAATTCGGAATTCACAATCGCAAATCTTATCTTTGTACCATGGAAGAACGATTGGACAAGATTATTTTACAACGCAAATTAGTAACGACTAGAGTGCGCGCAGAGAAGATAATTCGTGAAGTTGGAGTTAAAGTTGATGGTAAATTGGTAACAAAAACAGGTAAAAAATTTCCTATTGATTGTGTGATTGAAATGATTGAAGAAGAAATTCCATGGGTTTCAAGAGGCGCACTAAAATTATTGGAAGCGCTTGAAAACTGGAAACCAACAATTAAAGATGGAGTTTTTATGGATATCGGTGCGTCAACCGGCGGATTTACGGAAGTATTATTGCAAAATGGTGCGACCCGTGTTTACTCAGTTGACGTTGGAAAGAATCAATTACATCCTCGTTTGAATGATGATGAACGTGTTGTTAATCTTGAAAAAACGCATGTTCGAGAATTAACTTCAAACATCATTAAAGAACCTATTGACGGCTGTGTTGTAGACGTATCCTTTATTTCACTGGGGAAAATATTTCCTTTTATCCACTCTTTTTTAAAGCCAAATGGCTATGTTATAGCGCTTGTTAAACCTCAATTCGAAGTTGGAAAAGCTAACATCGGAAAAGGTGGGATTGTGAAAAACAAAAGCTTATTCCCAGAAATGCTAGAAGAAATAAAGGAGGCAGGAAAAGTGAACAATTTAATTTTTCAAAAGCAAATTGATTCGCCTATTCTTGGAGGAGATGGAAATCAGGAGTTTTTAATGCTTTTTCACAAAAAATAATTGATATAACATCAATTCAGAATTTGTAATTCAGAATTTGTAATTAGCAATTTATAATTATGTAAAAGTATTTCCATTTTTTTCTTCTTTAGAACAATTCAAAATAACCCTTTTTGTATCTTTGTACTCAGTTATGACAGAAGGAACAAAAAAACCATTCATCGTTAGAGAAATTCGCCAACAATTTCCAGCGCTTCGACAGTTGATTTACAACAAAAATCTTATCTATTTTGATAACGGTGCAACTTCACAAAAACCCCAAGTGGTGCTTGATGCAATCAACATGTATTACTCAAAAGACAATGCGAATATTCACCGCGGCGTCCATTTTATGAGTCAACAAGCAACAACGGAATACGAAAAAGCTCGAGTAACTATTCAGAATTATATCCATGCTAAAAAATCAGAAGAAATAATATTCACGAAAGGAACGACAGATGGGATTAACCTTGTTGCTTTTTCATTCGGTGAATTACTATCTGCTGGAGATGAAATTTTGATTACAGCAATGGAGCACCATTCAAACATTGTCCCTTGGCAAATGCTGTGTCAGCGAAAAAATCTGACATTACGCGTTGCTCCAATCAATAAAAAAGGAGAATTAATTATAGAAGAATTTGATAAATTATTGAATTCAAAAACCAAATTAGTTGCTGTAACACATATTTCAAATACACTTGGGACAATTAATCCAGTCAAGGAATTAGCAGTAAAAGCGCATGCTGTAGGTGCGAAAATATTGGTGGATGGAGCACAGAGTATTCAACACATGCCAATTGATGTTGTCGACATGGATTGTGACTTTTTTGTCTTTTCCGGGCATAAAGTTTTTGGTCCAACAGGAATTGGTGTACTCTATGGCAAAGAAGCTTTGTTGGATAAAATGCCCCCTTACCAAGGTGGTGGAGACATGATTTCACGGGTAACATTTGAACATACAACGTACAATGAATTGCCTTTCAAATTTGAGGCAGGAACACCACATATTGCTGGAGGAATCTGTTTAGGAAAAGCATTTGAATTTTTGTCTGAATTGGACATGGATGCTGTTCAAAAATATGAAAAAGAATTAGCCGAATATGCGCAAGACATGCTTGACACATTCGAAGGATTGGATATTATCGGTGAAGCAAAAAAGAAAACATCAGTTGTATCTTTTGTTGTAGAAAATATTCATCCATTTGATATTGGAACATTATTGGACAAACAAGGAATAGCAGTTAGAACTGGACACCATTGTACACAACCATTAATGGATTTCTTTCAGATACCAGGAACAGTTAGAGCTTCTTTTGCGTTTTATAACACGCGTGAAGAAGTAGATATTTTTATAGCAGCTGTTGAGAAAAGTATCAATATGTTGAAATAAACAGAAATGATGACATTAGAAGAAAAACAACAAGAAATCATTGGTGAATTTGAAATCTTCGATGATTGGATGGATAAATATGAATACATCATTGACCTTGGCAAAGAACTTCCGTTGATTGATAAAGATAAAAAAACGGATGATCGCTTGATTCGTGGGTGTCAATCAAATGTATGGCTTGACGCGACAATTGTAGATGGCAAAATGAAATTCACTTCAGATGCAGATGCCATTATCACAAAAGGAATTATTGGCTTATTGATTCGTGTTTTGAATAATGAAACACCAGAATCTGTTGCAAAAGCAGATTTACATTTTATAAAAACAATCGGTTTACAGGAACATCTCTCTCCAACTAGAGCAAATGGATTATTGAGCATGGTTCAAAAAATGAAAATGACAGCATTGTTAAATCTAGACAACAATGCTTAACGAAAATAACAAAATGGAAGACGAAATAGTAAACTTAGAAAATATCGTTGTAGATGTATTAAAAACCATTTACGATCCAGAAATTCCAGTCGACATTTTTGAACTTGGGCTCATTTATGAAGTGAGAATTGACGAAGATAAAAATGTTGAAATTGAAATGACTTTAACATCTCCTAATTGTCCTGTGGCAGAAACAATGCCAAAGGAAGTTGAAGATAAAGTGTCCTATATTGAAGGCGTAAAATCATCTAAAGTAAATATCGTTTTTGATCCACCTTGGGATAAAGATATGATGAGTGAAGAAGCGAAATTGGAACTTGGCTTTCTCTGAGAACATAGAGCATAGAGCATAGATTTGATTTTTATTCTTAATTCCGAATCACAAATCCCTAATCACAAATCCCTAATCTGGTAAGCATGAGAAGAGTAGTAATTACAGGAATTGGGGCATTGACTCCGATTGGAAATAATTTAGCTGATTATTGGACAAGTTTAAAAAACGGTGTGAGTGGCGCTGCTCCAATAACCAAATTTGATACTTCGAAATTTAAGGCAACTTTTGCGTGTGAACTTAAAAATTACGACGCGAAGGATCATTTTGATGTCAAAGAAATACGAAAATATGATCCGTTTTCTCAATATGCTTTGATTGCGGTTGATGAAGCTGTTCGACATGGAAATATTGATTTTGAAACATTAAATAGAGACCGAATCGGCGTTATTTGGGGATCTGGAAATGGTGGAATTCAAACATTCCAAGATCAAATGAAGGAGTATTGTGATGGTGATGGAACACCTCGTTTTACACCTTATTTCATTCCAAGAATTTTGGTCGATATTGCTTCAGGAGTAATATCCATAAAATATGGATTAAGAGGTGTGAATTTTTGCCCTGTTTCAGCTTGTGCAACATCCAATACTGCTATGATTGAAGCTTTCAACTACATCAAATGGGACAAAGCAGACATGATTATTACGGGTGGATCAGAAGCAGCCATTACAGAATCTGCAATCGGAGGATTCTCGTCAGCAAAAGCATTGTCTTCAAGAAATGATTCACCTGAAACAGCCTCTAGACCTTTTGATATATCTCGAGATGGATTTGTGATGGGTGAAGGAGCTGGAGCGTTAATCGTAGAAGAATACGAACATGCTAAAAAACGTGGCGCGACTATTTTTGGTGAAATTGTAGGCGGTGGCATGGCTGCTGATGCATATCATTTAACGGGAACTCATCCAGAAGGAGACGGAGCCGTTTTAGGAATGAAGGAAGCGATGAGAGAAGCAGGAATTTCTGCAGATCAAATCGATTACATCAACATGCATGCAACATCTACACACCAAGGTGATAACTCAGAATTAATCGCAGCGAAACGTGTTTTTGGAGAACGCAAATCGTTATCTATTTCTGCTACAAAATCAATGACGGGCCATTTATTAGGCGCTGCTGGAGCGATTGAAGGAATTGCTTGTGTGATGGCATTGCAAGAGAACATTGTCCCGCCAACTATCAATACAACAGAGATTGAACCAGATTTCAAGGATTTATATGATTTTACGCTAGGAAAAGCTGAACCAAAAAAATTGAATTACGCCATGAGTAATACATTTGGTTTTGGTGGACACATTGCAAGTATTATATTTAAGAAATTTGAGGAATAATACTTTACCTTTTTGTAAATTGTAACGTTATTATTCAAACTGATTCAATGAACCGTATTTTTTGGCTTATCATTTTTTGCTTCAATTTTGCGCAGGCTCAACAATTTACACGGTCAGAATTACCAACTTCACTCAACATTCCTTGGGAAATAACCTATGGCCCAGATAATTATTTATGGGTTAGTGAAGCGGGAGGAACAGTTGCTCGAATAGATCCGCAAGATGGTTCAAAAACAATTATTTATACTGCTCCAGATTATTTTGGCGGTTCACTTTTAGAACAATCACCTCTTTGTTTCAACCCAACGATTGGTGCAGGAACTTTGGGATTAACCTTACATCCCGATTTTCTCAATCCTGATAGTTCTTTCATATATTTTGTGTATTCATACAATCAAGGTACTGTTTCCGCACCTTTAACAAATTTCAAAATAAAAAGATTAACATGGAATTCTCCAACAAATACGGTCACAAATTCAGTTGATTTGGTTGATTCTATTTCTACTGGTTATGACCATTTAGGGGGAAGATTGCTTGCGATTAAGCAAAATGGTGTTTCTTACCTTTTCTTAACAATTGGAGATCATGGTACATCAGAGGATAGTAGTCCAACTTGTTATTTCCCTCAATCAACAAATCCTAATAATTTCGCTCAAGATCCAACGACGCAAAACGGTAAAATTCACCGGTTCAATATGGATGGGTCAATCCCTAGTGATAATCCTATTGCAGGAAATTCATTTTATACACGAGGACACAGAAATCCGCAAGGATTAATCTACAATTCTTCATTAGATATCCTTTATGATTTAGAACATGGAGACAGAACTGATGACGAAATTAATATCTTGTTCAAAGGGATGAATTACGGTTGGAAAAATGTTCGTGGATTTCATTCCGATAATAATTATCCTGGTGAAGCATCATATATTGCTTCTTATGTGCCTGATATTAATATTCTGAATGATTCTTTGGTGCAACCGTTCTATTCCTTTTGCGCAACGCCACCTGATGGTTCAAATAATTATTTAGACTGGTGCACTGTGGCTCCATCAGACGGTGTGCATTACAGCAGCACAGCAATTACTGAATGGACAAATAGCTTATTAATTACCACTTTAAAAAATGGAGTTTCTACAGATTGCGAAGTCTATCAATTTAAATTAGACGCAAATGGAAGTTTAATACCTTCAACTTTTAGTAATCCCAATCCTAAGAGATTTTTCGGAGAGGATCAAGCCTTAAATGGCCGTTTGAGAGATATCGCAATTTCTCCAAATGGCAAGAAAATATACCTTATCAATAATTTTGGTTCGGCTACAGATAAAATAACAGTCTATGAATATCTAGAGATAGATTCTACTCATGGAGAACAACTTTGGTTATACCCAAATCCATCGTCGGAAATAGTGACAATTAAATTTGCCGACAATCTAGATGTGGAAGAAATTCAAGTTCTCAATACACAAGGACAAATTGTTTATTCAAGTGAACTTAACTTTGCAACAATAAACACAAGTTCCTTTTCAAGTGGTGTTTATTTTATTGAGTTAAAAACGCCTAAAACAAAAATTATTCGAAAATATTTAAAGGAGTAAACATTAATTATAAAGCCTTATATTTGTCATACATCTAATTATCAAATAATTAAATACAACAATGCGCCTAATAAAACTATTTTTTCTGCTTTTTTGCTTTTCAAGCACCCTCTTTTCTCAAGATCCATACACTCAGACACAGTTTTCATATGACAGCATAATTGATGTTGATTATGGAACTGCAATTGATTATGCTGGAAATTCAGTAGCTCTTAAAATGGATATTTACAAACCAATAAATAACAATTGCCAAAGACCAGCAATTATTCTGGTTCACGGCGGAGCTTGGGTTGGAGGAAGCAAAGAAGAAATGATAAATATGTCCCGCGAATTAGCAAAAAAAGGATGGGTTGTTGGTGCAATTAATTATCGATTAGGCACACATAAAGCATCAAATTACACAATGTATGCCCTTTGTAACACCTCATTATCTGCACCCTGCGGATATATTTCAGATAGTTCTGAAGTCTATAGAGCAAACTATAGAGGAATGCAGGATGCAAAAGGAGCAATTCGTTTTTTAAAAGGAAGAAATGAACTGGATTCGATAGATATCAATAATGTATTTATTGCAGGAGAAAGTGCAGGTGGTTTTGTTTCTATGGCAACTGCATTCACTGATCAACTTAGTGAAAAACATGTTTCTTGCTTTGCAATTGCTGACGCTCCTACTCCCGATGTGGATTTTGGGACATATGGGTGTATTCCAGATCCTTTGAGTTTAAGCAGACCAGATTTAGGAAGTATAGAGGGGACTCTCAATATTGGCACTTTTGATGCAACCGTAAAAGGAGTAGGGAATTTTTATGGTGGTCTTTTGGATTTAAACATTGTACCGCAAATTACTGATACCCCTACTGTATATTTATTTCACCAGGGATCCGATGTTATTGTCAATTATAATTACGGAAAACTCTTAGGCAGAATTAGTTGGGAATGTTTCGCACAAACTAATATTTGTCAATCTTACTTTTTCTACCCAAATGCATATGGCAGCAAGGCAATTGAAAATTATTTCATCTCCTTGGGAGCACTTTCTCCTGTTTATCAATCTGAAATAATCGAAAATTATGCTTATTTGAATAATTGTTTTTCAAATGGGCATTCCATCGACAACCTATTTTTACGCATTCAAAACATGGCAAATTTGTTTGCTACAAAAATTGCCTTGTCTGGGAATGTTCCAACAACAATATGTTCTGCTTCGGTTGTCAATAGTGATTTACCAGCTGAATTAAGGTTGTTTCCAAATCCTTCTTCAGAATTAGTTTCAGTTGAATATGGCAGTAATGTTGAAGCGGAAGAGATTCAAGTTCTCAATTCACAAGGACAAATCATTTATTCAAGTAAAATAAATTTTGCAACAATCAATACAAGTACTTTTAAAACCGGTGTCTATTTTATTACATTGATAACACCTAAATCAAAGATTGTTCAAAAATATGTAAAGGAATAAAATCTTACTTAGGAACCACTAAAATATGCCTCACTGCAATAATGTCTCCTTTGATTTCAAGCAAATGAATAAATTTGATATCGAAACATTAATTAATGCATCAAAATAATATGCCAACTAAAATAACCATAAGTGCAATTGTTAATGCACCAATAGAAACAGTTTGGGAATGTTGGACAAATACTGAGCATATTAAAAATTGGAATTTTGCTTCTGATGATTGGTATTGCCCATTTGCTGAAAACGATTTGAGAATTGGTGGTAAAAATCACACCAGAATGGAAGCGAAAGATGGAAGTTTTGGCTTTGATTTCATACTTATTTATGATCAAATAATCCAACATAAAGAAATTTCTTATATGATGGAAGATGGCAGAAAATCAACAACTCTTTTTGAAAGTAATGGAAACGTCACGAATGTCACTTCAACCTTCGATGCAGAAAATGAAAATCCTCCTGAAATGCAACAATTTGGTTGGCAAGCAATTTTGAATAACTTTAAAAAGCACGCTGAAAGTATTAAAAAATGTTGAAAATTAGAAATGGAATCCGTAAGTAAAAATAAAGAAGTTACTCTATTTTTAGATAACCAAAATCACCCATTTAGAAGTGAAATAGAAGTATTACGGCTATTAATTTTAAATACTAATTTAGAACTTACAGAAAATATAAAGTGGAATGGCCCAAATTATTGTTTTGCTGAACAAGACAGAATAACGATTAAAATTCAACCACCCAAAAATCTTCAAATCATTTTTCATTGTGGAGCAAAAGTCAAAGAACAACCGAAAGGGAATCTTATAAAAAATGACTTCGGATTATTGATTTGGAAAGAAAACAATAGAGCCGTAGCAACTTTCAATTCGATGCAAGAAATCGAACAAAATGCGGTTCAACTTTCCTCCATTGTCAAAGAATGGATTGCATCATCAAGATAATAATATATAATCCTTTTCAATGAATTACAATTTTAGAAAAGCCAACACCATTGACTCTGCTCCAATTTGGGAAATTTTAAAAGACGCCATTTTACGCCGAAAAAAAGACGGTAGTAATCAATGGCAAGATGGCTACCCAAATCCAGAATCAGTACAAAATGATATTGAAAAAGGAGTTGGTTTTGTTTTAACAGAAAATGAATCAATCATTGGATATTCTGCCATCCTAATAAACGATGAGCCTGAATACGCGAACATAGTCGGGAAGTGGATTTCAAATACTGATTTTGTTGTTTTTCACAGGGTAGCAATTGCAGAAACTCACTTAGGAAAAGGAATGGCAAAATTGATTTTTACCTTCATTGAAGAATTTGCAAAAGACAACAACATATTGAGCGTCAAAGCAGATACAAATTTTGATAATGGTGCCATGTTGAGCCTTTTTGATAAATCTGGCTATGTATATTGTGGAGAAGTACATTTCAGAGGAAGTCCACGAAAAGCATATGAAAAGGTTTTGGAGAAAACTTAATCACACAACTTTAGATAAATTCCATCCAACCAACTTAAGTTTCTTCTTATCTTTCAAGAATGATTAACAACTTATTGCAAGTAAACAGGCCCGAACCTATCAAATCGGGAATTGAAATAGGATCTTTTACACGTGAATCCAATATCCCAGAAACAATTGAGGCTTTACTTGCTGGTGAATATATATTAATAGAAGAATTTTACAGCAATGGGTTGTATCTTCTTAGAGAACTAACGACTTACCTTAAAAATAACCTTCCAAATGAAACGTTTCTCGAACAACGCGCCTTTCGAGCAGAATTCAGAAAATTATCCAATCTCATTTTAATCCATGTCAAAGGAAATAAGCTAATTGTTCGAAAGGCTCCAGTAATTGGGTGGTTAGAAAAATTATATCCAGAATTGAATGACTTTTTCTTGCCACTTCCACAAATACAAGGATTAAACAGTGCATGGCAATGGTATAAAAACGGAATCAATATTCCAGTTTTACGCAATAAAATACACCCTTATTATGGCGTTTATTTCCCTACGCGATTTGAGCATTTAATTCTTTTTGACAATTGGTTAAAACGTTACGAAGGACCTAAAAAAACGGCCAATGACATCGGAATTGGAAGTGGTGTACTTTCTTTAATGCTGGTGCAACATGGGTTTCAAAAATCATTTGGAACGGATATCAATCCCAATGCGATTATTGGTTTGACAGCATCCATGGAAGGAACAAAATTAGCTCGAAAAATAGAAATTGATTTTGGGCATTTATTTGGCAAATGGGAAAAACCTACCGAATTAATTGTGTTTAATCCACCTTGGTTGCCAACTACACAAGAAATGAATCGCTTGGATGAAGCAATCTATTACAACGAACAACTCTTTCCAGATTTCTTTGAAGCAGCGCAAAAACACCTTCTTCCTGAAGGGAAAATTGTGATACTATTTTCCAATTTAGCACAAATTACACACGTAACAACAGAACATCCAATCGAAAAAGAACTCTTTTCTGGTGGACGATTCGTTTTAGAAAAATGCCTCAAAAAATCAGTGAAAGAAGCCTCCGAAAAAACAAACAGAAACCAACATTGGCGCGGTGAAGAAGAAGTGGAATTGTGGGTATTGACACTTCAACCATCGAATGATGTAATAAGTTGATTTTAAAGAAAGAAATTTTCTATTTCAATTATGAAATATCGAGAAAATACGATTCAAAATAGAACAATAAATTCGTCAGATTGTTAATTATGGTATCTTCATAAGTCTAAAACGTAATGTCATCATTTTGCTCTTAAATCTCACTGACGTGTACCCATATCACAATAAAATAAAACAGCGCATCAACAACAATGAATTAGAAAGGTACGAGTATGTTGAAAAATACAAAACCATTAGTCCTTGTTTGCTCATGCACTTTAATACGGAACCCAAAATAAAACCAATTCGCGAACACAGGTTTAAAGAATACGAAGAAATCATCAATAACCTTATAAAGAGATGAAACAAGTTGTTTTGATTACCGGAGCAAATGGTATGCTTGCTAAACAATTAGAAAAAGCATTAGATAAAGAATATTCTGTAAGATTTTTAACCCGAAAAAAAACGCGCAGTAACGAATACGAATGGGATTTACATTCGAATTATATTGATCCAAAAGCATTAATTGGAGTTAACAGTATTATTCATCTTGCTGGTGCATCTATTGCATCTAAGCGTTGGACAAAAGAAAGGAAACAACTTATTTTGTCGAGTCGTGTTGACAGTGCTGGTTTAATTTTAAGAGAATTACAAAAACGAAACATCACAATTGATGCGTTCATATCTGCCTCAGCCATTGGTTATTATGGATCAATAACTACTGATGAGGTTTTTGATGAACAATCACCCAAGGGAACTGATTTTTTAAGTGATGTCTGCTTTGAATGGGAAAGTGCAGCTAAGGCTTTTAAAACAAGTGGCGTCACTGATAGAATAGGAATTCTAAGAATCGGAATGATCCTTGATGAAAAGGATGGAGCCTTGAGCAAATTAATCCAACCGATAAAATATGGATTTGGAGCAGGTTTAGGAAGCGGAAAACAACAAATGCCTTGGATTCATATTCAAGATTTAGTTCGACTTATTAATTTCATCCTTGATGACCCTAAAATAGTTGGAACATTTAATGCTGTTTCACCTCACTCAATTACTAATATCGAGTTAACCAAAAAGATCTCACAGCGGCTAAAGAAACCGCTATTTTTACCCAATATACCGAAGTTCATGCTTCAAATTTTGTTTGGAGAAATGTCAACAATTCTATTAGAAGGAAGTAAAATCTCCTCTCAAAAAATAATTGATACTGGGTTTGAATTTAAGTTTGAACAAATTGATGATGCATTAGATAACCTTTTGAATAAAGGATAAACTAAAAGTAAGTTTGGATTGTTCAACTTTGGGTAAAGACATAGTCAATTTTAATTTTCCAATGACTATTCCTGCACCCTATGATATCTTGAATTATGAAGCAGGGAAGTAATATCTCCACCGTCGCTCGGTGTCCGTTTAATTTAACGACATACACCGAGTGACGGTCAAGTTAAGAAATTATCTGAATATATTCACATTCCCATTGTAAGAATGTCGACTATCAGACATAGTTTCTTTGAATTCTAAAGTCCAAACGTACGATCCATCTGGCACCAATACGCCACCATAAGTTCCGTCCCATCCAATTGTCATATCATTTGTTTCGAAAACGATCTCACCCCAGCGATTAAAGATTTGCATGTTAAATCCATAAGGATCTACTCCTGAAGCATATATTGGCATGAAAGTATTGTTGTATTCATCTCCATCTGGAGTAAATGTATTTGGAATATAAAATAATATTACATCAACAACCGTAAACAAATGAACTACTGTATCTGTACAACCATGAATAGTACTAGCGATTAATGTTATGTTGTAACCAGCGTTAGGAGTTGCTGGAAATAAATGGATTTCATCAGTTGATGTTGATGTTGTACCGTCTTGAAAATCCCAAAGATAACTATCAGCGCCAGTTGACTGATTAGTTAAGACACACGTAGTATCAAAGATATCTGTAATAGCTGGAGTCAAAGTGAACGCAGCAGTTGGAACTGGAAAAACTTCAATCAAGTCTAATAATGTTAAATTTACGCTGCATCCTGAAGAACTAGTTCCACTCAATGAAACATCATATACACCTGCATTTTGATAAGTGTAAGTAAATGAAGTACAAGCATTTGATTGTGAAATAGGACCAAAATCCCATGTACAATTGTTTAATGTTCCTCCAACAGTTGTATTTGTAAATGTAACTGTCAGTGGTGCACAACCAGATGTCACACTCGCGGTAAAATTAATAACTGGTGCACCATTAATAACGATATTAACTGTTTGTTGATTTGAACAATTTGGCAATGTTCCTGTAGCGTCATATAAGTAAAGCGTCTGTGTTGAAGTAATGGTATCACCAGGGGAAAATTGAGTTCCCGTTCCATTTATTCCAGAATAGTATGCTTCATTTCCTGTCAAATTAGTTCCAATAATAGCGGGTAAGATATAATTACCACAATGGACTTGATTTGGTAAAGGAGTAATTGTTGGTGTTGTAATTGTGACAATTGTTATTATTGCAGTATCTGATGGGCAAACAGCACTTCCAGCTAAAACATATTCAAATGTGTAAGTTCCAGAGGCTAATGAGCCGAAATTGAATACACCTGTAGTCGCATTAAATTGACCACTAAGAGGTATAGAATTTTCATTCCATGTTCCTCCAGGCATAGCTCCATTCAACAATGTATTAACATTTATAGAGCCTCCAGCTGAAGCACAAAATGTTTTAGTTGAATCCAAACCAGCATCAGGTGTACCAGTTACATTAACAGTAAACAATGCAAAATTTCCTGGACAAGGTGCATTAGATGCTTGTGTATAGTTGAATGTATAAGCACCTATTGCAAGACCAGCTGCATCAAAGACACCATTAATCGTATTAAATTGTCCACTAGGTACCACAGTAGTTTCTGACCATGTCCCTCCAATATTTGCAAATTGCAATAAGTTGTTTAAATCAAGTGAAGAACCAATTACATTACATATTGTAGTCGCAGAATCTAGCCCTGACAATGGTTGAAAATTTACAGTTATTGTCATCACGGCAAAATCAGCTGCACATGCATTAACTAAATATTGAAACGTGTATATTCCTGGTGCGACTGAATTGGAATTGAATAAACCAGTTGAAGGTACAAATGAACCACTATTAAACGTACTAGTTTCTGACCATGCTCCACCTGCATCAGCACCAACTAACATCGTATTCAAGTTTATTGCACCCGAACCATTACATACAGTGATAGCGTTGTCCAACCCAGCATTTGCTACAGATACAATATTAATTGTATAAGTTGCTTGCTGACTAACACAAGGAGGGGAACTTGGTACAGTATAACTAAATGTATAAGCACCATCAGGTAATCCAGTTAAATCAAAATCACCTGACAAAGCAGTAAATTGTCCAGTTGCGGCAGAGGTTTCTATCCAAGTTCCTGTGATACTTATACCAGCAGGAATTAAGGTGTTAAGGTTGATAATACCGGCAGTGTTACAATACGTAGCAACTACATCTGGCCCTGCGGGTGTTCCTCCAGAAAAGTTTAACAAAATTTGTTCAATATCAAAGCAGTTTGAAGTCGAACTAGCAATCATAACATAAACTATGTCTCCAAATCCAATGGTGGAAGATCCCCATAGATTAGACATATCAGTGGAAGATGCTGGAATACTACCATGGAAAGTCATAACTGTACCGGGTGAATTATTCAAGTCAACAATGGTTAAACTCGACAATGAAATATCTCCGCAAAGTGGTCCTGGATCAGTAATTTGAATATCAATACCTGGATTAACCACAATTGTTTTAACAATAACTAAAGTTAAGCATGGATTTACTGGAGTACCAGTTACAGTATAAGTAGTTGGTACATTCGGAAAAGCCTGAACCACAGGTCCTGTTGATGTATTTAACCCAATCGCAGGCGACCAAGCCCAAGTATAATCATTAACATTTGGTCCGACCATACTAATCGTTGATGGTGCATTTCCACATATCGTAGTTTCATCAATTGTCGGTGAGCAAGCCGAAGAAGATCCTAAAACAACTCCAGGATAATCAAATTCATATAAATTAGAAAATGCTTCATCAATTTGTGTAGCTGCTAGAATAGTCGCAAATTTAAAAGTTTCAGAAGCGCCAGAGGCAAGTGATGTTATTTTATATCCCAAACTTATCGCTTCATCAATATATAAGCTTGAGCCTACTGCGGAATTAAATCCAATACCATTCCAAATATCAGAACCATCTCTATTTGTAAATCCACCTGTACAAACTCTAAACATTGGACCTATTGCAGCAAGTCCCAAATAAGATGCTTGAACCCCAGAAATTATTGGTTGTGTGGCAGACACCAAAGCTTTAGGACATCCACCAGTTGGCTGTGCATCAATTGTATTTGTAGTTTCATAAAACGTATTTAAAAAAACATTGTTGTCAGCATCAACATTTCTATAGTAGTAAACATTACTTAACGAAGCTCCCGTATTATTGGTTAATGTTACTTCAGTAGTATAAAAAAGGTCTGTTGTAACCATTTTGTATACAATTTTAACATTCACATTGTTGATTGTACCATTCCATTCAACTGAAATACAATCACCTACCACTAGATAATTCGATAAAGTACCTGGAATTTCATTCTGAATACCAAAACCAAAATTAGCATCAATCGCATTATTCGAATAATTTATTCCGTTAATTTCAATCCCAAAGCCATTTTCTGGTGTTCCTGGAGTGAAAAAATCACCGTCATAAGTAGCCCAAGCATTTAATTGTGGATTGGCTACAAATCCAAAAAACACTGCTGGATCAAATTGATCACTGCGTGAATGTGAACCAGCTAAAGTATATGTGCCTTCGAATCCAGCATTATTGATCCCAACTTCAATATTATTGCCAATAAGATATGCCCCATTCACATTGATTTGAGCAACTATTCTTGAATTAAATAAAAAGGAAGAGAATAAAAAAAGTAATAATATATATTTCATGATTTCTTTTATTAGAATGTTGTTGGATTTTCGTTTAATGGCATTTCTTATCTAAATATTCATTCCACCAAACTACAGTTTGAGCAGTTTCAATTCGTTCGCTATGTACTTTTAAAAACACAACTTGTTGCTCAAAATCAACCACATAAGTAAGATAATTGTTAGATATTTTACCGAATGCTTTTTTTGCTTCAACTTCTGACTGAAAATTTAAAGCACTTATATTGATCTTGTATGTTTTCTTTAATTCATCACTCGTATTTAAAGTAACACAAAAATTATTAGTAATAAAAGCATTGCCTATTTCAGCAGGTTCAGAATTAGTTTGAGCGAAAATTGATATTTGTGAAGAAGTCAACAGAATTAAAAAAAGAAGTATATTTTTCATATGAAGTTAAGTTGTTGTGCGTAATGCTTAATTTAATTTTTACATAAATCTAACGTAAATTTATTAAATGGGTTGCCTATAAACTTGAAATAGATGAGAATTAAGATGGAATAATTTTATTTTAACAAGATGACAGAAAAAAATCACCTGACCTGCCTTTTTTCTATTAGTTGAATATTTCGGTTGTTTATTATTGCATTAGGGGAAATACTCAAAACTTATTAAGTAATGAAATCGAATTGTTACATTCAAATTTCAAAAAAAGGATTTTTTTTGTTTACTGAAATTGTATTTTTTTTATGGCAGGATTGAAAAAAATCACAGAAATTTATTTCAACTTACAAACGTTTATTTTTTCAGTATATCATTCGCCATCATCTGGTGCATAGTCTTTTGCATTCCATCGACAGAACCGTCTAAGAAAATAACGTTTCCTTTTCCTTTTTCTGCAAATTCTTTTACTGCTTCTGTCCACATCGAGAATAGAATTAATGAAGTGTCCAATTTAGCTTCGCGCATTTTCTCTGCTGCTTCACTCATACCACGTGCTACTTCTTCGCGGAACAATGCGATACCTTGTCCCTTCAATTGCGCTGCTTCTTTTTCTGCGTGAGCCGCAATTTTAATTGCGTTTCCTTCAGCTTCAGCTGCTTTTGTTTTGGTAATTAACAATGCTTGACCTTCATTTTCTGCTGCTGCTTTCAAGTTATTTGAAGCAACAACTTTCGCCATTGAAGCAGTAATTTCTGTATCAAAAGTAATATCGTTTAATTGTAAATCTATTAAATGGAATCCCCATGTTTCAAGAGTAACATCCATGCTGTTTTTTACATCGTCAACGATTTCTCTTCTTAATAATAATATTTCTGCTTGCTTTTTTGTAGCAACAAACCCTCTGACAGAACCTTCAATTGTACGAATCAATGCTTGAGAAAAACTACGTTGATCCATGAATTTAAAGGCAACATTTTTCACAGTTGCTTCATCAGCATTCAAAACAGCATAAACCAACATTGCTTTGCAATAAACATTCGCTTGATCCTGAGTAATTGCTTGAAATTCCATTTCAATCGCTCTATTTTGAATTGAAACTCTACTAAATATTTTCTCCAATACAGGAATTCTAAAATTCAATCCTGGTGTTAAAATTCTTCGATATTTACCAAACATCGTAACAACAGCAATTGTTCCTTGTTGAACAGAAATAAATGAGGCGATTAAAATCAATACGATTACACCTGCTGGAATCAATAAATTCATGAGTTAAATTTTAAGTTATTCAAAGCTATCAAAAAAAACAGTTCGAAAAACATAAAACGTTTTTAAGAAGAATATTAGGTTTATAAGAAGAATTATTATGACCTTTACTTTCTTTAAAAAAGGTAAAAGGCCCTTCGACAAGCTTAGGAACAAAAAAAGAAAAATGACCCACGAAGAAACAGCTATCAAAACAACTTATTTCAGCATTGTAGGAAATGTAAGTCTGGCTTTAATCAAAGGTGTTGCTGGTTATTTCGGGAATTCTTATGCGTTGATTGCAGATGCTATTGAATCCACTACTGATATTTTCTCTTCGTTTTTGGTATTGTTTGGTTTAAAATATTCGAGTCGACCAGCCGATGAAAATCATCCGTATGGTCACGGTCGCGCCGAACCATTGATTACTTTTTTGGTTGTTGGATTCCTCATTACTTCCGCAACTATTATTGGCTACGAGAGCATTATCAACATCCAAACTCCACATGATTTACCAAGAGCATGGACATTAATTGTTTTAGGAGCTATAATTCTTTGGAAAGAAGCCTCTTATCGCATTGTTATCAAGAAAAGTAGGGAAACAAACAGTTCGTCTTTAAAAGCAGATGCTTGGCACCATAGAAGTGATGCTATTACGTCCATTGCAGCATTTACTGGAATCTCAATCGCTATATTTTTTGGAAAAGGGTATGAAACAGCCGATGATTGGGCGGCACTTTTTGCTGCAGGATTTATTCTATACAACAGTTATTTGATTTTCCGTCCAGCACTTGCTGAAATAATGGACGAGCACGTTTATGACGATTTGATTGCAACCATTCGTCAAGTTTCGCATTCGGTCGAAGGAATAGAAGACACTGAAAAATGTTTTATTCGCAAGGCAGGAATGAAATATCACGTAGATTTGCACGCTGCAGTTGATGGTACAATTTCAGTGAAAGAAGGTCATGATTTAGCGCACAAATTGAAAGATACGTTGCGCGAAGAAATCCCAGAATTAGGTCATGTCTTGATTCATATTGAACCGAATAACTAAATAAGGCTTATCTTGCACCCAATTAATTAAAACAATCAAATGCCTTTTTCATCTTTAGGAATCTCTTCATCATTAATTGAGGCTTTAGGTCGTCAAGATTTCACAGAACCAACTCCAATTCAAAAAGAAGCAATCCCAGCGATCTTAAAGAAAAAGGATGTTCTTGGAATAGCAAAAACTGGTTCTGGTAAAACGGCTAGTTATGTGTTGCCAATATTAATGAATCTGGAAGGTAATACACTTTCAAAAAACAGACATATCAACGTTTTGGTTGTTGTTCCAACGAGAGAATTGGCTGTTCAAGTGCGTGAAGTTTTTCAATTGTTCAATTCTGCATTGACAACCCCTTTGAAAACAATGGCGGTTTATGGTGGAGTTGCAATCAATCCCCAAATGAAAGCGATGATGGGTGTCAACATATTAGTTGCAACGCCTGGACGTTTATTAGAATTAATTGATTCAAATGCCGTTTCTCTTTCTGCAATCGATACGCTTGTTTTGGACGAAGCAGATAAAATGCTGAACCTTGGATTCAAGGATGAAATGAATCGCATCTTTTCTTTGCTTCCAAAAAAACGTCAAAATCTACTTTTCTCCGCTACTTTAAGTGACGATGTTGATACGATTAATCGCATTTTATTGAATGATCCTTTAGTGATTAAAATAGAAGAAGAGGAAAACAACATTGATTTGATTTCACAACTTGGATACTTTGTTTCAGAAGAGAAAAAAGGACCACTTTTAAGGTATTTAATCAAAACCAACAATCTCAGACAAGTATTGGTTTTTGCATCATCGACATTCAATTGTGACAAAATAACGGATAAATTGCAGAAAAATGGAATCAATGCCATGGCAATTCACAGTAAGAAAAGTCAGCAAGCAAGAACAAAAGCGTTGGAGAATTTTAAAGAAGGAAAATTGCGGGTTTTGGTGGCTACAGATTTGATTTCTCGTGGAATTGATATCACTTTCTTGCCCTGCGTAATCAATTACGAGCTTCCTCGCTCCCCAAAAGATTACATTCATAGAATTGGTAGAACTGGTCGAGCAGAAAATCCAGGAGAAGCGATTTCATTTGTAAGTCCGGAAGAATTACACCATTTTAAAATCATTCAGAAAAAAATGGGGAAATGGGTGACAATGATTGATAGTGAGACGCTACCTCTAAAATAGTTTCATTATTTAAAAAATTGAGATTAATTGAACCAAATTATTTTCTCTCATACTTTTTTTCAAGCAGAAAAAAGTATGCACCTCGAAGAAGCAGCGAAGCTAAAAACTGCTTTTAAACTTTCATTAGGCATTTCCTTCGGAACGCGGTTTTACTTTTCGCTTCGTGCGTATGCTCTAATGCTACGTCGTAAACTCCTCCGCGAGCCGCAACTGCGCGAAGTAAAACGCTAATGCTGATGAAAGTTTGAGTTCTTGGGAATAAGATTATTTTATTGGATTCACAAAATCAACAATCCTGAATCTCTGAGAGTATACATTGATTTCCCATAAAAGAACGGTTCGAAATCTTCGGTATTCGATTTTTCATAATGCTCACGAACTTCTTGAAACGTCAAGACTTTCCTATTTGAAACAGCAATCAATTCAAAAATTGACATCAACCATTCTCCTTCACTTTTAGAAACAGCAATAACAATAGCTTCTTTTTTGGTATGAATTTTAACTTCAGCCATTTCAAATTCACGTCCTTTTTTTGTCTTGGTAAAAAACCGAATTGACGGAGAATTACCAATCCAAACAATTTTAGCAGATGGTTTAATGAAAATGGCATCTTCCTCGTTTAAAGCTGTTTCAATGAAATTGTGCAGGATTTTTGTTCTCGGTATTTTAAAATCAAACCATTCCTGCAACTGTAAATCAAACCCAATTCCGTGCATAAAATTGTACAATGATTTCTTTAACCCATAACTGAACAAGTTGTGATCTATACCCGTTTTATCTTTGAATTGAATATCGTTATTAGCGAAAGTTCCAATTTCTTCTGTTTCTTTAAGAACACCATATTTCAATGGATTTAAACCAACTGGACTGTGCACTGTCAAAGCAAATTGATGCCAAAAACCTGATTGTAAAATTCCGATTTCAAATAATTGTCGCACCATTTCAAGAGAATCAACTGTTTCTTGAATCGTTTGGGTTGGATAACCATACATCAAATAGGCATGAACCATGATTCCAGCTTCTGTATAATTCCTTGTCACTTGTGCAACCTGTGCAACAGAAACTCCTTTATCTATTAATTCCAACAAACGATCAGATGCCACTTCTAATCCACCAGAAACAGCAATACAACCAGAAGCTTTGAGCAATAAACACAAATCTTTACTGAAACTTTTTTCAAAACGAATGTTTGTCCACCAACTCACTGTCAGTTTTCTTCTTAAAATCTCCAATGCCAAAGCACGCATCAAGGCAGGCGGAGCAGCTTCATCAACAAAATGAAACCCATTTTGACCTGTTTGAGCAATTAACTCCTCTATTCTATCACACAATAAACTTGCGGTGACAGGTTCATAAAGCTTGATGTAATCCAAAGAAATATCACAAAATGTACATTTCCCCCAATAACATCCATGCGCCATTGTCAGTTTATTCCATCGCCCATCACTCCACATACGGTGCATTGGATTCACAATTTCAATAACAGAAATGTAACTGTCCAATTTCAAATCACTGTAATCTGGCGTTCCAACTTCCGCTTGTTTGTAATCTGGATCTTTAGAATTGTTGATATAAGCCACTTTTCCATCCAATAAAGTAAAAGTTCTTTTTAAATCAGTGATCGATCTTTTTCCCTCTAGATGTTGAATCAAATTTTCAATCGGACGTTCACCGTCATCAAGCGTAATGAAATCAAAAAACTCAAATACACGGACATCACTTAATGACCTCAATTCTGTATTTGGAAATCCTCCTCCCATTGCGATTTTAACAGCTGGATAGTGTTTTTTAATAAACTGTGCCGCTCGAAAAGACGCATATAAATTACCAGGAAATGGGACAGAAAAAGCGACCAGTTGCGGTTGAACGATCTCCATCCTATTTGCTAAAATTTCCAGAAATATTTTATCAATGTAAGTCAATTCCTTTTGAAGTGACGCATAGATTTCATCAAAACTATTAGCAGACATTCCAAGTCGTTCTGCATAACGACTGAAGCCAAAATGTTCGTCAACGCATTCAACAATAATATCAGAAATATCCTCAATATAAAGTGTTGCTAAATGCTTTGCTTTATCTTGATTCCCCATGATTCCAAATGCCCAATCCAATTCTTCTAGTTGGTCAAATCGTGCTGCTTCAGGTAAAAAACTTTCTTGGCAAATTAGGTGAGCTAACGTTGGATTTTTACCTTGTAAGAACAAAATTACAGCGTCAATCGTGGAAATATATTCTTCTTTTAAAGCAAATATCCGTTCAGCATTTTCTGAAAGTTCTTTGGTATTTTTACTTATTTCTGAAAACAAGTTAATCAATCCTTCCTTGGAAAACACTTTCAAAATAACTTCAATTCCTAAATCTGCTTGAACAGATTGACTGTTTTTGGTATTCAAAAACCCTTTCAAATAAGCGGTTGCAGGGTAAGGCGTGTTCAGTTGTGTGAACGGAGGAGTTATTAATAAAAGTTGATTTTTCGAATTATTCATGGCTCAAATAAGTGTTACAAAATTATCTTTATTTCCAACTTAAAAGCACTACAGAACTAAGTCTTTGTTCTTTAGGTTAATTTCAAGCACGCAAGTTCAGAGAATTGCTTAAATTTGAACTTCCGATAATATCAGATGGGATTTATGAACAGTATTATTAAAAAGTTAAAGAATTTTCGCAAACAAAGCTATTTGAATTTGAAGTATCAAGGCAAATATGCATTTGTTGGTATTGGAAATCACAGCATTAATAATTTGTATCCTGTTTTAAATCACTTGAGAGTTCCGTTGAAATACATCGTTGTGAGCAGTTCAAAAAATGCTTCATTGATTGATAATAATTTCCCTGGAGTTATTGGTACAACAGATTATGAAAGTGTGTTAAATGATCCTGAAATAAAAGGAATTCTCATTTGCGCTGATCCAAAAAGTCATTTTGATTTGGTTTTAAAAGCACTGAAACACAACAAAAATGTGTTCATTGAAAAACCACCTTGTTCTACTTCTACTGAACTTAATGAACTAATTGAAGCTGAACAAAAAAGCAATGGTATCTGTTTAGTAGGAATGCAAAAAAGGTATGCGCCCATTGTGAAAGAATTGAAAAAGAATGCTGGTAATTCCATCCTTTCTTATTCTTATCGCTATGCGACAGGTCCATACCCAGAAGGAGATAAAGTATTGGATTTATTCATTCACCCACTGGATTTGATTGGGCATCTTTTTGGAGAATATAAAATTGCTTCTCTTCAAAAGTCGAATGATGACACTTACTTTCTGCATTTGGAACACACTGGTTTTGTTGGAAGTATTGAATTATCGACGCATTATAATTGGAAAAATGCAGAAGAAAATCTGTCGTTAAATACCTCATCAGGTGTTTACAAAATGACAAATATGGATTCGCTCACATTTGAGAAAAAATCAAAAACACTGTTTTCTATTCCGATTGAAAAAATTAAGAAAACCACTGAAACGATTGAAATTTTATACAATAGAAACAGTTTTAATCCAGTAATGGAAAGCAACCAATTGGTGTCTTCTGGGTATTACGATGAAATTAAAACATTTATACAACTGTGTGAAACAGGAAAAGGGAACAACATTACACCATTATCTGCTATGCAATTGACTTACAAACTAATTGAAAATTTAAAAAAATAAACGATGTACGGAAAATTAGATTATTTAAGAAGAGGTCTTCGTTACGTGAATAACTCGGTTCGTCCGGGTCATAAAACTTTATCAACGCTGATGTTTTACGGAACAGATTTATGCGATTCAGGTTGTAAACATTGTTTAATATGGGCAAAACGTCCAGTTAAGCACCTTCCGATTGCAAAAATTGTAGAAGTAATGCAAAGTAGATGTGTTTCAAAACATACAACTGTTGGATTAGAAGGAGGAGAATTTTTATTGCACCCACAAGCATTAGAAATCTTAGAATGGTTTACAAATAATCACCCGAACTTCGATTTGCTTTCCAATTGTTTGAAGCCAGATAGTTTAATTGACGCAGTTAAAAAATATCCACCAAAACGTTTGTTTATTTCACTTGACGGAAATAAGGAAACGTATTTATACATGCGTGGAAAGGATGGATACAACGATGTTTTAAAAGTAATTGAAAACTGTAAAGACCTTGTTCCAATTTCATTGATGTTTACTTTATCACCTTACAATGGTTTTGATGACATGGAACACGTTATTGAAATTGCCAAGAAAAATAACATTGACGTTCGTATTGGAACTTACAACGACATTTCATTTTTTGACACCGTTGAAAAAGCGCATGAAACAGAAATTGGATCTATCGTAAACACAGACGTATTGACTTACGGAGCAATTCGCAAGGTGAAAGATGAAATCTTAGAGAAGAATGACAAATTGAATGAACTTGAAAAAGAGGAAATTGAAACTCCGAAGCATGATCACAATAAAATCATGGATTCAAACGATTTTAAGAATAGCATTCCGGCTAACATTGTTGATACCACAGAAAACTATGATTTCTTGCTGTTATACGATGAATGGCGCAAAAAGAAATTGAATTTAAAGTGTCGCAGTATTTTGGACAGTATCGTTATTCATCCTGACGGCAGTGTTCCAATTTGTCAAAACCTTGATTTAAAATTAGGGAACGTCAATACGAATACGCTAGATAACATTTTCAATTCGTTGGCATCTCAAGAAATTCAAAACAAGCACGTACATGGTTGTAACCAATGTTGGATCAATTTCCACAGAAAATATGATATCGTTATGATGCGTACTTTGGAAAAAGGATTGCCAAAATGGTTAATTGAAAAGATGTTTGGAGATTATCAATGGACGGATGACAAGAAGGTGACATACAAACAGTTTATGGAACAAAATGCGAAATTGAGCAAGTAGGACTATTGTTGTGGTCCTAAAATTCATTTAATTCAAACTAATTTTTTTTGGCGTGTGTTATTGCTTTTTTGCAATAACCATGACAAAAAACAATCGAAGATTATCTATAGATCCACTACAATTTAGTTGCAATTCTTGCAGAATACACCTTTTACCCCAGAATCCTAACTTTCATAAGCAATAGCGTTTTACTTCGCGCAGTTGCGGCTCGCGGAGGAGTTTACGACGGAGCAATAGAGCATACGCACGAAGCGAAAAGTAAAACCGCGTTCCGAAGGAAATGCCTAATGAAAGTTTAAAAGCAGTTTTTAGCTTCGCTGCTTCTTCGAGGTGCATACTTTTTTCTGCTTGAAAAAAAGTATGAGAAAGATTGAATCTTAAAAATAAGAAAATTGGTTTGATTCAAAAATCTATCCACTCAAGATTAAAGAATCATTATAATAAATAAGAATTAATGCTTCATCTCCAAAGCCAAATACTTTGCGGTATAGGATTTTTCTATTGCTTTCTTTACAATTTCTTCAGGTGTTCCTTCACAAACCACATAACCACCTCCTTTGCCTCCTTCAGGACCAATATCAATAATATGATCTGCAACTTTTACGATATCAAGATTATGTTCAATCACCAACACCGTATTACCTTCATCAGCCAAACGTTGTAAAACTTCCAACAACATGCGTATATCTTCAAAATGCAATCCTGTTGATGGTTCATCCAAGATATAAAATGTACTACCCGTGCTTTTCTTCGCTAATTCAGATGAAAGTTTGATTCTCTGTGCTTCTCCTCCGGAAAGTGTTGTTGAAGGTTGCCCCAATTTGACATAACCTAAACCAACGGAAAGCATGGTTGCTAAAGGTCTATGTATTTTCGGGATTTGATCAAAAAACACGGTTGCGTCTTCAATTGTCATATCCAATACATCAGAAATAGATTTCCCTTTGAACCGAACTTCCAATGTTTCACGGTTATATCGTTTTCCGTTGCAGCTTTCACATTCCACATACACATCTGGAAGGAAACTCATTTCAATTACTTTCAATCCACCGCCTTTGCATGTTTCACATCTTCCACCAGAAACATTAAATGAAAATCTTCCTGCCTTATAACCTCGAATTTGAGCTTCTGGCAAACCTGCAAACAACGACCTGATTTCGTCAAATACTTTGGTATATGTCGCGGGATTTGATCTTGGAGTTCTACCAATCGGACTCTGATCAATTTCAATCACTTTATCTAATAGTTCTAAACCTTCAATGCTTTTGTATGACAATGGCTTTTTTACTCCATTATAAATATGAGCCAACAAAATTGGATAAAGTGTTTGATTCACCAACGATGATTTTCCACTTCCAGAAACACCTGTAACACAACAAAATGTTCCTAAAGGGATTTTCAACGTGACATTTTTCAAATTATGTCCTGTAGCTCCTTTTAAAACAAGGTGTTTTCCGTTTCCTTTTCTGCGTTTTTTCGGAATTTCAATTTTCAATTCACCCGTTAAATACTTTGTTGTTAAGGAATCAACCGTATTCAACTCAGAAATCGGTGCGGCATTGATAATTTGACCTCCATGAATTCCAGCCCCTGGCCCAATATCAACAACAAAATCTGCTGCTTCTATCATTTCCTTATCATGTTCAACAACAATAACAGAATTTCCAGCATCTCTCAAACGTTTCAACGATTTAATCAAACGAGTATTATCTCGTTGATGCAATCCGATTGAAGGTTCATCTAAAACATACAATACGTTCATTAATTCAGAACCTATTTGCGTTGCTAATCGAATTCGTTGCGCTTCACCACCTGATAATGTTTTTGCAGAACGGTGTAATGTCAAATATTCCAATCCTACTTCCAACACAAAATTCAAACGTGTTTTAATTTCCTTTAAAATCTCCTTCCCAATAAATAACTGATCCGAAGTCATTTTAGCTTCTAATTGTTGGAACCAATTGGATAATTCTATCAAATCCATTTGAGCCAAATCACCAATGTGCTTGTCATCAAATTTGAAGAAATGCGCCTCTTTTTTTAACCGTGTTCCTTCGCAAGTTGAACAAATAACTTTATTCATAAAACTTTGCGCCCAGCGTTGAATTGGAGCTGAACTTTCTTCTGAATGCCGAGAAACAAAATTGATGATTCCTTCAAACACAACAGTATTATTCTTTTTTGAACGCTCAATGTCTTCATTACCATAAAGCAAGACGTTCATGATATCTTCAGGAATTTCTTCCAACGGAGTCGTGATAGAAAAATCTTCCTGCGTTAAATAGCTTTCCAATTTATCAAAAATCCACGTTTTCTTGTATTCTCCAAGTGGAGCAAAACCACCTTTTTTAATGGATAATTTTGGATTTGGAATAATCTTCGTGATATCAGCTTCAGAAACTTCACCTAAGCCACTGCATGTTTGACAAGCACCATAAGGGGAATTGAATGAAAACAAACTAGGTTCTGGCTCAGGATAAGAAATCCCAGACGTCGGACACATTAACGAACGACTAAAATGGCGTACTTTTTCCGTTTCAAAATCCAATACCATCATGGCTTTGTTACCATGTTTCATCGAAGTAATAACAGAATCATAAATTCGTTTGCGGTCTGTTTCTGCGATGTGCAATCGGTCAATCACCAAATCAATATCGTGAATCTTGTAGCGATCCAAGCGCATTCCTTTTTCAATATCTTTGATCTCTCCATCGATTCGAACTTTTGTAAAACCCATTTTTTGGATTTGCTCAAACAATTCGCGGTAATGTCCTTTTCGACCTTTTACTTTTGGTGCTAGAAAAATTACTTTCTTCCCTTCGTATTGCTGAATAATCAAATCTACTATTTGATCATCCGAATACTTCACCATTTCTTCCCCTGTTTCATACGAATAAGCAATACTTGCTCTGGCATAGAGTAAACGTAGGAAATCGTATATTTCTGTTATTGTTCCAACCGTAGAACGAGGTGAACGAGAAACCGTTTTTTGTTCAATCGAAATTACAGGGCTTAAACCATTGATTTTGTCAACATCAGGACGTTCCAATCCACCAAGGAATTGACGGGCATAAGCAGAAAATGTTTCAATATAGCGTCTTTGTCCTTCCGCAAAAATAGTATCAAATGCCAATGAAGATTTTCCGCTTCCACTTAAACCAGTAAACACAACCAATTGATTGCGTGGGATTTTAAGATCAATATTTTTTAAATTATGTTCTCTCGCTCCAAATACCTCTATATATCCGTCTTCTGGTTCTTTCAATTTATTGGTATGATTTATACGGTTTAAGTTTGCAATTTTTTGCAGGAAGTTTCACCGTATAAGGATGATTTTTAATTGTCAATTTATTCGTCAAAATCCACGGATTCAACTTGATTAAAATCTTATAGTTAATTCCTTGTGACTTTGCCCAATCTGCCAAGTTTGTAATTGAACTTTTTACTAAAACATTTTTTGTGCAAAATGGTTCATACAACTCGATGGCTTTTGAATCGTAACCATACATTTCAGGATGCTCAAAAATTAATTTTACAGCTAAAATTCGATACACATAACGTCCAGTTTCAGAATTCATATGCGTATCAAAGTAATTATCTGTTTGTTGCCAACGCATATCACTTCTCACACCTCCAATTCCTCTATTATATGATGCGGCTGCCAATACCCAATTTTTCAATGTGTCATGAGCATACTTCAAATATTCGCTTGCAGCAATTGTACTTTTTTCAATATTCAATCGTTCATCTACTTCGTCATTCATGATCAAATTATGCTCTTTTGCAGTACCAGGCATGAATTGCCAAAACCCTTGCGCACCAGCCGGACTAACGGCCTGAATTAAATTGCTTTCAATCACTGCTAAATATTTGAAATCCTCAGGAATACCATTTGCTTTTAAGATTCGTTCAAGCTCTGGGAAATAACGATTTGCTCGTTTCAAAGCTTGAATTGTTGAACTTTGAAAATAGGCGTTCACCAACAATTCTTTGTCTAATCGTTCACGAATATCTTCATCTTCTAAATTTACAGTTTGTCCACAAAAAACAAGCGTTTCAGGAAGTTTAGGAAGTATATGGTGCCCAGAGTCATTTTTAATGATCGGTTCAGAATTCACCTTTTTTACAGGCTGATTACAAGCTGTAAATGTGAAAATAACAAGTACTAAAAAAAGGAATTTCATTCGATTAAAATAACAAACGAAATTAATGAAATTGCCAGACTTATTCTTATTTCTTTTGAGGAAATTTAATTGTGTTTCGATAGAGATAACCGAAAACGACAATAAAATAAAGTGCGAAGAATAAAATTGGGATTATTATTCCCATTTGAATTAAGTTGATCATCACAATTGTCAATAAAAAAGAGAATAATCCAATTAAAAAAAAGACAATCCAAACTTGTTTGTCATTGTATCCAGCATAAACTAAATGGTGGGTTGTATGATCTTTCCCTCCAACCATTGGCGATTTTCCTTTTTTCAACCTGTTAATTACCACTGTCAATGTATCTGCCGCAGCCGGTGTGAAAGCGATTAAAACTATTAGAAAACTTGCCCAGCTTTCCGTCTCGTTATTTGAACTTACATTCCACAAAAATCTGGCTCCAAAAAAAGCAACAAAAAAACCGATAAATTGACTGCCTGCATCACCCATGAATATTTTTGCTGGATGGAGATTGAAATACAAAAATCCCAAAATTGAACCGATAATTGCTATTAATGTCAGAGACCAAATATCAGTATTGAATCCAAAAATCAACCACGCACCAACTAAGCATGAGAAGAGAATGAACAACACTGTTGTTGCAGTAATCCCATCCATATTATCTAACATGTTCAAAGAATTCATAACAACAACAACCCAAACAACTGTTAAAAGTGCATCTATCCAATAAATATGAAACAAATCAATCACGGTTCCTGTTGCAATTAAAATAAGACCACAAGAGATTTGTATAAACAGTTTACCCAAAGGACGAGTATTATATGCATCATCTGCAAGTCCCATTAAAAAAGCAATACTTCCACCAATAAATAATCCTATATATTCTTTATTGTGAAAAATATTCTCTTCATAAAAAACGATCGAATAGCCTATGGCTGAAAAAACAAATACGATAAAAAATGAAATTCCTCCTAAGGATGGTTTTGATTCATTGCTCCAACGAACAGTAATATCGTTTTTATTTCTAATTCCTAAAGAGCGAGAAAAACGCAATAACAAACCATTACACAAGAAAGATATAAACAGCCCTCCAATTCCAAAACCAATAATCTCAAGTATATTTATGAATAGCATTTATACAATTTAAAACTGCGAAACAAATGTATTAAAATATTTTCCGATTTTATCTTTATCTGAAACAATTGGATTAATTATTTTCCAATCGATGGCCAAATCTGTATCATTCCACATGATAGTTTCCTCATGTAGGGGTGAATAATAATTGCTGCATTTGTAGGAAAAGATTGTATCATCCTCCAAGGCGCAAAAGCCGTGAGCAAAACCAGGAGGTATCCAAAATTGCAGTTTATTATTCTCAGTGAGCTCAACAAGTTGATATTGCCCATAAGTTGCAGATTCTTTTCTCAAATCAACAGCAACATCTATAACACTCCCTCTCAATACAGTTACTAATTTACCTTGTGCAAACGGAGGTTTCTGAAAATGTAAACCTCGTAACACATTTTTCTTTGAAACAGAAATGTTATCTTGAACAAATTGAATTTCTGCACCTAAAATTTCTTTGTACTTTGTTTCATTAAAAGACTCATAAAAAAGTCCACGGTCATCTTCAAATATTCTAGGTTGAATCAATAAAAGATCTTTTATTTCGAATGTTTGCATTGTTATTTTTTACGCTTTAGTTTTTGTTTCAACCAATTTTTTAATTGTTCACGTTTGGATGGTTTATCTCCTTCGTAATAACCATATCCGTAACCATAGCCATAACCATAGCCAGAATTTTTTGTTGTCGCAACACCATTTAGAATAACATTCAATTTTTCCAACTGCTTCATTTCAAAAAGTTCTTTCACACGGAATGCAAAATTACGTTTTGAATAATGAGATTTAAAAACATAAATTGGTATATCTGATTCTGTTAAATTCTTGATTCCATCAGACACTAAACCAATTGGCGGATTATCTATAATGATAACATCATAAGACAATTTTAATTCTTCAACAATTTCTTTGAATTTATCGCTTAATAGTAATTCAGATGGATTTGGAGGAATTGGTCCAGCAGTTATAAAATCCAGGTTCTCAACTGTTGAATGTTGAATGCATTGATCGATTGTAAATTCATTTATTATTAACCCACTCATTCCGAAAATATTTTTGGCATTTAATCCAAGATGGATTTTCGGTTTACGTAAATCTAAATCTAGAAGAATTGTTTTTTTGCCTGACATTGCAATAATCGCAGCGAGATTCATCGCAACAAAAGTTTTCCCTTCTCCAGAAATTGAAGATGATATTGCAATGGTTTTATAATTTGGATGAATATAACTCAAATTCGTCCGAATCTTCCTCATAGATTCTGCTAACATCGATTTTGGAGAATCACCAACAACTAATTGTGAAAACTCCATAACTGTTTTGGTTAAAGGAACACCGCCCAATATTGAAGCTTGACTTGGTAATAATTTTTTCAAATCTTCAATTAAATTAATTTCATTGAATGTTAAATATTTAAATAACATTACAGCCAAACCTAAAACAATTCCAAACATTACAAATGTGGTGTATATCAGTTTTTTGTTCGGCGAAACAGGAGTTGAATTTACAATAGGTCTTGATAGAATTCGATTATTTGAAGAATATCCAGCATCAGAAATTGAATACAAGAACTTCTTTTCGGTTAGTAAAGTGAAGTATTTTTCATTTAAATCCTGAATGTTTTTTAATCGACTAAATTCCATTTTCTTCTCAGGTAACTCAAAATACTCTCCTTCATATCCTTGAATCTTAGAACTTAATGCCTTACTATTACTATATAATCTATCTAAAATGACATTAATACTTTTGCGAATCGAATTTAATTTGGCTTGTATTTTTGAGTTTATGCCTTTAACTTCACTATTTTCTTCTGTAACTCTAAAAAGTAAATCTTCTTTGCGTTCTAACAAGTCATGTAAACTTGTAATTTGCGCAGTCAATGATTGCTCATAACTTCTGCCGAGCATTTCAGGAAGTAAGCGATAAACGTCTAATCTATTTGGATCTGCTTTGAGCTTATTGTTTACAGAATTCAAGGAGCGTATTTCCTCTTCAATTACAAATAATTGATCTTGTGATTTTGAAATATTTTCAGATATTGTTGAACCTATCTCTTCAGGATCTGGAATATTTGATTTACGCTGATAATACATCAAACTATCCTTTGAGTTTTTCAATTCATTCGACAATGAATCTAATTGCTGATCAATAAATAAGAGAATATTTTCTGAACCTTTTCTTTTAATATCCTCGTCAAACGTTATAAATGCTTCTGAAACTGCTAATGAAATGTCGTAGCATAATTGTGGATTATTGCTTCTAAAAGTAATTTGAATCGTTTTGGCTATTGGATCTATTGGAAAAACTTGTAGTGAAGACAAATATCTCGCTGCAAAGGATTCAATACTATTGAAAATAAAATACAATTCATTTTGTTCTGAATCCTTTTGAAATTCTGATGGATTAGTTGTTTTAACTACTAAGTCAAAATGTTGATTGACGATATGCTCGTTTAATTTCCCGGAAATCTTATTATTCTTCCCTTGAAATTGATAACTTAAAACTATCTCTCCCTCATTATAAGTAACAAAAATAGGTACATTAATCAATAATGAGTCATTCAAAGAATAGGGTTGGATATTAAAACTACTTGAATTGTATCGTTCTTCAGTTAAGAGATTTCCTTTTGAAAATAAGCTTACATTATAATTAATTCGTTGAATCGCTTTTTCAAATAAAAATTGTGATCGCATCAATTCTATTTCTGATGAGATATCATTTTCTTTTGAATTTATATTTTCAACATCAATTACGTCTTTTGCATTATCTTGATTATCCAATTGAATAATCATAGTTGATTCATAAGTAGGTTTTGTATATCTTAAAGAAAAATAGGCAATTGTGGAAAAAATAAATACAAATAATAATGGCCACCACCAATATCTTTTGATAATTGTCTTTAGAATATCTGAATCGTATTCTTTATTTATAATGATTGAGCTTCTATTCAAAATTAAAGTTTTGTGAAGACAGTGAAAATTACAAGAGCACTAGAAATAATTGCAAAAATAGGCGCAATCTCTTTGACTACTTCCTTCGCTAATTCTGGGTTTGGTTCAACATAGATATAATCATTAGCTTGCACCACCATGTCTACGAACTTCAATCCATCAATAGTTGAAAGATCAATGGCATAAATCTTTCTTACACCATTCTCCTTTCGCATTAATTTGATTGTATTAGCCTTGCCTCTTTCCGTAATTCCGCCAGCAGCAGCAATTGCTTCCATTAAAGTCGTGTTTGAATTCGTAAGAGGAATGACTTTAGCATCACTTCCATTTCCTGGAAAAACAATAACACGCTGATTAGTAATTGAAACTTGTACAAATGGATCTTGGTACTCTTTGGAAAAAAGTTTTTGAAGTGTGTCCTCACATTCCGGAATTGTTAAACCAAAAACTGCAACTTCCCCTAAAATTGGCAATTCAACTTTCCCCGATTTACGCACAATATATTCTGAACGATTTCCGCCACCAATGCCTTCATTTTGAATACCACTCATCGATTCAATTATTTTAGTACCATTATTCGTTGACAATGAAAAAGTCAATTTATCATCCACCGAAATTTGATAATCTTCTGATGGAGTCATTGGTATGGTATCCGCATTAGCATGCTCTCCTTTGGCGGATTTAAACATAATATTGCTATTAATGCCACATTGCTGAAAAATCAATCCAACAGTTATAAATGTCATTAATCGTACGGTTCTATTATACCTCATTTATTTTTTTCATTTAACAACTTTTTATAATACGTTTCCATATTTTTTACAAGCGTTGTGTAATGGAATTTATGTTCTACGAAAGACCATCCATTTTGTGACATTTTTTTGCGTTTATTTTCATCTTCAATTAAAACAAGCAGTTTTTCTGTATATTTTTTAATAGAATTCTTAGGTACAATAAAGCCCGTTTCTCCATCTAAAATAATATCTTTAACACCTCCGACATCTGTTGTTATAACTGGGATGCATGCTGCTTGAGCTTCAATTAAACTTACTGGCGTTCCCTCATTATTTGATGTCAAACACATTATATCCATTCCTGCATTAAAAACACCGATTTCTTTAATCCAAGAAGTCATTTCGACTCGAATATTAGCGCCTAAATTCATTTGTGAAATTCTGTTTTCAATCGCTTCTCTTTCTGATCCATCACCAACAATAAATACTGCAACTTTTTTTGAGATTTTAGTTGAAATCTCTTGAATCACATCCAGAAAAAATTGGTGATTTTTAATCGGAGCTAATCTACCTACAATCGCTATGGCAATTTCTTCTTTTGCAATTGAAAAATTCTTTCTTGTCAATTCTCTGTTGACTTCTAAATTATCATTAAACTTTTTGAGATCAAAACCCAATGGAATGACAGTAATTTTATGGTCTTTACAAATTTTATGATCTTTTGATAGTTCTTTTTTTTGCAAATCCGAAATTGCTATGATACCTGTCGACTTTTTAGCCAAACGACGTTCAATTAATTTAAATAAGGTTGTTTTTAACTTTCCAAAGTAGGAATGAAAAACATGACCATGAAAAGTATGAACGATAATTGGTACTTTGCAATTTAAAGCAGCTTTCCTCCCTAGAGCTCCAGCTTTCGAAGCATGTGTATGAACAATATTTGGTTGATATTCCTTAATAATTTCTTTTATCCGTAAATAAGCTTTTCTATCATTTTGAAAACTTGGCTGACGCTTCATTTCATCGATCAACAAAGGCACAACTCCGTATTCTTTTAAAACATGGAGAGAATCAGTTTCTCCTTCATCTGGCAAACCACCTACTAATAAAGTCTCAAAATCATCTGAAATAAATCTTGTTAAAAAAGTGGCATTATATGTTGGTCCACCAATATTAAAACGATTAATAATCCTTAGTACTTTTATTTTTTTCTTCGACTCCATTTTGTTTTTTCAGAAATGGCTTTGTTTTTGTTTTTAAATAACTACAAAATCATTCTATAATTGTTTCATTCAATCAAATGTTGACAATTTTTTGTACAACTTGAAAAACAAACAAGAAGAATGATGAATTTTACTTAAATTTTTACGGGATGAAGATACTAAGATTACTTATAATATTCTATTTTTTAACTAGTTTAGAATCAGTAACCGCTCAAAACACTGTTCAAACTGCAATTAATTCAATGGCTAATTCTCCAGAATTCATAAATGCAGGTATTTCATTTCAAGCAATTGACCTTGCAACTGGGGTTCAAATCGCTGCACACAATCCAAATTTATCCTTGGCTTCTGCTTCCACTGCCAAACTTTTTTCAACTGCCTCTGCAATTGAGATATTAGGTGCAAATTATCGGCCAGAAACACGCATATACCTAGATGGAAGCATTGATAAGGAAGGAACATTAACAGGCAATATTTGGATTAGAGGAGGTGGAGACATGACACTTGGAAGTAAATATTTTCATGATGAAGGTCATCAAAGAGATTTCCTTCTTACATGGGCAGACACGATAAAAAAATTAGGAATAAAAACTATTACGGGGAGTATTTATGGTGACGGATCCGAATTCGGCTATTTAGGGGTGCCCGATGGATGGAATTGGTCAGACATGGGGAATTACTATGGAGCTGGACCTTCTGGAATTTGTCTCTTCGACAACATGTTGAAATTCGTTTTTAAAACGGGAAGTTATCCTGGAGCAAAAACGGAATTGTTATCTACATTCCCAACCGTTCAAAACTTAGTGTTTCACAATTATATTACTTCTGATAATGTTTCAGGTGACCACTCCTACATTTTTGGAGGACCATATTGTTTGGATAGATTTTCTAATGGATCATTGCCTCTAAACCAAGTATCATTTGAAGTGAAAGGCAGTTTACCGGATCCTGAATTTCAATTAGCTTATGAGTTAACACAACAATTGAATTCAGTAGGAATTAGTGTGAAAGAAGGTGCTAAATCGGTACGACAAGAAAATCTAATTCTTAAAAACAGATATCAAACCAATTACAAATTAATTTACAGTAATAAAGGACAAAAAATATCGGAAATTGCGACATTGACAAATATGAAAAGTATTACTTTATTGGCCGAAGAACTTGTTTGCTTAGTTGGATACAAATTGACGGGGAATGGAAGTACGGAGGAAGGTTTGAAACAAATAGAAAAATATTGGGCGGAAAAATTTAGTTTTAACGGATTAAACTTGACTGATGGAAGCGGACTCTCTCGGTCAAATGGAATTTCAGCAGCTCATTATTGTAGTCTTTTAAAAGCAATGTCCCTTTCTAAAAATCATTCTGTCTATTTCTCAACACTTCCAGTTGCAGGGAAATCAGGAACAATCAGTGGATTATGTAAAGATCAACCGGGAGAAGGCAGAGTGGTTGCAAAGAGCGGGACAATGTCACGAATAAAATCTTATGCCGGATATATAAATTCTAAGTCTGGAAAGAAAATAGCGTTCGCATTAACAATTAGCAACTTTAACAATAGCAGTAATGCCACTGTTGAAAAAATGGAAAAAGTTTTAAATACATTAGCCGTTTATTGACTACTTCCAAATTTAAAGATTAAGCTCAACCTCAATTATTTCTTGCCAAAAATCATGTATGTTTCCACCGTCACATTTGATCATTTGAGGAACAATACTCGCAGATGAAAATCCAGGAGTAGTATTAACTTCTATGACATTTGGCACATCATCCACAATCATAAAATCAATTCTTGCGATGGATTTTAACTGCAACAATTCATAAATAAATTTAGCTTGTTTTTGAACTTCAGCCCTAATTTCATCATCAACTCGAGCTGGTGTTATTTCTTGAGATTTTCCTAAATATTTCGCTTCGTAATCAAAGTATTCATTTTCAGAAGCTATTTCTGTAAGCGGCAGTGCATAAACCCCATTCTTTCGGCGGTAAACTCCACATGTAACTTCAGTGCCATCCAAAAATGATTCAACAACAACCGTGCGTCCTTCTTTAAATGCTTTTTCTAAAGCCGGCAACATTTCGGTTAACGCTTTCACTTTAGAGATGCCATAACTAGAACCTGAATCTGATGGTTTAACAAAAACCGGTAATCCCAATTCTTCAATAATTTTTTCAGGGGAAACTTGATTAATTTGCATCAAAAACAATGATTTTGCTACTTTAATTCCAAATCCTTTCAAAAATTGATTGCAATACCATTTATCAAAAGATAACGCAGATGCTAAAGGTCCTGAATTTAAATAAGGAATGTTTTTCATTTCAAGCAAGGCTTGAATTTTACCATTTTCTCCAGGATCCCCATGAATATAAACGATACCTAAATCTATTTTCATCAACTTTCCATCATTGAAAGTCATCGTGTTTAAATCAAAAGGAAAAGAATCTTCCCCAATTAAAGCGAACCAGTTATCCTTTTCCACAACAATTTTCACCGTTGAAAAATTTTTCGGAAAATTATCTTGAATTGTTTGGGCACTTTTCAAAGAAATTTCCCATTCTGATGAAAATCCACCACAAAAAATACCTACCGTCTTCATGCAATTAGTTTTGACGAAATTAGATGTAAATCATCTTGTTTATTCTAAGACCTATAAAAAGTTATTAGCAAATGAATTGTTGATTTCAAACTTTATTGGATTTCTTAAAAAAAAGATGCTAATTAATAAATAAAATTTTTCTATTAATCGAGAGATTCAAACTCATAATATAATGATAACAAGCTTGAATTGTTGAAAAGCTACAACGTTAAAACTGTTATAAAACAGTTCTGTTTTATATCTTTGTAACCTTAAAAAAATAAACCACATAATTACAAACTATGTTGCGCTATATAATTATTACTTCAATTGTTCTTTTTGCTATGAATGCGAATGGGCAAACCACCCTTTATTCTGCAGATTTTGAACCACCATTTGTTGATTGGTCAATTTCTGGTGATCTTGCGCCAAATCAATGGAAAAAAAGTTCGTGCCCTGGAAATGGCCCTGGTGGCGCAGGAGTTACTGCTTTTCATATTTCAGAAGGTGGAGTTGGTTTAGGTTGTGGTATTGGAAATCAAGACCAATATTCTTATACTAACTCAGCATCTGGAGTGAAACAAGCAATTGCATATACTACTATTGTAGGGAATTGTGCTTCGAATTTGCAAGCAACTTTCGATTACAGAATTCAAGGTGTTTTATCTCAAGATTTTGCAGAATTAATCTATAGTACAAATGGCGGTGCAACATGGATTCCAGTGGGTGCGAATTTTGCAATGTCAACTGCATGGACTACAACAACCATTTCATTGCCAGTGGGTTTAAATTTTTCAACTTTTTTATTAGGTGTACGATTCACCTATGACAACAATGTAATCAATGGTTTTCCATTAGCAATTGACAACTTCAAAGTAACTGGAACAGATACTGTTAATCCAACTATAATCTGTCCAACAAGTATTACTCAACCTGTTAATTCGGCATGTGTGGCTTTTGCAGATGATTATACGAAAGGAATGATTTCACTTTCTGATAACTGTACAGATTCTGCAAATATTTTAGTAACACAAGTACCTCTTGAATTTTCTTTAATTCCTATAACTCCTGGAAATTCTATGACTGTTACTCTTTCAGCGATGGACGAAGCAGGCAATACTTCACAATGTTCTTTTTCTTTAAATATAGTTGATTTAAACCCTCCAGTTTTTACGCAATGTCCGGGTGCAACGAATATTTATGTTAATAGTAATTGTGATGGTTTAATAGCAAATTATATGACTGCAGCGTCTGCAATAGATAATTGTTCCGGACCCTTAATTTACACTCAAAACCCTCCTGTTGGGCAGGTTATCAATGGTCAAGCAGTTGTTACACCAGTAACAATAACAGCAACAGATGCTTCAGGAAATTTCGCGACTTGTTTATTTAGCACTACTACAGTTGATACTATATTACCAACAATAATTTGCCCAATAAATCAATTGATTTATGCTAATAATAGCTGTCAAGCAAACATATTGGACTATACAGGATTAGCTGTTGTGCATGATAATTGTGTTTCAAATGCATTACTTGCAGTAAGCCAGTCTCCTAGTTCAGGAACCCTTATTTCTGCAAATCAACTAATAACACTTACAGTTTCTGGCGGTATACCTAGCACTCCAAGATCATGCGTTTTTACTGTTAACTTAATTGACACAATCAAACCCAATGTCATTTGTCCAGTGCCATCAATTAGGTATTTAAATGCCTCTTGTCAAACTTCAATTCCTGATTTCACTTCAACTTTAAGTTGGACAGACAATTGTACTTCTTCTGCTGCATTGATGACATTTACTCAAACGCCAGTTGGAGGTACATTTACGTCAACTAACCAAACGGTAGTTTTAACCGCTACTGATCAAGCAGGTAATTCAAAATCTTGTAGTTTTATTCAAACGGTTATTGATACGATACGTCCACAACTTGTTTGTCCATCGAATCAGACAATCAATATGAATGCAAGTTGTTTTGCGACTTTATCGAATTTTATACCTTTAACTTCTCATATTGAAAATTGTTTCTTCACAACAGATATAACCTATATTCAATCCCCTATTGCAACAACAACATTTAATGGTGCAGTTACAGTTACAATGACTGGAACTGATGAGTCTGGAAATTCAGGCACGTGTTCATTTACAGCAACCCCAATAGATGCTACAAATCCAACAATAACATGCCCAGTAAATACCTCTATCGGTACAAATTCGGCATGTGATTATTTGTTACCAAATGTTTCATCATTAGCGACTGCTTCTGACAATTGCACATCAATTGCATCTTTGACATATTCACAATCACCATCAATTGGGACAGCTTTACCAATCGGTCCTCATACAATTTCACTGACAGTTTTTGATTTGTCAGGTAATTCTGCAAGTTGTAATTATCAGTTGACTGTTGTAGATCAAACAATCCCAACTGTGATTTGCCCATCAGCTCAAACTGTTAGTGTTGATGTTAATTGTTCTGGAAATATTTCCAATTACACGTCACTTGTAACAGCAAGTGATAATTGTTCCTCCTTGGCGCAGTTAACTATTAACCAATCACCTGCACCGAGCAGTGCAATTAATGGAAATACCCAAATCACGATGACAATTACGGATGCAGCAAATAATATTGCAACATGTACATTTTTTGCTGTTGTAATTGATAATACTGATCCAGTTTTAACGTGTCCTTCAACTCTTGATATTGCTATTAATTCAAGTTGTCAATATAACATTCCAGATGTAAGTGGTTTAATTACAGGAACTGACAATTGCAGTAGTTTGGCAAATATGACAATTACACAAAATCCAATTGTAGGAAGTTTATCAACTGGATTGACAGCAGTTTTAATCACTTTAGCAGATCAAAATGGAAATAGTTCAACGTGCATAACAATGATGACCCCTTTTGATACTGAGGCACCTTTAATAACATGTCCTTCACCTGCACCAATTAACAATGGTGTGAACTGTGATTATACCATAATTAATTTTGGTTCAACTGCATTGGTTCTTGATAATTGTCCTGGCTATTCAATTACACAAACGCCAGCGCCAGGAACAATTATTCAGTCAGGAACACAACCAATTCAATTAGAGGTAATGGATGCTGGAGGAAATCTTGCTCAATGCACTTTTAACATTACGGTTATAGAAGGAATAATGCCTACAATTAACTGCCCATCAAATATTAGCACGTGTAATCCAGTTGTCACATATCTTGACCCAACTTTTGGTGATAATTGTTTTGCGTTTTTAACTCAAACAGATGCAACAGGTTTTAGTTCTGGTGATGTTTTTCCAGTTGGAATAACAACGTTAAGTTATACTGTAGAAGATTCTTCTGCTAATTCACAAACGTGTTCATTTCAAGTAGAAGTTTTAGATTTTCCCTCAGCAGCAAGTATTTTAGTTGATACGATTTCGTTGTGTGACATTAACAGCGCCGTTATTGAGGCTATTCCTGTTACAAGCGGAACAGGGGAATGGACTCTTTTAAGTGGACAAGGAATATTTAACAATCAGTTTGCAAATTTAACAGGGGTAAATAACTTAGGTTACGGAACAAATGTTTTTGTTTGGACAATATCTTCTCTGTCATGTGGAAGTACAAGTGACACCATCTCAGTAATTGTTTCTCATTCACCATTAACAGCAAGTACCGTGGATACAGTTTATGCTTGTAATTCATTTTCAGTTGATTTAACAGCAAATGTCCCATTATATGGAATTGGCACCTGGACCACTAATCTAGGAGCGACTATAAGTGATGTTAATTCTGCTACTTCAACAGCAAGTAATTTAGGCTCAGGTTGGAATCAATTCATTTGGTTAATTACTAGTGGGGCATGTCCTACAACGTCGGATACAATGCATGTATACTCATCTCCACAAGCTACAATCAATGAACAAGACACAACAATTTGTCTAGAGAATCAACTATTTAGTCTTAATGGCACAATTCCAGCAATAGATCAAACGGCTACATGGATATTCATCTCTGGATCAGGTCTTTTGGAAAATATTCATTCACCCACTACAACTGTCGAAAATCTTGGTATAGGAACCAATATTTTAGTATACAAATTGGAACATCCATTATGCAATAGCACAGCTGATACGATAACAATTATCACGTCGCTTTGTGATGGGTTTAATCCTATTTTCCCAACTGTAATTACGCCTAATTTGGATGGTAAAAACGATCTTTTTGTTATTAACTATTTAGAAAAAGTTTACCCAAAATGCAGAGTCCTTATATTTAATAGATGGGGTTCAATCATTTTTGAATCGATTGGTTATGAAGACCCTTGGGATGGAACATTTAATGGAGAACAATTACCAATGGGAACATATTTTTATAAAATTGAGTTGAACGATGAAGCTTCAACAGTATATAATGGCCCAATCAGTATAATACATTAATATATAACAGGATGAGATATAGTATGAAATTTACAAGCCTGATTATCATAAATTGTTTGATAGTTTTTATTTCTAGAGGTCAGCAAGAATATCAATTTGCTAACGCCGTGAACAATCCCTATTTATTAAATCCAGCAGCAGGTGGATTGACTGATGTAATGCATTTTGAAGCATCAACACGCATGCAATGGATTGGATATGATGGTGGCCCTAAAACAGTATTAATTTCTGGAAATAGTCAAATTGGAATTAAAAGAAATGGCGGAAATGCATTGAGTGAATTCAATGTTAAAAATGATAAATTATTCAAAAATCCTGAAATCACCACAGCAAAACGCAAGCATATTATTGGTGGGAAAATTTGGAATGATGCAATTGGTCCATTCTCAAAAACATCTATTCAAGGGAGTTATGCTTATCACATGCCTTTGACTAAAAAATTGAATTTTGGTCTTGGTATTGGTTTGGGATACAGTAATTTCAGAATCAATGATACAAAAGTGATATTAAACCAATCGAATGACAATACCTATGACCAATTCCAAGGTAATACAGCTACACAAAATTTAGGGGATGCACAGGCTGGTTTAGTGGTTTATGGAAAGAAATTGTTTTTTGGTATCAGCGGAACGCAAATTTTGAATAACAAAGTTGAATTAAACCAAATAGTGACAACTAATAATTTTAACAGACACTTTTTCATGATAACAAAATATAAATTCGAAGCAACTTCAGATTTATCTATTGAACCATCTGTTGTAGTGAAAATGACTAGCAATAGTCCAATTTCTATGGATTTAGGAACCCGTTTTTTATATAAAAACAGCAGTTGGTTAGGCGTTCAATTTCGAACTTCAAACAGTTTGATTTTTCAAGTTGGAACAAACTTAATTAAGAATCTATATGTTAGTTATGCATTTGAACAGTCGGTTGGAAAAATTAGAACAGCTGGTAATTCAACACACGAAATTCAATTGGGATATTATTTAGGAAAAAATAGAAATGTAGATAAAGAATTAAAGGACAAGTCTAAATCATCAGAAAAACTTTAACCTATTTATTCCTACTTATGAGACCTTTATATGCAATACTTTTTGTCGTTCAGAAATACGCTCTTTTACTTTTTTATCCCCGCACTAAAACTGTAAATTCACCAAAGGGTTTCTTGGGCCGAACGATCTATGTGAGCAACCATTGCGCATCTTTCATGGATCCGTTAGTCGTTGCATCATACAATTCTCCGATTCTTTTTTTCATGACCCGTTCTGACGTTTTCACTCCTATTTCACGACCTATATTATGGGCAGCACATAGTCTTCCTATATATCGTCAACACGACGGATTGAATACAAAAAATGAAAATGAAAAGGCATTTGCGACATGTATTAAAGTATTAAAGGGTGGAAGAAATCTTTTAGTTTTTGGAGAAGGATTTACAGATGATGTCTTCGTGCGGAGATTGAAGCCAATTAAAAAAGGAGCTGTTCGAATTGGGTTTATCACTTTGGAAGCTATCAATTGGAAAGAAAAAGTTTATTTAGCGGCTGTAGGATGTAATTATTCAGATCCTAATGAAATGCGAAGCGACGTGCTAGTATCAACATCCGACAAAATTTGTTTAAATGATTATAAGGAACAATTCGAGGCTAATCCCAATAAAGTAATTAACGAGCTTACAAAAAGGATTGAATCCTTGATGCAAGAGCAAATTACACATGTCGAAGATAAGAATTGGTTGAATTTTCATGAAAACGTGATGAAATTGACGCGGAAAGGCATGAATGCTAAACACAGCGACACAAAAATTCCTTTAATTGAACGTTGGAAATATTCTAAACACCTTGCTAATTGGCTAAACGAACAAAAAGAAGAACAATTAGAAAATCTTCAAGGATTAAAAGATGAAATGGAGCGTTATTTCTCTCTTTTACGCAAATTAAAAGTGAACGAAAACTACGTACATGAATTAAGTGTAGATGGAAAAATTAATCGAACAAAAGAATTAGCATACTTATTTATCCTTTTCCCATTCGCGCTGCTTGGATTTGCACATTGCAGTATTCCATACTTTATTGTAAAACGATTTGTAGAGAAAACATTCAAAAGACGCGTTTTTTGGGCTTCAGTCAAACTAATTTTAGGAATGATTTTTATGGGATTAATCAATATCCCATTCATCTTTTTGTTTTACAATTTCGTTTTCCCGAGTTATTGGTTAGGTTTTCTTTATTATGCATTGATCGGAGTATTAGGCTTAGCTGCATACATGTGGTGGATCAATTTTGTGCGCTTCAAAGAGAAGGGAGTAATTGGAAAAATGGATCTTTCGAAAATCGTATCTAAAAGAAAAGAATTATTGGATAAAATACATGTCCAAATTCCAGTTGCTTGATTTACCTTATTTCACAGTAGAACTTAAGAAAAAAATAATTGCAATTCCTGTAAAAAGGGAAAGGAGAATGTTTAATCCTGCCATAGTAAAACAACCTGAATTTATCAATTGAACAGTTTCATGACTGAAGGTACTAAAGGTGCTAAATCCGCCACAAAAACCAATTAAAAGAAGTGGTTTGATCCAATCATATTGATTCATTTTCTCTGACAAACAGTAAACTATAAATCCTAATAATAAACAAGCTAGAAAATTTGTTATTAAGGTTCCTAAAGGAAAAGAAGTTGGCCAAAATTTTAAAGAAACAATTCCAATCAAATATCTTAAAAGACTTCCTAATCCTCCACCAATAAATATTAAAACCCAATTCATCTTTATTTTTTAGGTGAAGTTAATCTTAAATACCAAAATTTATAGAGTAAAAATGCAATTAAGGAACCAATTGCCGCGCCAACTAATACATCAGATAAATAATGTACGGCTAAATAAATTCTACTAAAACAGATAATTATCCCTACGAACAATAGCAAGAATTTTAATTTTAAATATGCTTTATTGAGTACTAATATAGAAGCCGTAGTAATTGCAAAAAAGTTTGCTGCATGTGAAGAGATAAAGCCATATTCTCCACCTTGATAAAGATTTCCAGGAGCTATTTGATAAAAATGCAACTGATCTACTAACAGCAAATTATGTGATGGTCTGTACCGTAAAAATACATTTTTGAATAAATGAACTGATACTAAATCAGTTATAATGACAGCAATTACGGCAAAGAGAATAAATAAGACAAAATCTTGCCTTGTTAATTTTTTGAATGCTAGAATTAAAATAAAAATATACAAGGGTATCCAAGTAATTCTTGCCGAAATCCACCACATAACCTCATCCAATAATGGAGAATGCCAACTATTAATGGCAAGAACAATATGTCGGTCTATTTCTTCAAAATACTCAATCATTGTTTAGGCGTTCCCAAATCATATCCTTTAACTCTGTTAAGCCCTGTTGAGCTACAGAAGATATAAAAATATACGGGATTTTCGGTAGATCTTTTTTAAGTGCAGCCATTAATTCATCATCAATCATATCCGATTTTGTAATAGCCAAAATTCGATCTTTATGCATTAATTCTGGATTATATTGCTTCAATTCATTCAACAATATCTTGTATTCTTTGTGAATATCATCAGAGTCGCATGGAACCATGAACAGTAATAAAGAATTTCTTTCAATATGTCTTAAGAATCTCAAACCAAGACCTTTTCCTTGCGAAGCTCCTTCGATTATTCCTGGAATATCAGCCATTATGAATGAACGGTAATCTCTATAATTTACAATTCCAAGATTTGGTCGTAATGTTGTAAACGGATAATTTGCAATTTCAGGTTTCGCAGCACTTACAACAGATAGTAATGTACTTTTTCCAGCATTTGGGAAACCTACTAAACCAACATCAGCCAATACTTTTAATTCAAGAATTTTCCAGCCTTCTTTAGATTCTTCCCCTGGTTGTGCAAAACGGGGTGTTTGGTTGGTAGGCGATTTGAATTGATTGTTTCCTAAACCCCCACGTCCACCAGGTTGTAAAATTCGTTCCTCTCCTTCTTCAGTTATTTCAAATAACTCTTCTCCAGTTTCTAAATCTCTAGCGATTGTTCCTAAAGGAACATCAATGTATTGATCTTGACCTTGTCCACCAGTTTGTAGATTACCTGAACCATGACCACCATGACCAGCTTTGATGTGTTTTTTGAATTTCAAGTGCAGCAGGGTCCAAAGTTGTTTGTTTCCTCGAACAATAATATGTCCACCACGGCCACCATCGCCACCATCAGGACCTCCTTTTGTAATATACTTTTCACGACGAAAATGCGTCGAACCCGCTCCTCCATTTCCAGAAGTACAGTGAATTTTTACGTAATCAACAAAATTATCAGAAGCCATAAAGGGATTTTTTACAAAGGTAGGATTATTCAATCAATAAACTAAAAAATGCCAACCTGATATCAGGATGGCATTTCAATAAAATTGAGTTTATGCTATTATAAATTATTAATTTCTTGAAACAGACGTTGCGTAATATCATCAATAGAACCAATTCCATTCACAGCAGTAAATTTACCTTGATTTTGATAAAAAGTTTTAACCGGTGCAGTTTCTTTGTTATAAACATTGATTCTGTTTTGAATAACTTCAGGATTAGCATCATCAACTCTGCCGCTAACTTCAGCTCGTTTTTTCAATCGTTCTCTCAATTCAACTTCTTCCACTTCAAGAGCGAGCATAACACTAATTTTTGTGTCAATTGATTTCAAAAAAGAATCCAATGCTTCAGCTTGTGCATTTGTTCTTGGAAATCCGTCAAAAATGAAACCTTTAGCATCTTTGTGATTCAATACTTCAGACCGAAGCATATTAATTGTGACTTCATCTGGAACTAATTGACCTTTATCCATGTAGCTTTTTGCCAATGTTCCCAGTTCTGTTTCACCTTTAATATTTGCTCTAAATACATCACCGGTTGAAAGATGTATAAGTCCATATTTTTCAATCAATCTCTCTGACTGAGTTCCTTTACCTGCTCCTGGAGGTCCAAATAAAACAATATTCAACATACTACTTTTTGAATGAGGTTAATCCTCTTTTAATTGATATATTTCACGTAAATTTCTTCCTTTTTCATCATAATCTAAACCATAACCTACAACAAATGCATTAGGAATTGAAAATCCAACATAATCTGGAGCTTTCTTTCCTAAAAATGAAGCCGGTTTGTATAGTAATGTGCACACTTTTACTGATTTCAAACTTTCTGAGCCTAACAATGTAATGATTTTGTCAATTGTAATACCAGTATCGACAATGTCTTCTAAAATAATAACATGCTTATTTTCTAAATCGGTATTCAAACCAATTAATTCATCAACTCTGCCTGTTGAGGTAGTGCCATGATATGAACTGACTTTAACAAAAGATATCTCACAAGGAATGGTAATTGATTTTAACAAATCCGCAGCAAACATAAACGCACCGTTTAAAATTGCAATGAAAGTTACTTCTTGCCCTTTATAATCAGTATTTATTCTATTTGCCAAATCAGAAATTTCTTTCAAAATTTCCTTTTCCTGAATAAACACATCGAATGACTTATCGTTTAATTGAATCACCTATTCGTGTTTTGTGAATAGCAAAGGTACTATTTAATTAAAAAAATAACTTCAATTTTTATTCTAAAACTTATCAACCACTCAAAAAATCCCTGCTATCTTTGTCCCATGCAAAAGTTCTGGTATGGTAATACTGCCCGTTTAGGGATGGTTGGTGGAGGTCAATTAGGCCGGATGTTTATTCAAGAAGCAATTAATTTCAATGTACATGTGCATGTATTAGATTCAGATATTAATGCTCCATGTAAAGATATTGCACATTCTTTTACGTTAGGATCTATTACAGATTATGATGCGTTATATCAATTTGGATTAGATAAAGACACGCTAACTGTTGAGATTGAAAACGTTAATATAGATGCGCTTGAAGCTTTAGAGAAACTTGGTAAAAAAGTATTTCCACAACCAAGCGTATTGAAAATCATTAAAGATAAAGGGATTCAAAAACAATTTTATTTAGATAATGACATTCCGACTGCAGATTTTTGTTTTCTTGGATCTTCAGCAGAACTTGCAGATCATCTAGATATGTTACCTTGTATGCAAAAACTAACTACAGGTGGTTATGATGGAAAAGGGGTTCAAGCATTACGGACTGTCACTGATTTTGAAAAAGCCTTTACAGGTCCTTCAATTTTGGAGAAAATGATTCCTTTTGCAAAGGAACTATCTATCATCGTTGCGAGAAATGAGCAAGGAGAAATAAAATCATATCCAGCAGTTGAATGTGAATTTAGTGAAGAAGCAAATTTGGTTGAATTTCTTTTCGCGCCAGCAGACATTTCATCTGAAATTGAACAAAAAGCCACTGAACTTGCCAAGGATGTAATAAAGAAATTGGGAATGGTAGGAATTCTTGCAGTTGAATTATTTTTAACTGCTGAAGGCGAATTATTAGTTAATGAAATTGCTCCTCGACCTCACAACAGTGGTCACCACACAATAGAATGCAATGTAACTTCTCAATTTGAGCAACATTTGCGAGCTGTTTTAAATTTACCGTTAGGTTCGACTCAAATTATTCAAGCGGGAGCAATGATTAATTTGTTGGGAGAAAAGGGATTCGAAGGGCCAGTTTACTATGAAGGTTTAGAGAAGTTCATGGCCTTTCCTGGTGTACATCCCCATATTTATGGGAAAGCAACTACCAAACCTTATAGAAAAATGGGACATGTTACAATTGCTGGAAAATCATTAGATGAAGTAAAGCAATTAGCACACAATGTGAAATCAGGCATCAAAGTCATCACACGCTAATAGAAAATCAATTATTTTAATTATTTTGGCAATGGTCAAACTAAATTAAAAATTGAAACACCTATTTTATTTATTTGTAACACTTTTCCTCTGCAATTTTTCAATTGCGCAACTTTATACATTCAAAAATTTCAGTCACAAGGATGGATTGCCAATCTCTAGTATTTTAAGCCTTGCACAATCTCAAGATGGCACTATTTGGCTTGGGACAGATGGCGCAGGTTTGATGTCATATAATGGATACAATTTTCAAGAACATCATTCAAATCAAGTCGAAAACAACCATCACATATCATCAATCATAGCGGATAAAAATGATTTATTTTTCACGTCTCAATATAAAGGACTTTACACGTTCTCGAATAATTCATTCAAACAAATTCTTGCGTCAACTGCTAAAACAGGGGATTTTCTAAAAATCATTAAAACCGACACCACCCTATTAATTATTGCATCGAAAGGAATATTCCGTGTGCAAGAGTCAAAACTCATTCAAATACATTCGTTTAAAAACAGTGGAAAACAGTTAATTATAACGAATATAATTTCTTTAAAAAACGGTTGTGTCATTTTAAGTTCTTTAGGAAATTTTCATTATTCACATAAAAATTCTAAACTAATTCCGTTGTCAACTTGGCTAAATTTGCCTTTATCTAAAACAGATTTTATTAAATTTGGTTTCGTTCAAGGCAATGAAATATTGTTATACGATGGAACGATGTCAAAAGAGTTAAAAGTTATTTTAACTGATCAAGATGAACTCTTTAAATTAGATTTAAACGCACCAATATCTTCGCTTTCATTCGGACAAGAAATAATTGCTTTATATGGAAATCGACTAAATAAAAAGAGTGCATTTATAACTTCGACAAATGAAATCTTTCATTCAACAAAAAATTTTTATACCCAAATAGCGCATAATTATGAATATCCTTTAGAAGTTTGTAAGGACATCATTATTGATAGAAATGGTGATTTCTGGATTAGCTCATCATACAAAGGATTATATAAAATATCATTAGAGCCTTTCACAAAAGTTGTATTAAGTCCTGTTTATAATTCATCGTACATCAATTGTATTTTCAAATCACAAGGAGGAGAAAACTTGATTAGTACAATGGAGGAAAAAACGAATATTGCTAATATATATTCATCCGATTCCGAATTCAAGGAATATAAGTTCAGAACCAATTGTGTTGTTCAATATGAGAAACAATTGTTTCTTGGAACAACCAACGGTATAAAAATATATGACACGCAAACGAAAGAACTTAAGGGCAATTATTTTCCTGAATTAAAAAACAAAAAAATAACCCTGCTATTCATTCATAACTCAATTCTATGGGTTGGTGTTGCCGGTGAAGGTTTGATGAAATTCAATTTGAATCAAAATTTCAAAAATCAAAAAATAGATTTTAATCCAATAATTTATTCTCATGTATATTCAGCCCAAGTAACTGAAAATGGCAAATACATTTATTTTGGAACGAACAATGGATTAATAGTTCATAATTTACAAAAAAATAAATTCGACCATATAAAAACCCCAAAGTCAATTGGTTCATATATAGGGAACTCAATTAAAGATATCTATGGAAACATTTGGTTCACAGGAGAAAAAGGATTAATTGGATTTTTGAAAAGTGGTGAGCATGTTGTGCTTGACAAAAAGGAAATTTTCGCTTCTACTTTATTTTACACAATCAATTCTGACCAATTTGGAAATTTAATCATTGGAACAAATAAGGGCATAAACATAATTAATTTAAATGAATATGGCATTGTTCTAAATTATCGTTGGTTTGCAGGCAATTCTGGATTTCCAGGATATGAAACGCACATGCGTTCTCAATTTCAAGACAACAATAGTATTTTCGTAGGAACAATTGAAGGCTTGTTTTTGATAAACACAGCAGTTCTTCGAAATATTTCTACTCCTAGTAAACCGAATATTAAACTTATCGGCAGCGAATTGTCGTCGAAAAAAAATAATTCCTTTCACTTCAATTTTCTTGTTATCAATCCTAAAATAAAAAATATAGAATACTCCTATAGAATTATTGGAAAAGATTCAGAATGGACAGATTTCAACAGCGAAAACGAAATATTTATTAATGATTTACCAAACGGAGATTATACACTTGAAGTTAAGTCAACATATGATCGCATTACTTTCAGTGAAATTGGAAGATATCCAATTGCGGTTCAAATCCCTATATGGAAATCACGATGGTTTGTTTTCTTTTTACTTGTTTTATTGGTTGTTGTAAATATATTTCTAATTAAAAAAAATAGATCTTTCAGCACGGGCAATGTATTTGAAACAAAAGAAACAAGTTTGACATTTACCATAACACCAAATATTTTATTATTTGGATTTATTGCAGATGTTTCTATTCATTTATTGTGTCCATTAATAGATACTAGTATAGAGAGTAATTTAAGTCTCACACTGGCAAGTGGATTTATAATGCTATCACTTTACTTGATTTCATTAACAGCTAAAAAACACGATCAAGTTAACATTTATAATTATATATTAATCACTGGTTTCATTATTACAATGTCTCACAATTTGATTGATGTTTTCACAACTAGTTTGCATCCTTTTTTCATTATTGCAATCGTATTAATTAATTCCCTCTCACCTTACATTTTTGAGAAAGTCAGAATTGTTATAGTTTATTCTCTCATTTTCCTTCTTATTTGTATTCTTATTTCCATTCAGCTTGACGGCACAGTTTATAATAAAATATTGTTTTTAATTGCCGTGTTTTTTGCTGCATTTTTTGCAATAATTGCCACATATTTAAGATATGATGCTTTAGAAAAGTTACTTTTTATTTCTGGAGTTATAAACAAAGGAGATGTTCCAACTATTGCCTTTAATTCTGAAGGCAAAATGACATATGTAAGTGAAAATATTTCTAATACTATTCCAGTTTCTAATACTGAACTAATTGGTCAACACATTTCATTTTTAAACACTTTTGTTCCCGAAGAGGGCAGTTTCAGAAAAGTTGATTTAACAAAAGATTTTGAAGATGGTCAAAAATACCTTGTACCAATGCTTTCTGAATTAAAGGAAATTAATTGGATGGAATGGTCGTGTAAAGTTTTCACGGAAAATGTAAAAGTAATCATTGGGCAAAATGTAACCGATCGATTAGAAATTGAAACATCCTATGAATTATTGGTTCAAAATGCTGAAGATTTAATTTACCAATGCGATATAAACGGCAATTTCAGTTTTTTGAATGATCGTTGCTTTGAAAAACTGGAATACCTCAAAGAAGAATTAATGCACCAAAATTCAATGAGTTTTATTCCTGAGGAATATGTAAATGATGTACAGTCTTTCTATAAGAACCACTTTGATAAAAGAAAAGAAACTTCTTATTTAGAATTCCCTTTCAAGACAAAAAATGGAACAATTATTTGGATGGGACAATATGTTACAACCTTATATAAACCTGGAGAGAAAAAAATAGTTACAGGATTCTTGGCTTTAGCAAGAGATATTACGTTAAAACGAGAACAACAAGAAATAATCAAACAACAAAGAGACGATATAACCTCAAGTATAAAATACGCACAAAAAATTCAAGTCAATTTACTTCCTAAACGAGATAATTTTAATAAGTCATTCAAAGAATCTTGTATATACTATAAGCCCAAAGACATCGTTTCTGGAGATTTTTATTGGTTAGAAAGAATTGACAATCTTACGATTGTCGCTTTAGCAGATTGCACAGGTCATGGCGTTCCAGGGTCTTTTATGACGTTACTTGGCATCAATTTATTGAATAATATCGTCTTAGAGCAACGAAATTTTAATCCAGGTTCAATTCTGAATCAATTGGACGAAAAACTCATACAAGCTTTACCCAGAGAATTTGAGGAAGGAAACATGAATGATGGGATGGAAATTACAATTTGTGTTTTCAACCATAAAACAAACGAACTGTCATTTGCTTGCGCTGGATCTCGATTCTTACTTTATGAATCTAATTTGTTCACAATGTTGAAAGGTGACACCAAACATATTGGAGATATGCCAATTCCTGAATTTATAGGTTTCACAACACACTACATAAAATTTAACGCTAATGCTTCTTTATTTCTAATCACAGATGGTTTTCAAGATCAGTTTGGTGGAGAAAAAGATAAAAAATACTCGTTTAGAAGAATGCTTGAGATGTTCGAGTCAAATATCCGATTGCCGTTATCTGAACAAGAATTAATTATTCAATCAGAATTTAAATCTTGGAAAGGAGATGCTGAACAAACAGATGATGTAACTATATTGATATTGAGGAACTTAATAAGCTAATTTCATTTTTATTTTTGAAAAATATATTTTGTTTAACTTTTATTGTGTTTTGTTAAACATTTTTTGTTTAACTTTACAATGGAAACATTAAACAAAATAGATATGTCAACAATAGAATTTAACGAGGCATTAATTGGAATGGAAGATAATTTAAAATCCTTCGCTATAAGTTTTACGAAAAACCTAGATGATGCTAAAGATTTGACACAAGAAACAATGTTGAAAGCGATAACTTATAGAAATTATTATATGCCACAAACCAATTTCAAAGCTTGGGTTTTCACTATCATGCGCAATATCTTTATTAATCAATACAGAAGAAAGGTGAAATCACGAACAATATTTGATCAATCGAAAGATTTATATATGTTGAACAGTTCTGATTCATCTAACTCGCCAATTAATTTTATATTGGAGAAGGAAGTTAACAAACAAATTAATAAATTGGGTGACGAATATAAAGAACCTTTTGAAATGCATTTTAACGGATTCAAATACAAAGAAATCGCATCAGAATTAGATATTCCAATTGGGACAGTAAAAAGTCGTATATTCATTGCTCGAAAAAAACTTATGGATTTATTACCTGACTATAATTATTCAATGGCCTAATGGTGAGAAAAGTCACAATAATCGGTGCTGGAATTTCCAGTTTATCATCTGCGGCATTTTTAGCAAAGGCTGGTTATGATGTAACTATCTTGGAGAAAAACTCAACAATCGGTGGTAGAGCTCGCCAGTTTACAATTGACGGGTTTGTTTTCGATATGGGGCCAAGCTGGTACTGGATGCCTGATGTTTTTGAACAATTTTATTCAAAATTTGGTTACACCACATCCGATTTTTATGAACTTATAAGATTAGACCCTTCGTACAATGTTTTTTGGCAAGACGGAACAAATTCTGAAATTCCTGCAAGCGAAAGTCAACTTTTCGATTGGTTTGAAACGCTTGAAAAAGGAAGTTCAATAAAGCTTAAAAAGTTTCTTAAAGATGCTGCTTATAAGTATGACGTTGGAATGAAAGATTTGGTTTTTAAACCAAGTTTAAAACTTTCAGAATTTGCCGATATGCGCATTTTGAAAGGTATTTTTAAACTTCAATTACTTTCTTCTTTTTCAAAATACATTAGAAGTTATTTTAAAAATGATAAAATACTATCCCTTTTAGAATTTCCAATTCTATTTCTAGGTGCAATGCCAAAAGATACTCCAGCATTGTATTCTTTAATGAATTATGCTGATATTTCTCTCGGAACATGGTATCCAATGGGTGGGATGTTTAACATCATTGAAGCATTTGAAAAAATAGCGGTAGAAAACGGCGTAAAAATCATCACTAGTCAAGAAGTTACAGGTATTAAATATGTAGATAATCGTGTTACGCATGTTTCAACAATTGACACAGAATATGAGACAGACATTTTAGTTTCTGGGGCAGATTACCAACACACAGATTCTTCAATATTGAATACAAAAGCAAATTACTCAGAAAAATACTGGGAAAGTCGCACAATGGCACCATCTAGTTTACTTTTTTACCTTGGTGTCAATAAAAAAATTACTGGTTTGAATCACCATAATTTGTTTTTTGATGAAGCATTCGAACAACATGCCAAAGACATTTACAAAGATCCAAAATGGCCTTCAGCTCCCCTATTTTATGCATGTGTACCATCAATAACAGACTCAACTGTTGCGCCAGAAGGAATGGAAAATTTATTTCTATTAATTCCAATTGCGCCAGATTTAAAAGATGATGAAGCAACAAGAGAAAAATACTTTGATCTATTAATTGATCGCCTTGAAGCGAAAACTGGTGTTGCAATACGTGCGCATATCATTTATAAAAAAAGCTATTGCATCAGTGACTTCAAAAAAGATTACCACGCGTACAAAGGAAATGCTTATGGTCTTGCTAACACTTTAAAGCAAACAGCATTTTTAAAACCATCTTTGAAAAACAAGAAATTGAAAAACATGTTTTACACAGGTCAACTTACTGTGCCTGGACCAGGCGTTCCTCCATCAATAATTTCTGGTGAAGTGGTTGCGAATGAAATAATTAAAAACTATGGCGTACATAACCAAAAAGTCGCAGAATAAATCAACATTGCTATGAAACAACTATTTGATAATGTCTCACATGAAATGAGTCAACTTACTACCAAAAGATACAGTACTTCTTTTTCATTGGGCATTTCTTTTTTACATAAGGATATTCAAAAGCCTGTTTATGCTATCTATGGTTTTGTGCGCTTTGCTGATGAAATCGTTGATTCATTTCATGATTTTGATAAAGAAGAATTATTGAACGATTTTAAGGTTCAAACATATAAAGCAATCGATCAAGGTATATCTTTAAACCCTATATTGAATAGCTTCCAATGGGCTGTCAATAAATACAAAATTCCTTTAGACTTAGTTGAAACATTCCTGTTAAGTATGGAAATGGATCTAGACAAAAAGGCGTATGATATCAATAAGTATGAACAGTATATTTTAGGTTCAGCTGAAGTAGTAGGATTAATGTGTCTCAAAATTTTTGTGAATGGAAGTGAACAAGAATATCTACGTTTAAAGCCTTTTGCTATGAAATTAGGGTCTGCATTTCAGAAAATCAATTTTTTAAGAGATTTAAAAGCAGATTTCAAGGATTTGGGACGCACCTATTTCCCTGGAATAAATTTAAATGATTTTAGTTCAACTGTGAAAAAAGAAATTGAAGCAGATATTGAATTGGATTTCAAATTAGGGTATGAGGGAATCATGAAACTTCCTAAAAATGCACGATTTGGTGTTTACATGGCGTATATATATTACTACAAACTATTCAATAAAATAAAATCCACTTCTGCACATTCCATCTTAAATGAACGAATAAGAATACCAAATAATAAAAAATACCGTTTATTTCTGACTTCCTATCTAAAACATAATTTAAACCTACTTTAATTGGATCTGAATCAAAAAATTCAAGTTAGCTTAGTTGATCATCATGATAATGAAATTGGTCAAATGGAGAAATTAGAAGCCCATCAAAAAGGCTTACTTCATCGTGCTTTTTCTGTTTTGATATTCAATGATAAATCAGAATTATTGCTCCAAAAACGAGCGTTTGGTAAATATCATTCAGAAGGATTGTGGACTAATACATGTTGCAGTCATCCGAATCCAGGAGAATCAAATTTATCTGCGGCACATAGAAGATTGCAAGAAGAAATGGGTTTTGATTGTGAAATGAAGGAACTATTTTATTTCATTTATAAAGCGGAACTTGATAATAATTTAATCGAACACGAATTAGACCATGTATTAATTGGTCACACAAACCAAGATCCAATTTTAAATCAAGAAGAAGCAATTGATTTTAAATGGTTGAATTTAGAACAATTAAAAAAAGCTATTTCAGAAAAACCAACTGATTTCACTTTTTGGTTTAAAGTAATTATTCTCGAACATTTCGATAAAATCAAAAAATCCATAGAAAATGAAAGTTTGTAGGAGATTGACCTTTAATGCTGCTCATCGCTTGTTTAATGCAGAATGGAGTGATGAAAAAAATTTAGAGGTTTTTGGTAAATGCAGTAATCCTAATTATCATGGACACAACTATGTTATGGAAACATGGATTGAAGGTGAAATTGATCCTACAACCGGATTTGTTTACGATTTGAAAAAGTTAAAAGAATTGGTGCAAGAAAATGTAACCGAACGCTTTGATCATAGAAATTTGAACCTAGATTGTGAGGAATTCAAAGATTTGAAAACGTCCGCAGAAAACATTGCGCTGGTTTCATGGAACTTATTGAGACCAAAGATTGACCTCAATTACAAATTGACGATACGTTTATGGGAAACGGAAAATAATGCGGTAGAATACAACGGTCAATGACATCTATTTTTTGGCACCGCAGAGATTTCCGTATAAATGACAATGCAGGCTTATATAAAGCATTGAAAAACAGTAATTCTGTTCAACCAATTTTCATTTTTGATACATCAATTCTTTCAAAACTTAAGAAAGATGATCAACGGGTTTTGTTTATTCACCAAGAGGTAGAGCATTTAAAAAAGCAGTATCAACAGTTCGGATCTGATTTAAAGATATATTTTGGCAATCCAATTCTCCTAATTCCTCAAATTGCGCATGAATTTAATGCTCAAGTTGTTTATACAAACAGAGATTATGAACCATATGCTTTACAAAGAGACACTGAGATTTATACACTTCTCTCTGATTTAAATATTGAGTTTATTGGTACAAAGGATCATGTGATTTTTGAGAAGAATGAAATCACCAAATCTGATGGCTTACCCTATACCATATTTACACCTTATTACCGCAAGTGGAAAGAGAAAATAAATGCATTTTATGTTGCAACATATCCTGTAGAAAAATACTTGGATAATCTTGCTAAATCTGAAGAAACTGAAATGTTGACTTTAGAAAAGATAGGTTTTGAATCAGTAATAAAAGTTTCTTTTCCATCTCGTGAATTCCCAATTCCAACTATAAAATCCTACACTGAAAAAAGAGATTATCCCGCACTCAATGCTACAAGTCATTTAAGTTTGCATTTGCGTTTTGGTACAATTAGCTTAAGACAATTAGTGAAAGTTGCTATTTCAAATAATCCTACCTTTTTGAATGAATTAATTTGGCGCGATTTCTATCAAATGATCATTTTTCAATTTCCACATTCCGCAAAAGATGCTTTTAAAAAACAATATGACCGAATAGAATGGGAACATAATGATTCTCATTTCATTGCATGGTGCGAAGGAAAAACAGGTTATCCTTTAGTTGATGCAGGTATGAGAGAATTAAATTCAACAGGTTTTATGCATAACCGCGTTCGAATGGTCGTTGCGAGTTTTCTGACAAAACATTTGTTATTGGATTGGAGACTAGGAGAAGTTTATTTTGCCGAAAAATTATTGGATTACGAATTAGCAAGCAATGTTGGAGGTTGGCAATGGGCTGCAGGTTGTGGTTGCGATGCCGCACCTTATTTCCGTGTTTTTAACCCAACAATGCAGCAAGAAAAATTTGACAAGAAATTTGAATACATCAAAAAATGGGTTCCAGAATTCGGAACTTCCAACTACACAGAACCAATAATTGACCACAAATTTGCTCGAGAACGAGTTATAGAACGATATAAACAAGCACTAAATAACTAAGTATGCCATTACAAATAGGAGATAATTGTCCAATATTCAGTTTAGAAAACCAAGATGGGAAAACAATCAATATAACTGATTTCATCGGTCAAAAAATACTCGTTATTTACTTTTACCCAAAAGATGATACAAGTGGCTGTACAAAAGAAGCTTGTTCGTTTCGTGATAGTCATGAGGCTTTCAAAGACTTAGGATGCGAAGTTTTTGGAATTTCTTCCGATTCAGTTAGCTCACATTTAAAATTCGCCAAAAAAAACCGACTAACTTTCAATTTACTTGCCGATACAAAACAAGAAGTTCGAAATGAGTTTGGTGTTCCAAGAAGTTTATTTGGACTTATTTCAGGTAGAGTGACATATATCATCGATTTAAAAGGAGAAATTCGTGGAATTTACAACTCATTGACCGACACGGAAGGCCATATTACAAAGGCACTTGACTTGGTGAAAACACTATAATTATTTTTTTTAATAAGATGATTTTTGTTCTGTTTTTATGTAAACAGTTACTTTACCTTTAAAGGATTACTAACAACATTTAAAACATAAAATATCATGAACGGATTTAAAATTTCAATCGAAAAAGCAACTCAGGAAAATTTAAATTTCAGAAAAGTACTTTATACCTCAAAGCACAGTCAATTAGTATTAATGAGTTTGCTCCCAAACGAAGATATCGGAGAGGAAACTCACACTGATAATGACCAATTTTTCAGATTTGAAAGTGGAACAGGAAAAGTTATTATTGATGGTCACTCATATGATGTTCGCGATGGTGATGCAGTTGTTGTTCCAGCTGGAGCAAAACACAACATTATTAACACTTCAAACAGCGATGAATTAAAAATGTACACGATTTATTCACCTGCTCATCACAAGGATGCAATTTTACGCTTAACAAAAAAAGAAGCAGTAGAAAATGAAGAAGAATTTCAAGGAATAACGACTGAATAATTCGCAGTATATTAAACAAACAATTCGTCTACAATTTTAAAACGGTAGGCAAATATTTGATTAAGTTTTTTCTTCACAAGCAACGGATGGGCTAATTTACCGAGTATTCCAAAAGGCAATTCATACGATACAATATCTGTCATTTCGACACCTCCTTCAACTTCACGAAAATGATGCTCGTGGTGCCAGATTTTGTATGGCCCTTTGCGTTGCTCATCCACAAAATACTGTTGGTGTTTGACATGCGTAATCTCTGTAATCCATCTTAAAGGAATATTAAGCAATGGACGCACCTTGTATTCAATCATCAATCCTTCATACATGCATTCTGAGCCTTCCGTTAAAACGTCAAAACCCATTTCTTTGGGGGTAATTTTATTGAGATTATTTGGCGATGAGAAAAAATCCCAGCACGTTGCCAAGTCGGTTTTTACAAATTGAGTACGTTTTAATTGATACATGCTTTCTTTTTTTATTAAACAGAATAATCATCTAATTGTTTATTTTAATCTAAGTAAACATTTTGAGTCATATTTTGTTGTAATAATTAATAGTGGTTAGTAGTTAAAATCCGCAAATGCAGCGATGTGTTTGTGGATTTTTTTTTACCTAAGATTTTCTTGAAACTTGATTACTTTCACCTATTTGAATTTAATTACATTTGTTTGAAATTTGTAATTAAACATTGATGAGCAGAAACACTTATTTGGTATTGGTCATTCTGATTTCTAGTCTGTCCTTTTTCTTTTTTTCTTCCTTGTTTTATCCTTTGTTGAATTCAGATAATGCCGTAACTGTATTAATGATTCACGATTTTAATTTACCTAATGACTTTTACTTTTGGGGTCAAGACCGAATGGGAAGTTTGATCCCGTTACTCGCTCAATTCTTTTACAAAGTATTTCATCTATCCGCCTTAACTTCTGAATCAATCACCCATTATTTAATCCTTTTAACTGGATTCTTAGCGTTTGCTTCTTTCCTGAAAAACAACTGGTACAAACTGATTTTTTGCATTATTTGGTTCTTCCCTCCCATTCACATGATTGATGTGACCCAATTTGCTTTTGGAATTCACTATAGTTTAATTGCCATTGCCTGTTTTTTATTACATCAAATCAATTTGAATAAAGCAAAAATTCTTCAACAACATTCGCTATTTATCTTGTTAATACTGACCCTTGTTACTGCGGTTTGGGTTTCGGAAATGGCCCTCGTTTCAATTGGTGTTTTGATTGGAATTCAATCGCTGTTATTCATGAAGGAAAATCCATCCGTTAAAAATATCGTTCTGAATAAAGGAGTTTTGTATTTGTTTGTAGGGGTGATATTCGGTTTCCTTTTTATCAAACAAGCAAAAAGCTTCTCGCCAATTCATCAATCCTATTCCAGTTTTAGTGATTTCGGGAATATTTTAAACACGTTTAAACAATTCTTCGAATCCATTTTCGATATGCTGTTATTTAAAGCAAACGAACCGTTTACGAGTATTTACACTTACCTCGTTTTAATCCTAATTGGCATTCTATTATTCAATAGAAAAAAGTTGAAAAGCAAACCAAATAGATGGTTCTATTTTTTCCTAATAGAAGGATTTGTTTTGCTTTTCGTCATTTTAATTTCATCTTGGACTTTCGAAAACAATGTGCCAAGAAGGTATTTTACGTGTACATATATTTCATTGTCATTTGCACTTTTGTTATTTATTGAAGGTTCTCAAGTTCAAAATAGTTTCATAAAAAAACTCAGATTTTATGCGCTCTTTACTGTTTTAATTGGAGGAATAGGAACACTCTATAATTTAAAATATGTTTCGCCAAAAACGTTCAAACCAACAGTTCAAACAATCTCAGAATTTAAAAAATTAGGACAAATTGGAATCATTGGTGATTATTGGAATTCTTATTTAATTGCGTGCGTTGATCCCGATCACATTATCGCTACACCTCACGAATTCTCATATGCGGTGCGTAAATATGAATTGGTCGACAAGGTTTTTCAACAAAAGAAACTCTACCTCATTAAAGACATGTGGATGGAAGAATTTCCAGATACACTCGCACAATTTGGCAGAACATTAGTTAAAAAAGGAGATGAGTTTTTGATTGGTGGGTGCTTTGCGAATGAATACAGAATATTTAAATAAGCAACAAAAATTTGAGCTTATAATTTTGCCACAGATGCACAGATTATTCTATTTCACTAATATGATGTTTTTAATTTAAGTTGAATAATACCAATATAATTTCGGTCGTATATTTAAATAAATTCAAGTTAACCATTCTGCTTATGTATTTATAAATCTGTGCATCTGTGGCTGATATTTTTTTTTGAAAATCAATGGAAGTCGCCAAAATCTATTTAAACACATTATTAGATATTACAGAAAGTCATTCTGGCGTTCGTCAAAACTATTTCACGTAATCCTGTTTTTGTACCAACATGTATTGATCATTATCCATTTTGATATATCCCTGGTCATAACAAAAATAATACTGTGAACCTTTTTGGGTCTTGTAGATATTGGTGAAATAATGAAAATTAAACCCTTCTTCTGCAAGCGTTATTCCATCAAGCGTAACTTTTCCTTTTGGATTTAAAGCCGCTAAGATTCGACGATTTTTTCGTAAGATATTATTGATTCGACGCACATACGCTGTTGCATCTTCATTCTGACGGTTGTTGAATGAATTTCGACAATAATCTGAACAAAATTTCTGATCTCTACGACCCGTTAAATTCTGTCCACATTCTTTGCAAGTTCTCTTTTCCATCTGCGTTCTTTTCCTGTGTTTAGTGCTAAGCAATGTTAACAATATTTAACAGCAAAATCAAGCTTTCAGCAGTTAATCTTTGTCACCTTTGTAGATTCAACTATTCAAAATATGACAGAAAACACGACCAACGTCGAAGGTAGCAATGCAGTTAATCCAATTAACCCAGCTGAAGCGCTGAGGGTTCTTAGTGAGAAAATAAAATTAGAGGCAGTGATTATTCAACGTTTACGCGAAGAAATCGCAAAAGTAATTGTAGGTCAGACATATATGATTGATCGTTTATTAATTGCTTTACTCGCAGATGGACATATTCTTTTGGAAGGTGTTCCAGGTCTGGCAAAGACATTGGCAATAAAAACACTTGCTGATGCCATTGATGTTGATTTTAGTAGAATTCAATTTACACCTGATTTATTGCCTGCAGATGTTACGGGTACCATGATTTACAATCAGAAAAGCGAGAAATTTACAGTTAAAAAAGGGCCGATTTTTTCGAACTTTGTTTTGGCTGATGAAATCAACCGTGCGCCAGCGAAAGTTCAAAGTGCTTTGTTGGAAGCGATGCAAGAACGCCAAATAACTATAGGCGAAGAAACATTCGTTTTACCAAAACCTTTCTTGGTATTGGCAACTCAAAATCCGATTGAACAAGAAGGAACGTATCCCTTACCTGAGGCACAAGTCGATCGATTTATGTTGAAAGTGTTTCTAGGTTATCCAACCAAAGAAGAAGAGAAACAAATTATCCGCACAAACGTTCAAGTTGGTGGAATTCCAAAAATTGGTAAAGTTGTTGCGCCAAGTGATATTCTTCGTGCTAGAGAATTAGTTCGAGAAGTATATTTGGATGAAAAAGTGGAGCAATATATCGTTGACTTGGTTTATGCGACGCGAACACCTGAAAAATATGGATTAGAACAATTACAACCTATGATTAGCTACGGTTGTTCTCCAAGAGCAAGTATCAACTTAGCACTCGCTTCAAAAGCATATGCGTTTTTACAAGGAAGAGCGTTTGTTGTGCCTGAAGATATTCGTGCAATTGCACCAGATGTGATGCGCCACAGAATGGGCTTGACATATGAAGCAGAAGCAGAGAATATTACAACGACCGATGTTGTGAATAAAATCATCAACAAAGTAGAAGTTCCTTAATTGATGCCGATTCGTATTTGATAATACTGGAATAAAATCCAGCATAACCAAATTCAGACCGGTATCATACAAAAATTAAACATGGGAAAATTCAAAATTACAATGGTAAGAATTTCAATTTAGCACGTGGAAACTAGCGACCTCATTAAGAAAATACACCGATTGGAAATCAAGACGAAAGGCTTGACCAAGCATATTTTTTCGGGTGAATACCATTCGGCGTTCAAGGGAAGAGGTATGGCGTTTAGTGAAGTACGGGATTATCAATTTGGAGATGAAGTTCGAACAATTGATTGGAACGTTACCGCTCGTTATAACAATCCGTATGTCAAGGTTTTTGAAGAAGAGCGTGAATTAACAGTCATGTTAGTAATTGATATTTCTGGTTCGGAGGAATTTGGAACAACAGAGAAAACAAAAAAAGATTTAGCGTTAGAAATAGCAGCAATTTTAGCATTTTCAGCTATTTCAAATAATGACAAAGTGGGAATGATCCTCGTTTCAGATAAAATGGAGCGGTACATTGCTCCTGAAAAAGGGAAAAAGCATGTGTTAATTATTTTACGTGAACTGATTGAATTCAAAGCGAAAAGTAAATTAACAGATATCAACGAAGGATTGAAATTTCTGCGCAACACGCAAAAGAAACGCACAATTACTTTTGTAATTAGCGATTTTATCGATCAAAATAATTTCATGGAAGGAATGCGTTTGACAAAGAAACGCCACGATACCATTGCTATTAAACTTTCAGATATTGCTGAACAGATATTACCTAATGTAGGATTGATTCAACTATTCAATGCTGAATCAGGCGAAACTACTTGGGTAAATTCAAGTTCAAGAGAAGTACGCGCAAAATATCAAAAAGACTTTCAAGAAAACGAAACAAGCACATTAAAAGAATTTAAAAAAGCTGGTATTGACAGTGTTTCTTGTCGCACTGATGAAGACATGATCAAACCACTTGTAGCGCTTTTCCAAAAACGTTGATGAAGAACCTTTTGCTCCATATCTTAATTTTAACGGTCACTTTTTGTGGCTATTCACAGCAAGGAACAACAACTTTGTCCGAGAAAAACATTTTGGTTGGAGAGAAGATCTCGCTTGTTTACACGATTACTTTTCCTCAAAAAAACAGCTTTAAATTCACTCCGGAAAATTCAATTATTCCGAGTAACCGTAAATCGAAAACAGGAATTCTATCAACTGAAACAACAGATGAAATTGAAATCTTGACTCCCTTCAAAGACACGGTCATTTCAAAAGGAAAAGAAAAAGTATGGATTGGAACCTATGAAATCACTGCATGGGATTCTGGTAGATATGTTTTAGCCCCGTGTACGATCATTATTGATGATTCGACCATCACTTTTCCATCCGTTGAATTGACTTCAGAACTTGTAAAAGCAAAAAAAGGACAAGATTTATACGACATCAAAGAATCCTTTTCGGACATCCCTGACGAACCATTTTCTTTGAAAACGTTTGCTAAAAATAACTGGTGGTGGTTGTTGCTTATAGTTCTTATTCCATTGATTATAATTTATAGAAATAGGCTCAAAAGGCTCAATGACATTCCGAAACCGGTTGTGGTTTTATCATTAAAAGAACGAACACTGCTAGCAATTGATGCTTTAGAAAAAGAACGGTTGTGGGAAAAACAGCGTTTAAAAGAACATTACATTGAACTTTCATTTATATTGAGATCGTACCTTTCTTCGCGTTATGAAATCAATTTATTAGAAAAAACTACGCACGAAACAAAGTTACTCTTGGGTCAAAAAGGATTGCATGCTGATACCATTCGTGTAATTGTATCTATTTTAAGCGAATCTGACATGGTGAAATTTGCCAAGTCACAACCAGAAGAATTAGCCATCTTAAAAGTATCGCAGCTTGCCAGACAAGTAATTGCCGAAACGAGTCCAATAGAATTTGATCATGCTGAATAATTGGAACATCCGCTTTTGGGAATACGATTTCCTTTCTCCATATTGGTTGTGGTTGCTGTTGGTTGTGCCAGTAATTTTGCTGTTGATGTTCCGCAATGAAAGACGAAAAGAAGGAGAATGGAAATATTCAGGAAGTGCAGCAAGTCAAAAAAGTTTTTCAACGCGCTGGATTGTTTCCTTCAGAAGGATCTTAATTGTATTAAACGGAATTGTATTGTGCTGCCTCATTTTCGCTATGGCCAAACCATTTCATTGGTCAGATTATGATGATGTGGATGAAAACTACAAAAACGGAATCGATATCATTTTAGCAATGGACGTTTCTTCTTCCATGCTCGCAATGGATTTTGAACCAAACAGGTTGGAAGCAGCCAAACGTGTTGCAAAAGAATTTGTTGATGGACGAAGAGGAGATCGAATAGGATTGGTAGTTTATGCTGGAGAAGCATATACAGCTTGCCCTGCAACATTGGATTATACCATTTTAAAGAAACAAATTGACCAAATTACAGGAGAAAATATTGAAGGTGGAACAGCCATTGGAACAGGATTAGGAACTGCAGTTACCCGATTACGCAGTGATAGTTTACAATCCAAAGTCATTATTTTGTTGACAGACGGAAGTAACAATGCTGGTGACATTGATCCTTTGACAGCTGCTGAATTGGCTCGGGCAAAAAACATCCGTGTATACACGATTGGTGTTGGAAGCAACGGAAAAGCTCCTACTCCAGTTATCACTCCGTTTGGAATCCGGTATGAGAACTTAGAAGTTGAAATAGACGAAATGACCTTGATGAAAATTGCTGAAATTGCGAATGGGCGATATTTTAGGGCAACGGATGAGGAAAGTTTAAAATCCATTTACAAGGAAATTGAAAAATTAGAAAAGCGCAAGATGTTGGATCAGCAGTATAAAACGGAGCCACCTGCCTCACCAATGGGATTTTTAAATTGGGCATTTGTATTGGCAATCTTGACGTGGCTTACCAATCGTTATTTTTTCAAGATGTATGAGTAAGCAACAATTTACATATCGATTGAAGCTTATCATCAGTGGAATACTGGTGTGGGAAGTGTTGTTTTGGCTTTTGACCGGTGCGCTTTTAGCACTTATCGGATACATCGATCAATCGCCTTCTGGAGAGCAAGTTGGATTCAAAGATCCGCAGAATTTCTGGTTGTTGTTGTTAATGCTTCCAATTTTAGGAATGTATTTTTTCACGATTTATTCCACCAATTCATTAGCGCAGTCAGCGCATCCATCGGTTCAAAAATACATCTTGCAGCCTGTTTCATCGTTGAACAGTTTTCTCAAATATTTCCTTTTTCGAAATGCAATCGTTTGTTTGATATTCGCCATGGCACAGCCTGTTTTAGGAACGAAGAAAGTTTCAGGAACACTTGAAAGTCTCGAATTAGTCATTTGTTTAGATGTTTCCAACTCCATGAATACAAAGGATATTTCGAAGGATTTAACCCGTTTGCAAATTGCGAAACGTGCCTTGAATGAATTGATCAATAAATTACACGGAGAGAAAATTGGTATCGCTGTTTTTGCAGGTGGCGCTTTTGTACAATTGCCCCTCACAGCAGATTACAGTGCAGCGAAAATGTTCATCAACGAAATTGAAACAGACATGGTTTCCAATCAAGGAACCAATATTGCCGCAGCTTTATCTGTTTCAGCTGGAATGTTCTCACCTGAAAAAACAACCAAAGGAATCATCCTTGTGACGGACGGAGAAAATCATGAGGGAAATCCAAACGAAATTTTCACTGAAATAAGAAATAAAAGCATCCAATTGAGTGTTTTAGGCTTGGGAACAGAAATGGGCGGACCAGTGCCTGTCAATCCGGAAAGACCAGAATTGGGATACAAAACAACAGCTTCTGGAAAAACAGTTATTTCAAGGATTAATCCTTCTTTTATTCAGTCAATTGCGTCCAAATCTGGGGGGTCATATACCATCAGTTCGGACCCTTTTCCAAATTTATCGGATTTGTTAACACAAATTAACCAAATGAAGCGGTCTAAGGTCCAAGATTTGGAGTTTGACATACAAGAGAATCGCTATCAAATTCCGTTATTTGTATCCATCTTATTTTGGTGTTTGTTTTTGGTGGTATCGAAAGGATTTTTTGGAAGAAGAGTGAGGAGTGAGGAGTGAGGAGTGAGGAGTGATAAGTGAGGAGTGATAAACGAACGCCGAGCGATAGTCGAGGTGGAGTTTAGAACTGATAGTTTATAGTTTAAATAAATAATGAAGAATAAAGTTTACATATTGTTTGTTTTGATTGGGATGAATGTTTCAGCGCAAGAGTGGAGAGATTCACTGAAGGTTGCGCGTGATTCATACAAGAAGCAGGATTATGTGAAAGCATTGAAATATTATCAATCAGCTCAAAAGAAAGCACCAAATGACGTTGATCTATCGGACGAAATGGGTCAATCGGCTTACAAAGCGCGTGAATTTGAAAAGGCTGAAAAGATATATGAGCAAAATGCAAGTTCTAAAAAATCGAAACAAGCAAAAGCGAAATCCTATCATAATATGGGGAATTCGCGGATGAAAGGGAAAAATTACCAAGGAGCAGTTGAATCGTATAAAGAAGCGCTAAGAAATAATCCTTCTGATGAGGAAACGCGTTACAATTTATCCGAAGCCATTCGCAGGTTAAAAGACGAACAAAAGAAAAATCCGAAGGACAACAAAGACAACAAGGATAAAAATCAGCCGCAAAACAAACCTCAAAATCCGAAAGACAAGCAAAATCCGAAGGACAACAAAAACCAAAAGAATCAACAAAATTCTCCTAACCAAAAAAACAACGGTAAGGATGGCAAAGAACAGGATGGTAAAAACCCATCGCGTTTACCGAATAAATCTGTCGAACGCATGTTGGATCAATTAATGAAATCTGAAGCGGAAACCAAACGTAAAATGGGTGGTAGCAGACAAGAAGGGAACGCAATAAAATCAGGAAAAGATTGGTAATGAGAATTGCACTTTTACATATCATCGCTTTGTTTGCAGCATTTCATGCGGTTGCACAAAAACCAATGGTTTGGTTGGAAGTTGAGCCGAAAGAAGCAGAAGTTGGGGAAGTATTGACCATTATTATTAAGTCAAATGTGCAAGGTGAAATCGACATTGATTTTCCAAGTGGCTTTGTGCATGGTTATAATATTTCCAATGGAATGAATCAAGAAATTGATTACAATACCGGAAAAGTGATTACTTATTATCACCTTTCACAAACGGGTGCTATGCCGAAAGCTGGAACTTTTAAATTCGGTCCTGCTTATGTGAAAAAAGGAAACAAGATCTACAAATCAAATACAGTTTCAGTAACCATTCGAAAAGAGAATGCACGTGTAACAACTGGGAATGAATTGTCAGCGAAGCAACTTAAACAGCCTGCATTTGCCTTGATTGAAAAATCAAAAGCTACTATTTATGAAGGAGAATGCGTGATTTTGAATGCGAAAGTATATGCACAATTCAACCCTTCACATCTGGAAGATTACCAGGAATACACGATCAACGGCGCATTAGACAAACATGATATTGGATCTTCAACCCGCATTATGGTGGAAGAAGAACACATCAGAAATTTCACATATTACACATTTGAGTACGATAAAAAAGTAGTTTTCCCTACAGGAACAGGCAAAATAACAGTTGATCCGTTTAAATTGCTGTTGCGACGTGGATATGAAAGTATGCCTTTAACATCTAGCGGTGCGACAATTGAAATTAAACCATTGCCAGGAAATGTACCAAAGGATTTTATTGGTGGTGTGGGACAATTTAATGTTTCAAGAACAGTTCAAGCAGGCACGTTTAAACAAGGTGATGTGTTTACACTTTTGGTAGAAGTTACGGGCGTTGGAAACTTGCAAAACATCGTAGAACCAACTTTATCTTTACCGAAAGGATTTGTGGTTTACGGCGACCCAATTATCAAAGAAGATTTTGTTTTTGGCAGTAAAGGAGCCGAAGGAAAAATTACCTATGAATACAATATTCAAGTCACCAAATTTGGACAGCAAACACTGCCTGAAACACGCATCTCGTATTTCGATCCGAACAAAGAAAAGTATTGCTCTATAAGTACTAAAAGTGATCTTTTGGTAATCGAGAAAAATAGTAAATTCAAACAAGGAACGGATGACATCGCTTCATTGCCTCAAAATCAACTTCAAGAGGAAGTCTTTCCATTGCGTCGCGATAGCGGTAATTTATCTAATCAAACATTAAATTTCAATCAAAAAAGCTTTTGGATTGGCGTTTCTTCTCCCCTAGTACTAGCGCTCATTTTTGGTTTATGGATGCGGAAAAAAGAAGAAAACACCACAACTGGTTCTCAAAAAGTTGCAAAACAAAATGCCCAAATTGCCGTTCAAAATTTATTTTCTGAAGCGGAAAAAGCACTTTCTCAAAGGGATTACACAAACTATTTCAGTTACATTGAAAAAGGCGTTCAACGCTCCTTATCCTTGTTTTTGAATGGTGATGATACAGTGATTTTAAGTAGTTCTGAGATTTTCAGACACTTAAAGGAACGCGACATCAATCCAAACAAAATAACCGCTTTAAGTAATTTATTGGCTACCTGTGAACAAGCACGTTATGGTCTTGGAATCAACGAGGAAGACCGAGATACACTCATCGTTTCAGCGAAGCAAATTACGCATTCAATCATGCATTCATGAGTAGATTAAAACGCCTCATTATTGTTTTAGTGAGTTCACTTTGTGCGCTTCACTCCTATTCTTCCGATTTATTTGATCAAGGATTGAAAGCTGCAAACGATAAAAAAATCACTCAAGCGATTAACTTGTTCAATCAAGTAATTCAGCAAGAACAAAACAATGTTGCTGCCTATTACAACCTTGGAAATTGTTATTATCAAAACAAATCATATGGTGAAGCAATTTGGGCGTACGAGCGCGTTTTAAAACTTTCGCCGAGAGATAGCGAAGCACCAGCCAACATTGAATTGTGCTACAAAAAATTAAATGACACCAGTATATGGGCGCCGCATACAAATGGTTTACAACGCTTAATTTATAGTGTTGGACCAACAACTTGGGCAATTCTTTCAATCTTAATCAGCATCTTGATGGGAATTTCTATTTTTCTTTTATTCAAAATGAAAAACAATTCTTGGAAGCGGTTTCATTTCATGTTGCTTTTTGGAGAAACGGTGTTTTTACTCGCGTTCTTGGTTGCAACAAATACATCAAGCACCTATTTAACTTCCGAACGTTTCGCAATTGTGACGCAGAAAACAATCCCAACTTACATGAATGATCTTGGGGAAAAAGCACAATTAGAGCTCAAGGAAGGTACAAAAGTAGAATTACTAACATTCACCAAATCCAAAAGAGAAGTGATGTTGCAAGACGGGCAAAAGGTTTTGATTGAGGAGAAAGATGTGAGAGGAATATAAAAAGTAAAAAGATTTGATATTTTTCGTTTAGCCTTTTAAAGAATCAATTATTTTTTCCTGAATATCCTCCATATTCTTTAATATGTGATGATTTTTCATTTTTTGAATAATTACTGTATTCACGACTGAACTGTTCCAATAAAAATCAGTTTTTGAACATTCTTTAGATAGCGTATTCAAAATTCTATTTAGTTTGTCTTCACCGGGGAAAATTGAAATAAAACCAATTGCTTTTTTAATTTTTTGTTCTTTGATAAAAGGGATGAGATTTGTGACTGGAACTTGTTGTCCTAAATAGATGGTTTTTATATTGGCTTTCCTTAAAAGATAATTTGAGAATAATAAGCCAATTTCATGTGTTTCATTTTCTGGCAAAAACAAAACTATTTGGTCATCATTGCTATTTGGGATTGGTAGATTATTCAATTCATGCAAAAGCTTTTGACGAATGCAATTAGATATAAAATGTTCTTGTAATGTATTGATGTCATCTACACCCCACATCATACCAATCCTTACTAGTAAAGGATAAATAACTTGTTTGAATAATGTAACCGTATCGGAAATTGCATTAAATTTTTCAAATTCAATATTTATTTTTGCTTCATCATACGAAAGTCCAGCTTCCAATAAATTCGATATTACTAATTCAATTTTTAAATCTGAAATAATTGTAGAATCATTAATCTTCGCTAGCTCCAAGTGCATATTATCAGGAGATAATTGCGCAATTTTAGAAATTTTTAATCCAGCTTTAATTAAAACAACGGTTGATAGTATTTTTTTTAAGTCGTCATTATTGTAAAATCGAATACCTGTCTGAGTTCGTTGAGGTGAAAGTAAATTATACCTTTGCTCCCAAATTCTAATAGTGTGTGCCTTTGTTCCCGAAATATTTTCTAATTCTTTTATCGAATATGTTCTCATTTTGAAGAAGTTTTTTTAGATTGAAAATATGTGATAAAAAAAGTAACTAAGACAACCAAGAGCATATTGTAAACACTATCTTCTATTGGAATAGTGCCAATTCTCCATCCAATAATTTGATCTTCATTATACCATACTATTGGTTTTTCGGTCAAACTACCCGTTAAAATTCCATTAACAATTATAAACGGAATGAAACAAACAAGATATGTCCTCAAAAAATCTTTCATGAAATTGGAATTTATAAACGTTATAATTCCAATTGCTATAGAACAGAGAGTAAATACAGTGAACGTATAAAGCTGATCATAATGCAAAATACCAACTATCAATAAAAAAACAGATAATACATACCAAAATATAGTTGTATAGCGCAATTGAATTGGGTTTTTAAAATAAGCTTTCAAAACATAATGTATGAAGACACACGAAAATGGGACAGTTATAAAAAACAACCATTCTTCCAAAGGTAACCTCAAGAAATATATACCTAATAAATATTCATTGTTGAATCCCCAAATTCCCTTGTAAGCAAACCAAATATCCCAAGGGATAAAGATGCTAGCCACAATCAAAATGGAAAAAAACAACGATTTAAATTTCTTGTAAAAGGCCACTTTTTTATCAAAAGACAGAAAAAGAGTCCCCATTACAAAGCAATTTATCCAGAGATATAAGCTCATTTTTTTGTTAGTTCTTGTTTTGCTTTAATATAATATTTCCTTGGAACATATAACATTCCGAAGCATTCACCATTTTCTTTTTCTGTATGCTTATGATGTATTTTGTGTGCAAAACGAATTGCTTTAAAATAACTTTTATTTGCTCGACGAAAGAATTTTAATCGTTGATGAATAAAAATATCATGAACCAATAAATAACAAATACCGTAAAGTAGAATTCCTATTCCTATAAATACACAGATATAGTTTGAATAAATCAATCCAAACATTATATTCAACCAACTAGGAATGGCAAAAATCAGAAAAAACAAATCATTCTTTTCTGATTTGTTAGTGTTCTTTACATGATGGTCCTTGTGGATAAACCAACCGAATCCATGCATTATGTATTTATGCGCAAACCATGCCACAGCTTCCATTCCGAAAAATGTGATTGCAATCACGATAATACCTATAACCATACTATTTTAAAACTTAAAAATGCAAAAAAAAGCGATTGCGAAATAAAAACTGTTTTGGAAATTCCGGAATATTCAGTTTGAAATTTACTGCAAATAAAAACTGCAGGAAAACTAATTAAGAACCAAGAAACATAATTATAAATTGGTATGGAACCATCTGTCCATTTCCAATAATTCAAATCTATAGCTGTTGGCTCCATAACAATATCAAATAATACCATTAACAAACTTGCAGCAAAAATGTTCACCCATTTATTACGATGTAATTTTTTACATATATGCCATGCTCCAATACTTAATATAGACCAATTAATTCCAATAATAAGTGGGACATTGTAAAAAGATATTCCAAGATGGTTAGAATAAGAATAATTCCCAAACAATAAACCAGAGTGAACGCCAATTTGTTCAGCAGTGAATCCTAACAAAAAAACTAATCCAAATGTTTTTAAAAATTGAGGCATTTCAGTATAAAAAGAAATCGTTACCAATATAAAAGTCAATAACAAATTGTAAATTGATAATCCTTTAAAAATTAATTCATACGAGGTAAAAAAACCAACGAATCCAATTGTTAAAAACAACAATTGTATACTTATTAATATTTTAACGAATGATTTCAAGAAACTGATTTATTTATATTTGAAGTCTATTTATACCAAACAACAAATATAGTATATTGTTTAAATTTTTTATTAAAATGTTAAACATGTGTTCAATACAAGAATGATTCGATAAAAATAAAAATGTGTAAATTAACCTCGAAACAAGTTTACAAAATCCTATATAATGTCTTCTTCCACTAAAATAAATATTAATGTCGATTGGAAAAGTGAATTAAATCGTATTGCAACGAAACATCATATTATAGTTTGTTGGGTAGCAATTATTCTCAATCCTATTTGGTTTGTAGCTGATTATTTTACAATTCCAAGCTATTGGCAAATCTTTTTTGTTATTCGTCTTTCTGTTACCGCTTTGACATTAATTGCTGTGATTTTTCGTAAGAAAATCAAACTTAGTACTGAGGTTTTAATTCTTTTTCCATTCTTAGGGATTTCACTTCAAAATGCTTACATGTGGAGTGTAATGGATGTTCCTACCTTACAGAAACATGCATTTGCCTATATTGCACTTCTAATTGGCGCTGGAATGCTCGTGTTATGGAAACCAATTTGGACTATTTTGATAGTTGGAATCTCTCTTGTAATGAACATTTTATTTTTTCAATATAACAGTACTTTAAGTTCTCAAGAAATATTAATAAATGGGGGATTCCTTGTTCTAACTGTTGGGATTATCTCTATTGTTTTAATCCAATCTCGGTATGTTTTAACGAAAAAAGAAATCATTGCACGACTCGCTCTTGCTGCAACAAATGAACAATTAGAAATTCAAAAAACGCTCATTGAAATTAAAAACAAAGAAATTACAGATAGTATCAATTATGCCCAGCGCATTCAACAAGCTATACTTCCAGACAAACAAGATATTTATACTTCACTACCTGAAAGTTTTGCACTTTACAAACCCAAAGATATTGTTAGTGGGGACTTTTACTTTTTTGCAAAAAAACACAATACTATTTTTATTGCCGCTGTTGATTGCACAGGTCATGGCGTCCCAGGAGCATTTATGAGCATGATTGCTTCAGAAAAATTAAATGAAGCAGTAGGTCAAAGTTCGAATCTATCTGAAATACTTAGACTTTTGAATTATGGTATTAAAACGTCTTTGAAACAATCAGAACAAAACGAAGAATCGACTCGAGACGGTTTGGACCTTGCACTTTGCTCTATAGATAATGAGAACAGAGTCGTGAATTTTACCGGTGCTAATAGACCTTTTTGGATTATTAAAAAAGGGAGTAAAATAGTTGAGGAAATCAAGGCGACAAAAAAAGCAATAGGTGGATTTACAGAAGACGATCAGTTTTTCGAAAGTCACGAAATTTCATTGAATAAAGGAGATACATTTTATCTTTGTACCGATGGATATGCAGATACTTTTAATGGAGAAACTGGTAAAAAATTAACCACCAAAAAATTCAAAGAAATCATAGTTGAAATACAAGACTTATCGATGTCAGACCAAGAAAATTATCTCGATATATTTATCGAAGATTGGAAAAGTGGTACTGAACAAATTGATGATATCTTAGTAATTGGAATTCGACTTTAATTTTATTCTAACTAATTACCTCAATGAGTTTCGTAACAATTCAACCATCAACGCTTAAATTCTTAGAAGAGTTAGCTAAAAACAACAATCGCGAATGGTTTAATGACCATAAAGACGCATATATACTTGGATACGACAACATATGCTATTTTGTTGGACAGCTTTTAATTGAAATGAATAAACACGATCACTTGGAAAATGAATCGGCCAAGAAGTGTTTGTATCGAATTTATAATGATGTTCGTTTTAGTAAAGATAAAGCACCTTTTAAAACAAGATTTGCAGCTGGTTTTCGTCGAGCAACAAAATTAAAAAGAGGCGGGTATTATTTAAACATTTCACCAGGAAATAATTATTTAGCGTGTGGTTTTTTTAATCCAAATGCGGACGATCTAAAACGAATCAGACAAGATATTGAACACAATTTTGAGGAATGGAATGCTATTTTGAAATCAAAAAAAATTCAAGAAAATTTTGGAAATTTAAGCGGTAATAAAGTGCTCACAGCACCACGAGGATTCAATAAAGAACATGAGGCAATCGAATTAATTAGACACAAACAATTCATTTTAAGACACAATTTTACCGATCAAGAAGTTATTTCAGCAGACTTTGTAAAAATCGTTAACGAAACATTTCAATCAGTGCGACCTTTTTTCAATCTCATGAGTGAAATACTGACAACCGATGAAAATGGTGAAACAAATGTTTGACAGGCAACTAAGACAATTTATTTTTAATGTCTTTTGTCCAAAATAGGAAAACGAAAACAACCGATGGAATAAGGAAAAAAGAAGAAAAAGCAACTGCAAATGAACTTCTCACTTCATAACTCATTACAGCCCATAATACTGCGACAATATAAACAATTTGTAAAAAGAAAAAAATCTGATGTAACCATTTGACTTACTGAACGTAGTTTACTATATTTAACCTTTAAAAAACATATTATGGCGGATTTTAATTTCTTAGATACCAAGATTGTAACGGATACTATTAACAAAAGTATAAAACTGACTTTTAATACCTTGAGCGGATCTTTTACCTTGAGTTCTGCTTCTACCACAACAATTGGAACGGCAAAGGGAATTTATATTAAGGTTGATTACAGCAGTCTTAGTGGATCTGCGTCTTCAATTGCGATTGATTTAAAGACTCTTTCGTTACCCACTGGAAC
>CAMDNE010000014.1 GCA_945902745.1 Chitinophaga pinensis | reverse complement strand
TCATCTAATTCTTTCATTTCTTCCGAAATATATGAAGGAGTGATAAGGTTCGTTTTTAAGGCAATACAATCCTTTGCTACATCAACATGGAAACGAGCTGGAAGCATCGATATTACAAGATCTGCTAGTTCAATTTCTGGTCTACGCTCTAAAGAATCTAATGCATTAAAAGATAAAGCAATAGCATTTGTATGACCGTTTATTTTTCTGTTAACGAGATTGATATCTTGATCGACAATTCTTATTTTCCAATTATAAGTATTAGAATTTTCTAATAAATATCGAATCAAAGACGATGCTGAAAGCCCAGCACCTAGAATTAATATTGTTTTCATATTCACGTTAACTTAACGTCACAAATGTAACAATTGCAATTCAAAAGAGCATTGTTAGAAAATGTATATTTTCTATTGAATTTGTTAAATTAACAACATTTAAATCGTTTTGAAGTTGTTAGCTTTGATTAACATTAAAATTTCTATTTTTACATGCTAAATTTTTATTGAATATGGGAAGAGCGTTTGAATACCGAAGAGCATCTAAAGAAAAACGATGGGACAAAATGTCTAAATTGTTTCCAAAATTAGGAAAGGCTATTACAATGGCTGCTAAAGAAGGTGGCGATGACCCATCTACGAATGCGAAATTGCGAACTGCTATTCAGAATGCAAAGTCTGAAAATATGCCAAAAGATAATATCGAAGCTGCTGTAAAAAGAGCTGCTCAAAAAGATATTAGTTCTTTTACGGAAGTTATTTATGAAGGAAAAGGACTTCATGGAGTTTTAGTTGTTGTGGAATGTGCAACAGATAATTCAACTAGAACCGTTGCAAATGTAAAATCGTATTTCAATAAATCAGGAGGAAGTGTTGTTCCTAATGGCCAGTTAGAATTTATGTTTAACCGAAAATCAGTTTTTGAAATTAACAAAACAGATACAATAGATCCAGAAGAATTAGAGTTGGAATTGATTGATGCGGGATGTGAAGAAATTGAAGTAGTAGATGATAAAATCTTTGTTTATGGTGATTATACATCTTTTGGAACAATTTCTAAGGCACTAGAAGATTTGAATATTGAGGTTCAAAAATCGAATCTACAAAGAATTCCAACTTCACCGATTGAATTAACTGAGGAACAATTGGCAGATATTGAAAAAATGCTTGACAAAATTGAAGACGATGATGATATTCAACAAGTATTTACAAATATTGCATAAAACAACATTGTTTGAGTAAAATTTAAAATAAATGCGCCATTTATGAGTTATTGTTGCGCAATAACACTTTTATTATAGTATACTATGGTTTTAACGTTTCGAAAATTAGTTGTCATCTTTCTGCTATTATTAATAGCAGGGGCATGTTCGACTGAAAAAAACACGTTAGTAAATCGCTCTTTTCATGGCTTAACGGCTCATTATAACGGCTATTTTAATGCTACAGAATTGATTCGTCAATCAATGACAACTTTTCGTGGCTCGAAACAAGAGGATTATTATTCAATTTTAGCAATTGACCCTCTACCGAACGAAGAACAAGTTGTAGGGCTATATCCAGCTATTGATACTGCGATTGTTAAATGTACAAAGGTAATTCAGCGTCATAGTATGCCGAGTAATGATAAGCCTTCGCAAAAAAAGGAGGAGCATAATCGGTGGATAGATGAAAATTGGACAACTATAGGAATTGCAAGTTTTTATAGAAGAGATTATGAAGCAGCAATGAAAAGCTTCATGTTTGTGAAAAAGTTTTATTCGAATGATCCGTCTATTTATATTGGCGAATTATGGATGGCTAAAACGAATCTTGAAATGGGAAAGCTTACCGAAGCTGGGTTTAATATTGCCAATTTAGATAAAGCAATCGAAAATCAAGAAGCAGGAACTGAAAAAACGAAGGCTCCAAAGAAAAAATCCTCCAAAAAAGAGAAAAAAGAAGAAGCTGAAGCAAAAGTTCCAAAATCAATCCGTTTTGATTTTGAAAAAACAAAAGCAGAATATGCTTTAAGAAAACAAAACCCTCAAGATGCAATAAAATACCTTGATGCGTCTTTGAAATTTGCTAAAAAGAAAATAGATAAATCCAGAGTACATTTTGTGATGGCGCAATTGTATGAATCAATTGGTAACCGTGAAGCCGCAAAAGAACATTATAGCGCAACCTTGAAATATACCGCTCCTTATGAAATGCATTTTAATGCACGATTGAAACGCGCTTTTATGGGAGGCGATGAGAAAGTTAGAAAGGAGCTATTGAAAATGTTGCGTGATGCTAAAAATTCTGCATACAAAGATCAAATTTATTATGCTTTGGCGGATATCGAACTTCAAAAAAACAACAAACCTCAGGCAATTGAATATTTGACGCAATCTGCTTTTTATTCAGTGTCCAATACTCGGCAAAAAGGAATGTCCTATGAAAAACTGGGAAATATGTCTTTCGCAGACAGAGATTACGTTAAAGCTCAGAAATATTATGACTCATGTGCCACTGTGATTGCCGATGATTATCCAAACGCAGAAGGTGTTAGAAACAAAGCATTGAAATTGGCGGATCTTGTTGCAGCAGTCGAAACAGCCAATTTTGAGGATAGTGTGCAACGAATTGCTCTATTATCTGATGAGGATCGCATCAAATTTATTGAAAATGTAATTAAGCAAAAGAAGGAAGACGAAGCTAACAGAAAGAAAAGAGAAGCTGAACGTTTGAGAGAATTACAACAAAATCAAAATAATTTTGCTGATAATGGCGGCAATGGAAGTAAATGGTATTTTAATAATGCCAAAACAAGAGGTGATGGTTTTGATGAGTTCCGTAAACTATGGGGCACAAGAGAAAATGAAGATAATTGGCGCCGCACCGATAAAGCTGCACTATTTACAACTACTGAAGATATTGAAGATTCGTTGGCTATAGAGGAAGTTGTTGTTGAAGTTATAGAAGATACTTTAAGCGTTGAATTGCTCTTGAATGATATTCCATTAACAGATTCTTCTCTTGTTGCATCGAATGGCCGATTATTAGAAGCTTTATATAATGCTGGAATCATTTATAAAGAACAATTAAATGAATTGGATTTGGCTAAAACACAATTTAATGCTGTTCGCTCAAAAAATATAGAAGGGCTCTATGATATGTCTTCTGCATATCAGCTATTCAAAATTTTTGACGGAACAAATCCTGATGAGGCCTTGGAAAATAAAAATCATATTCTTACTAAATACCCAGACTCAGATTATGCAAATTATCTAAGAGATCCAGATTTCTTCGTTAAAAGAAAAGAAAGAGAAGCACTTGCTGAACAGGAATACATTGTAATCTTAGAACGTTATAATAAAGGCTTGTATTTTCCAGTTATGGCGAAAGCTGATTTTGTTATTGCGAATGAAAAGGAAAATAAATACAGAGCAAAATACATGTTGTTAAAAGCAATGTGTATGGGTCAAACAACAGATAACAAGCAAGAGTTATTACCTACATTGAATCAGCTAATTACAGAATATCCTAAAACAGATGAAGAGGCAAGAGCCAAGGAAATGATTGATATAATTCAAAATGGGTATTCTAAAAACGTCATTTCAGATTTCACAGATAAAACACCGTATACGTTTAATGATGAAATTGAACAATGGGTGATTGTGTTTTTAAGTAAGGCAGAAAGTTCAACTACTGGAAAATCCAAAGTGTCCGATTTTAATAGAGAATTCTTCAGTCGAGAGAAATTGAAAGTGAGCTCAAAAATTTATGGCGAAGACCAAAGTATCATCTTGATTCAAGAATTTAAAAACGATATGAAAGCAGCTGAATATGTGAGAACATTCAAAGCAACAAGAAAATATTTATTGGAAATGCAAAAATCAAAAATTTTAATCATTACTCAGGAAAATATGAAAATTCTGTTTGAAACAAAAAAACTTTCAGAATATGAGATTTTTTATGATGAATTTTATTAATCATGTTGAAGAGAAAAGAAAAAATACAGTTTGAGGGTCCTGATAGATTGAATCGAATTGTTGAAGGAACAAAAATAATAGGGGACTTAATTTCGGAATCGAACATTCGGATTGATGGTGAAGTAATTGGAAATATTACAACATCTTCGAAAGTTGTAATTGGCGAAAATGGTTTTTTAAAAGGGAATTTGAATTGTCAAGAAGCCGATATTGAAGGGAAAATTGATGGTAAATTGGAAATTGAAGGGTTATTAATTTTACGAGAACAAGCGAAAGTTAATGGCGATATTCACACCGTTAAATTACATATCGAAGAAGGCGCATTTTTCTTAGGAGCTTGTAAAATGATTACTGGATCAAATAACGTGTTTAAATCTTCAAGTTTGGCGCAAGAGAATGAAATAGATGACGTAATCTATTAATTCGTGGAGCCATCAAATTCAAAAAAAAATCAATCAAAATTTGTACGTTTTTCTTCGTTAGGCATCCAAATGGGCGCAATAATCGCTCTTTTTACATGGTTGGGAACGTATTTAGACGCAAGATATAATTCAAAAACACCTTGGTGGACAATTGGACTATCGCTTTTTGGAGTACTAACGTCACTTGTAATCGTGATAAGAGAAGTTATAAAAATGGGAAATGAAGATGAATAAAACAAAAAAATACGCAGTACAATTTATTACGTTCATGTTTGTCTCTTTTTTGATTTATCTAAGTATGGTTTATTCTGGCATACTATTAATTGATAAAAAAACATCAATTTATATCGTTGCTACATGCGCAGGTATTTTTTTAATTGGAACTCTTATAATTGCCCCAGGACTCAATAAAAACGCGGAAGACTTTACACTTAGGTTTTTATTGTTAACAACAGTGCAGATGTTAATTGTGTTTTTTATTGTTGGTATAATGGCCTTTAAACAAATTGATCATGTCAGAATAATTGGTTTTCATTTGCTGGCAATCGTTGTTGAGCTTCTTTTTCTTCAATCTTATCTTTTAGTGAAAATCAATAATAAAATCAGCTGAATATTATATATAAAACTGAATTTCAAATCCATTTTTTCTTTTTTTTAACTATAATATTTCCGTTCAATCAAAATCTTCTAATTGTTAAAATTTTTCTTTATTGTTTTAACTTGTTTTTTTATAAAGTTTACTTAACTTTGCCGAAAATTTGAGACTTTTAAACAAGAAAATCATCTGAAATGTCATTAAAAAACAGATTAAACTTTTTATACATAATTCTTATTGCAATTCTGCCTTTAAGTAACATTTTTGCTTCGGAAAACAATAATTCTGAATTAAAAAATGATGATAAAAAAAGTCATGAAAAAGAGTTTGACGTTAGTGAAATGATCATGCACCACATTAAAGATGCACATGAATGGCATTTGTGGGGGCCAGAGCATGGAGGGACTGCCGTTTATCTTCCTATTATTCTTCTTGATAATGGCTTGAAAACTTTTTCTTCCAAGAATTTTTACGATGGAATATCTAAAACAACTGTTGATAAAATAACCAATGCGTCAGTTGATTACTTAATTGGTGTTGGCCCTGCTGCTGAATACGCAATGTTTCATGAGAAAATTTACAAATTAAACAATGGTGAATTAACTTTTGAAGATGGGCATGTCCATGGAAGTATTAAACCATGGGATTTTTCAATAACAAAAAATGTGTTGTCTTTATTTTTTGGCGCTATATTAATTTTGGTTATCATGTTTAGTGTTGCTAAATTTTACAAAAGGAATGGGGCTGTTGCTCCTAAAGGATTAGCTAAGTTTTTAGAGCCATTGGTTGTTTTTGTAAGAGATGATATTGCAAAAGCAAACATTGCAGATGGTAAACACACAAAATATCTTCCTTACTTATTGACAATTTTCTTCTTTATTCTTTTCAATAATTTCTTGGGGTTAATTCCAATTTTACCTGGTGGAGCAAATCTTACCGGTAATATTACAGTAACACTGTTTTTGTCAGTATGTACTTTGATTATTACTTTAGCATCTTCAAATAAAAATTATTGGAAACACATTTTTGCAACTCCTGGAGTTCCAATTGCATTGTTGCCAATTATGATTCCAATTGAAATGGTTGGAATTTTTACAAAGCCTTTTGCCTTAATGATTCGTTTGTTCGCTAATATGACAGCGGGACACATTATTATTTTGGCATTGATTTCTATCATTTTTATAAACCAAAATGCCGCTTGGGGAGCTTTATCTGTTCCTATGGCATTGTTTATATCTGTTTTAGAATTGTTGGTGGCTTTCTTACAAGCGTATCTATTTGCAATGCTTTCTGCGTTGTTTATCGGTGCAGCACTTGAAGAAGCACATCATTAATAAATAGTAACTTTATAATACAAATAGTTATGTACGGAAGTATAGCAGCAATTGGAGCAGGTTTAGCAGTTCTAGGAGCAGGAATCGGTATCGGAAGAATCGGTGGATCTGCAGTAGAAGGAATTGCACGTAACCCTGAAGCTTCAGGAAAAATTACAACAACAATGATTATTGCAGCAGCACTTATTGAAGGTGTTGCACTTTTCGGAGTCGTTATTGGTCTACTAGGTGGAGCAAAGTAATTAAAAAATCATTGCTTTAACGGTTGGTTAAGGCAATGATTTATTTTTTTGAAAACAGTTTAATAAAAATAAAATGGATTTAATAATACCAGATTTCGGTCTTTTGTTTTGGACAGGTTTAGTGTTCATCTGTTTATTGTTCGTGCTAACAAAATTCATTTGGAAGCCAATTTTAAGTGCTGTAAACGAACGTGAAGAAAAAATCACTGAAGCATTAGAACTTGCTGTAAAGACAAAAGCTGAAATGCAAACGTTGCAAGCTGAAAATCAAAATATTTTGAAAGAAGCGCGTGCAGAAAGAGATTCAATAGTGAAAGAAGCGAAAGAAATAGCTTCTAAAATGGTTGCTGATGCGAAGGACAATGCAAAGAAAGAATCTGAAAAGGTTGTTGTTGCGGCGCGTCAAACGATTGAAGCAGAAAAATCTGCTGCTATCGCAGAATTGAAATCGCAAGTAGCGACACTTTCTATCGAGATTGCAGAAAAAGTTGTTCGTGGTGAATTGGATTCAAGCGATAAGCAAAAAGCGTTAGCAGAGAAATTAGTTGGAGACATTAATCTGAACTAATTAGCGAAGATGAAAAGTACTAAAGCAGCATCTAGATACGCTAAAGCAATTCTTGAATTGGCTATCGAGCAAAATGTGTTGGATCAAGTCGCTGGTGATATGAATTATATTGTTGAAGTGAATGGCGAAACGAAAGATTTTCAAGTTTTGTTGAGCTCTCCAGTTATTAATCCAGATAGAAAACTAGCAATCTTTAATGAATTGTTTGGACAATTTGAAAAATTGTCGATGATGTTCATTGATTTGATTACGAGAAATAGAAGAGAATACATGCTAGTTGAGATTGCGCAATCATTTAGTGCGCAATTGAAAGCATACCGTGGCATTGTTCCAATAACACTTATTTCAGCTGTTCAATTGGATAGTGCAACAAAAGAAAAGATTTTTGATAAAGTTAGAGCTTCAGTTACTGGAGTTTTAGAAATAAACGAGATAATCGATCCATCTTTAATAGGTGGGTTTATCATACGAATGGATGACAAGCAAATTGATGCTTCAATCTCAAGTCAATTAAGTAATTTAAAACAACGTTTAACAAGATAATCACAACTAAGTGAAATCAACGTAAAACAACACAACATGGCAGATATAAAACCAGCAGAAGTTTCTGCAATTTTAAGAGAGCAGTTATCAGGATTTCGTTCGGAAGCTGAACTTCAAGAAGTAGGTACCGTTCTACAAGTAGGAGATGGTATTGCACGTATTTACGGTTTAAATAGCGTAGAATATGGTGAATTGATCGAATTCGAAGGAGGTTTGCAAGCAATTGCATTGAACCTTGAAGAAGATAATGTTGGAGCAGTAATGCTTGGACGTTCTTCTGATGTAAAAGAAGGAGATACAGTAAGACGTTTAGGTCGAATTGCTTCAGTTAAAATTGGAGAAGGAATGATCGGTCGTGTTGTAGATACATTAGGTCACCCAATCGATGGTAAAGGACCAATTCAAGGTGAATTGTATGAAATGCCTATCGAACGTAAAGCTCCAGGTGTTTTATTCCGTCAACCGGTAACTGAACCTCTTCAAACGGGTATCAAAGCTATTGATGCGATGATTCCAATTGGACGTGGACAACGTGAATTAATTATTGGTGACCGTCAAACAGGAAAAACAACTGTTGCAATTGATACGATTATCAACCAACGTGAATTTTTTGATAGAGGTGAACCTGTTTTCTGTATCTATGTTGCAATTGGTCAAAAAGGATCAACTGTAGCTGGTATCGTTAAGAAATTTGAAGATGCTGGCGCAATGGCTTATACAGTTGTTGTTGCTGCAAATGCATCTGATCCTGCAACTTTACAGTTTTATGCACCAATGACTGGAGCAGCAATCGGAGAATTTTTCCGTGACTCTGGAAAACCAGCTTTGATTGTTTATGATGATTTATCTAAACAAGCTGTAGCTTACCGTGAAGTATCTTTATTACTTCGTCGTCCTCCAGGTCGTGAAGCATATCCAGGTGACGTTTTCTACTTGCACTCTCGTTTATTGGAAAGAGCAGCGAAAATTATTGCTGATGATAAAATTGCATCTCAAATGAATGACTTACCTGCTTCTTTAAAAGGTCGTATTAAAGGTGGTGGTTCTTTAACAGCTTTGCCAATTATTGAAACTCAAGCGGGTGACGTTTCTGCATATATTCCAACAAACGTAATTTCTATTACGGATGGTCAAATATTCTTAGAAGGTGACTTGTTTAATGCAGGTATTCGTCCAGCAATTAACGTAGGTATTTCTGTATCTCGTGTTGGAGGTAATGCTCAAATTAAATCAATGAAGAAAGTTGCTGGTACATTAAAATTGGACCAAGCACAATATAGAGAATTAGAAGCTTTTGCTAAATTCGGTTCAGATTTAGATAATGCAACTAAATCAGTATTGGATAAAGGTGCTCGTAATGTTGAGATTTTAAAGCAACGTGAAGGTGATCCTTACCCAGTTGAAAAGCAAATTGCAATTATATATGTTGGAACAAAAGGCTTGATGCAAAAAGTTCCAATTAACAAAGTAAAAGATTTCGAAACTGAATATTTGAACTTTTTGGAAGCGAAACATTCAGATGTATTAGTAGCATTAAGAGCTGGTAAATATACAGACGAGATTACTGATACGTTGACGAAAGTTGCAAGAGAATTAGCTGATAAATATTAAATAATTTGGAATTTGTGATTCAGGATTTAATTCTGAATCACAAATCCTGAATCCCGAATTAAAGGATGGCAAGTTTAAAAGAAATACGTAATAGAATTACTTCAGTTGGTTCAACTATGCAAATTACTTCAGCAATGAAGATGGTTTCTGCGGCAAAGTTGAAAAGAGCGCAAGATGCAATTGTAAAAATGCGCCCTTATTCTGAGAAATTGCAAGAAATTCTTGGTAATTTAAGTGCTACTCTTGATCTATCAGAAAATGCTTTTTCTGAAGAAAGAGAAATTAAAAACGTATTAATTATTGGGATTACTTCTAACCGTGGTTTGTGTGGTGGATTTAACAACAATATTATTAAACACGTTAATCATTTAGTGAATGAAGAATATAAAGGAGTAAATGCTCATGTTATTTGTCTTGGTAAGAAGATCAAAGATGCATACAAAAGATCTGACGCTTATTATATCAATGATGTAATTGAGCCAGTTGAAGATATTTTCAACAATTTGACTTTTGATAATAGCTCCGTGATCGCGATGGATGTGATGAATCGATTTACAACTAAAGAATTTGATAAGGTTGTCATTGTATATAATAAGTTTGTTAATGCGGCAACACAAATTGTAACGACTGAACAATTGTTACCAATTGTTTCAACTGTTTCAGCTGATGCTACATCAAATGGAGATTATCTTTTCGAACCTTCAAAAGAAGAAATCGTTTTAAATTTAATCCCAAAATCATTGAAAGTTCAATTGTTCAAAGGATTGTTAGATTCAAATGCTTCTGAAAATGGAGCTAGAATGACTGCAATGCATAAGGCAACTGATAATGCACAGGAAATGCAAAGAGCTTTGAAACTTAGCTACAACAAAGCACGTCAAGCAGCAATTACAAACGAAATTTTAGAAATCGTTGGTGGTGCAGAAGCATTGAATTCATAAAAATATTTTAAATTATTTTTGAAAGCAGAATTGGAAACGATTCTGCTTTTTTTATTTCCCCCTTTGGAGCGATGCCGTGAGTTTGTCGAATGGGGCATAAAGGGGAGGATCTATCAATCCTTCAACTTCCATTCTAATAATTTTTAATTTTGATTTAAACTTTGTATTGAATTAGATAAAATAGGTGGGATAAAGGAGAGGAACTGCAACAGAAGAGATGTTGGATTTTGTTCTACCTCTAACCTCTAGCCTCTAGCCTCTATGTCCATTACTATCTTAAACAAAAACCTAAGACACTATCAACAAATTCTTCAGGAGCCTCAGCATGCACCCAATGACCAGCATTTTTAATTGTTACTATCTCAGAATCCGGGAATTGGTCCTCAAGTTGTTCGATGTCTTCATCAAGAATGTAATTTGAAAGTTCACCGCGAATGAATAGGGTAGGGAGCATAACTTCTTTTTCTGGCAGAACTGATAAGATATTCTCCATTTCTCGCTCTAGAACGCTTAAATTCATTCTCCAAGCCAATTGACCTTTCTCTTTCCAATACAAATTCTTTAGCAGGAATTGACGCACTCCGTCCGAATCAATGTATTGTTTCAAAATGGCTTCTGCTTCGCTGCGCACTTTTATCGTTTCCAAGTTGATTGCGTGCATGCCAGCCAAAATATGTTGGTGGTGCATTGGATATGCTTTCACACCAATATCTACCACAACCAATTTATCTAAGATTTCTTTGTGTTTCTGGGCAAACAACATGGCAACTTTACCTCCCATAGAATGGCCGATAAGAAGAATGTTTTTTAACTGTAAGTCATCACATAATTCCTTTAAATCCTCCACCATCAAATCATAAGAAAATTCATCACTCCAATCCGAATGACCGTGATTGCGCAAATCAACAAGAATTACTCGATAATATTCTGCGAATTTCTTTGCATGAGTTTGCCAGTTGTCAGAAAAGCCAAACAAGCCATGTAGAATAATCATTGGTTGGCCAGAGCCAAGTTCACGGAAATGGAGTTTCATTGGAAATTTTTTAAAATTCAAAATTAATTGCAAAAGTAAGAAATCCAAAAACAAAAAAGGGGCCGCAGCCCCTTTCATAAAAAATGGAAATCAATTATTGTTTAATTAACTGTTTGATCTCATTGTTTATAAATAAGTCAGATTTAATTATAATTGAATAAACACCTTTAGCCAAATCGTTTATATCAATATTGTAACTGTTACTTCCTTTATGAGCTGTGTACTCTTGTGTCATAATTAATCTTCCAGAATTGTCATACATTTCTATTGCAAGACTTCCTGTTCTTGGAGATTGTATATCAAAATTAACCGATTGTGTTGCTGGATTGGGAAATAGATCCGAAATAATTGCTAGATCTATTTCGCGTCTTAAAGCAATAGTCTGAGAATAGGAATATTCACCGTTATAATCTGTTTGTTTTAAACGGTAATAACTAATGCCTGGAAAAGGGTCATAATCAAACATTTCATAATTTAAAAGCACTGTACTATTTCCTGCTCCAGCAATTATTCCTAATATTTCAAAATCTATTCCATTACGAGATCTTTCTAGTGTATAATAATCGTTGTTATGTTCACTTTCTGTATTCCAAGTCAAAAGGTTGTCTTCACCAATCTCTTCTCCATTAAAGTTAGTTAATTCAATTGGAAGGGGCGATGGAGATTGAGCTACTCCAAAAACAGAGAAGCCAGAAAGTCCAGTTCTATTAACTTGAGCAGCTGTTGAAGTGGCACATGTACCATCAAGAATCCAACCAGGCATAGAGCCAATTACTGGTTTTTTCATAACAGTCCAGCCTGAAGCAATATTTGTTACATTCGTTGGGAATAAAGACATATTATAAATAGCTGCTGTATTTGGAGTTGCCGTTAATGTCCAATATCCATTGTTCATAGCATCTAAACTAAAAGTTGTCCCACAATTGGTGCTACCTTGAATAATAGGATAACCTGCTGCCACAGGCCAAGCATCAAATCTACCATCAATAAAGGTATTTGTATTACTTGAAAAAGTTGTCCTTGCTCTTTGATATCCTTTAGCAACATTACCAACAGGCCATTCATATGCGCCAACACCTAATAAGTATCTTCTTAAATTACCATCGACAAACGAGTTTGTATTTCCTGCGGTTACACATGCAGCTGCAGTATTATCAACTTCAACTCGAAGCGCATTCGTTGTTATTGTTCCAAGATTAAGTGATAAAGTTCCAGAAACTATTTTAATGAACATATTTGTTGCAAGAGTGACACCACTTCCAATTGCTGCAGAATTATTGACATTTACAATATTCAAATCTAATTGAGTGGCTCCTTGATTGTAAGTTTGTAAGCCTGACCCATTAAATTCTAAAACACCAGTTAATCCAGTATTTGTAAAAGTAGTATTTCCACTAAAATTTGAAAAGTGTCTGCCTAAAGAAACATATTTTCCATTTGAATTGAAAATACTATTTAAATCTGTGGTAGTGAAAGTTCCTCCTATTTCAAGATCATTTAATAATGTTACAGTACCTGTTGCTGCTAATTTTGTAACCATTAAATTCCCGAATTTACTCGTCCCAACTAAATTCCCGGAAATTGTTTGATTTGCAGGCCCCTTAAAAATTACAGTTGAGGTTGGTGATGCAATTAATGTCCCAAGATTAACATAATTGCCACATACTTCTAAAGTTGAACCAGCTTGTAAAGTTAAAGTAGCCCCAGGTTGTATTGTGAGATTCCGAACTGAACGAGTTGTACCCGTAGCAACAATTGGTTCATTTGATACGGCAGAAACAAAAGCATCAATACCACAAGTTGGAGAATTACATCCACCCCAATTGTCAACATCATTCACTTCTGTTGGCACGACGGCATCTCCTCCTGACCAGTAAACTTCTGCAGTTGCAGCAGCAGCAGCATAATTGATTACACAATTTGTTCCACCAGTCAAAAACTCAATTCTAAATCCTGAAGTACTATTAGAGAAGTTACTAACGGCTATCAAATATTCATCACCAGCAGTAGTAGCAATTGTTGACTCATATGCTGCAGAATAAGTTACACTTGGGTTATAACCACCACCACATTGAGGGCAAACTACCCCTGATAAACTGTTAGGTGCATTTCCTGCAATACCAATTCCTGTTAAACCTAAATAAGAATAATTACATGCAGAAGGCGGAGCAGTTCCAGCTGCTATTTGACTGCAATCATAAAAATCTGTACCTAAAACACCTCCGGATTGTGCAGTTTGCCAAACGGCAAAATCATAATCTGTAGAACTCTCAGTTGTTGAATTGAAGTCATTTGGAACAATATTGAAATTTAAATCTCCTCCTGTCGAAATGGGTACTCTGTACCAAACAACATTTCGTTCACCTGATGCTAAACAATAGCCAGTATTAATATCACAAACATTACCGTTACCGCTGTAACCAGGATTAGAAACAGTCATTGTTGCTTGACATACTGGGTTAGGTTGAGAACAATCTTGACCTTGTACACCAGGTAAAACTGTAAGGGTTGGATCAATAGCAGTAATTGTAAAGTTTCCAGTTGCATTTAATTCACCATCAACGCGAATATATATGGTTGAACCAGCTGCTGCAACAACAATCAGTTGCGACATATAATTTGTTGTGCCTCCACAAGTACCAATATCAGTATTAGCACTAATAAAAGTTGGACCCGCACATGTTCCACTATAGGCAGCAATTTGAGTATTTATCAAAGTACCAGATGTTGTTTTAACTAGCACTTGGCCTGAAGCAGGGACAACAACACTAAACCAGATTGTATTAACATTGCCAGTTGTCCAAGAAAGAGGAATTACAGGTTCCCCAGATCCACCTGTGCAATTATTATCTCCGAAAACAGAAGTTCCAATAGGTATATTTGTCGCACCTGCACAAATATCATTTGTTGGAGTTCCGCCCAAAGAGGCAAATTGGATATCATAGTTGACATATGATGGAGAAGACCAAGTATCGACTACTAAATAATAAGTTCCAGCTGCAGGAACAATAAAAGAACCAGTCAATGTTCCTGATGTTGCACCACCACCACTTGAAACACAAGTTGTTCCAGCTGATCCAGGGCAACCTGAATAAACTTGAAACCCAATGTACGATGTACTCGCATTTGAAAGTACCAAACTTAAACAATCTGGGCCTGTTGTTGTAAAAGAATATACTTTATCTTCGCCAGATTCATATAATGTACCGCATGATCCAAGACTTGCATTTGTGTAATCATTTCCATAACATAAAGTAGATTGTGCTATGGCAGTATATGGTAAAGTCATTGCAACAGCATTAGAACAAGTTGTCCCAGCTGGAATTCCTCCAGAAGGTGCTGAAATGTTAACGCTAAAAGCGTTACACGTTGGCGTTGGCCAAGAATCAATTACAAGATAATAGGTTTGACCAGAAAGAACTGAAGCACAGCCTATAGATTGATTTCCAAGTGAACTTTGACTATATGCAACACAAGTCCCTCCGGCTGTTGGGCATCCTTGGTATAATGTCATTCCAACCCAAGATCCGGCTGAAGTAAGATTTATTGATACATTTCCTGACACACCAGGGACAAACGAAATGACTATATCTTCTCCACCGTAATATAAACTTGAACCGCAAACAGTACTATTCGAAGATGTAATGTCATCACCAGCACCACATGTTGTTTGAGCGCCTGAACTATAAGGTAATGATACGCCTAAGAAGTTTCCTGCTCCAATTGTACAAGTGGCTGCAGTGCTCGTTATACAGATTGTAAATGAATTCGCTGCACTAACTCCTACACCTGCACCGTTGTGATAAACTCTAATAAAATAAGTTGTCCCAATTGTAAGACCTGTTAAATTGGCTGTTTCAACGGCACCACTTCCAGTAGCGTTTACACATTGCATTGAAGCCATTCCAACAGCACAAGGTCCTGTCATAATTTGAACTACTGCATTGAAACCTGCAACACCGTTAACTGTAACTTGATGTGTGGCGCTATTTGCAACAAAAGAATACCAAACATCATCGTCTGCAATTCCAGCGCAAGTAGCTTGAGGTGAGGCTGTCGCCCCAAAAGTAGATCCGTTTGTAGTAGTACAAATTCCAGAACCAGCAGGAGCTGGTGTGAGTGAAGTTGGTGCTCCACAATTATCATTTACAGGGACAACAGGACATGAAGTAGTTGTAATCAAATAACTTCCGGTGTCATTCCCTCCAGAATTGTTTGTTATTGAAACTGTAGCATTAGCAGAGGTTGAAGGGCCATTTGTTATATTCGCAATTACAATATTAAAGGATACTCCTTTACCAACGTTTACTGGTGCAGCGAATGTCAAAGTTTGACCAACAATTGTCCAACCAGCTGTAATTGCATTTCCTTTAAAAGTACTTCCAGCCAAAGTTGCAGTAGAAATATTTACACCTGCTGGGAACACAATTGTAACTGTTACTCCTGCTGTAATTTTTGCACCATTATCATTCGCTGTAGTCTGAGAAAAAGTATAATTCGATAATGAACATCCTGTATTATTTGAAAGAGCAATACTACTAGTGGTAAAAGGAAAATTGGTTGCAGATGCCGTTATTGAAAATCCTATTACTGTTGTAATAAAGAATAGTGATTTAAATAGATTAAATGGTTTCATAATTATTGAAAATATTATTTTTTACATTCTCTTTGAATATCAGCAGCAGTAGCACCAATTTTCAATAAGGGTTGATAATTTTTTGTTTTTAATGTTACTACATCAAAGGCTTCTTGAATTGAACGATACATATTCGAATCGAAATTGAAATAATAAACATGCATCGATTCGCAAAAACCAATTTTACGAATACCAGATAGCTCAGAAAGTATTAGTTCAAGATCACCAAATTGTTTTGGACTTAACTTTTCGAAACTCACAATTAATTCATTTGAATTTTGTGCAATCAAATAATAGTTAACTTGATAGTTAGGGTAATTAATTTCGGGTTGTACTGAGGAAAAAGCAACATACTGAAGAGACAGTATAGTCACGAAAAGAAAATAAATTTTCATGTTCAAGTAGATGTATTAAGTTAGTATTAAATTTAAAGACCTGTTTTCAAGACCTATATAAACTAATAATTGTTACAAATTTAAGTTGTTCAAAAGGTTTTTGGAAATTACAAGGGATGAAAGGTTGTATTAATTATACTTAACCGATTTAGTTTGTTTGGATTAGTGTTTGAGTCGAGTATTGGATATTCCTTTACTTACTACTTGAAATGAATTTGAACAACATTTTAATTGTTTGTTAAAACAAATAAAGTGCAAAAAATCTAGTATTGTTATTTTTAAAAGAAGAGAATTATTGAACTATTCCTGCTAAAATATCTATTAAATTTGGAACTGCTATTCTTGCTTCAGAAACTTCAATTGTTTCGATTTCTTCTTGAGAGCTACAAACTTTTTCTGTTGAAACACAGCATGCCGATATTATAGCTTCTGAACTCATTTTCCCAACTTTGAATTGTTTATCATTCATAGTGGTAATGATTTTCACCATTTCATCTGCAGTAATGATGCTGGTATCAAAAGAGATCTCTGCATTTTGAATTTTTTTCTTTTCATCGAAATTGATGAATTCAACACGTGCTACTCCTTTTGTTGCTTTTAGTTCTTTTCGAATACTCCCTCCACAACCCATTTCGCATGTCATACCTTCAATTTCAATTGACAGAACGCGATTAGCAATGACTTTAACGCTTGTTTCTTTTTGACCTTTTTCGGTGCGAAGATGAATTACTTTTGGCTCAGAGTTACAAGCTCCTAAAATGAAAGCGGAAGAAATAACAAGTACTAAATTTTTCATCATATTCAATTTGAATTGCACCAAAGATAATTCAAAAGTATTCAGATGGTTACAAAATTTTGTTAAAAGTGTTGTAGGTTTATCTCGCTGCACCTAATGTTCTATTAGAACTGACGTCGGATTGCTTATATTTGCAAAAAAATAACACTCATGAAAATCAAAGAAGCAGCTTTCGTAGTCTCTAATACAGATCACAAATTATGTCCAACAGATGGTTTACCCGAATTTGCATTTATCGGTCGATCGAATGTGGGTAAATCTTCTTTGATTAACATGTTAGTTGGAAATAAAAATCTTGCAAAAACATCTGGAAGACCTGGAAAAACACAGTTAATCAATCATTTTATCATTAACAAAGAATGGTATTTGGTCGATTTACCTGGTTATGGTTATGCTAAAGCTTCGAAAACTTCTCGTGCACAATGGGAAAAATTTATTTCTGAATATCTAACGCAACGTGAACCCTTGTTGAACGTATTTGTGTTATTAGATTCCCGCTTAGAGCCGCAGAAAATAGATCTTGAATTCATGAATTGGTGTGGTGAAAAGCAGATTCCTTTCTCAATGGTTTTCACAAAAATCGACAAATTGTCTTCATCCGCTCTTGCAAAAAATTTAATGAAATACAAGAAAGAAATGTTGAAATATTGGGATGCTTTACCTCCGATATTTACTACTTCTGCTACATCTGCCTTCGGTCAAGAGAAAGTATTGAATTATATAGAACTTATTTTGAAATAGTTATTTAGTTGCGAGTTACAAGTTGCTAGTTTTTGAACCAATACAAGTTATTAGTTGCGAGTTGCTAGTTTTTGAACCAATACGATTTGTTGTATTCCCAGCCAACTTGTAATTAGTAACTAGCAACTTTTTTAACTTGTAATTAGCAACTCGCAACTTTTTTCAACTTGTAACTAGCAATTAGCAACTTGTAATTAGTAATTTTTGGAACTTGTAATTACATTTGCCCCATGGAAATTAAAGAAGACAAATTAAAGGAAATTATCTCCCACGCGAAAGAATACGGATTTGTATTCCCTTCTTCAGAAATATATGACGGACTTGCAGCAACATATGATTATGGGCAACTAGGTTCTGAATTAAAAAATAACATAAAAGCATATTGGTGGAAATCAATGGTGCAAATGAATGATAATATTGTTGGAATCGATTCAGCAATTTTTATGCACCCAACTATTTGGAAAGCTTCTGGACATGTAGATGCATTCAATGATCCTTTGATTGATAATAAAGATTCTAAAAAGCGTTACCGTGCGGATGTTTTACTTGAAGATCATATTGAAAAAATTCGTCAAAAGATTGATAAGGAAGTTGAGAAAGGATTAAAACGTTTTGGTGACGATTTCAATGAAACAGAATTTCGTGCAACGAATCCAAATGTATTACGAAATAAAGAGAAAATCAATGAGATTGAAGATCGCATGCGTGCTACTTTGGGAAACAATGATTTGGAAGGACTTTATAATTTAATTGTTGATTTGGAAATTGTTTGTCCAATATCAGGTTCAAGAAATTGGACAGAAGTTCGTCAATTCAATTTAATGTTTTCTACAGAATTAGGTTCTGTGGCAGGAGATGCATCAACAATTTATTTGCGACCAGAAACTGCTCAGGGTATTTTCGTCAATTTCTTAAACGTTCAAAAATCTGGACGTATGAAGATTCCTTTTGGAATTGCACAGATTGGAAAAGCGTTTAGAAATGAAATCGTTGCGCGTCAGTTTATCTTTAGAATGCGTGAATTTGAACAAATGGAAATGCAATTTTTTGTTCGTCCAGGTGAAGAAATGAAATGGTATGAATACTGGAAAGAAGCTCGAATCAAATGGCACAAAGCGTTAGGATTAGGAGATGCTAATTACCGTTTTCATGACCATATAAAATTAGCTCATTACGCAAATGCTGCTGCTGATATAGAATTCAACTTCCCAATGGGATTCAAAGAATTGGAAGGAATTCACTCGAGAACAGATTTCGATTTAAAACAACACGAGCAGTTTTCAGGTAAAAAATTACAGTATTTTGACCCTGAATTGAATCAAAACTATGTTCCTTATGTTGTAGAAACTTCTGTAGGATTGGACAGAATGTTTTTATCAATATTAAGTGCTTCTCATAAAAATGAAACCTTAGAAGATGGTTCTGAACGTTCCGTTTTGAGTTTGCCACCAGCTTTAGCTCCTTATAAAGTTGCCGTAATGCCATTAACGAAAAAGGATGGTCTTCCTGAAAAGGCAGAGGAAGTTTTAAACCTATTGAAGTTTGATTACAATTGTCAATACGACGAAAAAGATTCTCCTGGAAAACGTTATCGTCGTCAAGATGCTATTGGAACGCCCTATTGTGTTATGATCGATCATCAAACTATGGAAGATAATACGGTTACAATCCGTGATCGTGACACCATGTTACAGGATCGTGTTGCAATTTCGGATCTTTATAGAATTATTGATGAGAAAGTGAATATGCGAATGTTGTTGGTTGGTTGATAGTTATTAGTTGCAAGTTACAAATTGCTAGTTTTTGAACCAATACGAGATGTTGAATTCCAACCCAACTTGTAACTAGCAACTTTTTGAACTTGCAATTAGCAACTTTTTGAACTAGCAACTTTTTTGAGACTACCAACTCGCTTTTCCAATTAATTTTCTAATTCCTAGGATAATAAACAAAATCCAGGGAGTTCCATGCATAACAAGATCGAACCAATCCATACCTAACATTGGACGACTGTGATAAATATTCATCAATTGTTTCCAAATATGTGCATGTGGAAAAAAGGGTGCTAATCCAAGTGTTAAGGATGCTATAAGAGAAAATTGGAAAAGATTTTTTTCTTTCATTAGTTGAATTTGAATCTAAAAATTAGGTGTAATTTGAATTATTATTGATTCATTCTTTGAATGGCTCTACTTGCAAATCAATGAAACTTTGAGGATATTTTTCAATCCCGTCGAATCCAAGTTCAATGTCGCGGCCATCATGTGGAATATAATTTGTTTTAAAGAGATAATCCCAAATACTTAACGTTATCCCAAAGTTCATTCCATTAGGATGTTCCTTCGGTATTTCTTTCGCATGATGCCAAATATGCATTTTCGGATTGTTAAGAATATACTTCAACGGACCATAATCCAAAGCAATATTAGCATGATTTAAATGACCAATTAATATCGTGAAAGCATGCAAAAAGAACGTATATTCCAATTTAAAATTCAATAGCCAGGACATGAAGGCAAATAATCCTATTCTGTAAATAATGGTTTCCATCCAGTGATATCGTAGATGAGCCGCAAACCCCATTTCTGTTACGGAATGGTGAACTTTGTGGAATTTCCAAAGGATAGGAAATTTGTGTAAAGTGACATGAATGGACCACTGAACAAAATCTGCAAGTAAGAAAAAAATTGGAAATTGAATCCATAAGGATAGACCAGAAAGGTCAATAATTCCCGATTTAGGAATTCCCAGCATATTTACAAAATTCCCAAAGTATTTAGCACTGAGAGAGGATAAAGCCGCAAATAGAATGAGGTTGAAGATGTAAAAATTGAAAAACATGTAAAATGCATCTAACCAAAAGTCCTTGCGAAACATTTTTTGTTCTTTCCTCCATGGAAGCGCTATTTCCAGAATCCAAACAGCAATTGAAACATAAATCAAATAATAGAAATAATTATCATACTCAAATGGGTGAGTGATTGTATCCCAAAGATAATTTGCGTAATTTTTATAAAGATGAACTACAGATTCAAAAAAACTCATAAGTATCAATTTTCATCAAATGTACTCGCTGATTTTCTAATCTACTGTAACACGGGTTACAAAAGTGAGATTAGTTTTAATTAAGCATTTTTTTTCTGTTTCCCAATTTTGATTCTATATGCTATTAATGCAGGAAGTCCCAAAATAAATAGTGCTGCAAAAAGGTAGCCTTTAGCCGTTAAATAATAATCGGCAATTTCTTTCGGTAAATTTTTCCCGTATTCTAAACCTGATACAAAATGCAAACTCAAAGGTCGTGGCTCAACCATAGTTGATATACCAGATTTGTAAACTATTGCTCCGTCAAATAAATTTATTGGCAGCAGAAAAAGTGGTGTTCCAATTAATAAAATACCGATTAGAAAGATGTGGAGCGGTTTTAAAAGAAATTGTTTCATAAGAAGGCTTAAAGTTCAAAGGTACTTTATTTCAACTGTTCATTTGTTTTTAATTCAAAGGATTTATTGAGCAAAACAATCTTTGTGTCAAATTCTCGTTATTTTAGCGCTGAACAAGATGAATTTATACTCGAACAAACAAAAGTGGAAAATCGTACTCCTGATCTTTGCATTGATCATGATTGGCGCTTCGCTGTTTATTTCCAATAAAATTGTAAGTAAAGTTGGAGATCGTGAGCGTGAAAGAGCTACTCAATGGGCAGATGCGATTAAGAAAAAATTAGAATTGGTTCGGTTAACGGATCAAACGTTTGCTCAATTAAGAATAAAGCAACGCAAAGAAATTACACTTTGGATTGACGCTACAAAAGAGTTATCAAAAGCAACACCTTTAGATCAAATTCCAGATTTTACTTTTCCTTTGAAAATCATCAACGAAAACAAGGATATTCCTGTTATTGTTATCGATGATGAGCACAAAATATCAAGTCATATAAACATAGATTTTGATACATCAACTATTCGAAATTTACATCCCGAACTATCATCTTCTGAGTTAGTAAAATTGTTTGAGGATTCTCTTTTAGTATTATCTGATAAATGGAAAATTATTAATCCATCTTTTACTATTGAGGTATACGAAGGACTCTTTATGACCTATGTTTACAATGATTCAAAGGAAATTGTTGAGTTAGAAAAAGATCGGAACGCATTGGTGAATTCTTTTAATCAAGAATTGGTTAACAATGAAGGTTTAGTCCCAGTTTTGTTGGTTGATGCTGTTACAAATAAAGTGGTAGGAAGTAATTTGGATAAGGAAAAACTGAAGGAAGCTAATTTACCAAAAACGATTTCTGATTTAAAGCTTCAAAATGAACCGTTGTTAATCGATTTCAAGAATGGTGAAAAGAACTATTTGTATTTTGACGATAGCCCTGAATTGAAGCAATTACAGTATTTTCCGTACATAATATTCTTCATTATCAGTTTATTTATTTTGATTGGATATCTCATTTTCAGCACGTTTAGAAAAGCGGAGCAAAATCAAGTTTGGGCAGGAATGGCGAAGGAAACGGCGCACCAATTGGGAACACCACTGTCGTCTTTAATGGCTTGGACGCAATTGTTAGAAGGTCAAAATATTGATCCTATGATTACCATTGAAATGCACAAGGATTTGGATCGTTTAGAAAAAGTAACAGATCGTTTTTCGAAAATTGGCTCCGGTGCAAAATTAACTGAAGGTGATTTAAGTGCTACAGTAAAAAGCGTTCTCGATTATTTAAGAGCTAGAATATCTACAAAAGTTACATTTGAATTTATTTCGGATGAACCAATTATTGCTTTACACAATGCGCCTTTGATGGAGTGGGTGGTAGAAAACATTTGCAAAAATGCAGTGGATGCCATGGAGGGAGATGGAAAACTTATCGTAACAGTTCACAAAACTCCTGAATGGGCACATATCGATATCAAAGATTCCGGAAAAGGAATAAATCCGAAACAACTTAAAACGATTTTTCAACCGGGATTTTCAACAAAAAAACGTGGCTGGGGATTAGGTTTGTCACTTGTGAAAAGAATCGTGAAAGAATACCACCATGGAAAAGTATTTGTCCTTGAATCACAATTGGATGTAGGTACAACGTTTAGAATTTCTATACCGCTTTAATTAATAACAAGGCCCCTGAGCTTGTCGAAGGGTCCTTGTTTCTTTTTTAACTACATATTCTGAAAATCAACCGTCCTCATCGTTACAAATGCCTTCAATATTCTTTCCCCAATTCCAGGGACATCAATATATATTAAATAGACCCCAGAGGAAACAGCGATATTTGCATGATTATTCAAATTCCAATCTTGATATGTTACAGGGCTATCCTTGTCATATGATTTAATTAATTTACCCTGAACATTGTAAATTCTGATGAAACATTTTTCAGGAAGATTGGTGATTTTTATGCGGGTATCTACTTTTCCTGTTTCATATTCCGAATAGGCGTTGTATGGATTTGGAACAACATTTATCAACTTCAAAGCATCAATCAATGCTTGATTACTATTAGTTGTAGTTCTAACAGCAGACATATTCCACGAGTACATTGGAATTCCATTGTTTATACCTGTAGCAGCATAGTTTTTATATTCTTTATTAACGCGTAGACGAATATGTGCATCTGTTGAAAGTAATTGTTGCCCACCTTTCAATAACGGATAAGCTATCCAACTTAAACTACTGTATAACTCTCTTTTAGCCGAAGGGGAATTTGTTTCAACTTGAAGCATTTTTTGATAAACGGCATTCGTTGCTAAATTTTCTCCTTGAGAAGGAATATAAGCTGGAAAATCATAACCACCGGAGAAATTATTTATTTCTGCTTGTTTGTAATTGTATATATAAATGGGGTGCATTCCTCCCATTACAGGTGTTCCAACTGAACTAACAAGATTATCGGTTGGATTCCATATCATATCAGCACCATTGTCTATTGCTAAAAACGAATTTTCTCCGAATGCCATATACAAACGAGCCCCTGTTTCGAGGTCAATTGCATAACCTGGAAACCAACTCATTCCAGTTCCTGTTCCATCAGGCAATCCATTTTTGTTGACACTTAAGCTTTTACGCATTGCACCCGGTTCTGCACCGCCACTATTGAGAGCATCATCTCTTCCTAATTCAATAACTGGACATCGTGTCCATTTCGATTTGTCGTTTGTTAGAACTATATCAACACTTGGCAAGAAACTTAGCGAGGCGAAATTTTTGGATGAACCTGGGCTTACTGTATTGAAATAAGCTAAGGGCATATAATCCGCTTGATATCCGACAACTTTATGCGGTGCGATACCACCATTTAATAAGCCCGAAAATTTATGGTCATCATCAATTCCTATTTCGTCTCTATAGTTACAAGGATTCAAATAAGTAGGACCATTTGGTAAGCAATCATAAGGTAAAAGTACAGGATCTATTCCAGGAAGATAATCTCCTGAACGAATCCAGTTTGTTGGAAAAAAGGAACTGTTGTCTTCTATAAAATCTAACCATCGTTTTGACGAGTCATCGAAAGAAATTGTCGCTTCAATCATATCAGTAGATCTCTCATACGTAGCACCTGTTCCAGAATAATTTATTTGTTGAATCTGCACGGAAATTCCCCATTGGGCAATGATTTGTTCATTGTTGTTTTTAATAGTTAATTCTGACGTCATTGAATCCAGTAAAGGACCATTTTCATAAGAATAACGATAAATCACCCAACTAGAAGTATCAGCTCCATTGCTTGAAGAGCTCGTGTAATCGTTGAATTTACATTCGAAATAGCCATCTGCAACGTTTAAAGGATCAACAACTTTAATTTGTAAAGGACCACCATTACTTGCATAAACCAATTTATTCAAAAATCCATTTTGTAAGATACTGCTTGTAGATGCGTCGGTTAATTCTAAAGAATGATTTCCATTTCCATATCCGTCTAGACGAGTAATTTCAGGCGATTGTCCGTAATCCAGATAATGCAAAGTTCCACCTGCTTCAGGCAATGGATTATGTGGAATCGCTTCAATTGATTTTACTTCACCTGAAGCCGCTTTTCTTGAAGGTAAATATATTTTTTGCTGTCCATCCAATGCTAAAGGGTCGTTTGGGTCGTATTCTTTGAAATTATTATAGGCGTAGGAAATTGCCATATAATAGTAGCGTTTGAAATTCACCAATTTTGATGTCCCTTGGGCAAACAAATCTGTTTTAACACTAAAACTGTGACGAATTCCTTTGTTTTCACCATCAACCCTTTCAACAGGAATACTTGCTGATAAATCTTCGTCGAATTCAAAATTGATTATTCTTGAAATACCATCTTCAATATCGCATTGAGCAACTAAACGTGCTTTTTCTGGGTTACCGATGTCTGACAATGAAACATCTTTGCTTTGAAGCTGAAAAATTTGATAACCTTGAAAACGATATTCTTTATCAGCGTTTGGATCAACCGTAGTAATGAAAGGATCCCTTTCTACATATTCTTCCTTGTAATTATTTGAATTACTTGCATTTGAAAGTGTCAGAATCAATTCATTTTCTAATTCTTGAATGTGCAATTCTGGCGCATGTGGTCCATCTAATACTTTAAAGCAGTTTTCAAATAATGCTTGAGCTTTATCGTCAGCTTGTTGCAGTTTTTGCACTGAAGCAAAAGGATCTCCGCTTGATGCTCTAGCCCAAACTACACCAACCGTAATATTATTCACAGCTCCTGGTTTCAGGATAAAAGGTCCTGCAGATTCAACAAAACGTCTGTCGTTTGGAACATTATTCGAAGAAACTTCTGTCCATGGAGCTTGAGGATTCCCGTTTGTCCCCCAGCCTAAAGGGTCTGTATCTCCTGGAAACATAAATTGGCAGGGCATATTTGGATCAGCTTGATTGTCCGAAATATGACCACTTCCACCATAGTAAAATGGAGAACCATCTTTCCAAAAACCACTGAGATAACTATAATAATCAGAAGCGGTAATTGGATCTGTTTGACTTGGGTCAGCGCCATTCGTGGTGTTTGAATAATACAAAAATCGGCGCATTCCAAAACGCTCGTTATCAATTACTCCATCTCCAAATCCAATTCCATTTAACGCTTGATTGTATCCAATTCCATAGGCATTGTCAATCCCATCATCATCCTGATAGGGCCCTTCAAAAAAATCTACCCCTACAGCTGGGGGAGAAGCGCCATATCCTTTGTATCCGGAATTGTCAGAATCAAGATTATCGCCATTGTAATAATAACCTAAACCACGACTGACATCACAACCAACATAATCATCATACGGATCACCTAATGCGCCATCAGTAAAAAATCCAAAATACGTGTTGTAAAGTGTTTGAGTTCCACGGTTTATTAATTCATAATTATAAAATGTCATATTATTGATTTCATCATTCGAAGAAAAGGAAAAAGCTTGTGCTCTAATTTCCATACCGATTGGATCAGCGCCTGTTTCAGTATGAATATTTCCTTTGTCATTCATGACCCACCAATAATTTATATCACCATAAAGCGAAACAGAACGATCGACTTTGCATTCTTTTGACTTTTCAATATCATGCCAAGGGTAATCACCGTCTAACCAATTGTAGGTTCCATCTTGATTGTTGTCATAAAATGGCGCTAAATAATAATCTTGACCTTGAGAAATATCACCATGAGCGGGCCATTCTTTGATGATGTTTGGAATTTTGTAACCCGGAAACAATTCATTTTGTATACTTGTTCCATTTGCAGCATCATCAACACCTGCTTGAAACCAAGCATTGAATTCACGCACCAAATCTTGAGTCGTAACAAAATGTTTATCGTATTTGCTGCAATTTTCATATGTCGTTTCTGCAAAAACTTTTGAAAGCGGCCCTGTCCAATAATCCTGACCTTCTCTATAACGCAAAGCCGCTAGTTTCAATTGATTATTTACATCTGTACCACCTAACCAAAGCGCTGCGGTAAATAATGCCATAATGCCAGAATTCTTGGGAATCTCGTACTGTGAATAATTTTGATTGGGAACTTGCCACAAATTTCCTGCTGTGTGAACCATTGCTCGCACGTTATTTAAATCAAGATAAGTTGTTGTTGTCGGTGGCGTACATTGAGCTGCTTTAGTCGAATTTTGTTTGACTTTAACTTTTTCTCCGCCGCCATAAGGTTGCGCAAAAACTGTAAAAAAGCTAACTATAAATAAGACGAAAAGCGATAATTTCATAAAATACAGGTTGAGAAAGCCAATTTAAGGAAAATTGTTTACTTGTGAGTTTTGTATTCTGCTTTTGTCGGAAAAGCAATCTTTTATCCAATTTATTTCCCCAATCTCTTTGTAAACTCCAACAACAAACTCGTGATATCAGTGTATTCTACAAAACTCAAATTCTCATACGTATCATTTACGTCGTGGTAGTTTTTATTGGGTCCCATGGTGTAAATGAAAAATGCAGGAACACCTTTTTGGGTAAACCAATAATGATCTGAATTTGCAGCTGGTCCTCGTGCTTTGACCACCGTTAAAAGTTGCTTCTCTTCATTTATTTTCTGCAATTCTTTGAATTCTTTTTCGAAAAGTGTCGCATTGACAACCGTGATTCCTTCTTCACCACTTCCCATGATATCGAGGTTGAGAAGGAATTCTATTTTATCCAATTTAATAAGTGGATGTTCAACAAAATAGTGAGAACCTACTAAACCTGCTTCTTCACCTGCAAATGCGATGAACAAGATGTTGTAATCAACAGGGTTTTCTTTGAAATATTTCGCCATACTGATCAACATTGCTGTACCACTAGCATTATCGTTTCCGCCAGGGAAATACGTTTCAGTTCCCATGCGACCTAAATGGTCATAATGCGCTGAATAAACTACCGTTTTACCACATTTTTTTTTTCCAGGTAAATAGCCAAAGACATTTCGAGAAGTGTAGTTTTGAATCAATTTTGCATCGATGTCGACAGCAAGATTTTCATCAAAATTGAACGTGTTGGATTGAATTTGAATTAAAGGGAATTTCAATTGTTCGGACGCTACAGACCATGTGAATTTTCGATCCATTACTTCTATCACAGGCAATATTCCAGCAATTGTTTCTGTCAATCCAGCCAATTTTTTCAAGGTATCGGCAGAAAGATGAGTAAAATCAAACGCAACAGAATTGTATTTACCTACTTTCAGTATATCCATCAATTCTTGTGTCAACTTGGTTTCATCAAGTGCAATCGAAACAGGAATTCTTTTTGGTGTTAAAACACCATTAAAGCTTGCACTACCTGGATCAACTAAAAAATGTACACCTGGAATAAGGGATTTTTTGCCCATTTCAATCGACATTTGATCAGGGAATGTATTAACATCCAACGAAAATGACTGAAAATGAGACTTTTTAAGTGGTTTTAACCCTATTTTTTTAAATTCTGAAACAATGAATTCAGCTGCAATTGAATCGCCTTTGTTGACATAACCTCTGCCATGAAAAGCTGGAGAACAAAGCGTTTGTGTAATTCTTCTAACTTCCTCTATTTGACCGTAAGCAAGCTGACAGCAGAAAAGAAAAAAAGGAAGAATGATTTTAAACATACCGTCTTTTGATTTTATGCACAAACTCTTCAACTGTTTCGCTTGAATTGTCCCAATTATGTTGATTTGCATAAATGGATGCTTTCATCAATGCTTCCTCCAACGTACTGAAATTGTCTATTGCCTTTATTGCTTCGGAAAAATCTTCACTTGAACCATCAAACAATTCGTTGATGTATTGCAAACGTTCGTTTAATCCAAACGCACCGATTAATGTTACAATTTTTGCACTACTTATTTGGTTGTAGGAAGACATATCCTTTTTGGTGAATTTATCCAAAAACGCTCTATTTTCATCACCTGTTGGCGTTAATGTTACTTGTTCCATGACGATTTTATCTTCATGAATTCCAAAATCATCTGTGTGCGTTGCTGTCACTGAAACATGTTCAACAACATTTTCCTCTAACGTTTCTTCTTGAACCTCTTCCACGTTATCATCAAACAAGGAGAAATCAAATGATGGATTTTCTTCAATTATTTCTTCTGTGTTCAATTCAAAGTTTTCCACTTCTTCCTCTTTCTCTTCCAATTCTAAGGCTGGAATATCAAGCTCTAATTCTGAAATTTCCGGCTCAGGCTCTTCTATAAACGCGTTTTCTAAAATAGCTTCTTCCACTACTTTTTCGCCAAACACCTTTTCTTCGAATGCTTTGTAGCGAAGTACTACAGCACGTTCGTACACTTCTTTCGCGTTTTCAACGAGCGATTCTAATTCATCTTGTGTTAGTTTTCCTGCGTTTAAATTCGCTAATGCCGCCTGAATGGCTGAAATATTTGATTCAAAAGTGCTATTGGTTGCCATGTGTATAAAGTATCTATTTTTCAACATTTTACTAAAGTTGCTAACGTTGTTCGTGTTAGAAAGAACAAAATTAACGACTTTTAGACTGTAAAGTTACCGTCGAAGTTTGTAAGAGTCACTATACTTTTAAGAAACTTCTCTTCGTTGATTTGTTAATAACCTAATATTATAAATAGCACATGTTTTTAGAACAATTTCCTGGGAATGGAAGAATGAATGGTTGGATTGAAGTCGTTTGTGGATCCATGTTTTCTGGTAAGACAGAAGAGTTAATTCGCCGATTGAAAAGAGCACAATTCGCCAATCAAAAATTATTGCTTTTTAAGCCTATTATTGACGATAGATACAGTGAAGAAAATGTTGTGAGTCATCAAGGAAGTAGTTTGAAAGCTGTTGCAGTGAATGATTCTAGAGAAATTCTTCAAATCTGGACAAACGAAATGGTTGTTGCAATTGATGAAGCACAGTTTTTTGATGAAGGAATTGTTGAGACGTGCAATGTCCTTGCATCCAAAGGAGTTCGTGTAATTTTAGCTGGTTTAGACATGGATTATTTGGGACAACCTTTTGGACCAATGCCTAAATTATTGGCTATTGCAGAATATGTCACGAAAGTACATGCTATTTGCGTTTCTTGTGGTAACTTAGCTCAGTTTTCACATCGCACAGCAACTGAAACAGAACAAGTTTTGGTAGGTGCTACCGAAAAATACAAACCGCTTTGTCGCACATGCTTCAATATCAAACAAATTGAAACTAAATAAAACATACTCGGATCTTTGTAATACGATAAAAGGCACTTCATTGACTGGAGCAGCAACTCTTTTTGTCGATCAAATAGTATACGATACACGCAAAATAGTTCAAGAAGAAAACTGTGTCTTTTTTGCTTTAACAGGTGAATTCAGAGATGGGCATACTTTTCTTGAAGCTGCTTTTTCGAAAGGAATTAGAATGTTTGTTGTTTCTAAGGATATTGAGCTCGATAAATTTCCTGAAGCACATTTTATCAAAGTAAAAGATTGTTTGACTGCCCTGCAGGATTTGGCGCATGCTCATCGAATTCAATTTAATTATCCATTAATCGCAATAACAGGAAGCGCTGGAAAAACAACGGTTAAAGAATGGTTGTATCATTTATTGAGTCCAAGTTTACGTGTGATTAGAAGTCCAAAAAGTTACAATTCTCAATTGGGAGTCGCTTTATCATTATTAGAATTACACGCTGATTGTGATGTGGCAATTATTGAAGTTGGGATTTCTAAACCTGGTGAAATGTCGCGCTTGGCTGAAATTGTTCAACCAACTATAGGCGTTTTCACCTCTTTTGGACGCAGTCATGAAGAGAATTTCAAAACGACGGAGGAGCATTTATCAGAGAAGTTGAATTTGTTTAAGAATGTTCAAAAAACGTTTTATCCGTCAACGATTCAACTTACTATCGAACAAAACAAAAAAATCCATGGTGTAAGTCTAAAACCTGAAACCTTTAAAAAAGAACTGACACTTATTCCTTTTGATGATTTAGCGAGTAGGAGTAATGCATTGGTTGCAATAGCATTGGCTAAGTTGTTTTTGGAAGACACAAAAGTAGTGAAGGAACGAATTTCATCCTTGCCTCAATTGGCTTTGCGCATGGAAACGTTTGAAGGAATTAATTCAAATACGATTATTAACGACACCTATAATCTTGATTTAGATGCGTTGAATCATTCGTTAGAATACCAAATTCGTGTTGCTAATAACCGTAAACGGATAGTTGTTATTGGACTAGACGAAGACAACTATTACCGTAAAGAAGAAGTTGAGAAGATCGTAATGACTTATGAACCTGATCAATTGTTTATTATTCGCAACAATGAAAAGCTAAAAGTAAATTTTGAAAATGCTGTTGTTTTAATTAAAGGAACACGAAAAGCTGACATGCAACGATTAGCAAAACAGTTCCGATTGAAAAACCATAAAACGTTCGTTGAAATTGATTTATCTGGAGTTCGTCACAACATTACACTCTTTAAATCTTTGTTACATTCAGAGACGAAAATCCTTGCGATGGTTAAAGCGCAATCTTATGGATCTGGAGTAGAAAAGATGGCAGCCTTTTTTGAACAACAAGGAGTCGATTATTTAGGTGTTGCTTATTCCGACGAAGGGGTTGAGTTACGTAAACAAGGGATTAAATTACCGATTTTAGTAATGAATGCAGAAGAAGATGGTTTTGAAGATTGTATCAATTATCAGCTTGAACCTGCAATTTATTCGCTGGGTCAAATGGACCATTTCATCAAAGAATTAATTTTTCAAGGTCAAACAGCCTATCCTATTCATTTGAAACTAGACACAGGTATGCGTCGTTTAGGTTTTGAATTAAAGGATATTCCTCTTGTCTGTGAAATTCTACAAGCTCAACCTGAAATTCGAGTAAAATCAGTTTATTCACATTTGGCTGATTCTGATAACCGTCGTGACAAACGATTTACAGAACATCAAATCAAACAATTTAATCAAGGAACACAACTGTTGAATTACCATTTGAATTACCATTTTGATCGACACATTTTAAATTCAGAAGGAATAGCCAATTATCCAAATGCACAATACGACATGGTGCGTCTTGGAATTGGTATGTATGGAATAACGTCAAATCCAACTTTTAAACAGAAGTTACAACCAGTTTTGAAATGGTTAAGTGCAATATCTCAAATTAAAGAGCTTTCAAAAGGAGAAAGTGTTGGGTATAGCCGCACATTTATAGCAGATAAGCCGACTAAAATTGCAATTATTCCAGTTGGTTATGCAGATGGATTCAGACGCAACTTAAGCAATGGAAAAGGCGGAGTCTATATTCATGAAACGTTTTGTCCAACAATCGGCAGAGTCTGTATGGACATGATTATGGTGGATGTCACTAAATTGCATGTAAAAGAAGGCGATAAAGTGGTAATTATTGGCGGAAAGCAAACCATTGAGAAATTTGCGAGTCAAATGGATACGATACCTTACGAAGTTATGACGAGCATTTCAAAAAGAGTGCATCGGGTTTATTTGGAGGAGTAGAAATCGCTGCTAAACTTAATAATTTTGAGTGTGAGAGCATCTTTCTGTCAACTAATTGTAATTAGTGAGAATTTGTGTAATTAGTGGACAGACTTTTTTCTCTGTGACTTAAATTTATTCAGATAGCAACCCAATACATTTTTCCCTACATTCCCAAACTTGATCAAAAGTCAACCCTAAATCTGGATTTCTTCCCACCCATTTATTCAAATATTCTTTGTGAATCATTTCTTTCCATTCGCCAACTTGGTGTGGTTCACAACGCTGTTCTCGCACCAATTTAGGTTCAATGAATTCCATTCGATTTATAGATGAGGTGAAATCAAATCGTTTTCCATTGTAACGAAAAAAGCAATGCATTTCAGGAATGTAAGTAAAAGGTTTGTCTTGAAAATACGCTGTTAATTGCGGATGTGTTGCCGGACTCATCATAAAAATAGCTGCAATTAATTCGATTTCTGGATGGTTATTTTCTTCTGTCAAAGAAGCCAATAATCCATGTTTTGAGGAGCATGTCCCTTTTTCTTCAGACAGAACTAATGAATTATTTGTTCTGTCAGAAATGCGTCCGTATGGCAAATGTTGAATGAAAGAACACGCTTCTTTAAACGTTAAAATTCCTTGTTCAATGAAACGGTTACTATTAGGGCCATTACCCAATTGAAAATCCGGGAGTAGCATAACGATTAATCTTGAGTACCAAGCACCAAATTTTTACCTGAAATCGTTTTGGTCTCATCGACATCAAACTTTTTTGAAATAAACCAAACACCAGCTTTTACTTTTCCTTTTACGTGTAAAGCAACTTTTTCTTTTGTCGCATATTTCAGTGCAGTAATCATTGCCCCGTCAGCTAATTCAGCACGTAATGGCAATGACAATACTGTTTCACTTTTTGCATGCATTTTAACTTTCTTTTCAAGAAATATTTTGCCCATGTACTGATTCTCAATATATGCATCAAGATCGGATGGTTTTATTTTAATTGCAAACCAATTTGGGTTGGAAACTTTGATATTAGCTGTAACCGAAATATTTCTGGCTTCTATTTTCCCCATTTTAATTCCTTCAGTACTAATAAATTCGGGTTCTTCAAAATTAGCACATGAAGCAACAATTATAAAAAGGAACGAAAGGAAGAATAAATTTTTCATAAAGAGATAAAAAAGGGTCGAAATTCGACCCATTAAATTAGTTAGATAAATCTGCAAAATTTTTGTAAAAATGAGGAATCGTTTCAATTCCTTTATAGAAATTAAACAAGCCATAATGCTCATTTGGGGAGTGAATTGCGTCGCTGTCTAAACCAAAGCCCATTAGAATAGTTTTTAAACCCAATACTTTTTCAAACATTGCTACAATTGGAATACTACCGCCACTTCGCACGGGAATTGGTTTTTTATTGAATGTTGTTTCATACGCCATTGATGCAGCTTGATACGCAATAGAATTAGTAGGCGTAACAACTGGCTCACCACCGTGATGAGGAACAACTTTTACTCTTACACTACCTGGGGCAATTGCATTAAAATGATCACTAAACAATTGAGTGATTTCATGTGGATCTTGATCTGGAACTAAACGCATTGAAATTTTCGCAAACGCTTTTGACGGAATAACAGTTTTCGCTCCTTCTCCTGTATAACCTCCCCAAATGCCATTCACATCCAACGTTGGACGAATTGAACCACGCTCTATTGTTGAATATCCCTTTTCACCTGAAATATCTGTTAGATTCAATGCCTCACAATATTTTTCTAAAGAAAACGGTGCTTTTGCCATTTCAGCTCTTTCTTCATCCGTTAAGTCAACAACTTTATCATAAAAACCAGGGATTGCTATTCGGTTGTTTTCATCGTGCATTGACGCAATCATTTTTGTAAGAATATTGATTGGATTTGCAACACAACCGCCATATAAACCAGAATGCAAATCACGGTTCGGTCCTGTCACTTCAACTTCTACATAACTCAAACCTCTTAAACCAGTTGTAATTGCAGGTACATCATTTGCAATCATACCCGTATCAGAAATAAGAATGATATCTGCTTTTAATTTCTCAACATTATTCGCCACAAAAATTGCAAGATTTGTGCTGCCAATTTCCTCTTCGCCTTCAATCATGAATTTAACATTGCACGTCAATTCATCTGATTTTATCATTGCTTCAATCGCCTTAACATGCATGAACATTTGACCTTTGTCGTCACATGCTCCGCGTGCAAAAATTGCACCTTCTGGGTGAATAGCAGTTGCTTTAATTACTGGTTCAAACGGAGGACTTGTCCACAAATCAATTGGATCTGCAGGCTGAACATCATAATGCCCATAAACCAAAACTGTTGGGAGAGTTGCATCAATAATTTTTTCTGCATAAACAACGGAGTAACCGGCTGTTTTACAAATTTCAACATTATCCAAACCAATCACTTTTAAATGATTTGCAACAGATTCTGCTGTTTTATGCACAAATTCAGCATAAGAAGCGTCTGCTGAAACAGATGGTATTTTAAGTAAATCAACTAATTCTGATAGAAAACGATCTTTATTTTCTTGGATATAATTTTGTGTTGCATTCATATTAAAGGAGTTTATTTTCTTTTCAAAATTCGTAAAATTTCCTGTATAAAATAGGTTGTAATTTTTTTTTTATGGAAATTCGTGCAACCAAAAACACGATTACCTAGTCTAACAGGTAATTCAAAAAATAAACCATGAAGAAAAATATAATTGCTGCAGTAGTTTTAACATTTTTTTCGATGTCGTTAACTGCTCAAATAGGAGTAACAACAACAATGACTCCTAACCAACTTGTGCAAAATGTCTTACTAGGCTTTGGTGTGACAGCAACAAATGTAACGGTAAACGGAAGTGCTGCAAATGCAAATATTCCCCAAGGAAATGCAACTTTTTTTACTGCGGGAGCTACTTCTTTTCCAATAGGATCAGGAGTATTATTAACAACTGGAAATGGTATTGCTGCAATTGGGCCAAATAGTTCTAGCAGTTTTACAAATAATTCTCCAGCAACACCAAATGTAAGTTCGGATGTTCAATTAAATGCTATTGCAGCTGGAACTGTAACAAATGGAATAGTTTTAGAGTTTGATTTTGTGCCTTCAGGAGATACGATTGCTTTTAATTATATGTTTGGCTCGGATGAGTACCCTGAGTTTTCTCCTTCAACTTTTAATGATGCATTTGGATTCTTTTTGTGGGGACCAAATCCGATTGGACCAGCATATAACGCAACCAATTTGGCTTTGATTCCGGGAACAACTACTCCTGTAACAATTAATAATGTTGGACCGGGTGCAGCACAAAATCCTGCGTATTATGTAAATAATTTAGGTGGTGCAGCTTACGCAACAGCAATTCAATATGATGGAACAACTGTGATACTTACTTCTAGTGCAAAATTAATTTGTGGAGCTACTTATCATATTAAATTAGCTATTAGTAATGTTGGAGACCAAGCTTATGATTCAGGTGTATTCTTACAAGCAAATTCTTTTAGTTCAGAAGCAGTTGAAATTGCTGTAGCAACAGTTTCAGGTGACACTAATGTTTATGAAGGATGTACTGATGCAAACTTAATGTTTATTAGACCTCAAACACAATTAGGAGATACATTAATAATTAATTATACTATTGGTGGAACTGCTACAATGGGTGTAGATTACAATAATTTAATAAATCCAATCACTTTTCTTCCAGGAGAAGATACAATTGTATTAACTATTACCCCAACATTTGATGGGATGATGAATGATAACAATGAATACATTATTATAACTGCAATGACCATTTCTACTTGTGGTGACACAATAATTTCATCAGGAACGCTGTATATCATGGATTCTATTCCAATTCCTATTATTGAAACAGATCCTTTGGCCCAATGTCAAAATGATTCTATACTTGTTTCTGCGAATGCAACAGGCCTATTCCCTCCATTTACATATTCTTGGACAGGGGGTCAAACTGGACCCACCGCATATTTCCCTACTATTATGGGAACAATGACAGGAACAGTTGATTATTATGTTACAGCTACAAATTCATGTGGTTACTCTAATGTTGACACAGTAACAATTACTTTAAACCAAACACTGGTCGTTGATACAATGTTAGTGGGTCCAGCTACATGTGAACCAGTAGGTTATGTATCAGGTATGGTTTCAGGGCAAACAGGTGTCCTTTCATATCAATGGACTGGACCAGGTGCAGGAAATCCAGCTTTTATTGATGCTTCTGTTTGGCAAAATTTATCTTCAGGATGGTATTATTTCAATGTGTTTGACAATGTTTGTGAAGTACATGACAGTATTTTTGTTCCCATATTAAATCCACCAATTGCTCAATTTACAGCTTCTGCAACTGCCGGTTGCGATCCTTTGACTGTAAACTTTACAAATAATAGTCAAAATGCGTTGAATTACGCTTGGAATTTCGGAAATGGGAACACCGCAAATAGTACAACCACATCGTCTCAAAGTCAGGTTTACAATGGCAGTTCAATTGTTCGTTTAATTGCTTCTCAAGGAAATTGTGCTGATACAGCATTTGTTTCTATTACAATTCTTACATGTGGTTGTATGGATCCATTAGCGACAAATTATAATCCAGCGGCTAATTTTGATGATGGTTCTTGTTTTTATCCTCTTCCAACAGTAGAAGCACCTAACGTATTTACTCCTGGAGGAGATAATGTAAATGAGCTATTCTTTTTAACAACAACAAATTCAACTTCAATTGAGTTAACTGTATTAAACCGTTGGGGTAATACAATTTACGAATCTATTGGAATTAACCCCGCTTGGAATGGAAAAACCAAGAACGGTATCGATGTTGAAGAAGGAGTTTATTTCTACAAGTATAAAGTTAATGGATACAATGAACAATATTTGGAAGGACATGGATTCTTACACTTAGTTCGATAAAAATAAGTAAACAAAAAAGCCTCGATTATTTTTTAATCGAGGCTTTTTTATGGAATAAAACCTAGTACAAGAAGTTGTTGTATGGGTATCTAATTTTAAACACTCGTTTTACTTCTTCGTAAATAACAGTTTTCAATTCTTCAATATTTTCTTTGTCTTGCGCAGAAATAAAAACACAATTTGTATTGTTCATTTTTGCCATCCAAGATTTTTTTAAATCCTCTAAAGAATAATTTTCTTCTGTAGGAGGATTTGGATCATTTTCTATTTGCGCAACAGGTTTATAAGCATCAATTTTATTAAAAACAAGGATTACTGGTTTTTCTGTTTTATCGAGTTCATTCAGTGTTTCATTGACAACATTATATTGATCCTCAAAATTAGGATGCGAAATATCAATAATATGAATTAACAAATCAGCTTCTCTAACTTCATCTAAAGTTGATTTAAAGGATTCAACCAACTGATGAGGCAGCTTGCGAATAAATCCAACAGTATCAGTTAAAAGAAACGGTAAATTCTCAATAACTACCTTACGAACCGTTGTATCCAACGTTGCGAATAATTTATTCTCAGCAAATACGTCAGATTTAGAAAGCAGATTCATGATCGTACTTTTTCCAACATTGGTATAGCCAACAAGTGCAACGCGAACCAATTGTCCACGATTACCTCGCTGAATCGACATTTGTTTGTCAATTTCCTTCAATTTCTCTTTCATTAAAGAGATCCTTGTTTGAATGATTCGACGATCTGATTCAATTTGTGATTCACCAGGTCCCCTTAATCCAATTCCCCCTTTTTGTCGTTCTAAGTGCGTCCACAATCGTGTTAATCGGGGCAACATATATTGGAGTTGAGCCAATTCAACTTGCGTTTTAGCATGAGAGGAACGTGCACGACTCGCAAAAATATCCAAGATTAATATATTGCGATCAAGAATTTTACATTCCAATTCACGTTCAATATTTCTAAGTTGAGATGGTGAAAGTTCGTCATCAAAAATGACCAATTCTATATTGTTTTCTTTTATGTATTCTTTGATTTCTTGCAATTTACCAGTTCCAACAAATGTTCTTGGATGGATCATCGGTAATTTTTGCAAGAATTTCTTAATTGTTGTTGCTCCTGCTGTTTCAGCCAAAAACTCAAGTTCATCCAAATATTCAAGTGCAGTTTCTTCCTTTAAAGAAGGTGTAATTACTCCAACTAAAATACAATTTTCTTCAACCGCATCAACGGTTACATGTCCTTCTTGCATAACGTTATCTCATTCGAAGAACATATTCCGTCATAGAAGTAATGTTCTTTTTAGATCCTAATAATTCTTTCATAGGTGGCATACCATTTTTACCTTTCTCAATACGCTTTTGAACTTCAACAGAAGAAAGTTTTGATTGGGTTAAGTCCTTCGCTCCAGCTGCACCTAATTTTCCATCACTTCCGTGACAAATCGAGCAATGTTCAATATATAAGTCTTGCGCTGTTGGCTGAATTTTAGCTCCTTTTTCATTCGTTTTTTCTACAGTTCCATTTGAACTACAGGAAAAACAAGAAACTAGCAGTAAACTAGAAAAACAGATTTTTAAAACCATGCTCCACCTAATACTTCTCTAAAAGGCCAAGGAATAAATGCAAGAATTAATATCAAACCAAGTGTGTACCACGTAATTATTTTTGAATGCTTCAAATCATTGGTCGCAGCTTTTTCAGCCTTCTTGCGCCCAATTGTTATGATAACAATCGCTAAAATCATCCCTACTAAATGCTCCATGCCATGAAATCTTAAACCAGCATCTGCCATCCAACCTTTTGAAAATTGAACTTTTGGTGAAATAAAATATAGAATTAATCCAATTAAAAGTTGGGTATGCAAACTTATCATTGTGAATAGATTAATCATTTTATCTTTTTTCACATATGTGTCTTTCCCTTTAGAAGTTAACGCATTCAAAATGGCTACAATTAATAAAATTAAAGCTATCCAACGCAATCCAGAGTGTGTGTGTAATAATCCGCTATACATATTTTCTTTTTTTACAAAAATACATAAAAAAACTTTCTGGGGCTAAAACTGTTAAATCGAGTGTTTTGATTAAATTCACACTCTATTTTAGCTACCAAACATGAAGTATTTTTTACTTTTATTCTTGTTAACAGCCTGTTTCTCTTGGAGTCAACTTATTCCTCAGAATGGCACTATTAACTCAAAGTCAAAATTTGTCGCTTTTAAAAATGCACGAATTATTGTGTCTCCATCTAAAACAATTGAAAATGGTACTATTCTAATTGAAGGTGATAAAATTGTTGAGGTTGGAATGTTAGTTTTTCCTCCCGATGATGCAGTAGTTATCGATTGTGAAGGGATGACAATTGTGGCGTCATTTATTGAAACCATTTCTTCCGTTGGTTTACCTAAGCCAAATGGGAGCAATCATTCAAATAGACCACAGCTTGAAAGTTCGAAAAAAGGAGCTTATTATTGGAATGAGTCAATTCATCCAGAAACGGAGGCTAATTTAGTGTATCAAATAGATGCAAAAGCAAATGAAGCGTTAATGAAAATGGGATTTGGACTTGCTGTAACTCATGTGAATGATGGAATAGCGCAAGGTTCCGGGACATTGGTTTCACTTGGCTTTGAAAATGAAAACAAACAGATCATTCAAGCTAAAAGCACACAGTTTTATTCATTTGAAAAAGGCGTTTCTCAGCAAACTTACCCTTCATCACAAATGGGGTCAATTGCATTATTGCGTCAATCTTTTTATGACTTAAAGTGGTATATTGAAAGTAAAAGTAGTGAGACAAACATTTCGTTGGATAAAATGCATGAATCTATTACTTTACCCTTTGTTTTCCAGACGGCTGACAAATGGGAAATTTTACGCGCTGAAAAAATAGCTAAAGAATTTCACTACCAATTCAATTATTTGGGTTCCGGTAATGAGTATGAGGCAATTAATGAGTTGAAAAATAGCACGAATACGCTTATTTTACCTATAAATTTCCCAGAGCCTTTTGATGTTAAAGATCCTTATGTTTCAAGACAAATTCCGTTGTCCGAATTGAAGCATTGGGAATTGGCGCCATCAAACCCGTTTATTTTAAAGCAAAATAATGTACCAATCTGTATCACAAGTTTAGGTCAGAAATCAGCCGATGGATTTTGGAAGAATGTTCGAAAATCAATAGAACGAGGATTGACCGAAGGAGAAGCATTGGCTGCTTTAACAACTGAACCAGCGAAAATGTTAAAGATTGATTCTGACTTTGGGACCTTAGAGAAAGGTAAAAAAGCTTCCTTTTCGATTTATTCTTCAAATCCTTTTCACGGAGAATCAAAATTAATTGAATCCTGGCTTTTGGGTGATCAGGAAGTAATGCTGGATGTTGCTAAGCACAATGTTTCAGGTAAATACAACATTTTAATTGACGGTAAAAAATATCCAATCGAAATCAGTGGAGAAGGGGATAAGTTATCAGGGAAAATTGTGACTATTTCACAAAAATTAGATTTGACTCCTGACACTTTGATACAAAAAGTTTTTGTTCAACTTGTTGAAGATGATATTACGCTTCAATTTAATGTTGATGACTCTAATTGGAAAGGAAGTATGAGTCTTCATGGTAAAGTGAGTAGCAAATTTGGTGTTTTTGAGGGAGACGGATTGACGCCAAATGGGAAATGGGTGCAATGGTCGGCAATTAGAAATGATCGCAGTGAAACTAAAAAATCGGATTCCAAGGATTCAAAAGTAGACACGTCCTTTTCAGCTAAAATTTGGTTCCCGAATATGGCTTATGGATTTGAAAGTAAACCAACCAAGGAAACGATTGTTTTTAGAAATGCGACTGTTTGGACTAATGAAGCTCAGGGAATATTAAAAGATGCTACCGTAATTATTTCAAACGGAAAAATAACTTTTGTTGGAACTGGAAATTTTATAATTCCCAACAATGCTAAAGTCATTGATGCAAAAGGTAAATATGTGACATCTGGAATTATTGATGAACATTCTCATATCGCTATTTCAAAAGGAGTGAATGAAGGTGGTCAAGCAATTTCGGCTGAGGTAAGCATTGGAGATGTTGTTACGCCAGATGATATAAATATTTACAGACAATTATCAGGAGGGGTTACAGCCGCTCAACTTTTGCATGGATCGGCAAATCCAATTGGTGGTCAATCTGCTCTTATAAAGTTGAAATGGGGTTCATCTCCTGAGGAAATACTTATTCCAAATGCTCCAAAATTTATAAAATGTGCGTTAGGGGAGAATGTCAAGCAATCAAATTGGGGAGACAATAATTCAATTCGTTTTCCACAAACTAGAATGGGTGTTGAACAGATTTTTTATGATGGTTATATGCGCGTGCAAGCCTATCAAAATGAATGGGCAAAATATACAAAGAGTGGTTTAGATAGTAAGATTACTCCTCGTAAAGATTTAGAATTAGAAGTATTATCTGAAATTTTTCGTTCTGAAAGATTCATAACATGTCATTCATATGTGCAATCTGAAATCAATATGTTAATGCACGTTGCTGATTCATTGAATTTTAAGGTTAATACGTTTACGCATATTTTGGAAGGATATAAAGTTGCTGATAAAATGCTAGCTCATGGTGTTGGTGCCTCGACTTTTTCTGATTGGTGGGCATATAAATTTGAAGTAAACGATGCAATTCCTTATAATGCTGCTATAATGAATGAAATGGGACTTGTTGTAGCAATTAATTCTGATGATGCTGAAATGGGAAGACGATTGAACCAAGAAGCTGCGAAAGGGGTGAAGTATGGTGGAATGACAGAAGAAGCTGCCTGGAAAATGGTGACACTGAATCCAGCAAAATTATTGCATTTGGATGACAGAATGGGAAGTTTGAAAGAGGGAAAAGATGCTGATATTGTGCTTTGGACTGCAAATCCTTTGAGCATTGAAGCAAAAGTTGAAATGACGTTGGTAGACGGTGTAATTCTTTTTGATAGTCAACGTGACTATTTAATGCGTTCGCATAATCAACAAGAAAAGGCGAGAATTATTTCTAAAATGCTTGAATCAAATGAAAAAGGAGAAGAAAGCAAACCTTTTTTTAAGAAGAAAACAAGACATTTTCATTGTGACACTCTTGGAGAAGAAGGGTCAGAAGAAGAAAACACTCATTAATTTAGCTACTGTGAACTATTTTAAAGCATTAATATTTATCTTCCTTATAGGACAAATTTCCGCTCAAGAAAGCCAATCTATTCTTTTATTGAATGGTTATTTACACATTGGTAATGGCGAAGTAATTGAAAGCGGTTTGGTTGGAATCAAGAATAGAAAAATTGAATTGGTTCGAAATTCTTTGGCTTATACTTACAACAAAGAGGAATGGGATACCATTATTGATTTGCAAGGGCAACATATTTATCCGGCTTTTATTGCTCCTAATTCTACTTTAGGATTAACTGAAATAGATGCAGTTCGCGCAACGAGAGATTTTGATGAAGTTGGTGATTACAATCCCCATATTCGTTCACAAATTGCCTTCAATGTAGAATCTAAAGTAATAAGTACTGTTCGCACAAACGGTGTTTTACTTGCTCAAGCAACGCCCCGTGGAGGAGATATATCTGGAACTTCATCTATCATGGCCTTGGATGGTTGGAATTGGGAGGATGCAACAGTTTTGCAAGACGATGGAATTCACCTTAATTGGCCAGTTAGCGCAAGTGAAAGTGGAACATCAGATGAGGTGTCAAAAACGAATAAGAAAGAAAATTATTTAAAAGCAAAACGAGCTATTTATCAGTTTTTTGAAATGTCGAAAAGATATACTAATGCTTCTGAAAAGGATCAAAATGACGTGAGATTGGACGCAATGATTGCTTGTTTTAAGGGAGAAAAGCGCGTGTATATTCATGCAAATGAATTACAGCAACTTCAGGATATTATTGATTTTTCGATACATTTTAATTTACCTTTTCCTGTCATTGTTGGTGGATACGATAGTCATTTGGTTACTAAAAAATTGAAAGATGCAAATATTCCAGTGATGTTGGTTAGAACTCATAGTCTTCCGCAAAATGAAGAGGATGCTGTTGATTTCCCATATCATTTACCTGCAATGCTGCAAGAGGCTGGAGTAAAATTCTGTCTTCAAAATGAAGGTGCAATGGAAACGATGAATGCACGAAATCTTCCTTTTCAAGCTGGGACAGCAATGGCATATGGAATGACAGAAGAACAAGCTATTAGATCTATTTCTTTAAGTACATGTGAAATTGTGGGTATTGACAAAGAATACGGGAGTATTGAGGAGGGGAAATCTGCTACACTATTTGTTTCCCAAGGAAATGCATTGGATATGCGAACCAATCACGTTAATGTAGCCATTATTCGTGGCGTTTTTATGCCAACCAGCAATTTTCAACGAGAATTGTATGAGAAGTATATGAGAAAATATAAAAAATAAAAAAAAGAGAAGTTTTCACTTCTCTTTTAAAGATGTTCTATTTTAACTTCAATTCTATTTTAAAATCGAACTTAAGTTAATAGATTATTCAATTAGTAACTTTCTCGACCATTCCATTTGTTTACTCTTCATCCTGAGAATAAAATACCCACTTGGAATCTCACTTATATCTAGTGTCATTGTTGTAGTATTCTTCCAATTCCATTCTTTCACTATTCTACCAGTTAAGTCAGTTAATTGAACTGCTTCAAATTCAGTATCCTGATTAATTTCAATAGTTACAGTTTCATTGGCAGGGTTTGGATAAATATTCCAATTGATTAAATTGGATTCATTTATACCCATATAAATAGCATAATTAGTGGTTGTATGAACGCATCCGAATGAATCGGTAATAGCGACTGAATAATTACCAGAAATCATAGCTGTAATGGTATCATTGGTTTGACCGCTAATTTCAAATGCATTAATACTCCATTGCAATGTATATCCAGCAGGAACATTATTTGCTATTAATTCTCCATTTGAACCAACAGATATGGTAGGATTAATTATAGGATTACAATACACAGCAGTTAATGTATCTGAGAAGCTAACACAACCAGTATTGTTAATAGCAATAACGTGATAAACACCTGATAGAGGTACAACATAAGATGTCGCAGTTACGCCGCTTATCGGGCTATCATTGAAATACCATTGATAACCGTATCCCAAATCTGGTGTTGACAAAGTGTGTGATGGAGAATCATAAGAAACTATTGGCGTTGGCGGATAACCATAAACATGCACAGTATCTTCAGAAATTACTATTGGACTTGGATTGATAACTTGATGTGTAATCGAATATGAAATGGACGAAGTTCCAGCGGTACACCCACCACAACTTGTTAAATTCAAAGTATGATTTCCCATATAATCGTCACCAAAAAAAGCAATTTCACCAGCTGTGTCATCTGCTTCCCAAATTTCAATCAAATAGATATTTGCTGGGTTCAGAACAATACTTGTTGGCCAACTTACTGGAGGATTAGTATCCATAATTATTGTGGATTGATAGATTGGATTGTTATTTTCCTTTAAAATAAAAAACGCATCTGCACTTTCAAATGAAGGGAAACCACCGCCATAATTACTCATTGAATTTATCGTAACACTCGTCAACGTGTAGACATCAACAATTGCAAGGTTATCAAAAGCTTGATATTGCACTAAATAGTCGCCAGGAACATTGTAAATTTGAGGAACTGGATTCTCTAAAGTTGAAGTGTTTCCATTTCCAAAATTCCATGTGTAAGCGAGTAAACCTGGGTTATTATTCGTAAAATCTACCGTTATTGGCGAGCATCCAGCAGCACCTGTCATAGAAAAACCTGTATTCGATGTAACAACATTACTCGGTAAAATATCTAAATATATTTGAAAAACAAAAGGGTAACCAGAAATCACTGTTAAATCTGCTATAACAGTCACATCAACAGCATATTGACCTGCTAATAATGGCGTTCCACTAATGTTTACACAACCATATTGACTTACCTGTGGATTATAATCACAGTTTGTTGCGGTATTATTACATTGCCAACTCAATCCAACTGGCAACGAGACAGAAAGGATATGAAAATTGGTAAAATCATATCCCATGGTATCCAATGGCATGAAAAAAGTAACATCGGTACTATAAGCTTGACCAACATTTCCTACCGGCAAAGTATCCGGATATATTCCAGTTTGTGTTTGTGAATAATCGATTGTACAAATTTGTGAGAAACTATTGAAGGAAAGCAACAATAGTAGTGTAGTATAAAGTTTTTGCATAATTGAAGGGATTAAAAGTTAAAAATACGATTAAATTTTAATTATCAAAAGAATATTATTTTAGTAGAGTAATTGATATTCTCTTTTTTGAAGGTTGTAAATCTTGTGTATTTTTTCTAATTTTGAATCATTCAAAATAAGGAATAATTAAATTCTAAAAAAACAGAAAATATGGCTTTCGAATTATCAAATTTACCATATGCTTATGATGCATTAGAGCCTCATATTGATGCTAGAACAATGGAAATTCACCATTCAAAACATCATCAGGCTTATACTACAAATCTTAATGCAGCAATTGCAGGGACAGATTTAGAAGGAAAATCAATCGAAGAAATTTTAGTTGCTTGTAAAGATAAACCAGCAGTTAGAAATAATGGAGGAGGATTTTGGAATCACAATTTATTTTGGGGAATCATGGCACCGAATGCTGGTGGTGAGCCAACAGGTGAGCTTTTGAGCGCTATTAATAGTGCTTTTGGTTCTTTTACTTCGTTTAAAGAAGAATTTGCTAAAGCTGGAGCAACTCGTTTCGGATCGGGATGGGCATGGTTATGTGTTGAAGACGGAAAATTAGTTGTTTGTTCTACTGCCAACCAAGACAATCCATTAATGGGTGAAGGTTGCAAAGGAATGCCAATTTTAGCGATGGACGTTTGGGAACATGCTTACTATTTGCATTATCAAAATCGTCGTCCTGATTATATTAACGCCTTTTTTAACGTTATTAATTGGGAAGTTGTAGCAAAGAAATATGCTGCTGCAATTTAATACTCAATAAAATTTATTGAAAGAGGGTGATAATTCATCCTCTTTTTTTTGTGCCTTTTTTCAGCTTATCCGTTACAGATTCAAAATCAGTATTATGAATAAAATTAAGTTCTATTTCCTGTTGTTGAGTTTGTTAAGTTTTTTATGGATAATAATGAGTTTTAAACCTGCTGAAGAAACGATTGATTTAGAATCTGCTATTTCTAACAAATCAATTTCCGTTGAGTTTATTTCAACCGGATCATATTCTGGAGAATCATTAATTATGAAAGTTAGAAACTTGAATTCTAAGAAATTGATTATCCGCATAAATGCTGGAACTTATTTCATTGCTCCAAAGAGTGATGAGCAAAATCTAATTATTCCTCAAGAGGATATGCTTGTTTTGGAGCCAAAAGCGTCAAAAGAAAAAGTTTTAAATGGATATTGCACAAACATGAGTAATGCTGCACCAAATAGTGATGAAGAATTTACGCTCAGTAAAATTAATGTTAAAGGAATGTCGGAGTTTTTAAACCTAATCAAAGGAAAAAACTTGGAAAATTACACCTTACAATCTGCTATTTGGTCATTAACTGATCATGAATCTGTTTCAAACATTGATGGAGAAAATAGCGCAGATGTAGATTTTTTAAGAAAGGAACTTTTCAAGATTACAGGACAAGAAGAAACATGGTATAAATCCAGACAAGCATATGCTATCAATGAAGATCGTCAAATCAATAAGGAAACATTAAAAATCAATGGAAAATTGAATTTTATAACAGTAAAAGGTGCGATTATTCACGAAGAAATATACGATTCAGAAGGAAATTTGTTATTTAAATTGTCAGAATCTACTGCTAAACTTGGAGGTGAAGTTGGGTATGAATTTAACCTTAAAGTGCAAGGTTGGAAAAAAGGAAATTATGAAATTCGATTAATGGAAGGGATGAAATTGGTAAAAACGTTTGAATTTGTTGTTTAGACAAAGCTTGGTAAATTAATTGCTTCCACGGATTTAATTTCTGGGGCAATTTTTTTAATTGACTCCTCTAATCCAGCTTTCAACGTCATTAAGCTCATTGAACAATCACTGCAAGCGCCCAACAGACGAACTTTGACAATTCCATCATCTGTAATTTCTACTAATTCCATATCACCACCATCAGCAACTAAAAATGGGCGCAATTCTTCTAATGAAATATTGATTTTTACAGTTAATTCTTCTTTATTCAATTTCATAGTTCTTGTTTCTGAATTACGTTTGGTTTTGCAACTTTCACGTTTTCAACAAAAATACGAACTAATTCATCAAAAGCTTCTGATGTAGGTGTGTTTTCTTGAAAAACTGCTGGTTTACCAACATCTCCAGCCTCACGCAAACTTTGAACAAGAGGAATATGCCCCAAAAATGGAACATTCATTCCTTCAGCTAAGTTTTTTGCACCGTCTCTTCCAAAAATAAAGTATTTGTTATCCGGTAATTCAGCGGCTGTAAACCAAGCCATATTTTCAACAATCCCGATAATTGGAACATTGATTGAATCCATTTTAAACATATTCACGCCTCTTCTAGCATCTGCCAAAGCAACTTCTTGAGGTGTAGAAACAATCACAACACCATCCAAAGGAACAGTTTGAACAAGTGATAAATGAATATCGCCTGTACCAGGAGGTAAATCAATTAAAAGATAATCTAATTCACCCCAATAAGCATCTGTAAACATTTGTGTTAAGGCTTTTGCGGCCATTGGACCTCTCCAAACTACGGCATTATCCTTTTCAGTAAAGAATCCAATTGAAAGTAATTTGATTCCGTAACTCAATACAGGATTTATTTTTTGGGCACCTTCAACATCAATCATTGTTGGACGTTCATTTACAACATCAAACATTGTTGGCATAGATGGCCCATAAATATCAGCATCAACAATTCCAACTTTATACCCTGCTTTTGCAAGTCCACCGGCCAAATTTGCTGTAACAGTAGATTTTCCAACTCCACCTTTACCTGAAGCAATGGCAATTATGTGTTTTACTTCTGGTAATATTTTACGTCGTGCTTGTTTTGATTCAGCTGGAATACCTTTGACAACGCAATTCACGCTTGTTTCTTTTCCAAAGACACGTTTCAAATTAAATTCAACGGCTTCTTGCATGCGTTTTTTAGAATGCAATGCGGGGTTTGAAACGTTCACAGTAAGATTAATTATTCCATCATTTATTTTTAGTTCTTCAACCAAGTTTAACGAAACAATGTCCTTTTTATAATCAGGTTCAATTATAGAACCGAGCACTTCTAAAATATTTTCTCTAGTCAAATCCATTACCTCAAAATTAAGCAAAAAAAAAGGTTGTCAATGCGACAACCTCTTTTCAATTGCATTAAAATTTATTTATTTGGTTTAAACGATTTTATCGATTTCGCCATCAATTCAATGATCATTTTTTCGTACCCCTCATCACGGCTGCTTAAAGCATAAGCAACTCCATTAATTATTTTTTGTCCATAAACGTGGTATGAGTCATGTTTTACTCCAACTTTAGATGAAGCATTCTTAGAACCTTTTACAATCAACGATCTTTTATAAACGATTAAATCTTTTTCGTCTACCAAATAATTAATTTTAAAAATCTCTTGTTTTTTTAGTTCTTCCTTTTTGTAAGCGACATTGTTTGTAATATCCCCAAAATCTTCTATGTGAAGACTGAAATTAGGACCTACAACAATATCCCATAAGAAATCACCTTCTGCATGAATAATTTCTGGTTTAGTTGAAGCTCCAATATTGGCAGTTTCATCTGGTAACATAATGTTTGCTGGAATATTGAATTCTTTTAAACTTATTCCTTTAAACTCATAATAATCATCATCTAGCGTCAATGAATCATTTTCAGCATCATTTTTAACTTCTGAACCACCACAAGAAGAAAGCAAAAGAGTAAAAAATATAAGTGTAAGTGGCGAAAAGGTCAAAAAGTATTTAAGAGTTAATTTTTTCATCTGAGATAAACTTTCTAAGTAGATTGTAATCATTTCTTTGTACAAATATAAAAGTTTTTTACATCCTTTTTCAAACAATATGTTCAAGTTATGTTTTTCATTATAAAAATCATGTAATCATTACTCCTTTTTTTCCTAATACAGGAATTTCTTTCATTTTACTAGATGAAATAGTTTCAGGAAGGAAGACATACTTTTTATCGTACATAACGTCGTTCACCCAAAAACTGACAAGGAATTCATTTGCTAAACCAAATACATCTTCCATAATAGGTTCAATTTTGGCTGCTTCATTCGGTAACATAACCTCAAGGCAATGTCGAAGTGTAGAGGTTTTTACACGTTCTCCTGTATTTGCATTTTCACCGTAACCAGTGCTTGTAATAATGATACCTTCCATAATATCATCACGAAGATTTAGCAGGTAAACATTAAAGATCTCGATATTTTCTTCATTAAAATCTTGTACTACTGCAACGCCAACATTTTCAACTTTTGGCCCAAATAATCCTTCTTTCATTCTTAATAATTCTTTTTATGAAGCTAATTTTCTACCTAAGCGAAGAAATTTAAAAAAATCCGTTGGATGACCAATTTTGGCTTCATTTCGTTTGTAGTAATCTTTGTTTTTCTTTTGTTCTTCTGGAATTACAAAGTTATCGTTTCGTTTTAATCCAAGGCGGACTATCACCAAATTTTCAGTTGGAATAGAAATAATATATTGACCTTTAATTCCTCTACAATAATAAATCGGATTTTTTTCTCCTTGGTATGACCAAATATGCAAGCCATAACGCTTATTTGGTACATTTTCCTCTGTTGTTAAATCCGGGATTTTACACATCTCTTTCATGTACCACAAAGGAACAACTTGTTGTTTCCCGCATCTTCCTTCTTGTAAAATTAATTTCCCAAGTCGTCCAAAATCACGGGCAGTTGCATATAAACAACAAAATGATTTTTCATCTCCGTTTTCCTTATCAAGGCTCCAGTAAGCTTCATGCTCAGTGCCGATTCGATTCCAAATTTTTTCTTGTGTATATTCTGAAACACTTTTCCCTGTTGCTTTTTCAACAATAAAACCTAGGAGTTGAGAATTTCCACTTTGATAATTAAATGCTTTACCTGGAGGTGAAATTGCTTTTTGACGTGTAACTAATCCATATAGATTGGACCCATAATAGGATTCAGCATTATCAGATAAAGGATTGGATGCACTTTCCTCCCAATCTAAACCAGACGACATCATCAGTAAATGCCGAATAGTTATTTTTTCCTTTCCATTGTTACTGAATTCAGGAATATAATTGAAAACTGGTTCGTCTAAGCTTTTTATTTTGCCTTCATCAACTGCAATTCCGACCAACAATGCAACAACAGTTTTTGCGGCTGAAAACGAATTTGAAACCGTATTTATAGCATGCTTATCAAAGTATTTTTCATACACTATCGAGTCACCTTTGAAAACTAAAAATGCACGGGTTCCCAAACTATTCATGAACGACAAATCCAAAGCTGTTGGTTGATTCTTGTTGAAAGTTGAAGATGGAATCCACTTGATTGTAGAATCAGCTTTTGCCAAGGTTGTATGCGCAAAAATGTCTAATTCATAAATACTTGGACCAGATTGCCCTGCCAAATAGGTATGCCGAATGCCCTTGTAAATGTAAAATCTACCTGACAGAATAATAAAAATATTTGATAAAATGAAAATTGCCAAAATGGTATACAGAAAAAAACGAGTGGTTTTTTTCAAGAGGCCAATTATTTTATTCGGAGTAGACGCCATAAGTATATTGGAATTGGTCAGCTAACTTTTCTTTCAAGATTGTTGCGACTTCATCCATATTTAAGGCATATCCCAATTCTCTTTGCATGGAAGTTACAGCTTTATCATCAATTCCACAAGGAATAATGTGAGAAAAATAGGATAAATCTGAATTCACATTAAATCCTATCCCATGCATTGTTACCCAACGCGAGCTTTTGACACCCATTGCGCAAATTTTTCTTGGATGAGATGAGTCACAATCTATCCAAACACCAGTTAATCCTTCAACTCTTCCTCCGACAATGCCAAATTCATTCAATGTTTGAATGACTGCTTCTTCTAAAAAGCGCATGTATTTGTGAATGTCAGTGAAAAATTGGTCTAAATCAAAAATTGGATACGCTACTAGTTGACCTGGACCATGATAAGTAATATCACCGCCTCGATTGATTTTATAATAACTTGCATCGTTGTCTTTTAATCCTTCATCATCCAACAAAAGGTTGGCTTCGCTACCACTTTTACCAAGCGTATAAACGTGAGGATGCTCGCAAAACAATAAGTAATTTTTTGTAATGATCGTTGATTCGCCGTTCCGAATTTGAATTTTTTCTTGAATCGTTGTATTGAACAATCTTTCTTGTTCTTCCCAGGCTTTTTTATAATCTATTAGACCAAGGTCTACAAAATGAACAATGGGAAGCATCTACTTATTTGAAGTTGGCTAATTCGCTTTTTAAGAAGTCGATCACCTTAATATCCATAATATCAACACCTTTAATCTCAGCTAAATAATAAGAAGCCCAATCAACAAGATTGATGAGGTATAACGATCTTTGAATTTGTGAATCACCGATTGCGTCCAATTCCATTATTTTAGCGCCTCTTTTAGAAATGATATCTTTTGAAATATCATATCTTTTTTGATTGCGTGGGATTAAATCTTTTGTATTGAAAAAGACAACGGCAAAACGGTCATCTCCACCTCCCCAACCAACTAACTCGTTGTGATTCATTTCTGGGATTACATGATGCCAACACAATAATTTAGAATTTTCATTGAATTGCTGTCTTGCTCTAATGGCAACACCTTCGTAATTCGGCCCAGCATAAAAAATACCAACTTTCTCATTTAAAAAGGAAGCCAATTCTTTCGCAATTGCATGAATTGATGTTGCTTCTTTCAACAATAATTGTTGTCCGATTTTAATTTCTTCAAGATTGTTTTCACCAATTATTCCTAATTGAATAAAGATGTTTATTAATTGAACAATTGAAAATGCAATTGCTGTTCTTGGGGGATTTCCACCAGGAACGATAATATGATCATGAGCTTCTTTTTCGCAGAAAGTTTTTAAAGCACCTCCTGAACAAATTCCAATAATGTGAGCGCCAAGATTATGCGCATCATAAACAGCAGCTAACGTTTCTTCTGTATTTCCAGAGTAAGAGGATGCAATTACTAATGAATGCTTGTCAACAAATTTGGGTAAGCTATAATCATTTAAAATTGTTACTGGAATTTTTGCTTCGTCTTGAATCCATTGAGCAACAATTTTACCTCCAATACCAGAGCCACCCATTCCACAAATGACAATATTTTGAATTGCATTTGACGGTTGCTTAAACGTTTGTTTTTCGGCAATTGCCAAAGCCTCTAATATGTTTTGCGGAAATGCGGTAATAAGTTTCTCCATAGTACTCTTCAAATCGGTTGTAAATATAGTCAATAGCCTATTAAATTCAAGTTTTTTAAACTTTTAAAGTCAAGTTTTTGTTTTTTTGTAAATAACGAATTTAGTTTGGCGTAATTGTTTTCTTTAATTGTAATTTTGGAAAAAAAATCTAATGAAAGCAGGAAAAGCATCGCAAACCTTATCTATATCTACAAAAGTTGTATTGCCAAATGATACGAATACACTTGGAAATCTATTCGGAGGACAATTGTTGGCATGGATGGATGTAATTGCTAGTGTGTCTGCTCATAGACATTGTAAAAGAGTTGTTGTTACTGCTTCAGTCAACAATGTATCTTTTCAAAAACCGATTAACCATGCGTCCATCGTTACCTTAGAAGCAAAGGTTTCTAGAGCTTTTGTGTCATCAATGGAGGTGTTTGTTGATGTTTTCGTTGAAGACCATGTTACGGGTAAACGTGAAAAATGCAACGAAGCAATCTACACGTTTGTGGCTGTTGATCAAAATGGTGGACCAATTCAAGTTCCAGAATTAACTCCGGAAACTGAGGAAGAAAAGGACCGTTATGAAGGCGCATTGAGAAGAAAACAATTGAGTTTGATCCTTGCAGGAAAAATGAAACCTAGTGATGCTACTGAATTGAGAAAATTGTTTTTGGAGGAGTAATCTTTTAAAAAAGTAAAAAGTAAAAAGTGTGATTCCCAAGAACCAAATTACTTTTTCCTTCTTCCTTATATGTCAGGAAATTTAAATTTTTCTCTTACAAATTAACAGGAACGATTTGTTTTAAATGCTGCTCGGTCTGGAATTTATTAAAGTTCTCCCATTTTGGAGCGGAAGTTAATTTGTGCCCAATCATTAAATCCAAACAAACATTGTTTTCTTTGTACTTGTCGGTTAATACTGCTAGAATTTTAAAGAAAAACTCATCCAATAATACACAGTTTTCAAATTCTTTACTTGAATCTTCTAACTGTAACAGCTCTAACACTTCTTTCTTTTCAACTTCATTTATTTCAGTTAAATAGCCGTATTTTAAGGTTTTATAAACCAAATTATTCCAAACAATGCTGTCATGTCCCCAAGTAACATTTGGCAGGTTCAAAGAATGTTCGCAAATCAGAAGAATCGCAACTAGAACATCATTTAAATAATCTGCTGGAAATTCATCAAAGCTTCTAATTTCAAATCCACTTTGGTACATTTTTTCTTGATTAAAATCAAGTCCAAGATCTGAGAGAAATTCATATTCAGTTTCTTTTTTAATCTGATCACGCCACCAAATGTTTTCTTCTTTTTCAAACTTGAGCAATTTTCTAAAATCCTCCACTTTATAAGTAAGAATTTTACCATTTGGCATTGATTTGTTGTAAGTTCCAACTCCAATGTATCGCGACATCGCACTGCGCATGGATCCTAATGTGAAATTTTTGTCCAAGTTGCATTTTGAACTTATAATACCCATAATATCTGGATTTCCTAGCGTTGCAATGAAAAACGGTTCAAACCATTGTAATAAATAAATGGCGTTGGAATGGGTTGCATCGAATTGTGTGTAATCTACAATTCTGCTATTTTCTGTTAAGGTAGGTAAGGTGATGTGAAAATGGTAGGTTCCGTTGTTAAACAAAACAAGATTTTCCTGGTTGGACATGAATTTGTTGATACCAATATTGTAATCTGGAAATTTCAGTTTTTCAGTAAAAACAGCTGATTCATTTAATTTATCGAGAAATAATTTTTTGGTCGTTTTTAGTTCATCACACGATTCTTTGATCGTTCTGTTTTGAAAATACATGGTAACAAACTCAATAGAATCACCATCAAAATTGACAGAACCCATCGGGTTATTCTTTCGTGTTAATATGCTTCGAATATTGTAAGGTTGATCTTTCAGAAAAAGTTCTAAAATTGATTCTCCTAGAAATTCAGGATTCTCAAGTGGCATTGCGTTCGCTCCAGTTTCATCAGTAGTTTCTAAAGCTGGTAACGTTCTATGATTGTACTCTATGTCCAATTTATCAAGTGAATGACTATTGATCATTCGGCTCACTTTATAATTTTCATTCTTTTCGAAAGCTGAATTCAGAATAGGAGCAAGGCTTCCTGTTTTATAGCACTTACGATAATCGATACTGTATCGATCACAACCAATTTTTTCATGTATAAATGCACCAGTAACTATCAAGGATTCCTCGAATTGCAGGTAGGTTTCATTTTCTAACCCAATTCCCCAATAATAGTTGTTTGTCTGGTTTTCTTTCATTTATTCTTCTTCTTATTAAAGTTATACGTAGGTAAGGTCCAAAAATTTGGGGTTTAATACGTTGATATATAGGAATTTTAGTTTTGTTTCAGAAATTTCTAACCTGTAAAACAGAAAGAAGACAATAAATAGAATTTATAAGGAATTACAAACTTTAGATTGTTTTTTCTAAGCCACAAAAGTACGTAGTTTTTATAATATTTACAAGGTGTTTTGGTTTGGAATTTTAATGACAAATTAAAATGTTCTGGCAATACTCCGCTGTATTTACCTTCGGTGCTATTGCGTGGTGTAATGCTGCTGCAAATTTTTGGCACAATTCAACTTTCGTGTGTAAAAGTGATTGAATTAATTAAGATTTCTGAAAAAAAATAGAATTGATAATGTGGCGCAGCAGTAAAACTGCAACGCAGCGGTTTTATCCTAAAAACATAGTGTCTGTATTTTAATGTTTGAATTCGAGGCGTTTGCAGTTTTAAAAATCAGGCGTTTACAGTTGTAAATGACTGATTTTTTAAAACAAGAACAACGCTGAAATCGAAGATTAAAAAAGACACTAGTTAATCATGATAATAAAGAACATACGAAGAATACAACTCATCATTCCACCAATCTTTTTTGATTTCTGAAAAGTAGTTATGATTTAACTTACCCGCTTGAGATTGCAAAGGGTAAAGGGTCTCACCATTTATTCTGTGGGCTTTGTTTTTATCGCATTCAGGAATAACTGGAACAATATGACCTGACAATCCTTTTTCTTTTCGTTTGGCACAAATAATTCCAATACCACCATTTTTGTTGACTTGGTTTTGAATCTCTTCAACGGTAAAAACTCTTTTCCAACCGAAACTTGCTCCCCATTTCAAAAACCAATCGTGAATAGCGCTTGAATAAATATGATCTACTGTTTCGCCAAAAATAGCTTCCACTTCTTCACCATTTAATACTCTTTCAAGTGCTTCATCTGTCCACCAAACAGTTGGTAAATAGACTCTCGAAAAATAACAATAGTCAAAACTGTAAACATTGCAATATGTATCTTCAATGGTTCTTTTGTATCTTAAATTCCCTTCAACATTCAACTTTTCAATCAGCTTTGTGATACTTTCCTTTTTTGAAGCAAGATTTGTCATGTCTCTAAACGCAATACTTGAATCACTCATTGGAGTGTATTTCATGATTTGAGAATCTAAACGTGATTCAGGATCTGATAATAATTCGGCTTTTTTAATGCGAGGATCTGGAATGGGATCTTCTACTAGAGGCTCAAATTCAATTGTCATAGTATCATAGTTCATTTTAGCTGTCTTGAATTAACAGTTAAAAGTAATAAATATGGTTTGTGCTTTTTGAAGGCTTTTTATTACTTATTAACATTGTTTTCAAGATGCTAATAATTGGATAACATCGTTAACTTTTTAAATTTTCCCCAATATATCTGCCCCAATCACTTTTGAATCCTGCAAATTCATGCAGTTAAAGTGACCTTTTGGACATTTTTGAAAACCAATTTTTGAACAAGGTCTGCAATTCAATCCTTTTACTTCGTGAATTGAGAAGATTTCAGGATTTTCAGGAAAATACGGATACATGCCTAATTCTGGAACGGTATTTCCCCAAACACTGATTGTTGGAATTTGAAAGCATGAAGCAATGTGCATCATTCCAGTATCATTTGTCAGTAAAACACGTGATTGTTTCACAATGCTTGCTGATTGCGCCAAAGAGAAAATTCCGCAAGCAGAGAAAATAGTTTTATTTGGAAATGCGGCCAAAATTTCATCTGCCAACGTTTTATCTGTTTCACCACCAATTAAAATGATTGATTGATTCAGTTGCTCGATGATTTCCTTTAATTTTTCGAAAGGCATGCGTTTCGTTGCAAATTGAGCACCGATTGCGATGGTAATATATTTCTCTGAAGTTAGGTTGAAATGATCTTTAATTTGGATTTCGTCTGAAAGCTGAATAAAGAAATCACAGGGTTTATTGTCATTTTTGACACCTAATTTTTCTACGGCTTTAAAATAACGGTCAACAACATGAACTTTCGGCATGTTATTTCGTTTCAAATTCACCAATATCCATTTTTCAAAATTGAGTTTAGGAAAAGAGTAGGATGGACGACCCAATTTATTTTTGAGTTGAAACGTGCGTAAATTTTTATGCAAATCAATTACATAATCGTATTTTTCTTCTTTTAAAGCGGGAATAACTTCAGAAATGGACGAGTCAATCGTGAAAATCTTAGAAATATTGGAATTATGTTCTAAAATTCCTTTGAATGCTTTTTTGGTGATGAAATGAATCTCACAGTTTGGAATTTGTTGCTTTAAGCAACGCACGACTGGAGTTGTTAATACAACGTCACCAATAGAACTAAACCGAACGACAAGAATTTTCACAGATTAAAGGTAGATAAAGGATTCTTATTTTTGAGAATGTGTGCGCCAAATTTCAATATACTCATTTGCATTGCGCGGATTTAACTTCCGCAATATCACATCTATTGTACTAGGAAAACTCTTTTTCTCCAATTTCATTTTTGGATATATCACCTTGTATTTTTGAATGCGTTTGAATAAATCCTTTTCATCAAAGAAGAAGATATAATCGTAATCTGATGTGGGATTAACTCTTAGATCTTGCGTTGAATCAGTTCGGTCTGTAAATTGGGAATACCAACTTTTTGAATAAAATTTTGGCATCATCGAGGTTCTTTGCGTTGCTGAACCTTCCAATAAAATGCGTTCATTTTCAATGTTGTTTCCGTACAAATGATACATCGCTTCAACACGAGATTTTTTGGAATACATCGTCATTGAGAAAAGTAAAAATGGAACATTAAACACCCAGAAAATGATCATCGATGTTTTCCAAAGTTTATTTTTCCAGTTGGATTCTTTGAGCAATTGATATCCCATTACACCAAGAATGATGAAGAAGGGTAAAACAGAAAGAATGAATCTTTCTTGTCGGTTTGGATACAAGGTATGAAACAAAATGAAGGCTATTGTTGGAATGAATAATACGGCATAGCGTTTATACGATTTAAAAAATCCTATTGCCATAACAATTCCAAGTGGAACAAACAAACTTCCAATTAACACAATGAAATACATGAAATAATTTTGGTTTGGAAGATAAGCTGAACCTTCTTTCATGTTATAGGTGATGTAGCTGATCAATTCTGCAAATGGATAACCCCAAATAAAATAATCAACTAATCCTTGGGTCAGAATGAAAAGTAAAACCACACCAAATGAAAAAGCGAAAAACAGTTTGAATTGCCATTTAAAGAAATAATATGCTGCTATTCCCATTGCAAAAACACCAATTTGATAACGAAAAGAAACAGCCATGCCAATAAACATTCCAGCGAGAATAAAATTTCCAATACTTTCTTTTTTGAGAACGAGCCAAACGCCGTAAACTAAAAAGGGAAGCGCTGCAACTTCTACCAAATTTCGAACGGAAACAAATGGAAGAATCCAAAGCAAAGCTAAAATCCAACCTACTTTGATGGCATTTTCACGATTTGATAGTTTTTCCGTGATTTTCATTCCAAACCAAACTACTATTAACGAAGCCAAGGCATGAATCAAACGATTTACGAGCATTAGAATTTTAGGATCCATTACCCCTAAAAACTTCATGATAGAAAAGTAGATGTAATTTAATCCAACATACGTAAAACTGTGTCCTTCTGGAATCCCAACATTACCTTCAGTCCAAGGGAGCCAATTATTATAATCATAACCATCGACCCAAGAAGCAGAGGCTTCAATCACCAAAAAATGATCGTCGTGCATGCCATATCCTTGTGAGAAAATAGCAGCAATTAACCGTACAATTATTGCGGCGAAAATGATGAGTTTATAAGAATAGAATTTGTCTGTTTGAACCATCTTAGAGATTCTTGTATTCGTTATAAATTAATGACATAAAGGAATGACAACGGTCACTTTCTTTTTTTAGTGCTTTTTTATCGTACGTTAAATCAGGATAATTTTTAGCGTCCATGTGGTAACTGAAATTCCCTTTTGGTGTAATCCAACCATAACCTCGATTAATCGTATGCAACGCAAATTGGGGACAATTTGGATTCAACAAATCCTTACTCCAATGATACCGTTCAAAATCACCATCCATTTGATAAAGTAAGGTTCGAACAATATCCGCTTGTGAACCAAGTGTTGTTATTTTTTGTCCACGAAACTCTTTTTTCAAAGGTTCACCGTAAATGAAAAGTGGAATATGAAAATAGGCCGACAAATTTGGATTTTGAACCGTTGGTGCAGCATGTCCGTGGTCTGCAACGAACACGAAAATGGTGTTTTTATACCAGCTATGGCTTTTACACTTATTGAGAAAATCAATTAAACATTTATCTGCATAATACATTGAACTCATAAAATCAGGATCTTCCCCTTTCCATTTTTTTGTCCCACGATTAGGATAATCATAAGGAGAATGTGTGCTTCCTGTAAATGCGCAATGCATAAAAGGACCTTTTGACTGATCCATTTTTTTAATCAAGATACTGTATAAATCTTCATCATAATAATTCAGTTTCCCACGTTTTAAATTTTTAGGAAAATCATCTTCATCCTCAACAACATCAAAACCATGATCAATGAAATAGCCACCAATGTTTCCATACTTCAAATCGCCACTAAAAATATAATTGGAGGTATATCCCCATTTCTTAAGATCTTCATTAAACGATGGGATTTTTCGGTGTTTATCAGGTTGCATCGTAATAGAAATTTCCGGAAGTGCAGGATAGCCGCTAAAAATAGAAGAATTACCAATTTCAGATGTTCCTCCAGTTGCATAAATATTCGTGAAGAGTAATCCTTGCTTGGTAAGTTTATCGAAATTCGGTGTTGCTCCATCAATTCCCGACAAACTGTTAATCGCATTTGCCGACCAACCTTCAAGGATTATAAAAACGATGTTTGGACGCTTATTGTCGAATATATAATTATCATGTTTAACAGGGTATGTGTAAAAATCATTCAAGAAGATTTTACTTTCTTTTTCAGCTATAATTGGAAACATTGCACCGATTTCACTTCTATTATAAAGCATGAAACTTTTCGTAAAGAAGTAAACTGAATTCACCGATAAATCGTTTGCGGCATAATCCTTAGTATAGTAGGCCGAATCTATGTTAATTGGAATTTGTTGTGTACCACCTCTACCAATAAGAATAAAGAGAGGGCCAAAAAAACCAATGAATAAAAGGGCAATTGGAATTCGAACTAACCAATTAAAAGTGTTTGTAATTAATTCTAATTTAAAAAACCAATTCATCAATTTATACCCAAAAACAGCTTCTAAAGTTGCATAAATTGCAAACCAAATAATCATTCCGTAATCAGCAGTTCTTACCACTTCATCTGGATTCAATAGATGTGTAAAAACTCTTGTCGTTAATTTGTGATTCCATTCAGTATAGGCATTAATTTCTCCTCCATGTATAAATGAACAGATTAAAACTTCAAGAAATAAAACCCCGTAAAAGATACGTTTCGTCCATTTTGAAGGTTGTATATAATTAATTGACAAAATAATTAAAGGCAGAAAACTTAACAATGCAGCTGTCGCAAGGTCTAAACGCAATGAATAAACAAACGCTAAAAGCCAATCAATGAATGACACATTTGCAAATTTGTCCCAGTTGTGAATCGAAAACAATATGCGCTCAAAATCAAAAACAATTACCCAGAATAAAAGCAGTTTTATAATATGAAAGATAGTTTGTTTTATCAAATTCATTTTACAAAGATACAGAGAATTCGGAATTGATGAATTAGATTCGGAATTAGGTGATATTAGTCACAGTAATCTTTTTTAATATTCCTTAAGTTTGTCAAAAAATCGAAAAATGGGTAAATTCAGTGATATTGTAAAATCAGATATTCCAACTCTTGTTGATTTCCATGCCACTTGGTGTGGCCCTTGTAAAACAATGCACCCAATTATGGATCGCTTAAAGGATGACATGGGAAGCAAGATTCGCATTCTAAAAATTGACATTGATAAAAATCCTGATGTTGCTGAGAAATTTAAAGTGCGCAGTGTTCCAACATTTGTTCTTTTCAAAAAAGGTGAAATTATTTGGAGACAAAGTGGTGCGATGGATATTAATACCTTGAAAAATAAGATTAAACAGGCGATTTAATTACAAGTTACAAGTTTTGCAATCTATGTGCCCTATGTGTCTATGTGGTTAATTTGAATTACAAGTTACAACTATGACTCCCTAGATCAAAATACTTTTTCCAACTTCCTTTTAAGAGATGCGTCTTTTTATCCTAACGTCTTAGAGTCTTGAAGTCCTTTGTCTTTTTCAAAAAACGGTTTAGTTCTCACTTATTACAGATATTGTAACCTTCTTAAATTAACTGCGTAACACGCTGATATTATTAATTAGCGTTAAACTTGCAGATATAATTGGAATCTTCTACTTTTGCGCCCTGTTAAAAATTAACAAAATTTAAATTTATGGAATCAATAATGATTTATGTGCCTATCGCAATGGCAATAATTGGTCTGCTTTTTATGTGGGCAAAACGTGCTTGGGTTTTAAAGCAAGACGCAGGTGATGGTAAAATGAAAGAAATTTCAGATTACATTTATGAAGGAGCATTAGCTTTCTTAAAAGCAGAATATAGATTGTTGGCAATATTCGTTGTTTTAGCGAGTATTGTTTTAGCTGGAATTTCATTCATTGTTCCAACAACACACATATTAATAGTAGTAGCATTTATTTTTGGTGCATTTTTCTCAGCTTTAGCTGGAAACATGGGAATGAAAATCGCTACAAAAACGAATGTTAGAACAACGCAAGCTGCTCGTACTAGTTTACCACAAGCATTGAAAGTATCATTCGGTGGTGGAACAGTTATGGGACTTGGTGTTGCTGGTTTGGCAGTTTTAGGTTTAACAGCTTTCTTTATTTTCTTCTTCCAGTATTTTATGGGTGGAACATGGGGGCCTGATGGAACTGAAAAAATGACAATCGTTTTGGAAACTCTTGCTGGATTCTCATTAGGAGCTGAATCTATTGCATTGTTTGCACGTGTAGGTGGTGGTATTTATACGAAAGCTGCCGATGTTGGTGCTGATTTAGTTGGAAAAGTGGAAGCTGGAATTCCAGAAGATGATCCTCGTAATCCTGCAACAATTGCAGATAACGTAGGTGATAACGTTGGTGACGTTGCTGGAATGGGTGCTGATTTATTTGGTTCTTACGTTGCAACTGTTTTAGCAGCAATGGTTCTTGGAAACTATGTGATCAAGGACATGGGTGGTATGATCAAAGATGCTTTCGGTGGTATTGGTCCAATTTTGTTGCCAATGTCAATCGCTGGTATTGGTATCGTAATTTCTATTATTGGAACGTTCTTAGTAAAAATAAGCAGTAACAATGCGAAAGAAGCTCAAGTTCAAAGAGCATTGAATATCGGAAACTGGGTATCTATTGCTTTAGTAGCTGTTTCTTGTTTTATTCTTGTAAACTGGATGTTACCTGCTAAAATGCAAATGAATTTCTATGGAGAAGGATTGAAAGAAATTTCTTCGATGCGTGTATTCTATGCAACGTTAGTTGGTTTGGTTGTTGGAGCAGTTATTTCTTCCGTTACTGAATATTATACTGGATTGGGTAAAAAACCAATTTTAAAAATCGTTGAAAAATCAAGTACTGGAGCTGGAACAAATATCATTGCTGGTTTAGCAACAGGTATGATTTCTACTTTCCCTACAGTAATTTTATTTGCTGCGGCAATTTGGACTTCTTATGCATTCGCTGGATTCTATGGTGTTGCTTTAGCTGCTTCTGCAATGATGGCTACAACAGCTATGCAATTAGCAATCGATGCTTTCGGACCTATTTCTGATAATGCTGGTGGTATTGCTGAAATGAGTGAATTACCGAAAGAAGTTCGTGAACGTACTGATATTTTAGATTCAGTTGGTAACACAACTGCTGCAACAGGAAAAGGTTTTGCTATCGCTTCTGCTGCATTAACATCACTTGCATTATTTGCTGCTTATGTAACGTTTACTGGAATTGATGGAATTAATATTTTCAAAGCGCCAGTTTTAGCAATGTTATTTATTGGAGCAATGATTCCAGTTGTGTTCTCTGCATTAGCAATGAATTCTGTTGGTAAAGCTGCAATGGATATGGTTTATGAAGTAAGACGTCAGTTTAGAGAAATTCCAGGAATCATGGAAGGAACTGGTAAACCAGAATACGCTAAATGTGTAGATATTTCTACAAAAGCTGCTTTACGTGAAATGATGTTGCCAGGGGTTTTAACAATCGGATTCCCAATTGCAATTGTATTATTAGGAGTATTGATTTATCCTGAAAACTATAAATTAGTTGCTGAAATGCTTGGTGGTTATATGGCTGGTGTTACCGTTTCTGGTGTACTTTGGGCAGTTTTCCAAAACAATGCAGGTGGTGCTTGGGATAACGCTAAGAAATCTTTCGAAGCAGGTGTTATGATTAATGGTGAAATGACTTACAAAGGTTCTGAAGCGCACAAAGCTGCTGTAACTGGAGATACAGTTGGTGATCCTTTCAAAGATACTTCTGGTCCTTCAATGAACATCTTAATTAAATTAACATGTTTGATTGGTTTGGTAATTGCTCCAATCTTGGGGAATGGTCATAACGGTGAAAAGAAAGACGCTGCTTGTGGAACTAAAATGGAAGAATGTCACGGAAAGTCATCTTGTAAAGGTGATATGAAAACGTGCGATGCTCACATGAATGGTGAAACAATGATCGGAAAGTGTGACATGAGCAAATGTGCTAAAATGTCAAAAGACGAGTGCGCAGCAATGTGTGACGAATTGAAATGTACACCTGAAGAGAAAGAAATGTGTTTAGCGCATTATGATGCAAATGGAAAATTCATGGGCGGAAATGAGTGCACGAAGAAAGCTGCTTGTTGTGCAGATAAATCAAAATGCAAAGACAAGTCGAACTGCAAAGACAAGTCGAACTGCAAAGAGACATGTAAAAAATAATTCGTGTGAACGAATAACGAGGGACATCGAAAGGTGTCCCTTTTTTGTTTTCGTAATACCGATTGTGTTTTCAATACCGTTCAAGAAATATCGAACTTATTTCAAACTACATCGGCATTACACTTGAAATTGATTGACAAAGCGATAACTATAGTTGGTGTAACTTTTTCATCACGGTTCGTTTTTTGATATATTTGGCCCATGCGTTTTCTAATTCTATTTTTTACACTTTTTCTCACCTCGATTTCTTTCGGGCAAATCGTCTTTGAAAAAATAAAGCATGATTTTGGCGATTTAGAAGCGTATAGTGATCGATTTGTTGATATTGTTGTAACGAATAAAGGACCAAAGAAAGAATACCTCCTAAGCGTTAAAAAACCGTTTGATGTTGTTTATCTTGTTAATGGACAATTCATAGAAAAAGATAGCTCGTTAATTGTGCGATTGCAAGTGAATCCCAAAGTGAAAGGGAAATTTTCCTACGATATCGATATCTATACAAGTGATAAAGATCTTCCAACCAAAATTAAATTAACGGGAAATTTAAAAGACTTATCGGTTGATAATTCAACGGCTTTTACTGCTTGTCCCGATTTTTCATCTCGACCTGGAGGTAAAAAAGCAAATCAATTTGATTTAACTGTTGTTACCATCGACAAACAAACGAAACTGCCTTTGTCTAAATCTGAAGTAACAATGATTCAAAATGGGCAACCAATTTGGGCGCTTGAAACAGATAAAGTCGGAAAAATCAAAGAAGAAAGTACGTTGGGATTGACGTATTTCTATGCAACACATTCGGGTTATTTCCCAGCTGAATTAGGAGCATATGTGAATTTTCAACGTAATTATATTGTGTTAGAATTGGAAATGAAACCAGAAGAGATTGTTCCCATTCCAGTAATTAATGACCCGATAGTTGTTATAGATCCACCAATTGAAGAAGAACTAACTCCTGTTCAAGTGGAAGAACATTTGGAAGAACAATTGAGCGAAGAAATTCCAACAGTTCAATCTCATGAAATTCCTGTTCAACTGGCTGAATTAGATAAGGAAAATTTTTCGGATGAATATTTCAAACCTGTCAATGTGGTTTTTGTACTTGATGTGTCAGCCTCAATGAATCAAGGTGAAAAATTGGAATTAATGAAATATTCATTATTACAATTAACGAGTATGTTGCGCCCGCAAGATAAAATGGCAATTGTAACGTATGCCACCGAAACTCAGATTATACTTAATCCTACTTCAGGAGCAAATAAAGATAAAATTACGGAGGAAGTTGCCGGTTTGAAAGCAAATGGAATGACAGCTGGGGGAGCTGGAATAAAATTGGGTTATAAGCAAGCACTAAAAGGTTTACTTCCGGATGGAGCCAATCAAATAATTGTGATTACGGATGGTGCATTTAACCGTAATTCGGATGATTACAAGAAATACATTAAGAAATACAGTAAAAAGGGAATTACCATGTCTGTTGTGGGAATTAAGAACAAAGAAGTTGATGAAAAGGAAATGAAAGAAGCCGCAGAATTAGGCGGTGGAAGGTATGTTCCTATCTTTAAACTAGTCGATGCTCAAAATAATTTGAAGCAGGAAATTCGTTTGAATTCGTTTAAAAAATAGTTCTAAAATGAATTTCACCCCATTACTAAGTAAAAACACTTATTAGTTCTACCGTAATTACCCCTTATTTTTTTCTAACAACGGAATTTTGTTTTGAAAATCAAAGCAATCTATTTTCATTTGTAAGACCAATTCATAGTGGGAGAAAATGACTAAATAAAAAAAGTCTTTTCAATTAAATAATTGTTTGCATAGTTTAGGGTTAGGTTAAAAAGTCATTCGTAAAAAACGGATGACTTTTTTGTTTTTACGAAAAAATTATCTCAATTAACATCTCGATTAAAATTTTTTAGAAGCCTTTAAAAATGCGCTTTTGGGCGATTTTAAGTAGAACTACTTACTACTCATCAAACATCTACTTAGGACTACGTATGTGACACTTTGTATTTTGATTTCCTACAAGCAAAAAGCGATTTTTTATCCATAAAACAGGGCAACATTTGTCTCATGAAACTTTTAAAACATGTTATTATGAAAACAAAAATCGCTACAACAAAAATTACAAAATCCTTATTAATAGGATTAAGTTTAATGTCTGGAACTCTTTACGCACAATCTAGTTCTGTATGGACAAGTATCTCTGATTATTCAAAAATCGGAATCAGCACTGAAAACGGAAAATTGATTTCTTCCAATGCGGAAGTAAGTGCACTTATTAATAACTTAGATATTACAACTATCACAAAAGCTTTTCCATCATCACGTAACGCAGGTCTGAAAAATGTTTACGAAATTGGATGTAATTGTGATGAAAATGATTTATTACAACAAGTATCAAAATTATCAACGGTTTTTGTTCGACCAGAAATAGCTCCTAAATATGAGTTATTAAATACACCAAATGATTATTCATTAGCATTTACTAACGACTATGCTTTAAACTTGATCAATGCTCAAGATGCTTGGGGAATTACAAGAGGAGATTCTTCTGTAATAATTGGTATTTCAGATTCGAACTTTGATTTGAACCATGAAGAGTTGGTTGGGAAATATACTTATGTAACACCAGGTATGACCAATTCAAACTATTACCACGGAACAGCTGTAGCAATAACTGCTGCCGGAAATACAGATAACTTAATGGGAAAAAGTTCAATTGGATTCAATAGCTCATTGCAATTAAGAGAAATGAATTATAATGAACTATTAGCAGCTACCTATTCAGGTGCAAAAGTAATCAATGTGAGCTGGACTTCTGGATGTTCGGATAATGCCTATTCACAAATGGTAATAGACGAAGTTTATAATAATGGGACAGTTATTATTGTTGCAGCAGGAAATGGTTCAACATGCGGAGGAGCATCAAATTTAGTTTACCCAGCAGCACACAATCACGTTATTGCAATAAGTAGTGTTGGTCCTTTAGATAATCATGAAAGAACAATAGGTAACCCAGCAACAACACATCAACACAATAGTTCTGTAGATCTTTGCGCTCCAGGATATGATGTTGCATTGACTGTTGCAGCTGGTTGGTATTTAACTGGTAACGGAACTTCGTTTGCTACGCCATATGTTTCAGGGACAGTAGCTTTAATGTTAGCGGTTAACCCATGTTTGACTCCAGATGACGTTGAAATGATTTTAAAACAAACAGCAGTTAATATTGATTCTATTAACCCATTATATGCAGGAAACTTAGGCTCTGGAAGACTAAATGCATTCGCTGCAGTTCAAATGGCTTCAACATATAATGTAATGACAATAACGAGTTCATCAAGTTTAGATTGCTCGAATTTTAATCAAGAAATTTCGCTTCAAGTAACAGGTGGATATGCGCCATATTCAGTTAGTTGGAATACAAATGAAATAGGAATGAACATTGCTAATGCTCAAGGAGGATTTCAATATACAGCAATAGTTGCAGATAGTAACGGTTGTGTTGGACATTACACTACTTCAATTGCGGCAATTTCACCATTATCTTTTGATGCACAAATTAATAATGTGAATTGTAATGGAGAAACTTCTGGTAGTATTGAAATCGCTGTTACAGGGGGAACTGCAGGATACACTTACTTATGGTCAACTGGAGAAACGTCAGCAGATTTGTATAACCTTGGAACTGGAATCTATCAAGTGAACATTACAGATGGACACGGTTGTAATGTATGGTCAGATTTCACAATCACACAACCAACAGTTTTAACTGCATCAACTGTTCATCAAAATTCAACAATATTAACAGTTGGATCAATTGATTTGACAGTAAACGGAGGAACACTTCCTTATTCTTATTCATGGAACAATGGTGTGACAAGTGCTGATTTAACATCTGTTGCACCTGGATTCTATGAAGTAGGAATCACAGATGCACATGGTTGCTTGGTTTCAACGAATCTAATTGTATTGGATAATCAAATGTCTGAGCATGAAAACATATTGTCTTCAATGGATACACCAACGCAAATTATACCAAGTCAATTAATCACTATTCCAACAGATGGTACAATGGGAATTAATGAAATAGCTGAACAATCAGTAACACTTTACCCAAATCCAGCAATTGGAGTTACACATATTGAATGGAGTGGTTTAGAAATAACTTCTTTACAATTAATTGATATGACAGGTCAACTAGTTTCGACTACAGTAATTAACAGCATAACTTCAAATTTCGAATTAAACCAAGAAAAAGCAGGAGAGTATTTTGTTAAAATGAACCTTTTAAATGGTGGCTCTGTAGTAAAGAAAGTAACTTTTATCTAAGCAGTTTAAATAAAAGCTCAACGCATAAAAAAAACAAAATGAAAACAAAAATAATAAGTACTTGTATAATTAGTCTTTTTCTATTTAAAGGTCATGAAAATGATGCATTAGAGATCAACAAGGCAAAAACAAGTTCTAACACAGAATTAACAAAAGACAATGTTGAATTGAGTTCCCTATCTATCGACTTAGATTGCAATGAATAAATCAATAAAAATAGTTGATGTGAATGTAGTGATAAACATCAATTTAGTTTCGATTAGTTAATAGTTTAATGTTTCAAATAAAAAGCCGCAGCTTCAGACCCTGTGGCTTTTATTAAGACACGTTTGAAAATAGAATTGAAAGAAAACAAAATTGAGTTATTTAGATGACAACCAATAATACATTAAAAAATAGTTGATGTGAATGTAGTGATAAACATCAATTTAGTTTCGATTAGTTAATAGTTAAATGTTTCAAAAAAAAGGCCACAGCTTCAGACCCTGTGGCTTTTTTATGCGTAATAAAATTGGAGAAAATTAAACAAATTATAGATATCCTTTGTCCTTTGCCCAACTGCTTAATTGCGCTGCATTTGGAATGTTGAGTTTTTTAAGGATATTGTGACGATGTGTTTCTACGGTTCTTGGGGAAATGAAAAGTTTATCCCCTATTTCCTTTGAAGTTAGACCAGTTGCTATCAATTTTACAATATCAATTTCCTTTAAGGTAAGTTCCTTCTTTGATTCTGAATTATCAACATCTAACAATGAATTGAAATAACGATCTTTGATTTCATTTGCTATATAAACTTCACCAGCGTGGACTTTTTGAATAGCTTCTATTAATTCACTTTTTGTCGTGTTTTTTGTCAAATATCCTTTTGCTCCTTTCGAAAGAAACTTTTTCACGAATGTAATATCATCGTGAAGTGATAAACCAATAATACGTGTTTTTGCCAAATCATTGTGAATCATTTCGGTAGCGTCAAATCCATTACTTTCTTTTAAGTTGATGTCCATTAAGACAATATTGGGTTTGTGCTCTATACAAAAGTCATACGCAGAAGTTGCACTTTCAGCTGTTCCAACCACCTTTATTCCAGGAGCATTTTCTAATATTGATGACCATGCTTCCGCAATTAATTTGTGATCATCAACAATTAATACATTTATTTCAGTTTCCATTAGAATTGAGAATTTATTTCAGCTTTATTCAAAAATACTTAATTCATAGTTAAAAAAAGGTAAAAATTGAACAAAAATTCTTCTTGGAACTTGTGAAAGTCCTTTTTTCTAATTAATATTATTTAACCACTCTTAAAACTGACTACATGAATAATGATAGTTTTATAAATGAAACGTTGAAAAATGCGATTCTAAATAATCAACCTGGAACTTTCTTTCGCAGGAAAAATGATGATAAACAAGCCTTTTTGAAAGTGTCAAAAAATTGGAAGAATCTTGTTGAACATTCAAACGAGGATATCAAGTCGAATAATTCTTTTTATGAATCAATCTTTCATGAAGATAGAGAAATGGTCTTTCAGCACATAAAAAATAGTGTTCAACAAAAATCACAATGGAAATTAAATTATAGAATTATAACAAAAGATGGTTTAACTAAATGGGTTGAGGAGATTGGAATTCCCATCTTTGATGAGAACAATGCTCTTTTATTCTTTGATGGTTATATATCAGAAATTATAAAAGAAAAATTTGAAATACAGAAATTCTTAGCTGTTAGAAATGCAATAAATAGTTATTCTATTGTTTCAAAAATAGATTTAGAGGGAAATATAATATCCGTTAATGATTTGTTTTGTTTCCATTCGAAATATACAATTGAAGAATTAATTGGTCAAAATCTTAGGCTCATTAACTCTGGATATCACCCAAAAGCGTTTTTCGAAGATCTATGGGATACAATACTAAGTAAAAAAGTTTGGCAAGGCGAAATCAAAAACAGAAATAAGGATGGGATATTTTATTGGGTAGATATGGTCATTTCACCAATATTGAACGATGAAGGGGATATTGAACAATTTTTTTCTATCAGCACAATCATTACAGAAAAAAAACAAAATGAGTTTTTATTGAGAAATATTTATAATGGATTAACCGTTAAAACTGGAGAAATGTTTTTTTTAAATTTAACTGCTTATTGTTGTAAAAACTTTGATGTTGCTTATACCTTCATTGCTTGGTTTGATGAAATAAATGACAGAGCAGAAACAATTTCTTTTCACAACGGAGACATGGAATTGGATAACATATGTTATGTTCTAGTAAACACACCTTGTAAAGATGTTAAAAATGGAGAAATTGTAACAATTGCTCAAAATGTTCAAAAGAAATTTCCGGGGAATAAAGATTTGGAACGATTAAAAATCGAATCTTATTTAGGGATTCCAATTTCAAACGATTTTGATCAAGTTATAGGCATATTGGTTTTGATGGATACAAAACCAATGTTAGATGCGTTTGATAAAGAATTTGCATTGATTTCAATATCAGTAAGAATAGGTAATGAATTAACTAAGTTCTTATTAGAAAAAGATAAAAAACAAATTGAAGAATATACAGAACATTTACTTGCATCATTAGGTTCTCAAATATGTGTCATGTACGAAACTGGGGAAATACTAAGCATCAGCTTGCCTTGGGATAAATCACTCATACCAAATGGCAATTCTGATTTAAGAATTACAAATGTTGGCAGCAATTATATTGCTAATCTATTAAAAATAATCAAACAGACTGGTGATAAAATTGCGCTTGAAATTTACAATGGTATTGAAGCAATTCTCAATAATCAAATAAATGATTTTCAAATAGAATTTACTTACCACGCGCCTGGTCAGGACAGATGTTTTTTATTAAGTGTTACACGATTTTTTGATTCAAATGATAAATTAGTTTTGAGTCAAATTGAAATAAAAAATTCAAAAGCACTCCCTTGAGGAAATTCAAATATGTTTAAAATTTTAAAATATATACGTATTAAAGTGTATTTATTTAAAAAAGTGATAATTATCATTTTTTTAAATAATTTTAATCATTAATATTGTATTCTAATCAAAATGCTTGATTCACTGAAGTAACAATTTAACAGTCAAACGTTTGTTTATAATAAAGGAAAAGTGAAAAAAGCAATAATTGTCGAAGATTTTGAGTTAATAGCGGATATTTGGAAAACCATTTTGGAAGATATTGGTTTTACTGAAATAGAAATTATTCGTCATGCCGATGAGGTAGAATCTAAGGTTTTGGAAATTTTGCCAGATATCATTTTGATGGATATTAATTTGCCAGGGGCGAAAAATGGGATTGAACTTACAGAATCGTTGATTAATCAAAATGATACATTAAAAGTGATGATTTTGACAATTCACACTGATCCTTCATATGTTCAAAATGCTATTAAAGTAGGAGCAAAAGGTTTCATGACGAAAAATTCTTCTATAACTGAAATTAAAAAAGGAATTTCTGAAATACTAAGCGGTAAGATATATTTGTGTGAAGAAGTAAGGTAATTAGCCTTTTATTCAACTTAAACAGTTATTATCAATGAGCTTCCTACCCCTAATTTACTCTCCAATTTGATTTTGGCATTCGCTAAATTGGCTCTTTTATGAATGTTTTGAACACCAAAACCATATTTGACTAATTTTGGATCATAACCAATACCATTGTCCACCAAGGTTATCTCAATTAATTTCGATGTGTTTTTCTGTTTTATTGTACATCTAATTTCAGTGCATTTTGCATGTTTTATTGAATTATTCACAAATTCTTGAATAATCCTATAAACATTATAAATATCAATATTGTTGATATTCTTCAATTTACTTTCTTCCTCATGTTTAAAGATGAAAATCGTTTTTTCTAAGGCATTTAAACGGTCATACATGGCTTTTAAACCATGGATTAGACCATTACTTAATTCTGGTGGTGACAAATTATAACACAATGTTCTCGTTTGATTCAAACTTTCAATTACAATTTTTTTGCAGATAGCTAATTTTTCTATTTTATCTGTTGGAACATCATCTTCTAAACGACTTAAATACAAATTTAGAGCGACTAATTGTTGTGCTAAACCATCGTGTAATTCCATTGAGAATTGATTTCTTTCAAATTCTTGCGTTTCATTGATCAGTATTTTTTTGTTGATTTCAAATAATTTTGATTCGGAAATATCTTTAATAGATCCAATTATTCGCTGAGGGTCACCTTGTTCATTTCTAATTACAAAAACTTTGTCTATAACACTTGCAAATGTGTTATCGGCTTTTTTAAAACGGTATTCTAAGCTAAAATTGTGTTGGTTTTTTGACATTTGATATTCAAACAATCCTGCCGCATAATTTTCAAAATCATCTGGGTGAATATATTTTTGAATGTTTTGAAACATTGGATATTTATTTTGGGCATATCCAAAGATTGTGGTTAATCCGTCGCTCCAAATCATGGAATTATCACTCAAGTCTAATTCCCAAATAACTTCATTTACGGCTTTTGAAACATATTTGAATCGTTCATTGATTTTTTGTATTTCTAAATTTTTCTCTTTTTTATCAGATATGTCTTCAAAGTATCCATACCAAATGACACTTCCGTCATTTTGTTTTTCTGGCACACCCATGCCATTGATCCACTTGTTTTGATAATTACTACTCATTAGCCTAAATTCAACTTGCCAAGTAGGTAAATTATCTTGAGTGATATCTAAGACGGACGTAATTTTTGGTAAATCGTCCGGATGAATTAACTTAAATAGCAGACCTGGGAACTGATATATTTTTTCAATAGTCATTCCAATATCGTATCGCTCAATTTCCTTGCTGATGAATGGGAAAGAAAAAGCACCATTTGCATCAATTTTAATTTGAAACAATACAATAGGAACTTTATCGGTCACTTTTTTAAGAAATTCTTGACCTTTTTGAAGCTCATTTCTAAAAGTCACTTGAGCTGTTACATCTTCAATTTCAATTAAAAGTTGAATGTCACTGCCCGAAAATAATTTTCTGGTTGTTAAATTCAACTGTTTTTTGATCTCATCGGAAGAATATGAAAATTCTAAGGCAATATTTTCAAAATCATCAATGCCTTTATGAATTATTTCGAAAGATGCAGTATCAGTATTTTTTTCATTAATTATAGTTGTCAAAGGTGAAAGGAGTAAATCTTCCGTTGTCATTAAAAATAAATTATTGAAGGATTTATTGGTCCACGTAATTTGATTATTTATGTTGATTGTTGCAAATGATTTTTGGGAATTTTCTGACACTATAGATAATTTTTCAAGTTCCTTGAATTGTTTACTATATGAAAATAGTTTCTCAATTAAGAGCCGCATTTGATCTTGTAATTTTTCAATATTTGAGAAAGACTGTGAATCATTTGTCATATAAGATAGAATCACGCCTTTTACTTTATTGGATTCGGCTATTGGAATATTAAAAATGCGCGAAAATGTTTTGTTTAAAAAAAGATTTGTCAAAAAATCAAAATAAAGATTATTGCGTTCAATTCTTATTTTCTTTTGAAGGATATAATCAAAACCCAAAAAACCACTGTTAATTGACTTTGGCACTGTTGGTAAAAAAGTTGAATATCCCGATGAGAAAAATTTCAATTCATTGCCTTCTTCATTTAACATATATATTGCGCAGAACATCCCCGGGAAAAGCTCTTGAATGGAATCAATTGCATTTGCAATAATTTGATAAAATGAAATAGATCGAGTTGAAAATTGTTCAAGTGCTTTTCTTTCAATTTCATTGAAGGTTTTAGTCAATTTTTCATGGGTGTTTTCATAAAAAAACAACGTTAAGCCCTGCTTATTTGGTTGAATTTTTACATTGAACCATGAATTTTGTGAAATGAGAAAATAATCAATCTCAATGGGAGTCTTTTGAAATTGAACAAATTCGCAGTTTGCAATAAGCTCCGAATCCACTAGTTCTGGAAATTTGGACAACAATGAGATTCCAATGATATTTTCCGTTGGAACACCTAATGAAATCAAAGCTTGATTATTTGCTGATTTTACAATGAAATTTTTATCTAAAATGAGATAGGCATCTCTAGAATTATTGATTATCTCATTTATAAAATAATGAGTATCCTTTTCCTCAGAAATTCGTTTTACTTCTTCTGAAATATCTCTAATTATAAAATATGTATAGGTGATTTTTTGATTAGAATAGATTGAATGAATTCGTAAATAGAAATTGTTATGGCTTCCTTTCGATGTTGGAATTTCAATGTTTTTGAGCTCTAAAACTTTGTCAGATAGATTTTCCTCACTGAGCTGGACCGTACAATAAAGCTGGAGATTTTTCAATACTTCATTTAACCTTAATTTTTCTTTCGTGTCAAATAGAAGAATTGTTTGAATAAAATTTAGACCAGTTTCATTGAATTGAAAAAGATTTCCCTTTTCGTTAAATAACATAAAACCATCTTTGGTTGACTGTATTATATCAATAAAACTGCTGTTTAAAGTTTGAAATTTTTGTTTTTCAATATTTATCTTTTGAGTGATGAATCGAAATAAAATGTAGGATAATAAAGTAATGCCAATTAAAATGAATCCTAAAATTATTAAGGAAAACGAATATCCGTTTAAAAAAATAGGTTTAGATAAGATGAGCATCATTTAATAAAGTGGCTTAACAAGGTTAATTTAGCTTTTTTTATTCACATGGTCACGTGTTTTTACTTTTTTTAAAAAATTAGATAAGCCTACTCGGTGGATTAGTCATCTTTAATTCTCGTAATTTTGAAGTGAAAATTTCAGAATCTTTTAAAATATGTAGGTCACGTTTTGTTATAAAAAATTGATTATTTAAACAAAGAAGGTTGACTATATGACTTATATCTTTCAACATTTTAAGAAAGTAGTTTTGATCGAAATGAATTTCTTCTTGTTTTTTTACAGTTCTATTTTCGAAAAACAGGATATAATTTTTCCAAACCGTAGGACCCTTTTGCGTATAATTTTTGAGTTCTTTTTTAAATTCTTGTTTAAAAATAAATTCAATATTTGAAATTATTTTTTCAATTAATATATACGGTTCTGTGAATTCATAATGGTCTTCTTTGTTCTTGTTAGAAGAAACTAATGCAAATAGTAAATTCTGTTTATTTTTAATAAAGATTGTTTCTTTATCCAATGATTTATTTAATAATTCGAAGAGTGGAAATTGACAATCAAAGAACACAAAATTCTGCGACGTATTTTGATCGGTATCATTTAAATCCAAAACTTTTAAAGGAAAAGTTTCAATTTCTTCAATCTCAATTGAGTTTGTGAAAGTGTGCTTTAAAAATGCAATTGTATTTCCCAATGACAGTGAAGGATTAAGAAAATGAAAACTAGTAGTTCCCTTATAATTAACTTTCAATTGAATTTTAAGTTCACCGTCAAAGTTGAAATTTGAAAGTACAATTGAACACGTTATGAATTTTCTTCTAAAAAAAATGTCATTATAAAAAATGGTCAACAAAAAATTACTTTCTGAAGATTCAAGTCTTTTATTTTCAGTAAATAATTCGTGTTTTTGCATAAGATCAAATATAATTCATGCATTTGGGCAAAAAAAATAAAGTACCCTGAGGTTTTCCTCAGGTTGAGGGCTTTTTTTACTGTTTTTGCACGATTTATTGCTGAAGTGCGTATATTGAAACCGAAAACCACTTCCTAAACGCTAAAAAATGCATATTAAAATCACATTTCGCGAAATTCTATCAACGATACACACAGATTTAATTGGCAAGGATTCACAACGAGGAATTACACTAACTTATGGATGGTTTGCAAACCAGGTAGGCCATTTTTCTTTGGGGTTTATTCCAACATTTATTGTCTATACGAATAATCACAATGCGTTAAAGTCATTGCTATATGTGGGATTATTTTGGTTTCTTTTTGAAGGATACAATGTGCTCTCTCCACTCTATAAAAAAGAATATAAAGGAAATGGTTCATTTAAAGTAGATTGGAAGAATTTACTGTTTGATGTTTCAACAGATCTCTCCTTCTTCTGGACAGGAGGTGTAATATTTTATTTGCTTGTTCATTTTAATATTTCTGTTCTGATTGCATTTTTGGGTGCATTTTTTCTATTACTTTTTGCGGTTCGATATTGGTTTCTGACAAAATTATACCAACAAAACGCTCTTTTTCCATACCAATTTAGATTAAGTCAATGGAATGCGAAGTTGAGTCATTTAAATATTGATACCGTTAATAAAGTTATTTCTCGAAAAGAATCAAAAACACATTTTTTAATTTTCGGTTCTAAAGGAAAAGGGAAGACGCGTTTAATGGTTGGGCTAGGCAATGAATTAGCCATCAAAAATCATAAAACAACCTATTCTACTTTCTCGAAATGGGTTTCAATGCTTGAGGAGAGTGATCAAACATTAAAAGAAACATCATTTTCTTTATGGAATTGGACTCAAACTGAGTTTTTAATAATTGACGATATAAACCCAGGATCGCCTGAAATATCAAATAAGACAAAATCCAGTGACATTCAGAATTACTTGAAAACAACTAATTCTGATCGGAATATAAAAGCATTAGTAGATAAAAGTGTAGCATGGGTAGTTGGTAGTTGTGCCGAAACAGAAAAACAAGAAGATTGGATTCGAATGCTCGAGAACATAGGAGTCAATTCAAAGGATATTCATATTGTTGATTTAGATACTATTTAAGGTAATAAATTGTTTTCATAAGCAAAGGCAACTAAATGAGCATTGTTATTTACCTCAAATCTTAAAAATAGTGGTGCAATTCGTTTTTCAATTGCTGAAAGTGAAACATCTAATTTTTTTGCCATTTCTTTGTAGGCAAATCCTTGAGAAATAAGATGTAACACCTCTAATTCTTTGCTAGAAATGTGAAAAGGATAAAATAAACTTGCATTCAAATCTGATTCGAATTGATCTTTTTCAGGTCCATACGCTGCGTATCTCATAACCTTGCCAAAGCGTAATCCATGATCAACATGGAACCTGCCCATGATTGATTTCAATGTTCCATTTTCAAAGGTGTCATGTACGCTAACTCGAGCGTTTACTGGAACTTCACTGCCATTTCTGTGCAGAATTTTGAGTTCAATTGTGAAACTATAATCGTTGAGATTTTTATTTCTAACATGTAAAAATTTAAGTGCTTTATCGTTAATTTCATTCACAAAAGGACTGAAATCAGGAGCCGTCATTGTAACAATTTCAAGCATATTAATTTCTGAATCTGGAATACCTGACACTTCTTCCCATCCTGCGGCATACAACATTTTCCCCTCTTCGAAAGAGTAAATGTAAACCCCTTCCATGGGATATTTAAAAATTTTTGTTCGATATTCCTGTGCCTTTTCACTTGCAAGATCTGCAGGAACATTGGTAATAAAACCTCTAGAATATGTGCCTAATTCTTCTTCCATAGATGTTGAGTTGATACTGTATTGTATGATTCCCTATTACAAGATATTCAATTTGTTTTAATATTTTCAACTAAAACTTTAAAATTTTTGCAAAAAAAATCTACTTGTTTAACATCAAACTATTTTTTAGTTGAAATTTTAAGCTGATGTGAATAGGCTCAAGGAATTACCTTTTTTAAAAATAAATTTGAGTCTTCTAAAAGTCGAGAATATAAAATAGGGAAACGGCTATTTTTATAGGTCGCTCTAATAAATCTTTATTTATTGAACCGAAAAAAGGTAAATCGAGTTAGTTTAAAAAAGCAACATCACACTTCTTTAGATTTTTTTTTGATGCTTTTTTTAGCTTGATATTTTGAAAAAAAGAATGCTTTAATTTTAACGTTACATTTACTACTTGAAGAAACGTCTTTGTTTAAAATAAAAGGTTATTTACCCATTATTTTGTTGACCTCAGATATTAAATTTTCTTCCTCCCAAGGTTTGGATATGAATTTCTCAATTAAATGATCATTTGTCAATTCGTTAACAATAATGTTATTCGCTTGACCAGAAAGCATGATACATTTTAATTCCGGATATTTTTGTTTGATGTTCCGAATAAGTTCAGCACCATTTATGTTTGGCATTTGATAATCTACAAGCAATAAAAGCACTTCAAGTCCATTAGAAATAAGAGAATCAATATTCTCAATAACTTCCATTGGGTCTAGAAAACACTCCACAATAGTCGTTTCATGCTCTATTACTTTATTTAATTGAAAAGACAACAATTTTAAAATAAGTGGATCATCGTCGATACAAATAATTACATATTTTAAAGAATCTTCTAGCATAATTTTTTTAAGAATTCAGCTACAAAGTTACATAATTTAAGTATATAATTCAAATAATTCAAATAATTCAAATCATTCAAATCATTCAAATCATTCAAAT
>CAMDNE010000013.1 GCA_945902745.1 Chitinophaga pinensis | reverse complement strand
CGAAATGTATCGCTTTTGTGAAATGCAAAAATGAGTTTTATCCAACTCTTTGGGTTATAATCTACCATCTTAATTCTAAATTTTAGACAAAGATAACACGCATGATTTAATTTTCATGTTAATAATTTAACAACCACTTGCGTAGGGTTGCGGGTTGTTTACTTTTGTCTCAGTTAAATACTGAACATGGAAATTACACCAGAAATAAAAGACAGATTAGAGCAATTGAATGAAAAGTATTCTTCTCTTGGGCAAGATTTATTATCCTACTTGGATGGTTTATTGTATGCTGATACCGTAAAATATTGGGATTATATTGAATTAGACACACTTTTAAGTCTTCAAAAACCGCGCACAAATTTTCCTGATGAGCATATTTTTATTATGTATCATCAAATAACAGAATTGTATTTTCAATTAGCGTTAAAAGAATTTGAGCAATTAGCTGATACAAAAGAACTAACAGAAAATTTCTTTATTGATCGTGTTTCTCGCATCAATCGCTACTTTGATGCATTGATTATCAGTTTTGATATCATGTCAAAAGGAATGGATCAGAAGCAATTCATGCAATTCAGAATGTCTTTGTTGCCAGCAAGTGGTTTCCAGTCTGCGCAATATCGTTTCATAGAAATGTATAGCACCGATTTTATTAATCTTGTTGCCAAAGATCACCGTTCTAATTATTCTGCAACTTCATCAATCGAAGAAATGTATGAGCATATTTATTGGAAAGCTGGAGCGACAGAAATTGGGACTGGTAAGAAAACGTTAACTCTTGTTCAATTCGAAGAGCGATACCAAGAAGAATTTATTCAATTAGGAAAAGCTTGTCAAGAACGAAATTTATGGCAAGTTTATAAACGTTTAAGTCCAGATGCTCAAAAATCTGAGAAGGTTATTACTGTTTTAAAGCAAAACGATATCAACGTAAATATTAACTGGCCATTAGCTCATTACAAATCTGCTGTGCATTATTTAAATAAAGATTCCGCAGATATTGCCGCGACAGGTGGAACAAATTGGCAAAAGTATTTGCCTCCAAGATTTCAAAAGAGAATTTTTTATCCCGCATTATGGGCTGAAAAAGAAATCGAAGAATGGGGGAAAGAATGGGTTGAGGATGCGCTTAAATGAAACTGATAGATTATAGTTTATAACTGATAACTGATAGATTTTTAGTGATGAGTGTGGAGCGCGAAGTGTGGAGTTGATAGATTATAGTTTAAAGTTTATAACTGATAGTTTTTTAGTTTGGAGTGCGAAGTGTGCGGTGATGAGCGCAGAACTGATGATGAAAATAAACAGCATCTCGACTATCGCTCGATGACCGTTTATTTACTGCTCGATGTCCGTTTTGATTATTTCGAGCATTTCTGTCATCGTTTCAAAATGAAAATCAGCAAGAATTAATTTCGGTTCTGGATGGTGTGTTTTTTCAGGAATACATGCCACTTTCATACGTGCCGCCTTTGCAGAAATTATTCCGTTTAAAGAATCTTCAATAACTAAGCAGTTCAATGATTGGGCGTTGAGTTTGTTTGCAACGGTTAAATAAACGGCTGGATGTGGTTTTCCGAAAGGTTCGTCTTCTGCTGAATGCGTGAAATCAAAGAAATCAGCAATGCCTAATTCGCTAAGAACTTTATCAATTAATACTCTGTATGAGGATGTTGCAAGTCCAATTTTTATGTTCTGACTTTTCAAAAAATGCAACATTTCAATTACTCCTTCTAAAGGTTGTCCATTTTGTTGAATCAGTTCTTTCATTCTATCCACAATCAACATTTCAACATCTCGAGGCGTAACATTTTTCCACCCTTCGTGTTGGTGCCAAAAGCGTATAACTTCATCTAAGCGCAAACCAACAGTTTTCTGAAAATCTTTTTTTGTTAAGGTCGATCCTATGGAATGAAAGACCTCTTCCATGGCAATTTTCCATAATGGTTCGGAGTCGATGAGCACGCCATCCATGTCAAAAATTACTGCGTCAAATTGTGTAATATCAAGTTTCATTCAAACGTTTTTTTATAGAGAAATGGTCCCCCAAGAAGTGGATGTTTTTCCGTTGCGATATAAATTATTTTATCTGAGAAAATCACCAGTGCTTCTCGTTGAGCGATTTTTTTAAACTTTTTTGAGCCCCAGGCTTTTGACAACGTTGTAAGACCAGCACGTTCATTTATGCGAAACGTTCGGATTTCAGAATAGGTTAAAACAGCTATTACGCCTTCATAATAATCGATTGAAGTTACAAGATCTGAAATCCCTTTACTCCCTACTTTGTGCAAATACTCAATATCGGTGTCATTCAGATTCGCAGTGTAAATTCCTGGTTTATCTGAAATCACATAGTCTTCAGGAAAACGATTCCAGGAATGACTTTCCCCATCATCTTTTGGTTTTTTTGATTCATTCTTTGTGATTAAATGTAAAGAATCATCTTTCCAATAAATTGCCTCACAGTTATATTTAAAACTAGTGGCTTTTGGAGGAAAAAATCGTTGGCTAGCATATGAAAAAAATATCTTTTCTGCATTTATTGAATCACTTTGAAAAGCGGAATTGACATTTAATTTCAAGACACATAAATCTTTTCTTTCATTCAAATTATTTCCAACATCTGCAATGTATAAATTTCCTTTATCATCCATCGTTAAATCCTCCCAATCACTATTCGGGGCATTTTTTACACGGCATTTTTTTAAAATAGTTCCTTGTAAATTAATAAAGAATATTTCAGGGGAATTGCCGCTATCGTTTATTGCTATAAGAACGGAATCATTTAGTTTTTCAAGACCTGAAATTTCATTCAGTTCTTTAGGTAGTTTGAATTTGTCTTGAGAAAAGGTGTTGTTTACTCCTAGAAATACGATCAAACAAAGTAAAAAACGAATCATACGATTAATTCAATATTACACGAACAATTTCAATTCTTCTGTCGCTAACTTGTTCGATAACAAACATTTTATCATCAATTTCTACTGTTGCGCCAGCTTCTGGGATTGCCTCTAATTCATGAATTAACATTCCCCCAAGTGTTTCAAATTCATCGGAGTCATTCAAATTCAATTTATATTCTTCATTGAGGTAATCTATTTCTACACGACCAGAAAACAAAAACTCAGTGTCACTTATTTTTTGTTCCAACAAATCTTCTACATCATGTTCATCTTCAATTTCACCGAAAATTTCTTCAATAACATCTTCAATCGTAACAATACCTGCTGTTCCTCCATATTCATCTACAACAACAACAATTTTTCCAGCTTGTTTTGTAAAAATCTCTAAGAGTTCTTTTCCCGGAATTGCTGCTGGCACAAAATTAATTGGAAGTAGAATTTGTTTTATTCCCAAAGGGCGTTTAAAGAGTTCAAATGAATGAACGTATCCAATTATGTTATCAATTGTTGTTCTATAAACCAACACTTTTGATAAACCCTTTTCAATAAATAAATTTTTCAACGTTTCAATTTCTTCCTCTACCTCTACTGCAATAATTTCTGTTCTAGGAATCATACAATCCCGTGCTTTAATATTTGAAAAGTCCAACGCATTTTGAAGAATTTGCATTTCATTTTCAAAATCATCCTCCTCCTTTAAGCGCGAGGATAAATCCTGAACAAAATGTTCAAGATCAATTTTAGAAAATACTTTTTCAGAATTTGTCCGATCTGTTTTTAAAATTCTCAGTACTAATCCACTTACAAACATTACTATTTGAGTTGGAATGTAGAGCAAAATGAAAAGAACCAACATTGGAACAGTTGCAATTTTCAAGAAGCTATTCGGGTTGATTTGAACGAGTGCTTTTGGTAAAAATTCGGAAACAATTAAAACTAAAAGGGTAGATAAAATTGTTTGAATTAACAGAATAAAACCAGGACCGGTTACGCCCCAACTTTCAATAACTGGATCCAATATAATTGCTGCATTTATACCAAAAAGAACCAAAGAAACATTGTTTCCAAGCAATAGTAGCGCAATAAAAAAGGATTCGTTTCTGTAAAACAATCCACCGATTCGACCGTTAAAAGTCCCTTTATTGCGTTCTAATTCAACTTTTAAGCGATTGGAAGAAAGAAAAGCTATTTCCATGCCCGATAAAAAAGCACAAAACACAAGTGAAAGGGAAATGATAAAAGCCGAAAAAGAAGGGTCCATTAAAAGTTAATCTTGTTGCAAGATACAAAAATGAAATTAAACAACATCGAACCCAATATCTTTGCGATAATTTGCTCCTTCGAACTCTATTTTAGCAGCAGATTCATAGGATTTTGCTAACGCAATTTGAATGTTCTTTCCATATGACGTAATGGCTAAAACTCTTCCGCCAGCAGAAAGTACCGCGGGGCCATCAGAACTTGTTCCAGCATGAAAAACAATACTATCAGTGATTGTATTCAATCCATATATCTGTTTCCCTTTTTTATACTCTCCAGGATATCCGCCCGCAACCATCATAACAGTTGTGGCGCATTTATCGACAAATTGAACATCTCTTTCTGATAACGTATTCGAAGCAACACCTTCAAAAAGATCCAACAAATCAGACTTTAAACGTGGAATAATAACTTCAGATTCAGGATCACCTAAACGGCAATTATATTCAATTACGTACGGTTCATTTTTGACATTTATTAATCCAAAGAAAATAAACCCTTTATAAGGAATATTGTCGTGTTTCAATCCTTTGATGGTTGGAATAATAATTTGGTTTTGCACTTTATCCATGAAAACTGGATCGGCAAATGGAACTGGAGAAACAGCTCCCATTCCTCCTGTCATTAAGCCAGTATCTCCTTCACCGATGCGTTTGTAATCTTTCGCTTCTGGTAACCGTTTATATGAATCCCCATCAGTAATAACAAAAACGGATAATTCTATTCCCTTCAAAAATTGTTCAATAACAACTCTCGAACTCGCTTCACCAAATTTCGCATCAGCCAACATGTTTTTAAGTTCAGCTTTTGCTTCCTTCAAATTATCTAAAATCAAAACTCCTTTTCCAGCAGCTAATCCATCCGCTTTTAAAACGAAGGGAGGATTCATTGATTCTAAAAATTTATATCCTTGTTCTAAAGTATCTTTTGTAAATGTTGCATATTTTGCAGTTGGAATATTATGTCGGTGCATAAATTGCTTTGCATAATCTTTACTTCCTTCTAATTGAGCGGCTTCTTTGTTTGGACCAATAACCGGTACTTTTTTAAGTAACTCATCTGCCAAGAAAAAATCATGAATTCCTTTTACCAAAGGCTCTTCAGGACCTACAACAACCATGTTTACATTGTTTTCTAAAACGAATTTTTTTATTCCTTCAAAATCTGTAGGATTAATATTTACGTTCTTTCCATGTTGCTTAGTGCCTGCATTACCAGGCGCGATGAAAAGTTCCTCTAACATTGAACTTTGAGCCATTTTCCATGACAATGCGTGTTCTCTCCCACCGGACCCAAGCAATAATACTCTCATTTTACTTTTTTGCTTTTAGCAATATTTTAATAGTGATTCTAAAATTGCTTTTCCATCTTCGTTCGCTAAAAAACGATCTGCAGCTCTTTCTGGATGAGGCATCATTCCAAAAACATTCTTTCCTTCGTTTGTAATCCCAGCAATGTTTAATAATGCACCGTTTGGATTGTCAATATCATTGATTTTTCCATCTTCCGAGCAATATTTGAACAAAATTTGATCGTTATCTTCAATTTTCTTTATTACATCGTCTGCAGCATAAAATCTCCCTTCACCATGAGCAATTGGAATTTTATACGCTTTTTCAACATTCAACCCTTTAGTAATTGCAGCAGAATTTGAGACTGGTTTTAAGAAGACATTTTTACAAATAAACTTTTGATTGTTGTTATGCAAAAGTGCTCCCTCTAGCAAACCTGATTCAGTTAAAATTTGAAATCCATTACAAATTCCCAACACATAGCCTCCTTTATTCGCATGATTTATAACTTCACCCATAATTGGGGAAAGTTTCGCAATTGCTCCCGAACGCAAATAATCACCAAATGAAAATCCGCCAGGTAAAACAACAAAATCTACACCTTTGAGATCTGTGTCTTTGTGCCATAAACGTTCAACTTTTTGACCCATAATATCCTGTAAAACATAAACCATGTCTTCATCACAGTTTGAGCCGGGGAAAGTAACTACACCAAATTTCATTATATCAAGACTTTTTTAAGTAAAACCAACTTATAAAATATTTGTGCAAAATTAGTCAAATTAACACAAAGGCTATCCCTTATCATATGAAATATTTAATGATAGAATAGGTAAAGGTTAAATAAAATAAAACGGAAGCCATCAAGCCAAATGTTTTATGGACAAATGAAAATGTAAGGAAAAATGAGAGAGGTAACATAAGAAAACTAAAACGCTCAATTTGTCTGTAAATAATGAAATCAACTACTCCAAAGAGTATCCCTATTAATAAAAGCCAATATAAAATTCTTACCAATTTTTTTAAACGAATAGAAGAAGTTTGCATCCTGCCCCTAATACTGACAATACTCAGTAAAAACAATAAGGTAAATAACACCGCAGTTACCAAGAAATCTGTTTGCTTGTTTGTGTAGCTCGTTGTTTGTTCTAAAACTTTCAATTCAATTGCGTTTCCGTAATACCAAAGATATGTTCCGGCATAAATCAACGGGACTAAAAAAGCAATTATCCCTAAAATTGTTTCCCTAAAGATGAATGGTCTTACATTCCATACCATGATTAAAACAAACGGAAAAACAAGAATCATTGGAGGATGAAATGTTGCAGCAACTCCTGCGAAAAATAATCCATTAAAAACATTGCGTCGACCGTCTTTATTTTGGTTCAATTTAAAAAATTGAAATAACATTAATATAATGCAAGAATGGGCAATTAACAATCCATCGATGCTATAGAATGAATGATAAAAAGACATAAGTACAACATACAACAAGGATGACATATAACTGTTTCGATCAAAAAACTCATTGGTATTATAGATCCAACTTATTCCAAAAGCATTAAAACAAATAAGAACAGCAGCTGAAATTGATGCTATTTCAGGAAACAACACCACTGATTTTCCCCAAAATCCAAGATTTGTAATTGCATTATATGTATAATATTCTGTGTGCTGATTTAACAGAAAATACCCATAAATGATTATGGGAATCAACAACAAAACACCGGCTCTATTTCCTAAAAATAATTTTACCACAGGACGAAGATACTGAAAAGTGTTTCATCAAAAAAAATCAGACGGTATAAGTGAAAAAACATTGTCAATTTGTTAATTCTATTTTTACTTGATACTTTATTTTTTTCCGTTATATTTGCTCGAGAAGATGGAAAATAAGTGTTGTTGAAATATAATTTTTAAACTATGTCACAAGAAAAAACAAGATATTCAGATAGTGAGCTGGAAGAATTCAAAGATTTGATTCAGTCAAAATTGGAAGAAGCACATGTTGATTATTCCCTTTTGGTAGGCTCATTGTCGCATAATGATGACCACGGTACTGATGATACAGGAAGGACATTCAACATGATGGAAGATGGTTCTGAAACTTTATCAAGAGAAGAGGTTGCACAATTAGCGGCTCGTCAAGAGAAATTTATTCAAAGTTTACAAGCAGCTTTAATTCGTATTAAGAATAAAACATACGGTTTGTGTCGTGTAAGCGGAAAATTAATCCCAAAAGAAAGATTGCGATTAGTCCCACATGCAACAATGAGTATTGACGCAAAAAACGCACAAAATAAATAATTCCGTGAAAAAGAATCTATTGATAGTGGGGGCCATGGTTGCCCTCATTTTGTTTTTGGACCAATTCATTAAGATTTACGTTAAAACACATTTTTCTCCTAGTGACGATTATTATGCAGTTTTTGGTGATTGGTTTGTCTTAAAATATATCGAAAACCAAGGAATGGCTTTTGGAACTACTTTTGGTAATCAAATGTGGCACAAATTAGCACTCAGTATATTCAGAGTAGTAGCGATAATTGGAATTTGTTATTATTGGTATAAGCAAGCAAAAGAAGGAGTTCGAACAGAATTTTTAATTGCAATAGGATTAATCTTAGCTGGGGCCACAGGAAACCTCATCGATTCAATGTTCTACGATTTTATATTTCCTTATGATCCTTGTATGGGCTACAATCATTTAGAAGGTTCTGGAATTAAAACAGATTGCGGCATTTTTGGGGAAAAAGAAACGCGTCATACGGGTTTTCTTCTAGGCAATGTTGTGGATATGTTTCAATTCCAAGTAAATTGGCCGGAATGGATGCCTTGGTTGGGGGGTAAAGAAGTTTTTCCTGCAATTTGGAATGTTGCTGATGCATCGATAACATCTGGTGTAATTTTAGTGTTTATTAGACAACGGAAGTATTTTCCGAAGAAGAAGGGAAAAGAGAACATAGAGCATGGAGCATAGAACATGGACTTGTTCAATATAACTAAAATAATCTCTATTCTAAATATTTTTTTTATAAAAATCAAATGTAATAGATTGGCTCTAGGGATTAAATCTATGTTCTAGGTTCTATCAGCGCAGCGGTCTAGGTTCTATTTAAAAACGTGCAGTAATTCCCCCCATAAATTGGAATACTTGAACAGGATGGTTGTACCAACGATTATATCTTTGTGATGCAAGATTGTTCAGTTGAATAAAAGCCGAGATACGTTTGTTATATCTGTATTCAATTCCTAAATTAATGTCTGCAACCAAGCCTAAAGTCTTAGCGAATTGATTATTCTCCATTGTTACATCATCCTCAAGGGCATAAACTAATGCTTTTCTTCCCCCTTCAAAATTCAGGTCTAAATTGACAAGGAATTTATCAAACAAGTTATAGCTTCCTCGGGCTATTGCCTGCCATTGCGGTAAATTCCATGCATAAGAACTATTTAACAAAGAATAAGAATAGAACCTTCCAATACCATCAATTTTCAATTTCTCATTTAATTGATAAGAGAGTGATCCTTCAATTGTAGTTAAATTAAGCGTGTCAAAAACGAGGTTAAATTTATTCCCCGCTGAGTAAGTTGTATCAGTTACAAAAAGAGCCTTGTTTTGAATTCTCGCAAAACTTGCGCTAATATTAAAACTCATTCTTTTACTCAACGTTCCTTTAAATCCTCCATAGAAATCTATTACTGTGTTTTCATTTTGCATTGCAAGATTTGGTAATACAAATTCATTATCAACAGTTAATGATTTAAACGTTGTTTGTTTCAAACCTCCTCTTAATCCAATATATGGAATGAAAATATCATTGAACAAAGAATATTTCACTTCAGCAACAGGATAAATATGCACTTTCGTCTTTGTATGTGCATCAACCACAATATCGACCCCAATCTTTGCTTTTAGTCGATTGTCTTTTGAAAAAGTTGTAATCGTAGGTTTTAAATTAATGATGGTATTATTTAAAACAATTCCCGAATCGAGCATAGAGATATTGGTGTCCCCAATTGAACCATATTTATAACCATTATAACGAATATTGAAATCTGCAGCAAAAATTTCCTTTCCATATTTATACCATCCAGAAGCATTTATTGCAAAATAATTCTCTCTTGCTCTCCAATCGGAAAGACTATCGGCCGTTGGCTTTTTAGAAGAAAAATTAGTATAAGATAATCCAACATTATAATTCAGTGTCGCGCTATCTTTTTTGTGTGAAGCAAAAGAAAATGCACCTCCCACATCTTGATATCGTTGCGCATTTGTTTTTCGATCAATAGAATCCGTTGGGATTTTCCATCCATAATAATGCAATCCTTGATTATTGTAATGTAAATCGCCTTTTAATGAATATGTTTTTTCATTAATAGCGCCATACATCCCTAGTTTCGTGCGGTCAAATTGCGCTGGTGCATAGCCACTAAAATTTCCATAAGAACTTAGGTGTTTAGCATGGATGCCATAAACAAATTTACGCGAACGTTTTGAGTCAAAATAAATTTCACCAAGAGGCATTAATTCTGTACCAATACCAAGCTTCACATACGTACTATAGAACTGTGGTAATTTCGCTTCTGTTTTAATTGTTGCTGGTTCAATTTTCTCAATTGTAATAGCCGTATTGAATTGTAATACCAATAATGGATATTCAATAACAGGTGTCGAAATTACAGTATCAATAATTTTTGGACTTTCAGTCATTCGGTATGCAGGTTCAACTTCGCGGCCTACAGTTGTAACAATAACAATTTGATCAGAACCTCCTTGAGAAAAGGAAAAAGAAGCTGCAACTAAAAACAGTATTAGAATATAATTTTTCATGATTAATTTCCTCCTTCGTTAACTTCAATAATAGTTTCTTCTTGTATTTCAATTGATTTTGGTTGATTTTTCAACTGCATCAATTCATCCCACAATTCATTCGCCTCCGATTTTATTCCATCATCCTCAACTGGGTAATGGTCAATAACTGACTTCAATGTTTGTTCAGCTTGAAATAAATCACCTTGAGCTATTAATACGCGCGATTGTAATATTAATCCTTTTGCAACCCAGTAATTATAACTTGGTTTCATCTTAATCAGAGCCCTAACTTCTGCGTCTGCTTTTACGTAATCTTTTTGCTTATAATAAATTTCTGCCAACGAATATTTCGCTTCGGCCCCCCAAACAGTTGTTGTGTTTTTTATGATGTATGCCAATGAACTTTTTGCTCCATCAAAATTATTTAAATAGAAATTTGACATTCCCTTTGCGTATTCCGCCTCTAATCTTAATGTATTGTTGATTTGACTACTTTCAATTACATTCTTTGCATAAACTGCAGCATTCGTCCAATTTTCAATTAAGAAATTACACCGCATCAATCCAAGTTTTGCATTAAATAACGTGGTAGGTTTTGAGCTAATTTTTTCTAATCGTTCATAATAAGGAATCGCCTCTTCATGTTTCCCTTCATTGTACAAATATTGTGAAACACGCGATGCTGCAAATTCAGTATATGAATTGTTTTGCTCCTCTAAAACAATTTTATACGTATCAATTGCTTTTGCTTTGTCTCCTGTTGCAAAGTATGAATTAGCAAGGAAGTAGTTTGCTTCAGATAAATATTGTCCTGAAGGAAATTTCTCAATATACTTTACAAATTGAGGAATCGCTGTTACATAAGAACTGTCTTTATACGCTTCAAAAGCTGGGCTAAAAAATAATCCTTCTTGCTCATCTATTGAAATATTCGCACAAGAATACTCTCCTGCCAACTGACTAGCCTTTTCAGGTTGTTTTAATGCTGCATAAACATCAACTAAACCGCGAACACATTTTGCACAGACTTCTCTATCTGACCCAAATTCTGTTAGAATTTGTTTGTAATTTAATTCTGCTTGAGGATATTCCCATTTCTTATAATAAATATCAGCTATTTCAACTTTTGAATTAACGAGTAAAGTTGAGCTTGGATAATCTGTTACAATTTGATTAAAATAACGCATTGCTTTATCATAATCAGATTTCGCTTTGAAACTCATTGCAACATCATACACAGAAGCAATAGTATATTTGGAGTTTTTATAGTTGTTGATAATGTCTAATAAATGGGTGATTTTAGCATCAACATTATCAGAAAAACCATAGGCTTTAGCCATATAATACAATGCTTGATCTTCAAATCCTGCTTTCAATTTCACAACTTCTTGGTAATATTTTATAGCATTCTCATTTTGAGAAGTCATGTAATACCCATCAGCTGTGCGCATATTAGCGTCAGCGAGTTTGTTTTTGTCTTTCACATTTGATTGACAGTAAATCCTGAATGATTCAATTGATTGCGGTATGTCTTGTTTTTTCAAATAAGCATAACCAATATTATAATATGCATCCGCTTTTAAATCTGGAGCTAACGTTGCTGGAAGCGCTAAAAAATCCTTGTATCCTTTAATAGACAGGTCCATATTGTTTAAACGGTAATTAGCATCTGCAGTCCAGAATTTTGCTCTACCTGTAATTACAGCATCAACCGGGTATTTCTCTACTAATTCGAATGATTTTATAGCTTTTTGAAGTTCCGCCTTTTGAAATAGTTCTACCCCCTGATTGAATGCAACCAATTGATACGCCATTTTCAATTTTGAGTCTTTATTCGGCAATTTATCCAAAGAGGCTAGTGCTTTTGCATAGTTATTAGTTGATGTGTACACATTCACCAAATATTGATTGATGTCGTTGACGCGTTTTGAAGTTGGAAAACGATTTAAGTATTCTTCAAGGGCAATTACGGCTTCGTCATAAGGATTTAGATCTAATTCATAAGACAAAACAGCATAATTGTATAATGCATCTTCTTCAACTTTCGCGTCTGCATCAATGTCAGCAGCGGCATCAAAAGCTGATCTTGCTGAAATTTGGTTGTTGAGTTTTAAATAGGATTCCCCTATGTGATAAAAAGCAACTTGTCCAAGACTATCTTTTTGTCGTGTTACTTTATCAAATAATTTTATTGCCTTTTCATAAATTTTACTCTTGTAATATGCAAACCCCAATTGATAATCGTCTTCTCTTGTTGTGTTTGATTTTGCATTGTATTTTTCTAGATAGGTAACTGCCTCATCAAATTTATTTGTGCGATAATAAGAGTCACCAATAATGTGATTCAAATCGTTTTGATTAACCACATTCCCAGAATCCATGATGCTCGGAGCATATTTCGTTACTTCATCATATTTTCCTTGTAAATAATAAATTTGAGCGATATAGTAAGGGACAACACTTGCAAATTGCGTGTCTGATTGCAATTTTAAAAATCCATCAAGCGCTGTTTGATACGATTTATCCATATATGCTATATGCGAATAATAATACATTCCGGGAGCAGCATATTGAGAAACACCCTCTTTTACCTCATGAAAAGCGCTTCTTGCCTCAACATAATTCTTTTCTTGAAAATTCGAATAACCAACTTTGAAATAAAACTCTTCTTTGTTGTCTTCCTCAACGTCTTGAATTTTCAATTGATTGAACCATACCAACGCTTCTTTAAAATCCTTTTTTTGATAAAAATATTTTCCTAACCGATAATGAATATCATGTTTAAAAATGCTTTCTGGATAGTTGCGATTAAACTCTTCTAATAATGGAATTGCATCATTGTTAAATAGTTCCAACGCTGAAAGCCCTTCATAATAAAGTGCTTTAACATACAACGGATCGTTCGGTTTTGTAAAAACGTTCACAAAATTCCTGAATTCTATTCGGGCGGCAGCATATTGCTCTTTAGCAAACAACTCTTCTCCTCGGTAATAATTTTCGTATTCACTGTTGTATTTCTCCGAAGTTTGAGAATAGGAGAAATAATGCAGGCACACTAATATGGCGACCAAGAACTTATTCATAACACGTTGCTTTTAATCAAGTAAAATTAAGGGACATAGTGTCCCTTTGGGAGAGGGCTTACAAAAGTTTTAAACGTGAATCTGTTAAGATTATTATCTGCAACTACCAAAGTACTGTGTATGAATTATCGACCTTTACCCTAAATTATTTTTGTCTCGTGGGAAAAATCATACAAATAAAAAACGCCAACATCTTTCAACAGAAGGTGCTTGTCTTAGAAAACGTGCAGTTTGAGCTCGATAACAATGAATTCGTTTACCTCATTGGAAAAACAGGAAGTGGAAAAAGTAGCTTATTAAAAACCATTTATGGTGAGTTATTGTTGACTGAAGGTGAAGGAAAAATAGCGGGTTTTGATTTAAAAGGTTTAAAAAAGAAAGATATTCCAATGCTTCGAAGAAAAATTGGAATTGTTTTTCAAGATTTCCAATTGTTGATGGACCGCACTGTTTCACAAAATTTATTGTTTGTTTTGGGAGCAACAGGCTGGAAAGACAAGCAATTAATGGAAAAACGTGCAAAAGAAGTTTTGCAGCTGGTTGGAATCGAACAAAAAATTAATTCGATGCCGCATACGTTATCTGGCGGAGAACAACAAAGAGTTTCTATTGCTCGTGCTTTATTAAATAGACCAGAATTAATTTTGGCGGATGAACCAACAGGAAATTTAGATCCAGAAACATCTGAAGAAATTATGCGCTTGTTATTAGCTATTGCTCAAGAAGAAAAAACTGCTGTTCTGATGGCAACGCATGACATGACAATGGTAGAGAAGTTTCCAGGACGCGTTGCGAGAGTTGAAAACAAACAAATTAAGGAAGTGAATACCATGGATAGATTCAATCCATTTACAACGTTTGACGGTAAATAATTGGGTTAACGTGCAATCACCAACTTAACAAGTTCTTGAATACTATCACCTGCAATATTCAAAAAATAAACACCATTTGACAGATTAGAAACATCAATTTTGTTTTCATTTAGCTTCATTGAATACACTTTTCCTTGTAAATCAGTAATAGAACAGTTAAACTGAGTTAAACCTTCAATTGTAATTTCATTTCCGATCACAGGGTTTGGGTAAACTAAGAGCGGCATTTCTAAGTTATTTGAACTGTTTGCCAATCCACAATTAATCACAGTTCCGGCAGTTTGATTGAGTGCACCATTTTCCACATACCAATATTCCCAAACGCCTCCTGTTCCTGTTGTCCAATCAGTTAAATCAAATGTTTGTGTTCCAAATGGTGTTCCTTTCGCATGGTAAACTTTCAATGCTTGACCTCCTCTATTCCATGTTAAAGGTATAGAAGTAATACACGTTTCAGGAGTTAAATCAGACAATTCACAATTTGGTTGAATGAAATACACATCTTCATCATAAGTTGGATAATCACCATAAATTTTACAAAAACCTAAGGTGTCAATGCAAACTGCGGTATATTCATCACAAGCAATTCCTTTTCCGACTGCTTGATAATCTTGTAAAATTCTACTCAAAAATGTAACATGTCTTCCTTTTCTGTCAGGACTATCGTAATGTGTATCCGTAATAACATTGGATAAATGTTCATTTACAAGAAACGGTTCATCGCTTACTGTCACCAAAGAATTATAAGGATTTGTTAATGCTTGAGCGCTTGTAACTGTTCCATTTTGGGCAGAAAAATAATATTTCCCCATAATGGCCATTCCAGCACTTGTTCCACCAACAACGGTGTTTCTTTCTGCAATTGCCTTGTTCACCAAACTATCAACTGGCGTATTTCGCCAATACGAAATATATGTCCACTGATCTCCGCCTGCGAACCAAATTGCTTCGGCTTGATTTATTTTTTGTTGAAGATATGCCTCTTGAGAAGCATTTGCATTGTTACACACGATTGTTTCAACTGAATTTATTGCGACTCCTAATTGATTCAACATGTAGTCATTGTAACCGTTAGATCCAGTTGCTCTCAAAACCAAAACGTCTCCGCCATCAGCTTGTTGTAAAAACCATTTCATGGCTTCGTCGTGTTCTGTTGCACCACCCATTAAACAAACTCCACCTTTTGGAGATGTTACAACATCTGAAACATTTCCTAAATAATAAGAGGTGTAATTTTGCCCAAATGAAATGGTAGTAATAAAAAAAGATAGTAGTGTAACTGTTCTCATGATTGAATCTTAGGCATTCGGTTTTTTGATTTTCACTTCAAATAATTTCATCCAATTTTTGCCTGTCATATAAAGTTTCTTGCTTTTAGGGTCTTGTGCGATTCCGTTTAAAACATCACCATTCCCTTTTCCTGCGTTAACTAATGTTGTTGCATCTAATTCAGCAAGTACCTTTCCGTTTAATGGATCTATGATTGCAACCTTATTGGTCATCCAAACATTTGCATATATGAAACCGTCTATATATTCTAGCTCATTCAAATTTGTAACTGCTCCTTGATGTGTATACACTTCAATCGTTCTTTCAATTTCAAATGTTTTTGGATTTCTAAAAGTAATTCGTTCCGAACCATTTGACATAATTAAAGAAGTTCCATCGTTACACAATCCCCATCCTTCACCAATATATGGCATGTCTTTTTCTATCTGTAACGTTGATTTGTTGTAAACAAAACATTTTTGTTCTTGCCACGTCAATTGGTATAATTTATCGCCAAGAATCGTAATTCCTTCTCCAAAATAAGTTCCATCAAGTCCCATTTTTTTGATCGTTTCTCCTGTAGTTAAATTAACCTGGGCAACCATACTTTGGCCTCTTTGACCAGTTCCTTCATATAAAAGACCTTCATTGAATTCTAAACCTTGGGTGAAGCTTGTCGTGCTGTGAGGAAAAGAAGAAACAATTTCCGCAATCCAAATTTCTGGGATAATATCAGATAATACGCGCACCATTCTGTTATCAATAAAGGTAGAGCCGTCTTTCATGGTTGATAAAAGTTGAACATCTCGTGTTCCTAAACCATAATATCCTGCATTAAATGGAATTACGATTTTCCCCTTGGGATTGTTCCAGGTTTTAAAAATACTATCGTTATAAATTAATTCTAGTTTCGAGATATCATCGTTATTGATCTTAATTTCTAACTGAATAGTTTCGTCCCATTTAGTTGCTAAATTATCATTGAATGCAAAAACGGCTGGAATTTCATCATCTTCCACAGGCGCTGTATTTTTCATCATTGGAACAATAACTAACGCTCCCAATACAACAAGAATTAACCCAATTATCAAATACTTTTTCATACTCTTTTTCTATCTTAATTGTCTTTCTATTTCTTTTGCATCAATAGATGAATGCGTTTCAGTATAAATTACTTCCCTGTTTTTTACGACAATTACTTGAGGTGATTGATGCATCACATTACTAATTTCCTCTAGTTTGTTTGAAACCTGACGGAACTCCAATAAATCTATAAAATACAAAGCACAAATTTCATTAAGTTGATCAGCATTTTGTTCAAATCTGCTCAGTGCCATTGAAGAAATACTGCATCGTGTACTGTGTTTAAAAAACAAAACAGGCTTCTCGTTTGACTCTTCAAAAGCAGCAACTAATTGTTTGTCAGAAGTTATTTGTGTCCAAGGAAACACCGTTTTAGGTCGTGATGAAAATAGTCCCATACTTAAATTCCTGCTGTAAATTGTTTTAAAAAACGCACGTCGTTCTCAGAATATAGACGCAAATCGTTGACTTTATATTTCAATTGCGTGATCCGTTCTATTCCCATTCCAAAGGCAAAACCCGAATATTCTTTTGAATCAATTCCACAAGCCTCTAACACATTTGGGTCAACCATTCCACATCCAAGTATTTCTAACCAACCGGAATATTTACATACATTACACCCTTTTGAGTTACAGATGGTGCATGAAACATCTACCTCAGCACTTGGCTCTGTAAAAGGAAAATAGGATGGTCTTAAACGAATTTGAGCTTTTTCACCAAACATTTCTTTAGCGAAATATAAAAGTGTTTGTTTCAAATCGGCAAAGGATACATTTTTATCAATATACAAGCCTTCAACTTGGTGAAAGAAACAATGTGCACGTGCAGATATTGCTTCATTTCTATAAACTCTTCCGGGTGAAATTGTTCGAATTGGTGGTTTTGAATTTTCCATAACTCGAACTTGAACTGAACTTGTGTGCGTACGAAGCGCCATTTCAACATCACCCTTTTCTATAAAAAACGTATCCTGCATATCTCTCGCTGGATGCTCTGGTGGAAAATTTAAGGCAGAAAAGTTATGCCAATCATCTTCTATTTCAGGACCTTCCGAAACAGCATAACCAATACGATTAAATATATCTATAATTTCACTTCTTACCAATGAAAGTGGGTGTCTCGCTCCGATTTCTTGATCATCACCAGGTCTAGAAGTATCAATTTTGGCAGAATCAGTTGCTGTATTTTCTAGTTTATCTTTGAAAGAAGCGAATTTTTCTTCTGCTAATGAACGGAAATTATTAAGTAATTGACCAACTTCTCTTTTGTCTTCATTTGGAACGCCTTTTAGTTCTCCAAATAAATTTTTTACAAGTCCTTTTGAACCTAAAAAATAAATTCTGAAATCTTCCAAACTCTTCAAGTCTTGGACATTAAAGGCTTCTATCTCTGTAATACTCTTGTCTATTAATGCTTTCATTCTGCTAATCCTTGCGCTTAACTATTTTTTTTTAATTACAGTGTAACTTTTTGTGGTCTTTTTTTGTTTAAGAAACATATAACACTGCTATCGCTCACGAAGGTAAGAAATTAAGAAGAACTTTGTTGTCGGATTAATTTAAAATAGTTTATCTTTGGTGGTTAAGATTAATAAGAAAGATGAATAAATTGATGAAAACTGTATTAACTGCTTGTTCTTTTCTACTATTAATAAGCCTTTTTTCGGCTTGTAAAAACAAAGACGCTTCCGTTGTTAAAATTTTTGTTAGGTCTGCTAGCAACGAATTATTAGATGGGGCTCAAGTTGTAATTATAGGGGATATAAATTCTACCCCTTCAACGTTGGCTTATGTTGATACCGTTTTTACCAATTCTTCCGGATTTGCTCTTTTTAATATGGATTCTTTCTTCACAAAATCTGGAGAAAGTAAATCAACAGGATATTTTGATGTTATTGTCAAGAAAAACGGTGCTCAGGGCGCTGAATATATTCGTGCACGTGCACACATTACGACAGTAGAAACTGTCTTTTTAAACTAAAAAACCAAACTATGAATACTTCAGTAAAAAGAACTCTTTTATTTGCTTTTGTAGCAGTTTTAGGAGTAGCGTTATCTTCTGGATGTCGCAAGAAAGCAGATACTATCGCAATAATTTATGTGCGTGATGTTGCTAATCAATTAGTTTCTGGTGCTACCGTTGTTTTGTATGGTCAATCTACAACAAATCAACCAGCAAACGTTGTATTATATGATACAACAACTAGTAATACTTCTGGAGAAGCACAATTTAACTTCAATGATGTATATCAATTAGGTCAAGCTGGTGTTGCTGTTTTGAATATCGAAGCAACTTACGGTGGATCAACTGGACAAGGAATAATTAAAGTTGAACAAGAAGTTACTTCAAAAGAAACTGTTTTTATCCAATAAAAATATTTTTACAAAAATAATAAGCCGCCCCTCGACATGCTCGGGGGACGGCTTTTTTGTGTTTCACGAAAACTGAATGTCTCCTTCGTCAATTAAAGCGTCTCCCTTCATTCTCAAAAATAATTGTACTAAGGCGACAACATCTTTTTCACAATAAACTTTGATTCGTTCTAAATCATTTTCTTCATAATATACTCTTGCTACATCAGCTCCGGAAATATCATCTTTTGGAGTTGGAATCTTAAATACATGACATAGCAATGCTAAAGAAGTATATGCTTTATAATCTCCAAACTTCCACAATTCCATCGTGTCCAAATGACTTATTTCCCATGGTTTTTTTCCTGCGATATCTAGTACAGCAGGAAGTTTAATACCATTAATTAACATGCGACGACAGATATATGGGAAGTCAAATTCCTTTGCGTTATGTCCACATAAAATATGGTATGGTGTATTGTAATGTTCATCCAACAATTTTTTGAATTGATTCAATAATGTTTCTTCGTCATCGTGGTAAAACGACTTCATTCTCAATTGTTTGCCAGTGGTTGTTTCTCGAACAAAGCCAACTGAAATACACACAATTTTTCCAAATTCGGAAAAAATACTTGCCTTTTCATTGTACAATTGTTCAAAGGACTTGTCCTCGTTTTGCTGAAACCTTGTTTTTAATTCAAACAGGTGTTTGGCTTCTTCCTCTAAATCGGGAAATTGATAGGTTTGTGGGACAGTTTCAATGTCCAGAAATAAAACTTTTTCTAGGGATACTTTTTCTAACATAAATAGCGTTTGTTATTTGAAGATAAGGAAAAAATTGCAGAATCCACATAAAAAAGGCAATTTTGCTAGTACAAATAATAAAATGTCAGAAACGCTCTCACAACTCACCGGTACCAAAAGTGAAATCTACCAAAGTCTTCTTCCTCAGATAGAAGCTTTAATTGGCGACGAACAAGATGCTGTTGCAAACATGGCGAACATCAGCGCGGCACTAAAAGAAGCATTCAACTTTTTTTGGGTCGGCTTTTATCTTGTAAAAAATGATGAGCTTGTTCTTGGTCCGTTTCAAGGTCCAATTGCATGTACCCGCATTCAAAAAGGGAAAGGCGTTTGTGGCACAGCCTGGTTGAATGCAGAAGCAATCGTTGTTGCGGACGTAGATGCTTTTCCCGGACACATTGCATGTTCTTCATTATCGAAAAGTGAAATTGTAATTCCTTTAATAAAAAATAATGTTGTTGTTGGAGTTTTAGATGTTGACAGCGAACATTTAAACCATTTCGATCAAACAGATCTTGAACACCTCACAAATTTATGTCAATGGTTTTCAGAAAAATTATAATATTATTCATTCCGCTCATCTTACTTTCTTGTGCTCAAGTAGGTAAATTATCTGGTGGAATAAAAGACGAAATAGCCCCTCGGCCTGTTGCAGGAAAAACACTTCCTCCAAATGAAACAATTGGATTCACCTCAAACGAAGTGGAAATTACATTCGACGAGTTCATTCAATTGAACAATCCAATTCAAACTATCTTTTTTGTTCCAAATCACGCGACACCGAAAGCAGTCATTAAAAACAAAACACTCTCAATAAAGTGGGAAGAAACGCTCAAAGAAAACACAACCTATGTGATTTATATGAATGGCGCGATTAAAGATGTTACGGAAAGTAATGATTCTTTAATGACGTACGTGTTTTCAACGGGTAACACAATTGATTCCCTAAGTTATTCTGTTACCGTTGCAGATGCTTGGGACAACAAACACATAAAGGGTGCAACTGTAGGTCTTTTTTCACTCAACGATTCTTTAAAACCTTATTATTTTGCAAAATCAGATGCTTTAGGATTGGCAACGTTTTCTTATTTAAAAGAAGGAACGTATAATTTAGCTGCGTTTATTGATGAAAACTTGGACATGCAAATTCAAGCGAGTGAATCGGTGGCTTTTCGTTCTGAGTCAATGGAACTTTCTGCTTCTCAAATTGACACCATACCGTTATTACTCTCTACTCCTATTGGCATTGAAAAAACGCATGGTTTTAGCTATAATGCACCTGGAAGTTTTACCGTTGCTTCGAATTATTCCTTATTGAATGCCGCTTTTTTCATGAATAACACCAAAATTGAAAAAGAGAATCTTCACTTTTTTGAAGAAGACAGTGTAGCTCTTTTTTATGCGCCTCAAGCTGAAACTAAATTTGAGCTCATTGTAAAAGGAGAAAATGTTACGGACACCTTGAATTTAAGAGTCACGGAAAGAGAAAAGGCTAATTCGTTGCGTTTTATTTCAAATCTAAAGAATAATCAAATTGGAAATCACGAAACACTTTCCTTTACGGTAAATGACAGAATTGTAACCGTCGATAATTCTAAAATTAAACTCATTAATCTAAAAGATTCACTTGCTATTCCTTTCGAAATAAAAATTGACTTGAATACACTAACGCTCGATTTTGACAGAAAGGACCTTTCGAAAATTCAAGTTGTTTTGCAGAAAGGAGCAGCGCTTGGTCAACAAAACACCTTGTCTGATTCTGTCTCACTCTTTGTTTCTTTAAAAGAAGAAAAGGATTATGGAATCATTCATGTTGACGTTTCTCAATTCAAGCAAAATGTCATTGTGGAACTTCTTCAAAACAATAAAGTCGTTCAAAAAGTATTGAATTTTGATGGCAGTAAAGTTACTTTCTCCAATCTTGAACCGGGTCTTTACCAATTTCGTGTGATAGGAGATTTAAATGCCAATTTCAAATGGGATCCAGGAAATAGAGCTTTGAACTTACAGCCTGAAAAGGTTTATAATTTCACAAAACCAACAACTGTAAGAGCGAATTGGGAAATAGATGTTCCACTCACTCCTATTCAATAAATGACAGAACCTTCAATCATTCAGCGGTCCTTCCAAGGTTGGAAAATGTGGTTGAGCATTTTGATTGGTTTGAGTGTTGCGGGCTGGATGTTGTTCAGCAGTATTTCTGAAGTTCGATTTATCAAGGTTGCTGATAATACCGGTTCCTATTCTTGGAAAGACAGTAATCACAACGGTCTTGTTGACACAAAATTAGCCGCTGAATTTATTCCTGCGAAAAACGGAAACTATAGAGAAGAAACGCTTTCTGATTCATTAACAGAAATTCAATGGAGCAACACTTCTATTTTATGGATTTTCTTTGCGCTCGTGTTTATGGTTGGTCGCGACTTCTTTTACATGTTACGCATTCGACTGTTGACGCATGCAGAACTTAGTTGGAAATCGAGTTTTCACGTTATAATGTTGTGGGAATTTGCCTCGGCATTGGCTCCAGGAGTTTTAGGAGGAGCAGCAGTTGCCATGTTTATCCTCAACAAAGAAAAGATCGATTTGGGTCGGTCAACAGCGATTATTTTTATCACTGCTTTGATGGATAATTTGTTTTATATCTTATTGATTCCATTCGTTTTTGTGTTCATTGATGCTGCTCAACTTTTTCCTCACCAAGCGTTCAATGCTGCCAATGTACAATGGGTTTTTTGGATCGGCTATTCTGTCTTTGTGGGAATTTGTTTGTTCATGTTCACAACACTTTTCATCGTCCCAAAATTGGCAACTGGATTTTTAAAAATTGTCTTTAGTCTTCCGTTTTTAAACAGAAAAAAGGAACACGCAATCAAGACAGGAAAAGACATTGAAGCTTCTTCTAAAATCTTTAAAAAAGAATCGTTTGGCTTTTGGTTGAAAGTATTTGGGGCAACCTGTGCGAGTTGGACTTCCAGATTTCTAGTTATCAATGCGCTTCTACAAGCATTTTTGAATTTGGGAATCATGGATCATCTCCTCGTTCTTGGAAAGCAATTGATTTTATGGCTTTTGATGCGCGTTAGCCCAACCCCTGGAGGAAGTGGCATTGCAGAATATGCTTTTGGAGAATTGATGGTAACTTTTAGTCAATCTGCTTTATTGCTCGCCGCCTTAGCTATTCTCTGGCGATTGATTTCTTATTTCCCGTATTTATTTATTGGGGCGGTGTTGTTGCCAAGGTGGTTGAGGAAGAAATAATCAAATCCCACGGTCACTGAGCCTGTCGAAGTGCCGTGGGATTTATTAATAATTACTCTTTCACCATTCGTTTTGTTGAAACGATTTGACCATCAGCAACAAGAGAATACGTATAAACTCCAGTGCTTAAATCATTGGCAAAAACATTCAATTGACCGTTTCCTCGTTCAACAATATCAACTGAATTAATCAATTTTCCTTGTCCATCATAAAAATGAATTTGTGCTTTTTGAACACTAGTTGGAATTGAGAATGTGATAGTCGTTGATTCAGCAAAAGGATTCGGAACATTTTGATTCAAAATAATTGAATTTCGATCAGAAAGATTCACATTGATAGCCGCTCTTAATTGTTCTTGAACAATTTCCTGTGTTGGTTGAATTGATGAATTATTCATTTGACACAAGAATGGCAAAATCCCTGAAAGACAGTTTTCAAGTTGTGTTAATCTGTCGTTAAGGTCATCGATTTCTGTTTGTTGTGCAGAAATAATTGAGTCTTGAGATTCAATTACACCATTCTGTTCTTGCGCTCCAGCAATTAACAATGGAATCAATTCTTCATATTCAACCCCTTTGTAATTAATTTGAGGTGCTATTTCCATTCCTAATGAATCGTACTGTGCAGGACGAATATGATTGCCAATTAAAGTAGGAATAATTTGCTCAACTTCTTGAGCAACCAATCCCATCTGTTGATCACTTTCAAAATTAAAATCCGCAAAATTTACTGTATCTAAAAAATAAGTTCGTGGTTGTAATTGATTAATCAAACTCATTGCACCAGATAAATCTTGAATATCAGTTTTAAATTGTTGATCTGAAGAAATAAACGATCCATTGTTTGTTGTTATATCACCCGTTACATGTAAATTACCTTGAAAAAAACCAGCATAATTAATACCTCCACCACTTGCAGAAGCAAAAACACCATAATTTATAGGGGATAATGTCTGAGACGCTAAAAATGCACCGTAGCTTTCATCCGCTCTTCCAGTTGCGCGCGAACTTAAACCAAAATTAGAGTTTGTTATCCCAGATGGATGTGCTTGAGCAACGGAATTTACACCAAAATTAATATTTGTTGCAGAAATAGCTTGAGCAAAAACACCTGTATTATTTAAAGTAGCATTAGAGAAAGATTCTGCAACACCTATTACGCCTACGTTACCGTTTGATGCATCTGACGCACGACCAACAAGAGCATTAGTAGTTGTTCCTCCATCAATATTTGCACGCACACCTTCATTGGAACTGATAGGGTTTGAATTTCCATCGATCGTAACAATAACTCCTCGCGTTACATTATTTGTTCCATCTATTGATACTTCGATACCAGTGCTTTGAACTGTGTTTGAATGATTCTCAACTCGCAATCCTCTTGTGTTATTAGCATTCACATTACTATTTATATTGATATGCAATTTAGAATCTGGGTTTGAGGTTCCAATACCAATATTATTCTCTAAATCTAATGGGGAATTATTATCGGTAAAAATAATATTATTATTATTCATTGGTACCTCACGGTCACTCAATAATTGACCACTTGTACCTCCTAAATCATTACCAAAAGCAACTTTTGTTAGATCAATTGTGCTCATTGATGTTCCATTATGAGCCCCAGTAGATGGACCCGCTGGACCTTGGGGACCAGTTGCCCCAGTTAATCCTTGTGGACCTGTTGCACCTTGAACGCCAGCTACACCTTGTGGGCCAGTTGCCCCAGTTAAACCTTGCGGACCTGTTGCACCTTGAGCGCCAGCAACACCTTGTGGGCCGGTTGCTCCAGTTAAACCAATTGGGCCAATTGGACCCGTCAAACCAATTTGACCCTGAATTCCTTGACAATCCATGGCATCCCAAACAAGATTCCCATCTATATCTTCATTCGCATCACCTATTCCATTACCATTCAAATCCCAGCATGCTAAACCTGTTGGCTGCAAATTTGCCCAGTGAACACGATTGTGGTCATTTGGATCAATTACTAAAACTCTTTTGAGTGTATCATTTTGAGTAACTGTACGAATTCTTAAATCTCCATCAATATCTAATTTTGCATCTACAATATCAGCAACAGCTGTATTAGGTCCTGTTGGTGAATAATTCCCAATCCCCACCATTCCGTAGTTTGTTATGGGCATAGTCGATGCAAGTCCTGGTTCCATTCTAGCTATCTCTAATCCGTTGTTAGATTGAGAAACTGGATCTCCCTGACCAACCAATGCTGTTGTTGTTGATGTAAATACAAAGCGTAAATTGTCTGGACCATTTGGTGTTAAACCAGCAATTTGATTGTCTCCCCAATTTACTATTGCATCTTGACGATCAGTTCCTTCATTTTTAAGTCCTATATACATATTGTCTGTTCCATTAGATGTAAATGTGCCTATTTCCATCCAATTTCTCCATCCATCCGCAGCACCCGCTGGTCCAGTTAATAATCCCGTATTAAATCCTAAATGAAGTAAACTCCTTGGCTGTGTAATTGGTTGTGAACCATTATAGCTTATAGCAACACGAGTAATATTCGGATTCAATGCTGCTGGATTTGGAACCCCTGGTGAACTAATTGAACTAATTCGCATACGTTCTCCATTTTGTATACCTCCAGCAACATTGTCCCAATCAGTTTGAATTACAAAAGCAGAATTTTCTTGCCAACGAAGAAAACCACTCAGATGTTGGGTAGCACCCAATGTTATTACATCATTATCGATTCCAAACCTAAGACCATCAAATTCAGTTTCACCAACTCCTATAATTCCAGGATTTAGTTGATCACGATATGTGACTTGAATGAATCCATATGCTTCATTCGTATTGCCATTTTGACGGTCATAACTCATGTGAAACAATGATTGAGGTGAAACGTAAAAACCTATTGGTTGACCCGGAGCACTTACATGACCAAAAGTATTCCCCAATCCATAGCGTCCATTTGCAGTATATCTCGCAATATGCAATCCATCTAAATCCACATTGCTTCTCAAATTTGCCACATCAACAGCGGTGCTTGAAGTAGTTGCACCTGTAAAACGAAAGCACATATCATCTTCGCCGACTCCTTGATTATCAGACCAATTCATAACCATTTCTGACCAATCCAAAGCTGTTCCAACTTGTCTCAGTCCAAAATAACCCATGTCTTGGTTGTCGGTAAATGTGATTCCTGTTTTCATCCAAGGGCGATATCCGTTTTGTTGGATTTGTGCAGTACCGTTTAAATGCAATAAAGAGTATGCTCCTCTGTTGTCGTAAATATTTCCACCGCCAACTTGAAACGGTGCATTTGGACCTAGAAGCATGTAACCTGAAGTATTGACTGTTGCATTTGTATTGCCAAAAACGGTATAGCCATCAATATCATATTGCGTACCATTACTTGTAAATGCACCGTTTAGTTTCGTTCTGTTGACTCCAAAAGTTTGAGTGTAAATTGGGGAATTCCAAAGTGTCCCAAAGATGTTGTTTGAACCTTGACTTTGGTTGTTTCCGGCTCTTGACCAATACTGTTGGTTGTTTTGTCCTGATGGACCAGCACCAGCAGGAGAAGTATTAGTTACATTTTGTTGTGCAGTTAATGAATTACTCAACAACAAAAGTCCTATAAAAGAAAATATTCGTTTTTTCATAATAATTGGTGTTATCTCACCAATTGTATAAAGCCTGTTATATTTGTATCACTTATTTTGTAAAAATATACCCCTTCAGAACAAAGATTTCCATCATCTAATTTTCCGTCCCAAGAAAAATTATTGAGTTGGGATTCATAAATTTGATTTCCCCATCGATTCATAATTGTAACTTTCGCTTCAATACCTCCGGATAATGCAAGAGTCCAAAAATCATTGATTCCATCATCATTTGGAGTGAACACATTTGAAAATATTCCCAAATCTTGCGCTTCACTAATAACAACATTATCTATGTACATGTATGTCACATAAGGGTTGATAATTAAAGGCTCATAGTTATATCTTCTTAAAGTATCTGTAGTTACATTGTTTCTAAAATTACCAATATTCAGGAATTGTTCCCCTCCTTGAGAAAGGAACAGAGTCTCTAAATGTATCCAATTTGCTGTATCTGTAAAATAATTTGGATTATGAAAGACAAGTTGAGGAATTACACTCAAAGCTGCTGTATTTGGACTTGAAATAGCACTATTAGAAAAATACACACCTACTTCATTTATCATTAAATCAGAATATTCTGCTAATGATATCTCCATTGAAAATTTATATATTCTCCCTTGTTCTAAAGGTTTTACAGTTTCTCCTTGTATGTATTCCCACCACATTATTCCATTGTAACCATCATATCCAGCACCTCCTTCATAACTATTTAAATAACCCCCTAAATAACCGTTTCCACTATGTGGCATTTGTTCTCCCATGGAATTAACAGGAACAGAAATAGTAGGATTTGTTGCACAAACATTAAAATAATCACTTGTGCCATAAGTGGGAGCTTTCCATCCAATACATTTTTCTATTTCTTTTGGGTTTTGAAAAGGACCGCTTTCTGACAAAGGGCAATCTGAATAAAGTTCCATGTCGCCATTAACAACAAGGTTTTGTTGTGCTTGTAAAAACATTACAGGCATTAAAAATATTAAAGTGATATAAAAAACAGGTTTATTCAATTGATAAGATTGATTAATATTAATTTAATTGATTTCCATAGTGATAGTCTATGTAGACTAGTTTCAATATCTATATACTATAGACGTGTCCGCGGTGGTTTCCGTTGGGTTCAGTTCAGTGGCAATTATGCTTAGGTTCGTTGAATTTTTTTAAATTCAACGAACCAGCGAATTCTTTCCGATTTTTATTTTTTCTCAACCAACTGATACAGACTCGTTACCACAACAATTCCAATAATGTAAACTGTTTCTGGCAGCGCTATCAACGATTGAAAACCAATTGTAAAAGCCACACAACCTATCAGGATAAATTGCATTTTAAAATGAGAAGCCCAAAGGGTTGAAATCGTTAGTGTTTTGAATCTCGCTGGCATTAAAAACTCCATTTTATAGCGCTGAAATCCGACTAAAGCAATTAGTGGAAGCAAGAAATAACCTTGTGCAATTCCCATGTCTTTGTAACTTAAAAACTCAATGAATTCTTTGTAAAAATCAATTTGTGGATGGAGCATTTTCATTGAAAGATGCACCAGAACAATTCCTAGAAGGAATAACAAGAAACTCAGAGAAGCCTTTTTAATCCAGATTTTAGAATCGATTTCTTGGAAAGTTGTAATTGTTTTTGATTTCAGGTTAAGAATTACTTCGTTGCTCAAATAATCGAGTAAGTAAAAAAGTACGATAAAATACAAGCTCCAATTCCACCAGAAAAAACCCAATAATGGAATAACTGCATCACCAATAAGCTGAATAATTTTTGGGTTTAAACGTTTCATATTTCAATAATTATCTTTCAGCAAAATCTTTTTGTCATGATTTTATACAAAAATACACGCCAAAAAGGGATTTATTTCATGTTTTTTTGCTGGATTCCATCCAGCGCTAAAAACATATAACCCCTAAAGGGGTATAAATTCGACTTATGGCAAACTAACAACTGTTCAAGTAGGCTTTATTGAATAAGTATCATCTCAAGGCATCCGCTCTATCACGAGACAATTTAAATTCTGGATTGTATTTCAATGCTTTAGCATATGATTGCAACGCTCTTGTAACATTTCCTTGTCCTTCATAACACGTTCCTAGATTGTGCCATGCTTCCACAAAACGTGGTTCCGTTTGCAATGCTGAATTGTAATAATAAATCGCACTGTCCAAATCTTTGTAATTGTATTGTTTAATCACGCCAATTTGATTCAAGGCTTGGTAAAAAGAGGTATCAATACGAATCATTTGACGGTAAATCTCTATAGCATTTTCTGGTTCGTCAAAAATTTGTTCAGCATATGCCAATGAAAACAGCACCTCAGGGTTTTTAGGTTGGAGTTGCACAGCCGTTTTATAGTATTCAATGCAAATTTTATCGTTTTCCGACTGATAGAGCGAACCAAGCATTAAATAGGCTTCATAAAACGTTGGGTCTTGTTGAACTGCTGTTTCATACGACGATTTTGCTAAATCCTTTTTTCCTAAAAACAAGTAGTTGGATCCCTTCATTACATACGCATCTCGGTATTTTGGATCAACTCGTAAAGCCATATTAATGTATTTAAATGACTTCTCGAAATCCATTTGTTGGCTGTAGGTTGAGGCCAATCCAATTAAGGCCTTGGTGTTTTTTGCTTGTTTTTTTATAATGTACTTGTATTGTGTTTGTGCTGTAGCAATATCATCTGGTGTGCGTGACGGTCGATTATTCAACACATCAGCATACAACATGCGCGCATCAATTCTGTTCTTGTCCATTCGAAAAGCTTTTGCTCCATCCGCCATTGCTTTTTCAAATTTTAGATCCTTGATCATTTTATTTCCATGAAGAATTATTATTTCAAGGCTGTCAGGAAACATCACTAATAAACTATCAATATCTTTCGGAAGAGATTTTGTTGGTTTCAAGTCGGAACAGGAAACAAAGAAAAAAGGAATTAGAAAAATTAAATACTTCATATATTGACTTTTGCTCGGTATTACAAAGTTAATTGAATTTCCTTATTAGGAATTATACGACACTCATTGATCACTACCGTTCCCTCTAAAACTTTCACCAATTATTTGTTTTTGTCATGGTTTTTATTCAAAAACGCACGCCAAAAACGATTACGATTTTTGTTGTCTTTTTAACGACGGACTGCATCCGTCGCTAAAAACATTTTTCCCTGCACTATCGCTTGGTCTTCATTTGCTATGCAACTTCTCCTACGGAGTTTTTAATTCTAATAAATCTAAATGGATTTTCCCTCTAAATTCTTCACTTTAATGAATACTTAATGAATAAAAGTGGTATTTTTGTAGTATGAAAAAATGGATTGTTTTAGCCGTATTATTTTTCATCGTATTAGGTGATAATGAGCTTATCGCTCAAGGTTGTTCCCAATGTAAATTATTAGCAGAACAAGGAAGTGAATTAGATGAAGCATCTTTTGGATCTAGCATTAATTCGGGAATTCTTTATTTAATGATTCTTCCTTATTTGATCTTGATGTTTTTGTTTCGCAAGTACATTTTCAGATTTTTCAGGTCGTTGGTAAGAAGATAAACTCCATCTCGACAAGCTCGATGTCCGTTTTCTTAATATAAATTCTTTTTTTAATAAAAAACCCATCCGCTTTTTGCTAGATGGGTTTCAATTAAAATCTTCCTCTTGTCTTAAACAATGCGTGACTCAAATTCGTATATGAAAGCGAAAATTCAAGTGATCCGCCTGTATATGCTTTTCGCATGGATGAAACAGTAACATCATAAGAAACGGCAAATTTAAATCCTTTAAAATCAACCATTATGGATGGTGATATTGCATCTTTAAACCTATAATACGTTCCAAAACCAAAATACGCATCTTGTGAATATCCTGTGACTTTTGTGCCATTTTGGAAACGTCTTCTTAGCATTAAACCAAGAATCGTTTCAAGGTGTGGCCCTTGAATAAACTGCACTGCACTTGCATCAAAAGACCAATCTGAATTCGCTATATCTGATATTACGCTTGTGTGAATTACAAATTTACGGTACAAATTTCCAGCTGTCACTGTGGTATATTTCAATTCTGGTTTGTTCAAATGGAAACCTCCAACACCAAATTGAAATTTAAAATCATTGTTTCTACTAAACGACGATTGCCCTCCATCGAAAACATAATAAATTCCTGCAGAAGCGTCCAAATATCTAAACGATGCCATCCCATTCGCTTCTCCAGAAGCAATTGTTTGATCATAGCTCGTTCCGTTCCATTGAGAGGTAAACGTCAAATTCGAGAAGTCAGCTTTTCTAGAACCAAAACCACCTTGAATTCCAGCGGATAATGAATGGCCAGACCCTCCCATTGGTAAAATACCACTTAGTGTTAGTGAACCAGTTTGGCTTCCAAACTTTGAGTTTCCGCCTATATCGTTATAAAACATAAGGCCTAAACCAACATATGCTTTATCATTTGTTCGAGACTTTCCAAAATTTACATCAGCAGCTATAGATGTTGTCATGAATTGCGTTCCTGCTCCCAACCATTGATTCCTGTGATTAACAATCACACGTTCCCAACCGTCATAAACACCCGCTGCTCCTGGGTTTATCAACAATGGCGTTTGAGCTGTTTGCGTAAAATGTAAATCTTGCGCATTTAGTCCTACAACCAAAAATAACGACAACGATAAAAATATCTTTTTCATCTATCAACGAATTAAAGTAACGTTATTAGAACGCGTTTCACTTGTTCCATTCACATAATTCACCTCAAGAATATAAGCGTAAACACCTGCATTACAAGGTTGACCTTTATATGAGCCGTCCCATTTGAAATTATTATCAGTAGTTTTTAAAATTAAATTCCCCCAACGATCATAAACAGAGAGAGTGAAGGATTTAACATCTTTTCCTACGATAATTGCCCAGTTTTCGTTTAGAGCATTCCCTGCGCCATTAGGCGAGAATCCAGAAGGTAAATAAATACCATTGATACAATTTACTCCTGAACTATTTGGATCACATTCATCCAATGGATCTGTTCCATTTCCAACTTCAACACCGTCAGTCAGACCATCACCATCCGTATCAGGATTATTTGGATCTGTTCCTAAAACTCCTTCTTGAGCGTCCAATAAACCATCTCCATCTGAATCCGTTTGACAGCCTGGGAAGAAATCATCAGGATCACAAGGGTTTAATGGGTCTGAACTGGCTGTTATTTCAGCTCCGTCATTAATTCCATCTCCATCCGTATCTGGATTGGTTGGGCTTGTTCCTGCTGTTGTCTCTTGTGTATTTGTTAAACCATCGCCATCTTGATCACATGGGCCAGCATTCGGGTTTGGAATACAAGGGTCAGTATTGGCTGGGTCTGTTTCATCGTTTACACCGTCTCCATCCGTATCAACAAGTGAAGATTCCAACGCATCAATTATTCCATCACCATCAGTGTCTAATGGGTTTGCTGGATCAATTCCTGTTTCGGCACAATCATTTTCACCATCTCCATCTGTATCAGGATTGTTTGGATTTGTGCCGGCAATAACTTCATCAACATTTAAACATCCATCTCCATCAATATCTGGATTATCAGGAACAAAAAATGCTACAATGTTTTCAATACCTGTAATGTTCAAGCTATTTGTGTCTTCAGTAATAACATTCGATAAAGGTCCTGTTGTATACTCCCAATGATCAAACATGAATCCAGGTAATGGTTGAGCGATAATATTTGTTGAAATACCGCCATAATAAGTTGTTGCCCACGGATAGGATGGCGCCCAGACAGAATTCACTTTTATTTCTCCAGATAGTGGAGGTGAAACATCAAAAGTCGTTGCATATGGCCCAGTTAAACTATAACAATCTATTAAGCCTTGTTCGAGCGCAGTACAGCGTAAAGTAATAAAATTCCTAAGTTGCGTGACCCTTGATTGCCATCCAGTATATGTTCCTCCCCATGTTGCACACTGGGCCGTCATTTCGGGATCAATTTCTGCCACCATGCTATCTAAAAGATTGAGCATGTAATCACAAGAAAAATACGTGTTAACTAAATCAATATACCGAGTAATGTAATATTGCTCAACGACGGGGTTTTCATTAATGAGTTTTTCCAAAATTTCCGTGTGTCCTTGTCCTCCGGGATTTGGTAAATTTTCCACGTTACATGGATCGGCATTCGCTGTTGGATCAGGAATTCCCGTATAATTGATATAATGCCCAAAAGTAGCATCCATGTCCCACAGCGTATATCTCCATCTTCTATGGTTCCCATTCGGGTTCATTCCTCTCCACCAAGCCGTATTCCAATTTAACCAGTCTTGATTTACAACGTAAGAATTAAACACAAAATAATCACATAAAGATCTCCAACTTAATAATGTATCAACATTTGCAAAATTAGCAGGTACACCCATATTATTGGTAGAAATAAAGTTTCTTAAGGAGTTCCATGCTGGTTGAGCATTCGGCGCACCATATTCTTCCCAAGTTGCTCCCCACGTTTTTAAATACTGTAAATTATATTTATTTTGATCAAAATAGAAATCGGTATAATCGTGATCATCCGCTTTTTCACGAATCTCATAAACACCCCAATAAACGCCGTTCAAATAAACCACACATGGTCTCCATGTTCTTTCATCTAAATTCATGTCGGCTCTTATAGAAAGAGTATGTATAAAAGCGTCACGGATATGAGCTCCATTTTCAAAAGAGTAATTATCACTTGCAGCAGGTTTCAAAATAACCCGTTGAAATTGATCTCTTGGTGAATCAGGAAAAATCTGATGTTCTAGTCCAGCCGCATATCCAAATTCATCTCTTGTTATATAGTCAAATCCTCGTTGATCATAAGACCATGAGTCATTGCCATGTTTATTGAAATCTCCCTGGCCTTCATCAATAAAAGTCCCATCGTCCTCAAATAATTCAAAAGCACCAACAACGGGTGTTTGATTGCCATTTGCCACAAGGTTAAATACCCCTTGACTACAGACTGAAACAACAGAAAGTGTGTGTGTTACATTTATAAAATAGGAGTTTGTTTCAGTAAAAGAAGGTTGATTCGTACTAAATGCCGCTGCTCTCAATACCATCGTTGCGTTAATAGCTATAGGTCCTGAATACAATGTAGATGTTGCGGTTGGATTCTGTCCATTAGTTGTATAGCGTATTGTTGCTGTTGGATCAGAGCAAGTGATTGTTGTAGACTGAGCCCCTGGATAAAAACCGGGTGCAAGGCTAATAATTGGAGTTGGTGTATAAAAGTTTTGAGCTCCAACGTTGGCTGCGTTTGGAGTTGGTGTAGTAAACAATTTCCAATCAGGAGCAGCATTTGTAGACCTTCCAATAGAATTATCAGCCTTTGTCATGTGTACTATTTTTATTGAATCTGACACATTCAACGCAGAATTCACTAAAATAATCCAATCCCCTCTTGTTTGGGTTAAACTAAAGTTTGGGTGATATTGTGTTCCGGTTACAGTATTTCTTTTTGTACAATAGACCATTTTGTATCCGTTTGCTGCAATTGATCCACTAGGAATCATCCATTTTTGCAAATTGGTCGATTTATCTGACAAATAATAACCGGTTAAATCAACTGGTGCAGCACCCATGTTGTATAATTCAACCCAGTCCTCTCTGTTGCCATAAGCATCTGTTATTCCATTAACATTTGAACAAGAATATTCATTTATAATTACTTGAGAGCTCGCTGTAAAGGAAATGGAGAAAAGTATAAATGCGTAAAATATTAATTTCATTTTCTAGTATTTAGTTTTGCAAAAAGTCGTTTTTCAGGACCTAATTTAGACTAATATTATCATAATATTAAATTATTCCCTAATTTAGTGACGAATAAAACAGTTGAATGGTTGTATTCCTATATTTTTCAATAAATTTAATAGTATAAATAATATGCAAAAAATAGTTTCTCTTTCATTAATCTTAGTTGCTTTTTTCTTTTTTAACTCTTGTAAAAAAATTGAGGGTCAAGGTGGCTCTTCAACAATTAAAGGTGTCATAAATGTAAAACAATACACGCTAGTTGGCACGTTATCTTCTGAATATCCTGGTGCTGAATTAGATGTTTATATCGTTTATGGTGCAGGAAAAACTTTTTACAATGATAGAATAAAAACAAGCTATGATGGGAGTTTTGAATTTAACTATTTAGAAGAAGGCGACTACACTATATTTGTTTATGAAGATAACAATAGTGTTCCAAGTGGTAAAAGTGAAGTATTGGTAACTGCAACTATTTCAGGAAAAAAATCAACAGTTGATTTGGGAACAATTGACACAAAAAAATTGTAACATGTTTCGTGTACTTTTGTTTTCAATATGTTTACCTTTTTTATCAATTAGCCAACAAAGTTCAGGTAAAAGTTGGACTTCTATTGGATTAAAAGGAAGTATAAATAAGAAAATCGATTGGGCAGGATCGTTCACCGCTCGAATTGGTGGCTCGAATGATCAAATTTATTTTCCGCAAGTTTCACTCAAATATAAAGTTACGAAGTGGTTTCGACCATCGGCAGATTATAGGGCAATCTTTTCTTTAAATAAATACGGAAATTACTCTTTTACAAATCGTTTAAATTTAAATGCTGAATTTAAATATGTGCTAAATCGTTTCTCTCTTTCAGCACGATTAAGATACCAATATTCATTTGATCGATTAATCTCTTCATCGAATTATGACTCAGAGTATGACCAAGCAATTCGCTGGAAACCAGAAATATCCTATGATATAAATAACAGTTTTATTTCTCCCGTTATTAATATTGAATTATTTTATAATCCAACAAATGGGTCGTTAGGGCAAAGATTCACAAAATACCGTGTTTTCATTGGTGTCGATTTGGAATTTGATAGCCCACATGAATTATCAATAGGTTATATGCTTGATCAAAAAATAAACCTTCCAAATCCTTCTAGGAAGCATATCTTATCTATCAACTATGCTTACAACCTTAGTTATAAGAAAAAGAAGAAAAAATAAGACTAAAGTTTCTTTGCTTCGGTAACCACTAGACCGATATCAAGCACCTGATCAATTTTAGAGTCGGTAATTCCTTGTTCTAAGATAAAAGTATATTTCCCTTTCAACGGAAGTTTTCTTCTCTTAAAATTTAATGAATTCTCTACGATAGTGCCCGTTTTCTTTCCAATCCAAGATCCATCAGGATTCGTAATTTTTATTTCAAATGGCTCGCGCGCCTTCTCCCCATTTGGGGTTTTTGTATTCATATAAACCCACAAATTACTGTATTTATATTCTGTGGTGGTTCTTAAAGTAAGCACAAAATCATAGTCCTTGCTTGCGTCTTTTATGTCAACAGTAAAAGACGGTTTTACATCTTGCTTCCATTCCTTATTTTCGAAAACATATGATTTTTCAAAGGTAGGAGCACTTTCACAAGATATTAAAAATGCTAAACTTAATAGTACAACGGCCTTACTCCTCCTTCTTTTCATTATTCGTTGCGTTAGGGTTTCCTTTTGGTCTATTGTTTGGCCGCTTATTTCTTCTCTTGTTTGCTGAAACTGGCGGTTTCTCACCCTCAACTCTTGGAACTTGAGCTTGAGCTTGTGGTGTGTTTTGATTTTGTTGTTTCTCTCTTGGTTGACCATCAACTGGTCTATTTCCTGGCTTTTTCTTCTTTTTCTTAGCTTTAAAAGCATGTTCAAATCTATTCAGACTATCTTGACCAACAACATTGTCATAATCCGGTTCTTTGACAACCACCTCCATCACATATTCATTCAATTCTTTCGGTTTTTTTCCTTCAGAATTCATTTTGATTATTTCCTTAACACGCTCTGGAGTTAAAGGAATTAAACCACCAACGCCCCCTTCATAACCATAAAACATTTGACGTTTAAAAACATCCGTTTTAACATGGTAGGCATTCGCTTTTTCAGTTTGAAGTTTGACATCTGATTTAGGAAAGGCTTTAAAAGCATCCAAATACATGTCTAATTCATAATTTAAACAGCACTTCAATTTACCACATTGACCTGCTAATTTTTGAGGATTCAATGACAATTGTTGGTAACGTGCGGCAGAAGTTGAAACGGATCTAAAATCAGTTAACCAAGTAGAACAGCACAATTCTCTTCCACAAGAACCAATTCCGCCAAGTCTTGAGGCCTCTTGGCGTGAACCAATTTGGCGCATTTCCACACGTCCTTTAAATTTTTCTGACATGTCTTTTATCAACTGGCGGAAATCAACTCGCGTTTCTGCCGTATAATAAAATGTCGCTTTGGTTAAATCCCCTTGATATTCAACATCAGAGATTTTCATCTCCAAATTTAAATTAACGGCTAATGTACGTGAAACATACATCACTTCTTTTTCAAGAGATCGTGCGTTTACCCATTTATCAATATCATCTTGAGTTGCAATTCTCAAAATTTTCTTTGCCTCCATTGGTTTAAACCCTGAAGCTTTCTTTTTCACTTGAATTCTGGCAAGTTCTCCAACAACCGATACAACACCAATGTCATATCCCGGACTAGCTTCAACAGCGACAACATCACCAACTTGTAAACTAAATCCTTTCGTGTTTCTAAAGAAACTTTTTCGACTATTTTTAAATCGAACTTCAACTATATCGTAGGCTGTTTGACCATTAGGTAAAGCAATATTTGCCAACCAATCATACACCTCAAGCTTATTGCATCCTCCAGAACTACAAGTGCCATTATTTTTACATCCGCGAGGAGTACCTCCTTCACTACTGCAATTTGAACAGCCCATAATTCATTTTTTGTTTGTGTAAAAATAAGAAAATTATAACAGTATCGTTTGTACGAATAAATTGGGTATTAACTATGCAAAGTGAATAAATCGCATAACTTTAAAGCATAAGTCAGTAAACAATAGCTTTGTGTTGGCGTTTCTTTCAATATGATAATGTGCATCATTGAATGTTTCCATGAAATCATTTAAGTTATTTCCCGAAACAAATTTCGCGAATTTGCTTAAAAATTCTTCCTCTTCATCTGACACTTTCGTTAGCTGATGATCTGTGTAGTTCCGCAATATACTTTGTCTAAACATATGGAGCGAATACTGCAAAAATATTTTCTGCCGTTCTTTGCTAATTGAAGCAATGTTTTCTGCCCATTCAAGCATTGGAATAACATCTTTTTTAAAACATACACGCATTAACTGAATAAACAACTCACGGTTTTCGTCCAATTCTCTGTGAGTGCCCATTAATTCTTTTGCTTTCAATAAATCTCCTTCCACCCTTGCAACGATGCTTTCAATGTTTGACAAAGAAACGGTTTGATCTTTCCGTAAATACGTGGTTAAGTCATCAGAATTAATTCTTGGTATTTTAAGTATTTGTGTTCTTGAAATAATCGTTTGCAATAACTGATCTTGCTTCTCACTTAATAATATAAACAACGTTTTCGGTGGTGGTTCTTCGATGATTTTCAAGAGTTTATTTGAACAAACGGTGTTCATCTCTTCTGCCATCCAAATAATCATCACTTTAAACCCACCTTCATACGATTTGAGGGAAAGTTTTTTGATTATTTCCTGGCTTTCTTCAGTTCCTATAATAGGTTTTCGTTCTTTTTCGTCAATTCTTTTTAACCAATCATTTTGACTAAAATAAGGTTCTTCTTTAATTTGATTGCGCCAATGACCGAGAGCAGCATCCGATTTTTTATAACTCGTTAAAACCACTGGAAATGAAAAATGTAAATCAGGATGTTGTAATTCCGTCACTTTCCTACAAGAAGGACAGCTTCCGCAGCTGTCACTTGAATTTCTGTTATCACAAAAAAGATATTGTACAAAAGCTAGCGCAAGAGGAAGTCCTCCATGTCCTACATTTCCGAGGAAGAGTTGAGCATGACTTATCTTATCCTTTTCAACTTCTTGAATTAAATGTTTTTTTAATTCTTGCTGACCAACGACCTCTTTAAATTGCATAACTCAAAATTAACTGATTTTTTGGAATTGTTTTTGCAAAGTGCAAAACCAAAATACAATTATTGTATATTTATAAGCAAATAAATTTATCATGAAGAAGAGTTTTATATTCGCAAGTGTTCTTTTTTGTTCTACAGTTGCAACCGGAAGCAACCTAATTACAAACATTTCAATTAATGAAACAAAAAAGGAAGCTATTACCGTTACAATAAATGTTAGTAGTAACGGAAAACCCGTTAAAGGTGCCTTAATCAGAATTACTTCTGCAGGAATGCCTATTGGATCTGCCACATCTGACGATTTCGGAAAAGCTATGATTGCTTTTCCTACATATGGAAATCAATTGGTACAAATACAAGTAATGCATTCTTTATATAAGGATCAAAAAATGAGTGACATTGTATTAGTTAATGGTAAAACGTTTGACTTTATTTTAAAAAGTAAAACTGAATCTGTTGATGAAATAACCACTGAATCAGAAGAAAAAATTAATAAAATAGAAGATAAAACTATAAAATCAGAAGACAAAACAACGCAGCACGAGAAAGATGCTGAAAAATACTCAACTGAAAAAGAAGAATCAGCTAAAACCCAAGAACAATTAACAAAAGAAAAAGCAGAGGCTGTTCGTTTAGCAGAAGAAAAAAATAAAACTGCGGAGGCTAAAAAAGCAGAAGCTGAAAAGAAACAAGCTGAAGCAGATAAGAAATTAGAAGAGGCTCAAAAAGCAAAGGAAGAGAATGGCACACAAATTTCTGAGGATGCTAAAAGAAGAGAGGAAGAAGCAAAGCAACGAGATATAGAGGCACAAGAACGCCAAAAAGTGTTAGAGAATTCCCAACTTCAAAATGCGAAATCTGCTGACGAAAAAGCTAAAAAAGAAGCTGAAGAAGCTCAAAAAGGTCAATCTAAAGAAATTTCTGAAGCTGAAAAGAAAGCGAAAGAAGCTGAAGAAAAAGCTAAGGAGGAGAAAAAAGCTGCAGAAAAGAAAGAAGAACTTGCTAAAGAAAAATCTGATAAAGAGAAAAGTGCTTTAAAAGAAGAAGAAAAAAAGGAGGAGAAAATAGCAGAGGAAAAAAAGGAAGCTGAAAAGGAAGCTAAAGAGGCTGAAAAAGAAGCCAAAGAAGCTGAAAAAGATATCAAAGAAGCCGAAAAGGACGCTAAAGAAGCCGAGAAAGAAAAAGCTGCTGCTGCTGAATTGAAAGAAAAGCTTGCAAAATACGATGAAGAACAAAAAGAGATAGACGACACAAGAAAAGAATATAAAAAAGATCAAAAAAAACTTGATGATAAAATTAAGAAAGGAAAAAAGCTTGACAAATTAAAAGAAGAGCAAGACAAACTAGATGAAAAAGGAAAAAAACTGGATGAAAAACAAGATAAATTAGATGACAAGCGCAAAAAAGCGTTGAAAAAAGCAAACTAATTTTATCTAGATAATTTTAAAAGCGATGGGATATGTTCCATCGCTTTTTTTATTTTTAACAGAAAGAGTGCTTGAAAAAAAAACGCACCAATAGATTAATCGTACTTTTGAAAAAATAATTTTATGAAAATCGCATTCAAAATTTTAGCTCTAAGTCTACTTATAATAAACATCGTTTCTTGCACCGTTGTAACTGTTACAAATGTTCCTGGAAGAAAAAATAATTCTTTTCCTAAAGATATAATCGGTAATTACGAGGTTGAATTTCCTAAAGATTTCGCAGCGATAATGGAAGGCGAAGAGGGAAATAAGATGTATATTACATTCAATGCTAATAGCATAATCATAAAAGACAAGGAAGGCGAAACGGAAACCCCGCTTGGAGATTCTCTTCATTTTTCAATGATTGGGACAAACTATTATCTTTCCTTTGGAGGCGAGCCAGAATTAAGCATTTTTAAACTCGTGAAAAATAAAAAGTCAATTTTACTTTATCCAATGTACGCAAGAGAAGATGTTACCGAAGAAGAGCTTTCTCATTATTTCTCTTCGGTAGTTTCTACTTCTGAGATATCAGATGATTCAGTTGGAATGTCAACCTCCAGTTTTTCCGTCACAATTGATGAATCAAAATTAGAAGCATATTTTATGAGTGACATCCCATTAAAAGAACCTTATAAGCTCATTAAGAAAAAGAAGAAAAAATAGTTTCAACTATCTAACATTTCTAAATGATAGCAAAAAACAAGTACCATATTCTTTTACACCTCATCATTTTTATGTGGGGTTTTACTGGAATTTTAGGTGTTTTAATAGATCTTGATCCTTTTTACATCGTTTGGCACCGTGTTTTAATTGCTTTTATCGCCTTGGCAATTGGATTGCTTTTTATGAAAAAATCTGTTCGTATTGGTTCTTCAAAAGAATTGATTAAAATCTTTGGAGTCGGAATTTTAGTTGCCCTGCATTGGATGACTTTTTATAAATCTATTAGTTTATCGACTGCATCTCTAGGAATTTTATGTTTATCAACAACTACGATACATGTTACTTGGCTAGAACCATTAATTATGAAGCGCAAGTTTTCATTGTTAGAATTTTTCTTTGGATTAATTGTTATTTATGGAATTTACTTTGTTTCAAGCGATTTTGACGCGAAAGATTATGAGGCATTAATTTATGGATTGTTTTCTGCTCTCTTCGCTGCTTTGTTTTCGGTTTTTAACGCAAAATTAGCGGAAGATACACCTTCTCATCAAATCACATTTTATGAACTACTTATAGCATTTGTGTTCTTGTCAATTGTCTTGATAATTCAGGGCGATTTCAATGCTCAATTATTTGAAATGAGGTGGAGTGATTTCTTTTGGTTGATTTTTCTCGGAGTACTCTGTACATCTTTTGCTTTCTTAGCAACGATAGAAGTTGTAAAGCGTTTAGGAGCATTTACAGTTTCTTTGAGTATAAATCTTGAGCCTGTTTACACGATAATTCTCGCAATTGTTATTCTTAATGAAAATGAAGTCTTGGGAAGTCAATTTTACATTGGATCGGCAATCATCGTTTTGGTTGTAATTGCAAACGCATTAATAAAGTTTTACTTGAAGGCTCAAGCTAAAAAAAGTGCTTAACTCAATCCTGATTTTGCTAAATATTTTAACCAGGCTTCACTTTGATATTCATTCATCACACGAGGAACCTTATTTTGAGCACCCGATTTACCTATTGATTCCATAAACGTATAAAAAGTATTAACTGGTAACACCTTGATGGTTGGTTGTTTTAAATTAAACTTGCGGGCAGAAGCATAATCGTCATTCAATATACATAATTCCTTGTCTATTAGATCCATAATTAAAGTTGGATCTTTTGCATTGTCCGAACCAACGAACCAAGCATGTCTTTGTTCTAAGTTTTCTGCGAATAAACTAAATTCTGGGATTTCAATTCCCTCTCGTTTACTCACGTTTTGAATAGCTGTATTAATATTATCCAAGGATAAATGTTCACCACAAAGACTTAAAAATTGTTTAATTCGTCCGGTAATTTTAATCTCTCTTTCGTCTACATCAACAAATCGCACTAAATCACCTATCATATAGCGCCAAAGTCCAGCATTTGTAGAAATCACCATTGCATAATCGACCCCTTTGGTTACTTGGCTTAAATTAAAGGCTTCGTGCTTGTCTCTTACATTTCCGTGTTCATCAAAAAAGTCACTATTGAAAGGTATAAATTCATAAAAAATTCCAGAATTTAAAAGAAGTTGCATTCCTTCGCTTTCTGGAGAAGATTGGTAAGCAAAATAACCTTCGCTTGCTAAATAGGTATCTAATAAATGAACTTTCCCTCCCGAAATTTTTTCTAAACGTTGAATATAGGGCTCCATAAATACACCACCATGAACGTAAACTTGGAAATTTGGCCAAATATCATGAATCGTTTCAAGTTTGTAGAATTCAATTATTTTTTCCATCAGCATGATACACCAACTAGGAACGCCTGCAATCATTCCAACATTCCAACTTGGTGCTTTCTTGATAATCATTTCCATCTTTTTATTCCAATCCCTTATTCCAGTTATTCTATTTCCTGGTTTTGTAAACGGATTAACAACAAATGAGGTGTATTTTTTAAGAATTCCACTTAAATCTCCTTCGATGTGCGTTTTCTTTTTGGTCAACTTAGTACATCCTCCAACAAGTAAAATGCTTGCACTAAAAAACGTTTCTGGAAGATCTAATTCATGTAAAGTGGATATTTGTCTTAAGCTTGTTTTTTGAAAAGACCGAATCATTTCTTCTGTAACAGGGATTCTTTTACTTGGCGATCCGGTAGTACCAGAAGAAAGTGCAAAATGTTTTATTTTTCCTGGCCAAGTGTGGTCTTTTGTTCCCTCGATTGAGCCTTTTAACCAATTCGTATAAAACTCTTCATAATCAGTAATTGGAACACGCTTTTGGTATTCTTCTACCACATCAGACTCATTTAAACTTTGATTAAAACCATGCTGAATACCGAAGGTTGTATTCTTGGCTTTTTCCATTAAACTTGCCAAAGTTTTTAATTGATTAACATACTCTTTCCCTTTATTGAAGTTTCTATTATAAGAAATCTCTGTTGTTTTTTTGAGTAATTTTCCAATTATTGGCATTGTTAAGTCTTTTAATGCAAAGATAAAGTAAATCTGTTACGTGTTATTATTAGATAGGTGGCAAAAATTATAAATAAATTGTAAATTTTCGGTATACTACGTTTATATACATCATTAATAACCAGAAAGATTGACAAAATTATCAATTTCAAAATAATGATAAAAAAGAAATGTTATTTTAAATTGATAAAAAATCTTTATTATTACATTTGCAATCGGAAAGAAACCAGAAACTGAACTCTATGAACAAAAAAACTTTTATTGTACCTCATGATTTTACACCTGTAGCAGATGTAGCTTTGAGTCACGCAGTTGCAACTGCAAAACCTTTAAACGCAATTGTATATGTATTGCATGTTGTACCAAAAGAAAAAGACATTAAAGAAGCTGAGGGGAAATTAAGTAATGTTTTAAAATCTCACGCAACTGATGGCGTTGAGCTTATACCGTATGTTCGTTTAGGAAATTTCTTTGATCAAATCGGGGATTTTGCTGCAGAACATCATGCTGAATTGATTTTCATGGGAACACATGGTGCTCATGGATGGCAACACATTACAGGAAGTAACGCTTTAAAAGTTATTACAAATTCTAGCGTACCTTTCATTGTTGTTCAAGAAAAAGGAATAAAAGCTACTGGTTATGATGATATTGTTGTGCCAATGGATTTACATAAAGAAACAAAACAAAAGTTGGCAATTGTTGCGAACCTTGCTACTTATTTTAAATCAAGAGTTCATGTAATAACTCCTGACGAATCAGATGAATTTTTACGTCATCAAATGCAAGCGAATATTCAATTTGCTAATAAGTTTTTCAGTGAACGCGGAATTGAGGTTACAACAACATTGGCTCCAAGTAGTGGTTTTGATAAAGAAGTTGTAAAACACGCTGTAAACATTGATGCTGATCTTATAGCAATCATGAACTTAAATAGAAGCAATTTCCTTGGTTCTATAACGGCAAATTATGAGCAATACATAATCACAAACGATGCTAAAATTCCAGCATTAGTTGTGAACCCTGTTGATCTTGCTCCTTACGGTCAAAGCGTTTTGTTTAGCTAAGAAACTATTTATATAAAATAAAAAAACCTCATAAATTTAACTATGAGGTTTTTTTGTGCGTTTATTTTTTAATATGACTAGAAATGATTTAACTCTTCTCAAGAATTAGTCAACAATTTTTATTTCTAATCAACATACTCATTCTTTAATAATCTTGCTTTTACTTCATCCAAGTTTTTTTCTTTTTTAGCGGCTCTTGTTTTCAACGCTGTTTCAGTGAAGTATTTGTGCGCTGTAAGGAACTGAACTTGAATTTCATCCCATTTACGGTCACTATCTATTTTACCGTGTTCACGGAGCTCTCTGCGCAACCTGTTAGCAATTTCATGGAAATCTTCTCTTCCTAAATAATCTAAATCGGCATCACAAATAATTTCTTCAAGATTATTTGTTGGCTTGTGAGGAATTTGGGTAACATAAATGAGTTCTTTTATCGTGTTAATGTGTTGTTCTGTGTAGCCATACTTGGGAAGAATTTCTTCTGCTAATCGCGCACCAATTGGTTCGTTTTTTTCATATTGTTCCACAAACCCTGCGTCGTGATAAGTAGCCGCTGATTTTAATAAAAACAATCCCTCATCAGTTACTCCCTCGATTAGAGCCAATCGTTCAACAGCCTTCACAACATCTTTCGTGTGCTCAATACTATGATAATGAAGTTTATCAGAAAGTCCTTTTTCAAGAGCCTTCATTATGTGTCGTTCCGCTTTATAGTAGTTAATTGAACTATAGAGGTGAAGGTTAACAATCTGTTGGAAGCGGTCGTTTGGAATTATTCCTTCTCCATCAATTGAAAGTTCTGGTTTGATCCGTTCAACCGTATACATATCAATCAATCCACGACTTTTAGATTGTGCTTTTCCTCTAAAAACACATTCAAAATAAGGCTCTATTAATACAAACGTATTTCCTGTAATAGTAACTTTTCCCGGTTCTCCAAGCATTTCCATGCGTTGAGCTTGATTTACCGTTGCCCCCCAAACATCATAAGCCAATCTTTCACTTCCAATAACACCGGCAACAACCTCTCCTGTGTTAATACCGAGACGCAATTCCCAATATTCAGTGTTATTTATAATGCTGTTATTTTTGCGTTTTAGCATGTAATCTTGAATCTGTAAAGCCGCAATACAGGTGTCAATTGGATTTGTATTATTACGCACAGGTACACCGCCGGCGCACATGTATGCATCGCCAATTGTTTTTATTTTCTCAAGATTATTTTTAACTATTATTTCATCGAATTTGCTAAAATAAACATCCAACTTATTTACCAAATCCGTTGGACTCATTCGTTCTGCGCTTTTTGTAAAACCAACAAAATCTGTAAATAATACCGATACCGTTTTGTATGCTCGGGCGCTAGCTGTTCCTTTATTTTTTAATTCTTCTGCTGTGGATTCTGGAATAATTCTACGAATCAATTTTTCAGTTTTATCCTTTTCAATTTGCAACAAACGTTGGTTATTCACAACTTTGTTTTTTTCTTCTTCAAGTTGTTTTCTTTGTTTTTCAATTTGAATATTTTGTTCTCTTATTTCGCGTGTTCTGTCAGCAATTTTCATTTCTAAACGAACTTGTTTCCTGCGTTCAGAATCAATTCTATTTCGAATAAAAAGGCGAACGGAAATTGCTAATACTATTGTTATTATAATCCAGAACCACCATGTGGCCCAAAAAGGGGATTTAATATGAAGAGATAAAATAGCCGGCGTTTTTCCCCAAGGGCCATCACCAATTCTAGCAAATATTTTTAATGTGTAATCGCCAGGAGATAATAAACTAAATCTTAGTTCATTTGAGTTTCCAAGCATTACTTCTCCTTCTTCAGATCCTTCTAAAATGTATTTATAATTAACCAATTCAGGGTTGCTCAGGTCTGATGGTTGAAAATGAACAGTGAAACTTCGTTGCCTATAACTGAGTTCAATATGCGATGTTCTGGCTATTGGCAAATAAAGTGGGGAATCTTTATCTCCAGGTCTTAACCAATTTTTATCTAATTTAAATTTTGTAATAGTGACCCCAACATTTGGCTTGTTTAACGAAAGTTTATTCGGGTTAAAATAATTGTACCCATAAATTCCACCAAAGAACAATTCACCAGATGTTGACTTCATAAACGCTCCGAGATTAAATTCATTACTCATTAATCCGTCAATTTCAGTGTAATTTGTTACCTCTTTTGTTTTTGAATTGAATTTACATATTCCTTTGTTCGTGCTTAGCCATAAATTGTTTTCTAGGTCTGTAACTATGCCATAAACTACATTATTTGGAAGCCCATTTTTTTTTGTGAAAATTTTCGCGGTTTTTGTAGCCTCGTTCCAGTGCATTATACCTGACCCAAATGTTCCAAGCCAGAATTCATTTTTACCTATCTGACACATTGATGTAATATAGTCTTTAGATACTTTTAACAATATTGAATTGTATTTATAAGGCACAATTTCAATCTTGTCGGCTTTAACTGTTAATAAATTTAATTCCCCCGAGCTTGATGCAAACCAAATTCTACCTTGTTTATCCTTATATATGTGTCTGCATACACCTAATGTTATAGTACTATTTGGGTTTTTTAATGAATGTTCGAAGGCCTGAGCTTTTTTCTTTTTTAAATCAACTAAAACAACACCTCCTTTTGTCCCTATAAAATATTTATCTTCTTTCCAATGAACAATAGAATATATTCTCGTGTGTTTTATAGCTTCTTCCTTGTTTTCTAAGTAATCTATTTTTTTAAAAGAATAGTCATATTTTGAGTAAATATTTAATTCAAATAAACCATCTACACAACCAACAAGCACTTTATTTTCATTTATTACATGAATAGAAAGAGCTGCTGTTTCAGCGCTTTCTCCTGTTATCGATTGAGAATTGTCTCTATAATATTGTTCAAACTTTCCTGATTTTCGATTAAAACGAGAAATGCCGATATCGGTTCCAATAAATGTATATTGCGCAAATTTATCTTCTCCAAAACTCCAAACATTTGGGGTGGGTATGCCTTGTTCTAAATTTCCACTAGGACCAACTCCTAAAAAACCTTGATTCATTGGGTCAAAGCTTGCTAATCCTCGATCCGTTCCAACCCAAAAAGTACCGGAATCATCACAGAATAAAAGATTAATATCATTAAAAAGTAATGCGTTTTTTTGAAAAATATCCTGCGTGCTATTAAAAACACTTCCGTCCGAAGCTATAGTGAATAACCCTTTATTTGTTGTTCCAATGAACCAACTGTTGTTTTGTGATAAATAAATATCTGCTATTCCCATGTAGCCAAACTCCATTTCCAATTGTGGAAATTTTGGGTACGTATTCTTTTGTGAAATTGAATATTCAAAAACGCCCTGGTTACTTCCAAATAATATATTACCCAATTCGCTTTGTGTAATTCTTTGAATAATAACGGGATTCGCACTTTTACTTTTTATTGGTATCAAAAAAGCCTTTGTTTTTAATTGGTTCGTTCCATAAACACCCTTATCTTCTGTGTTTACAAATAACTCTCCTGATTCGGAACAAAAGACCGCTTGGATTTTTTTAGATGGTATTAGAGTTGGATATTGTTTAAATTTTTGGTTTTCTGGATCAAAACTTAAAACACCTTTTCCTATTGTGCCAACCCAAATAATCCCTGAAGGATCTAAACTAAGGCTTTCTATTTGTAAGGCTGTTTTTTGTTCTAAAGAGTATGTTGTAAACACCTCTTTGTCTGGATTATATTGTGTTAACCCATTAGTTGTCCCAAACCATAAATTCCCATCTTTGGTTTTTACAGCACATTTAATATATTCGCTTTCAATTCCAGGGGTATCGTCTGATGTAAATATTTCAAAATTCTTGCCGTCAAAACGATTTAAACCGTCTTGTGTGCCAACCCAAAGAGAATGATTTTTATCTTGAATTATACATGTGACAGAACTTTGAGATAAACCGTTATTAATCGTATAATTTCTAAAGCGATATGCAGTTTGTCCTGTCCCGTGAAGAGAAATAAACAATAGCAAGCCGATTAAAATTAATCTAGTCATTCTCCAAAAATCACGTTCAAGTTGTTTTAATTAATTGGTAGAACCAGATGTCATCGCTGGTGCTAATTGAATTGCAGAATTTTCTAAATCTCTATCAAACATATACATTCCACCTTTGTCCCTACCTATCAATTTTAGTTTATCTAAAACTGTTCGCGCTAACGCCTCTTCCTCTAACTGCTCTGAAACGTACCATTGTACAAAATTATGTGTTGAATAATCTTTTTCTTGAAGACAAATATCAACTAAATTATTAATGCTTTCTGTTACCATAATTTCATGCGCCAATAATAATTCAAAAACATTTACAAGATCTTTAAATTCTTTTTGTGGTTGTCCAATCGCGGGAATTATTGCCTTTCCTCCTCGTTCGTTTACAAATTTTACAAGTTTTAACATGTGAAACCGTTCTTCATCAGAATGAGAATACATAAATTTAGCTGTTCCGTTTAAACCATTATTTTCAGCCCAAGAGGCCATTGCTAAATAAAACTGAGAGGATGTTGCCTCTTTTTCAATTTGATCATTTATTGCATCTTCAACGCGCTTGTTCATATTATCTTGTTTTTTACAAAGTTATCAATCTTCATTAGATGATTTTATCAATCGTGCATATTCTTTCAACAGCACTTTTTTAGTTCCGTTTTGAACTGCTATTTAGCAAAAATTGCTTTAACTTCGCATATATGTCAAGAAATAAGCAAAATAAACCTAGTAAAATGAAGAGCAGCCTTACGCATGTTGTGAGAAAATGCTTTGAAAAAAATCCAGATAGTGTTCTTAGTCATAAACAAGTTTGTGCTTTGATTGATGTTAGGGAAAATGCTTTAAGAAAATTAGTTTTTGATATTTTAGAAGAACTATGTCAACAAAGTGTTTTACAAAGACATGCACATGGGGTTTATGCTTTTAATTCAAAAGACGATTCTATTGAAGGTTTTATTGAATTAACGGCTCGAGGAGCCGGTTTTGTTGTTAGTGATGATGAGGAAAATGATTTATATATCGCGCCGCAAAATATAGGTCAAGCGCTCAATGGTGACCGAGTTAAGGCGCGCGTTTTTAAACGTGGAAAAACTAGAAACGAAGGAGAGGTTACTGCTGTTTTATCAAGAGAACGTACACAATTTGTTGGAACCTTAGAAATTCATGAAAAATTTGCGTTTTTAATTCCTGACAATTTAAAAGCTGGAACGGATATTTATATTCCAAAAGAAAAATTAAATGGTGGGAAACAAGGTGACAAAGCTTTAGTAAAAATTACTGTTTGGCCTAAAACATCCAAAAATCCCTATGGAGAAGTCGTTGAAGTATTAGGTAAGTCCGGCTCCAATGATACAGAAATGATCAGCATTTTATGTAACCATGGTATAGATTATAAGTTTCCGCAAGAAGTATTAGCAGAAGCAGAGGTTATTGGGTTAGATTTGGATCAGGAAGAAGTTGCAAAACGTCGTGATTTCCGTCCAATAACTACTTTTACTATCGACCCTGTTGATGCAAAAGATTTTGACGATGCTTTATCTTTTAAAGAATTAGAAAACGGTCATTTAGAAATTGGCATTCATATCGCTGATGTGAGTAATTATGTTCGACCGGGAAGCGCGATGGACACAGAAGCATTAAAACGGTCAAATTCTGTTTACTTAGTGGATAGAGTAGTTCCGATGCTGCCTGAACAATTATCCAACATGGCGTGTTCTCTTCGTCCAAATGAAGATAAGTTTAGTTTTTCAGCGGTTTTCGAAATGGACGAAGAAGGAAAAGTTTATAACCAATGGTTTGGTAAGACGGTGATCCATTCTGACCGCCGTTTTAGTTATGAAGAAGCACAAGAAATTATTGAGGGAAAAGACGGGGATTTTAAGAAAGAAATTCTTATTCTCGATAAAATAGCTAAAATTTTGCGAAAAGCGCGACTAAAACATGGGGCGTTAAATATTGAGTCTGAAGAAATGCGATTCAAATTAGATGAAAAAGGTCATCCGGAAGAGGTGGTAATTAAAACATCAAAAGATGCCAATAAATTAATAGAAGAATTCATGCTTTTGGCAAACAGAAAAGTTGCAACTTTTGTTTCTGAACCAAAAAAAGGTAGAGACCAAGTTCCTTTTGTTTATCGAGTACACGACAAACCAAGTCTTGAAAAAATTGCTGTTTTCAATATCTTCATTGATAAATTTGGATATAAACTTGATTTTTCTAATCCTGATCAAATTGCATCAAGCATCAACAGACTTTTAGACGATATTCGTTTAAAAAACGAATATTCATTGATTCAAACCATGGCTATTCGCTCAATGGCTAAGGCCACTTACGAAACGACGAATATTGGTCATTACGGTTTGGCGTTTGATTATTATACGCACTTTACTTCTCCAATAAGACGTTATGCTGATTTAATTGTTCACAGAATCTTACAAGAAGAATTAACGACAAAAAAACACCGTTATGGTAAAGACCTAAACGAAGTTTGTAAGCGTATTTCTCGTATGGAAAGGAAAGCTGTTGAGGCTGAACGAGAATCAACAAAATACTTCCAAACGCTATTTGTACAAGACCATATAGGAGAAGAGTTTCTGGGAACTGTTTCTGGAATTGCGGAGTTTGGGCTTTTTGTTAAAATGGATGACAATTATTGTGAGGGAATGGTTCCAATGAATGATATTCCTGGTGATCGCTTTTCTTTCAACGCAGACAAGTATTGCATTATTGGTGCTCGCACAAAAAAGGAATACAATTTTGGAGACAAGGTTAAGGTTCGAATTTACGAAGTTCACCCAAGAAAAAGACAAATAGATTTAGAATTAATCGTTGATTAAACGGTTTTAATTCTATTATTCAAATCATCGCGAAACGAGCCGCCAATAGGAATTACTTTTTTATCATTTTCTAACGTTAAATTAGGAAATTCTATTGTGGCTATTTTATCTAAACGTACTATAAATGAGCGGTGAACTCTAATAAAATCAGCTACTCCCATTTTTGACTCAATGTCTTTCATGGTTGAATGAATTGTAAATCGTGTGTCTATAGTGTGAATTACAACATAATCTTTTAACGCTTCTATATAAAAAATTTCACTCGTGTTTAATTTAACCAGTCTACTGTTAGATTTAACGAAAATAAAATCATTTGATGCTTCTTTATTTTCAACAATAGAATATAATAAATCTCTTTCCCTAATTATTTCTCTTTCCTTTCCATGTTTGTAGATTGCCATCTCAATAGATGTATGGAGGTCTATTTCTTTAAAAGGCTTAATAATATAACCATAAGGCTCTGTTATTTTTGCTTTTGACAATGTTGACTCGTCAGCATAGGCTGTTAGAAAAACAACAGGAATAGACAATTCAGATTTAATTATTTCTGCGGTTTCGATTCCGTTCATAGCACCCTTAAGCATAATATCCATTAGGACAAGGTCTGGGCGCTCTTCTCTTGCTATCTCGATTGCTTTTTCTCCTGTTGCGGATGCGCCAACAACATTATACCCCAATTTATTCAAACTATATTGAATATCTTTAGATACAATTGATTCATCTTCTACAACTAGAATATTAATTTTTGACATGCGATTTATGGTTTGTCCTTTTCAAATGTAATCAAATATTTTGTTCCTTTTTCGTTCAAAATATTTATTTCACCATCTAATTGTTCTACTAATGTAGAAACTAATTGTAAGCCAAGTGAGTTTGACTTAAATATTTCAAAATTTGATGGTAAACCAACTCCATTATCTTCTATTTTTAATTCTATAATTCCTTGGTTTTCTTTTAATCCTATTAATATTTCTCCCTCACTCCTATTTACAAATGCATACTTAATTGCGTTCGTTATTAATTCATTTACTAATAACCCACAAGGAATTGCTTGGTCCAACAATAAATTAATTGACGTCAATTCTGTTCTTAAATTAATTGTAATTGGGGCAACATGATAAGAGGAAATTAATTTTGTGCTTAGATTTTGTAAATAACTAGCAAAATCAATAGAGGAAAAATTAGTTGTTAAATATAGGTTTTCGTGTATTGTTGCCATCGAATGAATTCTATTTCTACTTTCCTCTAATATTTCTAATGTTCTTTCATCAGAAACAAAAGAACTTTGCAAGTTCAAAATACTTGAAATAACCTGCAAATTATTTTTTACCCTGTGATGGATTTCTTTTAGGAGTACTTCTTTTTCTTTAAGGGAATCTTTTATTTGATTTTCTGTGTTTTTCTTATCTGTAATATCATGACCAACTAAGGATATTTCTATCACTTTTCCGTCAATATCAAAAATAGGATTTATAAATAATTCAATCCATCTATTTAATCCTTTTGATAAAAATTTAGTTTCAATTTGTTTGGAAGCACCACTTAAAATATTCTTTAGTGTTTTTCTAAAAAATCTTAATTCCCTTTCTTCAAACAATTTTTTAAAAAACACACTGAAAGAGTTGTTAACTTCCATTTTCTGTTCAGTCAAATAATTAAAATAACTTTGACAATGCGTGTTAAATGAAGAAAAATTTAAATCAGTGTCTAGCGTTAACAATAATGTATTAGATGAACTATCGAAGATTGCATTGCTTCGAATGAATTGTTCTTTTAATAGTTTTTCTGTTTTTATCCTTACTTTAATTTCTTTTTCAAGTCTTTTATTAGATTCCTCTGCAATTTCCGCTCTAATAATTTCTTTTGACAATTCATTTCTAAGGGAGATATCTTTTAAAATAACCAAAATTGATTCTTTTTCCTCAAAGTCTATTGAAACAATTGTTACGTCTAATAATAGTTCTTGTGAACTCTTATTCAGTAATTTAAACTGATTTTGCTTTATTTCTTTAGATGTTTTTTGTTCATTAATTAATAAATTAAATTGTTGTTGATCACTTTCAATGAAAATGTTTTCTAACACTATTTCATTTGATCCAATTAAATTAATAGCTTCAGGATTTGAATATAAAACGGTATTATCATTAATAATAATGATACCTTCTGGGGTGTTATCTAATATAGACTTAAAGTTTTTTCTGTTTGATTCAATTGCTCTTGTGTTTATGTTTCTTTGCGTTAAATCATGAATGACACATTGATAATATTTTATATTTTCTAACATTAACTCAATTATAACAACCTCAGCTTCAATTATATCATTGTTACCTTTAAAAATCCAATTAAATTTCACGCTTTTTAAAGATTGAAGTAAATCAGTGTTTTTTATATATTCTCTTCTGTTTGTTTCATCATTAAATAAAGAAAGATCTATTAAGTTCTTTTCTAATAATTCTTTATATGGAATTCCAAATAATTGAATTCCTTTCCTATTCACATCAATAATTTTATCATCTTTCAATAATAAAATAGCATCATTAGACTCTTCATAAATTAATCTATATTTTTCTTCATTTTGACTCAGTGCTGCAGAGGCTTTTTGTACGTCAGATATATCTATTATTGTTCCTTCAATGAAATTTTCTTCTTTGTTTAAGTGCCAATTAAAAATCAACCATTTAGTCGTACCATTCTTAATTTTTATATGAGTTTGGTAGTTTTTTATATTTTCATTTACGCCAATTAATTCTAATATTTCTTTCCATTCTTTTTGAACGTTTTTAGAAAACAGATAATCATTTATTTTAATGCTATTTTCAAAAATATCAATAAATGATTGATTACAATCTATTATTTTAGAATCTAAATCTGTAGTAAAAACACCAGCTAAATTGGTATAATATAAATTTCTATACTTTGCTAAACTATTCGATAATTCTTGTTTTTCTATTACACTATTAGTAATATCCACTATTCTAAAAAGGGAATAAAAACCATTTTTTAAAGACAAAGTACTTACTTCAATTTCTATTGTTTTAGGATATTCACCGGGGATAACTATTTTTTTATTAAAACTATTTCCTATTTTCAAGGTAAAAATTATATTTTTTTCAAAATCTGTTAAATGGGATAATACAACTTCCTTAATTGCATTTTGTTTACAATCTAAAATTTTATACGATTCTCTGTTTTGATCAATTAGCTTTTGAAAATTGGCTTCAAATTTTAATAGGACAAATCCTACACCAGGATTATTAACTATCTTCTTTAAATAATTTGAATAATCCTCAACGCTATTAATCATTTTTTGCCTTGATGATAAAACTATAATGGAACAACAAGCTATAATAGAAAATAAACCAAATACAGCTAGCTTAGAAATTTCTGATTTGTCATTGTATTGAAACCCATAGATCAATAAAAAGAGTACAAAAGAATTATATAAAATTGCTGGATAAAGTCTTTGAATTACGTATAACACAACGGAATAAAGCGTATAAAAACAGAATAAACTAAATAATTCAAAATTGCTTGATATTAAATCTTGAAATGCCAAAAACGTGACAAAAAATAAATGAGAAATGAAAAAATAAAGTAATTTGTCTGTTAACTTCTTAATAAAATAGCATATAACAATATACAAAGGAAACATGATGGTATAAGATAGGCTTATCAAAATATACACACGAGGTACTTCACTATTATAAACTAATAAGCAAAAAATAGGACTTACAACTAAAGCAGCAATTGCATGTAAAAAAGCTTGTCTTTTAAAATCATTTTCACGCTCATAATAGGGTTGAAACTCAGCACCTGATTTTTTAAATATTCCAAACATATTAAACTTAAAAATCATTTTTTGCGTTCCTTATTTTGTTTGCGTAGTTCACCTATAAAACGGTGATTTTTACTTTTTTATTAAAGTTTATTTCGTTTAATTAAAGTGGTTTTATTAAACGTAATTTTTAAAGCTAGGTTTTTATATTTAAAAATCAAAATAGCCAGGTTAATGTTTTTTATAATAGAATAAAAGAAAAGAATTTATTTATAAGAAAATTTATTACTATTTATTAAGGGTGTTCATATGTGTATATTTAATAACGATTATAGTTGTTTTTATGAGTTATAAATTTTCTAGTAAGATTTATAAACATTAAATTAATAAGATAAAGTTTTGTTTGCAGTCATTTTCATGTTTATTAACAAAAAGAGAAGAAGTTAAATTGTTGATAATTATAATTCATAAAAGCAGTAAAAAATGTGTTTTTAGATATGGATAAAAAAGGAATACTATTATTAACTTTTATAGGATATGTAATTAATATTCTAGCTTAGAATTATTATATGATATTCCTATTTTAAATTGTTATTAGTTATAAACCGTAAACCATCAAGATTCTTTAAAAGCTTGTTAAAAACAATTTTTATTAACCCTTGATTTAAAAGGATTAAGAGAATTGATAATATATGTAATGTTTAAAACTTGATTCAATTGTTGATATACACTACATTTGTTTTAAAATGAAATTATGAGTAATGTAGTCATTCCAATAGGTGCGGATCACGCAGGGTTTAGTTTAAAAGAAAAGGTCATAGAACACTTAAAAAAAAGAGGTTTTGAAATAAAAGATTTCGGTTGCTTTTCTGAAGAAAGTATAGATTACCCAGATTTCGGACACCCTGTTGCTTCTATGGTTGAAGATAATGTTGGGATGAAAGGAATTTTAATTTGTGGTTCAGGAAACGGAATAAATATGACAGCAAATAAACATCAGGGCATTAGAAGCGCTTTATGTTGGAAAAAAGAAATAGCTGAATTAGCGCGTTTACACAATGATGCAAATATAATTGCTTTACCTGCTCGGTTTATTTCAGAAGAAGAGGCTCTTGATATGATTGATGTTTTTTTAACGACTGAATTTGAAGGAGGAAGACATCAAATGCGAGTAAACAAAATTGGGTGTTAATTAGCCTTTAACATTGATTCTATTAATAACTCTGTTTCTTTCATATAATTTAAATAGTGCTCACCAGTTCCTGGTCCAGAAAACCCAGTGTGTATTTTTCTTATTCGTCCATCACGGCCAATAAATATTGCAGTAGGAAAAGAAATTATGTGGCTGAGCATTTTAAAATGTTCTGATGCTAAATCTTTGTTTGCACCACCACCAACTAAGAAAATAAAATCTAAATCGAGTCTTTTTTGAAGTGATGCAATTTTAGCCGAGTGTTCTTCAAATGTATCCCCTACTTCATAACCAATTGATATTATTTCCAAACCTTGATCACGGTATTTATTTTTTAATTCTTTGAAATAACGTGTTTCATCCATACAGTTTGGACACCAAGTTCCCATTATTTGAATGATGGTTATTTTTCCTTCTAAACTATCATTTGGAAAGGTAAATTTATTCCCCTGAAGATCTTTTAATTCGAAATGGAATTTTGTTGTGTCTACCAAAAAAGTTAAGGAGTCTGGGTTTGTAAGTTGAAAAGTTTCATTTTTCCTTGCTACCCAAGTCGTTTCCCAATGCTTTCCACTAAAAAATGACCCATAAATAGAATCATTTTGCATTTTTCCAGTAAACAAAAAGGCGTGTGAACCATCAAAACAAGAAAGCAAAAGGTTGTTTCCGTTTACTTCACCGCTTAAATAGCGATAATCACCTGTTTCCGTGAGAAAGGTTCCGTTTATTGCACATTTATTTTGGTTAAAAAGGCCTATAGCTTTATATGCGTCAACTGTGTTTGGTTCAAAAGTGGATTCCCATTTCCCTCCAAAATTAACAGGTTGAATAACTGACGTTTGATTTGTTTTTGAAAAAGATGTAAGATCACATGGAATTTTGTAATTAACACCTTTATTAAGATTCAGCCAATAACCAGACATGATCGAATTGCTTTTTATATTTAAAAAAAGCGTTGAATTAAATAATGGGAATGATAATTTAAGAGAATCTTTCGTTGTTTGACGTTGAATTAATGTGATTTCTTCTTCTCCATTAAAAATTGTGAAGACGTATGTTTTTTTTTTTTTCAATAAATAACTTGAAAGGTAAGCGCGTATTTTGATTTAATTGCAAATTACCGGACCAATTACCTTTTTTAAGACGTGGCGTGACGTTTTGACCGGTAACATGGAGTGTTATTAGAAAGAAGAAACAACACTTTAAAAAATTAAACATGCAATTTTGCTTTTGGAATAGTAAAAATAATGCTTTTTTGTCGGTAACTTTATCTCTTATGCAACCTTTTTTAAAAAACGTTAGTCTTTGCAAATAGACGCTGGTATGGATGATACAACTTTAGTAATAGAATGTGTTAAAGGGAATGTTCGTGCACAGCAAAAGTTGTTTGATAAATTTGCGCGGAAAATGTTAGGTGTTTGTCTGAGATATGCTAAAAACACAGAACAAGCAGAAGATGTTTTACAAGATGGTTTTGTAAAAGTATACAGCAAGCTAAAAGACTTCAAAATGGAGGGATCTTTGGAGGGTTGGATAAGAAGGATTATGGTAAATACAGCACTTGACCAGATTAGGAAAAATGGTAAATTGTTGGGCGACATGAATATTGATGATGTAGGTTATAAAATTGAAAACAATTCTTTTGTTTTTGAAGGATTAATTGCAGAGGACTTAATGAAACTGGTTCAAGCAATGCCTACAGGATATAAAGTTGTGTTTAATATGTTTGCAATTGAAGGATATACACATTTTGAAATAGCACAAACGCTTGGAATTAGTGAGAATACATCAAAATCACAATATTCAAGAGCAAGGGCGCATTTAAGAGAAAAATTAGAATTACTAGACGGTGGAAGGTAAAGACAACATAAAGGATCTTTTCGGAGAAAAATTAAACGGATTTGAGGCGAATGTTCGCCCTGAACTTTGGGTTAATATTTCTTCTCAAATTGGAGGCGTAACGAGTGTTACGGCTGCAACAGGAACGTCATTGTTTATTAAAACAATTGTCGGTTTAACTGTTGCGGCTTCTGTTGCTGTTGTTAGCTATTTTGTTTTGACAGAAAAGAAAACAGATAAAATAATTCAAAGTAAAACAATTTCAAAACCTACAGAAACAAAAAAACAAGGTCAAATACAGTCTGAATCAATTAAAGAAAAAAGCGAACGTGTTGAAAAACCAGATGACGCAACGAACTTTTTGAACGTTTACTTGTCTGAAGTGTTAAATAGTAGTTTAGGAGAAGCTTATACTGAAGAGAATAAAATCACAGAACATATAATTACTCCAGTTTTAATCAATAAGGAAAACAAAGACGTTGTTATCATTGAAAAAATTCAACAAGTTGATAAGGTAAACAAGAACGAAGTTGATCAGTTAGCACCGGAAATAGTTGATGTTATAGAAGATGAGGAATATCTAGGTGTTTTACCAAATGTTTTTACACCAAATGGAGACAGAATTAATGATGTTTTTTCTATTGAATCCAATAATCTTTCTGATTTTAGTATAGTGGTTATTGATAAAAACAGCAAGACAGTTTACCAATCAACAGACGCTAATTTTGTTTGGGATGGTAACGGGGTGAACGGTGAAATTGTTTCAAAAGGAACTTACGTTTATTACATAACTGCACGCAATTCTAAAGGTGAATTGGTAAGTAAACACAGCATGTTAAACATTGAAACGGATCGTTAATCAAGATTCTTTTAAATGCTTGTAATAACCTTTTATTGCTTTGTAATACAGCAACAAACTTATTATTAGAAGTATATGACTCACATCATTTCTGTCAAACCATTGATGAAAATTTATTTTTTTCGATTGAAAAACAGCTGATGGGATAAGCACTAAAGTACTAATCCATAAATATTTAAAAGAAGTGGCGATAGTTTTCTGATAATAATATCCTAGAAATCCTAATGTCATTATTAAACCAATTATAGAGTTTAAACTTGGAACGACTAAACCTTTTTGAGGGTCTTGGCTAATATCTACGAAAATAAAAACACAAGTTGCCGCTAAGATTGCGAACAAAAGTTTTATTTTAAAAAACACATTAAAACGTTGTCGCCATTTTTGGTTAGGATGAATGGAAACAATAGCACGCTCCACAAAGTAGACGGCAATAATCCCTAAATACCAAGAGGCATATTTACCAGTAAGGCCCCAATAATGAAAAACGAAATGGCCTAATCCACCTGCAAAAAACCCGACACCGAAAACAATAAAGAACCATTTCCAATTATTAAAAAAAGGAGTTTTTAGTGTATATTTTGAGATTTTATAAGCAAGAATCAATGCAACAATAAGTATGATTGTATCGCCATAAAAAGCATTTATTTCTAGAAATTTATAACCGAAGATGTTTGTTTCTATTTTATCAAAGTCCTGTCCTATTAACATGTTATTTGCGGTGCTCCTCGAATTTATGAATATTCTTGAGAATAATTTTTTCAACTAACATTGGAAATCTAGGTTGTAAAAAAGCATTTAGCTTGCCAATGGAAGTAAGAACAGTAATAAATTTTCTTTTAGAAATGTTTTTAAAAACTGCTTGAGCTACATATTCGGTAGACTGTACCTTTTTATCTTTTCGAGATGCCAATATTAATTTGGAACCATCAGCTGCAATTGCTTCTTTATTATGCTCAATATCTGTTATCCCAACAAATATAAGTCCTACGTGTAGATTGTTTTTAGCTTCTTCTAATCTAATAGATTCGGCAAATGCACGCAAAGCCATCTTGGATGAACAATATGCTGACATTGCAGGTATTCCTCTAATTCCGGCCAAACTTGAGATGAAAATAATACTTCCGTTTGTTTCACGTAAATGTTTTATTGCAGGTATCGTCGGATATACCGCGCCTAATAAATTACTATCAAAAATTGTTTTAAAAACTTCAGGATTCACATCAGCAACATTGCCCCGCATAGACACACCGACATTATTTATAAGAAGATCTATTTTACCGAAAACCTTGATTGTTTCGTCAATTAAACGCTGACTTTCTTCAATGATGGACACATCGCAACAAACGGTGTGGACTCTTGGGTTTAGTTTGGCAACTTCAGTTTTTGTTAAATCAAGCCGCTCTTGGTCTCGTCCGTTCAAAACAATGTTGACGCCTTTAGCAGCTAGATTTAGTGCAATAGCTTTTCCAATACCTCTGCTCGACCCAGTAATTATTGCAACTTTACCTTCGAATTTATTAAAACTCATTTTTTTGTTTTGATATAATTGATTTCAGGATGGAATTTTAAAGCCGTAAAACTGTTCGTCCAAGCCATTGCGACATGCACTAAAAAAGCTATCCAAATAGTTCCAGATGCTAAAGTAAGCAAACAAAGAACTAAACCAAGTGGAATAGCGCCTATTGTTTCGTCTAGTCCTTTTGGAATATGTGTTGCAGAGTATAAAGCTATATTTACTGCAATTGCCGGCCAAACACCGATTGAATCTACTAAAGGAAAAAGAAGCACTCCGCGAAACAAAAACTCATACCCGAAAAGATATATAGCCCATCCAAGAGCATTAATAAAAACAATTTTTTTGTTCCAATTCTTTGCGCGAATTTGTGGATAGTTGACTAAATTTTTTGGTTTTTTGGCGCTGAAATAAGCTAATGGCACAACAAGTATACATAATCCAACAGTCCAAACGATAGAAAAGAATGTCGTTTGCGAAATAAAGGTTAGTCCATAATCGGCAAGATTGTAAGCGGGTAAACAAATTAAGCAAATGATTATAGGTGCCACTCCCATACTGAAGAAACCAAAGTATTTAGTAAAAAAGATGTGTTTTACAGAAGCATCATCAAATGAATTATTAGAATAAAACCAACTTTTAATTTTTGTAGATTGAGCAGTAAACCAATATATTATAAAAAAGATTAAAGATAGTATTGTTGGTAAAAAAGTGTTGAGATCACCTGGTTTCCAAGATAGATCAATTGGTAATGTCTGATACATAATTTATTTCTTTAAATATCCATTTTCTTTAAACCATTCAAAACATTCAATAGCAGCTGTTTCTAGCGGAGTTTGAGGCATTAATAATTCTTTATGTGCTTTTTCTGCAGAGTAATAGTGATGTTCAGATGAAAGTACAGCAAGCTCTTTAGTCACAGAAGGATAATATTTAAAAACTTTAGCTAAAAAAGAACTTAAAACACCATAGGCAACAACCATTTTTGTAGAAAGTTTTCGGGTAGGAACTTTAGCGCCGATTGCAGTAGCCATTTTTTCAAATGATTCTTTATATGTAAGGTTAAAATTGCCTAAAATATAGCACTCTCCTATTTTCCCCATTGTGATTGCATTTGCCATAGCTGTAGCGACGTCTTTAACAGCAGTAAAATTTTTGCCACCGAACGAATAGCCTGGAACCTTGTTTTTGGATAATGCCATAATCATTGCGCCAGAACTTGGTCGTGAATCATATGGACCTATCATAAATGTTGGATTAACTATAATTGCGGGCAAACCGTCAGTTTCGACAGCTTTCAACATTAACTGTTGAGCTTTGTATTTAGAGTCTAAATAATCAATTCCATACTTAAAAGAATTATATGGTGATTCTTCATTTCCTGGTTGGGATGCAGTTGTTCCGGGTCCAAAAGAGTTAGCCGTTCCAACATAAATTAAACGTTTGATTGAATGTTTTAAGGATGCATTAATGATATTTTGTACACCATCAATGTTGACTTTGTTGACCATTTCATTTCTTGCTGGGAACATACTTGTTGAGGCTGCACAATGAAAAACTACATCTTTGTTTTGAAAGGCTATATTTAATGCTTCTGGGTCTAGAATGTTTCCATAATATAGTTTGATTGGTAGCCCTTTCAATGTAATTGGATCTTTTCCTGGCTCAAGTAATACACTTATAGTATAATTTCTGTTTAGCAACTCCCTTACTAAATTGCTACCTAATACTCCATCAGGACCTGTAACTAGAATTTCCATCGTTTAAGTTTTGCGCAAAAGTAGCGTGTTCTATGAAATAATATGCTTAAATTTTTATGTTTTTAACGAAAATAAAAAAGCTCTGTGTGATCACAGAGCTTTTTTGAGGTCTCGTCCGGATTCGAACCGGAGTAGACGGTTTTGCAGACCGGTGCCTAACCGCTCGGCCACGAGACCGTTTTGAAGTGCAAATGTAAGAAAAAAATTGAAATTAATCTTCTTCAATGATAATTGCAACGTTTTGTACATCTCCATTTATTGGTGGACATATTTTTGTCAGTTTTAAACGAATGTGTTCTATATTGTTTATTTCTGATTTTAAGCGATTAACAATTCTTTGACCGACGTGCTCTATTAGTTTTGAGCGAATAGCCATTTCTTCAACTATTATTTTATTCACATCACAATAGTCTATAGTTTTATTAAGGTCATCTGAATTAGCCGCTTCAGCAAAGTTTGTGTTTAACATAACATCAACACTATAATGCCCCCCAATTTTTTCTTCCTCTGGCAGACAACCATGAAAGGCATAGATTTTTATTCCATTTACCTCAATTGTGTGTTTCATGATTATTTTTTGAGTGTTTGAATTTTTATAAGTCCTTGATTCATACGCTCAATACACTCTTCTTTTCCTAAAAACTCAGCAATTTCAAACATGCTTGGCCCCATTGCGGTTCCTGTTATTAAAAGTCTGAAATTTTGTAAAACTGCACCAATTCCAACTTGTTTTTCTTCTAAAAACGATTTGAAGGCTATTTCAATCTTTTCATGTTGAAATTCTGTTATGGATGATAATACAGAAATCCATTCACTCATTAATTGCGGTGTTTCTTCTTTCCATTTTTTCGAAACAGTTTGTTCGTCATATGATGATGGTTTTTCAAAAAGATAGCTTCCCTCCGATGCGATATCTTGAACGAAAGTTGCACGTTCTTTCATTAAACGACAAATCGTTATTAATTTGGTTTTATCGAATCCGTTATTAAGATGTTGGGATAATAATTCCGCTAGCTCGATATCAGGCGTTGATCTCAAATATTGTTGTTGAAACCATTTTGTTTTATCTGGATCAAATTTAGCCCCAGATTTGGAAACTCTTTCTAATGAAAAAGTATCTACTAGTTCATCTAACGAAAAAATTTCTTGCTGCGTACCTGGATTCCATCCTAAAAACGCCAACATATTTATAAACGCACCTTTGAAATATCCTTTTTCACGATAACCGGAATAAAGTTCTCCTTCAGCAGTAGTCCAATCTGTTGGGAACACAGGAAAACCTAATCGGTCTCCATCCCGTTTAGATAATTTTCCGTTACCATCTGGTCGTAATAACAAAGGTAAATGAGCAAATTTTGGACTTTCCCATCCAAAGGCATCGTACAGCATAACATGCAATGGTGCAGACGGCAACCATTCTTCTCCTCGAATTACGTGGCTGATTTTCATTAAATGGTCATCTACGATATTTGCTAAATGGTAAGTTGGCATTCCATCGCTCTTGAATAATACTTTGTCGTCTAAATTGTTAGTGTTTACGACAACCCAACCTCTAATGATGTCTTCAAAGCGAATATCACTGTTGCGTGGCATTTTCATGCGTATAACGTAAGGAGCGTTGTTGGCGAGCAACTCATCTACTTGATCTTGAGGAAGAGTTAATGAATTTCTTAAACTTGTTCGTGTGATAACATTATATTGCCAATTTGGCATCCCCATTTTTTTTGCGTTGTCACGCATTGCATCCAATTCTTCTCCAGAGTCAAAGGCATAATAAGCTTTATCTTCTTGAACAAGTTGTTCGGCATAAGGCCTATAAAGCTCTTTTCTTTCTGATTGAATATATGGTCCAAATTCTCCACCGATTCCCGGCCCCTCTGTTGCTTCTATCCCACACCATTTAAGCGCGTCTAAAATATATTCTTGAGCCCCAGGCACAAAACGATTTTGATCTGTATCTTCTATTCGAATAATGAAAGTACCGTTATTTTTTTTAGCGAAAAGGTAGTTGTATAATGCTGTTCTAACTCCGCCCATGTGTAATGGACCTGTTGGCGATGGCGCGAAACGGACGCGTACTGATTCTAATGACATTTGTAATTTTTTTCACCAAAGATAATGAGATTTATAGCATTGAATATTGTTGAGTTGAATAAAGTGCTGTGAACGTAATAAAGGGTGAGCTGTATCGTTAAATTAATGTAAAGAATACGTTGTTACCTGAATTAGTTTTAATTTAGTAGGTTGAGTAATTAAATCAGATTTATCATGGGATCATTTGATCGTTTATTGGAGCAAATAGATGCTTTTATAAGAAAGTACTATAAGAATTTGATGGTAAGAGGTGTTATCTTATTTATTGGTGTCTTTTTCTTGTCTTTTTTATTCACGACGACTTTAGAATTTTTTGGGAGGTTCGGCTCTGTAACTAGGGGTATTTTATTTTTTACTTTCCTATTCGTTAATGCTGGAATATTGATTAAATACTTTGTCATTCCTTTAATGAAATTGTATTCTTTCGGAAAAAGAATAAATAGATATCAAGCTTCTGAAATTATTGGTTCATTTTTTCCAACGATTTCGGATAGATTAAAAAACACATTACAACTTAATGATAGTTTGGATTCTAATGAAGGAAATATAGAATTAATACGTGCGAGTGTATTACAACGGTCAAACACCTTAAATGCCGTTCCTTTTATTAATGCGATTGACATTAAAGAAAACAAGAAGTATGCAAAGTATTTGATTCCACTTTTTATTGTATTCATTGGAATTGGAATTGCAGCTCCGTCCTTGTTTACTCAAGGTTCAGAAAGAGTGTTTAATTATTCAAAAGATTTTAAAGAAAAAGCTCCTTTTGATTTCATGTTAAAGACGAAGGATTTAGAAATTGAAGAAGGTGAGGATCTTGCCATTGAAGTTGATTTAGTTGGAAAGGAATTACCTGATCATGTTTATTTGGTAAGCGAAAATGGAAAGTTTTTAATGATAAGGTCTTCCAAAAACAAGTTCAAGGGAATAGTTAAAAAACCAAAGCAATCAGGAGTTTTCTTTTTTGAAGCAAATGATTTTGTAAGCGAAGAATTTGATTTGTCCGTATTTGGCAAGGCTACAATAGGTAAATTGGAAGCTAAACTTTCCTATCCTGCTTATTTAGGAAAAACAGATGAAATAATTAAAAATGCGGGCGATATAACAGTTCCTGAAGGGACAAATGTTGAGTGGAGTGTAATTACTAAGAATACGCTGTTTGTAGACTTTTTATTTAATGGAAAGTCACAAAGATTTAAAAATGAAGGGTTTAAAGTTGAAAAACGAATTTTGAGTACGTCCAATGTTTCTCTTTTACTTTCCAATAGGTATAAGAACAGAATTGATTCATCAAATCTTGTTGTGACTGTTGTTAAAGATGCTCATCCTTCAATACAAGTTGAGGAAATTGTTGATACTCTTTCTGATGGTTTAAGGTTCTTTAGTGGTTCTATTTCTGATGACTATGGTTTGCAGAGCTTGAGTTTTGCTTATTCTATTATTTCAGAAAATGGCAAACGTGTAGATAAAAGAATGACTGTTAAGAAAGTTTTTGGTGTTGAATTACCATTTGATTTTGCTGTCGATTTTAGAAGAGAAGATGTTAAATTAAATGATAGAATTGAATATTATTTTATTGTTTCTGATAATGACGGTGTAAATGGAAGTAAGTCATCAAGAAGCCAATTGTATACCTATAAATTACCGTCTCTGGAAGAGTTGAATAATCAAAGAGAAGAGGATCAAAAACAAATCAAAGAGAACCTTTCTGATTTACTAAATCGAACTAAAGATTTCCAAAAGAATGTAGATAAACTTCAAAAGGATGTTTTAATCTCTAAAAAAAGTGATTGGAATAAGTTGAATCAGGTGAATCAACTTCAAGAAGAGCAGAAGAGTATTCTTGAATCTTTAGAGAATATGAAACAACAAATGGATCAAAGGACTCAGGAAAAAAATCAATTATCTGAAATGGATAAGGAGTTGTTGGAAAAACAAGATTTAATAGAAAAATTACTTGAAGAGTTGATGGACGATGAGTTAAGAGATTTGTTGGATCAGTTGGAAAAATTGATGGAAAAGAATGATAAGGAAGCAATAAATGAAAAGCTTGATGATCTTGAAAAGTCATCGGAAGACATGAAGAAGCAGATGGATAGGAGTCTAGAAATGTTGAAAAAGCTTCAAGTTAACGAGAAAATTGACGATATTGAAAAGGAGCTAAAAGAGTTAGCAAAGGAACAAGAAGAGTTAAAAAAACAAATTGAGGATGAGAAATTATCTAATGAAAAGGCAATTGAAAAGCAAGATGATTTAAATAAGAAATTTGACGAATTGAAGGATGATTTGAAGAAATTGGATGATTTAAATAAAGAATTGGCGGATCCTTTGAAGCTTGGTGATACTGAGCCATCTCAAGAAAAAATCAGTGAAGATTTAAAGGAATCTAAAGAAGGTTTAGAAAACTCTAAAGAGAAGAAAGCAGGTGAAAGTCAAAAGTCAGCTGCTGATGAAATGAAGAAAATGGCAGACCAATTAGATCAGGCTCAACAACAATCTAATCAAGAACAAGAAGAAGAAGATATTAATTCGTTAAGAAATATTTTAGAGAGTTTGATGGTTTTAAGTTTTGATCAAGAAGATTTAATGAAACGTTTTGGTAATATAAGTGATAACGATCCTTCTTATCGTCGGTTTGGGAGGAAGCAGAGAACTATAATTGATGAAACATTAATAGTTAGAGACAGTTTGTTGGAACTTGCAAAAAGACAACCGAAGATAGCCTCTTTTGTAGACAAAGAATTAGGAATTATTAAAGCTAACCATCAATTATGCTTAGAAGATATAGATGAGCATAGAAAGCGTGATTTAGGCACGCATCAGCAATCTGTTATGACTTCCTATAACAACCTTGCTTTATTGTTAAACGAAAGCCTACAGAGTATGCAGGCGCAAATGAAAGCGCAAATGGAAGGAAAAGGAAGTTGTGATAAGCCTGGAGGTAAAGGTAAACCTAAACCAGGTAATTCGATGAATCCGGGTGATATGAAATCTATGCTAAAAAAGCAATTAGAACAAATGCAAAAAGGTCCAAATCCTGGTGGAGAAAAGCCAGGTGACCAACCAGGAAAAAAACCGGGTGGTGAAGGCATGGGAATGCAAGGTTTGGGGAATAAGGGTGTAGCAAAAATGGCTGCAGAACAAACGGCTATAAGACAACGTCTAGAGCAGATGCGTAATGAATTGAATAAAGAGGGAAGTGGTAAAGGGAATCAGTTGAATCCATTAATTAAGGAGCTTGAAGAGCAAGAAAAGGCGTTGATTAATAAACAGTTTTCAAATGAGATGATAAAGCGTCAAAAGGATATAATGACGCGTCTTTTGGAAAGTGAAAAAGCATTGATGGAACGAGGTTTTGAGGAAAAAAGAGAATCTGTTTCTGGAAATAATGTTAATAATGGTAACAAAATTAGATTTGATGAGTATAACAAACAAAAACTCAAACAAATTGAATTGTTGCGTTCTGTAGACCCTATGTATCGAAAGTATTATAAAGATAAGGCGAACGAATATTTCAATCAGAGTTTTTAATTGACTTGATGATATTTGTTATATATGAAAGAAGGTTTTACGATTATTGAATCATTGGTTATTCCCTCAGATTTTGAAGCAGTAACACACGTTGAAGTGCTTGTTGACAAAGTTTGTAATAATTTAGGTGTAAATGAGGACTTTTATGGGAATGTGTTAATTGCAGTGACAGAAGCGGTTAACAATGCTATAGAACATGGCAACAATAAGGACACATCAATGGAAGTTAATGTGTTTGTAGCTGATAATCCTGTTGAATTTTGCTTTAGTATAAAAGACCAAGGCAGAGGGTTTGATTTTGAAAACTTGCCTGACCCTACTTCTCCTGAGAATTTGTTAAAGGAAAATGGTAGAGGAATTTATTTAATGAGAAATCTTGCTGACGAGGTAGAATTTGAAGATGCAGGCAGAAGCGTGAATATATATTTTAATAAATGATAGAGATATTTTTAGATGATGTTAAGGTTCCGGGTCTAGACTCGGAACTTTTTGTTTTATGGCTTAATGAAGTAATTGCTTCTGAAAAGTTTGATTGTGGAGATGTGAATTTGATTTTTGTTTCGGATGAAAAATTATTGGAAATGAATCAACAGTTTTTACAGCATGATTATTTTACGGATATTATAACGTTTGATTATTCAGAAGACTCTGTAATTAGTGGAGAATTATATATTTCAATAGATCGGGTCTCTGAAAATGGATTAAAGATGGATGGTTATGATAATGAGCTGAAGAGGGTGTGTGTCCATGGAATCCTTCATTTGTGTGGGTATGGTGATAAGAGTGAAGAAGAAATAACTGAAATTCGAGCTAAAGAAAATTTTTATATAGATAAATTTGTTTCACGTGGAACTAATTGATTTGTTTTTTGATGGTAATTTTGTTTCACGTGAAACGTTGAAGATATGTTGAAGAAGTATGATGTAATTGTTGTTGGTGGTGGGCACGCCGGTTGTGAAGCTGCAAATGCAGCTGCTAAATTGGGTAGTAAAGTGTTGTTGATAACAATGAATATGAATTCAATTGCACAGATGAGTTGCAACCCAGCTATGGGAGGTGTCGCAAAAGGACAAATTGTTCGAGAAATTGATGCTTTAGGGGGTGGTTCTGGTTTTGTTAGTGACCGTTCTGCTATTCAATTTAGAATATTGAACATGTCAAAAGGACCAGCTATGTGGTCGCCGCGAACGCAAAATGATCGAATGCTTTTTGCTGAAGAATGGCGTCTTTTATTGGAAAGGAATGTGAATGTGGATTTTTGGCAAGACATGGTTACTGGTTTGATTGTGGATGGAGATGTTGTTAAGGGTGTAAAAACATCGTTGGGAATTGATATTTTTTCAAATGCTGTTGTCTTAACAAATGGAACATTTTTAAATGGTTTGATTCATTTGGGGGAAAAACAGTTTGGCGGTGGTCGTGCTGCTGAAAGAGCTTCAACTGGAATTACGGAAGATTTGTTGAAATTTGGTTTCGAAGCTGGTAGAATGAAAACAGGTACGCCCCCAAGGGTTGATGGTCGTTCATTGGGCTTTGATAAAATGGAAATTCAGGCAGGAGATGAGAACCCGTCTAAGTTTAGTTTTGGAAAAACTCAACCGCTAGCAATTCAACGGCCATGTCATATTACCTATACAAATGAGCTTACTCATGAAGTTTTGAAAACTGGATTTGATCGGTCGCCAATGTTTAATGGTTCTATTAAAAGTTTAGGGCCAAGATATTGTCCGAGCATAGAGGATAAAATAAACCGTTTTGCTGATAAGGATCGACATCAAATTTTTGTTGAGCCCGAGGGGTGGAATACTGTGGAAATTTATGTGAATGGTTTTAGCACTTCGTTGCCTGAGGATATTCAGTTGGCTGCAATGAAAACAATAATTGGTTTTGAAAATGTTAAAATGTTTAGACCGGGTTATGCAATTGAATACGATTATTTTCCGCCAACACAACTGAAGCATACGCTTGAAACAAAAATTATTTCAAATTTGTATTTTGCGGGTCAAATTAATGGAACAACTGGTTACGAGGAAGCGGCTTGTCAAGGTTTAATGGCCGGTATTAATGCGCATCGAAAAATTAATGAATTGTCTGATTTTATATTAAACAGGAGTGATGCGTATATTGGTGTTCTTATTGATGACCTAATAACGAAAGGTACGAAAGAACCATATCGTATGTTTACAAGTCGCGCTGAATATAGAATATTATTGCGGCAAGATAATGCTGATATTAGGCTAACACCTCTAGGTTTTGAAATAGGTTTAGCAGATAAAGAAGCATTGAATTTAGTTGATAAAAAGATTCAAGGTACGAATGGTTTAAAAAAGGCCTTTCGGAATATTGGCGTGACTCCTGAACAAGTAAATCCTTTATTAAAGTTAAAAGAAAGTGCTGAAATCATTCAACAAGTAAAACTTAGTAGTTTGATAACACGACCGCATATTGGTATATCTGATCTTTTGGAAGTCTCTCCTGAAGGTAAAAGGGAAGCGATAATTTTTGATGAATATCATCCGGACGTAATAAGTCAAGCGGAAATTCAAATGAAGTATGAAGGATATATTGAAAGAGAAGAAGAACTTGCTAAGAAGATGAATAGAATGGACGATTTTGCTATTCCTGAAAGTATGAATTATAGTGATATGGTGAGTGTAAGTTACGAGGCAAGGGAAAAGTTAAATAAAATTAAACCTGTCACAGTTGGTCAAGCATCTAGAATTAGTGGTGTTTCTCCGAGTGATATTGCTGTTATATTGATACATTTAGGTCGATAAGGTTTCACGTGAAACTTGTTTTTTAAAAGGTCTGATATTTAATATCGGACCTTTTTATTTTATATGTTTTCTCTCCAGTCTCCGTTTTCTTTAATAAGCAATATGAGTTCGTGTACCGCTTGATCTTCTGGAACATTTTTCTTTTTAACTGTTTTCTCTTTGTAAAGGTTTATTTTTCCTGGTCCTGTTCCTACGTATCCGTAATCTGCATCCGCCATTTCTCCTGGACCATTAACGATGCAACCCATGATTCCTATTTTTAATCCTTTGAGATGAGCTGTTTCTTTTCTGATTTTTGCTGTAGTTTCTTGCAGGTCGAAAAGTGTTCTGCCACATGATGGGCAAGAAATGTATTCGGTTTTTGAAATTCTGGTGCGTGTTGCTTGGAGTATTCCAAAAGAAGTTGAATTGATAAGTTGAATTGATTGATTTCCTTTCAACCAAATACCATCTCCAAAACCATCAATAAAGGATATGCCAGATTCACTTGAAACATTTAATTGAAAAGTTTCAGTGTCTGTTTCATCACACGAATAACTTAATATTACGGGATTATTTATATTAAAATTCGCAAAATCAAATTGAAGTTTGCGATAAATGTGTGTTATGTTTGAATAATTTGTTTTAAGTATAAAAATGCAATTCACGTAATTTTGGAGCAATGAATAGTCAATATTATCTGTTGCTTCTATTTCAATAAATCCAATTGTATCTATGGAAATGGAAGTTATATCACTCATTTCAAGTTTTGGATAATATCCTTTTTTGCTTTTGAAATTTGCATTCCAATTCTTTATTGTGCAAATCACACCCAATGTTCCTGGTAATTCGAAGTCCAATGTATTGTCTCCAATATAAACATAGTCTGCAGCTTGGTCTGTTAAATTCCATTTATCAAGGGTTACCGAATAGGAATATCCGAATCCAAAGAAATTTGCATGCTTGATTTCAGTCTTGTGTGATAGATCTGCAACAACAATGGGCACATTTTTAGCGCCTATGTTAAGAATTTCTTTTGTTTCTCTTCTTGAGTAGTGAAATGGTGAATATGGTATAATTTGATCAGGAGCATTAAACGTGAATATGTTTATATTTTCAGTAAATTTCTCAGCAAGTTTTTTTGCTACTGGAATTTCAAATTCGGGTTCTTCCGTTAAGGAAACCCTTATTGTATCTCCAAGACCGTCTTCTAAAAGTGCTCCAATTCCAACAGCTGATTTTATTCTTCCGTCTTCACCATCTCCCGCCTCTGTAACACCCAAATGCAATGGGTAACAAATTCCTTGTTTTAACATAGTCGCAGCGAGTAAACGATAAGCCTGAACCATGACAATTGTGTTGCTAGCCTTCATTGAGATGACTAAATTGTGATAATTGAGTTTTTGACAAATTCGAATAAATTCCATTGCGGACTCGACCATTCCTTCTGGCGTATCACCAAAACGACTAAGAATACGGTCTGAAAGTGAGCCGTGATTTGTTCCAATGCGCATTGCGGTGTTATTTTTAATGCATAATAAAACCAATGGTGTGAATTTTTGCTCAATTCTAGCTAATTCTGAATTATAGCTTTCTTCTGTATATTCAATTTCTTCAAACTTTTTTTTATCTGCATAATTGCCAGGATTTACCCTTACTTTTTCGATAAATTTTGCTGCTATTTCTGCCGCATTTGGAGTAAAATGAATATCTGCAACAAGAGGAGTATCGTATCCTTTATCGACTAAAGAAGATTTAATATTTGCAAGATTTTCAGCTTCATTTTTGCTTGGAGCTGTTAATCGAACTAATTCGCAGCCAGCTTCTATCATTCTAATTGATTGTTCAACAGACTGTTGTGTGTTCATTGTGTCAGTTGTTGTCATCGATTGAAGCCGTATTGGGTTTGTGGCTCCCATTTTTAAATTTCCAATAACAACTTCAACTGTTTTAAGTCTAGTTCTGTTAAAAAGGCTACCACAGTATATTAAATTTTTATTTGCTTCTATCATAAAGAGTTAGTCAAATTGTTCAAATATGTTGATCACAAAACAAAAGTAGAGATATAATGTTTAGTATGATTTAATTTCAATAAGATTCCAATATTAAAAAGAGAACAATTGTTAAAGTTTGTCTGTTGTACTTATATTAACTTAAATTTGCACTTTAATTAAATGCCCTTATTATGGATTTTAGAACAATAAAATTTGCTAAAGATCACAATGAAGAGTTTTACAAAGTCTTAAGACAACGTGTAAGCGACTACTTCAAAATAAATAATATTACGAGACATGCTAATACGAAAATGGTTGTAAAAACTATTTGTATGTTTCTTCTCTATTTTGTTCCATTTGTTTTGTTATTGACTATTGCAGAGAACTATTGGTTTATAATGGGAACTTGGATCTTGATGGGAGTTGGAATGGCCGGCTTAGGTTTGTCGGTTATGCATGATGCAAATCATGGAGCTTATTCTAAAAATGATAAAGTCAATAAATTCATTGGATATATCATCTTTTTTATAGGTGGTGATGATGTTAACTGGAGAATTCAACATAATATTTTACACCATACTTATACGAATGTTACAGGTGTAGACGAGGATATTAATCCTGGACCTGTAATGCGTTTTTCGCCTCATGAAAAGAGAAAACCAATGCACAGGTTTCAACATATTTATGCTTGGTTTTTATATGGATTAATGACACTTATGTGGTTTTTATCGAAAGATTATAAACAAGCAAAGAGATATGAGAAGATGGGATTAACGGAAACACAAAATCTTAGTTATAAAAAACACGTAACTATTGTATTGATTTCTAAAGTACTTTATGGTGCAATGATTTTGGGGCTTCCACTTATTTTTTCTCCTGCTCCTTGGTGGTTTACGTTAATTGGATTTTTTATTATGGAATTCATTGCTGGTGTTACATTAGGTGCGATTTTTCAACCAGCACACGTTGTACCAACGTCAGATTATCCAGTGCCAGATGAGTCTGGAAATATTCAGGCAGATTGGGCGGTAAATCAATTGTATAATACAGCGAATTTTGCACCTGGAGCCAAATTACTTTCTTGGTATTGTGGTGGTTTGAATTATCAAGTTGAACATCATTTATTCCCAAATATTTGTCACATTCATTACAGCAAAATATCAAAAATTGTTAAGGAAACTGCTGCAGAATATAAACTTCCGTATCATTCATATAAAACATTTTATTTGGCTCTTTCGGAACATAATAAAATGTTATACAAGCTAGGTCATTATGATGATGTCCCAGCAATGCATCATTAAAAATAAATTCACTTCGATATGAATTTCGAGGATTATAGAGAATATTGTTTAGGAAAGCCTTTTGTTTCAGAAGGCTTTCCTTTTGATAAATCTACCCTTGTTTTTAAAGTGGATGGAAAAATGTTTGCTTTAGCAGATGTCGATGCTTTTAATTCGGTCAATCTTAAAGCAGATCCAGAGATTTCAATTGAATTAAGGGAACGGTATAGTGCAGTTCAACCAGGTTACCACATGAATAAAAAGCATTGGAATACTGTAATTGTAAATGATGATTTACCACAAGATATATTTTTTAAAATGATTGATGATTCTTACAATTTAGTTTTTTTATCACTGTCTAAAAAACGGAGAGATGAGCTTGCGTTGGGATAAATATATTTGGTCAGTAAGACTTGCTAAAACGAGATCCCAAGCTTCGGAGGCGCTATCAAAAGGAAAAATTAAAATTAATCATTCCAATTCAAAGCCATCAAAGGAACCGAAAGTAGGTGATACCATTCAAATTTCTCACAACAGTGCAATCTTTAGTTATAAAGTAATTCAGTTACTTGATCGTAGGGTAGGAGCTAAATTGGCTGTCGATTATATTATTGATACAACTCCAATTGAGGAAATTGAGAAGTTAAAAACATATCAATTAGCGCAGCAAAACTATCGTTCAAATGGTTCAGGAAAGCCTTCTAAAAAGGATCGTAGAGATATTGATGAGTATCAATCAGATTGGGAATAACCGTTATTACTTCTTTTTTTTCGTTTTGCTGTAACTTTTTTCGTTTGACAAGGTCTAACTCGAAAAGAAGGATAAAACCCGTTAAACAGTTTAAAAATAGTAATATGAAAAAGATAATTTATTTGGCTTTGATAGTTGTTAGCTCAAGTGTTGTTGCGCAAGAAGAAGAAAAGAAAGATACTACACGTGTCACTTTAAAAAACATCGAGATTATTTTAATAGATCATTCAAATGATGTCTCGGATGAAATGGACACAATTGATGCTGCACCGGATGAAATTGAAAAAAATAAATATGAAGCACATTGGGCTGGAATAGATATGGGTTTCAGCACGATGACAAACGGGCAGTTTAATACGAGTTTTGATAATAATCCATACTGGAAAAATGATCCAGCACGTTCAATGACTTGGAACTTGAATGTTTTAGAGCATAAATTTGGAATTGCACATGAATATTTTGGAATTACAACAGGATTAGGATTTAGCTTTACTCAAGTCGCTTTTAGAGATAATTATGTTTTAAATAGCACTCCTGATACATTGTTTGCATCAATCGATACAGTAATTGATTATTCAAAAAACAAATTGAAAGCAGCATATTTAACTGTTCCATTATTATTAGAATTTTGCACGAATAAAGATTCGGATAAAAGTTTTTATTTTGCCGCAGGTGTTGTTGGTGGTGTAAGATTGGCCTCTAAAATTAAAAGAGAAGGAGAAATAGACGGTAAAGAATTCCAACAAAAAAACAAGGGCGTATACGGCTTGAATTCATTTAAATTAGATGGAACGGTGCGTTTGGGTTATGGATCATGGGGTGCGTTTGCTTCGTATAGTTTACTTCCGCTCTTTGATGTAGCAAAAACTGTAGAGGTGTACCCATTAACTTTCGGGTTGTCATTAAACTTTTAGGTGAATAGTAATACAAGTAAGCAAGAAAGAAAAAAGAGTCGCTCGTATACGGGCGACTCTTTTGGTAAATCAGAATTTCTAATTTTTAATGATATTAAATTGAGCTGTTTCTCCTGTTTCAGTCACTATGTTGAAAATGTACATACCAGGCTGCAACGTTGAAATGTTAATTTCTGACTCGTTTTTTATCAAATTAAGAGCTGTAATCATTACTTCTTTTCCGGAAACATCAGTTATGCTCAGTTTTGCATTTCCTTCAGCGTTTATAGAAATTGTAACACTATTTTGAGAAGGGTTAGGAAAAACAGAAAAATTGAGCTGATTTTGATTTGTTATTCCCGCTTCAATAGCATTAAAAATTTTGATCCCCATTGCGGGAGGAGAATCTGCCCCAAATCCAGAAGCAGCGTATACGCCATCACTTTCAATAGGGAAAGCAGGTTGTAAATAATAGGATTCGTTCCACAAATAATTTGTTTTTGCATCACTACCAAGAAATAAACTTGTGTTAACAGTTTTTACACATGCTAAGTATCTTCTATTATCTTCTAATACAACAGGCGCAGAAAAAGCTCCAAAAACGGTTTCTCCCTGTAAATCACTCGGGTAATAATAGTAACCAATACTAATAGGGTTCAATGTGTTAAAAGCTAAGTTTACATCGTTTAAATCTGTAAAAATATCATCCCATTGATAGAGAGAAAGAGCCATTTCTTCACCAGACAATAAAATCCCTGAGCCATAACTTGTAGAAGCTGAAAAATAGATTCCTTCTACACCAATTCTGCTGCTATTAGGGTCTTTTATAACCATGCAATTTGAATAAGTGTTGTTGTTCGTCGTTGGACGGGAGAAATTTTGGGTTGATGGTAAATTTGTAAGAGGATCTAAAACCGAATACGAGATAATAGAATCGTTAACAACGAAATCTGATGCATTCATATTGTCACCAGGATATTCGTCTGGAACACCTAGAGAAACAGTATAAGTAAGGTTGTATCTTCCTGCTGGATATGAAAGAAGTGAAAATTGTGGAAAGGAAAAAGTTTCTCCTGGGTAAACGTCAATAGTATCTCCAGCTAGCAGTGATATTGGTCCAACAACACTGTTAAAAACAGATGTTCCACTTGGGCCGTCGACATTTGCAGTTACCATAATACTTGTTTGGTTTGAGCTGCCATAATTAAAAATTCTAGTTCCTAGCTCAAAGTTAAATTCAGAATTGTTTGTAGATAATTGAGCTGATACGCCCATTGATTTTGAAATCAATTTATCTGTGTTGACAACTCCAATATCATTTGCGTATAAGCCCGTTTTGTTTCCAAAAAACATTGTCACAGTGTTGCCTTGCAACAATTCTGCGAGTAGCAATGCGCCATCGTTAAAATCAATTAAAACTGCCGGAATTGTTACGCTCGGTGCCGAAGTAGCTCCACCGGTTGAAAGATCTGCATTTGCCCCAGGTCTATTTATAAATAAAACACCAATTGCTCCAGCATTTTGGGCAATTAATGCTTTTTCTGACATCCAGCATATAGTCGAAGCCGTCACACCGTCATATCTATAAACTACGGCAATTTTGCCTGTTAGATTATTTATAAGAGGCGAACAGCCATAATAAGCCAGAGGAAGGCCGGATGCAGGGCTATTTCCTAGAGAACCATCATCAACCAACATTAAGTCACCCGTAATGGTTGTGCCTGGAATATTGAAATCAGGACTTCCCCATGTGTTGGCGGGATCACCCCAAGAAAAGGAATAATTTCCGGCTATTGAAGCAGGTGATACTCCAGCGCAAACTACTTGACTATGTGAGAAATTAATACTCAAAACAGCAACTAAAAAGAAGAGACATTTTTTCATGAAAATATTTTTTGTGCTAAAATAGTTTAATTCAATATAGTATGGAAGTTGATTGCATAAAAAAAGGGCTGATATTTCTTCAGCCCTTTAATTCTTATTACTTAATGTTGTTATTTGATTACAACGTTAAATTGAGATGTTTGATTATTATCAAGCGTTACATTGAAGATGTAAATACCAGCTTCTAAAGAAGAAGTGTTAACATCAGAACTACCATTTGTCAAAGACAAGTTTTCGTTCAATACAATTTTACCAGTAATGTCAGTTACAACAAGCGTTGCAGCACCAGTAGCATTAATAGATACTGTAACATTATCAGACGCTGGATTTGGATATGCAATTCCTTTTAATTCTGTTGCATCAACTAAACCAAGTTCAGCAGCAGGGAATAATTTCATTCCAATTGAAGGAGCTGGATTACCATTCCATCCAGCAGCAAACCATTGATCCGTTGTTGTTCCAATATCATCAATATAGATTGGGCTAATAACATTATCTAAAATTGCACTATTTGCATTGTAATTAACAACATCATCATAACCGAAAGCAGGCTCAGGAATTTGTGTTTCAATACAGAACAAGTAATTCGTGTTATCAACAAGAATAAAAGGTACTGCGAAAGGAACAAATATTTCGTCACCATTAACATAAGTAGCTGATGGGTAGTATTGTGCAAAAGCAACTTGAGTAAAATCTAAGAAAGTTGGTGTTGCTGAAAAAGTTGTAGCAAGGTCATTCCATGTATAAGCATACAAAGAAATTTCTTGAGCTTGTAAATCAAACAAAGCAGTATCAACTTTAATAGAAGTATATAAACCTTCTACACCTGCACGACTTGCGTTAGCGTTATTAAAACGAATACATGACTTATAACCTTGAGTATAATTCATTGGGTATGAAATAGAAATTGGCTCAGCGTTAACCATGTCTAATCTAGCATAAGAGTAGATGTCGTCAGAAACGTAAAAATTAGATGTAAATGAATTATCACCTATAGCCTGATCAGCTGTCATACCTAAAGTAATCGTGTAATTAAGAGTATATTCTCCTACAGGATAAGTAGCAAGAGAAAATAACGCAAAAGTTTCAGGGTTACCATCAAAGATATTGATTGTGTCTTTATACGCCATTGTCAATGGTCCAACTGTTGAAGTATATGCTGCTGGTGCTCCTGGAGCATCAATAGTAGCCGTTACATATACAGATGTTTGTGTTGCATTACCGTAGTTCACAATTGCAAGACCAGGTGTAAAAGAAAAATCAGCTGCACTTTGAGCCAAAATACTTGGAGTAGTTGCTTGAGTAGCGATGATAGTGTTATCAGGACCTGATCCAATATCATTCGTGTTTATTCCAAATTTGTTTCCAATAAACATAACAACAGGACCGTTAAGCATTTCTGCGATAATTGCGTTTCCATCAGTTTTAGATAAAATAACAACTGGAATAGTAACGTTAACACCGTCAGTACCAGCGGTCATTGCAATTCCTGCATCTTCTCTATTTACAACAATTACAGCAATTGCACCTGCAACTTGAGCATTGAATGCTTTTAAAGAAAAATTACAAGTGTTACGATAAATAACAGCAATTTTGCCTGTTAAATTATTGGTTAAAGGTGAACAACCTTCTTGTGAGATAGGATGTCCTTGAAGGTTAGTACCAGGAGTACCGTCTTCTACCATCATTAATTCTCCTTGAACGTTTGTACCATCAACATTGAAGTCTAAAGCAAGCGCCCAAGTACCATCATCCGTTTCACCTGGCCAACCGCCTTCATTAGCCTGTACTCCATAATCATAATTACCTTGAACCGATGCAGGCGAAACACCAGCAACGACAACTTGAGCAATTGCTTCCAAGGTAAAGAAGGAAACTGCCATTACAAGTAACATTTTTTTCATAAGTGTAAAATTTAGTTTATGCGAAAATAGTAAATTTAATTAAACCATAACGAATAGTTAATTTAAATGGTTGGGTTGAATATTATTTACCCTTGATTTAATGACTATTGTTATTATTCAGACGTTAACATTGCTTTGAAATATTCTCTGTTCATTCGGGCAATATTGTCTAAAGATATTTCTTTTGGACATTCAACGGCACAAGCTCCAGTATTGGTACAATTACCAAAACCTTCTTCGTCCATCGTTCGAACCATGTTTAAAACACGTTCTGTTGCTTCAACTTTCCCTTGAGGTAACAACGCTAATTGCGAAACTTTTGCAGAAACAAATAGCATGGCAGAAGCATTTACACAAGATGCGACACATGCGCCACATCCAATACACGTTGCTGCTTCGAACGCTTTGTCTGCATCAATTTTAGAAATAGGAATTGCATTTGCATCAACTGTGTTTCCAGAAGTGTTAACAGAAACAAATCCTCCAGAAGCCATGACACGGTCTAAAGCCCCACGGTCAACTACTAAATCTTTTATCACAGGAAATGCTTTTGCTCTCCATGGTTCAATATAAATAGTTTCACCATCGCTGAATTTACGCATGTGTAATTGACATGTAGTAATTGCTCTATCAGGTCCGTGAGCTTCTCCATTAATGAATAAAGAACACATTCCACAAATACCTTCACGGCAATCGTGATCAAATGCTACAGGGTCTTCACCTTTAACGATTAATTCTTCATTTAAAACATCCATCATGTCTAAAAAAGACATGTCACCCTCAATGTTATCGATAGGATAGGTTACAATTTGGCCTTTGTCATTTGGTCCACTTTGTCTCCAGATTTTTAATGTTAATTTCATAATTTTTAGAGTAATTAGTAATTAGCAGTTAGAAATTAGCTGAGCTAAATTTAAAACTGTAATTACTTGATTATTATTTATCTAATGTTCTAATTAAACCATTTATCATTTTTCCTATTTCTTCAATTTCATTTTTAAAAGTTTGAAATAGGGCATTGGTAATATATTCTAATCGTAAACAAATTTCTAATATTGTTTCAACTTCGTACAAGGAACCTCGAGCTATTTTTAAAAAGTTAGCGAAAGATTTATCTGATCCACGTCCCCAACCTTCAGCAATATTTAGAGGTACTGAGGTAGAAGCCCTTCTGAGTTGCGAGGTTAAACCAAATTGCTCTTCTTTAGGAAATTTCAAAGTGTGCTGATAAACAAGAATAGATAATTCTAATCCTCTTTGCCAAATTTGTAAATCTCTAAATCCTTTCATTTCCATTGCTAAAGACTAATAACTAAGAGCTAACTTCTTTACTTATAATTTCTTTCTACCAATTTAACTTTATCGAACACCAAATCTTCTTTGTGTAAGATTGCTTCTGATGGTTTTCCAGTATATTCCCACGCAGCAACATATGCGAAATCTTTATCGTTACGCTTTGCTTCACCTTCTTCAGTTTGAGACTCTTCACGGAAGTGCCCACCACATGATTCAGTTCTATTCAAAGCATCTTTTGCCATTAATTCACCTAATTCTAAGAAATCACACACACGATTAGCTTTATCTAATTCTGGATTGAATGAATCAACAGTGCCTGGGATTCGAACATTTGAATAAAATTCTTCACGTAATTTTTGAATTTCAGTGATAGCCCAGTTTAATCCTTCTGCATTTCGAGCCATTCCAACCTTATCCCACATTATTTTACCTAAACGTTTGTGGAAATGATCAACTGTTTTGGTTCCTTTAATATTCATTAATCGATCAATACCTGCTTTTACGTCCGCTTCTGTTTGAACAAATTCAGGTAAATCAGTAGAAATTTTTCCTGTTCTGATATCATCTGCCAAATAATCAGCAATTGTATATGGCAAAACAAAATAACCATCAGCCAAACCTTGCATCAATGCAGAAGCTCCTAAACGATTTGCACCGTGATCTGAGAAGTTTGCTTCTCCAGTTGCATAACATCCTGTTATTGTGGTCATTAAGTTATAATCGACCCAAACTCCACCCATTGTGTAATGCACGGCTGGATAAATCATCATTGGTGTTTTATACGGATCTTGATCTACAATTTTATAATACATTTGGAATAAGTTACCGTATTTTGCCTTCACAACTTCAGTTCCTAAATCCATGATTGTTTCCATTGAAGCTTCTCCATCATGATTCATGCGCACTTTTTCTCTTCCGTAACGTTCAATTGCTGATGCAAAATCTAAATAAACGGCCTCACCAGTAGCATTGACACCAAAACCAGCATCACATCTTTCTTTTGCAGCACGAGAAGCAACATCACGTGGAACAAGATTTCCAAATGCAGGATAACGTCTTTCCAAGTAATAATCTCTTTCTTCTTCAGAAATATCTGTTGGTTTCATTCTACCTTCACGTATCGCTTTAGAGTCCTCTAAATTTTTAGGAACCCAAATACGTCCGTCATTTCTCAATGATTCAGACATCAACGTCAATTTAGACTGGTGATCTCCAGAAACTGGAATACATGTTGGGTGAATTTGTGTATAACAAGGATTCGCAAAGAAAGCTCCTTTTTTGTGCACTTTCCAAGCTGCTGTTACGTTAGATCCCATTGCGTTCGTTGAAAGATAGAATACGTTTCCATATCCACCAGAAGCAATAACTACCGCGTGTGCAGAAAATCTTTCAAGAGAACCAGTTACAAGATTTCTTGCAATGATTCCACGAGCTTTTCCATCTACGATAACCAAATCAAGCATTTCGTGACGGTTATACATTTGGATTTTTCCTTTTCCGATTTGGCGAGACATTGCTGAATAAGCGCCTAATAAAAGTTGTTGTCCAGTTTGCCCTTTCGCATAAAACGTACGAGAAACTTGAGAACCACCAAATGAACGGTTATCCAATAAACCACCGTATTCACGAGCAAATGGTACACCTTGTGCAACACATTGGTCAATGATACTTGCGGAAACTTCAGCCAAACGGTAAACATTTGCTTCACGTGCTCTGTAGTCACCACCTTTTACTGTATCGTAAAATAAACGGAAAACAGAATCTCCATCTCCTTGGTAATTTTTTGCAGCATTGATTCCTCCTTGTGCAGCGATAGAGTGCGCACGACGAGGTGAATCTTGAAAACAAAAAGCTTTAACATTATATCCTAATTCTGCTAAGGCTGCAGAAGCTGATCCACCAGCTAAACCTGTTCCAACAACAATAATATCAATGTTTCTTTTGTTTGCTGGATTAACTAATCGAATATGATCCTTGTAAGAAGACCACTTTTGATTTAGTTCGCCAGAAGGTATTTTTGAGTCTAAAATTGACATATGAATCTATTTTTAAAATCGAATTATTACTTAAAGAAGATGTACAATGGAATTGCAGCAAAGACAGCAGGGACAACAATTGAAAATCCTAATCCTGCATTCTTAATGATTGCTGTATATCGCGGATGGCGCATTCCTAATGTTTGAAAAGCTGAAGCGAATCCATGCATTAAGTGAAAAGAGAGAACGGCCATTGAAATTGTGTACAATAAAACAGCTAACCAAGCTAACTCGTTAACATCGTTTCCGTTTGCACTTTTTCCAAAGAATCCCATGACAACTGAATGTAAATCTTTATAACCTTCACCAACTTTAATTTCAGGATTTTTGATGTATAATTCTAATTCATTTTTTACAACAATTTCCTTAACAACAGGAACTGGTTGAACCGAAAAATCATGCGTATAGTAGAATGAACTTTCTTGCACTTGTCCCATTTGACCAGGCATTGAAACCTTATACGTATGCAAAGGAATTTCTCCGAAATGCATTTTGCCCCAAAAGTTCACCATATGCGTTGCAATGAAAATCAAAATAATACTTCCTAACAAAGCCATTTGTCTTGAAGCAGATGACGAATTTGCAGAAGCTTTGTTCATTGCATATTGAACTGGACGTGCTTTTTTGTTTTGAAAAGCCAATAATAATCCATCAATAGCATGAAATAAAATTGATAGATAAGTAACGTATGACATTACTTTGATCAATAAATTATGCTGCATGAAGTAGGCATATTCATTGAATGCTCTTCTGCCTTCTTCTCCTGCGTAGAACAATTGTAAATTTCCAAGAAGGTGACCTACAAGGAAAAGACATAAAAACAACCCTGTAAATGCCATCCAGTATTTTTTGGCAATAGAAGATTTTAAAATAACTGACTTACTCATAAATAGTATAATAATTAATATAATATGCCCCAAATTTAAGTGTTACAACGCAAGCAACAAGGGGGAAGGCCTTATTTAGACTGATTATATATAAAAACAAACAAAAAATGATTTTGTTGTGTTTTTTGTAACGAAAAGTATAATTGTTGTTCTAGTGAAAACAAACGATGAAAAGAGCTGTGATGTTGATGTGTTTAATTGCGGCGGGAAGTTGCTTTGCACAAGAGGAAAATCATTTAAAAGGAAGTGTTTCTAAGGAAGAAACGAATCCAATAAAAGAAGCGTCTCAAAAAAGAGAACAGATGGAAGTTGCTGTTTCAATTTATCCCAATCCATCGGAAGGTAGACTTTTTGTTGAAGGAAAAAATGGATCTGTTATTACGATAACGAGCGTTGAAGGAACATATGTTGGAACCTGGTTAATTGGTGAAGAAGGTAAAACGGAAGTTACTGATTTGCCTAGAGGAACATTTTTCTGTACTATTCAAGAGGATGAAAACCGAATAAGTAAAAAAGTGGTGGTGCTTTGACTTATTTTTTGCAATAGGTAGCTAAAAAAAATATCAGCCACAGATGCACAGATAGATTTTAAACTAACATCAATTTGTTATCTTGATGAAAATAAAATTTACAACAGATGATTTGTAATTGTTTAGAACAGCTTTTTTGTAAAAATTAGAATATAATCTGTGCATCTGTGGCATTTATTAAAAAGAATACTCGCATTGAGTTTATTTTTCTCAATAAGCCGCTAAAAATATCTCAGCCACAGATGCACAGATAGATTTTAAACTAACATCAATTTGTTATCTTGATGAAAATAAAATTTACAACAGATGATTTGTAATTGTTTAGAACAGCTTTTTTGTTAAACAGAATAATCTGTGCATCTGTGGCATTTATTAAGAAGAATTTCCGGTAGGATGTTCAGTACTTCTAACGAAATTATTGACTTGATTTTTAAGAGATTTATTTCTTTTTTCCAAGTTTATAAATCAAAAAACCTATTCCCACTATAAAGTGAAGGAGAACAACAGAAACGACAACAATGAAAGTGGTGCTCATTTATATAAAATTTAATTCTGTTTCTAATTCATTGACCATTAATAAACATTCACTTCCAAGTCTTAAGGCTCTATTGTCATCTATGTGACCAGCAGGAAAATTAAACGCAATAGGAATTTTTCTATAGGTGAAATGGTGTAAGATAATTTCTTCCAGTGATTGTCCAAAAGGAGTATCTGTATCTTGCAAATCTGTCATTCCCCCAATGATTAACCCTTTTATTTTATTAAAAACACCCGCTTTTTCAAAGGCAAAAAGCATTCTGTCAATATGGTACAAATGTTCCGCTAAATCTTCTATAAAGAGAATTGTATTGCTATAGTCTATTTGATCATCTGTTCCAAGTAAGCTATATAAAATACTTAAATTTCCTCCAACAAGTTTTCCTTGAACGGTTCCTAATTGATTGAATTTATCACCAGAAAAAGTAATAGAATATTCTTCACCTTTCATTGCTGCCAATAAAGTTTCTAATGCTTCAGGTGAGTTTTTTTCAAAATTGAAAGGCATTGTTCCGTGAATACTTGGCAGTTCAAATCGCTGAAGACGTTGGTGAAAAATTGTGATATCGCTGTAACCAATTAACCATTTTGGTTCACGCAACATTGACGCCCATTGTATTTGGTCTACGACTCGAATGCAACCATATCCTCCTCGGGCACAAAAAATTGCTTTTACGTCGGGATTATCAATTCCGAATTGGAGATCAGCGAGGCGCTCAGCATCTGTTCCAGAAAAATAATTAAATGTTCCAAGGCAATGTTCACTTATTAAAACACGAAAACCTTGTTTTTCAAAAAATGCTTTTGCAAAAAGAACATATTCTTTTTCAATTGCTTTTGCTGGTGCTGTAATATAAATTAAATCACCTTTTTTTAGCGATGGGATCGTGTTTTTCACCTTTTTTATTTAATTTTCAAATGTACAATTTATCTTAGAATAGAATGATATCTCCATATAATGACGAATACTTTATGAAACAAGCTCTGCAAGAGGCTTATAAAGCTTTTGAGCAAGATGAAGTTCCTGTAGGAGCTATAATAGTAGCTAAAAATCAAATAATTGCAAGGTCCCATAATTTCACAGAACATTTAAACGATGTTACGGCTCATGCAGAAATGCAAGCAATAACTGCAGCTGCCGAGTTTTTAGGTGGAAAATATTTAACAGGCTGTACTTTATATGTAACAGTTGAACCGTGTGTTATGTGCGCTGGTGCGCTTTATTGGTCGCAATTGGATAAAGTTGTTTTTGGAACACGAGATGAAAAACGAGGTGCTGGACGATTTAAAAATGAGTTGTACCATCCGAAAACGTTAATTGTGAACGGTGTTTTGGAAAAAGAATGTTCGGAGGTAATGTTGAAGTTTTTTCAGTCGAAGAGGAAATAGGAATTTGTTACTCCCGCAGAAAACGCGGAAATTCGCGGATGGAAGAAATCAAATATCGTATACCTAAATGAAGTGAATACAGATGTTAATGCAACAAAAAAGGGAACTTTCGTTCCCTTTATCATAAACAGATTCGCATCATATTGTTGGAAAAGTCATTAATTGAGGCGCAATAAAAATTTAATTCCGGAATTTACACCTGTAAAAGAGGATGTTAAATTTTTGAAGCAACGAACAGTAATGGATTTTCCAACAATATTATTTAAACATCAATATCAAATAATAGATTCCTGCTGCTAATAATCCGCTTACAGGAATTGTAAGAATCCATGCCCATAATAAGTTGATGGTTACTCCCCATCGAACAGCACTTAATCTTCTGATTGCTCCAACGCCGATAATAGACCCTGTGATTGTGTGTGTCGTTGACACTGGAATTCCCATATTCGACACGGTGAATAATGTTAAGGCTCCGGCAGTCTCAGCACAAACTCCTTCAAGTGGCGTAACTTTAGTGATTTTGGTACCCATTGTTTTAACGATTTTCCAACCTCCCATTAATGTTCCTATTCCAATCATGAAATAACACCCAAAAGAAATCCAAAATGGCATCGTATCTGAGTGAATTTTACCTTTGATTTTGTATCCGTCTCTAATTTCTTGTTTATCAACATAGTTAGAAAATACACCGGCTTTTGAATATGTTTTAGACAACGTTTTATCAACGAAGATTAACTCGTCAGTTTCAGAATCATAAAAACTTTTTCCTTTCGAATAAACATGTAATTTTTCTAATTTTCCATCAGCCTCTTTGAAAGTTGTAAAAAGATTTGCTTTAGAATATGTTTCTACCAATTTTTCTTTCTTAAAAATCACTTCTTGAGTAGAAAGATCAATTAGATTATCTCCATCCGCATAAAAGGTAATGTCATTTATAACTCCAGTTTCAGGTTTAAATTTGTCAGTTTTTCCTTTATCATTAATATGCTCAATTTGTATAAGTTCAGAAACTTGAAGGTTTTTATCAACGTTAATGTTTTCCTTTCTCGCATAATTTCCATAAACCATAAGTGCTGCGCAAATAATCCCCATCACTTTTTGTGAATCTGCCCCACCATGTCCTAAAGAAAATGCTGCTGAAGACAACAATTGCAAACGCTTGTACATGTGTGACTCGCGCACTGCTGTTTGCCTTTTCCCATAAAACACTTGGTACCCAAGATACGTTAATCCTGTTACTCCCATCATAATAACAACAATCCACATCATCGCTGGTTTTACATCCATAAATTCGACCATGTATTGCATTAAATAGATTACCCCACCAGTTAGCAAGCCGTAACTTATCATTTTCCAGGCAAAACTTCGACTAATCGTTATTAACGCAAAGATAAAAGCGATTATACCCCCAATTATTGGAGCAAGAAAAATGAATGCAATTACTTTAAAAATTTCAGCTGTATTTACAACATCAAATCCAGCATGAGCGATAGCAGCGCCTGCAAATCCACCAATTAAAGTGTGTGAAGAAGAAGAAGGAATTCCAAACCACCAAGTCAATAAGTTCCAAAATGTTGCGGCCAAAAGTCCTGCCAAAATGACCCATAGATCAATTGCTCCGTTATCAACAGTTTTTGCAACCGTATTTCCAACACTCATATCAAAAACCCAAAATGCTATAATATTGAAGGTTGCAGCCCAAACAACCGCTTGAAAAGGTGTTAAGACTTTTGTTGAAACAACCGTTGCAATAGAATTAGCAGCATCGTGAAATCCATTGACCAAATCAAACAAGAGTGCTATAGCGATTACTACAATTAGTAATGTAAACATATAGTAATGTATTAAAAAAGTATATACTGGTTAAGCGTACTTAACAACAATTGATTCAATCACATTTCCTGCATCTTCACATTTATCTGTAACGATTTCCAGTACTTGATAAATTTCTCTTTTCTTGATTAATTCTTTGAAATCAACATTTGAATCGAATAATTTTTCAATACTCAAATCAAATAGATCGTCTGCGTTGTTCTCTGCGCTGTTAATCTTGATTACACACTCAATAATTTTTTGTGTGTTTTTCAAATTCCTTAATTCTACAACAGCCTGGTTGACAGCTAAAACGGCCATTAGAATAGCGTCTGCTGTTTTTTTCATTCCTGTATCTTCGGTTGGGTCAATTTTATAAACGTTAATTTTTTTAGCTGAAGCGTACATGTAATCTGCTATGTCATCTAAGGCAGAAGCTAAACTATGAATGTCTTCACGGTCAAACGGCGTGATGAAATTTCTTCCTAGTTCAAGAAATATATTATGCGTTATATTATCATTTAAATGTTCTAATTCTTCCATTTCTTTTACGAGAACACCTCTAACAGAGTATTCTGGCTCGTTCATAATGGAAACCAACTTTTTTGCTAAGATTTCTAAATTGCCACTTGCTTCTTCGAAAAGATTATAGAATACTTTGTCTTTCGGTAAAAAGAATTTTAAGATACCTGATGTCATAATCGTCTAATTTTTTGGCAAATGTATCTGAATATTTCCTTTCAAATTCAAAGGCACCTGTTTTTTAACGTAAAGTTAACCTTGGTCATAATCTTTTCGCATCAAGTGGGGTAAATCAATTGTAAACCAATGAATTATAAAATAGTGTGTTTGCCGAATGTTAAGCCAATGTTAATCAAATTCGATAAAATGAAGTGTTGTGAAATTATAAGTAATTAAAAAACAGTTGTTTAAAGTTTTCAGCTTCTTTTTAGCGTGTTATGAAATTGTTATGAAAATTAAGAAAATCTTAAATAATTATAAACTGTGTGTTAACTGTATATTAATAAAATACTTTTGGCATCTTAAAATTAAATGTATGAAAAGAAGTATTTCGAAATTATTCGGTTTATCTATGCTAGTATTAAGTTCGCAGCTTGTAAGAGCACAATCTGATACGGTTAAATCAATTGTTAAAAGTGAGGAGACTACTAAATCAAATTGGTATGATAATATTCAGATAAGAGGTTATTTACAAGTAAGATACAACCGCCTATTAGAAACAAATCCTGATTTGAAGTGCGAGCAATGTGATAAATCATGGGGAGAAAATGGTGGTTTCTTTATTCGTCGTGCACGTATGATTTTTTCAGGCCAAATATCAAAAAGAGTATATTTTTATGTGCAACCAGATTTCGCTTCTTCAGCGGGAACAACAGGTCATATTGTACAACTTAGAGATGCTTATTTTGATTTAGGCTTGGATAAGGATAACCAGTTCAGAATACGTTTGGGTCAAAGTAAGGTTCCATATGGTTTTGAAAATATGCAATCAAGTCAAAATCGTTTACCTTTAGATAGAAATGACGCATTAAATAGTGCCGTATCAAATGAACGTGATTTAGGAGCTTTCTTTTATTGGGCGCCTAAGACAACAAGATCATTATATTCTTCTCTTGTGAAAGATGGTCTTAAAGGTTCAGGTGATTATGGTGTATTTGCTTTTGGGGCATATAATGGGCAAACAGCTAATCAATTTGAAAGAAATGACAATTTGCATATAGTAAGTAGGCTTAGCTATCCTATTAAAATTAAAAATCAGATAATTGAACCAGGTATTCAGGCTTATAGTGGAAAAGTTGTATTGCTTTCGACTAGTTCAGGCGTTAAGAAAAATGATGATTCAGAATATTTAGATCAAAGGGCCGCCGCTTCATTTATTTTATACCCAAAACCATTTGGTATTCAAGCTGAATATAATATTGGTAAAGGGCCTGAATATAATAAATATACAGACTCAATTGAGGTGCAAGACTTAAAAGGCGGATATATTACAATGTCTTATATGTTAAAGTTTGGAAAACAAACATTAATACCTTTTGTTAGAGGACAATATTACGAAGGAGGTAAAAAACATGAATTGGACGCAAGAAGTTATAAGGTTAACGAATATGAAATCGGTTTAGAATGGCAGCCACACAAAACATTTGAATTGGTAGTGATGTATACAATTTCACATAGACGATTTGAAGATCATGCAAAACCGGATAATTTTCAATCAGGAAATTTATTAAGGTTACAAGCCCAAATAAACTTTTAATTGTTTTTTTTAGAAAAAATTGGAAGTGCTATCGATTTCGATGGCACTTTTTTAGTTCTTGTATTTTTTAAGGTCTTCAAATGGAATTTCAACCTCAATTTCATAATCAGGGTGCTTCGCATGTAAAAAGGCAATCAGATTGTTTATTTTGTTGTTATTTGCTGTTTCCAATACTTTGAAGGTCAATTCTTTTACCAGCTTTCGGTTGTCATAAGCGAATTCTAACCCTTCCAATTCAGCCATTGGAATATTGTTATAAGAAACCGTGTTTCCATCGATGGTAAAGCCTGTGGTATCAAATTCTTTTAACACGTTGCAAGATGCGAGTGTAACCAATGTAAATAAGAAAATTATCTTTTTCATTATGAAAATTTTAGTTGTGCAAATGAACCACTATTTAGCGAGTTCCATTTAAAGCCAATGTTAACAACATGTAAAGAAATGATTAGCATGGATTAGCCTTAATCCAGTTAACTTATTTTTATCTTTGTACCACAATGATACATTCAAACGACACCATCTGTGCTTTATCTACTCCAAATGGAGTTGGTGCAATTGCAATTATTAGAATTTCAGGCGATAAAGCCTTAGGTATAGTGTCTAAGACATTTTCTAAAAATCTTTTAGATAAAAATACGCACACTGCACATTTTGGTTATTTCAAAAGCTTAACAGGAGAATTAATCGATGAGGTGTTAATCACTGTTTTCGCACATGGAAAAAGTTTTACCGGAGAAGAGTCTGCCGAAATTGCGTGTCATGCTTCACCTTATATTCAACAACAAATTATTCAAACATTGCTTGATGGTGGTTGCAGATTAGCCAATCCTGGTGAATATACCATGCGTGCTTTCATGAATGGAAAATTGGATCTATCACAAGCTGAAGCAGTGGCGGATTTAATTGCTTCTCAGTCAAAAGGAGCGCATGATATTGCGTTAAAACAATTACGTGGTGGTTTTTCGTCTGAATTAAAAGATTTACGGGAAAAACTCATTCATTTTGCTTCTTTGGTTGAGTTGGAATTAGATTTCGCTGAAGAAGATGTTGAATTTGCAGATCGCAAGGAATTATTGCAATTAGTAATTGATGTTATTAAATACATTAACCGATTATCAAAATCGTTTGAATTAGGAAATGCAATTAAAAATGGTGTTCCAGTAGCAATTGTTGGTGCTCCAAATACAGGAAAAAGTACGTTGCTGAATCAATTATTGGGTGAAGAGCGCGCAATTGTAAGCAACATTGCAGGTACGACTCGTGATGTTATCGAGGAAGTATTAAATATAGATGGAATTCAATTTCGATTAATTGACACTGCAGGAATTCGCGAAGGGGCGGAAGAAATTGAGGCAATGGGAATTGAACGTTCAAAAGAAAAGATTTATCAGGCAAATATTGTCTTATGCTTAGCAGATGTTTCAATAGAAAACAGCTTGAATGAAGTCATAGATTGGGCCAAAGAAATCCAGTCTACTTATCAAGACAAGAAAATTATTATTATTGCCAATAAAGTAGATATAAATGACCGGCCCCTCGACACAGCTCGGGGACCGATCATATACATAAGTGCAAAAGCTGGATTGGGTATCGATGAATTGAAACAAAAGTTAGTCGAATTGATAACAGGAGATTTCAATATGGCAAATGAAACAATCGTGTCAAACGTAAGACATTTTGATGCTTTAAAAAGAACAGCTACCTCACTAGAAAAAGCAAAATTCGACTTAGAAAACAATATTACTGCTGATTTTGTTGCGATGGATATTCGTCAAGCAATGTATGATCTAGGAACAATTACTGGCGATATTTCAACGGATGATTTGTTAGGAAATATTTTTGCTAAGTTTTGTATTGGAAAGTAGTCTATTGATAGTATAACAAAAATCCAAACTTTTCCATTTCTTCTAGAAATGAACTCGTTGCATTAGAAGTGTTTTTATCGGACTAAATTCACATGTCCAACAATCATTTTACGTTCATCATTTCTATTCGTTTTGAATTCTATTTTCCATGTATACGTTCCATCCTGAACGAGTCCTTGGTTGCTGTTTGAACCATAAGTACCATTCCATCCTATTTCTGTGTTATGTGATTCAAATACAGTTTCTCCCCAACGATTGAAGATCAACAACGTATAATCATACGGATCATAACCAGAGGTAAATATAGGTTGGAAGGTTTGGTTGAACATATCATTGTCTGGAGTGAACGTATTTGGGACATAAAAAATTAATTCTTCTTCCAATTGAATAGATGAATAAGCCGTATCCACACATCCAAAAGCCGAAATTGCAACAAGCGTTATAGTATAAGTTCCTAATTCAACATTTAAATAATCATGTGCTGGATTGGTTTGGTTTGATGTGGCTGAACCATCCCCAAAATCCCAAAGATAGGTCGTGGCGTCTATTGAATTATTATCGAAAATAACAGTAGGATTGAATTCAGAAACGATAAAAGTCGATTGATTAAAAGATGCAATTGGTGTTTCTTCAACACAAACTAAACCCATTGCTGAAAAAACACTTGGACAACCATTTGAATTTGTTATGGATAGTGAAATATCGTAACATCCTGGCTCTTCAAAGGTGTTATTTACTGTTTCAGATCCTGTTATAACTGTACCATCGCTCATTGTCCACGTATAACTTGATGCGCCAATTGTTGTACTTGTAAAAGTCACAGTTAAAGGAGCGCAACCATAAGTAAGGCTTGGTATAAATGTAACAGGAGTTATTGATGCTACATTAATATCTATTTGATCCGTATCTATGCATCCTGCAGCTGTTGTTCCTGTTACGGTGTATGTGGTGTTTCCTAGACTTGGGATGAATACTACTCCATTCACAGCCCCATTATCCCAAGTATATGTGGTTGCTCCTGTTGCGTTTAATGTTGCGGTAGTCCCTTCACAAAGAACAAGGTCATTTCCTGCAAAAACAACAGGAATAGGGTTTACCGTAACCAACACTTGATCCGTATTAATGCAACCATTTACATCCGTTCCAGTTACTGTATAGGTATTTGTTGCAATAGGTGTAAATGCCACACCATTTGTAACACCATTGTTCCATGTATAGGTAGATGCACCAGACCCCGCTAATGTTACCGCAGTTCCAGCACATACTACCTGATCAACACCAGCAGCTACAATAGGCAATGGGTTAACCGTTACAACAACTTGATCTGTGTTCAGGCAGCCAGCGGCAGAAGTTCCAGTTACTGTATACGTTATTGGTCCAATAGCTTGGGTAAATGGTACACCATTCGTTATACCATTGTTCCATGTATACGTTGCAGCACTAGTCGCTGTTAATGTTGTAGCAACACCTGTACACACTGCTTGATCAACTCCTGCGTTTACTATAGGGAGAGGATTTACAACAAGCGTTACGTTAGAAGTACTATCACATCCAGTACCAAGGGTGAACGTTTGAGAATAAACTCCTGCAACAGTTTGAGCAATACCATGTATCACAGACGATTGACCTTGACAAATAGTTACGTTAAAGTTGGCTGTTATAACATTGTTTTCAGCTATTGGGAAAACAGGAGAAGTTCCAGAACATCCAAATGCATTTGTTACAACAACACTAATAGGATTGTTTGCAATAGTTGCATTAATAGTTGGTGTTGCGGCTCCTGTTGACCAAGCATA